>NZ_JBFRCH010000038.1:0-68250 GCF_040965635.1 Paraburkholderia phymatum
CCTGCCTCCTGCCTCCTGCCTCCTGCCTCCTGCCTCCTGCCTCCTGCCTCCTGCCTCCTGCCTCCTGCCTCCTGCCTCCTGCCTCCTGCCTCCTGCCTCCTGCCTCCTGCCTCCTGCCTCCTGCCTCTTGCCTCTTGCCTCTTGCTCCTTGCCCCTGAAGCAGCGCAACGCGCCGCGCTGCGTTAAGCTTCGTCCTGACCCCACGAATGCCCGGCCCTGACCGCGCCTCGATCGATGGCCTCCCGGCACGAACTCAAACGCTATCGCACGAACCTCGCCGACGAGCTCGACAGCGCCGCGCTGTACGAGACGCTGTCGCGCGTCGAAAAAGATCCGCGGCGCCGCACGCTGTTCAGCCAGCTCGCGAGCGCCGAGCGCGTGCACGCGAACGTGTGGGCCGACAAGCTCCATGCGAACGGCGTGCGCGTGCCGCCGCACCGGCACAGCGTCAAGACACACCTGATGCGCGGCCTGATCCACACGTTCGGGCCGAACTACGTGCTGCCGTCGCTCGCCGCCGCCGAATATGCGGACCGCGACAAGTACGCGAATCAACCCGACGCCGAGCAGCTGTCTAAAGACGAACAGCATCACGCGGCCGTGATGCAGCAGATGGTCGCAGACGTCAAAGGGAGTGATCGGCCGCCGTCCATCGGCGCACAGATCGCCGCCGCCGAGTCGTGGCACAAGAACGTGACCTCGGGCAACGACCTGCGCGCGGCCGTGCTCGGCGCGAACGATGGCCTCGTGTCGAACTTCTGCCTGATCATGGGCGTCGCGGGCGCGGGAACGGGCAACAAGGCGATCCTGCTGACGGGCCTTGCGGGGCTGATCGCGGGCGCGTGCTCGATGGCGCTCGGTGAGTGGCTGTCGGTGACGAACGCGCGCGAGCTGGCGCGCACGCAGATCGCGAAGGAAGCGGACGAAATCGAGCACACGCCGGAAGCCGAGCAGCGCGAGCTGGCGCTGATCTTTCAGTCGAAAGGGATCGACGCGAGCGAGGCGAAACGCGTCGCCGAGCAGGTGATGCGCGACCGGAACAAGGCGCTCGATACGCTGGCGCGCGAAGAACTGGGCCTCGATCCGGCCGAACTGGGCGGCAATCCGTGGACGGCGGCGGGCGTGTCGTTCTGCCTGTTCTCGCTCGGCGCGATCTTTCCGGCGATGCCGTTCCTGTGGGCGCACGGCACGCCGGCCATCTTTCAGTGCATCGCGCTGAGCGCCTTCGGGCTGGCGGCTGTCGGCGTCTTCACGTCGCTGTTCAACGGACGCAGCGCCGCGTTCTCGGCGTTCCGTCAGATCGTGATCGGACTCATCGCGGCGGCCTTCACGTTCGGCGTCGGCAGGTTGCTGGGCGTGTCGATTTCGTGAGCACGATGGCGAGCGAGGATTTGTCCCGCGACGGGCCGCAACGACATGAACGAACCTTCGCGGTGCGCGTCGAGCCGCTCGGCCGCAGGTTCGACGCGCCCGAATCGCTGACCGTGCTCGAAGCGGCAGGCTTCGCGAATCTTCATCTGCCGCGCATGTGCCGCAACGGCACGTGCCGGACCTGCCTGTGCAAGATGACGTCGGGCCGCGTGCGCTACACGATCGAGTGGCCGGGCGTGAGCATCGAAGAAAAGGCGGAGGGCTACATCCTGCCGTGCGTGGCTATCGCGCAGAGCGATCTCGTGATCGAAGCGCCCGATGCTGCCGATCTGCCGACGCCCGCATCGCGGTGATAGGTCCGAACAGCCCCTGAATCGCGCACACTCGCCGCACCAGGCGGAAACCACTAGTTAATCGGCGAAAACCGCGGAACCTTATCGCCTTCGTGCTCGATCACCTCGAAGAACACCGACGCCGGCCGTGTCCAGATGGTGCCGTTTTCGGCGCGATAGACGATCATCGTAATGCTCGGGTCCGATTCGAGCGTCGCTTCGCAGATGAATTCGTAAATACCGCCTTTGTAGTGTCGATATCGCACGGTCACGGTCATGTCCTCGAAAGTGTCTGGAACGGATCAGGCAGCGCGGGCCGCGCGCCACAACCGCCGTCAGCTCGCGCCCTCTTTCATCTGCTTCAGATGCTTATAAACCGTCGCACGCCCCATGCCAAGCACGTTCGCGACATAGTTGGCCGAGCTCTTGCCGCGAAACGCGCCTTCCGCATACAGCGCTTCGACCAGTTCGCGCCGGTGCTCGCGCGTAAGGCCGTTCAGGCCGATCTGCCGCTCGCGCAGCCAGGCGTGCAGGAACGTGTTGATGCGCTCCTGCCAGTCGTCTCGGAACAGCTCTTCCGGCTGCGCGACGACGCCCGCGCCCTTGATGAACAGATCGAGCGTCGAGCGCACGTCTTCGAACACGGCGATGTTGAAGTTAATGCACATCATGCCCGCCGGCTGCCCGTTATCGTCGAACAGGATATTGCTCACGCAGCGCATGCGGCGGCCGTCCCAGTTTAGCTTTTCGTATGGGCCGATCACGCGCTCGCGCGCCGAATGATCGATCTCTTCGAGCGCGGAATCGTCGCCGATCTCCCGCTTCGACAGATTGTTCGCCAGATACAGCACCGTCTGGTCGTGCAGATCGTGGATCACGACTTCCGCGTACGGGAAGAACAGCGCGGCGATACCGTCCGCAATGGGCGCATAGCGGGTCAGCAGCAGGTCCTTGACGGGCGACGTTTTCTTCTTGCGCATCGGCGGGCAGTGGCAGTGTTCGCAGTGTCTCTCTGCGGTGTTCGTCGTGATGCCGCGCGTGCCCGACGGAAGAACGGCGCGCGGCGGCGGCTGATCGACATTGTAGCTATTGTGCGTGCGCCCGATCGCGCGTCAGATGCCGGTAGAGTTCGCTGGCGATCGCGACGTCCTCGATCCCCAAGCCGATCGAGCGGAAGAACGCGTGCCGCTCATAGCCTGGCTTTCCGCAAGTGCCCGCGACGAGCGACGGCAAATCGCCCTTCAGCGTCTCCGGCGACCAGCCGTGCTGCGCGGCGAGCTTCATTTCGCCCGCGCTGCCGGGTGTCGTCGCGCGATAGTCGCAGTACACGTCCATCTCGGGCAGCCACGCCGGATCGATTTCGTGCGCGTTGGCGGCGTTCGTGCTGATCGACGTGATCAGCGCGGGCTTCGTCAATGCGTCGCGCGGCAGAACGGGCGTGCCCGACGACGTGCACAGCATCACGACATCCGCATCCTTCACGCAGTCTTCGATGCTCGTGCTTGCGGCGGCGCGCGCGTCGGCGGCCCTGAACGCGGCGCGCTTCGCGTCGTCGTTCGCGAGACCGGGCGACCAGACGCGAATCGACTCCCACGCGCGCAGCGGCGCGACATGCCGCAGATGCGCGAGCGCGACAGCGCCCGCGCCGACGATCGCCAGCCGCGTCGCATCGGCGCGCGCGAGCCGGTCGACGGCGAGCGCCGTCGTGCCCGCCGTGCGTTCCGTCGTCAGCAGGCCCGCGTCGCACCACATCAATGGCTGGCCCGTTTCCATCGACATCAGCGCCGTCCACGCCGTGATGATCGGCTTGCCGCCCGTGACGATATACGGCGAGAGCTTCGCGCCGAACACTTTCGCGTCGGCGAGCGCGCCAAGATAGGTAATGAAGTCGCCGGCATCGTTCGGAAACAGCGTCAGCGTCTGCGGCGGCTGCACAGCGTCGGCGCAAGCCAGCGCGCGGAACATCGCAGTCAGCGCGCCGCGCACGTCGAGCGCGGGCAACGCTTCGCGGACGGCCTGTTCATCGACGGCAAGTGGCAAGGCGGTCATCATCGGGTCTGTCTCCTTCAGCGGCGAGTGATGTGTATGGTGCGAACGGTGATCCGTTCAAACGTAGACTTATAGTCTACTTGAGACTTTCCCAATCTGGACAAAAAATCTCCGTCGAGACACCCGTTTTGCGAGCGCCATCAGGCCGCTCAACGAGCCTTTTCGCGGCGCTCTTCCGCTTCCCGCAAGGCGCCGCGCGATGCGCGCGGGCATTTTTGATCACTGGACTATCGTATTCCCTATAGTCCATACTGGACTTTCCGTCTATATTTCATCTGCGCCGCCTGCCGCGTCCGCACCGATCATCAACGACAGGAACCGTCATGAACCTGAAGCTCTCTCTCGCCGCCGCCGTCCTCGCAATGACGGCAGGCGCCGCCCACGCGCAATCCGATACGCTGCGCTTCGGCATCGAAGCCGCCTACCCTCCGTTCGAAAGCAAGACGGCATCCGGCCAGCTTGAAGGCTTCGATGTCGACGTCGGCAACGCGGTCTGCGCGAAGCTGAAAATGAAATGCGTGTGGGTCGAGAATGCGTTCGACGGCCTGATTCCCGCGCTGCAGGCGCGCAAGTTCGACGTGATCAATTCGGCGATGAACATCACGACCAAGCGCAAGGAAAGCATCGCGTTCACGCCGCCCATCTATGTCGTGCCCATCGTGATGATCGCGAAGCACGGCTCCAGCCTGCATCCCGACGTGAAGAGCTTGCAGGGCAAGCGCGTCGGCGTGCTGCAAGGCTCGTCGCAGGAGGACTTCCTCAAGGCGCACTGGGCGAATGCGGGCGTGCAGATCGTGTCGTATCAGGATCAGGACCAGGTGTACGCGGATCTCGTCGCCGGCCGGCTGGATGCCGCCGTGCAGGAAGCGCAGACGGCCCAGGACGGCTTCCTGGGCAAGCCGGCAGGCGCGGGCTTCGAGATGGTCGGCGAGCCGCTGAAAGATCCGTCGACGCTCGGCGAAGGCACGGGCTTCGGCCTGCGCAAGGGCGACAAGGCGTTGCAGGCGAAGGTCGACGCCGCGCTCGACGCGCTCAAAAAGGACGGCACGCTGACGGCGCTCTCGCAGAAATACTTCAAGCGCGACATCATCGCGAAGTGATAGGCTTTCGAGCGGAAGCCGGCCGATCCGGCTTCCACAGGCGAGCGCGTGGCGACACGCGCTCGTTGCGCTTTGTGCTTCATCACACATCACATCAAAGACCACTCTGATCGCTATGGATTTCGACGTCATCGTGCTGGGAGCGGGAATTGTCGGCGTATCGTCGGCGCTGCATCTGCAGGATCGCGGACGGCGCGTTGCGCTCGTCGACCGGCGCGCGCCCGGCGAAGAGACGAGCTTCGGCAACGCGGGCCTGATCGAGCGCTCGTCGATCGTGCCGTACGGCTTTCCGCGCAAGCTCGGCACGCTGCTGCGCTACGCGCGCAACCAGTCGACGGATCTCTACTGGGACTACAAGGCGTTGCCCTCTTACGCGACGTGGCTCGCGCGCTTCTGGTGGGAATCGGCCCCACAGCGGCTCGCGGGCGCCGCGCACGACATGCTGCCGCTGATCGGCGCATGCGTCGAGGAACATGACCGGCTGATCGCGCGCGCGGGCGTCGGCGAGCTGGTGCACGACGGCGGCTGGATCGAGGCGTTCCGCACGCGCGCCGAATTCGACAACGAAGCGAGGGCGTCGGAAGACGCGATCCGCGAGCACGGCCTGCGCGTGAGCGTGCTCGACGCGGCCGCGCTGCGCGCGCAGGAGCCCGGTATCGGCGAAGGCCTCTGCGGCGCGCTGCACTGGAAGGACCCGAAGAGCGTGAAGAATCCGGGCGCGCTCGTCAAAGCGTACGCACGGCTTTTCGAAGCAGAAGGCGGCACGTTCGTCACCGGCGACGCGACGACCTTGCGTTCGTCAGGCGATGCGTGGACCGTCGACACGCAACACGGTGCGATCAGCGCGAAGGAAGTCGTGCTCGCGCTCGGGCCGTGGTCCGACACCGTGTTCGGCCCGCTCGGCTATCGCATTCCGCTGCGCGCGAAGCGCGGCTATCACATGCACTATCGTCCCGCGCGGCAGATGCTGTCGGTGCCCATCGTCGATACGGAACGCGGCTACGTGGTCGCGCCGATGGAAGGCAACCAACTGCGCCTGACCACGGGCGTCGAGATCGCGCAGCGTGGCGCGCCGCCGACGGGCATCCAGCTCGAACGCGTCGAGCCGCTCGCGCGCGCGACGTTCGGCCTCGGCGAACGCGTCGACGACAAGCCGTGGCTCGGCATGCGGCCCTGCACGCCGGACATGCGCCCCGTGATCGGCCCTGCGCCGCGCCATCGCGGCCTGTGGTTCGCGTTCGGGCACAACCATCATGGGCTGACACTCGGGCCCGTCACGGGCCGCATGCTCGCGGAGATGATGACGGGCGAGACGCCCTTCACCGATCCGAAGCCCTATCGCGCGGAACGCTTTTGCTAGGCTTCGCGCGCCACCTCAACCCGGCGCGCGCAGATAGAACAGCAAGAGCGACAACGAAACCAGCGAGCCCAGCGTCGACAGCAAAATGGTCTGCGACGTGATGCGCGCCTCGCGCCCGTAGAACTCGGCGAGCATGTAGGGGCCCGTGCCCGTCGGCAGCGCGGCGAGCAGCACGGCCATATCCACGACGTGCGCGGGCAGCGAAAAGACACGCGCGGCGATCCACCATGCGAGCGCGGGCTGCGCGATCAGCTTGATGGCCGTCAGCACGAGCGACGTGACGGACCCGGACGAGCCCTCCGCCGCCGGACGCCTTTCCGCGAGAAAGAGCCCGAGGCTCACCAGCGCGCAAGGACTCGCGGCACCGCTCAACAGCTTGAGGAACGACCCGGCGCTCTGCGGCAAGCTCACACCCGCGCTCGCGAACAGCACGCCCATGATCGGCGATGCGATCAGCGGATTCTTCATCAGCCGCCACAGCACTTTCGCGCCGAGCTTGTGCGGCGTGCGCTCCGTCTGCAAGCCTGCTTCGATCAGCACGATCGCGAGCGCGAACAGCACGCACGCGACGAGGATCGTGGCGATCGTCGTCGGCGTGAGGCTCGCCTTGCCGAACGCGAGCAGTCCGAGCGGAAAACCGATGTAGCCCGTATTCGGATACGACGCCGCGATCGCATCGACGCTCGCATCCGCGAGATTCCGCCCGCTCGCAAGGCGCGCGATCAGCACGACGACGAACACACCCGCGCATGCAATCGAAAACGTCGCGATGAATGCGGGCTGATCGAGCTGCCGCCACGTCGAGTGAGCCATCGTGTCGAACAGCAGCGCGGGCAGCGCGAGCCATACGACGAAGCGATTCAGTTCGGAAGCGGCCGCCGGCCCGAGCAGGTTGCGACGGCGGCAAAAGAAGCCCGCGAAGATCAGCGCGAACACGGGCAGCAGGATTTCGAGCGTGGACAGCATGAAGAGTGACGGCGCGCAGAAATGTCCAAAAGCGGAGACGTGCAAGCGTAAGCCGTTTACCCCGATACAATCCAATACCGAATCAAACCATCGACGATACCTTTTCTGCATCATGCTCGACGTCAAGCCGCTTCGCTATTTCGTCACGCTCGCGCAGACGCTGCACTTCGGCCGCGCGGCTGCCCGCCTCCACCTGTCGCAACCGCCGCTCAGCCGGCAACTCGCGTCGCTGGAAGCGTCGCTCGGCGTCACGCTGATCGAGCGCACTCCGCGCAGCGTCACGCTGACGGCCGCGGGCGAGCGCTTTTATGCCGACGCGAAAGCGATCCTCGCGTCGATCGAACAGGCCGCAAAGAATGCGCGCGCGGCGTCCGTCGGCGATACGGGCCAGTTGACCATCGGCTTCACGATGTGCGCGGCGCACAGCGTGCTGCCCGCCTATGCGCGCGCCTATGGCAGCGCGCATCCCGACGTCACGCTGAATCTGCGCGAAGTCGTGTCCAACGATCTCGCATCGCAGGTGCTCAATGCGCAGATCGACGCGGCGATCATGTTTCCGGGCGCGCCCGACAAGGGGCTCGACACGCGGACGATCTTCACCGAGCCGCTGTGCGTCGCGCTATCGCGCGATCATGCTCTCGCTCGCGCACGGCATCTGAAGATCGCGCAGCTCGCGCGCGAGCCGTTCGTGATGGCATCGGAGGCCGTTGCGCCGAGCCTGCGCGCGACCATCGTCGATCATTGCCTGCAAGGCGGCTTCACGCCCGATGTGCGCTTCGAGGTGCAGTTGCAACAGACGGTGCTGAGTCTCGTCGACGAAGGCGTGGGCATCGCGCTCGTGCCTGAGTCGATGCGCAAGGCGCAACTGCCGGGCGTGGTGTTCACGCCACTCGTCGATGCGCCGACGATCTCCCAACTGCTCGTGTGGTCGCCGTCGAACCGCAATCCGTGTCTTGCGCGGTTTCTGGCGATGGCGGTCGAACGGAAGGGAAGCGGGAAAAGCAGCGGGAAAGGAAGCGGAAAGGACACCGGAGCGCGCCCGCGCGTTCGTGCGCGGACGCGGCGATGACCCGTTACGGATAAGCTGACTTGCGCGCCGCCGTGTCCGACGCGCGCGCAATGCGTTCGCTGCGCTCGACCATCGCGCCGAACAGCAGGCCGATGGTCGCCCACATGAGCGCCTGCATGCCGAGCGCCGTCACGCGGAACTTCCACAGCATGACGGCCGGGAACGCTTCGGGCACTTCGTTGACGGTCGGCAGCGCGATCTGGATCGCAGCGATGATCGCCACGAACACGATGCCGCCCACGATCGACGCGTTCCACTCCCCGAGCCGCGCCAACAGATGCTTGCGGACCTTCATCGCGAACACCATCACGACGAGCGACGTGACGATCATCAGAAAGAAGAGCCCGGTGCGCATGCCGATCGTGTCCGGGTCGCCGACGGAAGGCGGATTCGCCGGATACTTGATGGTCGGCACGAGCACGACGGCGACGAAGGCGCCGAGCGCGAGCCATGCCGACAACGCGCGCGCGCCGAGGTTGCCCACGCGGCCATGCAGATACGCGAAGGTCAGCGCGAACAGCCCGCCGAACGCCATGCCATACGCGACGATGCCCGTCAGCAAGCCTAAGCCCGCCTGCGTGCCGCGACTGACGAGTTCTTCTTCGTGCGCGTCGCCGTGATCGTGTGCCGCATGCATCTTTTCTTCGAGCGAGATTGCCGTATCGACCAGCGGCTCGCCCGCGACGCGCGCGAACGCGAACGTGAGCAGGCCCGCGACGATGCCTGCGAGCATTCCTCGCATCAACAGCTTCCCAGCCATGGTGACGACTCCCCTATGCGATCAATGACCGATCAATGGCAAGGAAAGCCGAGCAGATGGCGGCCGTCGTGCACGAACTCATGCACATACATGCCGGGAATCAGCGAAGTCGCGCCCTGTTCGGCGCCGATGAAATACAACATGAGCAGCAACAGCAGCCCGCCGAAGATCACCCACGGCAGCAGTTCGCGCAGCGGGATCGGCGTGGGTTGGGCGGGTTGGACGGATTGACCGGCGTGGTCGAGAACGGCGTCGTTCATGACGGACATCTCCTTGGGGTTGCGCGCCCCGATAGTCGATTGAGGATGAAGTCGAAGCTTGGGTCTGGCTTCCGGCTTGTGTACTGCATGTCTGTGTACGCATTCACTACCGATTACAGTGGCGCGACCGCGCCGGGCTTGCACCGGCTTCCGCGCTTCGAGTGGCGTCTATTCTACGCGTTAAACTCGCGGACGATTTTCATTTTCTTCCCGTTCCCTGGATAAGAGCCCGCCATGCGCACACGCCTGTTGTTGATCAGCCACCCGGCGACGGCCGCACAGCGCAAAGGCGCATTCCCCGCCGACGAACGGCTCGACGCGCGCGCCATCGCCGACACGGCGCGCTTTCGCGCGTCGAACGGTATGCTGTTGAACGCCGATACTGCGCTGAGCAGCCCCGCTGCGTGCGCGCTCGAAACCGCACAGGCGCTCGGGCTCGACGCCGCCATCGCGCCGGAGCTGGCCGATATCGACTATGGCCGATGGCGTGGCCGACGTCTGAGCGACCTTGCAAACGAAGAGCCCGAAGCACTCGCTGCATGGATGCGCGATCCGTCGGCGGCCCCGCATGGCGGCGAATCGTTCGATGCGCTGATGCTGCGTGTGGGCCGCTGGCTCGGCGCATTCGAGCGCGACGGCATCGCACTCGCGATCACGCACGCGCCCGTGATCCGTGCGGCGCTGCTGCATGTGCTGCATGCGCCAACCGATGCGTTTGCGCGGATCGAGATCGCGCCGCTTTCGATCGTCGAATTGCAGCGCGGCGAGCGCGACTGGACCTGGTGGCCCGCGCAGCGCTCGTAAGCACATAAACTCATAGACCCCGTAAAGCTCATAAGGCCGGGCACGACAACACCTGCTGCGCATTGACGGTCGTGCCGGGCATGCCGCTCGTGGCAGGCGTGCCTTGCACCGGCATCGCGATCAGGCGCACGGCATCCGGGCTCGCATTCGCGAGCACATAGCGTTCGGGGCGGCCTTGCGGCTGCCAGTACGCGCGATAGACGCCGTCATCCGACATCACATGCAGCGTGCCGCGCACCGTCTTGCCGCCTGCGATGAAATCGACGGGCTCGCCGTTGCGCAATGCAAAGCCGCTCGCCGCCGTGACGCTCGATGCGCCCGACGCGGCCGCGCCGCCGCTCGCGCCCGACAGCACGCCGCAGGATGCATCGCCCGTCGCCGCGACCGACAGTTGAGCGACCGTCCATAGCGCGAGGGGCGCAATCGTTCTGAATGTCATGAAGTGCCTCGTGTCGCCTGGGGCATCAGATTGATCCGGCTTGAGCATGAGTGTTGAGAACGCAGATTTCGAGCTTAAAGTGCTGGACTTCGTTCCGGGGATTTGATCGGAGATCGAGCGCCATACGAAGGGTCGTATCCAACATCTCGTGCGCGTGCGCAAATCGCGCGTCATGCACGCGCGCGAATCTGGACCGCATGGCACTGCACATTTTGACTTGCGATAAGGGTCGAGTCCTTCAAAAGCATCCACCGACAAGAGGCAACCGATGGCTACGCTCGAAGCGTTTCGTACCGTGCTCGACGATGCACGCATACCCGGGATCATCCGCAATCGCATCATCGATTCGCTGCGATCTGCGCTGCGCAATCACGGCCAGATCTTCACGTCGAAGGAGATCGAATGGATCGCGAAATGGGACCACGCGCGAATGCCCCTCGCCGCGGCGCGCGAGCTGTGAAAGCGCAGGACCCAAGACGCGCAATAGCCCGACCATCGCGTGCGCTGAGGCCGCCGCTTGATCCGCTTTGCCTGACAGATGCCGGCCCAAGAAAGCCTGCGCTACACAGAGGCCTGTTTTTAGGGCATAATATGTGCATTGCAGTAACTCGCCGGCATAATCTGGCGATCTGCCTGATCGCAACGTTTCAATGTTGTTCAAACGTCTTCATCGCGTTGCGTCAGGTTGCACGAATCGTTGAGCCAATCGTGTTACATCGCAGCCGTTCAGCCACCGCAATAAAAACAGGCGGCAGGCGTCGGCGGTCCCCGTCACTCCGGCAACGCGCTACGCGCCAATACCAAACAGGGTGACATTCGTCATGCGTCCGGTGCCTTCGCGGCATCAACGTAGTGTTCTCCATGGTTCCGCGTGTATCGCGGCTGCGTTCGAGTCAGCGCTTACGGCTCACGCCAACATTTTTCCATTGCGGCGCGCTCATATTGCCGCGCCGCCGGTTGCCCCGTTCGTCGCGCATCGCTCGTCCATTGCGCGCGCCGGCAGCCCGCACGACAGGAGTACGCATATGGTCAAGACCTACAAGGGCTATGAAATTCATCCGCTCGTCTATCCGCGCCGCACGGCGAGCGGCGTGACCAATCGCAATTCGATCGACGGCGGTTACGACGCGTCGGTGCGCATCTGCCGCGTCGGCGCGAGTGCCGCCGACGAAGGCCGGGTGTTCCGCATCGCGCAGTTCCGGCCGTTCGAAGGCGCGGGCAAGGCGCGCATGGCCTGCATGGAACATGCGGCGCAGGTGATCGACGGTCGGGTCGACGGTCAATCCGTTTCCGATCTCTGACGCACGCGCGCCACCCAAGGCGCGTTCCCGCTGCTTCACACGCATCACCGCGACAGCGTAAGGGCTGCCGCGCAAGACACGCTGCGCGCCGCGCGCAGCTCCCTTCCCTCATCGACCAGGAGTTTGCATGGCGAAAGAAGACCTCATTGAACTGGACGGCATTGTCGACGAAGTGCTGCCCGATAGCCGCTATCGCGTGACGCTGGATAACGGCGTCGTCGTGGGCGCGTATGCGTCGGGCCGCATGCGCAAGAATCACATCCGTATCCTCGCGGGCGACCGCGTGACGCTCGAGCTGTCCGTCTACGACCTGACCAAAGGGCGCATCAACTTCCGCCACAAGGACGAGCGCAGCAGCGCACCGCGCAGCGCACCCATGCGCCGCCGCTGACGTCCTCTCTCATCGTTTCCTCATTCACTCACGCGCGTCGCGCCCGACACGGCCGGACGCTGACAACGCTTTGGCGCACGATGCATGCGCATGGTGCGTCGACGCTGCGTTGATGATGCGCCGGCAATACAGGCAACGTATCGCGCGCAACACCTCCCTCCCGCTCACGCGCGGAATACGGCGCTCATATCGTCGCTCGCGCCCGTCTGCATGCGCGTCACGACGCGCTCTTCCAGCTCCGCGAGATGTACACGCATTGCTTCGAGCGCGGCAGGCAGATCGCCGCTGTCGAGCGCCTCGACGAGTTGCGCGTGCTCATCGGCGGAACAGGTCGTGCCCTTCGACGGATCGTAGAGCGCCTTGTACAACTCCGTCTTCGCAACCAGTTGCGCGACGAAGCCCTGCAACTCGGCGCCGCCCGCGATCTGCGTGAGCAGCACATGAAACTGCCCGGCAAGGCGCACCTGCTCGTCCACGCGCCCTTGCTTCAAGACCTTCTTCTCACTCGCGACATGCGCCTTCAGCAGACGCCTGTCCTGCGCCGACAACGCGCCGCATAGCGCCGTGACGATGCCCGCCTCGACGATCTGCCGCGCGCGGTAGACCTGCCGCACGTCGCTCTCCGACGGCGACGGCACGAACGCGCCGCGATTCGCTTCGAGCACGAGCTTGCCTTCGAATCCGAGCCGCGCGAGCACCTTACGCAGCGCACCGCGCGTGCAACCGAACGCGGCTGCGAGATCGCGCTCGACGAGTTGCGCGCCCGGGCGCAGACGGCCTTCGAGCAGTGCCTTCGTGATCGACGCGTAGATGCGTTCTTCGACGTTGTCGTCGTCGGCGGCGGATGGCGGAGTTTTCGGGCGTGAGGCCATGGTGACGTGAGGTAAGCGGATGTAGCCAGGCACGAGCCGCGCAGGCAGCGGCAGAAAAAAGCACCTGAAGCGGCCGTATTGTAGCCATCGGCGCGCGCGGCTGCATCCACATCGGACGATGCCGGTGCAAATACCGGCCATATCGGCTCACGGAAAAATGGTTAACCATTTTAAGCTATCATGGTTGACCAAAATCCACGCTTCTCTTGCGAGGCATTCCAGTGAACCAGACTCCCGGCATCGACACCACGCAGATTTCTCGCCCCAAGGCAGCCACGGGCCTATCGTGGAGCGACGGGATCTGGCTTGCCGCGATCGTCGCGATCGGCCTCAATCTGCGGCCGCTGCTGACGTCCGTCAGTCCGTTGATGGCGACGATTCGCGCCGCCACGGGCCTGAGCTTTTCCGGTGCATCGCTTCTGACGAGCCTGCCTGTCGTCGCGATGGGATTCGGCGCGCTCGGCGCGGGCATGCTCACGCGCATCGTCGGCGAGACGCGCGGCGTCGCGCTGGGGCTGCTGGGCATCGCGCTTGCGTGTGGCGCGCGCTTTACCGCATCGAGCGGCGTGGCCTTGCTGATGACGGCGCTGCTCGCCGGCATCGGCGTCGCGGCCATTCAGGCGCTGCTGCCCGGTGTGATGAAGCAGCGCTTTCATGCGCGCGTGCCGCTTGCGATGGGCCTGTTCTCCGCATCGATCATGGGCGGCGGCGGCCTCGGCGCGAGCCTGAGCCCCTTCATCGCGCGAGCGTTCGATTCGTGGCAGGCCGGTCTCGCCGTCTGGGCCGCGCCCGCCGCGCTCGCCTGCGCATGCTGGCTCGTGCTGCATCGTTCGGCGTCGGGCGATGCTCGCGCCGTGCGTGCAGCGGACCCGCTGTCCCGCGCGCCACACGTCGCGATGTGGCGCAAGCGCCGCGCGTGGTCGCTCGGGCTGCACTTCGGCCTCGTCAACGGCGGGTACACGACGCTCGTCGCCTGGCTGCCCGCTTACTATCAGCAGCGCGGCACGAGCGTCGCGCACAGCGGCTCGCTGCTCGCGGCGATGACCGTGTTCCAGGCCGCATCCGCGTTGCTGCTGCCGCTCGTCGCTTCGTCGTTCCGCGACCGCAGGCCGTGGCTCGTCGCGGGTCTGTCGGCGCAGTTGCTCGGCATCGTCGGCTTGCTCGCGTTTCCCGACGATGCGCCGCTCGCGTGGATCGCAATCGCCGGCGCCGGACTCGGCGGAACGTTCTCGCTGACGCTCGTGACCGCCCTCGATCACGCCGACGATCACCGCATCGCGGGGCGGCTCGTCGCGTTCGTGCAGGGCATCGGCTTTATCGTTGCGGCGATTTCGCCCGTGGCCGCGGGGCGTCTGCGCGATCTGACGGGCAGCTTCTCTGCCGCGTGGATCATGCTCGCGGTCTGCATCGCCGCGATGATCGCGCTGACCTTCGCGTTCTCGCCGCGCACCTACAAGCGATGGCTCGGGCCGCGATAACGCGCCCGCTTCACGCACAAAACACAATGCGCACACAACACGACGCGCGCGCCGTCAGTGCGCTTGCCCGCGCTAAATGAGTGCAGCGTGCCACGTCGCGCACTGCTGCGGTGCAATACAAGAAATCGCTGACCAATCCGCGAAGCCTTGTCCAGCAAGCCTCCCAGCCATTGCTGCCTGATGGCATGCAAGTTGCGAATAGGTGAGCGCTACTTGCAAGGGCGCAAGGCGGCACGAGTGGCGGCGACCGGAAAGCGCGGCCACGCAGGAATCTGGCAACGCGGCACCCTCCCGCGCGCTGCATCGCGCGAGAGAACAGAGAGCCGTAGAGAGCCATAATCGGTCGGGCAATGACGTTCGACGTTCGTCGCATCGGGCAACGCACCCCGGCGCGATCCACGACAGAACATCGATCATGAGCAAACCCCGACTCGTCGTCATCGGCAATGGCATGGCCGGCATCCGCACGCTCGAAGAGTTGCTGACGATCGCGCCCGACCATTACGACATCACCGTCTTCGGCGCCGAGCCGCATCCGAACTACAACCGCATTCTTCTCTCGCCCGTGCTCGCGGGCGAGCAGACGTTCAACGACATCGTTCTCAATCCGCTCGAATGGTACGAAGAGAACGACATCACGCTGCACATGGGCAAGACGGTCGAGCGCATCGACCGCGTGCGCCGCATGGTCGTCGCGAGCGACGGCACCGAGGCGCACTATGACCGCCTGCTGATCGCGACGGGCTCGACGCCCTTCATCCTGCCCATCCCCGGCAACACGCTCAAAGGCGTGATCACGTATCGGGATATCTACGACACGCAAGCGATGATCGATACGGCTGCCGTGAAAAAGCGCGCGGTGGTGATCGGCGGCGGGCTGCTCGGGCTCGAGGCGGCGAACGGTCTGAAGCTGCGCGGCATGGACGTGACCGTCGTGCATCTCGCCGACACGCTGCTCGAACGCCAGCTCGACGCGACGGCGGGCAAGCTGCTGCAACGCTCGCTCGAAGCGCGCGGCCTCGACTTTCAGTTGAGCACGGCGACGACGGAAATCATCGGCAACGAAGCGGGCGAAGTGACGGGCGTGCGCTTCAAGAACGGCGATACGCTCGCGACCGATCTCGTCGTGATGGCAGCGGGCATTCGTCCGAACACCTCGCTCGCGGAAGCGGCAGGCCTCTATTGCAATCGCGGCATCGTCGTGAGCGATGCGCTGCAAACGTACGATCCGCGCATCTATGCCGTCGGCGAATGCGTGAGCCATCGCGGCATCGCGTATGGTCTCGTCGCGCCCCTCTTCGAGCAGGCGAAGGTGTGCGCGAATCACCTCGCGCTGATGGGCATCGGCAGCTACAAAGGCTCGGTGATGTCGACCAAGCTCAAGGTCACGGGCATCGATCTCTTCTCGGCCGGCGACTTCATGGGCACCGAAGGCACCGAGGAAATCGTGCTGTCGGACCCATCGGGCGGCGTCTACAAGAAGCTCGTGATCAAGGACGATCAGCTCGTCGGCGCGTGCCTCTATGGCGATACCGCCGACGGCGCGTGGTACTTCAAGCTGCTGCGCGAAGGCCGCAAGCTCGGCGAGCTGCGCGATCACATCATGTTCGGAGAATCGAGCGTCGGCGATGCGGGCGTGCAAGGCCAGAGCCGCGCCGCCGCGATGGCCGACAGCGACGAAGTGTGCGGCTGCAACGGCGTATGCAAGGGCACCATCGTCAAGGCGATCACCGAAAAAGGTCTCTTCACCATCGACGACGTGAAGAAGCACACGAAGGCCGCGAGCTCATGCGGCTCGTGCACGGGTCTCGTCGAGCAGATCCTGATGAGCACCGTCGGCTCCGACTTTCAGGAAACCCCTAAAACGAAGGCCATTTGCGCGTGCACGGACCGCAATCACGGCGAAGTGCGCAAGGCAATCCGCGACCAGCATCTGCTCACGCATCGCGACGTGTACGACTTCCTCGAATGGCGCACGCCGAACGGCTGCGCAACGTGCCGCCCAGCGATCAACTATTACCTGCTGTCGACCTGGCCGCGCGAAGCCGTCGACGATCCGCAAAGCCGCTTCGTCAACGAACGCGTGCACGCGAACATTCAGAAGGACAACACGTTCTCCGTCATCCCGCAGATGAAGGGCGGCGTGACGAACCCGGCGGAATTGCGCCGCATCGCCGATGTCGCGGACAAATACAACGTGCCGATGGTCAAGGTGACGGGTGGCCAGCGCATCGACCTGCTCGGCGTGAAGAAAGAAGACTTGCCGAACGTCTGGAAGGACCTCGGCATGAAGTCGGGCCACGCATACGGCAAGTCGATCCGCACTGTAAAGACCTGCGTGGGCAGCGAGTTCTGCCGCTTCGGCACGCAGAACAGCACGCAGATGGGCATCGATCTGGAAACGATGCTCGCGAACATGTGGTCGCCGCACAAGGTGAAGCTCGCCGTGTCCGGGTGTCCGCGCAACTGCGCGGAAGCGGGCATCAAGGATGTGGGCGTGATCGCCGTCGACAGCGGCTGGGAACTGTACGTGGGCGGCAACGGCGGCATCAAGACGGAAGTCGCGCAGTTTCTCGCGAAGGTGAAGACGGCCGACGAAGTGAAGGAATACACGGGCGCGTTCCTGCAACTGTATCGCGAGGAAGCGTATTACCTCGATCGCACGGTGCATTACATCGCACGCGTCGGGCTCGACTACGTGAAGCAGAAAGTGGTCGACGATGCGGCGAATCGCAAGGCGCTGTACGAACGCCTGCTCTATTCGCTCGAAGGCTTGCCCGATCCGTGGGAAGCGCGCATCAGCGGCAAACAGAAGCACGAATACATTCCGCTCAAGGTCGTCGCCTGATACGCGGCACAGCACAACGCAAAGGACAAACCCATGGACATGAAGGTCACTCACTCCTGGACGCGCGTGTGCGACGTCGCCGATATTCCGCGCCTGGGCAGCCGCGTGCTCGAACGCGACGGCGGCAATGTCGCGATCTTCCGCACGGCCACCGACAACGTGTTCGCGCTGCTCGACCATTGCCCGCACAAGGGCGGCGCGCTGTCGCAAGGCATCGTGCACGGCGAGACGGTCACGTGCCCGCTGCACGCGTGGAATATCGATCTCGCGAGCGGCACCGCGAAAGCGCCCGACGAAGGCTGCGCGCGTCATTTCCCCGTGCGCGTCGACAGCGACGGCGCAGTGTGGCTGGCCCTTGACTGAGTGTCGTCGCGGCAACATGGAGTCACGATGAAAACCGTTACCCGATCCACCTGCTGCTATTGCGGCGTCGGCTGTGGCGTGCTGATCGAAGCGGAGAACGGGCGCATCACGGACGTTCAGGGCGACCCCGAGCATCCCGCGAATTTCGGCAGGCTGTGCAGCAAGGGGCTCGCGCTCGCGTCGACGGCGCAGAGCCAGACAGGCCGCGCGCTGCGCCCTGAAATGCGCATCCATCGCGCGGAACAACGCCGCCCCGTCGAATGGAACGATGCGCTCGATCACGTCGCCGCGCGCTTCGCCGACGTGATCGAACGGCATGGTCCGGACGCCGTCGCGTTCTATGTGTCGGGCCAGTTGCTGACGGAAGACTATTACGTGTTCAACAAGCTCGCGAAGGGCTTGATCGGCACGAACAACATCGATACGAATTCGCGGCTGTGCATGTCGAGCGCCGTCGCCGCGTACAAGATGGCGCTCGGCGCGGACGGCCCGCCCACCTGCTACGACGATCTCGAACATGCGCAGACCGTGCTGTTCGCGGGCAGCAACATGGCGTGGGCGCATCCCGTGCTGTTTCGACGGCTCGAAGAAGCGAAGGCGAAAAACCCGGCCGTGCGCTGGATCGTCGTCGATCCGCGCCGCACCGATACGGCGTCGATGGCGGACCTGCATCTGCAGATACAGCCGGGCACCGATGTCGCGCTTTTCAACGGCATGCTGCATCACCTGATCTGGGAAGGGCTCATCGATCGCGATTACATCGAGCGTCATACGGAAGGCTTCGATGCATTGAAGCGTCTCGTGCGCGAGTTCACGCCGCGCGCTGCGGCCGAACTGTGCGGCATCGCCGAACACGACCTGATGCAGGCAGCCGAGTGGTTCGGCGCGAGCGATGCCGCGCTGTCGCTCTACTGCATGGGCCTGAACCAGTCGAGCCACGGCACCGACAAGAACCTCGCGCTGATCAATCTGCATCTCGCGACACGTCAGATCGGCAAACGCGGCGCGGGCCCATTTTCGCTGACGGGTCAGCCAAACGCGATGGGCGGCCGCGAAGTCGGCGGCATGGCGACGATGCTGGCCGCGCATCGCGACATCGGCAACGCCGCGCATCGCGTCGAAGTGGCGAAGCTCTGGGGCCTCGCCGACGCCGCGCGCCTGTCCGATCGCCCCGGCCTGCCCGCTGTCGAGATGTTTGAGGCGATGCGCAGCGGCAAGATCAAGGCCGTGTGGATCGCGTGCACGAACCCCGCTCATTCGATGCCTGATATCGCGAAGGTGCGCGAGGCATTGAGGAAAGCGGAGTTCGTCGTCGTGCAGGAAGCGGTCATGCAGACCGACACCGTTCCGTTCGCGGACGTCGTGCTGCCCGCCGCGACATGGGGCGAGAAGTCGGGCACGGTCACGAATTCGGAGCGCCGCATTTCGCGCGTGCGCGCCGCCGTCGAGCCCGCCGGCGACGCGAAGCCCGACTGGTGGATCGCCAACGAAATCGCGCAGCGCATCGAAAAGCGCATCGCGGATTCAGGCTCGACGCTGTTCGGCTATGCATCGACTCAATCAATCTTCGACGAGCATCGCACGCTGACGCAGGGCCGCGATCTCGACATCACGGGCATCAGCTACGCGCTGCTCGACGAAGCGGGTCCGCAGCAATGGCCCTATCGCGCCGATGCGAAGGAAGGCGAAGCGCGCCGCTATACGCGCGGCGTGTTCGCGACCGACAACGGCAAGGCGCGCTTTCACGCGACGCCGTATCTGGGCGTCGCCGATGCCGTCAACGCGCGCTATCCGTTCCGCCTGACCACGGGCCGGCTGCGCGACCAGTGGCACGGCATGAGCCGCACGGGGCGCGTCGGCAAGTTGTTCTCGCATGCGCCTGAACCCGCGCTCACGATGCAACGAGCGGATGCCACGCGGCGTGGCCTGAGCGAAGGCGACCTCGTGCGGATCGCGAGCCGCCGAGGCGCGCTCGTGCTGCCCTTGCAGCTTTCCGTCGACGTGCCGTCTGGCACCGTGTACGCGCCGATGCACTGGAACGGCCAGTTCCTCGCCAGCGGCGGCATCAACGAAACGACGCACGGCGCCGTCGATCCGCATTCGAAGCAGCCAGAACTGAAGCATGCGGCCGTGCGCATCGAACGCGCCGAACTGCCCTGGCGCGTGATCGCCGCGCGCCGAGGCGATACGCTCGCGCTGCACGCCGCCGTGCAGCCGCTGCTCGCGGAATGCGCGTATGCATCGGTGTCGTTCGAGGAAGGCGATCTGATCGTGCTGCGCGCCGCTCACGCCGAGGCGCCGCAAGGCTGGCTCGAACGCGTCTACGCGGCGCTCGATCTGCCCAAGGGCGACGACACGCTCGAGTACCGCGATGCACGGCGTCAAACGGACAAGCGCGTGATCTGGCGCGACAACGTGATCGACGGCTTCGTGCTCGCGGGCGATGTCGCGAACGGCGACACGCTGATGGAGCAACTGCGCGCCGCACAGCCGTGGCTCGGCCCGCGCTTCGCCGCGTTCTCCGCGCAACGCCAGCATGCCGCGCCGCGCGATCGTGTCGTGTGCAGTTGCAAGCAGGTGAAGGAATCGCGCATCAACGAGGCGATCGCGCACGGCGCAACGGTGCCCGAACTGAAAGCGGCGCTCGGTTGCGGCACGGTGTGCGGGTCGTGTGTGCCGGAACTGAAGCGAATGTGCGAGACTGCTGCTGTCGCCAGTTGAAAGCGCAGGGCAGAACCCAACCCGCCATCCGACGCAATGAATCCGCTTGAACCACACCACTCGATGCCGTGCCATCCATGCTGCGCGTTTTGCTCGTAACCGATACCGACAAGCCGATCGGCGAGTTGCGCGACGTGCTCGCGCGGCTCGGCTATGACATGCTCGCCGCCACGGCCTCGCCGCAAGCGCTGCACAAGACCGTCGAAAGCGAACGGCCGGACGTCATCATCATCGACACCGAATCGCCGTCGCGCGATACGCTCGAACAGCTTGCCGTGATGAACGCGACGGCGCCGCGCCCCGTGCTGATGTTCAGCAACGACGCGAACCAGCAGCTGATTCGCGACGCCGTCAGCGCGGGCGTTACCGCGTATCTCGTCGAAGGGCTCGCGACGGAGCGTCTTGCGCCGATACTCGAAGTCGCGCTCGCGCGCTTCGCGCAGGAGTCGCAACTGCGCGAGCGGCTTGCGCAGGCCGAGAACGAACTCGCCGAGCGCAAGCTGATCGACCGCGCGAAACGCCTGCTGATGGACTCGCAGAAGATGACCGAACACGCCGCCTACGCGACGATGCGCAAGCGCGCGATGAATCAGGGCGTGAAGCTCGTCGAGGTCGCGCGCCAGATCGTCGCCGCAGCCGGCTCGCCAGATTGAAGCGCTGCCCATGAACACCTCCTCACACATTCCCTCGTCCGACGAAACGGGCAAGCTCGAGAAAACTCACTTGCGCCTGGGCTTCGTCGCGCTCAGCGATGCCGCGCCGCTCGTCGCCGCGAAGCTGCTCGAATTCGGCCACGCGCACGGGCTCACGATCGAACTGCTGAAGCAGCCGTCGTGGGCCGCGATCCGCGACAAGCTGCTGTCCGGCGATCTCGATGCCGCGCATGCGCTTTACGGACTTGTGTATGGCGTGCAGCTCGGCCTCGGCGGACCGCAAACCGATATGGCCGTGCTGATGGTGCTCAACCGCAACGGCCAGGGCATCACGGTATCGAAGCGCCTCGCCGCCGCGCTCGACGAACACAAGACGCTGCCCGCCGCGCTCTCGACGCTCGGCCGCAAGCCCGTTTTCGCGCAGACTTTCCCGACGGGCACGCACGCGATGTGGCTGTATTACTGGCTCGCGTCGCAAGGCGTGCATCCGTTGCGCGATATCGAAAGCGTGGTCATCCCGCCGCCGCAGATGGTCGATGCGCTCGCACAGGACCGGCTCGACGGGCTGTGTGTCGGCGAGCCGTGGAATGCCGTCGCGCAGGAGCGAGGCGTCGGCAGAACGATTGCGGCGACGAGCGAAGTGTGGCCCGATCATCCGGAGAAAGTGCTCGCGAGCCGGCGCGATTTCGTCACGCGCTGCCCGAACACCGCGCGTGCGCTCGTGCAAACGATGCTCGAAGCGTGCCGCTGGCTCGACGATGACGAGCATCGCGTGGAGATCGCGCGCTGGCTCGCTGCCGATGAGTTCGTCGGCGTGTCTGCTGATTCGATCACGGCGCGCTTGCTCAGGGCAGGTTCGGATGAGAAGCGCCATCCCGTGCAGTTCTTCGAAGACGGTGCGGTGAATTACCCGCATCCGTCAGAGGGCGCGTGGTTCCTTGCGCAATTTGCGCGCTGGCGAATGACGGACTGGCGTGGGGATTTTTCAAAGATTGCTAGCGAGGTCAACCAGACGGAGTTGTATCGCAAGGCAGCCTCGATTGTGGGCGTGAATGTCCCTGCGCGATCGCCCTCTTCGCTGTTGATCGATCGACGCGAATGGAACGGCATTGCCGATGAGGCGTATGTGAAGGGATTCGCGATCAGGGCGTGAAGCATGCTTTGACTGCGCTCCGACGTGAATCGCGGCACGCCGGAGCCCAACGCCGCGGAGACTCAATGCGCCGCGATATAAGCCTTCACAGCCGGCAACCCATCCTTCCCATCGATCGTCTGCACGCCCGCGAGCCATTTATCCAGCGCTTGCGGATTCGCCTTCAGCCACGCGAGCGCGGCCTTGTTCGCGTCTTCCTTGTTCATGATCGGGACCATCACGTGATTCTCGATCGACGTCGTGAACTGCAGGTTCGACACGAGCTTCGCCGCATTCGGGCAACGCTGCGCATAATCGGGCGGCGTGGCCGTAAAGACTTTCGCCTCGCCGTAGTTCGGCCCGAATACATCGTCGCCGCCGGCAAGATAATCGATCTTCATCTGCACGTTCATCGGATGCGGCTCCCAGCCGAGGAACACGATCCACTTCTTCTCGCGGATCGCGCGGTTCACTTCGACCAGCATGCCCGCCTCGCTCGACTCGACCAGCTTGAACTTGCCGAGTCCGTACTGGTTGCCGTCGATCATCTTCTTGATCAGCGCATTGCCGTCGTTGCCCGGCTCGATGCCGTAGACCTTGCCGTCGAGTTTGTCCGCGTACTTCTGAATGTCGTTGAAGTTCTTCAGGCCGCCGTTGTACACATAGTCCGGCACGGCGAGCGTGTATTTCGCGCCCGTCAGGTTCGGCGTCGCGAGCACCTTGATCGAGCCTGCCTTCACGAACGGCTGGATGATCGGGTCCATCGTCGGCGCCCAGTAGCCGAGGAATACGTCGATCTGCTTGCTCTTGATGCCCGCGAACGTGATCGGCACCGACGCAATCGTTTTCGTCGGGTTGTAGCCGAGTCCCTGGAAGATCGTCGACGCGAGACCCGTCGTCGCGGCGATGTCGGTCCAGCCGACGTCGGCGAAACGGACGTTGCGGCACACGGCGGGATCGGCGGCGTGCGCGGTCGCGGCGGCCGTGCCCAGCAGGGCAGCCGCCATCATCAGCTTGCGTTTCATTGCATTCTCCTCGGGATAATTTTGCTAGCTCGCCTGACGACGTTCGACGCTCGGCGCATGACCGAACTGCGCACGATAGGCCTTGCTGAAATGACACGGCGAATGAAAACCGCACACGGCCGTCACGCGTGCAATCGATGCGTCCGTCGTGCGCAGCAGATCGCGCGCACGCCGCAAACGCAGCGACAGGTAGTAGTGGGTCGGCGACACGCTCAGATAGACCTTGAACATGCGCTGCAAATGACGTTGCGACAGCTGCACGAGCCGCGCGAGTTCTTCGAGCGACAGAGGCTCTTCGATATTCGCTTCCATCAGCCGCACGACTTCGATCAGCTCGGCGCGCGAAAAGCCGACGCGCGCATCGACGGGTATCGGCTGCGGATCGCTTGCGCTGCGGATGCGTTCGAGAATGAACTGCTCCGACACCTGCGCCGCGAGGTTCTGTCCAAAGCGGCCACTGACGAGATTCAGCATCAGGTCGAGTGGCGCAGTGCCGCCCGTGCAGGTCAAGCGGTCTCGATCGATCACGAACAGTTCGTCGGCGAAGCGCACGTGCGGATATTCCTTGTGCAGCACCGACATATCTTCCCAATGCACCGCGCAGCTATATCCGTCGAGCAGTCCCGCCGCCATCAGCGCATACGCGCCCGTGCAGATGCCGCCCAACGGCACGCCTTGCGCGGCGACGTCCGCGAGCATGGTCCTGATGTTCGCATCCACGGCATTGCGGATCTGCGTGCCGCCGCAGACGATCAGCACATCGGGCATGCCCGCTTCTTCGAGCGAGCTGGTTGGCTTGACGGTCATGCCATTGCTTGCCCGCACGGGCACGCCGTCATGCGTGAGGACCGACCAGCGATAGTGCTGCGCGCGCGACACATAGTTCGCCATTCGCAGCACTTCGACCGCGCTCGTGAACGCGATCATCGAAAAACTGGGCAACGTCAGAAAGCCCACATGCGCAAGATTCGACAACGCCGCTTCGGCCCTGGTAGACGTCACGTTGCGCTCCGTGATGCACAAAGAAGAATGTGTTCGGCCACCGCGAGAGCCCTGAGGCTCTCGCGTGACGACCACTTATTGGTTGTATTGCAGGCGCGCCGGAGATTTGGCGCCAGTGTCCGATACGACAGCGATTTAGCTTTGCGCGACCACCGCCTGTTCGCGGCGCACGCGCATCACGCTGCGCAGTCCGGCGAAACGCGGCGCGACAGACGTGCCGGGCGAGCGGCCGAAGCTCTCGGTGATGCGGTCCAGAATGATTGCGAGCAGCACGACGGACAGACCGCTTTCGAATCCGAGGCCGATATCGAGGCGCTGAATGCTCGCGAGCACGTCGTTGCCGAGACCGCCCGCGCCCACCATCGACGCGATGATCACCATCGACAGCGCCATCATGATCGTCTGGTTCACGCCCTGCATGATCGACGGCAGCGCGTTCGGGAACTGCACCTTGTAGAGCAGCTGCCACGGCGTGCATCCGAACGCCTGCCCTGCTTCGACGATTTCGCGGTTCACGTGCTTGATGCCCAAGCTCGTAAGACGCACGGCGGGCGGCATGGCGAAGATCACGGTGGAAAGAATGCCGGGCACGCGGCCAAGGCCGAACAGCATCGCGGCAGGGATCAGGTAGACGAAGGCGGGCATCGTCTGCATCAGATCGAGAATCGGGCGCACGATCATCTGCACATGCTTGTTCTTCGCGGCCCAGATGCCGAGCGGAATGCCGAAGACGAGGCTGATCAGCGTCGACGACAGCGTGAGGCCCAATGTGATGACCGTCTGGTCCCAGAAGCCTGTCGCGTAGATCAGCAACAGCGAAGCGGTGGCGAATATCGCGAAGCGCCAGCCCACGCGCCATAAGCCGATCGCGATGAAGAACGCCATCAATGCCCACATCGGAATGGCCTGCAGGCCATGTTCGATCATTGCGGCGAAGCTCTCGATCGCCTTGCCGATCGAATCGAACGTGCTCGCGTCGTGGTCGAGCAGATAGTGAACGGACTGGTCGACCCAACGGCCGAGTGGAATGATCTCAGACATGGGCACCACCTCGATTGCGAGTAATGACTTTCAGAACAGCCGCCTGATCGACGGAACCGCAATAGCGGTCTTCGTCGTCGACCACAGGCAGCGCGGTCGTGCTCGCGCACACGCGCGACACGACATGTTCGAGCGGCGCGCCGCGCGAAATGCATTCGATCTTCCTGAGCGACGCTGTCCCGTTCCCGTTACTCACGTTACTCATCCCATCGCGCGTGACGAAGCCGCGGATGCGCCGCTCGGCGTCCAGCACGAACGCGTATTCCGCGCTGCCGTTCAACGACTCGGCGACGCTCGTCTGGTCCAGATCGCGCACGATGGGCACGCCGTTCGCCTGCATCAGATCGCCTGCCGTCAGATAGCGGCTCGTATCGACGCCTTCGAAGAACGCGCGCACGTAGTCGTCGGCGGGATTCGCGATGATGTCTTGCGGCGTGCCGATCTGCACCACGCGGCCGCCCTCCATGATCGCGATGCGGCTGCCGATGCGCAGCGCCTCTTCCAGATCGTGCGACACGAACAGGATCGTGCGGCGCTGGTTCTTTTGCAGTTCCAGCAGCACGTTCTGCATCTCCTTGCGCTTCAACGGATCGAGCGCGGAGAACGCTTCGTCCATGATCATCAGCGACGGGTTCACCGCGAGCGCACGGGCAAGACCCACGCGCTGCTGCATGCCGCCCGACAACTCCGCCGGCAGCTTGCCCGCGAACGTCGCGAGGCCCACCTGCTCGAGCACGTCGAGCGCGCGCTTCTCGCGCTCCTTGCGCCCCATGCCCGCCACTTCGAGACCGAACGCGGCATTCGCCAGCACCGTGCGTTGCGGCATCAGCGCGAACGACTGGAACACCATGCTCATGTCGGTGCGGCGCAGCGACGTCAGCTCGGACCGCTTGATGGCCGCCACATCGCGACCATCGATGATGACCTTGCCGGCCGTCGGTTCGACGAGCCGGTTGATGAGACGGATCAGCGTGGACTTGCCGGAACCCGACAGGCCCATCAACACGAAAATCTCGCCTTCCTGTACGTCGAAGGACGCATTGTGAACGCCCACGACATGCCCCGTTTTGGCGAACACCTCGTCTTTCGACGCGCCTCGCGAGAGCATGTCCTGAGCCATTTTCGGGTTGGGCCCGAAAACCTTACATAAACCTTCGACCACGACCTTTGGGGATTTCATTGAGTCCGTCTCCTCGTGGTGCAGGCGCCGGCCCGCACAGTGTGACTACATAGTTGCCAGAAAAAACCCCGCCTAGCCGACTAATTGCGACAGACGCTTGCGGAAATACGACACGGATAAAAGCGAACGGCCGTTAGGGGATGGCCGTGAGGCTTGCCCAGCAAGGGTTTGTGACGATGGTGCAGTGCGTGATGAGCGGATGCGCATGTCGCTTGTGGAAAGGTCCGCGTCCATTCAGCGGTTCGGGCGATGCGTCGCGCGGCTTGTACGGCCGAGCCCTGCCACAGGACGGCTGCGATGTCGATACGGTTTTGTCCTTGCTCGCGCTCTGCTGCAATGCAAGGCTGTGCCCGGTGGCGATGAGCCCATGCCTCATGTGTACGTGCATCGCGCGGCGAATCGGCTAAGCTCACCTTGAAGAGACAGGACAACGAAGAAGCAGACAAAACGAAGCAGACTCAGGAGACACCATGCGCAAACTTCGCTCGCAGAACTGGTTCGGCGGCAGTGACAAGGACGGCTTCATCCACCGCTCGTGGATGAAAAATCAGGGCATTCCTCACGACGAATTCGATGGCCGCCCTGTGATCGGCATCTGCAATACGTGGTCCGAACTGACGCCCTGCAACGCGCACTTTCGCGAGCTCGCCGAGTACGTCAAACGTGGCGTGCGCGAAGCGGGCGGCCTGCCGCTCGAATTCCCCGTGATGTCGCTCGGCGAATCGAATCTGCGGCCCACGGCGATGCTGTTTCGCAATCTGGCTTCGATGGATGTCGAAGAGTCGATACGCGGCAACCCGATCGACGGCGTGATCCTGCTGGTCGGTTGCGACAAGACCACGCCTGCGCTGCTGATGGGCGCGGCGTCGTGCAATCTGCCCGCATTAGCGGTGTCGGGCGGGCCGATGCTCAACGGCCGCTTTCGGGGACGCACGCTCGGCTCGGGTACGGGCGTGTGGCAGATGTCCGAGGAAGTGCGCGCGGGCACGATGAGCCAGCAGGAATTCATCGACGCGGAGTCTTGCATGAACCGCTCGCGCGGCCACTGCATGACGATGGGCACGGCATCGACGATGGCGTCGATGGTCGAATCGCTCGGCATGGGCCTGCCGCACAATGCAGCGATTCCCGCCGTCGATGCGCGTCGCCAGGTGCTCGCACATCTCGCGGGACGACGCATCGTCGAGATGGTGCGCGACGATGTGACGATGGACAAGATCCTCACGCGCGAGGCCTTCGAGAACGCGATCCGCACGAACGCTGCCATCGGCGGATCGACGAATGCCGTCGTGCATCTGATCGCGCTCGCGAACCGCATCGGCGTCGACCTCACGCTCGAAGACTGGGAACTCGGATCGAGCGTGCCGTGCCTCGTGAATCTGCAGCCGTCGGGCGAGTACCTGATGGAAGATTTCTACTACGCGGGCGGCTTGCCCGCGGTGTTGCGTCAACTGGGCGAGCAAGGTCTTCTGCATCGCGATGCATTGACGGTCAACGGCAAGACGATCTGGGACAACGTCTGCGACGCGCCCAACTACGATCAGAAAGTGATCACGACATTCGCCGAACCGTTCAAGCCGCACGCGGGCATCGCCGTGCTCAGGGGCAATCTCGCGCCGAACGGCGCCGTCATCAAGCCGTCCGCAGCGACGGCTTCGTTGCTGAAGCATCGCGGGCGCGCCGTGGTATTCGAGAACGTCGAAGAACTGCACGCGAAGATCGACGACGACGCGCTCGATATCGACGAGCACTGCGTGATGGTGCTCAAAGGCGCGGGGCCGAAAGGCTACCCGGGCTTCGCGGAAGTCGGCAACATGCCGTTGCCGAAAAAGGTCCTGCAAAAAGGCATCACCGACATGGTCCGCATCTCCGATGGCCGCATGAGCGGCACGGCCTACGGAGCAGTCGTGCTGCACGTGTCACCTGAAGCGGCGGCGGGCGGTCCGCTCGCACTGGTGCAGACGGGCGACATGATCGAACTCGATGTCGACGCGCGGCGCCTGCATCTCGATGTATCCGATGAAGAACTCGAACGGCGCCGCGCCGCATGGCAAGCGCCAGAACTGCCGGCGCGCGGCTACTACCGGCTGTACGTCGAGCACGTGTTGCAGGCCGATCAGGGCGCCGATCTCGACTTCCTCGTCGGCGCGAGCGGCGCGCCCGTACCGCGCGAATCGCATTGATATGGCATCGATCATGACGTCACGCCTCGATTCTTTTTCGCCGCGCGGCATGTGGCCCGTGCTTTATGCGTACTTCGACGCCGACAATGCGCTCGACAAACGCGCCATTCACACGCAGATCGATCGCGCGATCGAAGCGGGCGCAAGCGGTATCGTGATTCTTGGTCTTGCGACGGAGGTGAACCGTCTGTCGCTCGAAGAGAAGCAACGATTTATCGAATGGGCCACCGAACACATCAATAAACGCGTTCCACTGGCCGTCACGATCACGGGTGATACCGTCGATGCGCAACTCGCGCTGGCGGATTACGCAGTGGAACACGGTGCGTGGTCGCTGATCCTTCAGCCGCCTTCCATGCGTGACAAACCCGAATCGTTCTACTTCGATTTCTTCTCGCAAGTCATGGCGCGCCTGAACGTGCCCGTGGGCATTCAGAACGCACCTGAGTATCTGGGCGTGGGATTGTCGGTGCAATCGCTCGTCGAGCTTTCGGAGAAGTGCCCGCAATTCCAGTGGCTAAAGGGCGAAGGCCCTGCCACGGTCATTCAATCGACGATCGAACGCCTGCGGGAACAAGGTAGTCCACTGCCCGTTTTCAATGGACGCGGCGGACAGGAGCTAATCGACAATCTGCGCGCCGGTTGCGCGGGACTGATCGTCGCGCCGGATACATTCGACTGGCAGGCCGCTACTTACGAAGCCTTTGCCGAAGGCGATCACGCGAAGGCAGAAGCGCTGTATGAACGCATCCTGTCGTCAATCGTATTCGTGATGCAATCTCTCGACGCGTTGACGTGCTACGGCAAACGCATCGCCGCATGGCGCATGGGTTTCGACGTCGTTCATGATCGCGGCATGCGTCCAACCGCCTTCGGACTCGATTGCGCGCGCCGGTTTGCGAGCCGGCTCGGTCCGTTCGCGGATGGGCGCGAGACGCGCGCCTGACGCAAATGCAAAGGGGAAGACGCTTGCGCGCTTCCCCCTTCAGTCTCAGCGCGGCGCGCTCGTTACTGCGTTGCCGATGCTGCTTCGTCGCTGGCTGCCTTCGGCGCTGCCTTGTGAGCGTGGTGCTTCTTTGCGTGATGCTTCTTTGCGTGGTGCTTTGCGGCGGGCGCCGATGCAACAGCCGGTGCCTGTTCCGTGGCGGAGGGAGCCGATGCCGTGACGGCGGGAGCCGATGCCTGCGCGAATGCCGCGACCGAGAACAGACCTGCCAGGGCGGCAGCGATGATGTGCTTGTTCATTGACTTGATTCCTCAAAACCTTGCGTTGATTAAACGGCTCACGGGCCGCCGACCTGATAGGTCATCGCTCTAAACGTCTCGGCTGACGAAGCGTTGACGGCTTTTTTCCCGGCCCTTCATTTTTGACAGTTCTTGACGAACATTTGAACGCTCAACGAAGCAACGTGTTGATCTCGACGACATCCGTGAGACTCAACGTCGACGTATCGCCTTTCAACTGCAACAACGTGACGACGGCGTCGTAGCGCGCGGCAAGCAGATCGCGCTGCGTCGAATAGAGCGTATCGATGGCGCGCAGTACATCGGTGCTCGTGCGCGTGCCGACCTTGTAGCCGACCCGCGTGGCCGCGAGCGTTTCGCGGCACGACGCGACCAGATGCACTAGCATGTCCACGCGTGCGCGGCCTTGCTGATAGCGCGCGTAGTTGTCGCGAGCGGATGCGTCGGCCGTGCGCGTCGCACCGACGAGCGCCTGCATCGCCTCGTCCTGCAGCGCCTCGGTTTGCCTGACTTTCGATTGCGTCGCCCCGCCCGCGTAAAGCGGTATCGACACGGCGAGCATGCCCGTTGCCGTCGTCGTCGGTCGTGCGTAGCCGGATGCCGCGCCCGATGGCGTATAGCTGCTCGTCAGAAAGACGGACGGATAGTGCTCGCCCTTTGCCTTGCCGACATCGAATTTCGTGACCTGCCATTCGAGCTGCTTCTGTTGCACCGGATAGCCGTGATCCTTTGCCTGATTCGCCCACGCATCGGCGTCCTCGGGCGCGAGACGCGGCAGCGCAAGCGTATCGGGCAAACGAGACAGCGCGGCGAACCGCACGCCCGTCACCTGTTCCAGCGCGCGGCGCTTCGCGGCAAGTGCGCTTTGCGCGTCCGACTGCTGCAACGTGACCTGCTCGCGAGCAGTCAGCGCTTCGCGCATGTCGATGACGGTCGCCTCGCCGGCCGCGCGGTTGCGCTGCAGAATCCGGATCTGCGCGTCGACGGCGGCGCCGTAGTCGGACGCGCGCTTCACTTCGTCCTCCGCCGCGAGCTCGTCGAAGTACGCGCGCACGGCGCGCAGCAACGCCGTCTGCTGCGCGAAGTCCACGTTGACTGCGCCCAGCGCTTCGACGTAATCGGCCTGCCTGTATGCCTCCCATTTGGTCCAGTCGAAGATCGGCTGCGTGAGCGACACGGTCCAGCCGTTCTGCCAGTACGACGTGCGGGGGAAGCCTTGCGTCGCGATGCTGTTGTACGTGCGTCCCCAGCCCCCGGATATCTGCGGCAAAAGGGCTGCGCGCGCTTGCGGCACCGCCTCTTTCGAGGCGACCTGAGCGGCCCGCGCCTGCGCCAGGTCGGCATCGCGCCCGAGCGCCTGCTGCACGACGGTGACGAGATCGGCGGCCTGAGCGCTTGCGCTCGCGTTGAGCAAACAGAGTGCTGCCGCCGTCCCGATTGAGTGTTTGAAACTACGCATGCAACGGTTCCACTTCGATATGGTCATGATTTGACGGCTCGCGCATCAACGCGCCGTCGATGAGCCGGTAGCGCGTGCCGAAACTCGCGGCAAGCGACATGTCGTGCGTAATCACTACGACCGTGCAATCGAGGCGCTGCAGCAGCGCGCCGATGTGCTTGACGGATGCAGGATCGAGGTTCGACGTGGGCTCGTCGAGCAGCAACAGGCTGCGCTGCTGATAGAGCGCACGGGCAAGCAACAGGCGTTGACGCTGCCCCGCGGAGATGTTGGCGATCGTGTCGCTGATGACGGTGCGAGTGCGCATCGGCAGACGCATCACGTCGTTCCACAGGCGCACGTCTTCGAGCACCGATTGCACGCGTGCCTCGTCGATGTTCCCCGAGAACAGCGCCACGTTATCCGCGATCGAGCCGTGCAGGATCAGATCGCCCTGCCGCATGTGCGCTGTGTGACGGCGGATTTCATCGACGGTGAGGTTCGGCCATGCGATGCCGTTGAGCGACATGTCTCCATGCTGAAGCGGCACTGCCGCAGACAGCAGCTTGAAGAGCGTCGACTTGCCCGCGCCCGATGGTCCTACGATCGCAATCTTGTCACCCGCGCTGATGTCGATACTCGCGTTCTTCAGCACCGGTTGGTCGGACACGCCATAGCTGAATGTCACACCGCGCACGTCGATGCGCTCGAACGTGTGCACTTCCATTGCACGGTTGGTATCCGAAGGCGGCGTGTAATTCTCCTCTTCGCATTCGACGATATCGTCCACGCGCGCGACGGGCACGCTAAGCATGAAATGCGAGAACACGCCGTTGACGGTGCGCGCAAAGCGCTCGGACATCAGCGATTTGTAGATCAAAAACGAATAGAACACGCCGACCGATACCTTGCCGCCCAGCATCAGCCTTGCGGAGAACCCGGTGATCGCGAGCGTATCGGCGTACTGCACCGCTTTGAGGATGGCATCGCGCGCGCTGCTCAAGCGGTTGTCGGTCAAGAGCGCCGCTACATACTCGCGATACTTCGTCATGAAGATTGCCGTGCGCCGAGTCTCGCCTCGCGCGAGCTTGATCAGCGACGCGGCGCGTATCGTCTCGATCAGCGCATCGTCGCAGCGCGCGGAAGTTTCGAGCACGAGCGCGTGGTTATCACGCATCCGGGCGAACATGCCTAGCGCAATCGACAGATAGATCACGAAGATCGCCAGCGCGACGGCCGTCAACCGTAGGCTCTGGATCAGCATCAGCGCGAGCGCGAGCACGCCGACGACCGTGTCCACGCACATATGCGTGAAAGTGCGGACGGCCTGCACGCTGATTTCGTCCTGTGCCTTGAGACGCGCAAAGACGTCGCCGACATGGCGCTTCTCGAACCACGACATCGGATTGCGCAATAGCTTGCCCAGCAGCCCTTCCGTCGTGTTGATCTGCGTGCGCTGATGCAGCAGTTCGATCAGCCGCGCTTCCACGTACTGGCTCAACGCGCCGACCGCGAAAATGCCTGTGAACGTCAGCACTAGCACGTTCAACAGATTGATGTTGTCGCCCACGACGACGTAGTCGAGCACCAGACTGCCGAGGTACGGCGCAGCGAGAATCGCGAACTGGCTTCCGAGCATGACGAACATCACTTTCGCGAGATGCCTGCGCAGATCCGGATTGAGCGCACGCACGCGCGCCAGCGCTTTCGGAACCTGGGATTTCATCTTCACGCGCGGCATACTGGGTGTCGGCGAGCATTCGAGCAGGAAGCCCGACACCGCAGCGGCGAACGTGTCCATAGAAATGCGCCGACGTCCCGTCGCCGGGTCGATGACCTGAACATAGCCGCTTCCGCGCTTCTCGAAGACCACAAAATGCGCGCCGCCGAAGTGAAGGATCGAGCCGCGTTTAATGGTTGCCACGTCTTCGAGTCCGAAGCGATAGGCCTGTACCGCCAGTCCAAACTCCGTGGCCATGTCATAGAGGTCCATCAGCGAGAGGCCGTTCGCGGAAATGGGCCGATATGCGGACAGTTCGCGCACTTCGGTCGCGCGGCCGAGATGCGTGAGCACCATCGCAAGACACGCGTAGCCGCATTCCGCGACTTCGTTTTGATAGATCGTGCGCATTCCTTCAACCTCTGATCATGCGAAACAACGGCTCAAGTACCCACTCCGCAATTGTTCTGCGTTCGACGACGATACTTGCCGTCGCGCGCATGCCGGGCAGGATGTCGAAGTGCTGCTTGCCGTAGTCGAACGTCTTGCCGCGCAAGGTCGCCCATGCCATGAAATCGCCGTCGCCGTTGTCCTTCGCCCCCGTTGCCGTCGAGGGCGTCGGCGACATCGGCGACTGGACCGTGGTCTGCGAGATCGCGTCGATGCGCGCTTCGTAGGTGCCGAACTTGACGTAGGGAAACGCGTCGAACTTGAGACGCACTGTTTGTCCCGTCTGCACAAAGCCGCGACGGCGCGACGGGATGCGCAGCGCAGCGCGTAGCGCGCCTTTGTCGTCGGTGGAAATGACGAGCGCAACATCGGCGGGGTCCAGCGTGCGGCCCGGCACGAGCGCGGAAAACGTGACGATGCCCGACTTCGGCGCGGAAATCGTGGAATTCTGGCGCGACTGCTCGAAGTGCATCTTGATGTCCTGAACATCGCGAGCGTGTCTGGCATCGTTCTCCTTCAGCTGTGCTGCCAGATCGCTTTGCGTGCTGCGCAGCGCCGCAATTTCGCCGTTCAGTTGCTCGCGCCGCGCGACGCCTTGCGCGACCGAGACCTTCGCCTGGTGCATGTCGGCGCTCGCCTGCTCGATGCGGTCGGCGCTCACGTAGTCGGACACCGATTGCAGCCGGCCCAGCTTGCGCTGCGCCTCGGCGACGAGTTGCCGGTTTTGCGTGACCTGTTCGTCGAGCGAGGCCGCCTCGGCGCGGCGGCTTTCCGCCGTCGCATTTGCCGCGTCGAGCTGCGCGCCCAACTGCGCCTTGCGTTGCTCGTACTGCTGATCGGCGGTGCGGATCTGTTCATCACGCATCTGTTCGTCGAACATGGGCCGCTGGCGCCCATCGCTCGCAAGCGACAGGTCGCGTAGCACGCTGAAAAGCGGCATGCCCGCGATCACGCGCTCGCCGGGACGTACATAGACAGACGAAACGAACCCGTTCAAGCCCTGCACCTTCACGTCGGATGGCGAGACGATTTCGCACTGGACGTCCTGCTTGAGTTCGACCTGATGCACAAATCCGAATGTGACGGCCGCGACAACGATGCCTGACGTGCAATAGGCGATCCATCGCCACGGCACATCCTTGAATTGAGGAAGACTGGTTGGTTCCATGATGTTCTGCGCGACTGCTACAGCCCGCATCGACTCTTTAAGGCCTATTAAGCGCTATTTCGCGGGCGCAAACGCGTACAGGGAAGGATGACCCGCGACGAGCGAGCGCTCGAAGTTGGTCATGAGAGCCTGCTCGATTTCGCGCGCGACACGTTGCGGCGCGTCGGGATCGGCGAGCCGTATTGGCTCGAGAACTGTTCCGTCGAACCTGCCGTGCTCGAAGCGCAGATAGAACGGCAGCAGGATCGCGTCGAGCGGCGCTCCCATGCGGAACACGCCGTTGTGAATGCGCGCCGCGCGGCCGAAAATCGACACGCCAACGGTCTCCATCGGATAGCGATGCAAGGTGTACGGCGGCACGTCGGCAAAGATCACGACGACGCCATTGCGCCTGAGCGAGCGCGCGACCTGCAGGCCGAGGCCGCTGCGATTGTCCTGACTGTAGGTGTACAGCACGTCGACGTTGGGAATCATCGCGTCGTCGCTGCCGTAGAGATCGCGCGGCACGCCGGACACGACACCGATGCGCGAAAGGCCGAGCTTCGCGCGCAAATCGTCGATCACGTAGATGTTGGCGTACTGCGATACGAAATGAAAAGGCGAAACGACGATGGGACGGCCGGGCGCTTCGCGCTTCAGGCGCGCGATATTCTGTGCAAGCGTGCTGGCGATGCGTTGAAGGTCGGGCCATGCTTCCGCGAAATGGCGCTGGCGGCCGAAGTGAAGGCGCTGGTCGATCAGCTTTTCGTGGGCGCGGGCTGCGAGCAGGCGACGGCTGCTCAGGCCGCACTTGTTCATCACATCGAGCGCGAACTCGCGGCGCTCGATCCCGCTCCAGCGGACGTTGGGACTGTACAGGCGCTGAAACAGCACGATCGCACCGGCGATCGGCTCTATCGCACGGAGCGGCATGCGCGACATCAGCGCGCGAACGACGCAACGGCCGATGCTTTTGAAAGCGCAATCCAGGCGGTGCCGAACAGCGCCAGGCCATTCGAGCGGAGACTTCCACGACGTCATACAGTGAGGGCTTCAGGAATCTGGATCGGATAACAGCCGTTCAATGAACGACGAGCTATTGGACGGATCGACGCACGGCTGAGCACGACATGCCGGCAAGCAAGCGCAAAAGCCCCACGCTCGGGGCGTAGGGCTATTTCAGCGCTATGCGGTCAATAATGACCAGGATGCACTCGATCGGCGATTACAGACCGTGGCCACCGTCGTTGCCACCCGCCGGCGGCGGCGTCGGCGTCTTCGGCTTGCAGCAGCACTTGCAGCAACCGCCTGCGACTTTCGATTGTTCCAATGCGTTGCGTTCGACTTTTTGCATTTCTGTTACCTACTAAATAAGTTATAAAAAATACAACTACTTCTACTGCCAACACCAACAGCGATATTGCTATCTCTGTCAATCCCTGAATCTTTCGATATTCCGTTGTCATTGATAGGACATCGTGAACGTGGCCGTTCCATTTGCCGTACCTCCGCGGATGGTTGACGTTGTCTGCACATAGCGCGCGGTCAGCGGAATCGTAGTTGCGGTGCCATTCACCTGACCAATCATGATCTGACTGGTCGTGCCGGCAATGCTCGAGTCGGGGCCGTATGAAACAGCCGTCCCATTGCGTAAGATCTGGATGCCGACACCGCTGGCCGTAGACGTCGAGCTCAGCGGCAACGTGTTCGTCCGGTTCGACGGGTTAGCCGCGTCCGTGAACGTAATACCTAGATTTGTCGTCAGTCCGGTGCAATCGACCCCGATGTTGAAGGACACCGGCGTCGACCCCGATCCCACCGTCGTGAACTGCTTGCCGGGTACTGTTCCGAGATCGACGTTGATCGACGGCGTCGTAACGGAACAGGTCTGGCTCGTGATCTGGATAGGATTCGAGATCGATACCGTCGAAGACAACAATCCGCCAATCGTGACATCCATATACTTGCCGCCCGGCAACAAGGGGTTGTTGAGTGTCTGCTGCAATTTGACGAGTTGCATCGTCACGGTGGGCCCCAAGGTCACGTAGCAAGGTGACGAGAGGCATGTTCCGCCTGGCGCGAAGAAGGCTGCATTCAGATTCCTTGTGCCCGTCACATAGGTGCTGCCAAGGTTCGACACCAGTGTGTAGCCGATTCCCGTAGTGCCAATCGGCGTTACGTTGCCCGAGGAGGGGCCGCCTTGATAGTTCGTTAAAATGGCGGGAACGTTTTCGGAACCGGTAAACGTGCATGTGACTCCATATGTTCCATCGACCTGCACCGTATACGCAAATGATGCGCCGGGTATGGGGGCATTGACGGGCAAATCTCGTGGCACAACGATCGAAGAAGGGACGCTCATCGTGAACTGGGCTTGAGGATGCGCCGTGCACGTCGCCGCGCTTGCGCCAGTTGGCAGCAAAGCCCACATCAAAACGCACGACAGAAGTCCGAGCCATCTTGCCTTCCGCTCGCCGTGTGCAAAGCTCGCGATTAGGCATGAGAAAAGCGCGCGCATTACAGCGCCCTCCCGCCCCGTCCACCACCTGACTGTCTAGCCGACTGAGCGGCCGCATTGGCACGCTGATTCGCAATCGCCGCCGAAGCGCCGACAGGTGCGGCCGTGATCGCCGGCTGAGTGACGATGGGACCGCGCGGACTCACGCCGCGCATCATGAACTGCTGCGTGAACGGCCCAACCATAGGCCCGCTCGCCAGCGCGCTGCTCGTGAAAGTTATCGTCGCTGCGAAAGCGGCAGCCGTCGACGTAGTTCGCGCCACCCGATACAGATATCCGTGCATTTCATTTACCTCTCTGATTTCATCCGCCTGTGCGATGCATGCCTCGCAAGCATTTCAACGCCTGCACGATGCTGCGTCATTGCCCAGTTCCACTGTCCATCGAGACGACCGATAAAGTCGACACGCGTGCCCTGGTCGTCACAGGCACTGCGCTCATCAACTGCATCAACCGCCCGGCGCCGTCTGTCTGATCCGTCGTCGCGACATTGGACGCGACCGTTTCTTCGATGACAGGCGCCGCGTGGCCCGTGCTGACAACAGGCGCCGCGCCGGCTGGCTGGCTTTCGCCCGCGGACGCGGCCGGCTTCGGCTGCCAGTCGTCCCATGCCGACGTGCGCTTGACGACCTCTGGCGATACGCGCAGCGGCGCGTTAGCCGCTGGCGAGAGCGCCGGGAAGGTGGGCACGGGCCTGATCGCGCTTGCCGCTGCCACAGGCTGAACGGGTGTCGCCGGCACCGTGTGGCGCGCAGCTTCCTGCGCGCTGGGCGCCGTAGTGGCGGCAAGCGCATGTCCGGTGGACTGCGTACCGTCCGTCGCTGCGACGGGCTTGCTTTCGGCGGTAACGGGCTTCAACGCGCCCGCCTGCTTCGACACGCCATCGGATGCAATGACATCGCCGCACACACCCGTTACGTGTGCATATGCGCCCCTGTCCTCAGACCTCGGCGGCAAGCGGTACGTGATCTCGCATGTCTGGTCCGCCTCGCTGCCCCACTTCGCGACGAGCGTGCCTTCGTCCGCGACGCCGCTCACGAATAGCTGGCTGTTCTGACCAATTGCACCAACCTCAGTGCCTTTGTCGTCCGTGACCGTCGCGCCGAACGGCAACTGCGCACCATTGGGCAGACGCGTTGAAATGATGGCCGACCGCCCCTTCGAAGTCGGGAAGCGCACCATCACGACCGAGTTCGCCCGCGGCGCAATCTGCTGGCTCGTAGCCTTCAGTTCGACATCGAGCGGGATGCCCTTCGGATCGATCTCGACTGTGTTGAGGGCATACGGCGACAGGTACGGCACGACCGCATAGCCACGGCTGTCAATGCGCACGCCCGATGCATTCGTGACGCGCGCGCCCGCCGCATCCTTCGCTTCCACGACAGCAATTGTGTCCCCCAGATAGTTCGCGAGCGTGAGACCGCCCGGATGCGCGACAACCGCCCCCTGGATGCCCGCCGACACCTGCGAGTAGCCCGATCCGCCGCTGGCGCTGCCGGAGAAGGTCGCGAACGGTGCGCGGTACTGCGCATTGCCGCCGCCCGTTGTCGAGTTGTCCGAATGCGAGCCGAACACGCCGTACGTGAACTGGTTGTCGGTGCCCGCCGCACCCGCGAGCATCGCCTGCTCCGACCAGCCGGAATTGCTGTCGCGCATGACAGCCGTCGTGAGCGACGGAGCGTGCTGCGATTTGCCGAGTGGCACGGACAGGCTCGCATACACCTGATTGCTCACCTGCCCATACACGCCATTGGTCTGCCGCGACAACGACAGGTTGTAGCTGACGTTCGTGTCGAGCACACGCAAGAAGTTGTTGTAGCCGACCTGGAACTGCGTCAGCGTGCCACGACGGTTCCAGTAGTCCGACGTCGAACCGACGGCATACAGGTTGCCGTACTTGTCGCCGAGGCTTTGATTCAGCGTGATCTGAAGCTGGTTGCGCTGATGGTCGACGCGATTGGGATCCTGGCCCTGGTCCACCCAGCTACGTGCGACCATTGCATCGCGCAGCGTCCAGAAGCCGCTCGACGAATAGCGATACGCTGCAACAGCGACGTTCGTGTTCGTCTGCGGCATAAACTTGCTGAACCCGATGCGGAAGCTCTGGCCCGTCGTGCCCTGCGTGCGCGGAATATCCGACTGCGCTTCTGTGAAGTCGGCCGACAGCGCCCCAATCGGCGTATTGAGGGCCGCGCCAACCAGCGCGGCGATGTACCCGTCCGCGAGGATCGTGCCCGCGTAGCCTGTGACCAGATTGCTGAAGCCGCGCTGAATCGTGCCTTGCACGAGCGCCTTGTGACGGGACACCTCGGCGTCGCGTATCACGCCAGCGACCACGTTGTAACGCGTCGCGCCCGGCCTCAGCAGTTGCGTCACCGATGCGTACGGCACCGTGAAGCTATGCTGGCTTCCATCCGCCTCCGTCACGGTCACGACCAGGTTGCCGCCGTACCCGGTAGCGTACAGGTCGTTGATTTCGAATGGGCCCGGCGCGACGACCGTTTCATACAGACGATTGCCGTTCTGCGTCACGCTCACGCGCGCGTTCGAGGTCGCGATACCTCGAATGACGGGCGCATAACCGCGCAAGGAATCGGGCAGCATGCGATCGTCGGTGATGAGTTGCACGCCTTCGACACCGATGCTGTCGAACACTGCGCCATCCGTATAGGAATCGCCAAGAATCAGCTGGCTTTTCCACGACGGAATGTCGTGTTGAAGATAAGTCGCGATGTTCTGATACGACGTGCCTTGCCGAGTGGCCTGCTGGATCGAAGACTGCTGGCGCAGATGCCAGCTGCCGATATTGATGCCCGCCGTCAGGCCAAGAAAGGACTGCGTACCTGAGAAACCACGCCCCGAATAGTGGAATGTGTTGGCGTTATAGCCGAGCGTCGCGGACGTGACGCCCTCATCCCATAGCTCGGGGCTGACGTACCCTTGCGGATTGCGTAGCACGATTGCCTGAGGAAGGCTCACGTCGAGGCGCAAATCGGACATGTCGAACTGATATGACGCGCTATCCGAAATACCCGACAGGTTCGCGCATTGCCCTGCCACGGCCTTTGCGACTTCCGCTCGCGCGGGGTCGGGAAGCGCTTCGATGTTCAGGCCGAAATGCGTCAGCAACGACTTGTCGAAACAGGGCTCCGCACTGTCGCGACCGTCCCGCGCAACGAAGCGCACCGTGCTCTTTCCTGCCCAGTTGCCATTCACATAGACGTCGACGGGAAAATCGCCGGCCGGTACAGGATTGCCACGCTCGAAGCGGGAAATATCGAGGCTTTGCCCACGCGGCTTCATCAGCAACTGATCGTTGAAGTGAACGTCCGCGACTGTCATCGTTTGCGCGTAGCCCGCCACGGGAACCCAGGCCGCAAGTGCGCCGAGCACCAATGCGTGACTACGCCTGAGCGCGGGGCGATTCAGATCGCAGGCAAAACCAGTCTTTTCGATGAAGCGCATATCAAGGATCGCAGTTCGTGTGGTACGGTTGCGCTGCGCGCAGACACCCAACGCGGAGCCGGATGGCAGACGCGTCAAGTCTCAGTGACGTGCAATGGAATTCAGTGTTCCGCATGCGAGCGGTACTTCCCGCTCACGCCCGCGCCGTAGTCGTCGATAAAGCCGTAGTCCACTTCAGTCGGCACGGCGCCAAGCGGCGGCGTGTTGCCGACATCGAACTCGGCAGTCGCCCCTGGATTGACCATGCCCCCCGTCTGATTCATCCATTTCGACGAGCCGACTGTCGCCGTCATGTTCGTGAACGTCACGTGATACGGCGTCGGGTTCGTCGCCTGCAATGCGTATCCGCCGTTGTGACCGGACACGAACTTCCATGTCACCTGCGCGGGTGCTTCACGGGCATTACCTGGCAATCCTGCTGGACGGAAGAAAAACTTGATGCGAGAGCGAAACGCAAGTTGCAGCATGTTCTTTTCTGTATTCGCGCTACTCGGAGGCACTTCGAGCACGTTGAGCCAGAAGAGTGTTTCCTTGTCTTGCGCGAGTGGCTCCTGCGTGTAGACGACACGCATCGTCTGCCCTTTCTTCGAATCGAGACGAAAGAGCGGCGGTGCGAGCGTGAACGGCACCGTGGTGTCCTGAGGCAATGTCCGGGGGTCGCCGTCGTCCAGCCACGCCTGCACGAGCGCGGGAAGGCTGCCTTCGTTGGTGAGCTTGACCGTGACTTCCCGCTCGTCCGACGGGTAGATCACGCGCGTTCCGTTGATGACGACACCGGCATTGGCGCAAGCCGCGGCGATCGCCAATGCAACCGCCGTCAGAGTCGTTATCAGTTTGTTCCGCACTGCCATTTCACTTCGCTCGCTTGACTTCGCGAACCATAGTTCGCAGTAAAATTCGTCGCAGCCACCCTTGCGTGAGCGGTGGCTGCATGGTCACGCGCCTCAACATGCAACGTCGATCGCTTACTGATAGATGATCGTGTACAGTGAGGTCGTCTGAACCGTGCCGGCACCCGCCGCGCCGCCCTTTGCCACGTACTGTGCGTAGTAGTTCAGAGTTGCGCTGCCGGAAGAGATCGAAACCATCTTCACGTTCTGCGAGGTAGCGCCCTGACCCAGATTGATCTTGCTGTAGTCGTCGTTCAGCAGACCCACTTCGACTTTCGTCGCCGTGCCCGTTGCGTTGATCAGCTGCCCCGTCGTTGTATCGACCGTCGCGCCCGGTTCAAAATACACGCCCGCATTGCTTGCACCAGCGATATTCGGCGTGCACCCCGTCAGCGCGATGTTGAATGGCGTACGGCCCGCCGTAGCACCATCGGTAGCCAGTGCACTCACCTGCACCGTCGGCAGCGTCACGGTGAAGTCTTTGCCTTGACCATTGCCACTGGGCACACAGGTTTGCGGCACGATGTTGCCGCTGATCGTAATCGTTCCATCCGACGCAAACGAAGCCGTCGGCAACGCAGCACCCGCAGCCACAATCAGCGCGATCAGCAATCCTGACTTTTTTACTTTCATGTTTTTTCTCACAAATAGAATCGGGAAGCAGCAAACTGTTTGACGGCATCTGCACAACCAGAGAGTGCCTCGAACCGTCCGACGAAATTATGCTTATCGTTGGTGCGTTCCGGTATCGGATTTCTTCGAAATATCTAACGATTGCGATAGAACCGGCTCATCCGCGAATATTTTCGTCATCCTTACGACATACGTTTGATTCATCGGCACACTGCGATATAGAATCCGCGTCACTTCAGAACTGCGGACAAGTCGCCACCGATCAGCAGGTCTTCATCTCAAATCTTCCGCATGCGGCGGACACGGGGCCCGCGCCGCGCCGCCTTACTAACATGAATGCCACACGCGAGTTCAGGATTGCCATTGCCGATGACCATCCTGTGATCCGACATGCTGTCATCAACGCGCTAAGCAGCCTTCCCGGCTTTACCGTCGACGCGGCCGTGAAGTCGGGAGTGGAGCTGCTGGAGACGCTGTCCAGCGGCCAGTGGGACCTGATCGTCACGGACTTTTCGATGGACAGCACGCAGCGCGATACCGACGGACTCGCGCTGATCGCTCGCCTGCGCAGGCAATGCCCGCGCATTCCCATCGTCGTGTTCACGATGCTCAACAACGACGACACGCTGATCCGGCTGTCCCGCTCCGGCGTGTCCGGCATCGTCGACAAGACCGAGGGCATCGCGGAATTTCAGGCCGCGGTGCACGAAGTGGCCAGCCATCGACGGCCCTACTTTTCGCAGAAGATTCGCGCGCGCCTGTTGCGTCGCGTGGGCGGCGACGCACTTCAAAGCGGCAAGCCGATGCTGACGAAGAAGGAGCTGGAAGTAATACGGCACTTCGCAGCAGGCGCATCGCTGACCGACATCGCGCGACAGGTGAACCGGTCGATCTCGACGGTCGCCACGCAAAAGAGCACGGCGATGAAGAAGCTCCGCCTGGAGACGAACGCCGATCTCGTCAAATACGCGCACGAACACGGGCTCGCCTGATGCTGCTGCGCGGCTCGCCGCGCTCACGACGTGCGCAGCAAAGAAAAAGGCCGCTTGCATCGCGCAAGCGGCCTTTCTTCCGTCACACAAACTGAAATGCGTCAGAAATTGAAGTTGTCGATATTGTTCGCGTCGAACGTGGTCGGCGGTCCGAGAATGATCTCGCCTTGCGGGCCGATCGTGCGCTTGCCGAGCTTGCCCGCGTCGAACGATTCACCCTCTTTTCCCGTGATCGCACCCGACGCGAGACTGGCGGCCGCATACGCGGCGAGATAGCCCAACTGGCCCGGGTCCCACAACTGGAACGCCTTCACGGTGCCGTTCTTGACGAACGCGCGCATCTGGTTCGGCGTGCCGAGGCCCGTGACGGCGACCTTGCCCTTGCTCGACGACGACGAGATATACCGCGCCGCCGCCGCAATCCCCACCGACGTCGGCGCGACGATCGCCTTCAGGTTCGGATACGCCTGCAACAGCCCTTGCGTCTCGACGAACGACTTCTGATCGTCGTCGTTGCCATACGCGATCTTTACGAGCTTCATCTTCGAATACTCGGGCTTCTTCAGTTCCTCCTGCATCCACTTGATCCACGTGTTCTGGTTCGTCGCGTTCGGCGTCGCGGACAGGATCGCAAACTCGCCCTCGCCGCCCATCAGCTTCGACACCAGTTGGATCTGGCCGCGCCCGATGCTCTCCGCGTTCGCCTGATTCACGAACAGCTGGCGGCCCTCGGGCGCCGTGTCGGAGTCGAATGTCACGACCTTGATGCCTTGCGACATCGCCTTCTTCAGATACGGCACGAGTGCGTTCGCGTCGTTCGCCGCGATCACGATCGCGTCCTGACGCTGCGTCGTCAGCGTGTTGATGTACGACACCTGCGACGAAGCCCCCGCGTCCGACGGCCCGACCACCTTGCCCGCGCCGTTGAATTCCTTGATCGCGGCCATGCCGCCGTCGTCGGCGATCACTTCGTACGGGTTGTTGATCTGCTTCGGCACGAACGCGATCTTCAGGCCGGACTTGATGCCGGCCGCGCCCGCCGCGGCGCTGATGCCGAGCAAGGCCGCGCAGAGCATCAATGCTCCCGCGTGACGCAGTGGTCTGTTCATGTGTTGTCTCCTGGTGGTGGATCGGACTTGTGCTGTCCGGGTTTGTAGATTGAACACGTTGCCCGTCTGACGCTTCTTCTATCTTCTTCTACCTTCGTCTACGGTAGGGCCTTCGTTTGCGCAGCAATCAGCTTGCGGTCGCGCATCGCGCGCCAACGCGCGACCACGTTCGGAATCAGCACCGATGCGAGCAGCAGCGCGCCCGTCACGATCGTCAGCGTTTCGCTGGATACATCGTCGAGCGTCAACGCATTCTTCAGCACGCCGATGATCAGCAGCGACAGCAGCACGCCGATCATCGATCCGCGTCCGCCGAAGATGCTCACGCCGCCGAACAGCACGGCCGCGATCACCGAAAGCTCGAAGCCTTCGCCGTTGTCGCCGCGCGCGCTCGTGAAGCGCAGCGTGTAGACGATGCCCGCGAGCGCGCTCACAAGCCCCGACAATACGAAGAGACGCAGCCGCACTTTGGCGACCTCGATGCCCGAAAACGCAGCCGCCGTCGAGTTCGCGCCGACTGCATACAGGCTTCGACCGAATGCCGTGGCCTGCAACAAGACGGTGAAGAGCACCGCGCATACGATCACGATCACGAACGGCAGCGGAATGAAGGTGCCGCCGAGCGTGTCCATGCCGAACGCGGTATAGCCGGCCGGAAAATCCGCGACGGCCTGATCGCCGAGCAGCACGTAAGCGAGCCCGCGAAACAGCGCGAGCGTGCCGATCGTCACCGCGAGCGAAGGCAGATTCAGCTTCACGATCACGAGCCCGTTGAGCAGCCCCGCAAGCATGCCGAAAAGCAGCACGAGCGCGATCACGACAGGCATCGGCAGTCCCATGTGCCACAGCACGCCCATCAGCGCGCTCGACGCGCCGAGCACCGACGCCACGGACAGATCGATTTCCGCCGCGACGATGATCAGCGTCACCGGCAGCGCCATCAGCGCGATCTCGGTCAGATCGGCGAGCACGTTGCTGAGATTCGCGCCCGTCAGGAACACGGGCGACAGCGCGCGCCCGAGCCCCAGCGACGCGATCAGCACGATGACGAGCAGCGTTTCCCAGCGCAGCGGCGTTTCGCGCTTGCGCGTGAGCAGCGCGGAGTCGGGTTTAGCCATGATCGCGTTTCCTCATCATGCGTTTGGCGACGGAGCGGGCGAGCAACGTATCGGCGGCGATGGCCGCGACGATCAGCGCACCTTCGATCGCCTGCTCCCAGAACGGCGACACGTGCAGCACGACGAGCGCGATGCTGATCACGCCGAGCACGAGCGCACCGAGCGTCGCGCCGAGTATCGTGCCGACGCCGCCCGTGATCGCCACGCTGCCGACCACGGCGGCCGCCACGACCTGAAGCTCGATGCCCTTCGCGGTGCTCGCGTCGACAGTGCCGAAGCGCGCGAGCCACAACGCGCCCGCAAACCCGGCGATCGCGCCCGATAGCAGAAAGCCCGACATCACACGACGTTCGACGTTGACACCCGCGAGCCGCGCCGCTTCGGGGTTCGAGCCAATCGCGTAATGCTCGCGTCCCGCGCGGAAATGCTTCAGGTAGAACGACAGCGCGAGCAGCACCACGGCTGCGATCAGCGCGAGCGTCGGAATGCCGAGCAACGTGCCCGTCGCGAGACGCGAGTACGCATCCGGCAGGCTCGTCGCGTTGATCTGGCCGCCATGCACCCACGCGTAGTCGGCGCCGCGAACGATGTAGAGCGTCGAGAGCGTCGCGACGAGAGACGGCACACGCCCCACCGCGATCAGTAGCGCATTGATCCCGCCCGCGACGAGCCCGATCGCGACGCCCGCAACGAGCGCCACGAGCACGGGCATATGCGGAAACACGACGTACAGGCTGCCGACAGCATACGCGCTGATCCCCACCGTCGAGCCGACGGACAGATCGATATGCCGCATCAGGATCACGACCGTCATGCCCGCCGTCAGCAAACTGATGATCGACACATTGAGCAGCACGTCGCGCAGATTCTGCAGATTCAGGAACTGTGGCCGCGCGAGCGACGTGCCCAGTATCAGCAGGATCAGCACGATGAAGAGCGTCGTCTCGCGGCTCTTCGCGATCGTCGCGACGAAGCCGCCACGGCCCGTGCGCGTGTGTTGCTGCGGCGCGTGCCCGATGGGCGCCGCGTGCGACGGAGCGTGTGAAGAAGTATGTGAAGCAGTCGAATGCCGGATCATGCTGCGCGCCCCAGTAATGCTGCCGATTGCCCGAGCGCCGCGCTCATGATGCGTTCTTCGTTCGCGTCGGCGCGCGCGATCTCGGCGCTGATGCGGCCTTCGTGCATCACCAGCACGCGGTCAGCCATACCGAGCACCTCGGGCAGCTCGCTCGAAATCATCAGCACGGCCATACCTTCCTGCACGAGCTCGGACAGCGCGCCATACACCTCGGCCTTTGCGCCCACGTCGATGCCACGCGTCGGCTCGTCGATGATCAGCACTTTCGGGCCCGTCGCGAGCCATTTGCCGAGCACCACTTTCTGCTGATTGCCACCCGACAGCGTGCCGACAGGCGCCGACGGATCGCTCGCCTTCAGCCGCAGCCGCGTGCCCCAGCGCGTCGCGAGTTGCGTTTCGCTGCGTGTCGAGATCAGGCCGTGGCGCACGAGGCGTCCGAGCACCGTCATCGACGCATTGCGCGCTATGCTCAGCTCGAGCGCGAGTCCTTGCTGACGGCGATCTTCGGGCACGAGCGCGAGACCCGCACGCACGGCCGCGGCGGGATTGCCCGTCTTCAGGCGCTTGCCAGCGATATGCACGTCGCCCGAGTCGATGGGATCGATGCCGAAGATCGCGCGCGCCACTTCGCTGCGGCCCGCGCCGACGAGCCCCGCGAGCGCGACGATTTCGCCCGCGCGCACGTCGAACGACACATCCTTGAACACGCCGATGCGCGTCAGGTTGCGCACCGACAACCGCACGTCGCCGGGCTTCACGTCCGCCTTCGGATAGAACGTTTCCAGATCGCGCCCGACCATCTTCGCGACGACCGATTCCGTCGTCATTTCGGAAGTCGGTGCATCGAACACCTTCGCGCCGTCGCGCATGATCGTCACGTGCTGCGTCAGCGCGAACACTTCATCGAGCCGATGCGTGATGAACAGAATCGCGACGTCGCGCTCGCGCAGCTTGCGCACGATCGCGAAGAGCCGCTCGACTTCGGGCAGCGACAGCGCGGCTGTCGGCTCGTCCATGATCAGCACGTTCGCGTTCAGCGACAGCGCCTTCGCAATCTCGATCACCTGCTGGTCGGCAATCGACAGACCGCGCACGAGACGCTCCGCACGCAGATCGACGCCGAGCGACGCAAGCAGGCTGTCGACTTCGCGGCGTATCGCGTCGTGCTGGATGCGCCCGAAGCGATCAACAGGCTGCCGTCCCATGAAGATGTTCTCGGCGATCGACAGATCGAAGAACAACGTCGGTTCCTGATAGATGACGGCGAGTCCCGCATCGCGCGCTTCAGCAGGCGTCGCGAAGCGGCGCTCGATGCCGTCGATGCGCAGCTCGCCCGTATCGGGCTGATGCACGCCTGCGAGGATCTTTACGAGCGTCGATTTGCCCGCGCCGTTTTCGCCGAGCAGCGCATGCACTTCGCCGGGCCATAGCACGAGCTCGCCGTCCGACAGCGCGCGCACGCGTCCGAACGATTTGCTCGCGTGCCGCAGTTCCAGCCTAGGCACTTCCTGAATGTGTTGCTGCACCCTCTCCTCCTTCATGCTGCGACCGCGTGTTGTCGGATGCTTCGATGCCCGGATGCTTCAGATGCGATAGAGCCGTTCGGCGTTGCGCACGAAGAGCGCGTCCTTTTCCGCGTCGCTCGCCGCGCCGACGATCGACGCATACGCGCGCCACAAGTCGCCATACGCACCGAATTGTCGCTCCACCGGAAAGTTCGATGCGAACATCGCGCGCTCGACGCCGAACGTATCGATGGTTTCGAGCACGTAAGGGCGCAGGCTTTCCACTGTCCACTGATGATCGAACATCGCGAGCCCGCTGATCTTCACCGCGACGTTCTGGCATTGCGCAAGCGTTCGCATCCCTTCGCGCCACGCGCGATAGCCGGCGACGCTATCGCGGTCGACGAACATGCCCGCGTGATTGACGATGAACTGCGTATCGTGATGCTCGTTTGCGAGCGCAGCCGCTTCGTCCATCTGCGACGGATAGAGCTGCATGTCGAACGACATGCCGTATCGGCGCAGCAGCCCGAAGTTTTCACGCCACGCCGCTTCGCGCATGAAATGACGACCCACGTAGTCATACAGCTTGTCGTGGTGCACGTTGAGGATCTGCCGCACGCCGCGCGTGTTGGCGAACGCCGCGTGTCCTTCGAGGATCTGCGCGGCATTCTTCGTCGACAGATCGATGCCCGCGACAATAGCGTTAGGCATCGAGCGCGAGCCCGGCGCCTGTGCCACCGATTGCAGCCAGCGCGTCTCCTCGACGGGATCGGCGGGATCGTGATTCGCCTCGACGTGCACGCACTTGAGCAGCTCGATATCGCCCGCGTCGCTCAGCAGATCGGCGATCAGATAATCGTGCTTCAGATCGCGCGCATCGCCGGCAAACGACACGCCCGGATTGGCGAGCCACGGGTAGTGATGCGTCTTCAGATCCCACAGGTGAATGTGCGGGTCGACAACTTTCATGGCGCGTCCTTTGTCGCCGGCGCATGTGCGCGGCGAGCGTCGCGAATCAGTTGAAGGGATGCTGCAATTCAAATACAGAGACGAGCGGCTCTTGCAGCGGTGTATGGTCGGGCGCCGTCTGCATGATGTCGGCCATGTAATCCCACCATTTGCGCATCACGGGGAGTTCGGGAAGACGCTCCATCGAATGATCAGCCGTGCGCGTCAGGATCGCGAACAGATGCTGCGTGTCTTCGTCGAGAAAGATGCGATAGTCGCGCACGCCCGCCTGATGCAGCGCCTCGACGAGCTCAGGCCAGATCTCCCGATGCCGGCGCTCGTACTCGTCGCGCATGCCGGGGTTCAGCACCATCCGGAAAGCGATTGTCTCCATGCCGGGCGTGTCTCCAATCTTGTTCATTTATACGTTGCGCTCTCTGAGGAAGCGTCTCGATGCGACTATAATTCGGGCGTCGATAGCATCTCAATCCGTTGTTGGGATTGGGCGATACGCAAACCGAATCGCTGACTGCCCCATACTGCCGACCTTTCATGAGCCAGAACGCCGCCACCGTCGCCCTCGTCAACCGGCTCAAGTTCAAGCATCTTGCGCTGCTCGTCGCGCTCGACGACGCCCGCAACGTCCATCAGGCTGCCGACGCGATCAACGTCGCGCAGCCGAGCGCGAGCCGCATGCTCGGCGACATCGAAGAAGCGCTCGGCTTTCTGCTGTTCGAACGCAACGCGCGCGGCATGCAGCCGACGCCGCTCGGCGTCGTCACGCTCGCCTACGCGCGGCGCGCGCTCGCGGACCTCACGCGCTTTGCCGACGACCTCGACGTGAAGCGCAAAGGCGGCCACGGGCAGTTGACCGTCGGCGCGATCATGGGCGCCGCGCCCGATCTGCTCGCGATGGCCGTCGCCGCGCTGAAGACCGAGAGACCGCTGCTGCACGTGTGTATCCTCGGCGAAACGAGCGATCAGGTGGTCCAGTTGCTGCATCGCCGCGAGATCGATCTGGCGCTCGGACGTCTGACCGATCCGCTGCAGCACAATGATTTCAGCTTCGAGCCGCTCGCGCGCGAGACGCTCGTGCTCGTCGTGCGCGCGGTGCATCCGCTCGCGAAGCGTGCGTCGATTACGCTGCCCGAGCTGATGGCCTGGCCGTGGGTCGCGCAGCCGATCACGAGTCCGGCGCGCGTGCTGTTCGAAGAAGAGCTGGCGCGCGCGGGTCTCGGCACGCCCGCGAACCTGACGGAATGCGCGTCGATCTTCGCGACGCTGCAACTGCTCGAAAACTACGACGCCGTCGCGATGCTGCCGGAGTCCGTCGTACGCGATCACGTGCGCGGCAAGCTGCTCGTCGCACTGCCCGTCGAGATCGGCAAGAGCCTCGCGGGCTTCGGCATCCTCACGCGCAAGGATGAAGCGCTGGCAGAACCGGCACAGCGCTTCGTCGAGTTGCTGAGGGTGCATTCGCACCGGCTGGCGGGTGAGGAGACCTTGGCGGTTTGAGTTTTTTGTTGTCTGCGACACTGTCGGTTTTTGCCCTTTTCGCAGGCATCCGCGATTGCGTGGTTGATTCAGCGTGCCGCTGGCATCTGCGATTGCGCCTCGCGGATGCCCGCGCAAGGCAAAAACATCAAAACAAAAGCCGTTGCAAACAAAAGCGAGTGCCGCCCCGCACAGGGGCAACGCCCGCGCCGCGAGGCGCATCGCGGATGCCAGCGCAACGGCAAAAACAAAGAGCGTCGCAGACAGAAACCGCTACTGAAGATTGACAAACAACCCGCCATCGACGAGAAGCGCAGCGCCCGTCACATACCGCGCGCGGTCCGACGCGAGAAACACGACGCAATCGGCCACATCTTCCGGACGGCCTAACCGGCCCAACGGAATTCGCTTCTCGAAGTACGCTTTCTTCGCCTCATCGGCGAGATCGTCGGCGTTCAGATCGGTTGCGATCGTGCCCGGCATCACCGAATTGCAGCGGATGCCATACGGCCCAAGCGCAATCGCGCACGACTGCATCAGCGAATGCACGCCCGCCTTGGTCGGCGTGTAATGCGTCTGCATGCCGCCGCCGACGAGCGCGCTGATCGAGCTCGTCGCGACGATCGCACCGCCCGTGCCCTGCGCCTTCATCTGCTGCGCGGCCGCCTGCGTGACGAAGAACGCACCGTTCAGATTCACGGCGACAGTGGTTTCGAGCACATCGGCGGGCATGTCGAGAAACGCATGGAACGGGCAAATGCCCGCGTTGCTCGCAAGCACGTCGACTTTGCCGAACGCGTGGACCGTTTGGCGCACGAGTTCGGGGCCCGTCTCTTTCGCCGCGACGTTGCCTTCGACGGCGATCACGCGCCGCCCCAATGCCTCGATCTCGCCGACCACTTCTTCGACGGCGGAACGCCGGTTATACGACGCGTCGTTGTCGCCCCAATAGTTGATCGCGACATCGGCGCCCTCTTTCGCGCACGCCACCGCGATCGCACGACCGATGCCGCGCGAACCGCCCGTGACGATCACCGCCTTGTCTTTCAGCAGCACGTGCCTCTCCTTCAATCGACGTGTGGATCAATGCTGATAAGGCCGCTCGAGCTTGCACTCGGGGTTCAGGCGCACGCCGAAGCCCGGCGTATCGGGCACCTTCATGCGGCCGTTGACGGGCACGGGCTCGTCGAGCAAGAGCGGCGTGAACATCGGCACGACCTGGTCGGCCTTCGGCGCCATCATCAGAAACTCGGCGAACGGCGAGTTGTGGCGCGTGACGACGAAGTGATAGCTATACACCGACGAACCGTGCGGCACGACCATCACGTTGTGCGCATCGGCGAGCGCGGAAATCTTGATCAGCTCGGTGATGCCCCCGCACCAGCCCACGTCCGGCTGAATCAGGTCGCAGCAGTTCATCTCCAGCAGCATCCGGAAGCCCCAGCGCGTCGCCTCGTGCTCGCCCGTCGATACCATCATGCCGCGCGGCACATTGCGGCGCAGTTCGGCGTAACCCCAGTAATCGTCGGGCGGCAGCGCTTCTTCGATCCACTTGAGCCCGTGTTCGTGCGCAGCCTTCGCGAGCTTCGTCGCGTACGTGACGTCGAGGCTCATCCAGCAGTCGTACATCAGCCAGAAGTCGCTGCCGACGCGGCTGCGCATCTCCGCCAGCTTGTCGATGTTCTGCTTCAGGCCCGCTTCGCCTTCGGCGGGACCATGCTGCAACGGCAGCTTGCCGCCAATGAACCCCATCTGCTTCGCGAGATCGGGCCGCGCACCCGTCGCGTAGAACTGAAGCTCGTCTCGCACAGGGCCGCCCAATAGTTGATACACAGGCTCCTTGCGCACTTTCGCGAGCAGATCCCACAGGGCGAGATCGACGCCGGAAATCGTGTTGAGCACGATGCCTTTGCGTCCGTAGTAGAGCGTCGAGAAGTACATCTGATCCCACATCTTCTCGATGTCCGTCACCAACTGCCCTTCGAGAAAGCGCGCGAGATGCTTCTCGACGATGAACGCGCCGATCTCGCCGCCCGTCGTCACCGCGAAGCCGACAGTGCCGTCGCTTGCTTCGATTTCGACGACCAGCGTGCCCAGCACGTTGATGCCGAACGACTGGCGGCTTTGCCGGTACTCGGGATAACGCGCCATCGGCGTCGAGATGTGATCGTCGATCCAGTGTCCGTCGGCCTGGTCGTGATAGTCCGCGCCGCCGCCGCGGACGACGAAGGCACGCACGTGCCGGATAGTGGGCATCGCCATGTTCTAGAGCTCCGTTCGTGGTTTGCGCGCGCCTTGTGTCAGCGGACGCGGTGAATGGGTTGCGAGAAAGCGGGCGTTGCGCGCGCGGTGCGAAGGCGAACCGCCGTGCCGATCAGCAGCGCGGCGAAGAGGCTCGCCGCGCCCAGCAACAGCAGCCCCGCCGACGTCGACTGGAACGCATGCTCGGCGCTCGTGCGCAGCGTCGGCGCAATGAAGCCGCCCAGGCTGCCGAGCGAATTGATCAGCGCGATCCCGCCCGCGGCCGCCGCGCCCGTCATATAGCGCGTCGGGAACGTCCAGAAGAGCGGCTGCGCGGCGATGAAGCCGCTCGCCGCGCAGCACAGCGCGAGCAACGCGACGAGCGGACTATGTGCGAGACCCGACACGCCGATGCCGCAACCCGCGAGCACCAGCAGCGCGACGGCCCAGCTTCGATGCGCGCCCGTGCGATCGGCGCGGCGCGGCACGATCCAGGTCAGCGCGAGCGAGCAGATCCACGGCACGGCCGCGACGAGACCGACGCGCAAGCCCACCGATTCGCCCATCAGCGCGGCCACTTGCTGTGGCAGATAGAAGATCACGCCATAGACGCTCATCTGGATCAGCAGATAGATTGCCGACAGCAGCAACACGCGCCGGTCCACGAGCGCTGCGGCGATGTTGCGCGGACCATGCGCGGCGGCGGCGCGGGCATCGTCGTCGAGTGCCGCGCTCAACGTCTTGCGCGCGCCCGGCGTGAGCCACGTGGCGTCTTCGGGCCGGTCGTCGAGATAGAAGAACGCCCACACGCCGACGATCGACGCGAGCCCGCCCTCGATCAGGAACAGCCACTGCCAGCCCGCAAGGCCGAGCACGCCATGCAGATCGAGTAGAAGGCCCGACAGCGGACTGCCGAACATGAACGCGAGCGGCGCGCCGAAATAGAACACGCCGACAGCACGCCCGCGCGCCGCTTGTGGAAACCAGCGCGTGAGGTAATAGATGACGCCGGGAAAGAAGCCGGCTTCCGCGACGCCCAGCAGGAAGCGCAGCGTGTAGAAGGCCGTCGCCGTATGCGCGAGACTCATCGCCGCCGACACGATGCCCCACGTGACCATGATCCGGCACATCCACAGCCGCGCGCCGACGCGATGCAGCAGCAGATTGCTCGGCACCTCGAAGAGCGCATAGCCGACGAAGAACACACCCGCGCCGAACGCAAACGCCGCGCTCGAAATGCCCGTGTCGTGCTGCAACGCTTTCTGCGCAAAGCCGATGTTCGCGCGGTCTAGAAACGCGAGCACGTACATCAGCAGCAGGAACGGCAACAGCCGCCGCATGACCTGGCCGACGATGCCGTCGATGGATTCGGGTGAGGTCCGGCTCATCGTGTCTCCTCGTGTCTCCTGTATCGCGCGAGCGCGCGGACGGCATCATGTGCCGCTGTTGTTCTTCGTGGCGTTGCCGGGGGTGCGGCGCGCTGCGCTCAATAAGTCGCGCGGCCGCCCGACAGATCGAACACCGCGCCCGTGCTGAACGCGCAGTCTTCCGACGACAGCCACAAAATCAGCGACGCCGCCTCTTCAGGCAGCAGGAAGCGGTTCATCGGTATCTTCGAGAGCATGTAGTCGATGTGCTGTTGCGACATCGAATCGAAGATTTCTGTTTTGGCGGCAGCGGGCGTGACGGCATTGACGAGAATGTTCTTCGTCGCGAGCTCCTTGCCGAGCGATTTGGTGAGACCGATCAGCCCCGCCTTCGACGCGCTGTAGTGCGACGCGTTCGGATTGCCCTCCTTGGCCGCCACCGATGCGATATTGACGATGCGGCCATAGCCCTGCTTCAGCATCTGCGGAACGACCGCGCGGCACACGAGATACGGGCCGATCAGATTGACGTCGATCACCTGCCGCCATACGTCCGGGTCGAGTTCCCATGTCGTGCCGTTGCCGCCCGTGATGCCCGCGCAGTTGATCAGCACGTCGATCGCGCCATGCGCGGCGAGCGTCTTGCTGACAGCGGCATCGATCTCGGCCTCTTTCGTTTGATCGACGATGACAGCGGAGACCTTGCCGGGGTCGCCGACGAGTTCGCCAACGAGTTTGCCAAGCTCGCGCTCGCTGCGCGCGAGCCGTTCGACGTCCCTGTCCCACAGCGAGACGCTCGCGCCCGATTGCAGCGCGCGCTGCGCGACCGCATAGCCGATGCCCCGCGCGCCGCCCGTGATGACGACGACACGGCCCTCCAGATCGATACGATTCATGCTTGCTCCAATGTTCCCGATGCGCGGTCTCGACGTGCCGCGCATTCTTCGTTGTGGGTCCGTGGTCAATCGCGGCCCTCGGTGTACGCAATATAAATCGGTGCCCGATACGGGAACAATCCGAGGTTTGGATGGGGCGATAACAAAAGCGGATCGCGTGGTGATGAACCACCTGCTGAACCCCTATCGACGCCGAAAAAACACGGCTCAATCCGCATCGATGACCTAACCTGATGGAACATGCCCGCGCTGGCCACATGCGCCGCACGAGCGAACGACATACGCCACACGCGCCGAACCATCGACCCGTCCCTATCCGCCGAGGAGCATCGCCATGACCACTGCCACCGCCGAGCAGGCGACCGCGTTCGTGACGGACGCTGTTCTGCCCGACCATCGCCGGCGCGGCGCGGATCCCGGCGCGCCGAACCTGCAGCCGCCCGCGTTCGACGCGAGCAAGGATCAGGCGATCGTCGCGGGCTCGGGTGTCGTGTCGTTCAAGTCGGGCGTTCCGGCGAACCGGCGCCAGGCCGTCGCGGACTCGCTGTTGCTCGCGCAACTGATCCTCAAGCGCCAGGGGATTTCGCCCGACGACACGCAGAACTGGTATCGCGGCTATGGCGGCGTGCTGTCGAACCTCGGATGGCGCGTCGAAAGCTGCGAGATGACCGACTATGTATCGGGCGATGCGGGACTCGACGTGCACGAAGCGATCACGGCCGTCGCGGCGCTGCTGCTCGGGCCGGGCGCCATCGCCGCCGCGCCGCTGATCGACGCGACGCTGAAGGCGCTGCGTTCGATGGATACGTCGACGCCGTGGATCACGCTCTTCAACCGCGAAAGCCGCCGCGCGAACACGGCGAGCTTCCAGATCGCGCTCGCGGAGCCGACTGAAGCGGGCGACCTCAGCGTATCGCTGATGGCGTTTTCGCTGGCGGCGAGCATGACGATCACACAAGTGCTGTTCGTCAAGGTGCAGAACAACGAGGCGAATCTCAAGCGCTTCTCGACGACGGCGCAGATCAACCTGTCGGTGCTCGACGCCGTTCAGGCCACGCTGCAACAGAAGGTGGCGAGCTTCACGAGCAGCTATCTGAGCGCGCTGCCCGATCTGTCGTGACGAACATGACGAACGTGGCGAACGCTACGAACACCGCAAACACCACGAGCGCTCACGGCGACGGTTGCGGCTGCTGCTGCGGTTGCGGCGGCTCGTCCTCATGCACCCATTGCTTCAACATATCGAGCAACTGCGAGACGGCGGCTTTCTCGCCGTCTGCGATAGCCGGCTGGCTCGCATACGGGTAGAGCACGAAATCGTATTGATCGAGCACGGAGCTCCAGTTGCTTCTCGACGGCACGCGCGTGTGCAGATCGACGAAATCCGCGCGGATCGCGTCGAGGCTCGCTTCGAGCCGCTTCGCCGCGAGGCTCTCGTATATCCGCAGCTCCGTCATCGCCGAGATGTTCCAGAAGTCCGGTTCCCCATGTGCGCACTGTTCGAGCATTTGCCTGAGCCTGTCGACAGACGCGGCGTCGAAGCCGTCCGCTGACGGCGCGCCCATGCCCAGCATCAGTTCGGCCGCGAGCCGGTTGATCAGCGGATAGAACGTCGCGGCATCGCCTTGCGCGTCGCCGAGCCGCTCGGCCTCCCGATACAGCGCGAGCATCTTGCCGATCGCACCCGACTCCGCCGCTTCGTTGCCCGCGAGCCGCTCGACGAGCGCGATCCGCTTGTACGCCGCCGCGCAAATGCTCAAACGGTCGACCGTGCGCCGCACGTCGAGCAGCGACTGAAGCAGCGCGATGCTGCTTTCGACCTGGCTGCGCGCGGCGTCCATATCGGACGCGGATACGGCGCTCTGGCCGCTCTGCGCCGCCTTCGCCTTCAGCGTGGTCCACGCAAGCCGCGCCTGCAAATTCGCGAGCTGATCGGTCGCGGCGAACGTCGTGCGGCCATCGCCTGCGCGCACGGCGCGCTCGTACCAGTCGACCGCTTTCTCTTCGATTCGCCACGCGGCCCATGCCCTGCCGAACGCCTCCGCGACGTCGCCCTGCGCGCCCCAGCGCGAGCCGAAACGCTCGTCGAGATAGCGCAGCCGATCCGGCGAGCCCGACGCGTCGAAGCGCGCGCTCGTCTCCAGTTCTTCGAGCGCGAGTATCAGCGACACCGACGATGCGATGCCCGCATAGCGGTCCTCGGCCGTGCGCTCGCGCGCGCCCAAGCTGCCCGATGCCGGTTCGAGCGTCCAGTTCGCGTCGCCGTAGCACTGGTACGCGGCCCATGTGTTGCCGCCGCATAGCCACGCCGCGTCGCGCGCGACGGCGACGGCATCGAGAAAGCGCTCGCCGTCGAGTATCTGCCGATAGAAAGTGATCGCGAACTGTTGCGCGGGCTCGTCGTCGACGGCCCAGCCCGACGCGATCACGCACTTCACGCCGATCCGGATCAGCGCCTCGGCGACGTTCGCGGCATAGCGCGGCCGGTCGTAGACGGGCACTTCCGCGGCCTTCAGCAGCTGGTCGCCGCTGCGCGCGGCGAGATAGCAGCAGTTCACGAACACGAGTTCGGGCGTGCGCTGCAACATGCCGATCTCGCGCGGGCCGAGAAAGATGCCGTCCGACAGCACGACGCCACGCAGACGGTCGTCGCCCGCATCGACCGGGTTCGCATCGTCGGCGGGCGGCTCGCCGTGTCCCGAGATGTGCAGCACGCGCCAGTCGCGTTCGAGCAGCGTGCTGATGATGTTGCGCGCGTCCGGTCCGCGTTCGCCGTCCGATGCGGCGACGAGCCCCGTCACGCGCGCCGCGCCGATCTTCTCGCGCAACAGGTTCGCGATCGCCTGCGCTTCCTGCCGCGCGCCCGGCAGCGCCGGATAGCGCGGATCGTTGCAGTACGGCTCGCCAACCACGAGAATCTGCGCATCGCGCGGTGCGTCGTCGACGCGATGTCGAAAATCGCCGATGCGCAGCTTGCGCAGCAGCTTCGCGCGTATCGCCCATGGCCTTGGCGAATCGTCGTTGCGCTGCGGCGCGTTCGCGGACGTGTCGAGCATTTCCCACGGAATGCCCGCCGTGCCGCTGTCGACTTCGATCTGCATTTCCGATCCGCCCGCGAGAAACGGCCGCATCTCGCGCGGAACGATCAGCTGATAGAGCACCTGGCCGATATTCGCGTCGTCGTTGTCGGCGCTCGACGCCGCCTTCACGAGTTGCGCGAGCAGACGCCCTTGCGTCGCCGTCGCGCGGACCTCCGTGCGCGCGCGGCGCGTGTCGAGCGTGTACACGATGTTGGTGTCGCCCGACGCGTCGATCTGCGTGACCGCGCTGATGAGGTCGTAGTCGGCGCCGCGATAGCTGCTGTCGAGAGGCCGCAGCAGCGCGCCCGTCGAAGGCACGATGATGTCGTCGATCTCGTAGCAATCGGGGCTCGCCTGTTCGAGCAGCTTCAGCGAGCGCCACGCTTCCGCCGAGCGGTCGAGGTACAGCTCGATCAGGCGCAGATGCCGAACGCACGGCCAGTCGGTGCTCGCGAGCCGCAGGTTCGCGTCGCGCACCCCTTCGGCGACGAGCCGCGCCGCCTGGCCGGGCGAGATGCCCGAGCCGCCGCTGCCGATCAGCGTCGCCGCGAGCGCAAACGGCTCCGCGCACTGCTCCTCGTTCTCGGCCAGCCGCTGCGCCCACGCGATCACGCCGAGGCGCACGGTCGTCGCAAGATCGCTCGCGCGAAGCTGACCTTCGCTGCCGAGCCCGACGACGATCAGCCCCGCGGGCCGCGGCAGGCGAAACGGATGCGGCGAACGGAAGCCCGCGTTGACGAACACCTGCTGGCTGCCGAGATGCTGCGGATAACGCCCGAGGCGGATCGACGTGCTCAACGCGCCGCCGATCAGATCGTCCACGACGCGCTCGACGCCCGTCAGCGACGCATCGCGGTAATGCCCGATCAGGAGCGGCTCCTGGATGAATTGCAGATTGCCGTTGATGACGCTGATCTTCAGCCGCCTGTCGTCGGCGGCAGCGGGTGCGCGCTCTTGCGGCAGCCCCGCGAGCACGCCGGGCGGCACGGCCCCTTCGATGTTTTGCACGCTTCGCTCCATCGGGCCCGTCGTTGCGCGAACCCGCCGCGGTTCGTCGACAGCGGGCGTGTCAGCTGCTCAATCCCTGTTCGAACAAGAGCGCCTCCAGTTCGCGGCGGCGTACGAGGCCCTGCAGGTTCGGCTGGTTCTGCCACAGCCGCTTCATCGCGCGAAACTGCGCCGGGATATCGGCGAGATTGCCGTTGGCGACGTCAGCCGCGATCGCGCGCATTTCGGTGTAGCGGTCGCCCGCGGCCGCGAACGACGCGCCGCGGTTGTAGACGAGCGAGACCAGCGCGCCGAGGCAATCGGGCTTCAACTGATCGGCTTTGGGCAACGCGGCAATCGTCTGCGCAATCGTGCGTTGCAGCGTCACCTGCCTGAACACCGCATTCGCCGCCGCGAACGGCACGCTCACCGACTTCACGTTCGCGAGCGCCTGTTGCGCGACCGTGCCCTTGAGCCCGCATACGCCCGCGAGCAGCGCGACATCGGCGGCGGCCAGTTGCGCGGCCGTCCAGTCGGCCGTCATGCGTTGGGCGTCCACGTAGCCCAGGTCATAGCCGACGCCGATCGTGCATCCCGATTGCCCTTGCGGCCAGACGGGATGCGTGTAGAGCCGGTTGTACACGGCCTCGCTCGTGACCTCGAACGTGACGATCAGCTCGACGGCCTGGTCGGAGATCGCGGGCAATGCCGCGCGGCGCACGGGCAGCGTGACGGGATGCTCCGCGTCGTACGCCTGGCGCTCTTCGTTGCCCGTGGTGTCCGACAGCAGATCGGGCGAGCTGATGGTTTGCGCAAGCAGCGTGTCGAACGCATTCATGGCGAGGCTCCCGATGAGCGCGAGAATCCGGCGCGTGCGCGCCGGCGCGTCTGTGCCTGGGAGATCGGCAGAGTTCGGCGGGCTTGCCCAGGCTCCAATGAGCATAGCAAAGCGGGCTGACTTGCCAAGGTGAGTTTGCGGATTTTGCGCGACGCCGAACAGAGCGCGGCGTGCGAGGGCTGATAGCGCGTCCGAAGTTGGCTTTTGACTTGCCGTTTATGGCGATCATTGCGCGCGGGAACGAAGCTCGCGCGTCACGCTCGCGGTGCATCCGCAAACGCACGGATATCGATGATTCGCACTTCACCGTGAGCCGCCCGCACGGCGCTCGCCAGATGCTCCGTGCCGCCTGGCCCGTCGCCGGGCTGGCCGTCCCACACGCAGACGAACGTGAACGCTCGCGCGCCGATCCGCCTCGCTTCCGACAGCATAAGCAGATTGTTGCGCGTGAACGGATCGGCGCCCGGCGGCAGCGGACCCAGCACGTCGTCTGCAACGATGCAGGTCGCCGTTTCGCTAACGCGCCGATAGAGTTCGACCCATCGCTCGCCGCCGATCGCGACGGAGCGCTCGATGAACGCTGTCTCGTCGAAAGGCAGGTGAATGCGCAATGTCATATGCCGTTCGAGCGCCGCGACGGCGAACAGCAGATCGCTTCCGCAAGCGGCGCCACATAGCCCGATATCCGCGCAGCCAGCGCCTGTCACATCCAGTTCGTCGCCGATCGCGCGCGCGATGCGCGGCACGAGTCTCGCGGGAAAGCGCTCGACGGGCCGCCCCGGCGCATCGATCATGTGGCCGGAGAAAAGCACGACCCGGTCTGCAACGTCGGCCGTCATTCGATTCGATCTCCAGGAACTGCGCGCATTCGATACCGCCTTGCGCGAACGCGTCGCAGATGTGTTCGTTCACGCACAACGCGGCTTCGGACGCTTCGGACGCTTCTAACGCTTCGGACGTTCTGAACGCCGTGCGCGCATCGAACTGGACAGCGTTATCTGCTTTGCGCGGCGAGGTCGGTTGGCTGCCGCACATATCATCCGTAGCGCAAGCGCCGGATGCCCGCGTGCATTCCTGACACGACACGCATTGCTCTGCTTTAATGAAAAGGCTTTGAATTGCAGGTTCGGCTCGCCGTTCAACCCGTTGAGGGAGGAATCGTTCGATGCGGCCCATTTTCATCAGTTATAGACGCGAGGACACGGAAGGCCAGGCGGGGCGTCTGTTCGAATCGTTGCGCGAAGTGTTCGGCGAGCAGATGGTGTTCATGGACGTCGCGACGATCGAGCCAGGCGCCGACTTCCGGCGTGCGATCGAGACGAATATCGACCAGTGCGGCGTCGTGCTCTCGCTGATCGGACGAACGTGGCTCACCGTCACCGGCAAGGACGGCAAGCGTCGGCTCGACAATCCGAACGACTTCGTGCGGCTCGAAACGTCGTCGGCGCTCAAGCGCGGCGTGACGCTGATTCCCGTGCTCGTGCAAGGCGCGACGATGCCGCAGGAAGCCGATCTGCCCGACGACATCAAGGATCTCGCCTATCGCAACTCGATCGAGCTGACGCACGCGCGATGGGACAGCGACGTGCAACTGCTGGTCAACGCGTTGCGCGGACATGCGGGCGGCGAGAAGGACACGACGCCAGCAGCGCCGCCCGCTCCCGACAAGCCGGTCGAGCCGAAGCGGCGCACGCACCTGCTGCCGATCGTCGGCGCGCTGGCCGCTGTGGGGTTGACGGGCGCCGTGCTGCTCAAGCTGTCGGGTTCGAATCAGCACGCGCCCGCCGTCGAGGACGCGTTGGCATCGCCCGCCTCCGTTGCCGTCGATCGTCCCGTCGCCAGCGGCGTCATATCGAAGGTCGAGTTGCAACGGCGCGCGCATCTGCGCGGCGCGTGCATCAAGGGCTACGTGTGGCGGCAGGCGCGACCCGGCGACCGCGTATGCGTGACGCCCGATACGCAGGCCCGCGTCTACGCTGAAAACAGGGCCGCCGCCGATAACCGCTCGCCAACGGGCGGCCCATACGGGCCGAACACCTGCAAGAACGGCTTCGTGTGGCGCGAAGCCTTTCAGGGGGACGACGTGTGCGTCACGCCCGACGCGCGCGAGCAAACGGCGCAGGATAACTCGCTCGCCGTGCAGCGGATCGTGCCGATGCCGCAATAGGTCCGTCCGTCGCCTGTCCGTTGCTTCTTCATTGCGCTGCTGCGCATTGCGCACATCGCGCGCATTCGAAAGCGCGCAAAAAAATGCCCCGGTCCGTTTCGAGCCGGGGCCAATCCCATGTCAAGGAGTTTTCATGGAGGAGACGCGTCCATCATAACGCCCGCCTCCGTGCCCTCCAACGAAGCCTTTCGCACAAGGATTCCACCCGGCGCAGCGCGGCCAAAGACTCGTTCCCCGTTATATCGTTAGAACAAAAAGTCGTTTCGCGCTGCTACCATCGGTCACTAAGATGGCAGTTCAGGTTCACGCGCCGTTCGCATGGAAAACTCGTCACGTTGTCGCCCGTGCATCCGGCCAGCCGTCACAGCAGCGAGGAGCATCCAGTTGACCCGTTTTGATCAGAACCGCCGCCCGCTCGTGATCGGCATCGGCGGCACCACGCGCGCCGCGTCGTCCACCGAGCGCGCGCTCGGATTCGCGCTGCGCGGCGCGGAGCAAGCCGGCGCGCGCACGCGCCTCTTCGGCGGCACATTCCTGCATAGCCTGCCGCACTATGCACCCGAAAGCACGCATCGCACCGACGAACAACTCGAACTCATCGAGGCCGTCCGTCACGCCGATGCTCTCGTCATCGCAACGCCCGGCTATCACGGCGGCGTGTCGGGTCTCGTGAAGAACGCGCTCGATACGCTGGAAGAATTGCGCGGCGAAGCGCGACCCTATCTCGACGGCCGCGCGGTCGGCTGCATCGTCACCGCATATGGATGGCAGGCGGCGGGCTCGGTGCTGACGTCGCTGCGCTCGATCGTCCACGCGCTGCGCGGCTGGCCGACGCCGTTCGGCGCGGGCATCAATACGCTCGAAACGCGCTTCGATACGGCCGATACGTGCTCCGATCCGAAGGTCGTCGAACAGCTGTCGATGGTCGGCCAGCAGGCCGCGCAATTCGCGCTCGCGTTCCGCTCGCACTCGCAGCACGCGAGTGCCGCATCGCATCTGGCTGCCGCGATGCCGACCCCCGCCGGCGAAACACACGCCAGCAAGGCGCTCGCGCTTGCGAACTGAAGCGCTTGCGAACTGAAGCGCTTGCGAACTGAAGCGCTGGCGAACAGACGCACTCGCGAACTGACGCGGTTGCGAACTGACGCACTCGCGAACCGACGCACTTGCGAACTGACGCACTCGCGAACCGACGCGCTTGCAAGCTGACGCGATGCAGCGGCGCATCGCGTTCACGCAGGTGCGCCAGGCACTCGACCTGATCCACGGCCGGGCGAAACGCATACGCCGACAATCGACGCACGCGCGCTGCGTGCGCTCGCCAACACACCGGGGCCTGCCATCGTGGCCCAAATAACAGACACGTCCGCCTCGCCGCACGATGATCGCGACAACGCACGCGATAACGCCACATCCAGATCTTCGAAGACCGTTCCCGGCCACCCGTGATTTGCTTGCGACGAAAGATTGGTTCACGCGCTACACGGCACAGCCTACGCTAGTCCCTGCCCGCTTCACTCGACTGATCGCCGCGCTACGCGCAATCCGCCGCGGGGAGGCGATCGAACATGAAACCGATGAACCGACACATCCGCTACAAAGGCTATGAAGTAGCCCCCGCTGCGCAGCGCCTGCCCAACGGGCTCTTCGCCGCGAATCTCACGATCGAAAAGGCCACGGCCGCCAAGGACGGACGCGCCCATTCGTTCGACGCGCTCGACTATTTCTTCGACGAAGAGCATGCGCTCGCGTATGCGTTTCGCTGGGGGCGCCTGTGGGTCGACAGTCAGCAATGAGCGCGATACTGCATTGCAATTTTTCACGCCGCGCAGCGCGAAAACGCGTGCGGCAGCACGGCAAGCGCCCGCTCCACGCCACACATTGACGGGGTATGACAGAATGGGCGGAATAACTCGCCAAAGTATTCGCCTGTCATGTCCGACACCCTGATAACGGAAGCCGATCACGATCGCGCGCTGCGTCACTGGACGTTCCAGGGACACGCGCGCATGCCCATCGGCTCCGAAGAACACAAGCAGATGTTCTGCAGGATGCTGCTGGAGACTCACAACCCGTACAAGCCAGCCGTCATCGACTGGCCGCCGTTGCCCGCCGACGCGCTCAAGCGCATCACGTCCCTGCCCATCTGGGATATCGCCGTGCAGACGGAAGGCCGCGCGTCGATCCGCGTCGCCACGTACGCGGCGCAGCTGCAAGACCCTTTGGTGCGCGAAGCAATCGAAATGGACGCGGCCGAAGAGGCGCGCCACAAGCACGTCTTGTCGCGGCTCGTCGCCGCGTACGGCATCGAGCTCGCGCCCGAGCCTCATTACCCCGCGCCGCGCGACGCCGAATGGGCGTGGATGTTCACCGGCTACAGCGAGTGCATCGACAGCTTCTTCGCGTTCGGCCTGTTTCGCTCCGCGCAGCTTTCCGGCTACTTCCCTGGGGAACTGGTCGAAACGTTCGAGCCCGTGATCCAGGAAGAAGCGCGCCACATTCTCTTTTTCGCAAACTGGGTCGCGTGGCATCGGCGCACGATGCCGTGGTGGCGCCGTCCGTGGCATGCGTTGCGTGTCGGCGCAATCTGGATCAAGCTGATCTGGGACCGCGTCGCGATCGCGAAGGGCATCGACGCCGACGGCGTCGCGCACGACTCGAACTTCCTGCCAGCCAACAGCTCGACGATCGGCCAGGCGCTCTCGGCGCGTCAGCTGATCGAACTCTGCCTTCAGGAAAACGACCAACGGATGAGCGGCTACGACAAACGGCTCGTCCGTCCGACGCTCGTTCCGAAGCTCGCGCGCCTCGCGCTGCTGCTCATGCGCAAGTGAGCGTGCCGCGCGCTCACACAGAGGCACATTCACGACACGTCGCGCGGCCCAACGCGCCGTCCAACCGGGAGGGACACACTACATGCAATGGACCGTCGATGAACAGCTCGCGCTGACGGCAACGCAGGCCGTCGCCGCCATCCAGTCGGGCCGGCTCAATGCAACCGATTACGTCGCGACGCTGCTCGCGCGCGCCGCCGCGCTCGCGACGCTCAACGCGTTCACGGCGCTCGACATGGAAGGCGCGCTTGCCGCCGCGAAGCGCATCGACGCATTGACGCCCGACGAAAAAGCCCGCCTTCCGCTCGCCGGGCTGCCCGTCGTCATCAAGGACAACATCAACACGGCGGGACTGCTGACTTCGGCTGGCACGCCCGCGCTCGACGGCTTCAAGCCGAAGACCGACGCGCCTTCCGTGCGCAAGCTCGTCGATGCCGGCGCGATCGTGCTCGGCAAGACCAACATGCACGAACTCGCGTTCGGCATCACCAGCACGAATCTGGCCTCGCACGCGGGCCCCGTGCGCAATCCGTACGACCCGTCGCTGATCGCGGGCGGCTCGTCGGGCGGCACGGCTGTTGCCGTCGCCGCGCGCATTTCGACGGCGGGACTCGGCAGCGATACGGGCGGCTCGACGCGCATTCCCGCCGCGCTCACGGGCATTGCGGGCTTTCGTCCGTCCGTGGGCAACGGCGGCGGCGAGCGCCGCTATCATGATCCGCAAGCCGTGGTTCCCATCAGCCATACGCGCGATACCGTCGGGCCGATGGCGCGCACCGTCGCGGACGTCGCGCTGCTCGATGGCGTGATCGGGGGCGACACGACCTTGCCCGACGTACAACTGTCCGCGCTGCGCATCGGCTTGCCGTCGCCGCTGTGGGCCGATCTCGAACGCGCGACGGAAGACGCCGCGCGCGCCGCGCTCAAGAAGCTCGAAGCGGCAGGCGTCACGTTCGTGCCCGTCCACATGCCGGAGCTCCTGCACCTGAACGATCAGACGGGCGGCCCGGTCGCGATTCACGAAGCGTTCGACGACGTGCGCGAATATCTCGTGGCGAACGATGCGCCCGTCAAGACCGTCGCCGAAGTCGCGGCGCGCATCGCGAGCCCCGATGTGCGCCACGTGTACGACGTGGTGATGGCGCACGCGCTCGCGCAGCAGTATCACGACGCAATGACGATCTGGCGTCCGCGATTGCAGCAGCATTACGCGGACACGTTCGCCTCCGAGCGCCTCGACGCACTGCTCTTCCCGACCACGCGGCTCGTCGCCGCGCCGCTCGACGAAGTGAACGGCTCGTCCGTCGTGTCGATCGACGGCGCGCCCGCGATCGATGAAATGACCGCCTATCTCCGCAATACCGATCCCGCGAGCAACGCGGGCATTCCGGGCCTGTCGCTGCCTGCGGGCCTGACGCGGGACGGCTTGCCCGTGGGCATCGAACTCGATGGGCCAGTCGGCCGCGACCGGCGGCTGCTCGCGATCGGCATCGCATTCGAGGCGGTGCTCGGCCCGATTCCGGCGCCCACCATCTGACATTCACACGCTGCAATGATCCGACCAAGTCTTCGACACCTGGCCGCGCTTGCCATCGCGCTTTGCACATCGGGCTGCGCGATCATCGCGGCCGCCGACCCCAATGCACTTTGGTCGATCGTCAACCGTCAATGCGTCCCCGTTGCGCGCGCCTCCGGCGGCCCCGGCTTCTGCACGACCGTCGATCTCTCGAAACGCTACGCGATACTGAAGGACATCAACGGCAACACGCAATATCTGCTGATTCCGACGGACCGCGTGACGGGTATCGAAAGCCCGGGCGTGCTCGACGCGAATGCGCCCGAGTATTGGGCCGATGCGTGGAAGGCGCGGCAGTATGTCGGCTCGCGCATCGGCCTGACGTTTCCGCCCAATCAACTGGGACTGGAGATCAATTCGAAGTACCGGCGCACGCAGCAGCAGTTGCATATCCATATGGACTGCATGCACGACGACATCATCAAGAACCTCGCGCACTACCGCACGGCCGAGCCGGGCAAATGGCAATGGACGATGCTCGACGGCAACCGGTATCGCGTGATGCGCGTCCTCTCGCTGACGGGCGACAGCGACCCGTTTCGCATCGTCGCGCGCGACCGTCAGGGCAGCGATGCGATGGCGCAGCAGACCATCCTCGTGACAGGCGCGGGGCCATCGGATAACGACGGCTGGCTCGTCGTGAATAGCGGGCTCGAACTCGACGATGGCAGCGGCACGGCGGAACCATTGCTCGATCATTCCTGCGAGATCGGCATGCATCAGTAAAGGCGATCTGGTTTCGCGCACACAGAGGCATTTCGCTTAACCCGCTTTCCTCAAAAGCTTAGCCAAACAAATTGGTTCGGCCGCCGCGTGCCCGCCATTAGGATCGTATCGACTGCAAAACGACCGATCCGCCGATGGCCATTTATCTCGACGACGCGCAACGTCTGACGCTTTCGCATCAACGCACGCGCTTCACATGGCGCACCGAATGGCCGACGTGGCTCTTGACGGGCGCGATCTACGGCGGATGGTTTTTCATCGCGAGCCTTGCGCAAACACTCGGAATGACCGTTGCGCTCCCGCTGCTCGCGCTGTTCAGCGCGTGGTACATGTCGTTGCAGCACGAACTGCTGCACGGTCATCCGACGCGCTCGGCGCTGATTAATGGCCTGATCGGCTTTGCGCCGCTCGCCGTGTGGTTTCCCTATGCCGTCTATCGCGGTCTGCATTTGCAGCATCACGATGACGCGCATCTGACGCATCCCGAGATCGATCCCGAAACGTTTTTCGTGAGCCCCGAAACATGGCAACAGGCGGGTACGCTGACGCGCGCTCTGCTCGTCGCGCGCAATACGTTCGCGGGACGTCTTCTGCTCGGCCCCGCGTTCTCGATTGCGGCGACGGCCACGCAAGCGCTGCGCAAACCTTTGCGCGGCGACGGGTCCGATGTGCCCGCGTGGCTCGCGCATTTTTTCGCGCTTGCCGTGCTGATCATCTGGCTCGATCGCGCGTGCGGGATTGCGCCGTGGCTCTTCATTGCGGGCGTCGGATATCCGGCGCTCGCGCTGAGTTCGGTGCGCTCGTTCCATGAACATCGCGCGGCGGCTTCGCACGAGGAGCGCTCGGTCATCAATGAAGCTGCCTGGTTCTGGCGGCTGCTGTTTCTGAACAACAACTACCACCTGGTTCATCACGACCTGCCGCATGTCCCATGGTTTGCGCTTCAGGACGTCTATGAAAGGGAAGGTCTGAACAACCCGTTTTTTTATCGCACTTCTGCCGAGCGCCCGAGACAGGGATCGCGGTATCACTGGCACGGCGTCAGACCACTACCGGTCGCGTCTTTTACCCAGCGGCTCGACATC
>NZ_JBFRCH010000039.1:0-64012 GCF_040965635.1 Paraburkholderia phymatum
CTGGCCAGGCCGGGTTTCCGCCAGATTCTCCCGAATGGCGGCCTGCGACGTTCGCGACGTCGCCTTCCCGACAAATCGCGCGCCCTTTGTCGCAAACGAAATGGGCAGCACCGGGCAGCGTGCCCGTTATAGCCTGCCCGGCGTTGACCCTGGCATTCATTGGTACGGATGTTGCAAAGTTCCCGGCCATCCCGCCGAGGATGTGCGAACCAGCGCCCGGTCCGCGCGCATGCAAGATCCATCAAAGAGGAATACTAATGACGGACACGATCAGCCACCATGAACTCGATGAAACCCCGTTGACCCGTCTGCAACACCAGGGCCGACTCCTCAACGCGGTCTTCAAGGGACATACGAACGCGCCTCGCCGGATCGGCTTTCGCGGCGAGCTCGCGCTACGCTTCGGGCCGCGGCTCGCCGACGAGGCGCGCCCGCCCGAGCTTTCCTGCGAACAGGTCATGGCCGTAGCGGACATCGGTGCGCCGGACCTGCCGTTCTTCGCCGGTTGGCTATTGAGCTTCGAATACCTCAGGGACGTCGCGGAAGTGCTCGGCAATGCCCTCTCGGCCCGCGGAAAGTATTTCCTGTTCTGCGACAACGTCGATCTGTCCAGACGCTATCAGGTGCCGTACAACGGAGCGGTGTTCTACGTGCTGCCGATTGTGGAATCGACTGTCTACAACGAGATGCTTGAGCTGCTGCATCTGGAGAAAAGCGAGCTGAAAAGGAAAGACACGGCTGGCAAGCTCGACGCGGTCGCCGACGCCGCGATCCTCTTCGATCTGCCGTTTGACACGATCAGCTACGCGGACGGACTCGAAGCGATGGGGCCGGTTCGCAATCCAAACGAAAACAGGCCCGTCTGACGTATCATTTCAGCGTTTTCGGGCGCGCGTGACGGCGGCGCCTATCCACTGAGCCGGAGCGTCATCATGTCACTGCTCACCAACACTGTCCCATACGAAAGCGCAAGCCGCCACGATGTCACGTGGGCAACGCTCGCAACATGGGCTGTCGAGCCACGACTTCCCGGACATTCACTCGCGCAGCATTGAGGGCATGACGCCGCTGATGGTGGCAGCGCTGCACGGCGAAGACAGCATAGTCGCAGCGTTGCTGGAGAAGGTGCACACGTCGGCGCGCTCGACAACGAAGGTAGGTATGCACCACTTCGGCGATCGCCTTTGTTCAGGATGAAATCGACGCCGTTGCGGGTCAACTTCTCACTGCGGTAATTTGTGAACAATAGCGACGTCGGCATCGCGCTTCGCTCACAACATCCATTTCTTGATCGCATCAGCCGTGCTGATTCCGAGTGGCAAACACCGCTCCTTACGTTCTTGCCGTGAAGATGTACGAAGCTGCTGCGGCTGCCGAAAGCAACCTGGCTGCAAGAGATTATCGTAATCTCCCCAGCTCGTGCGCCGGTGTTATGCATCGGTAGCAGCATCGCGTGATGACGTGGTCAGAACGGGGTCGAGAGGTCAGGACCAGCAAAAATCGCTTGAATTTCGGCTCGCGGCAACGCGCAAATCGGACGTCGATCGGCACGTTTAGTTTGGATCGACAGTACGGACATGGCCAAAGCCGGTTGTCGCTTGATTGCCGCACAGAATAATTTATATGAGCGCCCCCAATGCGTCAGGGATTCTTACGTATTGATCTGATCACTGAATTCCAGGTCTGAAGTCAGGATCGAGGTGGTCCCCCTCGTATTTCTTGGCGTAGGTCATAGACGTCTTCGTCATAAGGTGCGCAAAGTGGTTTGAGCGCGAAGTCAACGATCAGCTGCACACGTACGAACTGCCGGAACTTGCCTTCATGGAGATCGCTCAAGCGGGAGAGACGCAACCACCACCGTTTGTTTCCGCTACGACTCCAATCGAATCACGCGCACGTTTCATCGCATTCCGACTTCACCGGGGACACGTCGAGAAGGCGCTACTGTGACCGCAAAACGTTTGTTCGTTCAGGCTATCGATCACGAAGCACGGGTGGGGTGCTCGCTCATCATAGTCGATCCGGGCGCCCGCGAGGAACTTCAAGCTGGCGTTATCGATAAATATGGTAATGCCCTGCGTGTTTACCTTCATGTCGGAATGACCGACTGAATCATCTAGCACGATGAAATATTTTATATCGTCAAAGTCGCGCACTTCGGCGCACAGACGAATGTAAATCTGCGTTTCGCCTTGCAGCGCGATCAGTTCTGCGACCTTTTCTGCTGCTTGAGGCGTGAGAGTCGGGATGTCAGGCGCAGGTGCTGCTAAAAGAGACGTTCGTTGAACAACCATATAAGTTTTTCTCAGTAATTGGTTAGGAAGACAGACAGTGTTGATCGCTATATGACAAGCAAATAAATGCAAGGTTTGTGCCATGCTGAATTTGTATGAGGCCTTTAGTCTCGCATCATTTTACGCGCGCGATGAGCGTTAGGATTTGAATTATTGCGTCAGTTTTGTCAGGTTCGTCGGCATTGTTCACCGATATCGATAGCTATCGATATCAAAACACATGTCATGGAAAGGTTCGATTCGCAGCAGCACCATTTGGCAACGAAAGGGCCAGACGGCGACTGTCAATACGCCGCTTTTCGAGCTTTCACGCAAGCGGCTCGGTTCATATCGGCAGGCGATGGGTTGGAAGTCGTCGAAAGCGGCAGGTCGTAGCGGTCGAGGGCGGCCCATAAATCAGTTACTCCGGAAATTCGTTAGCAATCGGGCGCGGCTGTCCGCTGCGGCCGGCCCTGTCGCGCATCAATACGCGGGACTTTCATTAAACCAGGTTTTCTCGTGACAGTATTTCGACTGGTGGTCAGAATGTATAGAAGACGGGCGCGTCCACGACTACTTCGATGAAAAACAGCGAAGCGCGCGCGTTGCCCGACATCCGCGCTGGATTCCGCGAAGGCGCTCGATCTCGTCGCCCGTAACGGGACGGAACGTGAGCGCAGCCACGTCGACGTGCTGTCGCTGGCCATCCACGGACAGGCGGCCAGGGCACTCACCGCCGCGCTCGCGCACACTGACCGCTGGCCACGGGACGTCATCATCCTGTCAATGCCGCTTGGGGCGTTCGGCCTCCTTGCGTTTTCCGGTATGGCCGACCACGACCAGGCACGCGTCGACCTGTGCGAACGCCACGCGAAACACTTCGATGCCGACGACTGGTGGTTCCTGACCTATCGAGGCTGGGCGCACGGCGAAAACGGCGACCTCCAGCTCGGACGCGCGCTCACGCAACGCGCGCTGCAATTGCGGCGACACAATGTGAATGCGGCGCACGCCGTCGCACACGTGCTGTACGAGTCCGGTGCGAAGGACGAGGCGCAAGACATGATTACCGGCTGGCTGCCGGAGTACGGCAAGACGGGCGTGCTTCACGGCCACATTGCATGGCATAGCGCGCTCATCGCCCTTGAGCGGGCAGACACCGGGCGAGCGCTCGCCATCTACAACGAGCATGTCGCGCCGGCTGCGTCGCTCGGCACGCCGATCAACATCGTCAGCGACACGTCGTCGTTTCTCTGGCGCATGCAGGCCTACGGCCACGCGGTTCCGGTGGGCATGCGGGACGACGCAGCGAAGTACGCGTCGGATCACTTCAAGGAAGCGGGCTTTCCGTTCGCTGACTTCCACATGGCGCTGGTCGCCGCGGCGACGGGCGACAGCAAAGCCGTCGAAGAACGCGTTGCCGAGCTCAACAGGCTCATCGACGAAGGCAAGCTTCCGGCTGGCCCCGTCGTCCCGGCGATCTGCCGCGCGTCGTTGGCCTTCGCCGAAGCAAAGTACGCGCTCGCCGCAGAGATTCTCGAGCCGGTCGCGCGAGACGTCGTGCGAATCGGCGGAAGCGGCGCGCAGCGCGAGGTCGTCGAGGACACCTTGCTGGTTGCGCTAATGCGAAGCGGCGAGGTCGGGAAAGCGCACGCGATCCTCAACGAACGGCTGCATCGTCGCCCGTCTCCTCGAGACGAGCGATGGCTCGACCAGTTGCGCAGCGCGCAGGCGCCCATCGCGAATCGATGATCGGGGCGACCGGCGTGCGGAAACGGCTCATTGAAGGGATAGGCCCGGTCGCCGCAATCTCGATCGCCCAACTCTTCGGTACTGCACTGTGGTTCAGTGCGAACAGTACTGCCGGCGACTTGGTGAGAATCTGGCACATCGGCGCTGCCGACATCGGTTGGTTGACGAGTGCGGTGCAGCTTGGGTTCATCCTCGGCACATTCATCGTCTCGCTGAGCGGCGCCGCCGATCGTTTTCGCGCGAGCAGAATCTTCGTCTGCAGCGCCGTCGTCGGTGCTGTTCAACGTGGGCTTTGCGTGGCTGTCGACCGGTCTCGTGAGTGGCGCGCTCTTCCGCTTCGGCGTCGGTATCTGCCTCGCCGGCATCTACCTCATGGGAATGAAGCTGATCATCGGCTTTCCGGGCTATGTTACGGGCGCCATCGAGGCGGCAAGCCTCGGGGTGCGTGCATTGAAGGCCGCCGCGATACCTCAAGACGCGCTTTGCGGCGGCCGAAGCACGACAAGGAGTTGACGATGAAAAAGACTTACCGCGCAATGCAGGCGACGAAGCCCGGGATTCTTGAACTGGTGGAACGCCCGATGCCCGTACCGGACGCCGGTCAGGTGTTGATCGAGGTCGAGGCATGCGGCATCTGCGGAGCCGACGTCAGTGATATCGAAGGAGCGGCCCCGACACTGCAGTCGCCCCGCGTGCCCGGCCATGAAGTTGTCGGCCGCATTGCTGCCATTGGAGCGGGGACGCCATCGATCTGGAAGATCGGCCAACGCGTTGGCGTGGGCCGTCTCGGCGGACACTGCAACGAATGCCCTCAATGTCGCCGCGGCCAGTTCCAGCTCTGCCAGAACCAGCCGATCGTCGGCGCTTCGTGCGAGGGTGGCTATGCCGAAATGATGCTTGCCCGTAGCACGGGCCTGATTTCGATCGGCGTGCGCCCGATGATCGAGACGATGCCGCTGGAGAATGCGTTCGCCGCCTATCAGAGGATGAAGCGCGGCGGCGTCAAGTTCCGGATGGTCCTGACCATGGGGAAGACGCGCGACGTGCGCTAACGACGATCCATGGCAACGGGTTATCTTCGATAGGGCAAAGGATCAGGCTGCCCGGAGAGGAGGCATCGATAAAAATTATCGAAAAGTGTCCGCATCCCGATCGAAATTTGCAGAAAGGTCCTCGCGGCTGATTTTGGCTACTGTGCCGCGTCATTACGATGGTTACACGGCGAGCGCAGTGTTGCCGAGCCCAACGGGTCGCGGATTCTGTCGATCCGTTCCCCAGCCAACCTATCGTGAGTACGACCATGCAACTATCCCGGCCACTGATTTGCCTTGCGTCCCTGACGCTTGCCCTGCAACCTCTCGCGGCTCATGCAGATCTGACGGTAAAAATCGGGCAGGTTTCTCCTCTGACTGGCGAACTCTCCCACATCGGAAAGGACGACGAGAACGGTGTGCGGCTCGCGATCGAAGATCTGAACAACAGAAAGATTCGCATTGGCGGGCAAAGCGTGACATTCGTGCTCGACTCGCAGGACGACGCGGCCGATCCCAGGACGGCGGTGACCGTCGCGCAGAAACTGGTGGACGACGGTGTGGCGGGTGTAGTTGGCCATGCGAACTCCGGGACATCGATACCTGCTTCCAAAATCTACTCGGATGCAGGCGTCCCGATGATCACCGAATCGGCAACCAATCCCAAGCTCACGCAGCAAGGCTTCACGAACGTGTTCCGTACGGTTGCGAATGATGTGAGACAGGGTTCGGTCATCGGCGCGTATCTGGTCCACGATCTTGGCGCGCACAAGGTTGCCATCGTCGACGACCGCACGGCGTACGGTCAAGGTCTTGCCGATGAGATCGAAAAGTCAGTCAAGGCTGCCGGAGGCAACGTAGTCGCACGTGAATTTGGCACCGACAAGACAACGAACTGGATGGCGATTCTCACGACCATCAAGAGCCGTCAACCAGAAGGTATCGCTTTCACGGGGGCGACACGCAGGTTCTGTCGCACTAACGCGCCCAGGTTAGAATTGGCGTTCGATCATGAATGACGAGCGGCATGGGTAAGACGAAGACACCGCGCAAGGCTTTGCCGCCGGGCATCGGCAAGGTTTTCAAGCGAGTGCACTATCCGCTGGACGTGATCCTGCTGTGCGTACGCTGGTATGTGGCTTACTCGTTGAGCCTGCGAAATCTCGAGTAGATGATAGCGGAGCGCGGCATCGAGGTCGATCATTCGAGCGTACACCGTTGGGTCATCAAGCTCGTGCCGCTGTTTGAGAAGGTGTTCCGCCGCCACAAGCGACCGGTGGGCAAGAGCTGGAGGATGGACGAGACCTACGTCAAGGTCAAAGGCCAATGGAAAATACCTGTACCGCGCTGTCGACAGGCGTGGCAACACGGTCGATTTCCTGCTGCGTGCCCATCGTGACAAGGTCGCTGCGCGCCGCTACTTCGAGAAGGCAATTGATCAAAACGGTGCGCCCGAAACGATCACCGTGGACAAGAGCGGCGCGAATCTGGCGGCACTCGAAGCCAGAATCTGGCGTCACTCGAAGCCATTAACGCAGAGCGCGAAACACCGATCAGGATCCGGCAGAACAAATACCTGAACAACATAGTCGAGCAGGATCATCGAGCGATCAAACGCATCATCAGACCGATGATGGGCTTCAAGAATTTTCGGTGTGCGCGCATCATTCTCTGGGGCATCGAAGTAATGCATATGATCCGCAAGGAGCAGATGGAAGACGACGGTCTCGACCGAACGGTTGCCGAGCAGTTCTACTCGCTGGTAATGTAAGCAATACTATGTAAGTGCAGCCATGTTTGGCCCGCCGTCGTTATCGCGACAAAACCCCGGCGGTCCGCATGACCAGGCCGCCAGCCAGATGTTCGATGTATTGCTGAAACCTCGTTTGCGCGCTCATCGTCTCTCACAGAGTGCATGGATAGGTGCGGTAGCGAATCTTAAACTCTCAGTAAGGGATTCGTTTTTTCGAGAGCGAACTCATTAGATCCCACTTGCAAACCGGTCAATATCAGAAAATATTTAGGATATAAAAAAACATTTTATATCTGTGCGATTGACAATCAGTGATATAATGGCATTCATTCTGCATCGCATGCAGAATACAACTTTCTGACCCTGATGTACGGCGATGATCTTGAGGAATTGGAGTTATCCCCGTCTGGCATTTGATGCCCGTCGGCGCTGACATCAATGATGGCTCATTGACCAGTGTTTCTCTTGCAAAGAGGAAGGCATGAATTTTTTTCGCGGAAATGTTCTCCGTGCTGCGTTGCTGCTATCCATTTTTTATGCAGAATCGGCTGATGCCGATTTATCAAAAACTGTCCCAGACCCGGCCCGGCCCGATGAGGTATTGACCAGCAAGATATTTTATACCGGAACTGTCACACTTCAAAAGGCCAATGACCTGGTGTCGGCGTTGGATGAACTGAACGTGAAATATCCCAGGCTAAAATCGATATACCTTTACATCGATAGCCGAGGCGGAAGCATGAGTGCCGGGCAAATTGCTTACCGCGCAATTCAGAGTTCAAGGGTGCAGGTAATAACAGTTAATCTGGATGAGGTAATGTCGGCTGCCACGATGATGTTCTGCGGTGCCCGGAATCGCCTCTCCTTTCCTGATGCGCACTTTCTTCTGCATGCGCCGAACGAGGATTTCGGTGGCAGCTTTCGGCCCGATGAGCTGAATCGCATGAGGGAAGATGTGGGCGACCTTAGGGTGATGCTGTCAGATATTTACGGTCAGTGCACGAATATGGATCGCAAAGAAATAAACTCAATAACCTATAGCGAAAATAATAGAGAGCGTCTTACCCCCGCTGAAGCTTCTGTCAAGGGAATGGTGACTGGAATGGCTCACGAAATTGTAGATGCGCCGGTGTCCTATTACGTAAAAGACCGTGCGCGATAAGTAAGAGGGTATGTCCGTCATCGGGCTTACTGGCACCTGTTCACCATTTTTACGTTGGTGGGTCTTGTCATCAATGGCGGCGTGGTTAACCTGTTTTTCAACTTCGTAGTCAGTCGGTTGACCTTGCACTGGCGCGCGTGGCTGACACGCGACTTGGTGCGGCGTTATCTGAATGGCCGTGCGTATTTTCGCATCGAGCAGGACAACGATGTTGATAATATCGACCAGCGAATCCAGCAGGAAGTCGGGCCGTTCTGCGGCATGGCCATGACGTTGCCGTGGGTCTTGCTATACACGGGATCGGGATTGTCCGTTCAGGGCTGGATCCTGAAATCGATTGCGCCAGCGTTGTTTTTACGGTGTGCTCGCCTATGGTGCCGCGACCACGGTCATTACGTGGTGGCTGTACCGTCCGTTTATTCGCTTGCAGTTTGAATCGACCGTGGCGCAAGCCGATCTGCGCTTTGGCATCCTGCATGTACGGAACTACGCCGAAACCATTGCTCTGTATCGCGGCGAACAGGCAGAGGGCACGAGCATCGGGAAACGCTTGCAACGGGCGGTTGGTATCGCACTGGCGACCTTGCGATATCAATTCGTCGTGAATACCGCAGAGGCCGGTCTTGGCTTGATCTGGACCCTATTGCCGGTTCTCGTCCTCGTGCCACTGTATTTCAGCGGAAAAGTTATGTTTGGAACGATGACCCAGGGCGCCGCTTCCGCAGGGCTGCTGCTGGGCGCGATCCAGCGAATGACAGGATTCGTGCACACATTTGCGACGGCGGCGCCTCACGTGGTGCGACTAGCGCAGATCGTTGAAAAAGTACAGGAAGTCGAGCAGGAAGGCGCTGGTCGGGACGACACGATCACGTTTCATCGTGGCCAAGCCATCCGGTTCGATCGACTCACCGTCGAGACGCCAGGACGGGAACGCACGCTGTTGCGGGACCTGTGCCTGACGCTTTCCGCTGGCGAGCACCTGCTGATTATGGGGCAGACCGGAGTTGGCAAAAGTTCATTGTTGCGGGCGATGGCGGGGCTGTGGCGCGCGGGTAACGGCACGATTACGATGCCGGACACCGATGAAGTGCTGTTCTTGCCACAACGGCCGTACATGCTACTGGGTAACTTGCGCGAGCAGATCCTGTATCCGGCGATAGCGCGGGCGTTCACCGACAGCGAACTCCAGGCATTCCTGGTCGAGGTATCACTGCCTGATCTTGCCGCCCGGCATGGTGGCTTTGACAGTGTTATCGATTGGTCGCGCGTGCTGTCACTCGGTGAGCAGCAACGGATAGGCTTCGCGCGTGCACTGGCTGCCCAGGCGCGTTACGTTTGCCTGGACGAAGCAACGAGTGCGGTCGACGTGGCAACGGAAGCGCGGCTGTACCGGCTGCTCGCCCTGCGCGGCATGACCTGCGTGAGTGTCGGGCATCGACCGTCGCTGCTCCCGTATCACACCCGGGTGCTGGAACTGCAAGCGGATGGGAATGTGCGTTTGGTCACCGTCGACCGGGGCCGCGAAGAGGCGGGTCGGCTGAGCGACGAGGATGTCCTTTGAGCGCTGCTGTCGGCAGGCATTCGTTATCGCGACAAAACCCCTGAGCGAGTTCAGGTATATCGGCCTTTGCCGGCAGGATAACTGCGTAGTTGGTCGGTAACGATTGTGCGCGGCACCGGGTTAGAGCGCAGCATCCGCTGAAAGAAGCGATTTGCTGCGACCGCAGGGAAGCGGTGGCCATGATAAAGCGATTTCGTCTTCTACATTCCTTCATTCTACCGTCACCTCTCCAGCAACCTGACAGTGCCGTTGAGGATTACCGCGAGGGAGTGATCTACTCTTCGGGTAATGAGGCGGGCTTAGCCACAAATCAGAACTTGTGACGGATGGCAGCGCGAGCAAGGATCTGGCGATTGTTGGATGAATCGTTCATGTTGGCGATGCTGGCAACAGCGGGCGTTCCGAGAGACGATGTTCCCGATGCTTGCTGCCAACCAATTCCGAAATAAACATCGATGCGTTTGGACAGGAAGTAGTTGGTCGAAATCGTTACCTGATTGAAATGCTGGTTCCCGACTATGTGGCCGGCAGCGTTTTGAACGCCATTCGAGTGCAAATAGTCATATGATGCAGCGAGAGTCCAATCTGGGTTGAAACGATACATTATTCCGACGTCGTAATTGTTGAATATTGCCGTTCCCTCTGCGAGCGACGGGCCGAGATTTGCGTATTGCACGTTGGAGAACGAAGCTGCCAAGATAACCGGGCCGATCGCGTAATTGGCTCCTACGACTGCCGACTGGTAAGCTTTAGCGGAAACATATCCCTTGTTCAGGGCACCCTGAAGAGGAGAAACACCATTCCCATAGGCTGTAAAAAAGCCTGTGCCTGGCGCTGCGGTGGGGTTCTTAAAATACTCGAATGCTGCCCCCAGTTTTAATGGCCCATTCGTGTACCCGGCACCTACGGAATAGCCGCTGGTAGATGTGAAATTACCGGCAACGCCACCAAAGCTATACGCCCCCCCGAAGTTCACGCCGCGGATGTCAGGGCTCATGTATCGTACTGAGTTATTCAGTCGAACTGTGTTGCACGCATTGTCCACGTCCCCTGGGTGCCCGGCCGGCGCACCTCCCACAAGCGCTTCGGCAGTGAGTGGCTCGGTGAAGTAGAAGATCATATCGTATTGACGTCCAAATGTCAGGCCACCCCAGTTGTCGCGTTTGACACCGACGAAGGCCTGACGACCAAACAACAGGCCGCCCTGAGCAGCCTGACCGTTATTTAAGTTCACACCCGACTCAAGGGTGAAAATCGCATGTAAAGCGCCGCCAAGGTCCTCGACACCGGTCACGCCCCACCGACTTCCCATGACACCGGCAAGCGAATCAAGCGAAACCCTCTTTCCGTCGGCAAGGTTGCTTTGGTACATGATCCCTTCGTCGAGAACTCCGTACGGAGTCACGCTATTTTGTGCCTGAGCGAGTGAGCACGCGCCGAACATAGCTACACAGACCGACTTTGCGAAACCATTGCACATAATTCGTTGTCCTGTATAATATTTTGAGTGTCATATACTTTTTTAACCTGCTGGAGCGGGTACGAATTGCAAGCCGTCGTCAGGAACCCTGCCGCAATTTGTTATCCGATTTTGCCGAAATGCTTTCAAAGCATAGGTTATGCCGACTTAGGTTCAATACCGAGATGTTGGTGCACAACTGCACCAGCGACTTTCTACGGGATCAACCCGGTGCTCCCCCTTAAGACACGGCGAACCTGTCATCACGCTGCCCGCAGATAAACCCGGCCCGCGCAGCTAGGTTGAACGATGGGCCGATTCCCAGTGAATGTGCTATCGCTTGCTGCGGACATAGCGCAACGCTGTCAGCCGGATTGGTATCGTCAATGCATGTTTTCATGCGAACCGCCCATGTGCGAAAGTCGCCATTTGGTTCGTAAGCATTCGACCATGAGGGAAGATCGAATGCTAGAGAAGGCAGCGTGCAAGGATCAGCGCTCACTAGATTAGGTCTTGTTAACTCGAAAGAACCTCACTTCGCAAGCCCAAGGGAATTTACGGCGATCGCGGCTACGACTCCGACACACATCGCGAGCCCGTGAATGGTAGAACGGACGGACTCACTCACTTGTGGCTTCACAAATTCCCAGCGTCTTCGTATCCGCTTCAATCGTCGTAGCGATATTCACGAAGCATTCTTCAAATTTGCTTGCTCGCTCGTCTGCGGGAACATTTTCAAACGAGCAGCGTCACATTTTTGAACTGGCCTCATACCATGAACGCGCAAAATCACTTACACGGAGCCACGATGAACCTGCAACGATTCACGCGCTACCCGCTCACCTTCGGACCGACGCCGATCCAGCCGCTCAAGCGGCTCTCGCAGCATCTCGGCGGCAAGGTCGAGCTTTACGCGAAACGCGAGGACTGCAACAGCGGCCTTGCGTTCGGCGGCAACAAGACGCGCAAGCTCGAATACCTGATCCCCGATGCGCTCGCGCAAGGCTGCGATACGCTCGTGTCGATCGGCGGCATTCAGTCGAACCAGACGCGCCAGGTCGCCGCCGTCGCCGCGCATCTAGGCATGAAGTGCGTGCTCGTGCAGGAGAACTGGGTCAACTACTGCGACGCCGTGTACGACCGCGTCGGCAATATCCAGATGTCTCGCATCATGGGCGCCGATGTGCGGCTCGCGCCCGACGGCTTCGACATCGGCATTCGCAAAAGCTGGGAAGAAGCGCTCGACAGCGTGCGCGCCGCGGGGGGCAAGCCGTATCCGATTCCCGCCGGCTGCTCGGAACATCCGCTCGGCGGTCTGGGCTTCGTGGGGTTCGCGGAGGAAGTACGTCAGCAGGAAGCCGAGCTTGGTTTCAGATTCGACTACATCGTTGTGTGCTCGGTGACGGGCAGCACGCAGGCGGGCATGATCGTCGGCTTCGCGGCGGATGGGCGCGCGGATCGCGTGATCGGCATCGATGCGTCGGCGAAGCCCGAGCAGACGCGCGAGCAGATCACGCGTATCGCAAAGCACACGGCGGAAAAGGTCGATCTGGGCCGCGACATCACCGCGCAGGATGTCGTGCTCGATACGCGCTATGGAGGTCCCGAATACGGCCTGCCGAACGAAGGCACGCTGGAAGCGATTCGTCTGTGCGCGCGGCTCGAAGGCGTCATGACCGATCCCGTGTACGAAGGCAAGTCGATGCACGGGATGATCGACAAGGTACGGCGCGGCGAATTTCCCGAAGGCTCGAAGGTGCTGTATGCGCATCTGGGCGGCGTGCCGGCGTTGAGCGCGTATAGCTTTATCTTCCGCGACGGATGACAGGGTTAACATCCGCCCTCTGCGAAGATGTGCATCGACTCAATGCCGGACAGGATGATGCGCGCGCAACGGAAATCCTTGAAGCCCATCATAGGCCCGATGATGGGCTTGATTGCGCGATGGTCCTGCTCCACGATGTTGTAAAGGTACTGGATCTGCCAAATCCTGATCGGCGTTTATCCGTAAAATCAACTCGTCAACGCTTGCTCAAAGGAGAGCATCGTGCGTGCACAACAGGTTTCCAAGCGATCCGCCGAGGAAGTTATACTGGCGGTGTCGCTTGAGCTGGCAATGGCGAAGTGGAAAGTCGGGTTACATGATGGCCGCCGCGATCAGTTGGCCGTACATACGGTCACGCAGACCACAGGCCGCATCCTATCCTGCCTGCAGGCGATGCTGTCGCTGATTGAACAGCGTCGGCAGAAATGGGCGTTGCCAGCCGAACTTCGAAGCGTCGTAAGCTCCGAGGCGGGCCAGGACGCGTTCTGGCTCTATCATGCTTTGCAGGCTCGCGGGATCGAATGTTATGTTGTCGATCCCGCGAACCTGCAAGCAGGTACGGGCGCACACAGAGTGATCATATCGCGGTCAACTTGACGGCCTGCGAACAGTTCGTCCCGGGCTCTTCAGCTTGCTCATAGTCGGTCCTCAATTCGTTTAGCCTGAAACATTAACCGATTTGCCTAGCACTATTTGCACCAGAGCCCTTTTTCCATCAACAGATGCGGGGCAGCACCTCACCGTTCAACCAGTCAACGAGTCGTTCGCCGCCGAACGAGGTCTGCATTCTCACGAGGCCGCGCGCATCATCCGTTACTTCGCCGATCAGCGCGGCATCTTGCCCTAGCGGATGAGCGTGCATCGCATCGACGAGTGCGAGCGCGTCCTGCCTCGCACATACGGCGATTAGTTTGCCCTCGTTCGCAATGTACAGTGGGTCAAGGCCGAGGAATTCGCAGGCCGCCCGCACAGTTGTTTTTATCGGTAGCGCCTCTTCCCAGATGCGCATACTGAAACCCGATTGCTGGCTGATTTCATTGAGCGCATTTCCAAGGCCACCACGCGTCGGATCGCGCATCAGTCGCAGCGACGGGCACGTTTCGAGTAGTTGCTCGGTCAGACCGTTGAGCGCAGCGCAATCCGACACGATGCTGCTGTCAAAACCTAGGTTTTCGCGTTGCGACAGCACGGCAAGACCGTGCTCGCCAAGACATCCGGACAGCAAGATGGCGTCGCCTGGCTGCGCGTTACCGCCATCCAACTCGACGCCCCGCGGTACGACGCCGACGCCCGCTGTCGTAATGAACAGTCGATCAGCCTTGCCGCGTTCGACGACTTTCGTGTCGCCTGTGACGATCTGCACGCCAGCGTCACGTGCGGCCCGCGCCATTGACTGGACGATGCGCACGAGATCGACGAGTGGCAGACCTTCTTCGAGAATGAATCCGGCGCTCAGGTAACGCGGCTGCGCGCCGCCGACGGCGAGGTCGTTGACTGTGCCGTTGACGGCAAGTACTCCGATGTCACCGCCGGGAAAGAACAACGGGGCGACGACGTGGCAGTCGGTACTCATCGCTAACCGTCCGGCAACAGGCGGCATGATGGCCTGGTCGTTGCCCTGCGCGAGCCAGGCGTTATTAAACGCCGGAGCAAATACGTCGGTTACCAGTTGTGCGCTGGCGCGGCCGCCGGCGCCATGCGTCAGATCGATGCGGCCGTGTTTGAGGTCGAGGGGGCGAGCATGAAAAATGGGGTGTTTCATTGGTGAACACATCCGGCCGCGGCTGCATCGTTGAAGCGAGCATACTGGTAGTGTGCTGCGCAGGCGCCCTCGCTCGAAACCATGCAAGCGCCAAGTGGTGCCGCAGGCGTGCACGCCGTCCCAAACATCTTGCAGTCAGTTGGCTTGCCGTGGCCGCGCAGGATCTGGCCGCACTGGCAGGCCTTCACGTCAGCGACCGGCTGAGCGGACAGGTTGAAGCGCTTTTCCGCGTCCCATTGCGCAAACGGCGTGCGGATCGCGAGTGCGCTTTCAGGCACGAGCCCGAGTCCGCGCCATTCGAAATCGTTACGCAACTCGAACGTCTGCGCGACGAGTGCCTGCGCCTTCAGGTTGCCCTGTTCGGTGACGGCACGGGTGTACTGGTTCTCAGCATCCGCGCGGTCTTCGTTGATCTGTGTGACGAGCATGAGCACGGCTTGCAACACGTCAAGCGGTTCGAAACCGGTGATGACCACCGGCTTGCGATAGTCACGCGCGATCACGCGATAAGGTGCTATGCCGATGATCATGCTGACGTGCGACGGGCCAATGAAGCCATCGAGATTTGCATCGCTGTCGGCAAGCAGATGGCGTATTGCGGCGGGTGTGAGCACGTGGTTGTTGAGCACGCTGAAGTTGTCCTGCCGGTCGGCCTGCGCGGTTAGCAGCGCGACAGCAGTGGGGGGCGTGGTCGTCTCGAAGCCAATGCTGAAGAACACAACCTGCCGGTCAGATCTCGCGCGAGAGAATGCCAACGCGTCGGCGCTCGAATAGACGACGCGCACGTCGGCGCCTGCGGCCCGCGCCTTGTATAGGCTCATCTGACGCGACGCGGGCACTCGTAGCGTGTCGCCATACGTGCAAAGCGTGACGCGATGCTCGAGCGCAAGCTCTATCGCGCTGTCGATACGCCCGACCGGCAAGACACACACTGGACAGCCGGGGCCGTGGATCAGCTCGACGCAGGGCGGCAACAACGCCGTTAAGCCATATCGCGCGATAGCGTGCGTGTGGCCGCCACAGAATTCCATCAGGCGATAGCGTCGTTCCGGCTCAACGGCGGCATGAATACGCCTCGCGATCTGACGCGCGAGGGCGCTATTGCGAAAATCGTCGATGTATTTCACGCTGGGTTTCCTCCGGATGCGTCGCTCATTGCTGAGTCAGCGTCACACGAAGCAGCGAGCGCCGCGAGCTGCGCGAGCGTTGCGTGGGCCTCGGCCCGGTTAAGCGTGCCGAGCGCGTAGCCGACATGCAGCAGTACGAAGTCGCCGGGCGTGACGTTCTCGACGAGCGCGAGCGAGATCTCGCGTGTTACGCCGTCGACGCTGACGCGAGCCCGTTCGCCAGGCTGCAGCTCGACGACTTCGACGGGAATGGCTAGGCACATGATCGAACTCCTTTCATTTCGGTCGGTCCTTCGGTGTCAGGACAGTAGGGGACTGTAATTGCTGGATTGCGGTCCACGCCTGGCCGTAGCTGAGTGCATCGTCGCCCGGCGGCAAACTACGGGCTGCAGCAGCGTGCAGCGCACGTCGCGCAGGGCATCTCGCAAGCCGGACGTCCGCGCGAGATTCGTGCGGCAGCCACCACCGACGGCGATCGTATCGATGTCGGTGGCGCGCATCGCGTGGCGCAGCCAGTCGGCAAGCGCTGTAGCGAGCGTTGCGTGCCAGTTACGGGCAATTTCGACCGGATCGCGCAGGGCGGCGAGCCGGCGTGCCAGCAGCAGCAGGTTAAGATTCGGGCCGTCCGGCAACTGCCTGTGCGCTAGCGCAGCCGGCGCGAATCCAGTCGAGCCAATGTTCGAAGCCTTCGCCCGTGCGGGCCGATACGCAGAAGATCTTGATCGAAGGATTGACGCGTCGTGCGCAGCCGCACGCCTTATTCACATCGAAGTCGAGATGTGGAAGCAGATCCGTCTTGTTCAGCAGCATCAGTCGAGCGGCGGCGAACATGTCCGGGTACTTGAGCGGCTTGTCTTCGCCTTCAGTCACCGACAGGACGACAACCTTGTGCGCTTCGCCCAGATCGAAAGAGGCGGGACAAACGAGGTTGCCGACGTTCTCGATCAGCAATAAACCGCCCTCATTCTGCGGCAACCGGTCCAGCGCGTGCCCGACCATGTGCGCGTCGAGATGGCATCCCTTGCCGGTGTTGATCTGCACGGCGGGCGCGCCGGCCGCGCGAACGCGCTCGGCGTCGTTGGCGGTCTGCTGGTCGCCTTCGATTACGGCGACGGGCAGGGTGCCCTTGAGAGCCGACACCGTGCGCACCAGCAGCGACGTTTTGCCGGATCCGGGGCTCGATACAAGGTTCAACGCGAATACGCCACGTTGGCGCAGGCGCTCGCGATTCGCGCCCGCATGATGGTTGTTCTCGTGCAGGATGTCGCGCTCCAGCTGGATGTGACGCCCATGGGGCCCATGCGGATGCGCGTGGCCGCCGCCTTGCATGCGGTCGTGAGTGTGCGCGCGGCCAGCGGCGTGCAAGTGCGCCTGATCGTGCTTGTAGGAATGGAGAGTCGTCCACGAACCGTCGTCCTCGATCTGGCCTTCGGATGAAGCGCATCCGCAAGTCGTACACATAATCTTGTCCTCCGTTCTTGGCGCACCGTCGCGCAGGTCATAAGGAACTCAAATGATTTTGCAGGATGCGCTACCGGGTGCGCGACCGGTTGAACCAAAGCCTCGCGTCACTTCTATCCCGCAATGCACCAGCCGACATGCCTCAGTCGACGACCATGCTGACGATGCGCATCTGGTCCCCATCCGTCACAGCGAGCTGATAGCTGCCGCAGGCGGGGCAACCGTCGCCGCGCCGCCGTAGCTCAACCGTGTCGCCGCAACGCATGCACCATGCGTGGCCGGGTGGCTCGTGAATCGTGACGACACTGCCATTGGCGAGAGAGCCGCGCAGTGCGACATCGAGTGCGAAACGCAGCGCCCGGGTATCGACGTTCGCAAGCTGCCCGACCTCCAACCCGATTTCGCGGACGCACCGATATTGATGGCGACGCGCCTCGTCCTCGATTACGTCCCGGATGCCTTCCGCAACGGACACCTCATGCACGGCGGTTCACATCGATCCGGTAGGGTGCGCATGGGTCGAGCAATAGCACGAGACGTTGTGCGAGCGGTTGCGCCGCTTCCCAAGGCAGGCCGCGAAGAGCGGCCTCTAGCAGGTTTGCGCGGCCAAAGTTCCACCAGGTTGGCGGTACAATTCGGTACGCGGCGACCTTACCTTCTTGGAGGCGTGCAAGATGCACGAGCACACCCCGAGCACTGCGCGCCCAGCCGATGCTGATGTCGCCGCACCGCAGGCCGCCCGCTGCAGCACTCGCGCGGTTCGCGCAAAGCAGTGCGAGATGGCGCAATCGTGTGCTCATCAATCCGCTAGCGAGATCCGGTGCCGTCTCCGGATCGCTCCAGAGGTCCGCATGGGCGGGCCAAGCTGGCCCGGACGCCTCCAATGCGCCTGTATCGCGCGCGAGCAGCATTTCTGCAGCATTTTGGCGCACACTGTGCAGCACGTCTGCCGGCCGGATCGAAACGGGCCGTGCGGCCTGTCTTTGCAGGACGTTCAGCCAGCGCGCCGGTAGCGTCCCGGTACCGGCAGCCCAGTAGGCGAGATCGGACTTCGACAGCGCTAGCCACTTGGCGGCAGGCATGCCGAATACTTGGCGTTCGCAGAAATCGGCGATGCGCGCCCGCGAACCGAGTCCCGCCCATTGGGCGATCACGTCGCTTGACCACGTCCCGCCGAACGTTCCCGGGAAATCGATTAGCCAGCGCCGCAGCGTTTCGCGTGCAGCTTCGAGTTCGATCTGTTCGTCGTTCGTCGCGACCGGCGAAAAGGTGGGTTGTGGGGCCGCGAGCGCGCGCGCCGATGCTGCGCATTGCGCATGACGGCATAGCACGAGCATCGCGCCGACTATAGTTCGGGCGTCAGACGCATCCCGGCCGATCAGCAAACGCTCGACGGGCACGGGCGACCACCGGCCGACTACCGAGTGCACGCCTTCATTATCACCGTCGAGCGTGAGTGCCAGAACCCGAACTTGCAAGGGCGTCACGGCTGCAATCCAAACAGACGTCGCCGAAACCGGCGGGGACGATCCGGGTGTAATTGTGCAGAACCGTCGGAACCCACCTTTGGCTGTGCCACGCTCTCCGGCTCGAATAGCAGCCGCATCGTTTCCCAAGCGGTTACGAGCGCAGTCTCCTGATCGGCAAATTGTCGCGCAGGTGAAAAAAGCGAGCACATCCGGAACTCGCCGAGCGTATCGAGCCGCGCCGGCAGGAACGGCATAACCCCGCCCGGCAGGGCGACTTCGGTCACGGCGTCGGCGCGCGTCGGCGGAAACGGTGCATCGGGCGTCGGCAATTGCAGTAGATTGATGCCCCACGGCGTTACGAGCACACCGATCCAGCTGGACTGCCACGGACGAAAAGCCACCGCGGCGACACTCAGGCGCGAATTTAGAAAGGGCAGGTCGCACATGCGAGTCTGTGCTATCTGCTCGAACGCGCCCTCGATCCGGTGCGTCAGGTCGGCGCTGAAAGACGATGCTGTGGGCGCCATGGCTTCAGTCTGGAAATAACATGAACTGATCGTGCGAGCCATTGCATACTGGGTATTTCCAGTAATTGGGCAGATCGGCGAGCGGCGTGCCAGGCGAAACGTTCCAGGCGGACTCGCCCTGTGCGGGATCATAGACCCACCAGCCGATCTTGCATTCGAGCCGGCGATTCGCTCGCAGCACATGGTCGCCGCCGCGATAGCTGCCTTCGAACATCAGTCCTCCAGCCATTTCACGATTTCGCGCAGATGCCGCAGCGAGTCCATAAGGTCCTCGGCTGACGCCATGACCATCTCGGGAATCAGGGCAATATCGAGTGTGTCCAGCAGAACCTTGTTCGATCCATCGAAATAGCGCACACGCCACACGTGACGCCAAGTGGTGGCGATGACCGTGCACTTGCCGTAGCCAGTCGAGAAGATACCGACAGTGCCCGCGCCCAACATGTTGTCGAGCCATGCCACGTCCGCGGGCGTGACGGGTAACAGGCTGAAGTTGATGACGTGACTGCCCGCGCCGCGCCAGCTGACAGCCCTGGCTTGGGCCGCAACGATTTCGCTGGCGATGGACGGCGCGTTCGTCAAGTTGTGGCTCGCCGTGTCCGGGATTGTGCCTTGCGTCGTGCCGCTGTGGCACGCTTCGTTGAGGATTGCGGCCGGAATTGCGCCGATTTCGATCCGGTCGTCGATGCGCACGCCGTTCGCGCTGTCGACGATGACCCGCCAGATACCTGGATACCGGCATTCCTGAATGCGGACGAGCGCACCGGCATCGGTTCGGGCTCCGCGACTCGACACAACCCGCGCCGACACCTCGCCTTCGCCCATGATCTGAGCGAGCAGTCGATGCGCGTCGGCACCCAAGGTACCGACCCGGAAGACGAGCGGGTGCGCGGGCGACGGATTTCCATCAAGCGCGGCGACCATGGCGCGCAACAGCGCCAGCACGTCGTCCGCGCCGTGCTCGGGCGCAGCCGTCGTGCGCCAGATTTCGCTCGGGGAGGGCAGCGGCAGGCACGACCAGTCATCGGGCTCGGGCTGCGAGCCGGCCGTCATGAACGAAACAGGGAACGGGCGGCTCATGATCGGGCTCCGTACACGGTGAGTTGGATCGGTACCGGCTGGGGCAGCTCAGTGCGCATGCGTGTAAAACACTGCAGATAATCCTGCCAGTCGCGCAGTCCTTCGATCGCGCCAAGGCAGCACCCTTCACGCAGGAATATCAGCGTCGGGTGACGCAGCACGCCAAAGCGATTCGCGATCGCTGCGCTTGCCGGCGGGATGGCAAAGGCCGCGCGGAACGAGTCTGGCCCAAACTGGTTCTGCAGTTCGAGAAAGCCCTGGTTGAGCAGACGTTCGCGCAGGCACTCGAGCGTCGACGCGGCGGATGTGCCCTGTGTTGTTGTCATCGCGTAATGTTCTCGCGTAAATGTGTTGGCAACTCTGGCTCGCGATCGATCAGATCTGCAAAGTAGGCGTCAAGACCGCTTTCGCCGTGGGCGATCGCATCGAGCGAGGCGAGGGCCGATTCGATGTCGCGTGCACGCGCCTCATCAATCACCTCACGCGCCACGCCGAGGAACGTCAACACCCACGTATTGGGAGCAAGCGGTCCCGTGAGCGACAGGTCGACCATGCAAGGTCCGTTGCGGCTTTCGCATTGCGCGCGCAGACCGTTGGCGAGTCGCACGCGCGCAGGAATACCGACGCACATCAGCAAGGCTCCGAAGGATGCCAGAAGCGCGTGTCGCCGTGCCGGTTCGCGCTTTGCGGCGAAGGACGTTCGCTCTCGTAGCGGGACAGCGCAAGACCGTTGGCGTTCAACGACGAAACTGGCGCATCGCGGTCAGCGTGCGTAACGGGGAATGCACTCCAGCGTCGCAGCCATTCGCCCGCTACCGCTATGGCGGGCTCGATCTGGGTACGGACCGCTAGACGCAGACTGCCGCCGAAATCATTTAGTTCGACCGGCTGAACGCCGATCAGCACCAGACTGTCGGGGTAATTGCCTTTGAGCTGCGCGCAGGCGAGCACATCCGAAAAACCGGCCTGATGCAAACTCATCTTGCGGGCGCTCAGGCAGGCGGGTACCGCATCGCCTTCCCGCACGGCGAGCGTGCCCGGCTCCAGACCGAAATCGACTGCATCAAACACAATGAGCCGATCCGCCGATTCAACGAATGACAGTAACGCGAGCCCCTGCGTACCGCCGTCCACCAGCTCCACATGCTCCGGCCAATGCCAAAGCGCGTTGAGTCGTTCCACCGCCCGAACACCGAAGCCTTCGTCCGCCCACAGCACGTTGCCGATGCCGAGCACGACGATATGGGGCAGGGTGTGTGCCGTCGTTGTTTCCATGGGTCAGTTCTTGAACATCCGGAAGCCGCTGACCATCGTCGAGATCATGCTTTGTTTCGACATGACGTCTTCGCGAATCGCGGCATAGACGTGAATCATCACGAACAGCACTATGCTGCACATGCCGAGCCGGTGCCAGCTGTGCAGCGACAGGCTGTTTCCGCCGAGTGCCGCGATCGTCCAACCGAGCAGGCGCGAGGCCCAACTATCATTGCCAAGACCTTCGCCGTACAGGGCAAAGCCGCTGACGCTTGTCAATATAGCCACAATAAAAAAGCCAAACATCGCGATCTGGCCGAGCGGATTGTGGCCGACATATTTGCACGGGTAGCGTGCAAGGAACAGATACCAGCGCAATTCGTAGAGCAACTCTCGCCACCACTGGGTATCCCAGACGGGCACGACAAAAATCTCCCGCGCGAACGCGTTGCCGAGGAACGCGAAGCAAACGCGGAAGATCAGGCCGACCGCCAGTACATAGCCCGCGCAGAAGTGCCCAAAGCGGATATAACCCATCAGGAAATAAGCATGAGTTTCGCCCGACAGCGTCGGAAGCGGTTTTCCGACGAAATAGCCAGTACTGCAGAGCACTATCACCGACAAGACCGTTAGCCAATGCCATAGCCGCACCGGCGCCTCATACACATAGACCGACGTAATCCGCCTGCTGTCGACCTGCGAAGGGGCGTTGCCATCAAAACCATAGGTCTTCATATGTTGGTTCCTAGACATCGTTGCCTGGCCGTCTCAGCGCACCGTGACGTTGACGTGTTCTTCGCCGGCAGGTCCGATGACATGGGTGGAGCACGCAAGACATGGATCGAAGCTGTGCAGCGTGCGCAGGATCTCCAGAGGCTCGTCGGGACGGGCCATCTTCGTCTGAATCAGGCTCGCCTCGAATGCGCCAATCCGCCCCGCTTCATCGCGAGGACTGCCGTTCCACGTGGTCGGCACAATGCATTGATAGCTGTCGATCTTCGTGTCACGGATCTTCAGCCAGTGGCCCAGCGCGCCACGTGGTGCTTCGGTGAAACCCACTCCGCGTGCGGTCGACGGCCATGTCGACGGCTGCCATTTGTGGACATTTGCCGTCGATATGTCACCGGCCTTTATGTTGGCCATCAGCCGATCGAAGAAGTACTTCATTTTGTACGCGGCCCACTGACCTTCGAGCGCACGGGCCACGGTGCGGCCGAGCGTCGAGTTCAGCACGGCAAGTGGCACGTCGAGCCGCCTGAGGAGGGCATCGACCGGCTCGCGGATGTCCGTGCGGTTCTGATGATAGCCGATCAGGTAACGCGCAAGCGGACCGACCTCCATTGGGTGACCACGCCAGCGCGGTGCCTTGATCCATGAGTACCTGCCCGACTCGTCAATCTGCTCGATCCTCGTTTTACTTCCCCGGGTAGCCTGGCCGAGCTCGAAGTGCGGTTCGGTCTGGCCGTCATACGGGTGCAGGCCGTGCGTGCCCTCGGGATAGCGGTACCAAGAGTGCGCGACGAACTCTTGGATTTCATCGGGATTGCAGACGTCCACATCGTTGATCTCGTTGAAGTTGCCGTTGATCACCGCGCCGCGCGGCGCGAGCAGACTTTGGGCACTGTAGTCGTTTGCGTGGTCGGGGAAGTCGCCGTACGACAACACAGATTGCGAGGACAATCCGCCACCGATGGAACCCCAGTCCTTGTAGAAACTGGCGATTGCGATCACGTCCGGCAGATACACCTGATCGCAGAACTTGATCGTCTCATCGATGATTCGAGAAACGAGATTCAGACGCTCCATGTTGATTGCGCCTACCGCCCCCACGTCGTCGATGTTGATCGCACAGGGCATGCCCCCGACAAGCCAGTTCGGGTGCGGGTTCTTGCCTCCGAACACCGTATGTACCTTGACGATGTCCTTCTGGAAGTCGAGTGCTTCGAGGTAATGCGCAACCGCCATCAGATTAGCCTCCGGCGGTAGCCTGTACGCCGGATGGCCCCAGTAACCATTGCGGAACGGGCCAAGCTGGCCAGACTCGATAAAGCGCTTCAGCCGCGACTGCAGATCACGGAAATAGCCGGGTGACGACAGCGGCCAGTCGGAGATGCTTTGCGCAAGCTCCGAGGTGCGCTTCGTATCGGCCCGCAGCGCCGACACCACGTCGACCCAATCGAGTGCATGAAGATGATAGAAGTGGACGAGGTGGTCGTGCGCCCACAGCGTTGCCTGCATCAGGTTGCGGATCAGGTTCGCATTGTCGGGTATCGGGATGTTCAGTGCGTTCTCGACCGCGCGCACCGAGGTCAGCGCGTGCGCGCCGGTGCACACGCCGCAGATACGCTGGACGAATGCCCACGCGTCGCGCGGATCGCGGCCCTTCAGGATGACCTCCAAGCCGCGCCACATCGTGCCAGTGGAGACCGCGTTCGTAATGACGTTGTTGCTGTCGAGGTTGACCTCGCAACGCATGTGCCCCTCGATCCGCGTTATCGGATCGACGACAACACGACGCCCGGTGTTGTCGAGTGTGAAGCCCTGAGTCTGATAGCTCATTGGCGATTATCCTCTTGTGCTGCTTTATTATGTGCTTCGCCGAGCGATTTCAGTTCCTGCATCTTGACCGCTGAACTCTTGATCGCGCTGACGACTGCATGCGCCGCGATTGCAGCGCCAGCTGCACCCACCACCGCCAGACCGATACGGTCGGCATTCGATTCAACGCCGAACTGGTTAATGTCGACGACCCGGTCATAGAATGAGCCCTTGTCCCAGAAGCCGTTCTCCGAGCAGCCAAGACAGCCGTGTCCCGACTGGATCGGGAACGATACGCTGTCGTTCCAGCGCACTGTCGAGCACGCGTTGTAAGTGGTCGGTCCCTTGCAACCCATCTTGTACAGGCAATAGCCCTTGCGCGCACCCTCGTCGTCCCAGATCTCGACGAACTGGCCAGCGTCGAAGTGAGGCCGGCGATAGCACTTGTCATGAATGCGCTGCCCGTAGAACATCTTAGGTCGCCCCTGACGGTCGAGCGGCGGGATACGGTCGAACGTAACCACGTATGTGATGATTGCAGCCATTACCTCGGGAATCGGGGGACAACCTGGCACCTTGATTATCGGCTTGTCGAGAATCACGCCGGCGATCGGTGTTGCGCGAGTCGGGTTAGGCTTTGCTGCCTGCACGCAGCCCCATGATGCGCAAGCACCCCACGCGATCACCGCTTTGGCGTCCGCGGATACACGCTTGAGCTTTTCGATGAACGGCTCGCCGCCAGGAAAGCAGAACATGCCGTCTTCGTTCAGTGGCGGATTGCCCTCGACGGCGACGATATAGCTGCCCTTGTAGCGGGTCATGATGTCGTTCAGGATTGCTTCGGCCTGCATGCCGGCCGCCGCCATAATCGTGTCGTCGTAATCGAGCGAAATCATCGAGAAGATCGCGTCCTTCGCAAGTGGGTGAGAGGAGCGGATAAACGATTCAGTGCAGCACGTGCATTCGAGGCCATGCAGCCAGATTACCGGGGTCCGTGGTTTCGTTTCCAATGCGCGCGCGATACGAGGGATGAACGACGAACCGAGCCCTAGCGCCGTGGCGGTCAAACTGCAAAACTTGAGGAAACTGCGCCGCGTCGCCCCATGACTTCGCATGACATCGTAAAAGCTTTCCAAACCGCCCTCTTTTGCCGATAAATTTCCAGTAGGGAAGATCATTGCGGACCACAGAGCTACACAGCTGCAACTATTGGAGGTCGGAGCTGTCATTGATCTGTTCCTGTTGCTCCACACGCTGATCAGGCCCAGTCCGCGGACCGACTCTAAGCAGCTTTTGGGCCATGCCGGTCCGAACCCTCGTAAGGTACCGGACGGCGGAAGGTTGGCGGATATTTGTTGAGAAATTGCGCCGGGCTGAAAAATGTCCTTTTCCCGACAAAACAAACCCGTTACTAGCAAATGATCGACACAGTGCCGTGTAGCACTTCTGACTAAGACCTATTGAACGGTATGTCTAGCGACTTCGTCATGTTCGGGTGCGGCTCTTGCTAAACAAGCCGTGAACCCGCTCTCGCAACAACTGTAGATGCCATGAATCTCATGAAATGTATCGTGCCGATTCTTGTATCTACGAGAAGCCAATGACGCCGGTATCGCCAGACTAGAGCAACATGATGGTCTATATGGAGCACAAATGGACCGATTATTGAAAACCGGAGTACGAGGTAAATTGCACCGCGTTGCGTTTGCTTCGACGCGTTGGGCACATTGAAACCGTACGTCCCTGACATCGCACGTACGAGATCCATGAGCATCCCTCTCGCGCCACACCGTTAGCTCGCTCGTACCTCCTTTGCACGCGGATCTCCAGGTGCTGTGTGGTTGCATGCCAGCCGCGGTTATATATTCGTCACTCGTCTATTGCGCCCGGAACATCACGACTTCCTCCGGCTTGACTTGCGGAGAGATGACGCCAACGGAATGGCTAGGCGCAGATATAAATCCAATGCAGTGTTATGCCGGAGAATTCATGGAGCACATGATTGAGAAGCTAACGGAGCTAGAATCCAATGTCCGCACCTATTCGCGAGCTTTTCCAGTCGTCTTCTGCAAGGCGCGGGGCGCAGAGATCTACTCGGTCGATGGCCGACGCTATATTGATTTCTTAGCAGGCGCGGGAGCGCTCAATTACGGGCACAACCATCCGGCTTTGAAGGAGTCGATCATAGAGTATTTACGGGGCGACAACCTCGTTCATTCACTGGACCTTTGGACTGCAGCAAAATACGCTTACCTAGATACCTTTGACCGTCTGATATTGAAGGCTCGTGGACTTGACTACAAGGTGCATCTGACAGGACCCACTGGCACCAACGCGGTTGAAGCCGCCATTCGCTTAGCTCGGAAGATAAAGAAACGAAGTACCATTGTTTCCTTCACCAACGGCTTCCACGGCATAACCATGGGTTCGCTCGCCCTCACGGGAAATGCGAAGTTTCGGAGCGCAGCCGGTTTGCCGTCCATGGGCAACGCGTTAATGCCATTCGACAATTATTTGGGCAAAGGTGTCGATACCCTGAGGTATTTCAAAAAATGCCTGAGCGATCGCTCCAGCGGACTGGACTACCCAGCAGCTGTTATCGTTGAAGTGGTGCAGGGAGAAGGTGGAATCAATGTCGCTTCTCCGGCGTGGCTGCAAGAGCTGGAAACGGTCTGCCGAGATCAAGACATCTTATTGATCATCGACGACATCCAGGCGGGGTGCGGTCGGACCGGCCGGTTCTTCAGCTTCGAGCACGCTGGGGTGGTGCCGGATCTCGTGACCAACTCGAAATCGCTGTCGGGATTTGGATTGCCTTTCTCGCAGGTCTTGATTCGCCCTGAGCATGATCAGTGGGAGGTAGGGCAATACAACGGTACGTTCCGCGGAAACAATGCGGCCATGATTACCGGTGCGAAAGCACTGGAATACTTTTGGTCGGACGATGCTTTCGCAGACGAGATCCGGCGCAAAGGAGAAATAGTCAGGAAAGGCTTTCTCGAGCTGATAGATTTATTGCGATATCGTCAAGTTGAGGCGGAGGAACGCGGGCTCGGACTGATGCGTGGCATTGACGTTCAATCAGGCGCCTTGGCGACCAAGATTACTGGCGAGGCGTTCCGACAGGGACTAGTCATCGAAACATCCGGCCATTCCGGCCAGGTAATAAAGTGTCTTTGTCCGCTGGTGACCACCGATGATCAGATCGAGGAAGCAATGCAGATACTGAGGTGCAGCATCGACAACGTGCTCGGATAGGTGTTGGTTCCTGCGCGGCTGCCGGTTTGAAAATGGATAAGTATGGGCAGTCTTCGGGCTTTGTCGCGATAAGCGTCGGGTATCATGTGCCATGCAACTAGTTGCGCGTTTCGAGCAGGCTCGGCGCAGCGCGGTTGGACAAGCCAATGGGATGGGAAGGAATCGCGGCTGCCAGGCGTGCGATGCGACGATGTGTGTCGTCGTGCGAATGGTTCGACATGACGCGGGCGAGGGTGACCACGGCGTGATGGCCTGCGACGAAACAAAGGTTTTGAAGCGAGTGATCAGCTTCAGCCCGAAGGTTGATCATCGTGTAGGCGAGAGGGTTTTCAATGCGTAGTGCAGGTGGCTGAGTCGCTCGAAGCGCAGCAGCAGGCGCTGGAACTTGTTTCCCACGCGAACACCCTCTCGATTGTCCTGAACCGTTCTTTAAAGACGGCCGGATCGAACAGTGGCGTGCGCCCGCGCTTTGGTCCCTTTCTGCCGGGGGAATTAGCGTTGATCACCATGCCGCGATTGAAAAGGGGTTTGCGGTTCTCCCGGCAATCGTACACGCCATCCAGGCTCATGACCGTGCCCCGTAGATCCAGCCCCACCGCACGGGTGATGCTCGCGAGGCGCGTCAGTGCTTCTCGTAACAGCGGCGATTCATCGCGATTGCCCGGTGCTCTGACGAACGGCGCGATCACGTTGCAATTCCGGTCACACAGGGCAACCACCTTGCAGCCTTCTTCTTGTGGCCGCTGAAGCCGAGATTGTCCCCGCCTTTCTTCGCCGACTCTGGTGCAAATAGCGCGGGGGCGAATCGGTTAAGGTGTCGGGCTGAGCGAATTGAGAACCGACGATGAGCAAGCTGAAGAGTCTGGACGAACTGTTCGCAGGCCGTCACTTTGACCGCGATGTGATCATTCTGTGTGTTCGCTGGTACCTGCACTACAAGCTTAGCCCTGCGCGATCTGGTCGAAATGAAGGCGGAACGGAGCCTGTCGCTGGCGCACACGACAATCCTGCGCTGGGTGCGGCGCTTTACGCCGGAGTTCGTCAAACGGTTGGAGCCGCTTCGGCAGGCCCACCGGCCAGTCGTGGCGCGTCGACGAGACTTGTCTCGAGCTTGCGCGGCAAGTGGATCTATCTTTATCGGGCGGTGGATCCGGTGGGCCAGACGGTAGACTTCATGCTCAGTGCCAAGCGCGACGTGAAGGCGACAAAAGCCTTTTTCAGGAAGGCAATCAAACATCAAGCCCAGCCGCCACCGAAGACCATCACGCTTGATCGTTATGCAGCCTCGCACAGCGCCGTGCGCGAGATGAAGGCCGATGGCTTGCTGCCTGAGGGCGCGAAGGTCCGATCCTCGAAATATCTCAATAATCTGGTCGAGCAGGACCACCGCAACATCAAGTCCCGGACGAAAGTCATGCTCGGCTCCAAACGTTTCAGGAACGCAGCGATCACTCTCTCAGGTATTGAGTTGGTACATCGTATTCGCAAGGGTCGCACGCTGGTCGCCGTCCGCGGCAAGCATCTCAACGTCTCCCTGACCGCGATTGCCGGGAACTGGCGGCATTCGCGGGGGATCCCCCGCGAATGACTGCTGCCGACCCAGCCTCAATCGCACACGCGCTGATTACGGCAACATTGAACAATCAGCGGAGGAACAACAGTCTGCTGAAGACATGCGCAGCACGGTCCGCGAAAAATCCGCCACGATACTACGAGACAGCCTTTACGGCAGACTCTCGGACAGAGAGCGCGGCAGGTTCGCAAGACGGAACCCTGTAATGTGAGGAGCCAACCCACGGATACCGGCCGAATCCACCGTCGACGTTACAGGCTGCGCCGCTCCCAGCTGATGGTTTCCGCTTCTACCCAGCGCAATCGAAACACGCGTTTTGCAGCAGCTACGCCGACCGCGGCAAGCTTCATCAGGGGTTCTCCGTCGGTCAACGTTTCGAGCCTGTACTTTGGCACATCCGATGCGCGGCAGCGACCCAGAAGCGATAAGTCTGGTCTCACCTACGCTATTGCGACAGAACCCGTGCCTCTCACCATATTTCCACCGGAACGGTAGACATCGGCCTGATGCAGGTCAATTCCATCCACTTTCTGCATTGCGCGTGCAGTTGATCGATGCGATTATCCTCCGTACTCCTGAGATGAACGCCCGACGATCACGTCAATATGGTTCTGAAACATGATCACGCGCACGATCAAGACCCGGCGGACGAAGCGCGCCTCGTCGAACACCTCGTCAAGCTCAACGCGCCGTTCGTGTCTTACTTCGTTGAAGTCGCGCACAGCGCGCGCTTGCCGGCACCGAATCCCTGAGACGGCTATGACGGAACCGGTTGCGGCGGTCACCACTGTGGCCGAAAGCCGGCGCGCTCGCGTGTGCTGCACGCCGTCCTCCGCGCAGCGCGCGATGCGTCGCCGCGGCGCGATTTCCCTGATTCGGTATTTCACTGCATGAGGGCTCTATGACATTTGAATGGCCGTCATCGTTGTCGCGACAGGACATGACCGAGCTGGTCGACCTGATGAATACGGTATCGACGCGCGAGACGACGCTCGGATTCTTCGAACCCATCACCGCGTCGACCGGTCTCGAGATGATGGAGTCTCTCGATGCCGACCTCCGCGCGCGCGCGGTTGACCTGCTGATCGCACGCGAGCTGCCGGGCGGTCGGATCGTTGGCATGCTGATTCTCGCGCGTCAAGCGTTGCCCGCGCGGCGGCACATCGTCGAAATGAAGCGCTGCGTGATCGAGCCTGGGTATCGAGGGCGGTTCGTGCTCGACGGCTGGCGGCTTGCGCTCGAACGTGTCAAGGAGATGGGCTGCGAAATGATCGTCATTGATGTACGCAGCGATGGTAAGGCCGAGCAGCTATGGCGTCGTCTTGGTTTCGTTGAGTACGGCCGACTCGACGACTTCGCGCGCGTGAACGGCCGCGTGATCACGGGTTATTTTCTGCGCGCGTACGTGGACGACGTGATCGCCTACCAGCAGCGCACGAAAACGTTCTGGCACCGCTCGGACACGCCGATTCTCGGTGAGTCCGAGTTCGAGACCACGTCCGTCCAGCGGGACGACGCATGACGCCAGCCCACGTTGGCGTCGCTCCTCGCGATGTGCGTGCAGGGTGTGTGGGCCGCTCATGCGAACCATGCGGTTGGGCCGTGGATCGTGGGCCGCGCAGCCGTAGTGTAGGGCATCTGCAGCTTCGGGATGACTTACGCGGTGACTCGGCTGATCACGTGGCTGGCCGTGCGATTCCGGTGCGACCCGCCGGCGCCACACGCCGCGAAGGCGATCGTACTCGCGATCGGCTGGGGATTCTGGTCGCGCAAGTGCTCGCGCACTGGCTGGCCGACACGCCGCATATCGCGGCGAAGATCCCGCCGGCCGCTTCGCTCTGTACGATCTATTGCACGGCTGACACGATCGGCCGCGTGGAGCTCGACGCGCGCCGTGCGGGCGTTGGCGCAGCGAAAACAACCATCGCGCCGCTGCGGCCGTCAGCGCGACCGTGGCCGTCACTCACCTATCCGACAGGAATGCATGACATGGCAAGCAACATTGCGGTTCTGACGAATGATCTCCAGTACGAACTGGTAAACAAGAATCCCGAGCGCATTCGCGCCGTGGCCGACGCGAAGGACAATTTCTGCCGGTTTCTAGACGGCATGCGGGACCGAGGCTGTGAGATCGTACACCTGCAACTCATCAATCGAGAAGACGACGCGAACGCCGAGCGGTACAACGGGTATCTGCCTGTGACGAAAGGTAGCGAAGGCGCACAGATAATCGCCGATTTCCTCGTCGAATCGGATCTGGTCGTCGAAAAGAACAAGGACAGCGGCTTTTACGAGACCGATCTCCACGAAATGCTCCAGGCGCGCGGCGTCGACACCGTGGTCGTGACCGGCATGCAGACGCAGATCTGCGTGCAGACCACGGCGGCGGATGCGTTCTTTCGTGGATACAACATCTGGGTGCCGTCCGACTGTGTCGTGTCCGCGCAGGAAACGGACAAGAAGCGAGCGCTCGAATGGCTCGATGCCTATTGCGCGACCGTGACCGAATCGGCCGAGGTACTACGCACGATCGACGCGTTCGGTCGCCTGCCTCGCAAGGTGATCAAGACGCCTTGACGCACAGACTCGCCGGTCGCGGTGCCGCACACGCGGCCAGCGGACGACAGCATGTATCCCGAAACTTTCGATCGAAGCATCCATGAATATCAATGATCTTTCGCGCTCGGCGATCGTACTCGACCACGGCACGGGTGCCAAACTCAGCCGCGAACTGGTAGAAATGATCGTGTCGGTGCTGGGCGATACCTTTATCGGCGAAATGGAGGACAGCGCGCTGCTCGACGTCGACGGTGGATACCTCGCGATGACGACGGATTCATTCGTCGTCGATCCACCGCTGTTCGGCAACGGCGACATCGGCAAGATCGCGGTGTGCGGTACCGTCAACGATCTGGCGGTGATGGGAGCGACGCCGAAGTTCCTGTCGCTCGCACTGATTCTCGAGACGGGTCTGCCCTTGAGCACCCTGGTGCGAGTGCTGGAGTCGATTCGCGACACGGCGCGCGAAGCGAACGTAAAGATCGTCGCGGGCGATACAAAGGTCGTCGGGAAGGGCGAAGCGGATCGGATCTTCATCAACACGACGGGCGTTGGATTCTTCGGGCGCGCTCCACTGCGGATGAAGCATGTGCGGCCGGGCGATCGCGTTATCCTGAGCGGGTGGATCGGCAATCACACGATCCACCTGTTATCGATTCGCGAAGGGCTCGGATTCGAGACGCGCGTGCTGAGCGATTGCGCGCCGCTCAACCGTATGCTGGCCATGCTGTTTGACGCGATGCCGGAAAACGCGCTGCGCTCGGTGCGCGACGTCACGCGCGGCGGCTTGTCGGCCGTGATGCACGAATATGCGTCCGCGCTCGATTCGACGATCGAAATTCGTGAAGCCGACCTACCGATCCAGGCGGAGACCGCGATGGCGGCCGACATGCTCGGCGTCGATCCGATCAATATGGCGAACGAAGGCTGCCTTTGCCTGTTCGTCGCGCCGGAGCATGTCGAGCAGGTGCTCACGGTGCTGCGCGGTCATCCATACGGCAGGCAGGCGGTCGAGATTGGCGAGGTGCGCGACGCGGGCGATCGCGCAGTCGTCATGCGCACCCGCAACGGCGAGCAGCGCACGATTGAGGAACTGGCAGGCGCGGAGTTGCCGCGCCTATGTTGACCGGCAACGCAACCGCCGTCGCTCCGCACGCCGGCGCGAACGGGCCGATTCGATTGCGCGTGCGTGTTACCGGCGTGGTGCAGGGCGTCGGCTTCCGGCCGTTCGTGTACCGGATTGCGACGTCGCGCGCGTTGCGCGGTTGGGTGCTGAACGATGCCGACGGTGTACTGATAGAGGTGGAGGGCGACGCGCACGCACTGGCCGATTTCGCTGCGGCACTACGCTCGGAATTGCCGCCACTTGCGCGCGTAGCGTCGCTGCAGTCGCACTGCGTCGCGCCGCTGCTTGACGCGACGGAGCGCTTCGTGATCCGGGACAGCGAGCCTAGCGGCAGTAACCTAGCGCAACTGCCTGCGGATTCGCACGTGTGCGATGCCTGCTTGGGCGAGATGGCAGATCCGGCCAACCGGCGCTATCGCTATCCCTTCATTAACTGTACAAACTGCGGGCCGCGCTTCTCGCTGATCAAGGCGATTCCGTACGATCGCATCAATACGACGATGCGCGCGTTCACGATGTGTACCCGGTGCGAAGCGGAGTACCGCGATCCGTCCAACCGCCGCTATCACGCGCAACCGAATGCGTGTCCGGAATGCGGGCCGCGGGTGGAGCTATATGATGCAGACCGGATGCTGTCGGCCGGCGACGACGCGTTGCGCGCGGCGATCGACGCGCTACGCACGGGCCTGACGGTCGCGGTCAAGAGCGTCGGCGGCTTTCATCTCGTCGTGGACGCGCGCAATCCGGACGCGGTCGCGCGGCTGCGCGACCGCAAGCGCCGCAATTCTAAGCCGTTCGCGCTGATGATGGCGTCGGTCGAGACGGCTCGGCGCTGGACCGACTGCAGCGAACTTGAGGCGCAATGGCTGAGGTCGCCCGGCCGGCCAATCGTGCTACTGCGCAAGTTAAACGGCGTTGGCCTGGCGGAGAACGTCGCACCGCGCAATCCGAACCTCGGCGTGATGCTGCCGTCGGCGCCGCTGCATTACCTGCTGCTGTCCGATCCCGACCTGCCGGCACTGGTGATGACGAGCGGAAACGTGTCTGAATTTCCGATTGCGTATCGCAACGAGGAGGCACTCGCGCGCTTGTTCGAGGTGTCCGACCTGGTGCTGCTGAACGACCGCGACATCGCGATTCGTATCGACGACTCCGTGATTCGTTGCTCGAACCACCCGCAGTTGCCCGAACCGCAGATCAGTTTCTTCCGGCGCGCGCGAGGCTTCGCGCCATACGTAATAGAAGTCGGGCGATCGATGGCGCCAGTAGTCGCCTATGGCGCGGAACTGAAGACGACAGTCGCGCTCGCGGATCGCGAGCGAATCTATGTGAGCCAGCATATCGGCGATCTCGGCAACGACGACACGTTTCGTTCGCACCAGACGATCGCGTCGCACTTGGCAGACCTGTATCGCGTGAAGCCTACAGTGGCCGCCTGCGATCTGCATCCATCGTTCCGGTCGACCCGGCTCGCGTCGGACACACATGTGTCGCGTCAGCAGGTCCAGCATCACCATGCACACATGGCGTCGTGCCTCGCCGACAACGGACTCGACGGACCGGCCATCGGAGTGATTCTGGACGGCGCCGGCTATGGCATCGACGGCACGATCTGGGGCGGCGAGTTTTTCATCGGCGACGCGCGGGCGGTGCAGCGCGCGGGACACTTGCGTTACCTGTCGCTGCTCGGCGGCGACAAGGCGGTGCATGAACCGGTGCGCACGGCACTCGCACTTGCGCTCGAATCGTTCGACGGCGATGAAGGCATGCTGGCGTGCGTGCCCGCGCTTGCGGCGCTTGGCCATGAAGCGCGGCACGTGTACGCGACGATGTGGCGGAAGAGCATCAACGTGACGCGCACGTCGAGCATGGGGCGGTTGTTCGACGGCGTCGCGGCGCTGGCGGGCGTTTGCTCGCGGGCGGAATATGAAGCACACGGGCCGATCGAATTCGAGGGGCTGCTTGCGCGCGACCTGGCGATGAGCAAACCGTATCGTTACGCTTTTGACCCGTCCGCCGACGCGCCGGTCGAGCTTGACTACCGGCCGCTCGTGCGGCAGGTCGTGTCGGATACTGCCGGTAGCGTCGAGCTGGCGACGATCAGCCGGCGCTTTCATTCGACGATCGTACTGGCGATTGCGTCGCTGTGCGATCTGCTGCGTAGCCGGCATGCGCTCGACACGGTCGTGCTGAGCGGCGGCGTGTTCCTGAATGAATTTCTGCTGGTGAATACACTGGTCGAACTTCGGCGGCGAGGCTTCGACGTACATGCGCATCGCGACGTGCCGACCAACGACGGCGGTATTGCACTCGGGCAAGCGGTCGTCGCGAGCGCGAGAATCACAGCGGAACGCAAGTCCGTCATATAAATGGCTCTTTCAGGGATTGAGCCGACGAACAGACCAGATGCTGAATTGTTCGATCTATCCGATATGTTCGAGGTAGTTCGGCAACGCTGGCGCGCGCACGTGGCCGACAGCGATGGGAAGGAGTGTCTCGACTGCCTGTCTCGCGCCGGCACGCTGGAGCTGAGCCACAATCACCCGTACGTCTGCGACTGAGTGATTGAATATTTTCAGCCGGACCAACTGCTCCAGGCGCTCGACCTCACGACGCCCGCGAAGAGTTGCTTCATCGAAGCGCCGTTCGATGCGCTGCCAGAAATGTTCGCGCGGCAGGCCCGCATCCAGTTCTGCGGGCCGTCCGACTCGGACGCGACCGAGGCCGTCGTCAAGCCGATGAAGACGGCCACCGGCCAGCGTTCGGTGCTGGCGTTTCGCGGCCGATATCATGGCATGACCGCGGGTGCGTTCGCCCTGACGGGCAACCTGAACGCGAAGACGGACGTCGCATCGCTGATGGCGGACGTGCATTGCGTACCGCTGCCCCTTCCGCGCTGACGGGGCGGGTACGGAAGCACTCTCGCTAGCGTACATTGAGCGCGTGCTGAATGATCCCGAAAGCTGCATCGTCGCGCCTGCCGCGGTCATCGTCGAGGCGGTGCTGGGCGAAGGCGGGCTGATTCCAGCGCCGCCCTCGTGACTACGGGGGCGCGCGGCCTTACCGAACGTTTCGGCATCCCACTGCTGATCGACGATTCAGACGGGACTCGGCCGGACCTGAACGATGTTCGCGTTAGACCTGGCGGGGCATCGTGCCCGACGCGCCCCTGATCTCGAAGGCCATTGGCGGCGGCTTTCCACTGTCCGAAGTGCTGTATCAGGAAAGCGATGTCAGGTAGCCGACGATCTCCAACGGGGACTGCGGCGATATACGACCATCTAGAAGCTTCTCTACAACCACTACGTCATCGCGACGAAGTTCGACGCGCCCGACATTGAAGCCTTTGCGGTCAAGGTAAGACCAGAGGCCGGCGGTGCGACTACGGACCGACCCAACAGCGGGGGCTTCGACCGGCCTGAATACGGAACCCTCACTTTCACCCTGAAGTGAAACGCGCTCCCGCCTGCACATACCGATCACCGTTGCGTTTTGCACGGCGGGGAATCCCAATCTGCGAACGAATATTTCTGCGGCACCCCGCGATACGTCGCTGGCGACCGTCGGCCTTTACTGACGTCGATGCCCGTGAGACAAATCCAACAGCCACGGGCAGTCGTCCTGTTCATGCTTGCCACTAGCGAGGACCGAAGGTCTGCACGGCTTTGAGAATAGATGAGGCTGTTCCGGCCCGATACGCGTAACCGACAGGCGCGAGTGAAAAAGCCTCGCCCCTTGCCGATCTGCCGGTGGTCTGGTCGTACCGGTTTGCGTTCTCATGGAAAGCGTAGACGTCGCCCGGCGAATCAAGGCCAACCTGAATGCTCTGGTTTGTCCTGAAAAAATAGTTGTTTTCCGAATAGACAACGCCGCCGCTGCCAATCTGCAGAGCGTTGTACTGGGTCTCGTCTGACCCAGCCGCCGTGAGGCCAGTGGGTGTCGCTCCGTTATCGAAATAGTTGTCGTAGGCGTGAATCCAGCCCCGCAGCAGCGGACGTCCCTTTAGGTTCGGGCCGAACTGGTTGTGGTGCAACGTGACATGCAGCCTGTTCCCTCCATATGCATAAGAATCCTGCCTGTTTGCGCCAACCAGCATCGCCAGACGTTCATTGGCCAAGTCCTGGTTCTTGCCCGCCCAGTTCCACATAGGATCGGGATGCATCGTCAGCCACTCGCTGGTGAAATAGAACCGGCTATAGGAAACCGTCACCCTATCCGACGACAGTGTCACGCTCATTAGGTCGTCGCTCGTATCGTAGAACGCACAATGATCGACCCACGCATTGGTGACCCGTCGAAGCGACACGCCTTCATAATTGATACCGGCGTTACTGGATGTGCCGTAAACTTGAGCGGGCAGGGCCTGAAGGTCCCGGATAACGCCATGAAAGGTGATGTTTCTGATCACGACATTCTGGATGTTCTTGCCTGCCGGCAGCATCTCGCCGTCAAATTTGAGCTGGATGTTTTTCAGCACTGCACTGCCTCCACTGACGCCTTCGATCGTCGTGTTGTTCCAGTCTGTGGTGGCGAAGGTGACGGTCGTCAGTCGCGGCCCGCCGTAAATTTCCCCCTTGACAAGAATGTGGTGCTGTCGCGCGTTGAATGCGGCCAGCAGATCAGCGAGGCTGGCAACCGTGACGGCGGAATCGTCTGACCCGGTCGCCGTTGCGAAGCCGCCGGTGTTCGTCGGCAGGCGCGCGGTGATTGCTGCCTCACTGGACTGCGAGCCTGTCGCTGCTGACGGATCTGGCGCAGAAGACGCCCCATGCGCGCTGCCACGAGCGCACAGTAGATTTGCGATTAATATTGTCATGAGTAGCCGCCAATTCATTCGTTTCTTCCATTCGAGAATGCATAAAGCCAGGAACCGGCAATGGGCAGATGCCCGGCCCAAGGTGCATTCGGTTTAAACATCGGTGCACGCCCGCATCAGGCTGCGCAATCTGATGCGCGCATGGGCGACGTGAATGTTAACGCAGCTCTGCGCGCGCCCAGGATTGTGATGGCGGACACAGTCATACCCGTGAGCGCGGATTGGCAGCGTTAAGAAGGATTGCTATGTAATATTTTCGGCTTGCCATGGTCTGCGTATCCGGCACGCGCGGCGGACACTGACGGCGCATCGGGGAAAGAGGATCGAAGCTGGTGATCAGCATCGGCATGTTATAGGTGCCGGAACAATGGGGAGGCGCTTTTGCAAACTGGAGTTTCTCCAGAAAACGCATCCCTATCGATCACAGGGGTTAGCGACATGTGCGCGAAAGTATTTCATCGCCTACCGACCGGTAGTCCGATTTGTACGTCACCCCATCGGGTAGAATGTTGGGCTCCCGGCACCCGCCGAAATGGATTGCGTGCAAGCGCTGCATCGAGTTGCATGTCGGCGACAGTGACATACACAGGCGAGCGGCATCGCGTCTATCGTGTACCACCGTGGGAATATCATGAATCTCGATCCCGAATTCGACGATCCGCTGACTGATGAAGAGTTTGGTGTGCTCGAACGCTTTCTTTCGAGCAATGCCGTTTGCGACGATGCGATGGACGCCGTCATGTTGCACGGCTTTCTGACCGCCGTCATCTCTGGACCGAACATGGTCATGCCAAGCGCGGTGCTTCCGTGGATCTGGGATGCGAGGCACGCAACACGTCAGCCCAGATTTTTATCAGCCGGTCGGGCACGCAAGATTACCGGATTGATCATTCAACACTGGAACGACATCAACAACGCCCTGAATCACTGTCCCGATCTGTTCGAACCTCCCCTGCACACGACCGAGTGGCGGGGTGAAGAGATTCTCGTCCTCAACGAGTGGTGCGAGGGCTATTGCAAAGGCATCGACATCGACCGGGAGGCCTGGGAGCTGCTGATCGAACGACACCCCGAGTGGTTCAATGTCATCCTGCTGTTTGGAACAGCCTCCGGATACCAGGCACTGGGGCAGCGGGATTACACCGTCGAGCAACGTCGGTCATTCGCAAACCTGCTCACGGCCGCAGCGCTCAATATCCATCGATACTGGGGGGAGGAGCGCCGAAAACTGATGGAACAGGGCGAGCGGCCGAACATGATCCCGCCGGTTTCAAGGCCGAAAGAGCATGCCGGGCGCGGCGATCCGGATGCGCAAGACGGGAACGAGTCCGAAGACCTGTTCCTTGTCGATTCGCTCGGCCGGACGACGGAAGATGCGTTTCACCCGCTTGCATTGTCCCCGCTGTCTACCAGCGTCACTCGCGAAGGCACGTCTGTCGATGTGCACGTCTATCGGGCCGGAAACGACAGCCGCGATGGCTGGATCCTGGAAATCATCGACTCGCACGGAACATCAACAGTGTGGGACGACCCGTTTCCGACCGACGGAGCCGCGCTGGCCGAAGCGTTGAACACCATCAACTCGCATGGCATTGCATCGGTAACGGCAGGTGTACCGGAGCACGTGACGAAGCACTGACCGCTCTTGAACCGTCTTGCGCGCTGAGTAAAGGTCCGGTCGCCGCAGCCTGCGGGTCAAACCATTGTGCGGCACGGACAGAAGCGTCACCCGGTAATGCCGTACAACATGCCGGCGGAAGCCAGCACCATGATCAGGAATAGCAGTTTTTCCCGGGGCGCGAGATATTACGTGATCTGCACGCAAGGCTATTTGCCGCCTCGAAGCTGGTACTTCCCCATCGACCATCCATGTCTTTGACCGATAGCGATTGTCTCGCGCCCAAAATCACACCGGCAGGCCATCTCCTTGCGGCGCCGGACGTCGATGCGCCTGCCTTGCCAGATGACGTTGCGCTAGGCGCTTCCTTCAGGCGCGGCACGGGTCATGGGCTGCTCTATCTGGGGAGCGCAACCATAGGGCGCGCACTGCCGCCTGCCTGGGCATGGTGGCGCGACTTTGGCGCCCGCTATGTCACGTCTTTATGCACCACGTCAGAAGGCGAGGAGGTCACGGTCTCTCAACCGGACACTGGGGACTTCGAAAGACTGATCGAAGATGCACCTCCCATGACGGGTGCCGAATATCTCACGTCGGATGTCCTGGCGGCACTGTGGGGCGAAATCGACATCGCTTTACGTGATGAGCTGGCGAGCACGGGGGAGTCGCTTCAGGCATTTCTCAAGTCGCGTCATCCTGCCTGGAATCTTGTGGGCCGTGTTCACTTCAACCTTGCCGAAAACCGCAAGGATCCTGAAGCCCCTTTCGCCTTCCTGGCAACCTACGCAGCGCGGATATCGGCCCATGGCAAGACACAACATCAACCGCTTTCGCGGGCGCTCGAGGAATTTTCCGGTGCGCGGAACAAGGCGAAGCTGCTCTCTCTCCTGATGCCGGTTCAGCGCGCTGCTGAACGCTGCGACTGGCTTCGTGCAATGCTCGATTCGCGCGAAATATACCACCCGTTGCGCTGGATGCCGGCTGACGCTTACCGTCTTCTCTGCGATTTGCCCGCTCTGGAATCTGCCGGAATCATGGTCCGGCTACCAGCTACCTGGGCGACGGGCCGCCCCGCGCGACCTGCGGTCAAGGCCAGCGTTGGGGCACGGCCTCCGTCGCTCCTCGGCAAGGATGCGCTGCTCGACTTCAGAATGGAGGTGTCGCTCGATGGCGAAGCGTTAAGTCCCGCCGAGATCCGGCGCCTGCTCAATGGGGCCGACGGTCTCCAGTGGATTCGTGGACGCTGGATCGAAGTGGACACGAAAAAGCTCGGCCACGTACTCCAACGCTTTGAGAGTATGGAGAAGGCGGCGCAATCGGGGCTGCCGTTGAACGATGCCTTGCGTCTCCTCGCGGGCGTATCGGACGATGAAGCTGAAGGCTCCGACGAGCGCGACTGGGCACAGGTCGTTGCAGGAGACTGGCTGGCAGAGACGCTTGGACATTTGCGCCAACCGGAAGGGTTGGTGCAGGTCGATCCGGGCCCCGACCTGAGAGCCCAGCTTCGGCCCTATCAGCAGGCCGGCGTGCGATGGCTATACCTCCTTAACCGGCTCGGGCTGGGCGCGTGTCTGGCCGACGACATGGGCCTCGGAAAGACGATGCAGGTACTCTCCCTGCTGTTGATCCTGAAGCGCGAACAGGCCGACTCGCGCCCGAGCCTGCTGCTCGCCCCCGCGTCCTTGCTGGCAAACTGGGCAGCGGAAGCTGAACGCTTCGCACCCGGCCTGCGTGTGCTGGTGGCTCACCCGTCCGTGACGCCTGCAGAAGAACTACGCGCACTGAGCGACGCGCACCTCACGCAGACGGACCTCGTCATTACCAGTTTCGGTTCGCTGCTGCGTCAACCCGGTCTGGAAACGATCCAGTGGCGCATCGCGATTGTCGACGAGGCCCAGGCGATCAAGAATCCCGGCGCCAGGCAGACGAAACAGGTAAAGAAGCTTCAGGCCCAGTCACGTATCGCCCTGACGGGCACCCCGGTGGAAAACCGCCTGTCGGATCTTTGGTCCATTTTTGATTTCACGCATCCAGGCCTGCTGGGCTCGGCGAAGGAATTTGCCGATCTCAGCCGGCGTTTGGCAAAAATCGAGCATTTCGGTCCGCTTCGCACGCTTGTGCGGCCCTACATCTTGCGCCGTCTGAAAACCGACAGGCGTGTTATCGCCGATCTCCCCGAAAAGACCGAACTCAAGGCGTGGTGCCATCTGAGCCCCGTCCAGGCCGCGTTGTACGAACGCGCGGTCAAGGACCTGGCGGCGGCGCTCGAGGGTGCCGACGGTATTGAACGCAAAGGCATCGTTTTAAGCTACCTGATGCGTTTCAAGCAGATATGCAACCATCCGTCCCAGTGGCTTGGCGACGCGGCGTGGAGCCCCGAAGCCAGCGGCAAGTTTGGCCGCCTGCGGGAACTGGTCGACGTGATCGCGGCGAAGCAGGAAAAGGTACTGGTGTTCACCCAGTTCCGCGAGACCACCGAGCCGCTTGCCGCGTTCCTGGGATCCCTTTTCGGCCGGGAGGGCTTGATTCTCCATGGCGGTACGGCCGTAGGCAAACGGCGCGAACTGGTCAGGCAATTCCAGGAAGACGAATCAACACCGTTCTTCGTGCTGTCGCTCAAGGCGGGAGGATCGGGACTGAATCTCACCGCGGCGTCTCACGTGATTCACTTCGACCGCTGGTGGAATCCCGCCGTAGAGAATCAGGCGACCGATCGGGCGTTTCGCATTGGCCAGAGCAAGAATGTTCTGGTGCACAAGTTTGTTTGCCAGGGCACGGTCGAGGATCGGATTGACCAGTTGATCGAATCGAAGCAGCAGTTGGTGAACGATATGCTTGAAGGCGGTGCGGAACTGCAGCTGACCGAGATGAGTGACCAGGAGCTGCTTGATCTTGTCAAGCTCGATATTCATTCCGCGCAGGAAAACTGATCATGGAGAGGAACGCTGATGGCAAACTACGGTGGATGGAACCCTTACGTCCCGGTGGCCGAGCGGCGAAAAAAAGCGGAGCAGCTGGTCGCCAGAGCGACCAGGGCTGGCAAGACCCTGTCACCCATTGCACCGTATCGCGGGGCCATTGCGAAGACTTTCTGGGGCAAAGCGTGGTGCGATAATCTGGAGCAGTACAGCGACTACGATAGCCGCCTGCCAAGGGGGCGCACCTACGTGCGTAATGGTTCGGTGATCGATCTGCGGATTACAAGAGGGAAGATCCATGCGCAGGTGATGGGATCAAGCCTGTACGAGATCACAATTGATGTCGCCGCCTGTCCGGAAAGGCAGTGGCGCGCGTTGAGCGCCGATTGTTCGTCGTCGATTGACTCGATGGTCGAACTGCTGCAGGGTAAGCTCTCGGCTGCGGTGATGGGCCGCATCTGCCAGCCCGGCACCGGGCTTTTCCCTGCGCCGAAAGATATCAAATTCGGTTGCAACTGCCTGGATTGGGCGGTGATGTGCAAGCACATCGCAGCAGTACTTTATGGCATCGGCGCACGGCTCGACCAGCAGCCCGAATTGCTCTTTACGTTACGTGGCGTTGACCCCACCGATCTCGTCAATCACACAGGTGCGAATTTGTCCGGTGCGGGAAAAGCCGTCCCGGCGTCCGGCAAGCTGCTCGATACTGCCGTTCTGGGCGATGTGTTCGGTATCGACATTGACACGGAACCCTTTGCAGATGCCGACTCGGTCCGAGGCAACCGCACGCGCAAACCATCCACTTCGCAAGCGAGAAAGTCTGCTTTGACCACGCCGAAGCCGTCCGTGACCGTGAAATCGGCGCCGAAGGGCAAGGTCGCGACGCCGACCGCGAAGTCCGGCCCCGCTGCCATGAAAAAGCCCAGGGGCAACTCCGATCCCGGCACATCGAAGACGAACCGTTCGGTCGCGTCTCAAAAGCCCGTTGCACGTCCGCGTACTACGTCGAAATCCGCGAAACGCCGCGGGTGATCTTTTGTCCCGCGTTTCACCGCTTGAGCCGGCGACCTGTTTCGCTCTTACGGATTTTTGAATCCTGGCCGACTCTCTGATTGAGTGGGACTACGGTGTCGCGATTTCGCCGGCGACGGCCTGGCGCTACCTCAAGGCGCGAATCACGACTGCGCATAGACTCAATCTAGCGAATATCGATAGGTATCCTATATTTTAGGCGCTTTTACGAATCGACCGACAATCAAGGGTCTTCAATTTCGAGGATAGGGCCAGGCTGCAACCGCATGCAAGAGTTGCAGGTCGCGAACTCTTGCATTATGCGGCCGGGGGAGGATAACGCCTGATGCTGACGAGGGATGTCGCGTCGACCGATTGGGTCCTGTTTGGTAATGCCAACAGCAGTGATTGAGCGATCAGTAGCCGCCCAGCAGACGGTCAAGCGCTGCAGTGATCTTGTCCCGATGCTCCCGCAATGAGCCGATCGAGGGACCAAGCTCGGTTAACGGAACAGATGCAATGAACGCCGGGTGCATCAGGCATTTGACGCCAGCGATCTCGAAGGACGGCGTGAGATCTGCTGGCAGTTTGCCGGGAGGGAAAGAGTCCGCACGAATCAGCGGGACAACAACCCGAATTGTCAGGCCATCGAGAAAGTCACTCTGCACGTCGATAAGGTACGGCGTACTCGCCTTGCTTTTACCGGGGTTGGCATAAACTTCGAATCGCGCCATCAAAACATCCGGTATTCAGCGAGTGGAAGGCCATTCTTTTCGACCCAGTCGTTGGTGTTCTTAATGAACTCCGCGTTCTCCTGCGCCCAGCGACGACCTTCCTCGGCCTTGATTGCGTCGCGCAAAGCCTGCTCGCAGGCACGCGAGAAGTTGATGCCCAGTTCCTTCGCCCGCTCATAAACGTCGACAGGCAGCGTGACATTGGTCGCCTTCCGTGGCACGGCGGCAGTTGCATGTGCCATGTGAGCCTCCATGTTGGTGAATATGCGCATATCTGTCCACATTCTACACATGATCAATGCCGTCCGCTGCGAAGGCGCTTACGTCCAGGACGACTGGTTTTGCGGAAGCGAACGCTGTGGGTCATGCACGTCAAGTCGATCTGTCGGCTCAAGCTCATCCACGTATAGGACGAGATTTACTCCATCCGGCGATAGGCGTGACCTGAAGAGAATCCCTTTCGCCCCGGCCGCGATAACCTCGTCACCGACAACCCGGCTGGGGGTTCGATGCGCTGGTTGAACCAGCAGCCACGCCAGTCGCAATAGAAATCTTCCCACAGGGCAGATCATTTTCCGCTCTGATACCCGCCTGTAAAGTCGACGATAGGGTCAACGGTCAACTGGTAACTGACAAGCGTGCCCGGCGGCATCAATGGAGAAATCTGCTGATATTCCCGTACGGCCGTGTCGACGTCCAGTGCGAGATAAAGGGCGTTAAGCCCGGTTAGCGTGGCCGCCATGCCTGCCAGCACCGGCGCCGCTCGTCGGCGCGACCGCTCACTTGGGAACATGCATGCGGTAGGCCGTAAGCTTAGACAGGGCCTTCACGATCACCAGGTCATGTTTCCGGCCTTCAACGATCGTCGCGTGTTTCTCATCCCTGGAACTCTGTATCGATATAGAAGTTGTCGTCGTCGACGGTGAACTGAATCCATCCGTCGCGGCGGGTGGTCAGGACATGCCTGTCTTTCATGGTCGTGCGCACGCGCACGCCCTGAGCGCGAACGACGGCGCGATAGTCGGGCAGAGGCTGCCATGTTTCGCCGATTGGCGGGGACTGTGAGGTACGCCCATAACGCCGTACTTCGGGGCCACTCGCCAGCAACCCAGACTAGACGCTCATAGACAGATAGCAAACCTATTCTGGCAATGATGCGTTCACGGCAGGCTTACCTGAGAAAAACGCAACGAATGCGACAAAGAATAATATTGCGAAAACTGCGAAAATAGCTTATCGTGGAAACATCCGAACGGCAGATGCTCCATGTGGTACACCGACTGCGATCTGTCCGAAGCGATAGGGGGATGCGTAGCGGATGTGACTGAGAATCAGGTCACACCGCCTGTGCCCGCACCCGGCGAATACGCCGAGCGTGAGGCTCGGCCCGCGCGGCTGCTGCTTTACCCGTTGCTCGCTGAATCGAATGAAGCGGTGTCAAACCCCGCGAAGGTTGACCCCGCAGAACGTCAAAACACCTTGCTCGCTGTTAACCCGACGCCTTTTGGCGAGTCTGGACGCTGCTGTTTGGTCAACCGACCGATACGCGCTCCAGCAAATCGCTAGTGGTGCAGGTTGCTGCGGCGCTGCTCGGATCAAGAACTGCACCCGGCGCCGATTACCTGGCGGCAGATTTCGACGCCGTCAATAGCCGTGAGCTCGCACGGGAATACCGTCTGGCGCGGTTGCGCGAGCTCGTGGCCAGCCGACGACACCTCGCGCAGTGCTTCGCTGCGGCCCGCGCATTCCTGCTCCGACATATCGCACGGGCTACCGTCGAAACGGGTAGTACGGCGGCCATCGCGAAGCGCATGACGCCGCTTGGCGCACCTCCGCAAATCGCATGAAGGAGAGTTTCATGGCACAGGCAATCAACGAGCGGAATGCTGCGGCTGACTTCAAGATCCGCGCTTTCCTGTCGGGCGGGACGCCTCTTGACGTACAGCGAGCGGCTCGTGACGTCGCCGAACTGTTTGCATCCGACGTCGAGGGCACTTTGCGCGGCCAAGCGCCCGAACTGGTGACTGGCAGGATCCACGAACTCGTGCGCAACGTTCTTGAGCGACGTCTGGCAACGATGCTGGCGCTGGAAAAATCCCAAGACGCGGAAAACCGCTCGCCCACGTTGCCTGTGGCCAATCTGAGACCCTCGGACGTGATTGAACAGCGCAAGGTCAGCATGTCGCTCGCGAGCCTGTATCGCTATGTTGAAGCGAATAAGTTCTACTGCGTCGTGCCTGCGGGGCAAAGCAACGGGCGTGAGTTTCCGGCGTGGCAGTTTGTTGAGCCGGTACCCGAGCTGCTTCAACCGGTGCTGTTCGCGCTTCGAGGATCGTTGAGAACAGAGGTGCATGCTTTCTTCGTGACCGCGCAGGACGAACTGAACGAATTGTCTCCCGCGGAGATATTGGCTGGCGTGCCGTTCGAGACGCGCCCGTCGGTGCACCCCAGCCAGCTGCGACTCTTGCAGTTGCCCGCGATGGAACGCCAACGTCGGGTATTGTCGCTGGTTCGGGCGTCGGAGAAAGGCATGGCCGAGTGAACGGCTAATGCAATGACCAATAAGAATGAACCGATCGTCGAACTACCCCCGCATCTGCGGAACCGGATTCCGTCGCAAGAGCTTTTGAGGGAGGCACTTTCCCGCGAGCTCGCGGATCCGGACACGAGCGCACAGTTATTCCGTGCCGCGTATGTGCCCGAGAGCGTGTTGCCCGTCAGGGTACAGCGTGTCTACCGATTTGGTCCGCCGCCTGAGCTATTCCGGCCGGACGGCACACCGCCATTCTGGTGGCTCTACGCGGCCCATGCGGCGGAGACGGCAATCTGGGAGGCGCAGTTCTGCAAGAACGACGTGACGCGCACCGGAACGTTTTATTTCGATACGTTTGCAGTCCAGCACGGGGTAATCGCCGAGCTGAAGTTTCCACGTCCGCCGAGGCTCTGGAATCTGAATGGCTCGGCATCGAGCAGGCTTGGCATCTATGACGACTTGTCGAGCCCGGACTATGAGTGGTCGCAGTGGTTCGGCTATTAACTCGACCGGACAATCCAGTCCGTTGACCCCGTCACGCGGCCGGACGGATTTGTGTATGGCGATAGCAGGGACGTCGCTGAGAAGTATGGTGCAGGACTGGTTGGCGCCTGACCCGAAGAGAGGGTTTCGAGTCAGCCACTACGGAAGATCCAGCAGGGGACGATATGTCTGCGTGGTCGCAGACAACGGAACCGGGTCGAAGGCAATGTTCTTTTTTCGACATCGAGACGGAAAGTGGTGCGTCTTTCCACCCGATCCCGAAAGGCCGGCCATGCACGGAGAAATCGCGCTATGCGAAGGCTAGGGCCTGTTCACACTAATCGTATTGGATCGTATCCTTCGGCGATGGAAATCACCGAAGCCCAATATCAGCGGATTGAGCATTGCCTGCCGCGACAGCGCGGCAATGTCAGCCTGACAAACCTGCAGGTGCTCAATGCGATTCTTTATGTGGCCGAGCATGGGAGCAAATGGCGCGGACTGCCCAAGCGCTTTGGCCGATGGCAAACGATCTACACGCGAATGAATCGCTGGTCCAGCGACGGCGTGCTAGATCGTGTGTTCACTGAACTGCAACAAATTCGGTGCTGTCTTTGCCCAGTGCGTCAAAGCGGCGCGGCGAAAGCTGGATAGCACTTGGTATCTTCAGCATCTTGATGAGATTTTCGTGACGCTGCGCGGCGGGTCGTATCTGTTATGGCGTGCGATCGATGAGCACGGCGCCAAACTCGATGTGCTGATGCAAGAGCGACGCGACAAGGCCGCGGCAAAGCGCTTTTCCGGTGGGTGCTGTGTTCGAACCCGGTGCCGCGCAGGATCTGACGGACCCGCTGCGCAGTTACCCTGCGGCGAAAGCCGAGATCCCCGAGTTCACTCATGAGAAGCGCGTATTCGTCAAAACGGCTGCACGTGAACAGGAGCATTCTATGGGCAGACGCCACATACCCGGAGTGGATGTTGAATGACTGACGACTCGACGCGCGCTTACCGACTATGGGAACATGGCGCAAGCGACGAGCTTGACTGGAGAGAAGGGTTATGAGCAGAACGGAGAAAGAAAAGATGCTTGCCGGAGAACTGTACACGGCGAGGGCAGCCGAGATTCAGGTCGATCAGGCGGAAGCCCGAGCATGGATGGCCCGCTTCAACGGAGCCATCGACATGCCGCTCTCGGAGAGATACGAACTCTTGCAAGAGAGACTCGCTACGATTGGAACAGACTCCATGATTCGTCCCCCGTTTCATTGTGACTATGGCTTCAACATCAGTCTGGGCGCCGGGGTGTTCCTCAATTACAACTGCATCATCCTTGACGTCGTTCGGGTCGAGATCGGCGATATGACGCAAATTGCAACCGGCGCGCAGATTTTGACCGCGGATCATCCTCGCGATCCGGCTGTTCGTTGGGCAGGGCTCCAATTCGGTCGGCCGGTGAGGATCGGACGCAACGTTTGGATCGGTGCCGGCGCGATCATTCTGCCGGGCGTGACGATCGGCGACGACGCATTGATCGGCGCAGGCAGCATCGTCACGCGCGACGTGCCAGCTGGCGCCACTGCTGTCGGCAATCCCGCACGCGTGTGTTCGGCGCCAAAGATCACATGAGTGGAGCGCAGTGCCCTCGGGTTACGCGTCGTTCTTTGTTTTGACGATGAATTCTCGATGCGTATTTCGCACCAAGCCGGACACTGATTTCGCAGCAAGCTGGACAGGCATTTCACGCGAAGGTGGACACGGATTTCACGGCAAGCTGGACAGCGATTTCACACGAAGCTTGACAGTAACGCTCTGATGTAGCGACGCGGGCTATGTCGCAATAAGGGACCTGCTATGCTGACGTCCCGAAGACGGACGATCTGACCGATAAAGCAGAACCTGAATCCCGCGGTGGCGAAGGTGCTCAAGCGCCGGTTCTGTCGCGGTAACGGTGGACGGACGAGCCTGCTCGATATAATCAGGATGGCTTACATAACCAAAGAGTAGAACTGCTCGGCGGCTGACGGGTGGGTGCCTTTTTTCACCCGCATCTGGCCTTTCCGAATCATATGCATGGTCTCGATGCCAGACAGAATGATGCGTGCGCAGCGAAAATCCTTGAAGCCCATCATCGGTTTGACGATACGTTTGATGGCCCTGTGATCCTGCTCAACAATGTTGTTCAGGTACTTGCATTGGCGAATCCTGATGGGCGTTTCCCGCTCGGCATTGGCGGCCTGAAGCGCCGCAAGGTTGGACCCGCTTCTATCCACCGTGACCGTCTCCGGCGCGCCATTCTGGTCGATCGCCTTTTCAAAATATCGTTGCGCGGCAATCTTGTCCCGACGGGCCCGAAACAGAAAATCGACCGTGTCTCCGGCCTTGTCCACCGCCCGATACAGGTACTTCCACTGGCCCCGCACCTTGATGTACGTCTCGTCCATCCGCCAGCTTTTGCCGAGCGGACGTTTGTGCTTGCGGAAGGCTTTTTCGAACAAGGGCACCAGCTTGATAGCCCATCGGTGCACGGTCGAATGATCGACTTCGATACCGTGTTCCGCGATCATCTCTTCGAGATCACGCAGACTCAGCGAATACGCCACATACCACCGTACGCACAGCAAAATCACGTCCACCGGGAAATGCAGCCGCTTCAGGACCTTCGCGATCCCCACCGGCAACGTCTTCCGGGAAATGCGTTCTTTCTTCACCGGCGCTTTGCACAAATTTTTCATGTTCTGATTTTACGGTACCTCCTTATCGCGACAGAACCCGTGGGGAGACCTAGGTGTAGCGTACGTAAAAATCCGTTTCTTGAGGCTACCCCGCTTAGCGTGTTTTATTTTCCGTTTCCTGAAGACCCCTAAACGTAAAAAACGCCCGTGTGGCCTTGAAATAGCCGGTTTGCAGCAGACAGAGTATTTGTTCGTTGAGGCCGCGGCGCCGTTCCGCTAGCGCCAGTTCGTCGGCGGTGAAGGCAAAGTACTCCGCGCGCTGGAAATCATCGAATTCGGGGCGGTCATAGAGCGCTTGCCGTTCTGCTTCGGGCAACAGGGTGAGATGGCCGTTGTGGGCGCGCATCCAGAGGCGGAAGAAACTGAAAGGGCGCCATTTTAAAGCGTGACAGACCAATAATTGATATTATCGGGCTATCATCTTGATTTTACATAACCTCAACCGATGAAGACGCGTCTGCCCCGGCGCCCGGCCGCGACGCCTGCCGAACCCGGGTTCCCGGATGCCGATGCGCTGGCCGCGCTGCGTGGCTGGTATGCAGGCCTCAGTTCACGTGCAACCGTCCTGCGCTACCTGCCTGGCCTCAAGGCGTCGGGCCAGTCCGCACGTGGCATGCTCGGCCGCATCCGCCGGCAGCTCATCGCGTTCGCCGAAAGCCGCCATCGACTGGATCTGGCGGCGGTATTCCAGCACACGCCCCAAGAGCGGCAGGGGCGAGCCAAGGCAGTTGAACACGCGCTCAGGACGTTGCCCTCGTTGACTGCGCCACAGCCCCAGATCAGCGACGACATTGAACGGTGGCTCGCACCCCGGACCGCGAATGCCCTGCGTGCACACGGCATCCATACGCTCTCGGAACTGACCGTACGCATCCCGCGACGGCGCGGATGGTGGCGAACGATCGAGGGGCTCGGCGCGATGGGGGCTCGGCAAGTCGAAGCCTTCTTCGCCGGGCATCCGCTGTTGACCGAGCGCGCCCGCGCACTGGTCGCGGTCACCCAGCCACGCAGCATCGTGCCGTGGGAAGAGTTGCGCCTGCCGCACGAGGTCGATGGCTCGCAGGGCAGTTTCCGGGCGCCGCGTAATGCCTGCACGCTGAACGCGACGAACGATTACGAGGCGGTACAGGCGTGGCTTGCGCTGCACGAAACAGCGACGACGCAGCGCGCCTATCGCAAGGAGGCCGAGCGGCTGATCCTGTGGGCGATCGTCGAACGCGGGCGGGCGCTGTCGTCACTGACAACCGACGACGCGATCGCCTACCGGGCGTTCGTGAGACGTCCGACGCCGCGCGAGCGCTGGGTCGGGCCGCCGCGGCCGCGCGATTCCGTCGAATGGCGCCCCTTTACGGGCGGCCTGTCAGCGCGCTCAGCAGCCTACGCACTGACGGTGCTCTCGGCGCTGTTTCGCTGGCTGATCGAGCAGCGTTACGTGCTCGCCAATCCGTTTTCCGGCGTCAAGGTCCGAGGCCACGCCTCGCAGCCAGCGCTGGACACGACGCGCGGTTTCACCGAGGGTGAGTGGCTGCTGGTCCGCGCGATTGCCGACGGCCTCGAATGGTCCTATGGCTGGTCGGAGCCAGCGGCGCAGCGGCTGCGCTTCCTGCTTGACTTCGGCTACGCGACGGGTCTGCGCGCGAGCGAACTGGTCGGCGCCGAGCTCGGCAGCATCCGCGTGGACGGGCACGGTGATCACTGGCTGCATCTGGTCGGCAAGGGCAGCAAGCCCGGCAAGGTGGCACTGCCGCCGCTCGCGCGTACTGCGCTCGATCAGTACCTTGCACAGCGACGCCTGCCTGTCACGCCACAACGCTGGAACCCGAAGACATCACTGGTCGCGAGTCTGGGCGAAGACGGCGACGCGGGTATCGCGGGTTCGCGTCTGGGGCGCGTCATGCGCCGCTTCTTCGCACAGGCAGCCGACGTGATCGAGGCCGATCATCCGGTAGCTGCCGAAAAATTGCGCCGCGCGAGTCCGCACTGGATGCGCCACAGTCACGCGAGCCACGCGCTCGCTAGCGGGGCCAAACTGACCAGCGTGCGCGACAACCTGCGCCATGCATCGATCGCGACGACATCCCTCTACCTGCACGGCGACGAAATCCAGCGTGCGAGGGATATGGATCAGGCCTTTGCCGCCCGAAAATAGCCGCTAACCTATTGAATTCGAAGAATTTCGAAAAAATCGGCGGTTCCAGCTTATAACCCCTACAAGCGAATGATCTCGTTGGCATCCCAATGGCCGTGCCACTTTCAATCCTCAGGTCCAAGACCACTGAGGCGAGAAATTTTTCAAGCGCCAGAGCGAGTACGATCGCCAACGCGCAAAAGCATTGACCCCACTGCTTTAGGCGTAGCGCCTGAACGACGGCGACGCTCAGCGACCGGCGATGACACTGCGCCGGTCTCCCACAGGAATCTTGCGGGCTTGCGTTCAACGAAGGCAAGCAATAGCAGTCCTGAGCCCAATGTAAACGATTGAATGTGACTATACAAAAATCCTACGAACTCAATGTCACGGCGATCAGTATAAAGGGTCATCAACTCGACGGAAAATGCGTCGATGTGGCATTCCAATTAGGCGGATCTTGCCCGAAAACATTGCGAACGAAGAAATCCATGAGCTTACGCTCGGTGAAGATACCGGGGGCTCCATGATCAGCACCAGGCACATAGACCATTTCGAATTCCTTTCCCGCCTTAATGAGACTGTCGGCGAGCGCAAAGGTGGAGGCCGGATCGACATTGTGGTCCATTTCGCCCACAACAAGCATAAGTTTGCCGTGCAGATTGTCGGCATTGTCGATGGCGGAGGACTGTGAGTATTCAATGCCGACGGGCCAGCCCATCCACTGTTCGTTCCACCATATCTTGTCCATACGGTTGTCATAGCAACCACTGTTGGCTACCGCAACCTTATAGAAGTCCGAATGGAATAGCAGTGCATCAATGGCGTTCTGGCCGCCAGCTGATGTACCGAAGATTCCCAAATTCGAGATGTCGTACCAGGGATATAGAGAGGCAGCCGCCTTATGCCACAGAATGCGATCGGGAAGGCCTGCATCTTTCAGATTCTTCCACGCGACGTCATGGAAAAGGCGTGAACGGTTGTTAGTGCCCATTCCGTCGATTTGCACAACGATAAAACCCAACTGGGTAAGGGGATCTGTTGTGGTTGTGAATGACTTTGGGACGTGAGAGCCTTGCGGGCCGGCATATATATCCTCCACCACAGGATACTTCAGATGTGGATCGAATCTATCTGGTAGATGAATGATTCCCCAAATATCGGTCTTACCATCGCGCCCTTTGGCAACAAAATTGATTGGTGCTCTCCATCCATTAGATTCGAGTTGGGAGATGTCGGTGCTCTCAATCTGCATCAGTTTAGCGTTGTCTCTAGACCGGAAAAGCGCCATGCGTGGGGGAAGGTCGATACGTGACCAGAGGTCGACGTAGAATCTACCGTCAGGAGAAAACTCGATGTGATGATTGGCCGGTTCTGGCGTAAGTGATGTCAGCCCCTTTCCGTCGAAGCCAATTCGGTAGGCGTGAACGAAATAAGGGTCCTCACCGAAATTCATTCCGCTTGCTTCAAACCAAATTTCCCTTCTGACTGGATCGATGTGGTCCACCGCGCGGACAATCCAGTCACCTTTGGTGATTTGGTTTTCTAAAACACCGGTACGGCCATTAAAGAGGTACAGATGTTCAAATCCATCGCGCTCGGATGCCCAGATAATTTCCTCTCCATCATTAACATTGTAACGAAAGTGTTTTCCGGCATTTATTTGGTTATTTCTTAAATCTGTATAATCGACGAACGTGGAGCTGACCTCATCGATCAAAGAGCGCGTACGGCCGGTGGCTGCCTCCACCTCGATTACTCGGTAGAGCTGATGGCCGCGTTGGTTGTACTCAAATGTAAAGCCTTCCCCATCCTTCCACCAATTAATTTGGGAAAGGTCAAAAGGATTCGGGAACAAAGCATTGTCGATATTGACCATGCGCTTGTTGACTATGTCGAATAGTACCGGTTGCGGTCGCGGAAGAATATCTCCCGCTTTGGGATACGCTATTGGCTCATACCTCGCTTGATGGTTTGTTGCTGAGGAATTGACAAGCATGATTTGACGCGGTTGGCCGACGGCGACACGGTAACCTGCGAGGTGATTGGAGTCAGGGGACCACTTTAGGGATGAGAAGACGTAATTGTTCGCTTCTGTCCCGTCCCAACTTAACGGTACATTTACTGACCCGTCCTTACTCAGTAGAAAGACGTTGTAGTTTTTGATATATGCTTTCCACTTGCCGTCCGGTGAATCGCTTGTGATTCGACTATCGCTTTCAGCCGTTGGCGTGAAGTCGTTATGAAATGACAAGATTTCGCCCTGAGAGATCCTAGTGCAGATGTAGCTTGAAAGATCACAACTCCACTGAACGGAATGAATGGAGAACAGCAACTGGTTGCCGTCTTGTCCGATTTCGAAACGGTCAAAGGGCAGCGAATTGCCTCGGAAATTCGAGGAGGCCGCCTTATTTAATGCGTCGGCAAGGCGGCTATGATCGAAAGCCGGTTGCTTCTTCCCAGTTTTGATATTGAATTTAATGAACTGGCGCTCACCATGTGTCGTCCGTCGGTAGGCAAGGGTCTCGGGCGAAAGCCAGAAAGGGGGGGTATCGACGAAATTGACAATTTTATCCGAGTATTGATAACGAACTGTGAGAGCCCGCTGAAAGTCTGAGGGGGTAAGAGCAAAGGGGGGGTGTATGGTTCCGTTCCCCTGGTTGTCAGCAGCCGATAGCAACGTGCAGTAGGAAGTTAGAAGCAGAAAGATGGTGACAATTTTTTGCATGGATGTTTGGCCTTGACTATGTATAGGTTACGTCGTCGGCGTACCTTGCTGCAATTTTTATGCCATCAGTGAATGCGAGTGGGTATGATCAGTGTCCGCTGAGCGCAAGCGAGGCGACCGGTGAGGTTCTGTCGCGATAACGGGAAGTAGAATGGCCGGTTTTGGAAACTGCAAGTCAGCAGATGAATAAGCCAGCGAAGACGCCGCGCACGAGCCTGCCAGGCGGCATTGCTGCCAATGTCCTCAAGCGCCTGCACCATCCGGTGGACGTGATTCTGCTGTGCGTGCGCTGGTACGTGGCGTACTCGCTGAGCTTGCGGGATCTGGAAGAGATGATGGCCGAGCGCGGCATCGAGGTGGATCATTCCACGGTGCATCGCTGGGTGATCAAGCGATCAAGCTGCTGCCGGTGCTCGAGAAGGCCTTTCGTCGGCGCCAGCGCCCGGTAGGCAACAGCTGGCGCATGGACGAGACCTACAGTACGCCCAGCCAACGTAGCCCGCCTATATGGGGGTGAAGTTGCTTGAGCATAGTTGGAATGCAAAACCCGGAGAAGTTGCTGTTGTAGTACCGGGGTATGCCCTTCTTCTGCTGCGAGAGGAAGTGAGCCGAAGCGGCGGTGACTTGCCGACACTGGCACGGTGACGAAGTCCGTGGGAAACGGGGCTTGCGGCGAGGCGGTTACGCCAAGATGAGCCTCTAGGCTGAGCATGGGACGGTTGAGGAACACGAACCTGTTTGAACGCATCTGAGGGTTGAATCGTCACCCCTGCCTACACCGCTTAATAGGCAGGACGCGAATTGTTGCCGATCATATGTACGGCCCGGCAACGCGAATGCTGACTGGCCATATAGGCCCATCAGCACGGAGCCATGGAGAGCGCGCAGCTAGGCCGCGGTATTCGCGACGACTTGCGGCAAGCAAGGATAAAGACTGCGACAGGCAGCCTCGCCCGTGCGCTTGAGTCCAGCATGTGAACTGGGGAAGGCTTGCACAGATGTTAAGGGAGTGTGCCCCCAATGATGTGCAAGCTGGCGGAGCCTCCGTAGTAGTCCGAGGCCGGGAAAGGCGGCTACATGGCGAAGGGGGGCAGTTGAAGTGGTTTGCCTGTTGATTAACTGACTGTAGTGAGGTGAAGACCTTCGATAATCAGTGAAATACAAAGCAAACTGGCGGCACGGTGGAACGGTGTCGCCTTTGTTCGAAACGACACTTCAGCGGAGAGCCGGATGCGCTGAGAGGCGCACGTCCGGTTCGGGGAGGAGAGGCAGAAATAGTTCGACTACGCCCCGGCAGAGATACTTCCACTGGCCCTTGAGTGGAGTAAGAGACAGGGACAAGGCCGGTAAGACCATTGACTTCCTGTTGCGCGCCGGCGCTTCTTCGAAAAGGCCATCGCCCAGAACGGTGCGCCAAAGACCGTCACGGTGGACAAGAGTGGCGCGAACCTCGCGGCCCTGCAGGCGATCAATGCTGAGCGGGAAACGCCGATCAAGATCAGGCAGAACAAGTATCTGAATAACCTCGTTGAGCGGGACCACCGTGGCATCAAACGCCGGGTCAGGCCGATGTAGGGGTTCCAGAATTTTCGCTGCGCTCGCATCGTACTCGGTGGCATCGAGACCATGCGGATGATCCGCAAAGGGCAGATGGTTATCCCCAAGGGGAGCAGTCCGTCGGCCGCCGAGCAGTTCTATTCCTTGGCCATATGACCGCGGCGCTCTTGCCACCCTCGGTCGCCCTTAATTCCTTATCGCGACAGAACCGACAAAAACGCCACACAGCAGGAAAGCTTCTACGCGAAGCTGCCGCTACGCGACATTGCCGACATCATCCGGTTTGTGAATGAGCGTTGCGGCTTCCTGTCGACGATGACGCCCCTGCAACCCCGTTACGCGAAGAAGATCGCCGACGCGGACAGCTTGATGGCGGTGATTATTGCGCAGGCCACCAATCTCGGCAATCTCGCCATGTCCCAGACCTGCGATATCCCGTATCACACACTCGACGAAACATATCGCCAGTACTGCCGTCTGGCCACACTGCGGGCTGCCAACGACCGGGTTGCCAACTTCATCGCACAATTACCGATCTTCGAGTACTACTCGTCCGATCTTGGCGCACTTTTCGGTGCCATCGACGGACAGAAGTTCGCTGCCGCCACTCCGACCGCAAAGGCGAGGCACTCGCGCAAATATTTCGGTCGCGAACGGGGAGTCGTCGCCTCTACCTCCCTCACCAATCACGTTGCCACACTCGCCAACCTCATCGGTGCGCACGAGCACGAAAGCCATTACGTCTTCGACCTCTGTTACCACAACACGACCGATATCGCGCCGACGATTATCACCGGAGACATGCACAGCATCAACAAGATGAATTTCGCGGCCATGTACTGGTTCGAGATGGACTTTGCGCCGCGCTTCACCAACCTGCAGGCACAGCTAAAACATCTGTTTTGCGGCGACGACATTGAGCAGGACGACAATTTCCTGATCAAACCCGCTGGACAGATCGACTTGCCCGCCATCTGCGACGATCCGTGTGTCTTCGAACAGATCATCGCGTCACTCAGCGTGAAGGAAATGAGCCAGCAGGCACTGGTTCGCAAGCTTTGCGCATTGTCTCCACATCACCGCACGCGCCGTGCCGTCTTCGAGTTCGATAAACTCGTGCGCAGCATCTACACGCTGCGCTACATGCGCGACCCACAACTGCAGCGCAACGTCCATCGTTCGCAGAACCGGATCGAAGCGTATCACGCGCTGCGCGGCTTCATCGCCGAGGTCAGTGGCAGAAAGCACCTGATCGGCAAGACCGATCACGACATTGCGATCAATAACGAGTGCGGCCGGCTGCTGGCCAATGTCGTGACCGCCTTCAACTCGGTACTGCTGTCACAACTGCTCGAACGCTACCAACGGGAGGGAAATGAGAAGGCGCTCGCGATGCTGAAGAAGATTTCTCCGGTGGCGTGGCGGCACATCCACTTCCTCGGGCATTACACGTTTCGCAACGAGAACCCGATCGACATCGCGGCCATGCTTGCGGGTCTCGACCTTCTCTAACCACCTGAAATCAAAGGACTTCCAAAATTTCTGCGGTTCCGGCTTACAACCCCTGGTTGCGAATCGACATGAACCACGATTCAAGGATTTCAGCCAGCGTCTCGTCATCCAGGCTTCCCAGCGCGTCGTCCAGCGACAACTTTCCGCGCAGCTGATCGGCATGCTGGTACAGGCTTTCGATATAGCGCAGCGCCTTGACGTGCGTCGATTCCGCCAGTTGGGCTGCCGATGTTGTCGACCAGACCGCGGCCCAGTACCGCGGCAAGCCATATTGATCGACCAGAACCGGACCGCGCAGCCCAGCCGGCACCGCAGCCCCTGACAGCTGTTTAAGCATTCGGCGTCCCGCGAAATTGCGCAACGCCCGAAGCTACCATTTGCTTGATGAATGTCTGGTGAAAGATGTGGTCGGGACGCTTCTGAAGCAATCCGGCACGCAACGGTTGTAAACCTACCAGCTGTCAAAGCTACGCCTGTTCCACTGTCCCCTGCAGACCGCCGGCCAGGTTTGTGCGGCGGCGCTGTTCTGCGTTGCGAGAGTTCCACGACCACCTGCTCGACGTCGGCCTGCGTGAGTTCGCGCTGTTTCTTCGTACCGGGTGGGCGCCCGGGCTTGCGCACTTCGATGCCCTGATTCGTGCGCGAAGGGGAGCCGGATGCCCGCCGGTTGTCGCGCTGTGCCTGAACCGCCTGCGCGACCTGCAGCACGTGAGCCAGGCGCTTGTGCTCGACCACCGCGCCCTGATCGATTTCCGCGAGCCGGTCGTACTGCCGGCAGGGCAATACCCGGCCATCCGCCCGGATCTCGATGCGCCCGTCGGGGTACTCCCACACGTCGATATAACGGTGAACCAGCCTGCGGTTATCCAGCGTGTCCTCCAGCAGGTACATGACCCGGTCGTACTGCACCGTCAGCGACTTCGTGACACGGCGCGTCTCGCGCCACGTCATGAGCAGATCGAGATCCTCATCGTCACGCAGCGGCCGGTGTGCGTCGAACGTACTCTTCGGCGGCTTCGCGAAGCGCGCGTTATAGGCCGCGATGAAGAAGGGCGCCCAGGCGTTCGCGTCGATCACCGTGCTGATCCCGCGCAAGCGCAGCTCCTTCACGAGCCGGTCCTGCAGCGTCAGGTGCGCGCGCTCCACGCGCCCCTTCGCGGAACTCGAGTTCGCGCAGAACGTGTCGATGTTCAGCTCATACATCGCCCGGCCAAAGTGCGTCACACTGTTGCCCGTCTTGCCGGCAGCCGTGCTGCGAAATACGCTCGCTTTGTCGCTGTAGAACGCGCCCGGCTTGCCGTAGCGCTCGATGTACGCGCGCGTGGCCTCGAAGTAGCTGAACGTCGATTCGCTCGCCGTGAAGTGCAGGTGCATCAGCCGGCTCGTTGCGTCGTCCACGTACACCAGCAGCGTACATTGCGGTGCGCGCTGCTCGAACCACGCATGCTCGCTGCCGTCGATCTGGATCAGTTCGCCCACGCATGCGCGCCGCGCACGCGGCTGGTACACCTTCGGCGGACGCTGCCGGCGCGGCACCCACAGCCCGGCGTCCGTCATCAGCCGGCGCACCGTTTCCTTCGCCAGGCGGATGCCGTGGCACTCGTACAGCTTCTCGCAGGCCAGCGTCGGCCCGAAATCGGCGTAGCGTTCGCGGATGATCGCCAGCACCCGGTCGGCCGTCGCTGTGTCCAGCCGGTTGTTGCTCGGCTTCGAGCGCCGGCCGGATACGAGACCACCTGGGCCGTGCTCCCGCAACCGGCCCACCAGCCGCCGGATCTGTCGTGTCGTCAGCCCGAGCCGTTCGGCGGCACGCCACGGCCTGAGCACACCATCGGCCAGGTCCTGAATCACCTTGTACCTGTCCAGCTCGCGCATCGTCATCGTTATCCGTTCTATGACTGCCATCGAAGCTCCCCGTGCCGGTTAGCCGGCGGCCGGTCAGCTTACGATGGTCCGAAAAGCGGACATTTGAACTTGGCCAGAAGCGGACATAATGAAATGGCCAGCCCGATCCCACCGACGGTTCTACGATAGGCGGTTCGGTCCACGGTAGAGGAGAGCGCCATGAACGAGGTCACGCTGGTCGGCATTGATCTGGGCAAGCACGTCTTTCATCTGCATGCGCAGGATGTGAAGGGCCGCGAGGTGTTCCGCAAGAAGCTTTCGCGCGCGCAACTGCTTCCGTTCTTCAGCAATCTCAAGGCAGTTACCGTCGTCATGGAAGCATGCGCCGGCGCGCACTGGCTCGCACGCAAGCTCAATGCGATGGGTCATCAGGCGAGACTGATTTCGGCCCAGTACGTGCGGCCTTTTGTGAAGAGCAACAAGAACGACTACATCGATGCTGAAGCGATCTGCGAAGCTGCATCGCGGCCCGCCATGCGTTTCGTCGAGCCGCGAACCGAAGCACAGCAGCTACTGTCAGCCTTGCATCGGGTGCGCGAAGGTCTGGTGACTGAACGCACGGCTACCATCAACCGCATTCACGGCGTCCTGCTCGAGTTCGGCATCGTCGTTCCATTGTCCAAAGCCACGCTACGCCGGCTGCCCGATGTTCTTGCTGTTCACGATCTGCCACCGCGGCTAATCCAGCTCATCCACCGGCTCCATGCTCACTACCGTTACCTGGACCAGCAGGTTGATGATGTTGAGCGGGACCTGACGCTACAACTGCGCGAAGACGAGAATGCAGCCCGGCTGCTGTCGATCCCCGGCATCGGAACCATCACAGCAAGCCTTCTCGCGTCGGAGGTCGGCAACGTCGCACAGTTTGCTGGTGGCCGGAACTTCGCAGCCTCAATCGGACTGGTGCCACGGCAGCACAGCACGGGCGGGCGAAGCGTCCTGTTCGGAATCAGCAAGCGAGGCGACAGGCACCTGCGCCATCTGCTCGTGCAAGGCGCCCGAGCTGTCATGCAACGCGTGAACCGGCGAACTGACAGGCTTGGAGAGTGGATTCGTTCAATGCTCACGCGACGGCACGCGAATGTCGTGGCCTGTGCAGTCGCCAACAAGCTCGCCCGGATCGCCTGGGCGGTGCTCACCAGGCAGCAGGCATACGATGCCTCCCGCCTGCAGATCGCAGACTGATTTATGGTTTCACCCAACAAGGTTTTGCGACTGCTGGGAATTGATGGTCCAACGGCACAGCGACCGGACGAAGAACCTGACAAGTTGTACAGCTCACAGCAGCTGCCGACATTTTGAGGATCGCCCGGTGCGGTTTTCATCGCGGAACATCGATTCCGGATAGATTTGCGCAAGCCACGAGGACGTCCGAACCAGAGGTTGCAAAATTCGGGCTGGCCATAGATTACAACTTAGCCGCTACACCAACTGTCCCCGCCAAGTTCAAATGTCGTGCCTCCGGCTAAATAGAAATGTCGGGTTTTGCCCTGTTCTTTCTTATCGTTGTGGGGTGGGGCGGCGCAGCCGCCCCCCGTTCCCGCATTGCCCTAGCACTGACTTCCCGAACAGCATGATTGATGTCGGCAACGTCAATCGCCCGCTGTTTCTTCAGTCCGACGAGTGCCTGCTTCGCCCGAACCTCTTCACCGCAATGCGTACGTGATGGCGAGCCCGATGCGCGACGCTCGTCACGCATGGCCTGAATCTGCCGTGCCACCTCCAGTGCGCTCGCGAGCCGCTTGTTCTCCAGCTCCGCACCCTGATCGATGCGCGTGATGCGATCGTATTGCCGGTACGGCAGCGCGACACCGCTGGCCTGGATCTCGATTACGCCATCGGGATATTCAACGACCTCGACGTACTCATGCATCAGCGCACGACTGACGGGCGTGTCATCGAGCAGATACATCACGCGGTCGTACTGTACGGTCAGTGCATTGGAGACCTTGCGCGGCACGCGATACGCGAGGATCTGCCGCAGATCCTCGTCGGCCCGCAGCAGCCGGTGCGCGTCATGATCGCTCCTGGGTGGCTTGCCGAAGCGCCGGTTGAAGTCGGCGATGAAGCAGGGCGCATACGCATTGGCCGCCTCCCGGGTGCTGATCCCGCGCAGCCGCAGCTCCTTCACGAGGCGATCCTGCAGCGTCAGGTTGGCACGCTCGACGCGCCCCTTGGCCTGACTCGTGTTCGCACAGAATGCGTCGATGTTCAGTTCGTACAGGGCCCGGCCAAACTGCGTGACCCCTTTGCCCGCTGTCTCCGAACGCTGCTTCACGTAAAAGACGCTGGCCTTGTCGCTGTAGAACGCCACCGGCTTGCCGTGCGCATGCAGATACTTCGCCAGCACTTCAAAGTAGCTGAAGGTCGACTCCGTCGCCGTGAAGTGCAGCGCCATCAGCCGTCCGGTCGCATCATCGATGAACACCAGCAGCGTGCACGCGGGCGCCCGGTCCTCAAACCAGCGGTGATCGCTGCCGTCGATCTGGATCAGTTCGCCCAGGCACGCACGCCGGGCCCGCGGCTGGTACACCTTCGGCGGACGCTCCCTGCGCGGAATCCACAGCCCGGCCGCCCGCATCAGCGTGCGTACGGTCTCGACGGCCAGCTCAATGCCATGACATTCGCAGCTTCTCGCACGCCAGCGTCGGCCCAAAATCCCCGTAGCGCTCGCGGATCAGCGCCAGCGCCCGCTGCGCCTTGCCAGCCGGCAACTAATGATTGCCGGGACGCCCGCGCTTGCCCGACACCAGTCCCGCCACGCCGGCCGCCTCATAACGCTTCACCAGCCGCTCGACCTGGCGCACGCCCAGTCCCAGCCGTTCCGCCGCCTGGCCCGGCTTGAGCCGTGCCTCGGTCACCGCCTGGATGACCTTGAACCGGTCCACCTCGCGCATCGTCATCGTGATCGTCCCAGTCGCATTCATCGCCGGCGCTCCCTCATGGATGTCCGGCGCTCAAACTACCCAGAACACGACATTTCTATTTAGCGGAAAACCGACATTTCTATTTGGGACCTACACCAGCTGTCGAGGCTTTTTTGAAATGTCGGGGTTGTGGCTAATTAGAAATGTCGGGGTTGAGGTCGGTTTTGGGTCCGGGTGAGGGTTGGTTTTGGACTCCTTCCTATCTCTGCAGGGCGGTTTTTAGCACCGAGCCTGCCGGGTTCCGGTGTGTCCCCCTTACCGCCGCATTCCAGTCCTCGAGCGTCACTTCGCGCGGCTTCCTCGTGCCGGGCCGCCGCGCCTTCGGGCGCACCGGTTCACCGCGGTTCGTGCGCGACGGCGAACCGGATATCCGGCGATTGTCGCGCTGCGCCTGCAGCGCCTGGGCGACCTGCAGCGCATGGCCCAGCCGCTTGTGTTCGACCACGGCCCCCTGGTCGATTTCGGCGAGCTCATCGAACGCGACACAGGGCAGCGCGACGCCACCGGCACGCAGTTCAATGCGTCCGTCCGGATACTCCCACACGTCGATGTGGCGGCCGATCAGTCGGCGCGTAGCCGGTGTGTCCTCCAGCAGCCAGATCATGAGGTCATTCAGCACGGTCAGCGATTCCGACACCTTGCGCACCACTCGCCACGTCAGGATCGTGTCGAGATTCTCGTCCGCGCGTAGCGGCCGGTGCGCGTCGAACGTGCTCCGCGGTGGCTTCGCAAAGCGCGCGTTGTAGGCGGCCATGAAGGCGGGCGCCCAGGCATTCGCCGCTTCCATGGTCTGGATGCCGCGCAGCCTGAGTTCCTTGACCAGCCGGTCCTGCAGCGTCAGGTGCGCGCGCTCCACGCGCCCCTTGGCGGGGCTTGAATTCGCGCAGAAGGTGTCGATATTCAACTCGTACATCGCCCGGCCAAACTGCGTGATGCCGCGCGCGCCGGTGCGGCTGTACGTTGGCCGGAAGACGCTGGCACGGTCGCTGTAGAACGCCACCGGCTTGCCATGGCGTTCGATGTACGCCCGCGTCGCCTCAAAGTAGCTGAAGGTCGACTCCGTGGCCGTAAAGTGCAGCGTCATCAGGCGGCTGGTCGCATCGTCGACATACACCAGCAGCGTGCAGGCCGGTGCCCGCTGCTCGAACCAGTGATGGTCGCTGCCGTCGATCTGCACCAGTTCGCCCAGGCACGCGCGCCGGGCCCGCGGCTGGTGAATCTTCGGCGGGCGCTGCTTGCGCGGCACCCACAGGCCGGCATCGCGCATCCAGCGTCGCACGGTCTCCTTGGCCAGCCGCACACCGTGGCACTCGTACAGCTTCTCGCACGCCAGCGTCGGACCAAAGTCGGCGTAGCGCTCACGCACGAGCGCCATGGCCCGCGCACGCAGATCGATGGGCAGTTCACGATTGCTCGGCTTGCCACGCTTGCCCGACACCAGTCCGGCTGGACCATCGGCCTCATAACGCCGGCACAGCCGGCTGATCTGCCGCTCACAAAGATCCAGCCGCTCGGCTGCCTGAAAGCAGCGCAGGCGGCCTTCAATGACCGCCTCGATGACCTTGACTCGTTCCAGTTCGCGCATGCTCGCCGTGATCAGACCACGCCCATTCATGATTCACCCCCGGGTCGACGCATCGCGACAGCGTGAGCCTAAGGAGGCAAAAATCGGACATTTCTAATTAGCCTGAATCAGACATTACTAAAAAGCTTCTACATGGGACCTACACCAGTGTCGAGGCCAGATTCAGATGTCCGCTTCCCGGCTAGATAGAGATGTCCGGGTTTAAGGGGTTCAGGGGTTGCTTTTCATGGGTTAAAGATCACGCAGTGTCGAAGGATGGTGTTTGAATGGGCAGC
>NZ_JBFRCH010000040.1:0-60156 GCF_040965635.1 Paraburkholderia phymatum
AAAGCCCGCGCAAAGCGCCTGCGGCGCGACCAAATGAACCGGAATGACCATTTTCATTGGTGATTCGGAAAGTTTACGCATGCGCCATCGCAATCAGTCGCGTTTACTCGGCTTGATCAGCATTGCCCTAAGGTAGATGCAGCGTCGGTCGACGCAATGCGATGAAGCGGACGATGCGTCCGCAAATCAGCAAATCAGCGGATCAGAAATCCGGAAATGGCAGCGGCGATTTCTTCCGCATGCGTTTCGAGCGCGAAGTGGCCGGTGTCGAAGAAGCGCACGTGCGCGCCGGGCATGTCGCGCTTGAACGCTTCGGCGCCGGCGGGCTGGAAGAACGGATCGTTCTTGCCCCACACGGCGAGGAACGGCGGCTGATGCGTGCGGAAATACTGCTGGAACGCCGGATACAGCGCGACGTTGCTTCGATAGTCGCCGAACAGGTCCAACTGGACTTCATGTGCGCCGGGACGGCTCATGTAGTAGTCGTCGAGCGAGTAGCCATCGGGCGAAATCGACGCGGTGTCGGGCACGCCATGCGTGTATTGCCAGACGGTCGTCTCTTTGATGAGCAGCACGCGCAGCGCGTCGCGATTCGCTTGCGACGGGTCCTCCCAGTACGCGCGAATCGGATTCCAGCCGTCGCTCAGGCCTTCGACATAGGCGTTGCCGTTCTGCGAAACGATCGCCGTGATCCGCTCGGGGTGCTTGAGCGCGAGACGGAAGCCAGTAGGTGCGCCGTAATCGAAGACGTACACCGCGTAGCGGTCGAAGCCGATCACTTCGGTGAAGCGGTCGATCACATCGGCGATGTTGTCGAAGGTGTACGCGAAAGCGCTGCGCTCGGGCATGTCCGACTGGCCGAACCCCGGCAGATCCGGCGCGACGATATGGAAGCGCTCCGCGAGTAGCGGAATCAGGTCGCGAAACATGTGGCTCGAACTCGGAAAGCCGTGCAGCAGCAACAACTTCGGCGCGCCGGGGCGGCCTGCTTCCCGATAGAACACGTTGAAGCCGTCAACGTCTGCATGGCGATGGGAAATCGTGGGCATGGCGTTCTCTCCGTAAAAGTTGGGGTTTCTACCGACTCCGGACCGAGGTTTTTTTGCCTCGTTTGGTGTAACCGTCGTGTAACCACATAATTGATGTTTTACAGGTTACGAAATGGCGGTGTAACTTGTCAAGGAGATTTTTAGAGGTTACGATGATGTCATCGCCAACACACACGACTGACACGCAAATGGATTACCGCCTCATACCTGCGATGTTCGTGGCCGATGCGCCCGGCCTTGATTTCCTGAACTCGGTTGCGACTCCCGTCGATGAGCCTGTCGACTGGATCAGCGACGGCGAGGCTCTGCTCGGCTGGCTCGAACAGGCGGGCATGGTTCCGGGCGACGTGCTGGCGGCGATGCGCGCGCAGTCGACGCCTGCTGAACTCGACGAGGTCGCCGCAAAGGCGCGCAGTCTGCGCGAGTGGTTCAGGGGATACGTGCAGAAGAGGAAAGGGCGCGCGCTCGCCGTCAAGGACTTGCGCGAACTGGAGCCGCTCAACCAGTTGCTCGCGCGCGACGAACAGCACGGCCAGATCGTCGCGAACGGGCCGGACGAAGGGACGGCCCTGACGTTTCGCATGACGCGCAACTGGCGATCGGCGGAGTCGTTACTGATGCCGATCGCAGAAGCACTCGCAAGGCTCGTCAGCGAAGAGGACTTCACGCACGTGAAAGCGTGCGAAGGACCCAAATGCACGCTGCTCTTCGCCGATCACACGCGCGGCCATGCGCGTCGCTGGTGCAGCATGGCGGTCTGCGGCAATCGCGCGAAGGTGGCGGCGCATCGGGCGCGATTGAAGGAAGCGAAGGGTTAAGGCGCGCGGGTTAAATCCTGCGCGCTGAGGCGCCGTGTGGAAGGCTTCCTCCAAAACGGGCATGGCGCGTGCTGAAGCGTGGTGGCGTCTCACGCGTCTACCTCGATGGGAGCGAACCTATGACGGTCAATATCATTACCCTGCTGAACGAGTTAATCGAAACGTCGAAAGACGGCGAGCGCGGATTCATGAAAGCAGCGGAGGAGGTACAGCAAGCGAGCGTGAACGATGCATTGCTCGAAAGTGCGGAGCTCTGCTCGCGCGACGCGCGCGAACTGCAGGACCTCGTTTTAGAGCTTGGCGGCAGGCCTAAAAGTGACGGCAGCGTCGCGGGTGCGTTGCATCGCGGATGGCTCGGTTTGAAGTCCGCAGTCGGCGGCCGCACCGATCATGCGATCCTGGCCGATTGCGAAAAGGAAGAGGATGCCGCGGAGAAGCGGTTTCACGATGCACTAGAGCAGGATCTGCCTGGTGATGTGAATGTCTTAGTCGAGCGGCTTTATCGGGCCGTAGCGCAGGATCACGATCGCATTCGCGCATTGCGCGATCAATACGCGCCCGCCGAATTCTGAGCGCGCCTGCACATGCAGGGTGATATCCCCGTTCGTATGATGTCGGACGGTTCGTGTTTCTCGTGCGCGTCGTGGCAGGCATCCGGAGGTACACGATATGCGACGAAAACGCTGCGTGAACGGCCAGGAAAACGTCAATCGCCTCGATTGCGCACGAATGGTAGAAACTGCCGGCGATTGGCAGAATTTACCCAGTCCGTGGTAGATGGGCAGCTGCTGGCAAGCGTACCCGTTACTCGAACCCTGAGGAACCGCCGGCCTTCCTGGTGGTGAATGTTTAAAACAGCTTTGGACGGGCGCGGACATGACAACGCGCGAAGCGACAAGGGAGCACCAGGCGGAAACTACCGCTTCGCTCTGGTATGCGTCGACGCCGAATGGACTGAGGAAAATCGTCGATCACGCATGCCGCGTCACTCAAAGCTGTTTATCTTCGTGTAGCTTGCGGCGTCGTACGACCAGCGGAGCCGCGATTCCGGATCGTCAGCGTAATCGCGGCCCGCTTCGCAAAATAATGCCGCGTTCAGCCACGACACCCGATCCAGGTCCCACAGCGGCCAGGAGGCGCTAACGTGCTATCGCCACGAGAACCCATCCTGGTCCGCGCCACTACCCGCACGTTTGGCGTTCGTTGTCCTCCCGGACAGTTGCAGGTCATCACGCTTTGGAAGGTCATCGGTGAGTACGCGTCGCACGTGAAGCGCTGTCGCGCAGTGGCGAAAGGCGGCGCGACCTACGAAGAAATGAGCGTAATTTTCACGTGGGTTCCGGACGATGCGCTGGTCGCCATGGCAAGCCGTCTTGTTGCGCTGCCTTGGGTGCTCGACGTATGGTTCTGCCCTTGATCGAATGAACGAGCGAATGGAATGACGAAAGAAATGATGAAAGGAAGTAGCGATGATCTGGACGGTGACCCTCTCGGGCGCGCATTGGCGGGACGTTGATCCATCTCTCTTCCGCGAGCACCAGACTGTGCCGGATTGGAGCACGGTCGAGTGTGACGAGGTCGATGTATCGGGCGAAATGGTGGAGTTGCGCCGGGGCGAGCTCAAGCTGCTGGTGCCATGCGGAGCAATCCTGGCGGCCATCAAGGCTTGACATCGCGGCAAGCCATCAGTGCGCTTGCGCTGATCATTACGGATACCTCGCGACCTTCGCCATGCTGTACGCAGCGTAGTTTCGCGTGGATTTGAACGTCCCGCTCGCTGCCTTTTCACAGCCAGTTAGCGATCCGGGGTCGTCGCGCGCGTCGTCGATCTGTCCACTTCACGTGTCAGCGCGCGCAGCGGCTCGGCAATCGTAACGGCGTATGGCCTTGTGCCGTTCATCGCGCGCAGCGCCGCAGGCAGCGCTTCAATCTGAGTTTTGCAATAGACGCGAGCCTGATCGAGCGGCACCGGCGGCCGGATGCGCTGCCCCGCTGTGATGACGGGTGTGAGCAGCGCCATGCCATCCTGTTGATCAGTTGCGAGGGTGAGCACGTCGTGCAGCAGGTGGCCGCTCCCATCGACGTATCGATAGACCTGCTTTCGGCCCGGCCACGTGGCTTTGTGCTCCGAGCGTTTGCGACGTGCCCGACCGGCATATTCCTGCAGCTTGTAGACGCAGTCCAGGTACGGTGCATCTGCTGATGTGCCCACATGCGTGCCGACGCCATAACCATCGATGGGTGTGCCTTGCCGTTGCAGTGCTTCCAACCGGTATTCATCCAGGTTTCCGCTTGCAAATATCTGCGTCTGCCGCAGCCCGCCCGCGTCGAGAATGGCACGCACGCGCCGCGCGTGTTCCCCAAGGTCGCCACTATCGATCCGTACCGCGCGGATTTCGATCCCATCGATCCTGAGCCGGTGAGCAAGCGCGACAACCTTTCTCGCAGCGGCTTCCGTGTCGTATGTGTCGACCAGCAGGGTGTTGTTTGCCTGGGCACGGGCAAATGCCTCGAACGCATCCAGTTCATCGTCATGCACCTGAATGAACGAATGCGCCATGGTGCCGAACAACGGGATGCCGAACCAGGCGTTCGCCGGCACCGTTGCAGTGCCGGCAAATCCTGCCAGATAGCTGGCGCGCGCCGAGAGCAAGGCCGCTTCTGCTCCATGCGCCCGCCGCAGGCCGAAATCGATCACGGGCTTGTTCGCCGCAGCCTGCACACAACGGGCAGCCTTGCTGGCAACGAGCGTCTGGTAATGAATCAGATTGAGCAACCGGCTCTCCACGAGCTGAGCCTCGCGCAGCGGCGCAGCAATCTGAAGCAACGGCTCGTTCGGGAAGCAGACTGTACCTTCGGACATGGCCAGGACGTCACCACTGAAGTGCAGATCGGCAAGCGATTCGATGAATGCCGGCGTAAATCGCCCGCTTCGATGCAGCCAGTCGCGTTCATCGTCGCGCAGACGCAGCGCGGTCAGATACTCAATGGCCTGTTCCAGCCCCGCTGCGACGAGAAAATTGCGCTGCGGCGGTAGCGTCCGGACGAACAGTTCGAACACTGCAAGCCCGTTCATGCCACGCTCGAAATAAGCCTGCAGCATGGTGAGTTCGTACAGATCGGTTAGCAGCGCACCGTCACAGGACGGCACGCCGGCTGTGTCATTGATCGGCATACGTTCCTCCTGATGCTCCGTGCAAGGGTCCTTGTCGCTCACGTTCGGTTCGTGACGATCGGGCGGTTCGCCATTGTTCCCCGATCTTCGCCGGCGCTTGTCGCTAACGCTCGAGTACATGGGTGCCAGGCGCCGCACAGCATCGGCTCGGCGGCCAACGGCGGACGCGCGGTCCCCTCGCCGGGGTGCTCGATGAGCCAATATTGCCAGCACGGCCACCACGCGTCGTCGTGGAAGGCAGCCTGCGCGAGCCGCTCGGCTGGAGCCCGATACGGGGCATTCTGCCTGCGTGGATGTTGCCGGGGCGCCGTCGCCCCGCCTACTGAACCACCGGCGGCGTCTCGAACGTGTGATAAAGCGCGGGCGTAGGAACGCTCCATTCAAGCCCGGCGGCACCGTCCCACGGTTTTGCGTCTGCCCGCTTCAGGTCACCGCCTCCGCGATACACGGGCAACGCGACCGCGAACAGAAAATAGACCTGCGACAGGCCGAAGATAAATGCGCCGATTGTCGAAACCTGATTCCAGTCCGTGAATTGCGCCGGATAGTCGGCATACCGTCGCGGCATGCCGGCGAGCCCGAGGAAATGCATCGGAAAGAATGTCAGGTTGAACGCAATCATCGTGAGCCAGAAATGGATCTTGCCGCGCGTTTCGTTGTACATCCACCCGGTCCATTTCGGCGACCAGTAGTACCAGCCCGCGAACAGTGCGAACAGCGACCCCGCCACCAGCACGTAGTGGAAATGAGCCACGATGAAATACGTGCCGTGGTACTGGATGTCGAGGGGAGCCATCGCCAGCATCAGACCCGTAAAGCCGCCCATCGTGAATACGAAAATGAAACCGATGGCGAACAGCATCGGCGTTTCGTAGGTAATCGAGCCGCGCCACATGGTGGCCGTCCAGTTGAACACCTTCACGCCCGTGGGCACCGCGATCAGCATGGTCGCGTACATGAAAAAGAGCTGTCCCGTCACGGACATGCCGATGGTGAACATATGGTGGGCCCAGACGAGAAACGACAGGATCGCGATGGCCGCGCCCGCATACACCATCGAGCTGTAGCCGAACAGCGGCTTGCGCGAGAAAGCTGGAATGACGTGCGAGATGATCCCGAACGCCGGCAGGATCATGATGTACACCTCGGGGTGGCCAAAGAACCAGAAGATGTGGATATAGATCACCGGGTCGCCGCCGCCCGCCGGGTTGAAGAACGATGTCCCGAAATGGCGATCGAACAGCAGCATCGTGACGTCGCCCGCGAGCACGGGCATCACCGCGATCAGCAGATAGGCCGTGATCAGCCACATCCACGCGAACAGCGGCAGCTTCATGATGATCATGCCGGGCGCACGCAGATTGAGGATCGTCACGATGATGTTGATCGCGCCCATGATCGACGAGGCGCCCATGATGTGCACGGCGAAAATGGTCAGGTCCATGGCCGGGCCCTGCTGGACGGACAGCGGCGCGTACATGGTCCAGCCGGCCGCCATTGCGCCGCCCGGCGCGAGGAATGATCCGGCCAGCAGCAGCGCGCCCGCGACCAGAAGCCAGAAGCTGAAGTTGTTGAGGCGCGCAAACGCCATGTCGGATGCGCTGATCTGCAGCGGCAGCAACCAGTTTGCGAACCCCACGAATGCCGGCATGATCGCGCCAAAAATCATGACGAGACCATGAAGCCCAGTGAGCTGGTTGAAAAACTCGGGTCGCATGATCTGCAGCCCGGGTTCGAATAGCTCTGAACGTATGAGCAATGCGAATACGCCGCCAATGAGGAACATCAGAAACGAGAACGTCAGGTACAACGTGCCGATGTCCTTGTGGTTGGTCGTCAGGAGCCAGCGCAGCACGCCCTCGGGCGGGCCGGCATGTTCGTGAGTGGGATGAGCAGGTGTCGCGCGATTCATTGACACGCACTCCGCGAGATGGACCAATGCTTCGCACGTGCATGCGATGTGCCTCGCGGCGATGCTGTGAAGTGCGTGCGTGAGGCCGTCGCATCTTGCCGTTTCCGTTGGAATGGTTATTGCGCGCTGGCGATTGCAGGTCGCGTCGCGCGGAGTGATTCCGCGCGTGCGCAGCAAGGAAGCAGAGGTGTGGTGACAGATGTATACAGACTGGCGCAGCGCGCATGGCTCCGGTGGTGGCTCCGGCGACGGCTGGCATGGTGAATGTCAATGGCGCTTGAGGCGCAACTGTGCGCTTTCGCCCCGGCAATCCGTGGCCGCCATTGGTGTGCTGATCGGGCTGGTGGTCGCGACCGCGTTGTTCTTCGGCATTTTTTTGCGCCTGTGGCTGGTGCTCCCGTTCGCTGCGCTTTGCGCCGCAGCGATAGTGTCATCGTTCGTCTGCTACGCGCGCCATGCCACCGATGGCGAGACGGTGACGCTCGATTCGCTGACGCTCGTGGTCGAAGCGGATGATGGCGCGACTCATCGCGTGTACCGGATGCGCCCGGGATGGCTGCGCGTGATCGTGGATAGCGGCCATGGCACCGATGTCTCGGTGTATCTGTGCGAGAGAAATCGGCGCATCGAGATAGGCCGGGAAATCAGTGCGGTTTCCCGTCTGGAATTCGCGACCCAGTTGCGGCTCGAACTTGCGAGGGGCGCGTCTGAGGGGTAGTCGTCGGCGCGAGCGCATGTCGCCGCGTTCGTGCAGCGTATCGCATATGACGTCCCGCCCGCGATTGCTCATACATGACGAAGCGGAAATGTAGACATCCCGGTTCCAAGTGGCTGAGACCAGACGCTTGGGCAAGAACCGCATTCTTCCGGGAACGTCTACGCGCAGTGATGTCTTTCTTCTTTCGAGGACGACACGGTGCTAGCCTTGTTAATGAATCAGGACCGGTCATGTACGGATTCGACGCACGAATTCGACGCGGCGAATCCCGGGAGGGACAGCCATGCTGCGCATGAGCAAGCTAGCCGACTATGCCACCGTGATCATGATCACGATGGCACGCGACCCGGACGCCGTGAAAAGTGCCGGCAGCCTCGCCGAGGCCACGCGCATCCCGGCCCCGACCGTGTCGAAAGTGATGAAGATGCTCGTGCGCGGTGGTGTGCTTCTGTCGATGCGAGGCGTCAGCGGGGGCTATCAGCTCGCGCTGCCACCGCAGCGAATCACGCTGTCCGATGTGATCGCCGTCGTCGACGGTCCGTTCGGCATGACCGAGTGCAGCGCATTGCCGGGGCTATGCACGCAGGAGGCGGTATGCGGCGCACGCGCCAACTGGCAGAAGGTCAACCGGCTGATACTCGAAGCGCTGCGCCAGGTGTCGCTCGCCGATATGGCGGGTCCGGCGCTCAGCGAAGTCGATATCAGCGCGATTCGCGCGCGCAGCCTGTTGCCGCCAGGGCAGACGGGAATCGATGCGCGCCAGCGGTTTCAGTCTCGTCGCACCGGACCGTCATCCGGCCCCAGCAACGATGAAGGAGGGCATGCATGAGTTCGACCACGTCCAGAATCGATGATCTGATCCGGCGCGAATACAAGCATGGGTTCGTGACGGATGTGCTGTCCGATACATTGCCACGCGGCGTGTCCGAGGACGTCATCCGGCTGATTTCAGAAAAGAAGAACGAGCCCGATTTCATGCTCGAATGGCGGCTCGCGGCCTATCGGCACTGGCTGACGATGAGCGAACCGCACTGGGCCACCGTCGAGCACCCGCCGATCAATTATCAGGACATTGCTTATTATTCGGCGCCCGTTGCACCGAAGGATCGCCCGAAGAGCCTGGATGAGGTCGATCCGGAGTTGCTTCGCACCTACGAGAAACTGGGTGTGCCGCTGAAGGAACGCGAGATTCTCGCGGGTGTCGCGGTGGATGCCGTGTTCGACAGCGTGTCGGTCGCCACGACATTTCGCGAGAAGCTCGGCGCGCTCGGCATCGTGTTCTGTTCGTTCTCGGAGGCGGTGCAGACACATCCTGAACTCGTGCAGCAATATCTCGGCTCGGTGGTGCCGCACACCGATAACTTCTTCGCCGCGCTGAACTCCGCCGTGTTCAGTGACGGATCGTTTTGCTACATCCCGCCGGGCGTGCATTGCCCGGTCGAACTCTCGACGTATTTCCGCATCAACGCGCAGAACACGGGGCAGTTCGAGCGGACGCTGATCATCGCGGACAAAGGGGCATACGTCAGTTACCTGGAAGGGTGTACGGCGCCGATGCGCGACGAAAACCAGCTGCACGCGGCCGTGGTGGAGCTGGTCGCGCTGGAGGGTGCGCAGATCCGCTATTCGACGGTGCAGAACTGGTATCCGGGCGATGCGCACGGGCGTGGTGGGATCTACAACTTCGTGACCAAGCGCGGCGACTGCCGCGAAGCGGACTCAAAGATTTCGTGGACGCAAGTCGAAACGGGCTCAGCGATTACGTGGAAATACCCGAGCGTCATTTTGCAAGGCGACAACGCGGTCGGCGAATTCTATTCGGTGGCGCTCACCAACAACTATCAGCAGGCCGACACGGGAACGAAGATGACTCATCTGGGCCGCAACACGCGCAGCACGATTTTGTCGAAGGGCATTTCCGCGGGCCACGGCAGTAACGCCTATCGCGGGCTCGTGAAAGTCGCCCGTTCGGCGGAGGACGCGCGCAATTACACGCAGTGCGATTCGCTGCTGCTTGGCGATCGATGCAGTGCGCTCACGTTTCCGTATATCGAGGTGAAGAACCCGACTGCGAAGGTCGAACACGAGGCTTCGACGTCGCGCATCGGCGAAGACCAGCTCTTCTACTGCCGACAGCGCGGCCTGTCGGAGGAGGATGCGGTGTCGATGATCGTCAATGGCTTTTGCAAGGAAGTATTCAAGGAACTGCCGATGGAGTTCGCGGTGGAAGCACAAAAGCTGCTTGGCGTGAGTCTGGAAGGCAGTATCGGCTGACGGGGCAACGATCATGCTTGAAATCAGCAATCTGAGCGTTGAAGTAGAAGGCAAGCCAATTTTGCGCGGAGTGGATCTGCGCGTGAGGGCGGGCGAGGTGCACGCGATCATGGGCCCGAACGGTTCGGGCAAGAGCACGCTTGCGCACGTGCTGGCGGGCCATGCGCATTACTGCGTGACGGGCGGCAGCGTGCAGTACGCGGGCCAGGACCTGCTCGCGCTTGCGCCAGAAGATCGCGCACGGGCAGGGCTTTTCCTCGCGTTTCAGTACCCGGTCGAAATACCGGGCGTGAGCAACGTGTACCTGCTGAAGGCAGCGTTGAATGAACAGCGCAAGCACCGCGGCGAGTCCGAAATGGACGCTATGGAATTCCTGCAAGCGGTCAAGGAGAAGATGTCGCTCATGCAGATGGACGAGAGCCTGCTGTATCGCGCGGTCAACGAAGGATTTTCGGGGGGTGAGAAGAAGCGCAACGAGATCCTGCAGATGGCGGTACTGGAGCCGCGCCTCGCGATTCTCGACGAGACCGATTCGGGCCTCGATATCGACGCGTTGCAGGTGGTGGCGCGGGGCGTCAACCAGATGCGCAGCGCGGACCGCGCAATCGTGCTGGTGACGCATTATCAGCGTCTGCTCGAGTACGTCGTGCCCGATTATGTGCACGTGCTTTCGCATGGGCGCATTGCCAGATCCGGGACGCGCGAGCTGGCACTTGAACTGGAACGCAAGGGTTACGGCTGGCTCGATGCGGATGCACCGGCCGAGCCGCATTCCGGACCGCCTGACGCGCACTGACGCGAGGCGGTCAAACGTGATATCGCGAGGAGCAGACGTCAAATGAGTGAGACGACGCTCGAGTACCTCCGCCAAGCATTCGAGACCCTGTCGAGGACGCTGCCGGGCGCGGAACTCCGCTGGTTGCGCAGCGCACGGCGCCATGCGTTCGAGCAGTTCGAGGGGCTTGGCTTTCCCACGACGCAACTCGAAGACTGGAAGTACACGAATGTGGCTACCATCGCGAAGCGGCCGTGGCATTTCGCTTCGCCTCACAGTGATCACCTGGATGTTGCCGGCATCGTCGACGATCTCGTGCCCGACAAGGAGGTAGGCCGGCTCGTGTTCGTCAACGGCCGCCATATGCCGAGACTGTCGCGCATGCCGGCGTTGCCGGAGGGTGCATTCGTCGGCAGTCTGACACGCGCGATCCGCGAGGTGCCGGAGCGGCTTCGGGAAGTCATCGAGCAGCAGTCACCGCATGATGGCTTTGCAGCTTTGAATACCGCGTTGCTGAGCGACGGATATGTGCTCCTGCTGCCACCGGATTGTACGATCGAGACGCCGCTCGTCATGCTTTTCCTGACCGACGAAGCCGGCCTTGCGATGCATCCGTTCAACGCGATACTGGCGGACGCGCGCTCGCGCTGCTCGGTCGTCGAGCAGTTCGTAGGCATCGCAGACGATGCGTATCTCCTCAACACGGTAACGAAGATAGTGGCCGGCGAGGAGGCGAACGTCCAGCATTGCCGCGTCCAGCACGAAGCGCGCAGCGCCTTTCACATCGCGCGCGTCGACGTCGCGCAGCAGCGTGCGAGCCGCTTTACGTCGCATTCGTTCGCGCTTGGTGGCGCGCTGTCACGCACGGAGATCGACACGGCGCTCCGGGCTGTCGATGCCTACGCCGAACTGAATGGGCTGTATTTCGTGGGCGCGCGGCAGCATGTCGATCATCACACGCGCATCGATCACGAGAAGCCGGATGGCACGAGCCGCGAATATTATCGTGGGGTGCTCGATGGCGCATCGCATGGCGTATTCAACGGGAACGTAATCGTGCGCAAGGACGCGCAGCGGACCGACACGCATCAGGCGAACTATAACCTCCTGCTATCGCGCGACGCGCAAATCGACACGAAGCCGCAACTGGAGATTCACGCCGACGACGTGAAATGCACGCATGGCGCAACCGTCGGTCAGCTCGACGAGAATCAGCTGTTCTATCTGCGCTCACGCGGCATCGACGAACGCATTGCGCGGGCGTTGCTCGTATGGGGGTTTGCGCGCGATAGCGTTGAGCGGGTGAATATCGGCGCAGTGCGCAGCAGACTGAAGAAACTGCTGCTGGCGCGTGTGCCGGAAGGCGAGCAGATGCGGGAGCTGATATGAAGCCGTTCGAACCCGTGTGCGTCCCGGACTCAGATACGGTTGCGCGCTGGCGAAGCGACTTTCCGATTCTGCGCGAACGTGTGCGCGGCGCGCCGCTGGTCTATCTCGACAATGGGGCGACAACGCAGAAGCCTTCGGTCGTGATCGATGCGGAACGCGCCTATTACGAGCACATGAACGCCAACGTGCATCGCGGCGTGCATCACCTGTCGCAGTGCGCCACCGACGCCTACGAAGCCGCGCGTGCGCGGATTGCCCGCTTCGTCAATGCGGCGAGAGCAGAGGAAATCGTGTACGTCCGCGGTACGACGGAGGCGATCAACCTCGTCGCGCAAAGCTACCTGCGTCCGCTGGCAAAGCCGGGTGACGAGATCCTCATCAGCGCGATGGAGCATCACTCGAACATCGTGCCGTGGCAACTGCTGTGCGAGCAGACGGGCGCGGTGCTGAAGGTCGTGCCGATCGACGACAGCGGCGCGCTCGATGTCGATGCCTACGCGCGGATGCTTGGCGAACGCACGCGCATGGTGTCGATCGCGCATGTGTCGAATGCGCTAGGCACCATCAACCCCGTTGCGCGGTTGATCGAAATTGCACATGCGCACGGCGTGCCGGTGCTGGTCGACGGTGCGCAAGCGATCGCACACCTGCCCGTCGACGTGCGGGCGCTCGATTGCGATTTCTACGCGTTCTCAGGGCACAAGGTGTATGGGCCGACGGGAATCGGCGCGCTATACGCGCACGCGGACAAGCTGGAAGCGATGCCGCCGTGGCAAGGCGGTGGCGACATGATTCGCTCGGTGACGTTCGAGAAGACCGATTACAACGCCATTCCATGGAAATTCGAGGCGGGCACGCCGAACATCTGCGGTGCGATCGCACTCGCGGTGGCGCTCGACTACGTGAGCGCAATCGGCGCGGATGCGATCAGCGCACACGAGGCCGATCTGCTCGCGTATGCGACGGATGCAATGAGCGCTGTCCCGCATCTGCGGCTGATCGGCACCGCGCACGAAAAGGCGGCCATTGTGTCGTTCGTGCTTGACCAGATACACGCGCACGACGTCGGCACGATCCTCGATCATCAGGGCGTCGCGGTGCGCGCGGGCCATCATTGCGCGATGCCCGTCATGCAACGCTATGGCGTACCGGCAACCGTGCGCGCTTCGTTCGCGCTATACAACACGCGGGCCGACGTCGATGCGCTGATCGACGGCATAGCGCATGTGCATGAGGTGTTTGGGCAATGAACAGTTTGCGCGATCTCTATCAGGAAGTCGTTTTCGACCACTACCGACGGCCGAGAAACTGTCATGCGCTGGCCGATGCGAATCACCGGGCGGAAGGGTACAACCCGCTGTGCGGAGATCGCATCACGCTGTATCTGTGCATCGAAGACGGTGTCGTGAAGGACGCGGCATTCGAGGGGACAGGCTGCGCGATCGCGATCGCGTCGGCTTCGCTGATGACGGAGTCGCTCAAGGGCCGCAGCGAGCAGGAAGTCGAGGCGCTCTTCGGGTCGTTCCACGACATGGTGACGACGCCGGCTGACACGTCCGCTGAAAACGAGGCAGCGCTCGGCAAGCTCGTGGCGCTTTCGGGCGTACGCGAGTTTCCGGCGCGCATAAAGTGCGCGACGCTCGCATGGCATACGCTGCACGCGGCTTTGCATGATGCGCACGGCACGATATCGACGGAATGATGCAACGAGGCGAAAGGACATGACTGGGTTCGAGTGGTTCAAACGAGCAGACGCGCTGGAGTCTGGCGACGGCGATCTGCGCTTGCGCGTGATCGAAGCGTTGCGTACGGTGTTCGACCCGGAGATTCCCGTCAACATCTATGATCTCGGTCTGGTGTATGACCTGAACGTGGACGGCGAAGCAGGCGACGTGGCGATACGCATGACGCTGACTGCGCCGGGTTGTCCCGTCGCGCAGACGTTTCCCGCGACGGTCGAGGACGCCGTCTATTCCGTGACGGGCGTGAACAGCGTACGGGTGGAACTGGTGTGGGAACCGCCGTGGACGAAAGAGCGGATGTCCGAGACGGCACGTTTGCAGTTGGGGATGCTTTGACATGTCGGACTGGGTCGACGTCGTGGCAATGAGCGATTTCCCGCCGGGTTCGGTGCGCAGTGTCGACGTGGACGGCGCACAGGTGGCGGTGTTCAACCTGGATGGCACCTGTTACGCGATCGAGGATGTCTGCACGCACGACGGCGGCATTCTGACGGGCGGTGCGGTTGAGGGCGACGCGGTCGTGTGTCCGAGGCATGGCGCGCGTTTTTGCATCAGGACGGGCCGGGTACTCGCACCGCCGGCCTATGAAGACGTGGCCGTATTTCCTGTGCGCGTCGAGGCCGGCATCGTGCAGGTGCGCGACGCACGGTGGGATGAGCGTGGCTTCTGAGCCGGCCATGGATTGCTGGCGGGAGCGTGATCAACTTGCAGTGATTGCGCGATCCCGCCGATCAGATCGGCAAGCGAAAGCTCGTGCAAAAGGGGCATTGCCCTGTGATGAGATCTGCTCGCTTCGCCATTTGCGCGACGCTGGCCATCACTGCCCTGTGTAGCGGCGTTTCGAATGGCAAAGCCACCGGGCCGTATGGGAACGGGTCAGGCCGCCGCATACCTCTGGCCACTGGAAGCAGCGTGCAGGTCACGCCCGCTGCAAAAGGTCCCTTCTTCGACATCACGAAGTTTGGTGCGATTTCGAATGGCCCCGCGCTCGCCAATCAGACTGCGATCAATAACGCCATTGCGACGGCCGCTCGCGTCGGAGGGACGGTCGTCATTCCCGCGGGTGTGTTCAAGACCTACACGGTCCATCTGGCCAGCAACGTCGGGTTGCACTTCGCATCGGAGCGTTCCGTTTTGCGCGCGGCCGTGCCGGGGACGGGAGCAGGCGAGGATGGCGGCTTCTATGACGCGCCCGAGCCGAATCCTTATGTCGGGCTTCAGGACGAAGGCCACAGTCACTGGGCGAACAGCCTGATTGTCGGCGACAACGTAAAGCACATCATGATTTCCGGGCCGGGACTGATCGACGGCAGCTATCCCGGACCAGGCGGCAAGACCGTGAAGGTCCTGACGAGCGCGGATTCTGCGGAAGTGACTGAGCGCACCGCTGCGGGCAAACCCGGTGGCGCCAACAAGGCTATCGCGCTGAAGAACGCTACGGACGTCATCTTCCGCGACTTCAAGATCAAATACGGCGGTCATTTCGGCATTCTCGGAACAGGCGTCAGGAATTGGACCATCGACGGCATTCTTGTCGACAGCGATCGGGATGGTATCGACATCGACGCATCGCAGGACGTCACTATCAGAAATTCGACGTTCAACACCATCAATGACGACGCGATCGTGCTCAAAGGCACGTTTGCGCTGGGCAGATATGCGCCGACAAGTAACGTGCTGATCGAACACTGCGCGGTAAGCGGCTATGACACGGGCTCGGTGCTGGATGGGGTTCACAGCGCCCAGCAGTTGGGACCGGGTGACGGGCCAACGGGTCGAATCAAGCTGGGCACGGAAAGTACAACCGGGTTCGATACGGTGACTGTCCGTCATGTCACATTCGATCGTTCAAGAGGTCTCGCGCTGGAGTCGGTCGATGGAGCAGCGCTGAAGAACGTCGTATTCACGGACGTGACAATGAAGCATGTTGCGGGTGCGCCGATATTCATCGTACTCGGCGATCGTGGCCGTGGTCCTGTCACCGGGGACAGCGCCGATGAATCATTAGCGCCTGCCGACACGGTGCGCCTCGACGATCGCAATTGGGTTCTGCCGAATAGACCTTCTTACGGAACCTATCCAGCCGCTCGCTACATCCCGTCATACAATCGCGACCAGATTGTTTCCGTTGGAGGCGGAAGCAATTTCGCGGTTGTGAATCAGACCGCTCCAACGCGATTGAACGCTGCATCGGTTCGACCTCTTGATCCTCTGTATGCCAATGCGGTCGGCGCGCCGTTCGCAACTTTGGAGAACGTCGAGATCAGTAACGTCAAGATCAGCGATTCGGACCCACGCTATCCGATCATCATCGCTGGTCTGGTCGATCATCCCGTCCGCAACCTGAGCATCAGGAACCTGAGTGTCGAATTCAGGGGCGGGCTGAAGATGCAGGACGCCGTCGAGCAGCGGCAAATCAGCCAGCCGCGCGAATACACCGCCTACCAGGCCGAGCCCGACACCGGCTCGGTCATCTGGATGGTGAACGGCTCGTCAGCGGATCACAATGAAGCGTTGCTGCCGCGAATCAGTTGGGACCCCAAGGCGAACGACGGGAATGGCGCCTGGGTGGACGATCCGTACAACATCCCCGAGGCGCCCCGTGAATATCCAGAGCCCAGCATGTTCGGCATTCTTCCCGCCTATGGCCTTTACGCTCGTCACGTGCACGGCTTGGAGATGCGCAACGTCAAACTCTCTTATGGCGTCGAAGACGAACGGCCACCTGTCGTACTGGATGACGTCCATCACAGTAGCTTTATCGGATTCGCGGCAATGGCAAAACTGGGAACGCCAGAGTTCGTCATGGTCTCCAATGCGAGAAAGCGCGAAGCGCAGAGCGAGTTTGTCCCGAACTTCCCGTATCGCATGACGACGGTGCGCAATGTGTTCACGCCGCCGGGGACAGCGAAGCAGGCTGTCACCATTCTGCGCCCCGCGCCGGGCACACCGCCGGACCGCTTGTATGGCTATCCGACCGTGCCGAGCGCCGCGCATCCGTACGCCTATGCGATTCCCAATGCGTCGTATCGTCTGCCGTCGACGGTGCATCCGGGTTTGAATCCGTAAAGGCATACGGTGCGACTTCGATCTTCATTTGCCTGGCATTGGCAGCTGCGAGCATTCGTCAAAGTCCCGAAGCCGTATGCGACCCGGCAATCAGCTCGATTTGCCAGGCAATCCAGGCCCTCGCAGCGAACATCCCTTTGTCTCGATGACGAAGTACAGCGCAATCGCTCCCGCCACGCATGCGCCCATCATGTAGTACGCGGGGAAGAGTGCACCGCCCGTCTTTTCCACGAGCCAGTCGCTGATGATCGGCGCTGTTCCGCCAAAGAGCGTCGCCGAAATGTTGTACGCGATCGCCATGCCGGCGTAGCGAACATGCGTCGGGAACATCGCGGGGAACATGGCGGAAATCGTGGCGAGCTGCGGCACGTACAGCAGGCCCAAAACCGTGAACCCGATCAGCGCGCCAACGAGGCCGTGCGTCATCAGCGAAAACATCGGCACAGCCGCGACGCACAGCCCGACAAGCGAGAACCACCACATCGTCTTGCGGCCCCAGCGATCCGACATCCAGCCCGCGAGCGGCAGGAACACCATCATCGAGAGCATGCCGATCAGCGGAATCAGCAGCGACATGGTTTCGCTCACATGCATCTGCTGGTGCATGTAGGTCGGCATGTACGCAAGCAGCACGTAGTTGACGACATTGAGCGCGGCGGCGAGGCCGCCCAGCAGGATCAATTGCTTGCCGTAGTGTCGAAAGAGTTCTTTCAGCGAGACGGCAGGCTGATGCTTCACCTCGATCTCTTGCGCTGCTTCCTTGAACACGGGCGTTTCTTCGAGACGCGAACGCAGATAACAACCGATAAGGCCCAGCGGCGCCGCGACGAGAAAGGGCAGGCGCCAGCCCCATGCGTGCATCGCGTTGTCGCCGAGCAGCATCGAAAAGCCGAGCATCAGCAGCGCGCCGAGCGAGAAGCCCGACAATGTCGCGAATTCGAGGAAGCTGCCGCAGAAGCCACGGCGGTTGTCGGGCGCGTACTCCGCCATGAACGTCGCCGCGCCGCCGTATTCGCCGCCCGTGGAGAAGCCCTGGATCATCCGGAGTGCGATGAGCGCGGCAGGCGCCAGCCATCCTACGGAAGCGTAGGTGGGCAGCACGCCGACCAGTAGCGTTGCGCCCGACATCAGCAGCACGGTCAGCGCAAGTACGCGCTTGCGTCCGAGCCTGTCGCCGAGCGGTCCCCAGAACAGGCCGCCGAGCGGGCGGATCAGGAACGAAACGGCAAAGGTGCCGAGCGCGAACAGCGTCGCGCTTGCCGCGTTGCCCGGAAACAAAGCCGCTGAGATATAGGCGAGCCCATACGCATAGATACCGTAGTCGAACCACTCGGTTGCGTTGCCGAGCGCGGCGGCCGTAATGGCCCGCGTCAACTGGTGCGAGGAGATGACGCGGCTTTCGCCGTGGAGAGCCTCGTCGTCGACGGATGGCGCGATGCGAGCGGGGGACCACGATTCTGCGTAACTCATTGGTTTCCTCAATAAGGTTAGATTCGTCGGGTTCCTAAAGTACCGTCGACCGATACATACGCCGATGTCATAGGACGATGTTCGCATCGGGATTTCACCAGGTCGGCAGAGAAAAGAAACGCAGGGATGTCCCCGCTCTTTATGCTTCGGTAAAAGATCCGCACGAACGCCGCGGCCCCCGCAGAAGTTACGCCTGCTTCGATTCGAGGTAGTGACGCAGCCGCGCGAAGCTCATCGAAAGATGAGTCCGATGCAGATACCCAACCGATTCGAGGTCACCGATTTCCATCGCCTTCAGCACATCTTCGATTTCCTGGCGAAATATGTGGGCCTCGTTCTTCAGCCGGTCCGCTTCTAGCGTCTTTATCCAGATTCGTATCGCGAGAAAGAACAGCCGCTGAGCGGTTTCCTTCAAAGGACGGTTTCCGATCATCGACGTCAGCTCGAGCGAGTAATCGAGGTTGAGCCTCGCGAACTCGCTCATCGTGGGCGCGGCAGCGAGGCGCTTTCCGCGCGCGGCCAACGCTCTCATCCGCTCGAGATCTTCCTCACTGCGTGCGATGGGCGCGAGCCGCCCCATCAACGACGCGAGTTCGAGTCTGAACTGATAGACCTCTTTCAGCGTATCGTCGTCGAAGTCGGTGACGAACGTGCCCACCCCGTGCTGGCTCTCGACCAGTCCTTCGGCTTCGAGACGGCTCAGCACCCGACGCATGGGCGTGCGGCTGACGCCGAACTGCTGCGCGAGTTCATCCTCGAATAAAAGCGCGCCCGGCTGATATTCGAGCAGGCAGATTTTTTCGCGGATCGCGCTGTAGATCCGCTCGAAGCGCTCACGGGAACTGCTTCCTTTGCTATTGCTGTTCTTTGGCAATTAAGTCTCGCAACGATTCATTTGAACAAGATGCAGCCGCACGCGATCATGAGCCCGAGAGGACCGCGCGCAGGAACTGCTTTGTCCGGTCGTGCCTGGGGTCGCCGAATATCTGTTCGGGCGGTCCCTGTTCGGCAATGCGGCCTCCATGGAAGAAGCACACGCGATCGGAAAACTCACGGGCAAAGCCCATCTGGTGCGTGACCATCAGCATCGTCAGATCGTGTTCGCTGCCGAGCTGCCGGATCACGCCCAGCACTTCGCCGACCAGTTCAGGGTCCAACGCGGAAGTGACCTCGTCGAAAAGCATGACTTTCGGCCGCATCGCGAGCGCGCGCGCGATCGCCACGCGCTGTTGCTGACCACCCGACAGCTGCGCAGGGTAATGGCCGAGCTTGTTGCCGAGGCCGACCAGTTCGAGCAGGGCAGTTGCGCGTTCCTCTGCCTCCTGTGCGCTCAGGCCCAGGACGCTCATCGGCGCCTGCATGCAGTTGCGCAATGCGTTCAGGTGCGGGAACAGGTTGAAGTGCTGGAAAACCATGCCGATCTTACTACGCATGCGCCGCAGGTGACGTCCATCGGCGGCCACCAGCGAGCCGTTGCGATGCATATGTGTGAGCGGCTCCGAGTCGATCCAGATCGAGCCGGAGTCGACCCGTTCGAGCGTCATCAACGTGCGAAGCACCGTCGTCTTGCCCGATCCCGATGGGCCGATGATGCTGACCTTCTCGTTCGGCCGGATGCTCAGGTCCAGGTTGTCGAGCACGGTATGCGAGCCAAAACGCTTGGACACACGATCGAAACGCAACATCGAATCCTGCGTGTTTTGCGACATCATTTTTCTCCCCGGCATGAGCGCAGCCATGCCTCGACGTGTCGTACGCCCGATGCGGCGATCAGGCTGAATACCAGAAATAGCGCGCCCACGAGTGTCACGGGCTCGACGTAACGGAAGTTCGTGGAGCCGATGACGCGGGCCGTCTGCATGAGTTCGATCACGGAGATCGCCGAAAGCAGCGGCGTATCCTTGAACAGCGCGATCAGATAGTTGCCCAGCGCGGGCACGACGGGTGGAATGGCCTGCGGAATGATGATCTTGCGCATCGTGTCGGCGGGACTGAAATTCAATGCGATGCAAGCCTCCCACTGTCCGCGCGGGATCGCGCCAAGACCCGCGCGGTACACCTCCGAGCAGTAGGTCGCGTAGTGCAGGCCGAGCGCCATCACGCCGGCCGGAAAGGCGTCGATCACAATACCTAGCTTCGGCAGGCCGAAGTAGATGAACATGATCTGGATGAGCAGCGGCGTGCTTCGTATCGCTTCGACGAGCATCGAGACGGGCACGGCAACGGCGGGGGCCGGGACCATCCGGAGGATCGCGAACGCGAGGCCGAGCACGGCCGCAACGGCGAAGCTGACGACAGTGGCTTCCACCGTGATGATCGAGGCTTGCCCGAGCATCGGCAGGATCTGCAAAGCGTAGTGCCAATCGAATACGGTCACGATTTTCTCCTCATGCCCTGCGACGCGCGGCCCTCCAGCGTACGGAAGCCGATGGTGATCAGCACCGCGATGACCAGATAGATCAGCAGCACCAGCGTGAAGATCGGCACGGTCTTGAAGGTGAACTGATTGAGCTGCTGGGCCCTGAACGTCAGATCCGCGACGGTGATCATCGACACCAGCGAAGTCGATTTCAGCAGTTCGATGAACAGGTTGCCCCACGGCGGAATCATCGCGACAACCGCCTGAGGAATGATCACGCGGCGCATCGCGGTCGCGAAGCTCATGTTCAGCGCAATGGTCGCTTCCCACTGTCCGCGGGCGACGGCCTGCAGCGCGCCGCGCACGACTTCCGCGCCGTATGCGCCGATGTTCAGGCCGAGCGCGATGATGCTCGCCGGCACCGGCTGCAACTCGACGCCGAAATGCGGCAGCACGAAGAAAAGCCAGAACAGCTGAACGAGTGCGGACGTGCCGCGAAATACCTCGATATAGCCGATGGCCAGCCATCGCAACGGCAGTGGGGCGTACATCTTCATCAACGCCGCGATGAGCGCCATTGGCACGGCGACACACGCGGCGCCCGCTGTGATCTGCATCGTCATCACGGTCGCCTTGAGCAACGCGGGAACAAATTGCCTGAGTTGAGGCTGCGTGGCGATGCAGCCCAACAGCAGTGCTGTCGCCGCAACGCCGCACACTGCCCGGGTCTTGCTGATCCTCATTCCAGTCGTCTCCTGATCCTGTTGCCGCTTCGGCGCACGAGCGATGCGTCGCGGCGAGTATGTCACCTCAAAATTCCCGGCACAACGTTGTTGTGTACATCTTCAGCCGGAGCGCGGATGCTTCTGCGGTAGATGTATACACCAGTCGATATTGGAAGTGTGCATCAGCTAGGTAAATCCCTTATGAGACGGCATAAAACAGGCCTCAGATGGGAATGATGTACACATCATCACGAAATTTTTATTGCCGGTACTTGAAAGCCCGATTTTCTTCATCGATACTTGTGTACAACTAGCGTGATGCAACAACGAATGGAGACAACTGTGCAGCAAGCCATTTTTGAAGCGGCCGAATACGATGCACGCCTGCGCAACGTGCGCGAGGCAATGACGGCACGCGAGATCGATCTGTGTCTCGTGAGCAGCCCGGAGAACATCTTCTATCTGACCGGGCTCGATCACTGGGGCTACTTCGCGCCTCATCTTCTGATCGTGCCGCTCACGGGCGAACTGACGCTGGTCACGCGAGCAATGGAAGGCGTCACGATCCGCAACCATGTGCGCAATGCACGCTTCATCGGGCACAGCGACAGTGAGTCGATCGCGGACAAGGCGCTCGCTTGCATCGCCGAACACAGCGCGCGGCGCATCGGTCTCGAATGCTGGTCGGCGGGCCTGCCGGATGGCCTCGGGCAGGCGCTGCGCGGCGGCATGCGTCACGCGACGTGCGTGGATTTCTCGTGGGTCATCGATGACATCCGGCTCGTCAAGAGCGACGCCGAGCTGATCTATATGCGTTCAGCCGCGCGCGTTTCCGACGCGATGATGAGCGCGGCGATCGACGCGATCCGCGAAGGCGTCCCCGAAAGGCATGTGGCTGCGCGTTGCAGCGCCGCGATGATCGAGGCGGGCGGCACCTATCCCGGCTTCGGTCCGTTCATCCGACCCGGCAGCCGCCTCGGCGAAGAGCACACGACATGGGGCAATGGCGGGCTCGTCCACGGCGATACCGTTTTTCTGGAAATGTCCGGCTGCGTGAATCGTTATCACGCACCGATGGGCCGCCTCGTTCATATCGGCGCCGTGCCGCATCCGGCACGAACGATGGCAGCCGTTTGTCAGGACGCGTTCGCCGCCGTCGTCGAAGCATTGCGTCCCGGCGCACTCGCGCGAGACGTCTACGCCGCGTGGCAACGCGTCGCCGATCGCGCGGGGCTCGAACACTACCGGCGCCATCACTGCGGCTATCTGGTCGGCATCGGATGCGCGCCAAGCTGGACGGGCGGCAACCGCGTCGTCGGCTTGCGGCATGACAGCGAGCGCGTGATCGAGCAGGGGATGACCTTCCACATCCTGTCGTGGCTGATGGGAACGGGCAAAGGCGATTACTTCATGTCGAACACGGTGCTGCTGTCCTCGGCGGGCGCGGAGGTGCTGTCCAACGTGCCGGCGGACCCCGTTGCCCGCTAAACGGCAAGTCTCCATCCGTCTCCATCGCAACCAATCGCAACCGCCTTCCGGCAGATCGCCCGAACGCCAACTCACCTGATCGAAATGAAAGAATATTCGGCACTTCAACTCGTACGGCAGGCCCTGCGCGGCAATCAGGGCTGGCGGCGCGCATGGCGGGACCCCAAGCCTCAACGGGAGTACGACGTCATCGTGATCGGCGGCGGCGGGCACGGGCTTGCGACCGCCTACTATCTCGCGCGCGTGCACGGGATCAAGCGTGTCGCGGTGCTCGAAAAGGGCTATCTCGGCAGCGGCAACATCGGCCGGAACACCACGATCGTGCGCTCGAACTACATGATCGACGGCAATACGCAGTTCTATGACTGGTCGATGCGCCTGTGGGAAGGACTGAGCCAGGAGCTCAACTACAACGTGATGTTCTCGCAGCGCGGGCAAATCACGCTCGCGCATTCGCCCGATCAGCTGGACAGCTTCGCACGGCGTCTGAATGTGATGCGGCTGAACGGCATCGATGGCGAGCTGTGGTCGCGCGATCAGGTGCGCAAGGCCGTGCCGTATCTCGAGTACGGCGACGCAGCGCGCTTCCCGATTCACGGAGCGATGTATCAGGGCAAGGCGGGCACCGCACGGCACGACGCCGTCGCCTGGGGCTACGCGCGCGCGGCCGACCGGCTCGGCGTCGACCTGATCCAGAACTGCGAGGTGCTCGGCTTCCTGTTCGAAGCAGGGCGGCTCGCGGGCGTGCAAACGACGCGCGGTGAAATCCGCGCGGCGCGTGTCGGTCTTTCCGTCGCGGGCAGCACGAGTCTCGTCGCGTCGAAAGCGGGCATCACGCTGCCGATCGAAAGCCACGTCTTGCAGGCGTTCGTCACCGAGCCGATCAAGCCGCTCGTCGATCAGGTGGTCGCATTCGGCGCCGCGCACTTCTATGTCAGCCAGTCCGACAAGGGCGGCCTCGTATTCGGCGGCGACCTCGACGGCTACAACTCGTACGCGCAGCGCGGCAATTTTCCCGTCGTCGCGGAAGTCGCATCGATCGCTTGCTCGATGATGCCGTGCATTTCGCGCTTGCGTCTGCTGCGGCATTGGGCGGGCGTGATGGACATGTCGATGGATGGCAGTCCCATCATTTCGAAGACGCCCGTCGACGGGCTGTATCTGAACGGCGGCTGGTGCTACGGCGGCTTCAAGGCGACGCCCGCTGCCGGCTGGACCTTTGCCCACACGATCGCGCACGATCACACCCACGAACTCAACCAGAAATTCAGTCTTGACCGCTTCCGTACCGGCGCAACGATCAACGAGTCGGGTGCCGGCCCATACCCTTACGCGCACTGATTTGCATCATGTTGAGAATCCGATGTCCTTATTGCGGTGTGCGCGATCACACCGAGTTTCAGTACGGCGGCGACGCGACGGTTACGCGTCCCGCGCTGGATGACGCGTCGTTCGAGCACTGGTACGCGTATGTGTTCGACCGGCGCAATCCGCGCGGGCCGCACGATGAGTACTGGCAACACACGTCGGGCTGCCGCGCGTGGCTCGTCGTCACGCGTGACACGGGCACGCACGAGATTCTGAACGTGATCGCGGCGCGCGAGCATGCGACTGCACGCGACGACGCAAAGGCCGCCGTGCTCGCCGCCGAAGGGGTGCAGCCATGAGCGCACAGGTATTCAGGCAGACAGCGGGCGGGCGCATCGACCGGCAAGCGGAGCTGAGCTTCATGTTCGACGGCCGACGTTATCGCGGCTATGCGGGCGACACGCTTGCATCGGCGCTGCTCGCCAACGGCGTGCAGGTGATCGGCCGCAGCTTCAAGTATCACCGTCCGCGCGGCATCGTCGGCGCCGGGGTCGAAGAGCCGAACGCGCTCGTCGCGCTCGGCAGTGGGGCGCGCACGGAACCGAATACGCGCGCCACGATGATCGAGCTTTTCGACGGCCTCGTCGCGAACAGCCAGAACGGCTGGCCTTCCGTGCGTTTCGACCTGATGGCCGTCAACAACCTGTTGTCGCCCGTGCTGTCGGCGGGCTTCTACTACAAGACGTTCATGTGGCCGGGCGGCGCGTGGGAATGGTATGAAAAGCACATCCGGCGCGCTGCCGGCATGGGGCGCGCGACGCATCACGCCGACCCCGACCACTACGAGACCGTCAACGCGTTCTGCGACGTGCTGGTCGTCGGCGCCGGTCCCGCTGGTCTAGCGGCGGCCAGCACGGCCGCGCGTGCCGGCTTGCGCGTGACCGTCGTCGACGAGCATCCGCAGTTCGGCGGCGCGTTGCGCTTCGAGCGCGATCAGATCGGCAAGGAAAGCACGAGCCGCTGGGTCGAGCGCATCGTCGCGGATCTGTCGGGCCGCCCGAACGTGACGCTGCTTGCACGCACGACGGCGTTCGGCTACTTCGACGGCAACACGGTCGGCCTGCTCGAAGCCGTCGCGGACCATCGGCCCGCGCCGCTGCCGCATGAGCCACGGCAGCGCGTCTGGCTGATGCGCGCCCGAAAGGTCGTGCTCGCAACGGGAGCGATCGAGCGGCCGCAGGTGTTCGCCAACAACGACCTGCCCGGCATCATGCTCGCAGGCGCGGTGCGCGAGTACTGCAATGTGTACGCGGTGGTGCCCGGCCGGCGCGTCGTCGTCGCGACCAACAACGACAGTGCGTACCGCACGGCACGCGATCTTGCCGACGCGGGCGTTCAGGTCGTCGCCGTCGTCGATGGACGCGACCACGCGGCAAGTCCGCTCATCGAAGAAGTCGAGCGGCGCGGCATCGAGATCATCCGCGGACACGTCGTCGCGCAAGCGGAAGGCGGCCGCGCGCTTCGAGCGGTGCAGCTTGCACCCGTCGCCTCGGCGAACGTGCATGGACAGCGGACGCGGCGCATCGCGTGCGATCTGCTGGCCGTGTCGGGAGGCTGGACACCCGTCATTCATCTGCAGAGCCAGCGGGGCACAAAGGCCGTATTCAACGCGGAACTCGACACATTCGTCGCGGGTCCCGACACGTCCGATTGCGTGTGCGCCGGCGCGATTCGCGGCGCGGCGACAACCGTCGATGCGATCGCAAGCGGTCTCGGAGCAGGTCATGAAGTCGCCGTGCAGCTTGGGCAAAAGCCTACGGATGCGCTCGCGCTGATCGATCAGTTGCCGCGCGCCGATGCGCAAAGTCCGCTGCTGCCTCTGCATTTGATGAAGGGCAGCGGCACTTTCAAAGGCAAGGCGTTCGTCGACCTGCAAACGGATGTGACGGAAGCCGACGTGGCGCTCGCGCATCGGGAAGGCTTCGTTTCAGTCGAGCATCTGAAGCGCTATACGACGCTCGGCATGGGCACCGATCAGGGCAAGACGAGCAACCTGAACGGGATGGCGGCGATGGCGGGACATCGGCAGGCGTCGCTGCCTGCCGTCGGCACGACGACGTTTCGCCCGCCGTACACGCCCGTGCCGCTCGGCGCGCTCGGCGGAGCATCCGTCGGCCAGCATTTCCGTCCCGTCCGCCGCACGCCGATGCACGATTGGCACAGTGCGCGCGGCGCTCACATGGCGGAGGTCGGTCTGTGGATGCGTCCCTGGTACTACCCGTCGAGCGGCGCGGACGTCGATGCCGCGTACGTGCATGAGATGAAGGGCGTGCGCTCGGGTGTCGGCATCGTGGATGTCTCGACGCTCGGCAAGATCGATGTGCAAGGGCCCGACGCGGCCGAGTTTCTCGATCGCGTCTACGTCAACGGCTGGCTGAAGCTGGCGGTCGGAAAAGCACGCTATGGCGTGATGCTGCGCGACGACGGCTTCGTATTCGACGATGGCACGACGACGCGGCTCGCCGAGCATCACTTCTTCATGACGACGACGACCGCGAACGCAGCCGCCGTGATGAGCCGCCTGGAGTTTCTGCTTGAAACCGCCTGGCCGGAGTTGCGCGTGCACGTCACATCGGTGACGGACCAGTGGGGCGCGATGGCCGTTGCGGGGCCGCGCAGCCGCGCGCTGCTTTCGCAGGTGCTGGGCGGCGATCTGTCGAACGACGCGCTGCCGTACATGGGCTGTCTGCTCGCACAGTTCGAGGACGTGACGGTGCGCGTGCACCGGATCAGCTTCTCGGGCGAGCTGGCCTATGAGGTCTATTGCCCGGCGGGCGATGCGGCGCGTCTATGGGACCGGCTGTACACGGCCGGCCAGCCGCTTGGCGTCATCGCCTACGGCACGGAAGCGATGGGCGCGTTGCGCGTCGAGAAAGGGCACGCTGCGGGCCCCGAGCTCGACGGCCGCACGACGCTCGATGACCTCGGCCTTGGGCGGATGGCGAAAGCGAAGCCCTTCGCCGGCAGCGTGCTTCGTCAGCGAGCCGACCTTTGCCGCGCCGACCGTCCCGTGCTGATGGGCTTGCAGCCCGAGAACCCGCAAGAGCGGTTGCGCCCCGGCTGCATCGTGTTTCCCGAGGATGGTCCGCTCAAGGGACACGGCATCGGTCACGTCACATCGACGACGTATAGCCCGACGCTGGGCCGCTATCTCGCGCTCGGACTGGTCGAGCAAGGCAGGCAGCGCGAAGGGCAAAGGCTGCGCGCGGTGTATCCGCTGAAGGGCGAGACGGTCACGGTGCGTGTCGTCAATCCGATTTTTCTCGATCCAGAAGGAGAGCGTCTCCGTGCGTAACGAACAGTTCAATTCGTTGGCTGCGCAGGCCGGTATCGGCGTCGGCAGCCTCGGCGGCTCTGCGCCCCTTTATCACTCGTACCCGCGTCATCAGACGAAGCTGCGCACGGTGTCCGGCCGCGACTGGCTGCAATTCGGCGGCTGGCAGGACAACTGGAGCGCCGCTGTCGCGAAGGTCGAGGAGGCGATCGGCTGCGCGGTGCCGACGCTCGTCAACGCAGCCGTCGAGTCGGAAGGTTTGCGGGCGATGCGCGTCGGGGCGCGTCGCGTGCGGATCTGCGCGCCGCGTGGCGACCGTCGGCTCAAGCGCTTGCGCGGTCCGATCGACGCATCGATCGGCGTCGTCACCGAGCTGGGACATAGCCGCGAGTTGCTGCGCCTGTCGGGTGCGGGCGTGCGTCATCTGATGTCCGTGCTGATGCCGGTCGACTTTTCCGTTTCGGCGTTTGCGCTGCATGCGATCTCGCAGAGCCACGTGCATCACGTTCCCGTGCTTGCAATGTCGGTACTCGACGATGACGGCGCCGAAGCCTTCGACCTGTATGTGCCGTGCACGTTTGCGAAAAGCATCGAGGAGTGGATCGTGGCGCACGGTGCATCACGGGTACCACACGGATGAGCGGAGTCGCTTGCACCGAGGTTCCCGCCGCCGACCTCGCACAGCACCGGCGGCTATTTCTTCGCAACCGGCGCGTGAATCTGAACGATCCGAAACACGACGATGAGGAAGCCGCTTTTCTCATATCGATCGATCTTTACGTGCCCTATGGCACCTGCACGCCGGCTTCGGACTCGCTCGACGAAGTCGTGGATTACGAAGTGATGTGGCATGCGATCGAGGATTGCAGAAGGGCGCACATCAAAGGCGTCGCGGATTTTTGCGGCGCAGTCGCGCAACGGCTGATTTCGAATGCCGCTATTCGCGCAGTGAGAGTACGCGCGGGCAAACGCGAAGAAGACTCAGCCGGCACGCAAGTCAGCTACGAGACCGTTTACGCCATCAGGCACTGACGAAAAGGAAATACTCATGTTTACAGCATCACCAGGCATCGAGGAATTCGACCCGGAACTGGCCGACGCCATTCGCGGAGAGCAGCGACGGCAAGAAGAGCATATCGAACTGATCGCCTCTGAAAACTATGTGAGTCCGCGCGTGCTGCAAGCCCAGGGCAGCGCGCTCACCAACAAATATGCGGAAGGCTATCCGGGCAAGCGCTATTACGGCGGCTGCGCGCATGTCGATGTCGTCGAGCGTCTCGCAATCGAGCGCGCCAAAAAGCTGTTCGGCGCGGCATGGGCAAACGTCCAGCCCCATTCCGGTTCTCAGGCGAACGCGGCGGTGTATCTCGCGCTACTGCAACCCGGCGATACCGTGCTCGGAATGAGCCTCGCGCATGGCGGGCATCTGACCCACGGCGCGAAGGTCAATTTCTCGGGCAAGCTCTTTCGCTCCGTGCAATACGGTGTGAACGACGACGGCCTGATCGACTACGACGCGCTTGCGGCGCTCGCGCGCGAACACCGGCCGAAGCTCATCGTCGCGGGCTTTTCCGCCTATTCGCGCCAGCTGGACTTTGCACGTTTCCGGCAGATCGCCGATGAGGTCGGCGCGCTGCTCTTCGTCGACATTGCGCACGTCGCGGGACTAGTCGCGGCGGGCCTGTATCCGAACCCCGTGCCGTTCGCGGACGTCGTGACGACGACAGTGCACAAGACGCTGCGCGGCCCGCGCGGCGGGCTCATCTTCGGCCGCGAGAATCCCGGGTTGCAGAAGAAGATCGACTCGATGGTCTTTCCCGGCACACAGGGCGGCCCGTTGATGCACGTCGTGGCGGCAAAGGCCGTTGCGCTGCTCGAAGCGTCGCGGCCCGAATTCGCCGAGTACCAGCGGCAGGTGATCGCCAATGCGAAGGCGATGTCGGCGACGTTTGTCGCACGCGGATATGGCGTCGTCTCGGGCGGCACCGACAATCATTTGTTCCTCGTGAGCTTCATCGGGCGCGGGCTCACCGGCAAGGCCGCCGATGCCGCGCTCGAAGCCGCGCACATCACGGTCAACAAGAACGCCGTGCCCAACGATCCCGAGTCGCCGTTCGTGACGAGCGGCATTCGCGTCGGCACGCCGGCCATCACGACGCGTGGACTGCGTGAAGCCGAATCGGCGCAGCTCGCGCACTGGATGTGCGACGTGCTCGATGACGTCGATAACCGCGCAACGATCGACAAGGTCCGCGACAAGGTTCAGGCGCTGTGCCGCAGCTTTCCGGTCTATCAAGGCACGCAGACGCTGTGATGAAAAGGGTGCGGTGATGACGATCAGTGTGCTGGATCAGTTCAAAGTCGGCATCGGGCCTTCCAGCTCGCACACGGTCGGGCCGATGTGCGCGGAGGAAACGGCGCGCGGCGGCCTGGCGCTGAACGTGGTCGCATGTCAGGAGCCGACATGAACGAATCGGTAAAGCCGATGCTGGCGAGCGATAACGCGTCCGGCGTGCATCCTGCCGTCTTCGCGCGAATGATGGCGGCCAACGCCGGGCATGTGATCGGCTATGGCGCCGATGCGTACACAGCGAGCGCCGAGCGGCTGTTTCGCCTGCACTTCGGCGAGCAGGCCAAGGTGTTTTTCGTGACCACGGGCACAGCGGCCAACGCATTGGCGTTGCAGGCGATCGCGCAATCGGTCGATGCCGTCTTTTGTGCCGACTGCGCGCATCTCCGTGTCGATGAATGCGGCGCGCCCGAGCGCATCGCGGGCTGCAAGGTGGTGGGCGTTGCAACCAACGACGGGAAGCTCGAACTGCCCGCACTCGAAGAAGCGGTCGCGTTTCATGCGGGGCTCGTGCACCGCAGCCGGCCGCGCGTCGTATCGCTGTCGCAGGCAACCGAGCGAGGAACCGTCTATCAGCCCGAGGAGGTTCGCCGCATTGCCGGGTTCGCGCACGCGCAGGGCATGCTTGTTCATATGGACGGTGCGCGTCTTGCCAATGCCGCCGCTTCGCTCGATCTGCCGCTTGGAACAATCACGCGCGATCTGGGCGTCGACATCGTGTCGTTCGGCGGCACGAAGAACGGGCTGATGATGGCGGAGGCCATTGTCGTCATCGATCCCGCGCTCGGCGGCACATTGCCGTCGATCCGCAAGCAGGGCATGCAGCTCGCGTCGAAGCAGCGGTTCATCGCCGCTCAATATCTCGGCTATTTCGAAGACGACCTGTGGCTGCACAACGCGCGGCACGCGAACCGGATGGCGGCGCGTCTCGCGTCGGCGCTGCTCGCGATAGAAGGCGTGCGCGTCACGGCACCCGTGCAGGCCAACATGGTATTCGCAACGTTGCCGCCGTCGTGGATTGCGCCGCTGCAACAGCACACCGCGTTTCACGTCTGGAATCCGCGCACATCCGAGGTCCGCTTCGTCACGTCCTTCGATACGAGCGAGCGGGACATCGATGCATTCACGGGCGAGATGGCCCGACTGGCAACCAGGGAGACTGTTTGATGAGCATGATCGAATTGCGCAACCCTTTCACTGGGGAGCAGGTGTTTTCGGCGCCGTCTGAAACGTATGAGGCAGTGTCGAGCCGCATTGCCCAGGCGCGCGCGGCGGCGCGTGAATGGCGCAAGTTTCCGGCGAAAGACCGTGCTGGTCTTGTGAAGGCCGCGTTGCAGTACTTCCGCGATCATCGCGATGCGATCGCCCGCGAGGTCACGCGGGAAATGGGCAAGCCTGTGTCGGCTGCTGCTGCCGAAGTCGATTACATGATCGAGCGCGCCGAGTTCATGTGCCGTTTCGCCAGTGACGGCGCGCTCGCACCGTATGGCCTCGCTTCGTACAACAGCGAAGATTTCGAAGGGCGCATCGACTTCGTGCCGAAAGGGCTCGTGTACATCATCACGCCCTGGAACTATCCGCTGTTCTGCGCGATAAACGGTACGGTCTGCGCGCTGCTGAGCGGCAGCGCGGTGCTGCTGAAGCATACGACCACGCCTTCCGTGGGTCGTCACTTCGAGCGGGCATTCGGCTCACTGGGCGGAATCAGTTCGTTGCTGGTGAATATCACCGTCGACTACGACGTGTCGGCAAGAATCATCGAAACGGCCGACATCGATCATGTCATCTTTACGGGCTCTGTGCACGGCGGTCGCGCCATTCAGGCGAGCATCGCGAAGCGCGCGGCGAATGCGCTGCGCAATCCGTTTATCGGCGTTTCGCTCGAACTCGGCAGCAACGATGCCGCGTATATCGCCGAGGATGCGGATCTCGCGAGTGCCGTCGAATGGACCGTGCGGATCGGACGCCTGCACAACTCCGGGCAATCGTGCTGCGCAGTCAAGCGCGTGTTCGTTCACGAGAAGCTTTACGAGCGCTTCGTCGAGGCGGCCGCACAGGTGATGGCCGAGCAGCGGTGCGGCGACCCGACGGCGCCGGATACGACATTGGGCCCGCTATTCGGCGGCGATGTGGCCGTGCATCGGTTGCAACATCTCGTCGACGACGCCGTTGCAAAAGGCGCGACGGCGGTGACGGGCGGCGGGAGCGAGCGGATCGGCAACGCGCTGTTCCTGTTGCCGACACTGCTGGCCGACGTCGATCCCCGGATGGCCGTCCTGAGAGAAGAGACATTCGGCCCGGTACTGCCCGTGATGAAAGTGAGGTCCGACGCACAGGCCATCGAATGCGTGAACGATTCCGACTATGGACTCAGCGCGTCGATTTTCACGCGCTCGCGCGCACGGGCCGAACGCTTCATCGATGCGGCGGACACGGGTACGGTGTATGTGAACCGCTGCAATTTCGTCGATGCGCGGCTCGGCTGGATCGGTCACAAGAACTCGGGTAACGGTTCGATCGCGCTTTCCCCGCTTGGCTTGCCCGCGTTCAGCAATCTGCGCTCAGTCAACATCGATCCCACTCTACTCGCCTGAAGCAGGGCCGACCCGATGCACACACTTCCGCTGTACCCGCACGCCGAACATTTGGCGCCGCTCGTGGCCACGCGCCGTGCGTACCATGCGTACCCTGAACTGTCGTGGACTGAGTTTCATACCACCGCAAAGCTCTGCGAGGAACTCGAACAGCTCGGCTTCGCCGTGACGTGGGGCGAAGCTCTGTACGAAGGCGCCACGCGTTCAGGTCTGCCGACACCCGCCATGCTCGATAAGGCGTTCGCGCGCGCGAGCGCGGCACTGGGCGCGGACAACCGGTATTTGCCTGCGATGAAAGGCGGTTATACGGGACTGGTCGCGACGCTCGATGGAGCATCGAGCGGGCCGACGTATGGCTTTCGTTTCGACATCGACGCGCTGCCTATCGCCGAAAGCGATGCGGCCGAGCACGTGCCGGCTGCCGCGGGATTTCGTTCGCGCAACGACGGCGTGATGCACGCTTGCGGCCACGATGGCCATCTCACCATCGGGCTCGGCTTTGCACGGCGGCTCGCGGCGTCGCGCGCGACGTTGCGCGGCCGCGTGCATCTCTTCTTCCAGCCAGCCGAAGAAGTGGCGGGAGGCGGGGCCGTGTTCGCCCGCTTGCCGCAACTGGCAGAAGTGGAGTCGTTCGTCGCGCTGCATCTCGGCATTGTCTCCGAGCGCAAGTTGATCTGTGACGCGACGTGGCTCGCGGCGCGAATCTGCGACGTGCATTTTTCCGGACGCGCGAGCCATGCGGGCAATGCACCGCAGGACGGACGCAACGCACTGCTCGCCGCCTGCGCTGCCGTGCAGGGGCTGTACGCGATTCCTCGTCATAGCAAAGGCGCGTCGCGTGTCAACGTCGGCAAGTTCAGTTCGGAGAACGCGAACAACGTCGTGTCGGACGCCGCGAAATTCCGCTTCGAAGTCCGCGGCGCGAATGACGAAGTGTGTTCGTACATGTACGGGCGCGCAATCGAGATCATCGAAGGCGCTGCGCGGATGACCGGCGTGCAGGCCGAGGTGCGCCCCGTCGCCGAGTTTGTCGGCGCGGACAACAGCAAGGCGCTCGTCGACGCGGTGGCCGAGGCGGCGCGCAACGTCGGCATGCGGGATGACGCGGGCATCTCGGTGTCGAACTACCCTGTTCCAGCAAGCGAAGACGCAACGTATATGGCGCGCGCGGTCCAGCAGCGCGGAGGGCGCTCGACATATCTGCTGCTGGCGGGGCACACGCGCGGCGGACACCACAACGAGCGGTTCGACTTCGACGAGGATCTGCTCGGCTGGGGCGTCGATTTGTGTGCGCAACTGGCCGGCATCGACGCGGACGACTGAGCACATCGCATTACTAGCGACGAGATGTAATCCATTCGACTCGGCAAAAAGGAGACTGAAAATGTTTGACAGCAAGACTTTGCGGCACGGCATTTCAATGGTGTTGGCACTCGCGACGACTGCAGTCAGCGTCGCGGCGCAAGCTGAAACTACGTTGGAACGGGCAATGCATACGGGCACGATCAGGATCGGGTTCGCCAACGAAGCGCCGTATGGCTACGCGGACATGGACGGCAATGTGACGGGCGAAGCACCGGAGGTTGCGAAAGCCGTGCTGCACAAAATGGGTATCAAGAATGTGGTCGGCGTGCTGACCGACTTCGGGTCGCTGATTCCGGGCTTGCAGGCCGGGCGCTTCGACATCATCGCTGCTGGCATGGCCGTCACGCCGCCACGTTGTCAGCAGATCCTGTTCTCGGAACCGAGTTACGGGATGGGCGAGGCGTTGCTGGTCAAGAAAGGAAACCCGGACAACATGAAGGATTTCCAGTCGGTTGCCGCAAAGCCGAATACGAAGCTTGCCGTGATGGCGGGCACGGTCGAGGTCGGCTACGCGGAGCAGAGCGGCGTAAAGCCGAATCAGCTCGTGCAGCTGTCCGATCAGCCGAGCCTCGTCAGCGCGGTGCAAACGGGGCGCGCCGATGCGGCGGCGCTGACGGCGCTCTCGATCAACAACATGGCGCAGAAAGCCGACGGTGTGCAGGCAACGGCGCCTTTTCAGAGTGTCAACAACAACTCTGTGACGTCGCATGGCGCATTCGGGTTCAGGAAGAGCGACAAGGATTTGCGCGACGCCTTTAACAAGACACTAGTGCCTTTCATTGGATCGAGTGAACACCTGTCGCTCGTGACGCCGTTCGGCTTCGGCAAGGGATTCTTGCCGACCCAGAAGACCGAGCAGATCTGCTCAGGCCCGTAAATCAGTTGCGTAACATCTGCAAGCCAAACTGGAAACGCAAGGCGTGCTGAGTTACAACTACTCGGACGCGGTTGACGATGCGGCCAACAGCAGTTCGAGGTATCACCAGATCAACCTGATGGCCGACTACGCGTTGTCGAAGCGTACCGATGTCTACGCGCAGGCTGTTTATCAGCATGCGGTTGGTGCGGCGCATCGTCGAGCCTTGCCTTTCACTGCTTGCCCGACGCGAGTTGCTCGTTGCGTTCGGTGAGGAAGCGGATCAGTCCATCGATGCCGCCGCTTTGCTGGATCGTCTCGCCGAACTGCTGGCGATAAGTCTGCACGAGCCACGCGCCGAGCACGTTGAGGTCATACACGCGCCAGCCTTGCGGCGTTTTGCGCAGACGGTAATCGATCTCGACGGGCTGCGCATCGGTGATTGCAATCGTGCGCACGACGGTGTCGGTATCGATCGGCGAAAAACGTATCGGCGGATATTCGATCTTTTGATCCGGGCGAAGCTGCGCGAGCGCGCCTGAATACAGGTGGATCAACAGCGTCTGGAACTGCTGCACGAGCTGCTTCTGCTGCTCGGGCGTCGCCGTTCGCCAGTAGCGGCCTACCGCGAGCCGCGTCGTATGCTCGAAGTCGATATACGGCAGGATGTCCCGGTTCACGATGTCCATGATGCGCGGGATGTCGGTCGGCTCGATCGCGCGCTTGCGCACTTCGTCGAGCACCTGTTGCGTGACCGTCTTGATCAACGCCTGCGGGTCGGAACTGTCGACGGTCTGTGCCGATGCGCCCTTGCAAAACGTAAAGACGGCAAAGAGAAAAGCAATGAGAAATCGGAGTCTCATGAGTCTCATATCGGCGAACTCGTCGTGTGATTGCGTAGGTCGCGCTCGGCGCGGCGCGCGCGAGATCGCGCGGCGCAGCCTATTGTAGGGGCGGCCGCTATTTTTGGCAGACAAGCTGTCCGCGGCGTGGCGCGCGATGCGCGCGCGCCGTTGACGTCGCGCGCCAGTCAGTCGCCCGTCAGTCGCCCGTTAGTTCTTCGCTGCGCGCGACGGGTAGCGCACGAGATGGTCGGTCGCGGATTCGGACAGCCACACTTCGTCCGCGCGGCCCATCATCTGCCGAACGTTCGCGTGGTCACGCGGCAGTGCGAGTACATCGAACCGCTCGGTGTGCGGATCGAAGCGCACGAGCGCATTCGCGCTCCATTCGCTGAGCCAGACGACATCGTGATCATCGACGAAGATCGCATACGCATGCGGGTTGTCGCCAGGCAGACGCCATTCGCGCCAGCGCTGCGTCGACGGATCGAACATGCCGACACGTCCCGCGTTCCATTCGCTGACCCACACGCGCCCTTGCGAGTCGGACCAGACGCGGCGCGCGCCTTGATTTGCCGTCGGCGGCTTGATGACTTGCGCGGCGCCTGTGGCCGGGTCGATGCGGCCGAGGTAATTGCCCGCGAGCGACGCGAAATACAGCGCGCCGTTCGGCGTCACGCAGATGCCGTACGGGCCGGCGCCGTGCGGCGCATCGAACACGCGCATCGTGCCGCGCTTCGGATCGAGTTCGCCGTAGATGCCGCTTTGCCCCGTAAACCACAGATGTCCCTGCTTGTCGAACACGGCCGTATTGAGGTTGGCGTTAGACCGGTCCTTGGGCAGCGGAAAACGCGTGACGGCGAGTGTCTTCGAATCGACACGGACGATCGCGTTCTGGCCGCCATCGGTGATCCACGCCGCCTGGTCCGGCCCGACGATCACGCCATGCGGCGCCGATCCGTCGCCGAGCGCAATGCTGTCGATCTTGCCGTTGCGCGGGTCGAGCCGTCCCGCCGAGCCTCGCGCCTGCGCGGTGAACCACACGGTACGGTCCGGCGACGGCGCGACGTCGTGCGGCGCGCTGCCCGACGGCACAGCGAAGCTGTCGAACGAAGCGGGCCGCGTCTGTGCCGCGCCGACGAGCGCGGCACACGCGAGCGCTAATGCGGCAACAACGCGTACATTGCTGGCTTGAAGAATCTTGCGCGGCGTTGCCGCGACCCGATCGATCGCGACGTTCTTCAGCATGTCCGTCTCCTTCGCATTGGCATGAATCACTCGCATCATCGCGACGCGTTTGCAGGCAGCGCGACGCGTTGCAGAACCGTCATCGGGCCGAGCCGTTCGATCACATCCATCTGCGCCGCGTCGCGCACGAACAGCGATCCCGCGAATCCCAACGCGTTTACCGGCACGCCTTCGACGCGCTCATCCGACCTCGGCATGAGCAGCATCCACTCGCGCGTGACGAGCAGGTTGTACGGCGTCGCGTGACAGCGTTCCCCGTCGATGTCGACCGTACCGACACGCGCGGCTTCGAACAGCGTGCGATAGCAGGAAAGCGCGAGCCTTGCCGCATCGGCGGAAGCCATCGCATCGGGTTCGAAGCGCGCGAACGCGTGCCGAAACGGCAGACCCGGGACGCGTGCCGCCGGGCCTTCGATGACAGCCGTCGCGAGCATCGGCTCGATGGGCACGGGCGGACCGGCATCGCCGAGCGGCAGCGGCACGATCTGCAAATGCTTGTGCGGCTGACTCGCGCCCGCTGCGGCACCTGCGTTGTAAAAGCCGATGCCGTCGAACTGCGCCATGCACGCCAGCAGTGCCTCGAAGTCGGCGAGATCGAGCAGTGCCTCCTGGCGTTCGAACGCGCGCGTGACGATCAGCAGATGATGATCGATGACGTTGAACTTGTTGAGCAACGCGAGATGCGTATCGGAGATGTCGGCGACGAACAGATCCGGCTCGTACGGAAGGAACGGGTTCACGGAAGGGCGCTTCGCCGTCTGAACTTTTGCGGCCTGCGCGCGCTGCTGCTCCTTGCGCGTCAGGCTCGACACCTGCCGCACGAGAAAGCGGATGCCGCCGCTTTCGATCACCGCCTGTTGCGTGTCGATCGGTTGCAGCGCGCCGCAGCGTAGCGCATGTTCCGTCTGTCGAAGAACGGCCGGCCATAGCGTGCCCGGCGCGAGGCGTCGTCGTTGTCGTTGTTCCATGTCTGATCGGCTGGCGAGGCGGCGCGCGCAACGTGCACGATGTCTGGAAGCGCGAAGCCGCTACAGTTTGTATCCGATGGTGCGCAACAGATCCTTGCGCCACTGCACGTCTTCTGCGGTCTCGACACCGACGGGCGATAAACCGTCGATCACGCCGACGATGCCGCGCCCCTGATCCGTTTCGGCGATCAGCACCTCGACGGGGTTCGCCGTCGCGCAAAATATCCGGCACACCTCGGGCACAGCCTTGATCGTGTTCAACACGTTGACGGGGAAAAAGCCGTCGCCGAGAAACACGAAAAAGCTATGGCCCGCGCCGACGTTCGTCGCATTCTGGCATGCCATCTCGACGAGACTCTCGTCGGTGCCCGAGCGTCGGACGAGCCGCTTGCCGGATGCCTCGCAGAACGCGAGGCCGAACTTGATGCCGGGCACGGTGCCGACCAGGGCCTCGTGAATATCCTCGACGGATTTGATGAAATGGCTGTGCCCGAGAATGAAGTTGGTCGCTTCGGGCTTGACGACCTTGACGGCGGACAATTGCATGGCGGACCTCGCTCCGTTGCGGCACAACGACGTGAGAACGCGTCACAGATGGACGAACATGGCAGACACCGAGCGCATACCGTCCGTCCCCTCTGGACCCGCCTTCTAGACTAGTACCAACCGCGCATCAGCGAAAGCGCCGGACGAAACGCATATTTTGCGCAACGCGAGCGGAAACATCGCGATACAAAGAAGGGCGAATGCTTACCGATCATGTACCGTGCGCAATTGTTCGATATGGGAAAATCGGGGCCATGAAAAAGACCAGATTTTCGATCATCGTCGCCGCGCTGGTCATGGCCAGTCCGCTGGCGCATGCAAGCCTCGCTTCGGGCGCGCACCAGTTCAAGGAAGACGCCAAGATGGCGGGCCGGGACACGGGTCACGCAGTGGGCCATGCGGTACACGCCGTCGGCCACGGCGCGAAATCGGCCGGGCATGCGATTGGCCACGGCGCGAAATCGACGGGGCATGCCGTCGCCGATGCGACGAAGCACGGCTATCACGCGACGAAAAAATTCGTGACGGGACACGGCTGACGTTCGCGGCGCAACCCGTCCGCGGTTGCGCAGTGCCGCCCGAGCGCCATGACATTGGCGGACAGGCATGCGCTGGCGGGCGGTAACAGGCGTACGATAAACGGCATCATCCCGTTGCGGATCACCGCAAGTTTGACGGAGAGCCGACATGAGACGCCTTTATTTTCTCGTACCCGACACGCTGACAGCGAAGGCGATCGTAGACGATCTGCTGCGGGCGCGCATCACGTGGCGCCACATCCACGTACTCGCGAATCACAGCGTTACGCTCGAGCAACTGCCTCAGGCGTCCCTGCTGCAAAGCAGCGACGTCGTGCATGCACTCGAGCGCGGCGTGGCGCTCGGCGGCGCGACGGGCGCGCTGCTGGGGCTCGTGGCGCTCGTATTTCCGCCTGCGGAACTGGCGATTGCGGGCGGCGCCGTCGTCGGACTGACGCTGGCGGGCGCGGGCTTCGGCGCATGGACGGCGGCGATGATCGGCGTCGATGAACCCAACACCCGGCTACAGCGCTTTCGCGACGCGATACGCGACGGCCAGATACTGATCATGGCCGACGTTCCCGGCTCGCGCGAGCATGAGATCGAGCAGATGGTCGCGCAGCATTTTCCGAAGGCCGATCTCGAAGGCGCGGAGCCCACGACGCCGATTTTCCCGTGAGCACGCATTGCCGGCGTTGAGCATTCAGCAGATCGCGCTGTGTCCGGGAACGAGCCGCTCCCGGACCATCGAATGGCAATGACGTAAAGCCCGTCAAGCTTTCCTGACGAATTCCGACTTCAGGCTCATGGCGCCGAACCCGTCGATCTTGCAATCGATGTCGTGATCGCTATCCACCAGACGGATGTTCTTCACCTTGGTGCCCATCTTGATCACGCCTCCCGATCCCTTCAGTTTCAGATCCTTGATGACCGTGACGGTATCGCCGTCCTGCAGCACGTTTCCGGCTGAATCGCGATAGACCCGGGCCGTAGCTTCAGCAGGTCCCGCGGTTTGCGCTGTCCATTCGTGCGCGCACTCGGGGCAAATGAAGACGCCCGCATCTTCATACGTGAATTCGGAATGGCATTTCGGGCAAGGGGGCAACGTGCTCATAGGGAGTCCTTCGTGCGCGACGACGCGAATAATGAAAGTGCGAGAGTATAGCGATGTCGTGTGGCGGGTTCGTCGACTACGGGAGTGCGCGGCCACGATCAGAAGCGCGCCGGACCGTTCCGCGACGATCATGGACCAGCCGGGCCAGCGCGGGCGCGAATTCGACATCGCAGCGCAAATCGTTGAAAATCTAGCTCCTTTCGAGCCATGAGCAAACCAGCTTCGCATCAGACCTGCTGACGAACATCGATGAGAAAAACTCTAGACGGCTTTGCCGTTACAAGCATGATGATTCTGTGCCTCGTATGGGGGCTGCAACAGGTCGCGATGAAATCGATAGCGAGCGATGTCGCGCCGCTGCTTCAGGTGTCGATGCGCTCGGGCGTTGCCGCCGTGCTGGTCTGGGTGTTCGGCAGGATGATCGTTCGCGACAACTGGCTACCGGGCGTCGCGCTGAGGCCGGGCGCGCTGGTCGGCATATTGTTCGCCGCCGAGTTTCTGTTCGTGGCCGAAGGCTTGCGATGGACGACGGCGTCTCACATGGCCGTGTTCCTGTACACCGCGCCGATGTTCGCCGCAGTCGGCCTGCAAATGGCGCTGCCTTCCGAGCGCCTGACTCGCATGCAATGGACGGGCATCGCGATCGCGTTCGTCGGCATCGTCGTCACGTTTGTCGGCCCGGGCGCGAAGGGCGGCGGCGATCCGTCGTCGTCGAACTGGATGCTCGGCGACCTGCTGGGCATCTGCGGTGGCGCCGCGTGGGGCATGACGACGGTCGCGGTTCGCGCGACGCGTCTCAGCGAAGCGCCCGCGACGCAGACGCTCTTCTATCAGCTCGCATGGGCCTTCGTCGTATTGCTGCCGTTCGCGGCCATCACCGGCCAGTTCCATTTTCACGGCACGCCGCTCGTGTGGACGAGTCTCGGGTTTCAGGCGATCGTCGTTTGCTTCGTCAGCTACGCGGTCTGGTTCTGGCTGCTGCGCATCTACCTCGCGTCGCGCCTGGGCGTGCTGTCGTTCATGTCGCCGATATTCGGCGTCGCGATGGGCGCGCTGCTGCTGCACGAGCGGCTCGATCCGGGCTTTCTCGCGGGCAGTGTGCTCGTGCTCGCGGGCATGATGGTCGTCAATGGCCGCGAGTGGCTGAACAACGTGTTCGCACGACCAAGACGCCGCGGAAAAATCGGCTCGGCGTGAGCGCCAGCATTCGTCGGCCATTGCCGCATTAGCGATTGCCATCGGCGAGCGCCCGGGGTTGCCCGGGGGTGCCCGGACTCGCCCCGATTCGACCGTTCAATTGCGGGCGCACGCTTCTCCACCTACTATCCCTGTCGGACCAGCCGGCTGCGTCGCGATGCGGCGCGTCCGAAGGTATGGCCGATGCGAGCCCGGCCGCGCTGGAGTGACTGTTCTTCGACTGGAGCAAATTCGATGCGAAAGATGAGAGCGGTACAGGTCGGCGGCCCCGGCGGGGCGCTGGAGATCGTTGAGCGCGAAGTGCCCGCGCCCGGCCCCGGTCATGTATTGATCAAGGTGCAGGCGTGCGGCATCTGCCACAGCGACTCGATGACGAAAGACGGGCTGTGGCCGGGCCTGCAATATCCGCGCGTGCCGGGACACGAGGTGGCGGGCGTGATCGATACGCTGGGCGCGGGCGTCGAAGGGTGGAAGGCGGGCGAGCGCGTCGGGGTCGGCTGGCATGGCGGCCACTGCGGACATTGCGCAAATTGCCGGCGCGGCCACTTCGTCGTGTGCGAGAACGCGCAGGTGCCGGGCATCAGCTATGACGGCGGATACGCCGAATACCTGGTGGCGCCCGTCGAAGCGCTCGCGCGCATGCCGTCGGAACTCGACGACGTGGATGCGGCGCCGCTGCTTTGCGCGGGCATCACCACGTTCAATGCGTTGCGAAACAGCGGGGCGCGTGCGGGCGATGTCGTCGCGATTCTCGGCATCGGCGGCCTCGGGCATCTGGGCGTGCAATTCGCGCAGCGGATGGGTTTCCGCACCGTCGCGATCGCGCGCGGCGAGGACAAGGCGCCGCTCGCGAAGCAACTCGGCGCGCACCATTACATCGACAGCCGCACGCAGAATGTCGCCGACGCGCTGCGTGCACTCGGCGGCGCGAAAGTGGTGCTCGCGACCGTGACGAACGGCGACGCGATGACGGCAACGCTCGGCGGACTGGCGCTCGACGGCAAGCTGATCATCGTGGGCGTCGCGGAGAAGCCCATCGAGGTGCCGAGCGTGCAGTTCATCATGGGCCGCAATGCGGTGCAGGGCTGGCCGTCGGGCACATCGGCCGATTCGGAGGACACGCTCGCGTTCAGCGCGCTGTCCGGCGTCAAGCCGATGATCGAGACCTATCCGCTCGAACGCGCCGCCGAAGCCTACGATCGCATGATGAGCGGCGCCGCGCGCTTTCGCGTCGTGCTGACGATGAGCTAGCGCGGTCCCACGCTGCCGATCAGCCGCATCGGGTCCGCCGCATCGTGCCGCATCGGCGAGGGCCGGTACGGCACGCCTGGCCGCCATCGCACATCGGACGATGGCGGCCACGACTCGCGCTCCCCCTTGATGCGCGGGGCTTTCGCGGCCAACGTCCGCAACCGACACCCAATTTTGTATCGCCGAAATCATTCCCGGCTGGCGGCCGCCACCCCGTCAGCGTGTAAACTGCTGCCTTTTTACGATTCCGGTTGTATGGTTCAAGCCCCTCAGCGCGCAGCCGTCAGCGGCCCGTCGCTCGTCCGGCTGCTGGCCCGCCTGACGGCCGTCGACGTTCCCGCATCCAGCCAGTCGCTGTCGGACCAGTTGAGCCAATGGCTCGGCTGGACCGACGCGATCGCGCTATCGACGGCGCTGAATGGCAATCCGCCCGCCGTCGCTGGCGGCGCGCGGCCGCACGGCGGCATCGAGAGCGAGTGCGCGCAGGTGCGCGCGTCGCTCGCGAGTGCGATCGCCGGCGACAACGCGTCCGCCTCGACCCGCCGGCGCGGGTCAGCGCCGATATCCGCGCGGAGCGAGCCGACCGGACCGGCCCCCGATTACGCGGATTTCCGGCGGCACTATCTCGCGATGCAGCAGTCGATGGAAATCGCGATCGGCAATCTGCGCGGCCGGCTGCGGAGCATGCTGGCGGCGAAGACGCCCGAGATGACGCGGCTCGCGGTCGTCGACGCGATCATGGAGCGCGCACTGGGCGCGCGCGAGCACAACCTGCTGGCCGCCGTGCCGGGCATGCTCGGCGCGCACTTCGAGCGCTTGCGCCAGGCTGAGCAGGACGCGCTGGCCCAACTGGCGGACGCGCACGCTCCGGAAGGCGCTACGGCAGCCGTCAAGCCCGGCGCATGGCTCGACGTGTTCCGCAAGGACATGCAGGGCGTATTGCTCGCCGAACTGGAGATTCGTTTTCAACCGGTCGAAGGGTTGCTCGCGGCCCTTCGCATCAGCTAACAGCTAACTGGGACAACATGTCCAGATATCGCATTGATTTTGTCGTCGTGTTTTTGGTGGGTCTCGTTGCCGTGGGTTGGGTCGGCGCGGGCTATGTCGGCTCGAATCTGCTGGCCCTGACGGTCACGATGGTGATTGCCGCCTGCTACGTGGCGGGCGCGCTGGAGTTGCACCGCTATCAGCAGGCGACCTCGACGCTGACGGCCGCCATCGCCCGTCTGTCCGAGACGCCGCCGCGTCTGTCGGCGTGGCTCGACGGGCTGCATTCTGGCCTGCGCAGCGCGGTACGCCTGCGCATCGAAGGCGAGCGCGTGGCGCTGCCGGGACCGGCGCTCACGCCGTACCTGGTCGGCCTTCTGGTGTTGCTGGGGATGCTCGGCACGCTGCTCGGCATGGTCACGACGCTGCGGGGCACGGGCGCGGCGCTCGACAGCGCGGCCGATCTTCAGGCGATCCGCGAATCGCTCGCGGCGCCCGTCAGAGGACTCGGCTTTGCGTTCGGCACGTCGATTGCAGGCGTCGCGACTTCCGCGATGCTCGGGCTGCTCTCCGCGTTGTGCCGTCGCGAGCGGGCTCAGGCCGCGCAATCGCTCGACGCGAAGATCGCGACGACATTGCGCATCTATTCGCAGAGCCAGCAGCGCGAGGACACCTTCAGGCTCATGCAGCGGCAGGCCGAGATGATGCCCGCGCTGGTCGACCGTCTGCAAACGATGATGACGGCCATCGAGCATCAGAGCCTCGCGTTGAACGAGCGCCTCGCGGCCAGCCAGCACGCGTTTCACAGCAAGACGGAAGCGGCGTATGCGCGCCTCGCGTCGTCGGTGGCGCAGTCGTTGAAGGAGAGCGCCGCCGAAAGCGCGCGCGCCGCCGGCGCCGCGCTGCAACCGGCGATGGAGGCCACGATGACCGGTCACGCGCGCGAGATGGCCGCGTTGCGCGAGACCGTCACGCACGCGGTGCAGCAACAGCTCGACGGGCTGTCGAGCGGCTTCCAGGCGACGACCACGACCGTCGCGGACCTGTGGAGCAAGGCGCTCGCGGGACATCAGCGGTCGAGCGAATCGCTGGTCCAGGATCTGCGCGCGTCGCTCGATCAGTTCACGCAGGCTTTCGAGCAACGCTCGGCGGGTCTGCTCGACGGCGTGTCGACGCGTCTCGAAGCCACGGCGGACGGCGTCTCGCAAGCGTGGAACGAGGCGCTGACACGGCAGGAGCGCGCGAGCGAGTCGATTGCGGAGCGCAACCAGCACGCGCTCGCGACGGCTGCGGCGACGTTCGAGCAGCACGAGGCGGCGCTGCTGCGCGCAGTAGACCAGTCGCACGCCGATTTGCAGGCGCAATGGGCCGCGCGCGACGAAGCGCGTCTGGCGGCGTGGCGCGAGTCGCTCGGCGCAGTGGCCGCGACGCTGAGCAAGGAATGGGAAGAAGCGGGCGCGCGCGCCGCGACCCGCCAGCAGGACATCTGCGACACGCTTGCGCGCACGGCTAGCGACATTTCGGCCCAGACGCAGGCGCACGCGAGCGGCACGATCGCGGAGATTTCGCGGCTCGTGCAGGCCGCGTCGGAAGCGCCACGGGCCGCCGCCGAAGTCATCGCGGAACTGCGCCACAAGCTCACGGACAGCATGGCGCGCGACAACGCGATGCTCGAAGAGCGCAGCCGCTTGCTCGAAACGCTCGACACGCTGCTCGACGCCGTGAACCACGCTTCGACCGAACAGCGCACAGCCGTCGATGCACTCGTCGCGACGTCGGCGGATATGCTCGCTCGCGTCGGCACGCAATTCACCGACAAGGTCGAGATGGAGACCCGCAAGCTTAACGACGTGGCCGCGCAGGTCACGGGCAGCGCCGTCGAAGTGGCGAGCCTCGGTGAGGCGTTCGGCGTGGCCGTGCAGCACTTTGGCGAAGCGAACGACAAGCTGACGGCCCACCTGCAGCGTATCGAAGCCGCGCTCGACAAATCGCTGATGCGCAGCGACGAGCAGCTTGCCTTCTACGTCGCGCAGGCGAAGGAAGTGATCGATCTGAGCATGCTGTCGCAGAAGCAGATCGTCGAAGACCTGCAACAGCTTGCCGCGCAGCGGGCGTCGGCGGGAGCCGAATCGGCATGAACGACGAAATCGACGGCGGCATGGAGCCGACGACGCCCATCTGGGCGGCTTTCGGCGATCTGATGTCGGTGCTGCTGGGCGCGTTCGTGCTGATCCTCGTGGGCGTCATCGGCATGCAGCTCGAACTGACGACGAGGCTTCACGACGAGGTCAGGCAGCGTCAGATGGAAGCGCAGCGCCGCAAGACGCTCGAGCAGGCGCTCGCCGGGCCGCTGGCGGCGGGACGGGTGACGCTCGTCAACGGACGCATCGGCATCAGCGGCAGCGTGCTGTTCGCGCTGAACTCCGACCAGTTGCAGCCGCAGGGCCGCGAACTGTTGAAGAGCCTGTCGGGGCCGCTGTCCACGTACCTCAAGTCGCGCGACGAGATCCTGATGGTCAGCGGCTTTGCCGACGACCAGCAGGTGCGCGCGGGCAACCGCCGCTTCGCCGACAACTGGGAACTGTCGGCGCAGCGCGCGCTGACGGTGACGCGTGCGTTCATCGACGCGGGCATCCCCGCTTCGTCGGTGTTTGCTGCGGCGTTCGGCTCCGAGCAGCCCGTCAGCTCGAATGCCGATGACGTGGGCCGGGCCAGGAACCGGCGCGTCGAAATCGCGGCGGTGCCGAGGCCGGCATCGTCGAGCGCCGGGCGCGCGCCGTGAATATGGACGAGATGCCAGGCGGCACGGACGGCGAGATGCAAGGCCGGGTGCAAGCACAGAGGCAAGAGCAAGGCCAGATGCAAGAGCAAGGCCAGATGCGAGAGCAAGGCCAGGTGCGAGAGCAAGGCCAGGTGCGAGAGCAAGGCTCGCAATGCGAAACGCACGCGCGCGCAACGCTCGAAGCATGGCGCAAGCAAGGCGCCGATCGTCTCGACCCCATGCGCTTTCATTTCATCGACGCGATGGCGCGGCGTGCCGCCGTTCACCACGGCGAAGCGCGGCGTATTCTCGACGAGCGTCTGTCGGCGTTGCTCGAAGCCTACGCCGCCGATCTGCATAACAAGAACGACGCATGCGATGCCGATGCGGTTAGCAACAGCCCAGCACGCGCTCGCGGCCCGCTAGGCAAACTGGCCGACTACATTGCGGCGAGCCGGGCATCGGCGGAAGTCGACAGCCAGCTAACCGCTCATGCACCTCATCGCGTCTCGTCAAACCCACAGCTAGAAACACTCGATTACTTCAGACAAACCTGGTCGAAGCTCAGCGCCGACAAGCAGTTGCGCCAGTCGCTCGAACAGGTGCCCGGCAATGCGGGGCCGCTCAATTCGAGCAGCCTCGTGCACCGGTCGCTCTCGCTGATGCGCGAGTTGTCGCCGGGGTATCTGCAGCAGTTCCTGTCGTACGTCGACGCGTTGTCGTGGATGGAGCAGATGACGGGCGGCATCGCATCGCCGTCCAAAGATGCGCCTCGTGCCGCGAGCACGAAGAAGGGCACGCGAAGCAGATCGCGCTAGTGCACCGCCAATGCATCGCTAATGCGCCGAAGCGGGCAGGCGTGCTGCCTGCTAAGCCGCGTCGCTCTGCTTCTTGTACTGCGAGGCGAGCTTGTCCTGCTGATTCGGCGGCACAGGGTCGTAGTGGCTCAATTCGATGCTGTAGTTGCCGTGCCCGCCCGCAATCGCGTTCAGGCGCGACTGATAGTCCGCCAGCTCCGACAGCGGCACCTTGCCCGCCACCACGACCGCGTGGCCCGCGAGGTTGCGCGTGCCCTGGACCTGCGCGCGCCGTGCCGACAGATCGCCGATGATGTCGCCCATCGTCGTATCGGGCGTCATTACTTCGATGTCGACGATGGGTTCGAGCAGGATCGGCTGGGCCTTGAGCACGGCATCGATGAACGCCTTGCGGCCCGCCGTGACGAACGCGACTTCCTTCGAATCGACGGGATGGCTCTTGCCGTCGAACACGGTGATGCGCACGTCCTGCATCGGAAAGCCCGCGAGCGGCCCGCTCTCGATCACCTGCAAGATGCCTTTCTCGACGGCGGGGATGAACTGGCCCGGAATCGCGCCGCCCTTGACGGCATCGACGAACTCATAGCCCGCGCCGCGCGGCAGCGGCTCGACGCGCAGCATCACTTCGCCGAACTGTCCCGCGCCGCCCGTCTGCTTCTTGTGCCGATGATGGCCCTCAGCCTTGCCGCCGATGGTCTCGCGATACGCGATCTTCGGCGGCCGCGTGATGACGGCGAGCTTGTACTGATCGGCGAGCCGTTCGAGCATGTGCCGCAGATGCAGTTCGCCGAGCCCGCGCACGACCGTCTCGTTGGTGCCGACGGGATGGTCGATCTTCAGGCACGGATCTTCCGCCGCGAGCTTTTGCAGGAGTTCCCACAGACGCTGCTCGTTGCCGCGCCGCTCGGGCTCGATTGCGAGACCGTAGATCGGCGTCGGGAACGCAAGCGGCGCGAGATGGATGTTGCCGTCCTCAGGCGCATCGTGAAGCACGGCGTCGAAGCCGATCTCGTCGACCTTCGCGGTCGCGCAGATGTCGCCGGGACCCGCCTCGGTGACGTCCACGTGGTCCTTGCCTTGCAGCATCATCAGATGCGCGACCTTGAACGGCTGCCGCGCATCGCCGATATACAACTGGCTGTCGCGCCGCACCGTGCCCTGATGGATGCGGAACACGGCCATCTTGCCGATGTAAGGGTCGATCACGATCTTGAACACATGCGCGAGCACGTGCTTGTCGGCGGACGGCTCGGCCTGCACCGTCTCGCGCCGGCCATCGACGTCGCGATAGAAAAGCGGCGGGTTGCCTTCGAGCGGATTCGGCAGCAGCCGCACGAAGACGTCGAGCAGTTCCTGAATGCCCGCGCCCGTCGCCGACGACGTAAAGCAGACAGGTACCAGATGGCCTTCGCGCAGCGCGCGCTCGAACGGCTCGTGCAACTGCTCGGGCTTGATCGCCTCGCCCTGTTCGAGGTAAAGCTCCATCAGCTTCGCGTCGAGTTCGATCACCTGATCGACGAGCGCGTCGTGCGCGGATTCGACCGACAGAAAATCGGCTTGTCCGGACGGATTGAAAAAGCAGTCGACCACTGCTTGGGCGCCTTGCGCGGGCAGATTGATGGGCAGACAGGTCTTGCCGAACGTCTCCTGAATCTCTTCGAGCAGTTCGGGCAAATTGACCTTCTCGCCGTCGATGCCGTTCACGACGATGATCCTGCACAGCTTGCGTGCTTCCGCCCACGCCATCATGCGGCGCGTGGTCATCTCGATGCCCGTGCGCGCGTTGACCACGATCGCAGCCGTTTCGACGGCGGGCAGCGCGCTGATCGAGAGACCGGAGAAATCGGGGTAGCCAGGGGTGTCGGCGAGGTAGATGCGGGTGTTCTGGTAATGCAGGTGGGTGATCGCGGAGGTCAGGGAGTGGTGGTATTTGCGCTCCAGCGGATCGAAGTCGCAGACGGTCGAGCCTTTGTCGACGCTGCCTGCCGCATGGATCGCACCTCCCTGATGCAGCAGCGCCTCGATCAGCGAGGTCTTGCCGCAACCGGCATGGCCGACCAACGCAATGGTACGGATGGCTTCGGGTGGATATTCCATGTCCGTCCTCCCTGCGACAGTTATTCGGCCATTATTCGTGAAAACGGCGCGGGCCGCCACCGGGGACGGCGATGCGCGAGTCGGCAGATGTGCTGCGGCGCGGCATAAAACGATATCGCCGGATTCTGTTAAGGTGGGTTGAGTTCCACCAACTTCATTTGATGAAAGGCCAATGACTCAACCACTCAGAATCGATTTCGTCTCCGATATCGCATGTCCCTGGTGCGCTATCGGCCTGTCTTCATTGCAGCTTGCGCTATCGCGTCTCGGCGACTCGGTCGATGCGCAGATCGTCATGCATCCCTTTGAGTTGAATCCGCAGATGAGCCCGCAAGGCGAGCGCATCGTCGATTATCTCGGCAAGAAGTATGGACGCACGCCGGAACAGATCGCCGAAACGCAAGCGGCGATCCGCGAGCGCGGCGCAAACGTCGGTTTCGAGTTCGGGCCGCGCGAGCACGTGTACAACACGTTCGATGCGCATCGGCTGCTGCAGTGGGCCGGCATCGAAGGCAAGCAACTGCCGCTCAAGCTCGCGCTGCTGCATGCCTATCATTCGGACGGCAAGGACCCGAGCAATCACGATGTGCTGGTCGAAGCCGCGCAATCGGTGGGGCTCGATGCAGCGCAGGCACGTGCCGTGCTCGAAAGCAGCGACTATGCCGAGGATGTGCGCGCACAAGAGAACGAAGCGCAGTCGTTGGGCATTGAGTCGGTGCCGTCGATCATCTTCAACCAGCGCTATCTGGTGACGGGCGGACAGCCGCCCGAGGCATTCGAGCAGGCCATCCAGCAGATTCTCGCCGAACCGCAAGCGTAGTTCTCGTCGTGCGAGCCCGCGTGAGCCTGGCGCTACGCCGCAAGCGCGTTCACGTGAAGGCCGCAGTTTCAGCGCTGTCCGCGCGCGCATCGCCGTGCGCCGACAGCGGCGCCATGTTTTGCTCCGTGCAATTCGTACGCCACCGCATTTCGTAAACGGCGCGGCGCTATTCCTTCCGCGTTCGCATCCCGCTACGAGATCGCCCTCTTTAGACACCATCCGTGGATCGCAACCGGGAATCGTTGCTCGACGCCGCGCACGTGGCAAGCGACGACCAGCGTCACATGACGCACGGCGCGCAGGATATCGCCGGAACTCACTCGCAAAGCATCCCTGGCGAGAAAATCATCGTCGGATAGTGCGCATTTCATTTTCATTGCACGCGAAACGATTTAGCCCCTTCGCTGATGCGAAGGGGCTTTGTTTTTTGCGGGCTGTCGCTTTGTAAGGAGAAGAACAAACGGTCCGTATCAGGTAATAATCAAGAATTGCGAATTCGTGCCGTTAATGCAGAGATCAAAGGCAAAAGCGACGTCAGAAAGCGAAGTCAGAAAGCGAAGCTTGCTCACCATGAGCCGCAGTTCGACATTCTTGGCCACGGCCCCATCCATGTCAGAGAGACCTTCCCTGTTCGATCCGTTCCTGGCGACGCCAGCTCATGGAAAGTGCATCATCAGCCCGTCGATCCGCGCGTCGTTGCTCTCGACGCTGTTCGATAACGTCTGGCCGCTGTTCCTTTCCGGCATCGCAAGCGTTTTCGTCGCGCTGGTCGCGTTCGTGCGTCTGCGAGAGCCGTGGACGGTGGCGTGGCTCGTCGCCGATATCGGCGTGCTGCTCACGCGCCTCGGCATCGTGCGTCTCTATCTCGTGCGCAGCCGCGCGGGCGTCGTGCATCCCGCGTCGTGGGCGACGCGCTATGCGCCCGTTGGCCTCGTCGCGTGCCTCGTGTTCGGTCTGGGCACGATGGCGTGCGTGATGTCGGCGGACAGGCAGCTTGCGTTGCTGGCCATCATGGTGACGGCCGGCATCCTCGGCGGGATCGCTTCACGAAACGCGGCGCTGCCGCGGCTCGCCATCGCGCAGATCTGCCTGGGCGCGGTTCCGATCGGCGTCGGCGCGCTTTTCGCCGCGAAGAGCGGCCTGTGGATTCTGGTCCCGCCGCTCGTTGCGTATATCGGTGCGATGGTGTCGGTGGTCGGGCGCCACTACGAGGGCCTGGTCGCGCTGATGACGGCCGAGCAGCGGCACGCGGAACTGGCGGCCCGCTTCGATGCCGCGCTGGCCCACATGCCGCACGGCCTGTGCACGATCGATTCCAACGGCAAGGTCATCATCGCGAATCGCCGGACGGCGGAGCTTTTCGGCGCGACCGTCGAAACGCTGAAGCTCAATGTGCCGCTGCCCGAGCTCATCGGTCAGGTGGGGCTCGCGCAGTTCGGCGAAACGCTGCGCAGGCGAATGATCGAGCGATGCATCGCATGGCTTTCCGACGAGGGCCGGCCTCTCGATCTCGAACTGGGAGACGGCCGCCAGCTCGAAATGACCCGCAACCCGGTGCCCGACGGCAGCGCCGTCATCATCATCGAGGACGTGACGAAACGGCGCGAGAGCGAGGCGCAAATCCTGCATCTGGCGCGGCACGATTCGCTCACCGGCCTGCCGAACCGGCGTGAATTGCGCGACCGGCTGGAGCGCATTCTTGCCTCTGCGCCGAAGCGCAAGGAGGCCGCCATCGCGATGATGTATCTCGATCTCGACGGCTTCAAGCAGGTCAACGACCGTCTCGGCCATTGCGCGGGTGACGAAGTGCTGGAGACGGTGGCATTGCGCCTGACACGCACGCTGCGCCCAGGCGAACTGGTCGCGCGCCTGGGCGGCGACGAATTCGCGATCATCGCCGACTACGCGACGCTGCCCTCCATCGTCGCACTCGCGCAACGTGTGATCCGCGAGATTGCGATGCCGTATCACCTGTCTACGGGCGAAGCGATCAGCATCGGCACCAGCATCGGCATTGCGCTCGCGGCCAATGACGAGTCCGTCGACGGTCTGATCCGGCGCGCGGACCAGGCGCTGTACACCGCCAAGCAGGCGGGCAGAGGCACCTATCGGGTCTCGAACGGCTGACGCCCATTCACGCGACCGCTTTTCGACAATCCCTTCTTCGCACTCTCTCCTGGCAGCGCAAGCGCGCTTGCGCAGTTGCGCCAGCAACGTTCGTCCGGCAGATAACAGAATTGTCATCGACTGGTCAGTCTTTGGTCAGCGTCACGTGACGACAATCAATCACGCGTGTCATTCACCGCTTTCGACATGCAGTGAACCGGGCGCAATTTCGTTGGGCGCGACTAAGGAAGTTTTAAGTTAAGCGCCCTAATCTGAACCTGGAACACCACGACAGACCCGGACGCCTATGTCCGTTGAATGACGACGCAATGGTTGCCGGGCCGGTTGCTGTGTTTCAGCTTCGCAAGCTCAAAAGGAGAGCGAGATGAAAACTTCACTCACCGTTTCTTTGATTGTCGCCGCGCTGAGTATTCCCGCGATGTCGTATGCGCAGTCCGCGCAGACCACTCAGGACCCGATCCCGCGCAGCGAAGTCAAGGCGCAGACCGTTCAGGCCGAAAAGGACGGCACGCTGCATCAATCGAAAGTGCACTATCCGGACTACGCGGCGGCGCAGACGGGTGTTGCACGCGATTCAACGGAAGCGTACGGGACGATGCCTTTGAACTTTTCGCAATCGGGCACACCGTCGAAAGGAACGACGAGCACGTCGTTGTTCACGCATCGTTGACGATGCGATGCGTTTAGGGCTTTGGAATCCGGATCCGGCTGATCATCAACGATCCCGAGATGCCAAAGACGAGCGTCAACGGATGCAGCACATGCCCCGCGATACGCCATTCGCCTAGCCACAGTTGCGCGCCAAGTGCTTCTTGCCATGCAGCGACGGTGAGCAGCAGAACGATGGCGAACGACGTCGGAATAGGTGTGCCTTCGAAATGCGTGACCTTGCCGGTGCCGCCCGACATCGCATCGGCTGTCACGTTGTAGCGCGCAAGCCGCGACACGCCGCACGCAACGAAATACGCGAGAAGGAAGCGGTCGTAAAGACCGCGCATGCCGCATCCATAGCCGATCACGGTGGGCGCGACACCGAATGAGATCACATCGGCAAGCGAATCGAGTTCCTTGCCGAGCAGCGAGGACGTCTGACGCCAGCGCGCGATGCGTCCGTCGAGCACGTCGAAAACGAGTGCGGCGAACACCAGCGCACACGCGAAATAAATGTGCATGACGTCGGCGCTGCCGATATAGCTCATCATCGAAAACAGCGCACCCGTGCCGCAGATCACATTGCCGAGCGTGAACCAGTCGGCGAGATGAAACTCGCGGATCATCGAGAACCGCTTCTTGCTGGGCGTGGTGTTGTCGAGCGGTGAACGTGGCAACGTCATTCTCCTCGTGGTTGTCCGCTGTCGGGGCCACGAATGAGCGCGCAGCAGGACGCTATCGAACATGGGCGCTTCGCCGATTCAGTGCGATCTCGACCGAACAGGCCAATAATACTTCGTTTGTATTTTGCTTCGTCGGCGTCACCGACATCGAATCGATCGCCGTCGAGAAGACGCTGTTCGGCGCGGAAATGGATCACGCGGCGAGACAGGCTGCGTGTGAGCAGGCAGTGGCATTGGCGTCTGCTGTTTTAGCGCATGGTCGATAGCGATCCGCTGATAGCGTCGCACAAAAGAAAAACGGGCGCTGTTGCGCCCGTCGTTCGACTTCGTGCATCAAGCGAGTGACATCAACGCTTGTTTCCCGGCAACGTCTGGCCGCGCAGCGAGCAGCCCTTCGTTTCGATCACGAACAGCAACGCGATCGCGCCGATCACGCATGAGCCCATCATGTAGTAGGCGGGGACGAGCGCGCTGCCCGTCTTGTCCACGAGCCAGTCGCTGATGATCGGCGCGGTCCCGCCGAAGATCGACGTCGACAGGTTGTAGGCGATGGCCATGCCTGCATAGCGAACGTGAGTCGGGAACATCGCCGGGAACATCGCGGAGATGGTCGCGAGTTGCGGCACGTACAGCAGACCCAGGACCGCGAAGCCGATCAGGGCGCCTGCAACGCCGTGCGTCATCAGCGTGAACATCGGCACGGCCGCGACGAACAGGCCGACGAGCGAGAACCACCACATCGTCTTGCGCCCGAAGCGGTCGGACAGCGAACCCGCGAAGGGAAGAAACGCCATCATCGTGAGCATGCCGATCAGGGGAATCAGCAACGACATGTTCTCGCTGACGCCCAACTGCTTGTGCATGAACGTCGGCATATACGCGAGCAGCACGTAGTTCACGACATTGAGCGCAACGACGAGTCCGCCGAGCAGGAACAGCGGCTTGCTGTATTGAGCGAAGAGCGTCTTCAGCGGAACGGATTGCTTGTTCTTGTTGTGCGCTTTCTCTTCCAGTTCGCGGAACACGGGCGTTTCTTCGAGGCGCGAACGCAGATAGCAGCCGACGAGGCCGAGCGGCGCGGCCACGAGGAACGGCAGACGCCAGCCCCATGAGTGCATTGCCTGATCGCCGAGCATGAGCGAACAGCCGAGCATCAGCAGCGCGCCGAGCGAGAAGCCGGCCAGCGTCGCGAACTCGAGGAAGCTGCCGCAGAAGCCGCGGCGATCGTCGGGTGCGTATTCGGCCATGAACGTCGCGGCGCCGCCGTATTCGCCGCCCGTCGAGAAGCCTTGCAGCATTCTCAGCACGATCAGCGCGGCGGGTGCGAGCCATCCGATCGACGAATAAGACGGAATCACGCCGACGAGCAGCGTTGCGCCGGACATCAACAAAACGGTCAGCGCGAGCACGCGCTTGCGTCCCAGGCGGTCGCCGAGCGGACCCCAGAAGAGGCCGCCGAGCGGACGGATCAGAAACGAAATGGCAAACGTGCCAAGAGCGAACAATGTCGCGCTTGAGGCGCTGCCAGGAAAGAGCGCTGCTGAAATATAGGCAAGGCCATACGCATAGATGCCGTAATCGAACCACTCGGTTGCATTGCCGAGTGCGGCGGCGGTGATGGCACGTTTCAGCAGGTTTGACGCGTCACTTGCGCGTTCACGTTGATCGACTTCGTCCTGGAAGGACGGGGCGGCGGGTGTGGCATTCCAGGGTTGCGCGTAACGCATTGGCTTCCTCGCTTAGCTGCGGCCCGTCGGGTCGCTGATGTGATCTAAGGTAACGTCGCCAGATATATTTCCTTTTGTCATAGGACGATGTTCGTATTGGGGATTTCCCTGTATCGTCGGCTCTCGAATGCTCGTCCCGAGGCCTTGAGGCAAGGCGTAGTAAGGGAAAGCGAGTGGGGGCACATGCGTGCGCGGACATCCGCGAGAAGCGGCTGTCGTGGGGTGTAAAGGGTATGTAATGAGGTAATGGGTGCCGTGCGCTTCGACGTCGAATGTATCGACGCCTGGCGCTGACGGAACGATCACCAGACGACGCGGGTCTTCGGCAGCGCCAATTTGATCTCGTCGACGTTTCTCGCCCTGGTGCCGTAGAGCACGACTTCTCGCAACCCGGTCAGGCCTTTCAGCACCTCGACGTCATCGACGGGCGTGTTCGCGAGATACAGTTCTCGCAGACTGTTCATGCCCTTCAGCGCATCGATATTGCGAACCCGGGTGCGGAAGAGATTCAGCGATTGAAGCTCTTTCAAACCGCCGAGCGCGTCGATGTTGTCTATCGTCGTGTCAGCAAGGTTAAGCCATTGCAGCTTCTTCAGATCCCTGAGTGCATCGATGCGGTTGACCTGAGTGCGCGCGAGAACAAGCGTTTCCAACTGGGGCAGTCCGCGCATCGCATCGATGTTCTCGACCTTGGAGCCGTCGAGCACCAGCGTTTTCAGCGACGTCGTTCCCTTCAACGCGTCGATGTTGCGCACCGGCGTGTTCGCGAGATAGAGCGCTTGCAGATCGCGCAGCTTCCTCAACGCACCGATGCTCTCGACCTGGGTCTCGTTGAGGTCGAGCGTCTTCAAGGTGGTCAGCTGGCCCAGCGCATCGATGTCACGGACATTTCTTGCGCCTCCCAGCTTGAGCGTTTCCAGATGAGGCAAGTCTTCGAGCGGATCGAGATCGCGAACCTGCGTGTCCCGCAGATCGAGTAGTTGAAGACTGGTGAGACTCTTCAATGCGTCGAGATTCGCAACCCGCGTGTCCCACAGACTGAGCGATTGCAGTCCAGTTAATTCCTTTAGCGCATCAATGTTCTCGACTTCCGTCCGGTGAAGCACGAGCCGTTTCAGCGAATGTATTCCCTTTAGCGCATCGATGCGCCATACGGAGGTGCCCGTCAGGTCGAGCGATTCGAGCGTGTCGAGTCCGTTCAATGAATCGATGCTGTCGACCTGCGTGCCGGCAAGATTCAGTTCGAGTCTGCGATCGAGTCCCTTCAGGTGTGGCAACGCTGTCGCAAGCTGTGATGTGGTCAGTGCAGGCCTCGCTCGCAATGAAAGGCATTCGGACCTTGGAGCAGGAGCTGAACCATTACCGTCGATGCACGTGTCGATCGCGAATCCGAGGTCGGTCAACTCGCGCAGGTCGCGCTTTTCGCCCGAAGGCCTGAGGATGGAAAACACGATCACAAGCAGGAGCGCGATGCCGCCTCCGATGATCCACGGCTTCGCACGTGGCGGGAGCGAAGCGCGCAAGGCTTCGGCAGCCGGTTTCGAATCCTGGGTTGGCGTATCGGGCATGTCGGCTCCGCTTGCTTTGGATTGCTCTCTTTATACACGAAGAGCGTTGCGATGATTTCGATCGCCGTGCCTGATTGCGTCGGCGAATTCAGGCGTTGCCGCGCGTAACCAGCGCCACGGGTGTTTCTATGAATGCGGACAGGTCCTCCTGTCTGCGTTGTTGCAGTATCGCCTGCAACGCCACGTCGATGCCATATACAGCCTGCTTTGCGGCAAACTGGTCGACGCTCGCAAGCACGCTGCCGTTCTTCAGCAGCGGCTTGATCGCGTCGCTGTTGTTGTAGCCGGTGATCAATACACTGCCTTTCTTGCGCGCGTCGCGAACCGCGTCGACCGCACCCATCGCCATATTGTCGTTGCCGCACAGCAGCGCGCGTATCTCGGGCTTGCGCGCGAGTATCGCAGCAGCGGCTCGCTTGCCTTTCGCGTATTCCCAGTCGCCGGCCTCGACGGCAACGATTTCGACATGCGCAGCCTTCATCTCGTCCGTAAATCCAGTTGTGCGTTGTTGCGCGTTGCGGTCCGACGGTACGCCTTCGACAATCCCGACGTGGTCGCCGCCATGCAGCCTTTGCGCGAGATAGTTGCCGATCAGCTTCGCGCCGCGGAGGTTGTCGGGTCCGACGAAGGGAATGCGGATGCCATCGACGTTCGATGTGTCCGGAGCGAGAGGGTTGTCGATGGTCAACGTGATGATGCCGCGCCTGATGTTCTCGCTCACGGCGGGGATCAACGCTGTCGAATGGGTCGGCGCGAGGACGATGGCGCTGACGCGTTGCGCGATCAGATTCTCGACGATACGTATCTGGCCTTCGACATCCGTCTCCGTCGCAGTGCCGTGCACGACGAGGTCGAATGGGTAAGGGGAGTGCTTCTGGAATGCGCGGGCCGCGTCGATCATCGTCGACGTGAACGGGTCGGTGATGGACTTCAGCGCAAGCGCGATCGTGCCATTGCGGCTCGCGGCTTTCGATGCTTTGGGAACGACGGAACACATGGCGGCAAGCGCGCTTGCGGCGATGAAACGACGGCGTTGTTGGTGAGGCATGACTGAATGAATTGGAGGCTGCGCGGCATTTTGCGCGGGCAGGAATACGACAGTGTATGCCAGCAACGGAAGGGCAGGTATTGCGGTGGAATTCGAGGAACTTTGCATGCGACAAAGTGCGCATCGACAAGCTGTGGCGAACTTCTATTCTTGAAGCGTGACGCGCCACGCGCACGATGTGCAGGCGCTTAATAGACATCAAGCCGATGGAGACGATCATGCTCAGTCCACACGAGATCGCAGCGCTCATGTTGATCGGCACGACGCGATACCCGGACGATCTGGATCGTGACGATCTGCACGCGTTGTGCGAGCGCCAGTTGGTCTCGCTGGAGAAGCTCGCATCGGGTCATGCGCATGTGCACTTGACTGCCCGTGGATACTCGATACTCAGATCGATCGGTAAGGCGCACTGGAACGGCGGTTCGTGACAGCGGGGCCGCTCTCTTCTGTAGAAGTTCCGGCATATCACGCCACGAATCAATTCGTTTGGAATGCGAAGCGTTTGGACGAGGTTTTCGACCACACGTGTCTGGATTGAATCGAGTGCCAGGTGCAGATGGGGCGAATGAAATGCACGAATAAAAATCCGCCCTATTTACGTAAATGACTGAATTAAAATAATGCCGCGCATATTTGTTCTATCTATCGGATTCATTAAATAATTACGATTAGAAAAGCGTCAGATCGGCTATTCATATTAATATTATAAATAGCCAAGTCGATAAAAAATATCCAGATCGATCATAGATATACCTTTTATCGACCCTTCGTAGGCAGATCGCCCCCGACTCGCGCGGATCAGGAAAATACCGGGCCGAATTTCCCTCGAGTAATTGAAATTAGTCCTTTTCTGCATTTCGACATGCCACGTTGCAAGGATGAAACGTTTATAATTCGTCTGCCCAAAAAATCTTCCGTAATTAATACCGGATCAAGCATTAAGCCGCAATCCATAGGGTAATAATTGCTGGAGAGGGTATGGCGCATAGCCAGGCATCACTTCGCCGTAAACAGCGGCGAAGAGGCGGTTCCTGAAGTTCTTGAAGTCCGGTTGTCACTTCCTGCCCGGTTCTCGTTTGCGAGAAACCGACGCATGGATCTTGGCTGTTCAATCGCAGCATTGCGTTGAGTGTCGTTGAACCGATGAGGTTCGGCGATGGCATTGTTTTGCCCAAAGAAACGCGAAGTACTTAGCGCGGCAATCAGTGATCCTAAGTTTGCTGAAAAACAGCAGCGCCAGCTATTTTCGTTCACGGCACGGACGACGGACTTCATGAACTTCGCAGTAACGAAGTGCGCAGCAAAGCGGTAACGGGTGCAAGTTTGCGGGTTTGTGTGCGGTGTGTCTTCGTGCCAATGCGTGAAGACACAACGGGCACAAGCACAAGCGGCTCAGGCAATGAACGGCAGGCGGTGCGTTCCCCGTTTCACTTCTCCTTCTATTCGATAACGCCAAGGCGGGACGACTCCGATCGATCTTGCTGGACCTTCGGGGACAACTGCTTTTCAGCGAAACATACGGACAATGATGAGATATTGGAAACTACTGGGGGTTGCGTCGGCAACCGTGTTGGCATCGTTCGGTGCGGAACACGTGCAGGCTCAGACCAAGACGATTACCGTAGCAGGCCAGCAATACACGCTGTGCGGACAGGAAAACGATAACTGCTCGTTCCTCGGAACGGGTTCAGTCGTGTTCGGCGTCGTGCCGCCCAACTCGCCATCGGCGATGCTGACGGCTCCGCGTACTTTCAGCAACGGCGTCGGCTGCTATGTCGGCGCGGTTTCGCAGACGGACCCCGCAGTCGGCTATGACAAGGCGTGCTGGGTGCGCGCTGTCGCCGCCACGCCGTCGCCGGCGCCGGCTCCTACGCCCGCTCCCGCACCTGCGCCGGCACCGTCGCCCGCGCCGTCGGTGAAGCCCACGCCTGCACCGGCACCGGCACCGGCACCCGCGCCGGCTCCGACGCCCACCCCGACGCCCACGCCCACCCCGGCACCTGCTCCGACGCCGGCACCCGCTCCGTCGCCGTCCGGCAGCTCGACGCTTTCGTGCGGCACGGCAACGCAACAGGCGGGCGGCACGCCGAACGGCCTGATCACGGCCGACACGCCGACCAGCGACGGCCTGCGCGTTTTCCAGAACAACGCGCCGTTCAAGCTCGCGATCACGACGAACGCGCCGAACGCGGATACCGTGGTGTGGTCGATCGCCGATTCGAATGGCGCGATCAAGACGCAGGGTAGTTTCCCGGTGAACGCCGGCGTGCAGACCAACACGATCTCCTGTACGTCGACGTGGTCGGGCTACGGCGCGCTCACGGCCACGCTGCGCGCGAACGGCGGCACGCTGCCGCACAGCGGCACGCGTCCGACGGGCATTGCGACGTTCGGCGTGCTGCCGAACCTCAC
>NZ_JBFRCH010000041.1:0-59424 GCF_040965635.1 Paraburkholderia phymatum
CGTTCGGCGCGTTCGTCGTGATCGCGAGCTTGAACGGCGTGTTGTTCTGGAATACGCGCAGGCCGTCGCTGGTCGGCGTGTCGGCCGTGATCAGGCCGTTCGGCGTGCCGCCCGCCTGTTGCGTTGCATTGCTGCACGAGAGTGTCGAGCTGCCGGCGGCTTGAGCCTGCGCGTGTTCCGCGCCAAGCGATGCCAACACAGTTGCTGATGCAACCCCCACTAGTTTCCAATATCTCATCATTGTCCGTATGTCTCGTTGAAGTAGTTTCGCCGAAGGTCTAGCAAGATCGATTGGATTCGTCTCCCGCCTTGGCGTTATCAAATTGAAGAAGTGAACCGGAGGACGCACCAGCCTGTGTCCATCGCCCGAGCCGCTTCGCTCGGCTGCATCTACCCGCGTTCGCACGAGGGCGCAAAACGCCCAGACCGGCAAACCTCCACCCGTCGTCGCCTCCGCCGACTATTACGCATTCCTTACTGTTAGCCTGAATCAGATGCTTTCGAAGCATCATTCCTCGCAGCGAACAGCACTCGCTTACGCACCGCCTGCGCGAACTACAGCCGACTGTCGGCGCGTGCCATCGATCCGCCCTACGCGCGATGAAACACGCACCGATGAGGTGATGGCAGCTACGACGACCTGGTGTATGACGCGAGTCTGATGACAGTCACGACGGACACCGTCTACTGCGCGCATCGCAGTCGGCAAACGCATAGGGATGACAGACAGATCAGTAACGTCTTTCGCCTTTCCATCGGCAACACGACGCCGTCAGCGAACCGCAACGGTTCGAAGACGCTGCAACGCAATCCTGCAACTGAACAGCCAGGATCCGTGCGTCCGGATTCTGAGGTTAAGAAACCCGGCGCAGGAATTGACAACCAGAAATCTCGAGACCCCGCTCATTCCCGCTTTTGTCGAGGCGAAAAGACTTCTGGCTACACGCAATGCCTCTTCGGTACCTATTACGCTAGGACGACAGCTTTACCGCACATCCGGCATTAGTTACGGAAGATTTCTAAGGCAGAGGAATTATAAGCGCTTCATGCGGGTAGCGTTAACCCGCTCCACTGCAGAAAAGGACTGATCTCGATGATGAGCGGTGAAATCGTTCTTCCATTTTCTACATTCCCTGCCTGTGGGGGCGATCTGCCTCAAGGCCCCTTGGAAAAGACACGTCTCTCATCGGTCTGGATATTTTTTCATGGAATAGCACTCCCTTTTCTATTATTAATATAAATGCAGTTTGATCCCTTTATATCCGTAATAGCCGAATACATCATAAGGACGTCCAATTAGTTAATTCTCCTGGACATGCGAAATAAAATCGAAGATCGCTTCGCGCCTTGACGCGATATAAACGCCGATCCTGTCGCGCAATAACAGACGACTTCATGTGCGACGCGTGTCGCCATGCGATTGATTTGATGTGGCGTTCTAAAGACAACAAGCCATCGCGCGGGCACAACAAATGCGGTGTTCGTAGCACCGGTACACACCGCGCGAAAAAACGGGCAATGCAGCAGGCAATGCAGTCACGACGGCTTCCTCTGCGTGGAATAACGAAACCGGTGCATGTGCGCCCGTTCGACGAAGTCTGTTTGATAAGAAAAAATACATTGATGGAGCTATCAATGGACCGTTTCCATCTGTCCGACGCGCTGCAGTGCTCACGCGTCACCACGGGACGAATTCCAGTTTATAACGACACGTCCGGGCAACTGACAACATCGCAACTGAGCGCATTTACCGCAATCCTACAGACGCACACTGGCAAAGTACTCAATAACTACCAGTCGTTACACAATCTCTCCGTGCGAGACTTTCGCACTTTCTGGCGATGCTTCGTCGAGTGGTCGCAAGGGCTCGAGGTGTCCGGCAGCATCGAGCCGGTTTGCGTCGGCGACGCGTGCGAGCATGCGTGCTTCTTTCCCGGGATCCAGCTCAACTACGCCGCCAATCTGCTTAACCTGTCGGTGGCGCCGGCCACGGCACCCGCGATCACCGCATGTCACGCGGATGGAAAGCGTGTGCGCCTGACTCGCGGCGAACTGCGCGAGCGCGTGGCGCGTCTTGCACACGCGCTTTCGAAACTGGGGCTGCGCGATGGCGACCGCGTGGCCGCCGTCATGCGCAACGATGCTGACGCAGCGGTTGCCGCGCTGGCCGTTGCCGCGCTCGGCGCAACGTTTTCGTCCGCAGCGCCCGAAATGGGCGTCGAGGCCATCCTCGATCGCTTCACGCCGCTCTCGCCCCGGCTACTGTTCGCGCACACCGCGGCGCGCGATTTCGACACGGGCATGCCAGTGGCGGAAAAAGTCGGCATGTTGACGGATGCGCTACCGTCGCTGCAGGGCCTCGTCTGTCTCGATGACGGAAACGACTTGCCGGGCGCCATCAGGCAGCGTGTCTATTCGCTGGGCGAGCTGATCGACGGTGGCGACGCGGCGCGCTTCGAGTGGCCGCGCTTCCCGTTTAATCATCCGCTTTTCATCATGTTCTCATCGGGCACGACGGGCAGGCCGAAGTGCATCGTGCACGGCGCCGGCGGCAGTCTGCTCGAGCATCTGAAGGAGCATCGGCTGCACTGCGATCTGCGGCCTGGCGACCGGATGTACTTCCACACCACGTGCGCATGGATGATGTGGAACTGGCAGTTGTCGGCGCTTGCATCCGGCGTCGAAATCGTGACCTATGACGGCCCGATCTCCACGATCGATGTGTTGTGGCGTCTCGTCGCCGATGAGCGTGTCACCGTGTTCGGCACGAGCCCCGCTTATCTGAGGATGTGCGAGGACGCGGGCCTGGAGCCAGGCCATCAGTTCGATCTCGGGGCACTTCGCGTGATGATGTCGACGGGCGCGGTGCTGTACGACACGCAGTTCGACTGGGTACGCGATCGCGTGAAGCCGTTGCCGCTCCAGTCGATCTCGGGCGGCACCGATATCCTCGGCTGCTTCGTGCTTGGACATCCTGACTTGCCCGTCTATGCAGGGGAAGCGCAGTGCAAGAGTCTGGCGCTCGACGTTCAGGCGTGGGATCAGGGAGCACCCACGACCGGAATCGGCGAACTCGTTTGCACCAACCCGTTTCCGTCACGTCCGCTCGGGTTTTATGGCGACATCGACGGCGCGGCCTTTCATGCGGCCTATTTTTCCCGTAACCCGGGTGTGTGGACGCACGGCGATCTGATCGAATTTTCGCCGGAAGGCACGGCCCGCCTGCATGGACGTTCCGACGGAATCCTGAATGTGCGCGGGATCAAGATCGCGCCAGCCGAGATCTATCGCGTGCTGAACGATATCCGCGAAATTCGCGAAGCGATGGTCGTCGAACAACGGCAAAGCGGCGGCCCCGCGGATCACGCATGCGATCAAACGCCTGACCCGCGCATCGTACTGCTGCTGGTTCTGCAGGATGGCGCTGCGCTGACGGGCACGCTGGTCGCCCGGATACGTCGCGATCTCGCGCAGCGCGCGTCGCCCGCGCACGTTCCAGATCGGATCATCGCAGTCGATTCATTGCCCGTCACACACAACGGCAAGCTATCCGAACGATCCGCGCGTGATGCGATCAACGGCTTGCCGACCACCAATGTCACGGCGCTGCGCAATCCCGAATGCCTCGACGCGATCCGGGAACATCCGGCGCTCAAGCTCGCGACTCAACAGCTTCCGCCAGCCGGCGAAACGCGCGAACAACTCGAACGACATTTGCAGGCACTGTGGGAGAAGCTGTTCGACTTTGCGCCGATCGGTCGCGATGACAATTTCTTCGAACTGGGTGGCAATTCGCTTCTCGGGGCAAGGCTGCTCGCCGAAGTACGTCAGTCGACGGGCTACACGATGCCACTCGCGACGCTGGTGATCGCGCCGACGATCTCGCGCCTTGCCGGGATCATCGAGGATCGCACATCGTTGCCGTCGTCGCCGATTCTGGTGCCCATGCGCGCCGGGACGGGAACGCCGCTGTTCCTCGTGCACGGCCTGAGCGGCTCGGCGATGGAATGCTGGGCGCTGGTCCACGCACTGCGCAGCCCGCGCCCGGTCTTTGCATTGCAGGCACGCGGCCTGGATGGAGAGCAGCCGACACAGCGGCACGTCGAGGAAATGGCTGCCTGCTACATCGACGAGATGCGCGCCGTGCAGCCGAACGGGCCGTATTCGGTGACGGGCTATTCGCTCGGCGGGCTGATCGCGTTCGAGATCGCGCAACAGCTGGAGCGCGCTGGCGAACAGGTCGGCCTGCTGTGCCTGCTCGATCCCTACGTGTACGAGCGCTGGCTGCCGTGGAACGCACGGATGCACCATTGGTATGGCCGGATACATGGCCAGTGGCGCAAGCTGCGTACGGTGCCGGCATCGCGCATGGCCGGTTACGTGGCCGATCGGCTCATCGTTGGCGCCGATCACGTGCAAATGCGCCTCGGCCACATGAGGCTGCGGGCAGACGCGACGACCGCGGCGTTTCCGCCCGCGCTCCGACAGGTGCGCGAAACGCTGGTACTGGCGATGACCCGCTACCGGCCGCCGCCTTACAACGCCGGACCGATTTTGTATGTGCGCGCAACGACCCGGCTGGACGAGCATGGCGATCCGATGTGCTTGTGGCAGCGTGTCGCGCGCGGCGGCCTGACGATTGCAGAGGTATCCGGCAGCCATGACGACATGCTGGTCGAGCCGAACCTGCAGGCCGTCGCGGCGGTGCTGGACCGGGCCCTGGCGAACGCATGACGCGGCGGGGGTTTTCGCATGCAGCACGATGTCGTTACAGCGCGAATCGCAGGAAATGCGGGGGCCTTTTCGCTGCGTGATCCGGGCCCACTCTTTTTGCAGGACAAAGCCGTGCATGTATGGGTACTGGACGAGCCTGTCATCGGACAGGCATGTTCGTCTCTCGGCCACACGCTTTCGCAGGACGAGCGACAGCACGCACGAGCGTACAGGCATGAACGCGACCGCATTAACTTTGTCGCCCGACGGGGCATGCTCCGTTGGCTGATCGGTTTCTCGACGTTGTGAACGTGGGACGCGGATCTTTTCTCCAGTCGGGGAAAGGGTGCTTGCGTTGGGCACGACCCGATTCGGTCGCGGCGTTCCCTTCTTTTCGTGTCCAGGTGCCAAGGACTTCGAGGCCTCGTGCCGGCCACACGTTGCGCAATATACTCGCGAAAAATCATGAAGCTCTCTCGATGTATCAGACAGCAATGCCATCTATGGGCTCGGCGCTGACCAACGCCCGACGTGGCCCCCTTCACCAGCTCGCGCTCGCTCTCCGCATCGGGTTCCGCGCGCATGTCGGCGCCTGAACGCCGCTGGCGTGTCGTTCGCCCATTTCCGATCTTCGATTCCGCCAGCGCACCCGTTCAGAATGCGCGATCAGCCGCGCGCTCGCGCGCATTCGCTACCCTGCCGGCGGCACGCGCCCAGGCAGGATTCCTGCTGCACCGTGTACGTTGCGTCACTTTCGACGCCCCTATCGTTCAATTGAGCTTGACTCGTTCCAATGCGTTTGCTTTTCGTCATCGGCAATCTGAGCGACTACCACGTCCCGCGGTATGAAGCGCTCGCAAAACTTGCTGCCACTCGCGGAGACAAGGTCGCGCTTGTCGAGGTATTCGGAAGATCTGGCGTTTATGGCTTTCCGCAGGAGGGTCGCATCGCATTCTTCCAGGGCTCGCCGTCAGACGTTACAACGTTGGTCGAAGATGCCGGCGAGGCAGATCTTCATTGGTGGCGTATCGGTCGCGGATTGCTCAAGGCGCTGCGTCGATGCAGGCCCGATGTCGTCGTGACGCTTGGCTATAACACTTACTATTCCCTATTCCTGCGGTTACTGAAATTCCTTGGAAAACGCTTTACGCTGATCTATATGTCGGACTCGAAAGCCGATGACGGCACGCGATACACGCTCAAGGAGCGCCTGAAGCGAGTGTTGGTCTCCGGCTTCGATGGAGCGCTGGTCGCCGGTGAAAAACACCGCGCTTACGCCCGATCGCTGGGCATTCCGATGAGTAGATCCAGAATCGGCTTCGACGTAATCGACGTCGAGTATTTTTCGGCGGCTTCACGCGTAGCCCTTACGAGCGCGTCCACGATTCGTTGCAACTTCGGCCTTCGCACGCGCTACGTCATCTGCGTCAGCCGGTTCATCAAGCGCAAGAACGTCGATGTGTTGATCGATGCATTCTGCCGGTCCCAGGTATATGCGGCGGGAGTGTCCCTGCTGCTGGTGGGACAGGGGCCATGCGCCCAGGAAGTGCGCAAAACAATCGATCGACTGGGCATGAGCAGGCACATACAGATTCTCGGTTCCGTCCCGTATTGCGAGATGCCGGCCCTTTATTCACTTGCCGAATTCGCCGTGCTGCCGAGTGCTTACGACCAATGGGGCCTTTGCGTCAGCGAGGCGTTCGCCGCAGCCAAGCCTGCCATCGTCACCAGGACTTGCGGCGTCGCAAACGAGTTGGTGCTTGACGGTATCAACGGCTTCGTCGTCGAGCCGGGGGATGCTGCAGCGCTGGCAGACCGGCTTGTACGACTGGCTACGGACGACGCGTTGCGGGAGCGATTCTCACAGAACGCCGTTTCCACGGTCCGTCGCTGGACGCCCACGCTCTTCGCGACGAATGTTATCGAACTTGCCGATTCGCTCACGGGAACAGCGACATCTCTCGCCCAGAGTCGAGGCGTCGCGGCGTAGCACGCCGTTACGATCACACGCAGTGCACGAAAGCCGGTCACGCCTTGGCCACGAACGTCCGTCTGAGGCTTCCTCTGCTCTCATCTTGCGTTGCACGAGATGCGACTTGGTGAGTCTCTGCACGACATTCACGCGCTTGATTGCATCCTTCGCGATCCGGTGCATCACCGCTCGCACGCGCCATTGCCTCGACCGGACGTCTGCGCCGGAAAACCGATGCAGATGATGAGCGGCGCCGTCGCCGGCCTTCATCGTCGTTAGCGCACGATGCTTGCGCGAGAGCTTCGACGGGACCCCGCGTACCAGGAACGAGCAATGCTCGTTGGAATGAGCCACTTGTGTGCGAGAAAAGCCGTGCGTTCGCGACACGCGATGAGCGACGCCCACTCGTTGAGCACGACGCGCTCGATGGAATCGCGAATGTCGTTCGAATGTCGTTCTCGAGCAGGCTGGTGAGGCGTTCAGGTTTTTACGGAGAGGACGAGTGACCGAGGCGAAGCTCTATGACCGTAGCTTCAGCGAGGGCTACGAAGCAGGCTTTGCTGGCCGGGCACGCGAGTGCCCATACATCGCCAGTGAACGGAAGTCGGACGAGGAACAGTGGCATGCGGGTTATCTGTACGGCCAGCATGTCGCCATCATGCAGCATCTGCGCCCGCATCATAATCACAGTAGTGTGCAGTCATTCGGCCTTCTGACCGTCTGCAAGAACATCATTATTCCGGTTGCAAAAATCGTCGGCATGGCGTAGTCGAGGCTCCCGCGATCGGCGACTGCATTCGCGCGCGTCGTTTTCTGACGGTGGAGGCTTCGCATGCGTTCAACCCGCGGATCATGTGGGACGCTTTGGTGGGGACACGTCTGCATCGCCCGCCCTCCGAGGTAACGACCCGGAAACGGCCGGGCGATCGTGATCCCGTATTCGGACCTTCGACGCGTTCTTCGTGCCGCTTCAGTCGGTAGACGACATCTCTCGCGTAATATCGCGCCATGCACCCGGTAGTTTTTGCTCTTTGCACTCTGCAAACATTCACGGCTTTTTTTACACGACGCGTTGTAAATAAGGATCACCGCAGCGCTTCACATAGATGTTCTGTCCGCCGCAACAACGAGCGGCGAATCCACTTCCCTCAATTTCTGGAATCCGAACGAAAAAAGTCAAACCATATCGTTGTGCGGGTCGACCACCGCCGGGCAGCGTCATCCCGCTGCCCGCCCTTGGATAACCCATGCTTCAGTGCTTTACTGTCACCCGTGCCAACCTTTTCTTTTTGAAGCGGCACCAGGAGGGCGCGGCGTCGACGAACCTTTCCATCTCTCCGAGCCGGCGATAAAGGGTTAACGCCTGCGAAGAACGTATCGGATAGCTAAGGCCCCACTGTAATCAGGAGTGTCATGTCGACGACATAATCCGGCGGCGGCTCTCCTGGCCCGAAGTCGCCCGTTAGATAGTGGAACCTGCCGCCATAGTGAATCGTGTGTGAGCCTGTTGGCAGCGGCTTCAGAAGCAGGTAGTAGCCGTCAGCTGCGGCCGTGCCGGTTCCGTATATATGTCCCGGTGATCCAAAAACCCAGCGAAGCGGTGTCGAAAATGTGAACTGGTCGGTAGCGACGCGATACGCCGTAACGTCGGTGACGGGTACATTGTCGATCGTGACGAACAAGTCCTGAATTCGATCGGCGAAGCGGTTGGCAATGACCCGTTCTCCCGCCGCGGTGGTTGGAGTGTAGGTGCCAGGGGGCAGCAACGTCGACGAAAAAGTATCTAGCGTTGCCAGCAAGAGGGACGTGCCCGCAGGAATAACGTTCGCGGACTGGTCACAAGTCTGCGGCGTATTGGGGACGCTGAGCGCATGAAAGTAGGAACTGGGCGTCGCCCAGTACCAGACCTTACCGCTTTGCCCCGACGAGATAGGGCGGGTACAGTTGATTAGCGGGTTTGGAAAAAAAGGGCCGTTGTCTATCGAGTTCACCCACTGCCAAAAGGAGACCACCCACTGACTGTAGGTTTTCCCGTCAAAGCGTATATGGCGCGGAACGACTTCACGATTAGCCGCCCCAGCCTGCGCGGTGGAGTGTTTGACAGCCGCATCGGCGGAGCTGATAACGGCGTTGTTGGCGACTGCCGGGCTGGCTGCACCATCACTGCCGGCGCCTCCGCATCCAGTGAGTACAACTGCAATCGTTGCGACGATCGTCGATGATCGCAATGTCCTCGTAACTCGTGGAATAAGGACGGAATCCTGATCTGCATCTCTCATCACGCTCTCCCACCGGGTTCACCTGCTTTGCAGCCAGCCGATCGCGTTGTATGACCGTTATAGTCCGCGGTTAAGAACAGCGCCAGACAAAAAGGTGGCGGCATCTGCCAGATCTTCGAGTTGAGATGACCGGCAAGGAAGCGGTATTCGCTGCCGAGCTTTGCACCGGTGGTCCGTCGGCTTCAGGTCAGTTTTTCGCCGGCATGGCGCGGCCTGAAGATACCGCAGCCACGCGAAGAGAACAAGAAGCTGCCCTTCAGGTAACGGTTACCAGATAGACGCCAACGGGCGTGTATTGCTTTCTTGATGATCAACCAGATAGCAATGGCGTGGCGTGTCGGCCACCGATACATTTCGCTGTCCCGTTGCGGGCGAAGAGCGCAACGCAAGCCTCCGACAAGGGACACGCTGATCCCGTCCGGCCGTGAAGACTAAAATTCTTACTATGCAATCGCTGCGCGGAGGGCGATCATGATCAGGCTTTTCGGCATACTGGTTTTAGCGGCCGGCGTCGCTGGATGTGTTGCGGCCCAGCCGTACAACGGCTACCCGGCTTACGGATACGGTCCGGGCTATTACGCGCCAGGTCCCAGCATTGGCGTCGGCGTCGGAGGTGGCAGCTTCGGTGGTGGCGTGGGCGTAGGCGTGGGCGTCGGCTTCTAGATAGGCGTTGGGTCCATATACGCGTAATAGTCCACACCCGCCGCCTTGCTTTAATTCAATAACCTTCGCCTGATAACGCACACTGCCAATGTACAAATTGACCTCGCAGTCCACCCGCTATCGAAAATTCGATCGTGCGTGACATGCACGGTTGTATTCGTGCATTAGTCAAATAGCACTGTTTTATTTGCGCTACTAAATATGCACGGCATAGCTGCTTGCAGGTCCGAGATGTTATTCATTTGCAACATGCGTGAAGCCAACCTATCTTGACCACTGACCGGGTCCTATTGCCGATCGCTTGTCGTATCCGACGAAGCGCCGCTCGCGCGACACGACGGCAACTTCGAACGGGCGCCCATCGACGAGCGCAGGGCGTCCACAACTTGCTATGTGGACGACGCGACAACACCGCAAAAGGGATCGCACCATGATTGCATACCTGATCGGCGATGTCGATGTGACAGACCCCTCACGTTTTGAAGAATACAAACGGAGATGTACCCGCTACTGAGGCCCGCTACGGCGGGAAATACCTCGGCCGTGGAGGAACAACCAAAGTTCTCGAAGGCGATTGGCAGCCGCATCGTCTTGTCATCGTCGAGTTCCCGGATATGGTTTCGTTAATGGCCTGGTATGAATCGCCCGAGTACGCCCGTCTCAAGGCGATCCGTGAACGCTGTGCGACGACGAGGATTATTGCGCTTGAAGGCATTGCGACCGCACGAGAATCCGGTTGACGCGGAACAGGTGTCCGTCGCGGCCGCCCGTCGAAATTTCTTCCTTACTCGGTAAACGGTGTTTCGCGAATCAATCGCGAGGGACGGTTCTCAGTCGAGGGTGGCGAATGGACCGTACGAATCCATCCAGTCATAGTGTTCCGTTGCACCCGTCCACGCCCAGTTCGCACGCGAATGCGTCGGCGCACCATGTCCGCCCTCTTCATCGTCATGCTGTTGTTTGCTGCGCTCCAGATCCGCGTTCTCCGTACTTCCCAGTTCGAGGCTCATCGTTAACTCCCGATAGTGATTTGATGTCCGTTGCTGTCAATTGATGCCAACGGTCATCTGAGCAAGTACCAGGCCACTTCAATGGAAATCCCGTTCGATCTCTGATTTAAAAAGACTTTCGCTGACGCCGCGGATTTCCAGTCGTTTCAGAACTGCACCAGTGGATTTCAGTTTTGACCACGCTGAGTTGCTTTTTAGAAGCTTCATATCCGTGCGCCAAATCATCTGGTTCAGGCGCATTGCACGCGTCCCGAACGCGCTGATCCGTGCGACGCATACCCCCATAACGCACGTGAAATGGCCCTCAACGCCAAGGCGATCCAATGAAGGATGCGCGTATCGCTGAGTGGTCTTGCAACCAACGGCGGCTCGCGGTGCCCGCATATCCTCTGCTGCCGCAAAGACCAGGATGGCATGCTTTGTCACTACATCGGCAGCTTTGGACAGTGTACGAAAGCGTCCTGACAGTACGATTCAGCCTGACGTATAGGCCGAACCTGCGGCCAATACATGTCCATGGCGTAGCACGACTATTGACGCGGCTTTGCGCCAACCCAGCAAACGGAAGAACCATGAACGAGCTTAACGGATACGACTTCGAAGACCTGCAACCGGGCATGAGCGCGAGCTTCGCCAAGACCATCACGGAAGCGGACATTCTGATGTTCGCTGGCGCATCTGGCGACATCAACGCAATGCACATCAACGAGCAGTTCGCGCAAACGACGCCCTTCAAAGGGCGCATTGCGCACGGCATGCTGACGGCGAGCATCATCTCCGCGACGATCGCGGGCCGCCTGCCCGGCCCAGGCACGATCTACCTGGGGCAAAACCTGCGCTTCAAGGCGCCCGTTCGTCCTGGCGATACGGTCCAGGCCGAGGTGACCATCAAGGAACTGCTGCACGAAAAGCGCCGCGTCGTGCTGTCCACGGTTTGCACGGTTGGCCGCAAGGTCGTGATCGAAGGCGACGCGCTCGTCATGCCGACTTCTCGCAGCGATCGCGCCAAAGATAGCGCGGTATCCGCTGCAATCAACGCATGACAGCGGGTCTGATATGAGAATGCCATTCAGCATGCCGGACGAGTTCGCGATGGGCTGGCTCAAGGCCGGATTCAATTTCTGGCAGTCGTTGCCCGTCACGAACGCACATGACATGACCGTGCTCGACGCCAACGGCAAGGACATCTATCCCGTTTCATCGGGTGCGCGCAACATCGTGATGCAGGCGAGCGCCAACTACTGGCAACGGCAGACGGAGTTGTGGAGCGGCGCATTTGCAAGCGTGATCGGCGCGCGGCCGAAGCCAGTGGCCGAGCCCGAGCGCGGCGACCGGCGCTTTCATGCGGAAGACTGGACCAGCAACGTCTGGTATAGCCTCCTGAAACAGAGCTATCTGCTCAATGCGAGGATGCTCGAAGAACTGGTCGAGGCGAGCACGCTCGATGAAAAAGAAAAGCACAAGCTGCGTTTTTTCGCGCGTCAGTTCATCGACCTAGCCAGCCCCGCGAACTTCGCCGCAATGAACCCCGAGGTCGTCCGGCAAGCGGTCGAATCGAAGGGATCGAGTCTGCTTTCAGGCTTCACGCATCTTCTCGAAGATCTGAAGCAAGGCACGATTTCGATCACCGATCAGAGCGCGTTCGAAGTAGGCCGCAGCGTTGCAGTATCGGAAGGGTCGGTGGTCTATGAAAACGATCTGTTCCAGTTGATCCAATACGCGCCGCTCACGCCGACGGTCGCGCGACGTCCGCTCCTGATCGTGCCGCCGTGCATCAACAAGTTCTACATCCTCGATCTTCAGCCGGAGAACTCCTTCGTGCGCTTTGCGTGCGAACAGGGGCTCACGGTTTTTCTCGTGTCCTGGCGCAATCCGCAACAGGACATGGCGCAGACGGAGTGGGACGCGTATCTCGAACAGGGCGTGATGAAGGCGATCGAAGTCTCGCGCACGATCAGCCGCGCCGACAAGGTCAATGCATTGGGATGGTGTGTCGGCGGCACGATGCTGTCGTCAGCACTCGCCGTGATGCGCGCGAACGGCGACGAGTCGGTGGCGAGCGTAACGCTGTTGACGGCGTTGCTCGACTTCAGCGAGCCGGGCGATCTGGGCGTGTTCATCGACGAGATGGGCGTGTCGATGCGCGAGCAGACGATTGGACGCGGCGGCCTCTACCCCGGCCGTGAACTCGGCTTCGTCTTCCAGACGCTGCGCGCCAACGATCTGATCTGGCCGTACGTCGTGAACAACTACCTGAAGGGCAAAACGCCGGCTGCATTCGATCTGCTCTACTGGAACGCGGACACGACCAATCTGCCTGGGCCGATGTATAGCTGGTATCTGCGCAACATGTATCTGGAGAACAATCTGCGCGTGCCTGGCAAGCTCACGATGTGCGGCACGCCTGTCGACCTTGGGCGCATCGACATGCCGAGCTATCTGCTCGCGACGGAAGAAGATCACATCGTTCCGTGGAAATCCGCGTACCGCTCGACGCAATTGCTCGGCGGTGAAACGGAGTTCGTGCTTGGCGCAAGCGGACATATCGCGGGCGTGATCAATCCGGCATCGAAGAACAAGCGAAGCTATTGGACGAACGATGCGGCTGGCAGCAACGCCGACGAGTGGCTCGCATCGGCGGAAAAACAGCCGGGCAGCTGGTGGAATCACTGGATCGAGTGGGTCAAGCGGCATGCCGGTGAGCAAGTGAAAGCGCGTACGACACTCGGCAACGCGAAGCACAAGCCGATCGAGGCCGCACCGGGCAGGTATGTGAAAGTGCGTGCTGATTAGGGCGCTGATGAACTGTTGATTAACGGCACCAAAAAAAGAAGAACGGCAAAGCGGCTGACGGGATTGAGAGACAATGGTCAAACCCACGGGTGCCTGGACCACAGGTGTGAAGGTGCGCGCCACTCGCCAGCGTATGGTCGGAAGATCGCCCGACACAGTGACGCGGACATAGCAGCCGGAGTAACGCCCGGTCGCCCGTGGCATCCATTCACTACACGCATTACGAACACCAGATGGTCGAAGGGCGCACCCGTTTATGGTGTGGCCCGGATATTCATCGCGCGGACTCCGATGCCCTTGATGCTATTGCTATTGATCTTCCATTGCGCCGATCAGTGCGGTGCGCCGAGACACGCGTCGGCGACGTCGACGATGGGCTCGGTGTCCGCATGGGCTTCGGGAAAGCGATCGACACATTTGATCTGTAACAGCGTCCACCAGATGCCGGGCGGATTGTGACCGAGCCACATTACGGTCGCAGCCGCTTTGGTTCGGAGGCTCCATTGTCGCCAGTCGGCGCCCGTTGGAGAAAAATTGCCGTGATTGTCGGTGTATCGGGTCGGGTCCAGGTCGTAGCGTTTCAGGTAGGCCGGATTGAGGCGCTCGTCGAGCGTAAGCTGCCCATGGGCGATGCGCACCTGTTCATGCCTTTCGTCCTGACTGAAATCGCTCACCGCGCGGCTGACGACTGACAACTCGTACAGCAGCGCCGCGCCCACTGCCAGAAATGTCGCGGCAATGCAGAGCACGAGCACCAAAACGATTCGTCGTCCCGCTATTCGTGCGCGGGCCATTTCCGTTCTCCCGGTTCGCCATGTAATGTAAGCGCATGCGATTCTGCGTCGATTTCCAGCCGACGTATCCGGATCGATTCAACGACGTTGGTTCGAGGTGGTGTCCGGAAGGACGGGGCCACTCCAGCCTGCCACAATCTGCGCGATCGCGGTGTAGCATTCGATGGTGTGCGCATTACTTCCTGGAATCCACGAACCGGCAGGCATTGGTCGGATAACCAGATCTTTCGCCTTGGTGCCGAGGACGCGGTAGTCGGGGTGCGGATACTGGACAGACCAAAGGAAAGGCCACGAAACAGCCTTGAGGAACGCGCTGTCGCGTCGGCCTCGGCAAGAGCATGATGGGAAACATGATGTCAATCGAGTGGAAGCGCCGCGTCCGGTTGTTCATCCAGCGTCTGTGGCAGCCGACCAGCGCGTGCATGACCTGCATGCCGGGTAGCTGGGGCAATATCTTAAGTCTTGCCCACTGGACGATTGCATTGCAAACAGGTCTGCTCACGGGAATCCTCGCCGTACTTTTAACTTTCACGCCGTTGGCGAGGCTCTATTCGCTGCGATACGGCAATGCACTGATAGTCGGCTTCCTGACTATGTTAGGCGACGCGTATTCGCACCCGAATCACTATGGTTTTCCTTTTGCCGAGGCGGTCGTAACGGGTGTGATGTCGGGGCTGCTGACGCTGGCTGCTTCATATATTTTCGAAGACCGCGCCCGACGCCTTCGCGCGGCATGTGCTCGGATTTCCCGATTGCTGGCTCACTGACGGTGCACGAGTTATCGCTCTTCGGCCATGCCTTTGCCTGGCGCGATCTGATTCTGATCGGCGGGGGACTGTTTCTCGTCTGGAAGGCGACGGGGGGAATGCGGTCTATGAGCGTGATCCCGGACCGGATGGTGCAGCTAAAGCAGAGGCCACGAAGTCGTTCGATCCAGGGTCGGGCCGGAGCAAGGTGCCCGATCGCGATAGCCAATAACAGGTTCGCGTATGGCGCGAACCTGTTCGATTCCAGCGAGGTGAATCATGAAAATCTGCCTATCGAGGCCGTGCGTACTTGCTGCGGTGCTGGTGGTCGTCGTCCATGGCAGCGCGTTTGCGAAGACTGAAACCTGCCATTCCACATCGAAGAAACAGATCGCTGCACTTTTCGATCGCTGGAACGATTCGCTGAAGACGGGCAATCCGGATAAGGTCGTAGCGAACTACGCGCCACACTCCATCCTGCTGCCGACTGTCTCCAACAAGCCACGTTTGACCGTTGAGGAAAAGGTCGACTATTTCAGGCATTTTCTCGAGAACAAACCCGTCGGCACGATCGATTTCCGCGAGATCATGATCGAATGCAACACGGCGGTCGATGCGGGTCTCTACTCGTTCAAGTTAGGGGACGGCTCAATTGTGAAGGCTCGCTATACGTTCACCTATGAGTGGAATGGGACCAAATGGCTGATCACCAGCCATCATTCGTCCAAGATGCCCGAAGGCGAGTAGGCGACACCGCGCGCGGTTAGCGCTCGCGCTCGCAGCGCGGGTCGCGGATGGCGCGGCGCGTGCCGATGACGAGACCGCCAGGTCAAGGCCCGTTGCGAGCCGCGCGGCATTCGGGCTTCCGAAAACAGAAGATCGCGGGTATAGCCATGAGGCCCGCGCGGATCAGTGCATCCAGCGATCCGCGCGCAAGCGACACGAACACCCGCGACCGTTGCCCACGTTTACATAGAAGCCGCTTACATGCCGCCGAACGGTTTCTTCACCGTCAGCTTGTTGGTTACGGAAGTCACGCCCTGCACGCCCTTCGCGATCTCCGCAACCTTGTCGATCTGCGAAGCGTCCTCGACCGTGCCGTTCAGCGTCACCGCGCCGCCTTTCGCGATCACACTGATGTTTCCTGCGTCGATCTCCTTGTGCGCCCCCATAGCGGCATAAATCTTCCGACGCAGCGCGCGATCCGCTTTCCTTCCGGTTGCGGGCGCCGCGGCACCGGACGCCGTCATTGCAGATGCGCCCGGCGCAGTGGCCGGCGCGCTGGCCGTCTGGCCGGGCTGGGACCATGCACCGATGGACATCGCGACGAGCAATACGGCGACCGCCATTTCGAGTACCTGAATGCTTTTCATCGAACTACTCCGTTTTATATATGTGTGGCGCGATCAGAAGACATGGCGAATGCCGACCATTGCCGCAGTGGTGGACTCGCCCGGCGCAACAGGAGCCCCATAGATGATCGTCTGGTTCATGGTTCCCTTGTTGCTGACATAGCCGACTTGCGCGTAAGCCTTCGTCCTCACCGACAGGTTGTATTCCGCGCCCACGGCGAACTCGCTCGAATGGTTCGATGAATTGTTCTTGTCCTTCAGGTAGTAGTAGCCTGACGTGACCTTGAACCGCGGATTGAACTGGTAGCCGAGGCCACCCGACACCATTTCGAAGTCTGCGGTATTGCTATGGGCCGGGTTCTTGCCGACGCCGTACGAGGCCGAAAACGAAAACCCGCTGATCGTGTACATCGCTCCGAAATAGTAGAAGCGATTGTTGGCGAGTCCCGTCGCGGGCACTGCAGGAGCTGCAGGGTAGGTCAGCGGGAACGGATTGGTATCGTGCCCGTTGTAGTAGACGGCGGACAGATTCAGACCGTAGTTCGAATACTTGAGCACGGCCGACTCGCGCGTGCCGCCCTGGAACTGGCCAGCGACGCCGCCCGGCGCGTACTCCAGCGCAAGCGAGGCGCCATAAAACTTCGGCGAGTTGTAGACCAGCGCATTGCTGTCATACAGCGCGCCGATCGGCGCATTCGTGCTCGTGCCGGGCCAGCCGGCCGCCTGATTGATGCCCAGCCACGCAGTCAGAATACTGCCGAAATACTGTGCGCCGCGCACATCCGTTTCAGCCATCGCGTAGATCATCGGGATGATCTGCCGGCCGGCGTCGAAAGTGCCGAACGGACCGGACACGCCGATCGTCGCGAACTGGTTGAAGATCGCGGTCGTGCCCGGCGTATCGGACAGGCCGAACTTGCCGTTCGTGGAGTTGAATACGCCCTGCAGCTTGAAGTTGACCTTGTAGCCGCCGCCGATGTCTTCGCTTCCCTTCATGCCCCAGAAGCTGGCATAGATGCCGCCGTCCTTGAGCTGATAGACGTGACCCAGGTTCGGCGCATGCGGCTGAAACGTTGCCGCCGAGGTGCTCTGATACAGGAACCCGGTGTCGATCACGCCATAGAGCGTAACGGACGATTGCGCATGAGCGGCCGTAGCGAAAATCGCCAGTGCAGCAGCGCTGCTTAACTTCGTTTTCATTCAGTCTCCTCCAATCCTGGGAGTGCCGGGCGAACCCGGCTGTTTTTTCATCGAATAGAACTGCGTTATCGAAAGTCCGACGGGTCAGGCCGTCAAGTAATAGTCTCCGAACTGGTCACGCAACAGGTTTTTGAGTACCTTGCCGGTTGCACCGAGGGGAACGGTGTCGACGAACACCACCGCATCGGGCTTCCACCATTTCGCGACCCGGCCATCGAAGAAGCCCAGCAGTTCTTCGGCGGCGAGCGCGCTGCCCGGCTTCTTCACGATCAGCAGCAGCGGCCGCTCGTCCCACTTCGGATGCCGCGCGGCGATGCACACAGCCGTCGTGACTTCCGGATGCAGGCATGCGACGTTTTCGATGTCGGTCGAACTGATCCATTCGCCGCCCGACTTGATGACGTCCTTGCTGCGATCCGTGATCTGCATGAAGCCGTCGGCGTCGATCTTCGCGACGTCGCCCGTCGGAAACCAGCCGTCGCGCAGATGCGACGCGTCGCTACTTCCGAAGTACTGCTGCACGACCCACGGTCCGCGCACGAGCAGATCGCCGGCCGCCTGGCCGTCCCACGGCAGTTCTTCGCCGTCCGCGCCGACGATCTTCATGTCGATGCCGAACACCGCGCGCCCCTGCTTCGCCTGAACGGCATAGCGCTCGTCGGTGGGCAGAGACAGGTGGTGAGCCTTGAAGGCGCACACCGTGCCGACGGGGCTCAATTCCGTCATGCCCCATGCGTGCAGCACGTCGACTCGATAGCGCTCCTGGAACGCCGCCGTCATCGCGGTCGGACACGGCGCGCCGCCGATAATCGTGCGCCTCATCGACGAGAACGCACCCTCGATCGCGTCGACATGCGCAAGCAGTCCTTGCCACACAGTCGGCACACCCGCCGACAGTGTGACCTGTTCGGTTTCGATCAATTCGTAGAGCGACTTGCCGTCGAGCGCCGGCCCCGGAAACACCAGCTTCGCGCCGACCATGCAGGAGATGTACGGCAGTCCCCACGCGTTCACATGGAACATCGGCACGACGGGCAGAATCACATCGCGCGCCGAACAGTTCAGCGAATCCGGCAGCGCCGCTGCGTAGGTGTGCAGCACCGTCGAGCGGTGGCTGTACAGCACGCCCTTCGGATTGCCCGTGGTGCCCGACGTGTAGCACAGCGACGACGCGCTGTTCTCGTCGACGAGCGGCCAGTCGAACACATCGTCGTGAAGATCGATGAGATCCTCGTAGCACAGCAGCATCATGGACAGGCCATACTCTCGCGGCATGTGCGCGCGGTCGGTCATCGCCACGAACACCTTCGGGCTCTTGACGCGCGGCGCGACGCTCTCTATCAGCGGCAGAAACGTGAGGTCGAAGAACACGACGCGATCTTCCGCGTGCTCGATGATGTACGCGAGCTGATCGGCGTGCAGACGCGGGTTGAGCGTATGCAGCACGGACCCGGACCCCGACACGGCGAAATACAGCTCCATGTGCCGATAGCCGTTCCATGCCAGCGTCCCTACCCGGTCGCCCGGCCTGACGCCGAGGCTCGTCAGCGCATTTGCCATGCGGCGCGCGCGCTGCGCGAGATCGCGATACGAATAGCGGTGAATGTCCCCTTCGACCCGGCGCGACACGATTTCCTGTTTGCCGTGATGGCGTTCGGCGTGCATGAGCAGCGAAGCGACCAGCAGCGGCTGCTGCATCATCAAACCTTGCATCCTTCCTTCTCCTGATTGGTGGTGGCGTCCGGCTCATCGAGGCTGACGACCAGTTGCCCATCGACTGTCCGCACCGGGAAAGTCGTCAGGCTCAAACCGCCGGTGCCCGGCATGCAGCCCGTGCGCAGATCGAAGCGCAGTCCGTGCGCGGGGCAACGCAGCACGCACCCTTCCAGCTGTCCGCTCGCGAGCGAGGCGCCGTTGTGCGGACACGAGTTGTCGATTGCGTGAATCGCGCCGCCGATGTTGAAGAGGACGATGCTGCGTCCATCGACGAATGCGAGCTTCCGCTGGCCAGGCGCGAGTTCATCGGCAGGGCTCACGGCGATCTGACGTGACATCTCAACTTCCTTTCCTGATCCGCTGCGCACCGCGGATCAAAGCAATTCGCGAATCAGCGTCTGCGCCATCGGCCATTCGCCAAAGCCCGCAGCGGGATTCAGATGGCCGACTTCGCCGAGATCGACGAGGCGGCTGCCCCAGTCTTCCGCCATTGCACGCACACGCTCGAACTGCGCGAGCGGATCGTTGCGGCTCGCGCCGACGATGCTCGGGAACGGCAACGGCTTGCGCGGGATCGGATGCCAGCCGTTCTGCGCGATCGCATCGATGGACGGATAGCCTGCGGGCAGCGGCGTTTCGAGGTCCGCAGGCGCCGCGAGCAGCGCGCCGTGAATCTTGCGGCTGCGCTGCTGCGCCCAGTGCACGGTGATCATCACGCCCGCGCTGTGCGCGACCAGGATCACCGGGCCGTCGATTTTCGCGAGCGCCGCATCGAGCGCCGCGACGCGTGCCGCGCAACTGAGCTTGTCGTGTTCGAGCGGCGGCACCGAGGCGGCCTTCGGCAGCTTTTGCTCCAGCAGGGTCTGCCAGTGTTCCGCGACGTGGTCGCGCAAGCCGGGCACGATCAGGATCGTCGGCGTCGTATCGAGAGTCATGAAGCGTTGTCCTGCGCGATCAGTACGGCTTGTCGCCGATAATGCCGGCGCGTTCCATCTTGCGATGGCACGGCGCGTAATCCATCACCGCATAGTGCTGCGTGCTGCGGTTGTCCCAGATCGCGATGCTGTTGGGCTTCCAGCGCCAGCGCACCTGGTACTCGGGGATGTAGGCCTGGCTGATCAGATAGCGCAGCAGATCGCCTGCGCCCGGATTCGCGTCCTGCCCGAAGCGCACGCGCTCCGGCGTGTGGTAGTTCGTGATATGGGTGGTGAAGGCGCTCACGAACAGCACCTTCTCGCCCGTCTCGGGATGCGTGCGCACGACGGGATGCTCCGCGTCCGGAAACTGCTCTCTCAGCGCGAGGCGCTTTTCGATCGGCATCGCGGCGCCGAAGCTCGCCTCGATGCTGTGGCGGGCGCGAAGTTCAGCGATCTGGCTCTTGACGTGATCCGGCAGCTTCTCGTAGGCGAGGACCATGTTCGCCCACATCGTGTCGCCGCCGACGGGCGGACACTCCACGCAGCGAAGAACCGCGCCGAACTGCGGCGCTTCGCGCCAGGTGGCGTCCGCGTGCCACGCGTTTTCGTAGCGGTCATTCGGCTGATCCGGGTTCTTGTAGATGCGCACGAGACCCGGATGCTCCGGATCGCTGCCTGCGACGGGATGATCTTCCAGTTCGCCGAAGCGGCGCGCAAACGCCACGTGCTCGGCGCGCGTGATGTCCTGGTCGCGCAGGAACAGCACCCGATGTTTCAGCAGCGCTGCGCGGATTTCGGCGAACAGCGCATCGTCGTGGATCGCATCGGCGAGATTCAAGCCGACCAGTTCCGCGCCGATCGCGCACGTCAGTTGTTCGATTCGCATGACTGTTTCCTTAGATGACGAAGACCGACGAGCCCGTCGTCTTGCGCGTCTCCAGGTCCCGATGGGCTTGCGCGGCATCTTCGAGCGCGTAACGCTGGTTCAACTCGATCCTGATGCGGCCCGCGGCGATGTGCCCGAAGATTTCGCCGGCCAGATCGTTCTTCTCGGCCGGGTCGGCGATAAAGTCGGCGAGCGCCGGGCGCGTCAGATAGAGCGAGCCCTTCATCGCCAGCATCTGCGGATTGAACGGCGGGATCGGCCCGGACGCCGTGCCGACGCAGACCATCAGGCCGCGACGCTTGAGCGAATCGAGCGAGGCCTCGAAGGTGTCCTTGCCGACGCTGTCGAACACCACGTTCACGCCGACGCCACCCGTCAGTTCGCGCACGCGCTTCGCGACGTCTTCGCGGCTGTAATAGACGATGTGGTCGCAGCCATGCGCGCGGGCCACTTCGCCCTTGGCTTCCGTCGACACCGTGCCGATCACCGTGAGGCCGAGCAGCTTCGCCCATTGCGACACGATCAGGCCGACACCGCCGGCAGCCGCGTGCAACAGGATGGTGTCGCCCGCCTTGAAGTCGTAAATGCGGCGCATAAGATACGCGGAGGTCAGCCCGCGCATCGTCATGCCGGCGGCCGTTTCGCACGAAATCGCATCGGGCAGCTTGATGAGGGGAGCCGCCGGAATCAGGCGTTCGGTGCTGTAGGCGCCGAGCGTGTTGATAAAGCCGGTATAGGTCACGCGATCGCCCACCGCGACGTTCGTGACATCGGGGCCGATGGCTTCGACCACGCCCGCCGCCTCGACGCCCATCCCCGCAGGCAGCGGGACCGGGTAAAGACCGCTGCGGAAGTAGGTATCGGCGAAATTGAGGCCCACTGCCTCATGGCGCAGGCGGACCTGTCCGGGGCCGGGATCGCCCACTTCGACGTCCTCGTAGCGTAAGACTTCGGGACCACCCGTTTCGTGGAAGCGCACTGCTTTTGCCATGTTGAATCTCCTATCCATTACTCGAACCTCGAACTGCAAGGTCCATTTCGTTTCGTCTGTCGCGCAACTTCAGGCTGCTGCGTTGAGCGCGCGCCGCCGTTGCGCGTATCGAGCGCTATCGTCAGCGCATCGCCTGCTCGCGCAGAGCGTTCAGGCGGTCCAGGTCGCCAGCGTAATTCCGTTTGCCGATAAAGAATGCGATGGCCGCGACAAGAGGCGCGAACGGAACGAGTTGCAACGCACCCAGCAGCCCGATCCGGTCCGCGACCATTCCCGTCAGCACGGCAGCGGGCGCGAGACCCAGCAGGTTGTTCGCGAGCGTGAGGGTCGCAAACGCCGATGCGTGAATCGACGGCGGAGTGAGGTTCGCCACCATCGCGCCCGACGGACCGCTCGCACCCGCGCAGAAGAACATGCCGATGCCGATCACGACGAGTTGCAATGGACCCGCAGGCATGTGGAAGCCGATCGCGAGCAGCGTGAAGCACGCGAGGCAGAACGCGATCGCGGCGAGCCATTTTCTTTCGCGCACATTCTTGCTGAGCCGGTCAGCGAGGTTGCCGCACACCACCATGCCCAAGCCCGTCACGAGCACGAACACTGCCGCGCTCATGGCCGCCTTGCCCGTGGCCATGCCGTAGTAGCGGTTCAGGAAGCTCGGCATCCACGCCCAGATAGCGGCGGGCACGAGCAGATGAATGCCGCTGCCGACATAAGCGCACACGACGGACTTCGTCGAGAACAGCCCCTTCATCAGCGCGCGCAAGCTCAAGCGCACGCCGGGCCCTTCCGACTGCCGGTTCGCGCCTGCGGGCTGCAGCGGCGCAAGACGCTTTTCGGTGACGATGAACCGGTAGCACACGACCAGCACGATCCCCATGACCGCCATCGCGCCGAATGCCGCGCGCCAGCCGAGATGAGCCGCGACCGCGCCGCCAGCGGCCATGCCCAGCACCGAGCCGAATGCGCCGCCCGCCATGAACGTGCCCGTGAGCGTGGAGCGCAACCGCGCCGGAAAGATGCTCAGCACGACGGCGATTCCGACACTGCCGTACGCCGCTTCGCCGATGCCGACGAAGGCGCGCGCAAGCAGCATCTCGCCGTAGTTCGTCGAGATCGCGCAGCCCAGCGTCGCGAGACTCCACATCGCCGCCATCAGGACGATGCTTTTCACGCGGCCCCAGCGGTCGGCGAGCACCGACAGCGGAAACGTGAGCACGCCGACCATCAGCGCGACCACGCTGCTCAGCGAACCCAGCCGCGCGTCAGAAAGACTCCACGTGGCCTTGAGCAGCGGAAACACGGCGTTCAACACCTGCCGCGACATGTAGTCGGAGAGCAGCAACCCGACCGTCAACGCAAATACCACCCACGCATACGCGCGCACATCCGTTTGTGTTGCCGTAACGTCGCCCGTCGTGGGCTCGGCATGCTGCATCAGCATGATTTGTCTCCTTCCCGTCCGCCTCTTTGTCGGCCGTCCGTGCGTCCTTGCCAGCTGGGCAAAGCGGCGGCCGATTATGGATATGTCCTCATGCTCCCCGGCACGCGCCGGAAAGTCCTGCCTTCGAAGCCCGGCGCCCGTCGATGCGCCCGCCGGGCTTCAATCTGTCACGCTGCGCGCAGCGGCAGGTTCCTCACGCCCGACTGGCGATTCGGCGCCATGCCGTTGGCGGCGAGCGTCTCGTCGACAGTCTCGTACTGCACGCCGATGCGGTAAATCTCGCGCGCTTCCTTGCCGCTGGCAATCTCGCGCCCGAGTTCACGCGCGACGCGCACGCACTGCTCGATCTGCTGCACCGACGTAAAGCGCTTGCCGTGCTGGTCGATGATCGTGTCTTCGATGCCGCAACGCGGATGCAGGCCCATCGACATCGCCATCATGTTGAACGGCAGCACGTTCTTGAGCAGCGACTCGGCCGTGAGCGTGCAGCCATCGGGCGCGCGATGCACGAAGTTGAAGAAGTTGAACGGGTTCGGGCCGTCGAAGCCGCCGCCGATGCCGATCCACGTCAGGTTCAGCGGTCCCTTGTAGACGCCCTTGCGCACGAGACGCTCGAGCGTTTCGAGCGCGTGAATGCCCGTGAGCTGGAAGTGCGGCTGGATGCCCGCAGCCTGCAGACGGCGCAGATGCTCCTCGACCCATGCCGGGCCCGCCGGCACCGTCATTTCGCTGTACGCGGCCATGAACGCGGGATTCGACAACGAGGTGCCCTCCAGGTACTCCGGATAGAGCAGCTCCATGATGTTCATCTGCGTGGTGTTGATCGCGACCGTCACCTGGTCCGGCGCCGGGTCGAGATCGGCGAGCATGTGACGCGTGTCGTCGGACAGCCACTTCGCGGCCTGCCCTTCGTCTTCCGGTGCGAACGAAATCGAGCCGCCCACCTGGATGATCATGTCGGGCACGGCTGCACGCACACCCGCGATCAGCTCGTTGAACTTCGACAGGCGCTTCGAACCCTTGCCGTCCAGTTCGCGCACGTGCAGATGAAGCACCGTGGCGCCGGCGTTATAGCAGTCGACGGCCTTCTGGATCTGCTCGTCCATCGTCACGGGGATGTCTTCCGGAAAGTCTTCGGGCATCCACTCCGGGCCGTACGGAGCGGTGGTGATGACTACCTTGTCCTGATTCTCAGGGTGCAGCGAATCGTCGAGAAACTGCATGTCTTTCTCCAGATATGAATGAGGTTCCGATGCCGCGAGGGTCGCGTGAAAACGGAACATGTCGAACCGTCGTGCTCGCACAATACGGCATCCACGCGCTAGACTTTTATGATCAGGCGCCATCCTTTTAGCGATCCGTGCCACTGCGCGTTAACACCAGTATTGGCCCGCAGCGCGCATCGCATCGCCGAAAGGCAAGGCGCAGCATGTATGAAGAGACTGCGGAGAAAGAACAATGGAAACGATGCTCGGGTCGATCGCCATGAACGGCTATTTCGATGTGACGCGGCGGCTCGGACTGAACCCCGTGGAACTCGCGCAGCAGGCCGGAATCGATCCCGCGGCGCTTGCCAATGCGAACGATCGCGTGCCCGCCGCCGCCTGCTGCCGCCTGCTGGAACTCACGGCTGCCAAGGCGTCGTGCCCGACGTTCGCGTTGCAGATGGCCGAAACCCGGCAGAAGTTCGGCACTGGCGTCGTCAACGTTCTGCTCGCGCACAAGCGCACGTTGCGCGAGGTGTTGCTGGCGGCAGCCGAATACCGGCATTTGCTCAACGAAGCCTTGGCCGTCTATGTCGAAACGACAGGCGAAACGGTCACGATTCGCGAGGAACTCGTCGTCGCGCCGGGCACGCCGACGGCGCAGGCGATCGAGTTGGCGCTCGGCGTCCTCGCGCGCCATTCGAGCGCGCTGCTCGGCCAGTTCTGGAAACCTCGCGCTGTCCATTTCACTCACGCCGCACACGCGGACCTCACGTTTCATCGGCGGTTCTTCGGCTGTCCGCTGGAGTTCGGCAGCGACTTCAACGGCTTCGTGTGCGCCGCCGCCGATCTCGACTATCCCAATCCGGCAGCGGACCCTGAACTCGTGCGATACGCCGAGAGCCTGGCCGCTCCCCTCAACGCGACGGGGCCGGATTCCACCGCGCTGGAAGTGCGCAAGGCGATCTATCTGCTGCTGCCCCTCGAACAGGCCACCGTCGAACTGGTCGCCCGTCATTTGGGCGTGAGCGTGCGCACGCTGCAACGTCAGTTGAAATCATCCGGTACGAGCTTCTCGGATCAGGTCGAAGAAGTGCGGCGCGAGCTTGCCGTGCGCTACATGAGCAACCCGCGCTATCCGATCGGACGCGTCGCGTCGCTTCTCGGTTACGCGCAGCAGGGCTCGTTCACGAACTGGTTCGTCGCGAACTTCCAGATGACGCCGCGCGACTGGCGCGCCAGCCAGGCGAAGTGACGGGTCGCCGCGCGGGTCGTACGGGCGCAAGCGAACACCGCCCGCCGCGTTACGCGAGCGGATAGAACTCGATGCCAGGCTTGCGCACGCTGATCCGCGTACCCGCCATGCCTTGCGTGATCGCGACGATATCGCGAAGCGCGCCGATCACGGCATCCTTGCCCGTCTTGCGCGCGAATTCGATGGCGGCCTGGACTTTGGGTCCCATCGACCCCGACGCAAAGCCCAGCTTTTCGAGTTCGTCCGGATGGGCCTGTGCAATGCCCTTTTGCGTCGGCTTGCCCCAGTCGACGTAGGCTGCGTTGACATCGGTCGCGATGATGAGCACGTCCGCCTCGAGTTCCTGTGCGAGCAACGCGGAGCACAGATCCTTGTCGATCACGGCTTCCACGCCGCGCAGCTTGCGGTTTTCGTCATAGCACGTCGGGATGCCGCCGCCGCCCGCGCAGATGACGATGGTGCCCTTCTCCAGCAGCCATTTCACCGGACGGATTTCGAAGATGCGCTGCGGCCGCGGACTCGCGACCACGCGGCGATACTTGTCGCCATCCTCCGCAATGCTCCAGCCTTTTTCTTCCGCCAGCGTCTGCGCCTCTTCCTTCGAATACACGGGACCGATGGGCTTGGTCGGATGATTGAACGCCGGGTCCTCGAGATCCACTTCGACTTGCGTCAGGATCGTCGCAAACGGGACTTCGAACGGCAGAAGATTGCCCAGTTCCTGTTCGATCAGATAGCCGATCATCCCTTCCGTCTGCGCACCGAGCACATCGAGCGGATACGGCGATACGTCCTTGTAGGCCGCGCCTTGCAGCGCAAGCAAGCCGACCTGCGGACCATTGCCATGCGCGATGACGAGTTCATTGCCCGTTGCCACGCTGGCGATCTGCGTGGCGGCAATCTTGACGTTCTCGCGCTGCTGGCTCTCCGTCATGGGCTGGCCGCGCTGCAACAGCGCATTGCCGCCCAGTGCGATGACAAGGCGCATGATGCGATCCTCCTGCGGAATGCGTGGCCGAGCGGCACGAGTGGGCCACACGGCGACGAACGTGGGACGAAACCGATACGGTCAGATATCGGCCAGAGTCGAGACGAGGATGGCCTTGATCGTATGCATCCGGTTCTCTGCCTGCTCGAATGCGATGTTGTAATCCGACTCGAAGACGTCATCCGTCACTTCGATTCCGTTCGCAAGATCTGGGTAGCGCTCCGCGATCTGCTGGCCGACCTTGGTCTCGCAGTTGTGAAAGGCGGGCAGACAGTGCATGAAGCGGGTTCTCGGGTTGCCTGTCGACTCGATCAGCGCGCGGTTCACCTGATACGGCAGCAACGCCTTGATCCTTTCGTCCCAGGCTTCGACCGGCTCGCCCATCGACACCCACACGTCGGTGTGAATGAAATCGACCATTTTCACCGCTTCTTTCGGATCTTCGGTGAGCGTCATGCGCGCACCGCTTTGCTTTGCGAATTGCTGGCATGCAGCAATGTGTTCCTCATGCGGCCATAGAGACTTCGGCGCTGCAACGCGCACGTCCATGCCGAGCTTTGCGCCGATCAGCAATAGCGAGTTGCCCATGTTGTTGCGCGCATCGCCGAGGTACGCATAGCTGATCTCGTGCAGCGGCTTGTCGGAGTACTCGCGCATCGTCAGCACGTCGGCGAGCATCTGCGTCGGATGGTATTCGTCCGTCAGTCCGTTGAACACGGGCACGGATGCGTAGCGCGCCAGTTCCTCGACGATTTCCTGGCTGAATCCACGGTACTCGATCGCGTCGAACATGCGGCCGAGCACGCGCGCCGTATCCTTCATGCTCTCCTTGTGTCCGATTTGTGACGATGTCGGATCGATATAGGTGACGTGTGCGCCCTGATCGTGCGCGGCGACTTCGAATGCACAGCGCGTTCGAGTAGAGGTCTTTTCGAAGATCAATGCAATGTTCTTGCGCTGCAAATGCTGTTGCTCGGTGCCCGCGTATTTGGCGCGCTTGAGATCGCGCGACAGGTCGAGCAGATAGCGCAGCTCGCGGCCGCTGTGATGCATGAGGCTGAGAAGACTGCGGTTTCGCAGATTGAAAGCCATGAGTTGTCTCCATCGATCGGGTGGCTGAGCGTCGGCTCGACGCGGGCAAACGCCTCAGTAATCAACGGGATCGCGCGCAATCGGGCACGTCATGCAATGCCCGCCACCGCGGCCTCGCCCAAGCTCGCTGGCCGCGATCGTGATCACTTCGATGCCCGCCTTGCGCAGCAGCGTGTTCGTGAACGTATTGCGGTCATAGCCGACGACGACGCCGGGCTCGATGCACACCATGTTGTTGCCGTCGTCCCATTGCTCGCGTTCCGCCGCAAACTGATTGCCTCCCGTTTCGACGACGCGCAGTTCCTTCAGCCCCAACGCATCGCCCACGGTCTTGACGAAGGGCTTGTCTTCGCGCTGGATGCTCATGCCATAGGAACTCTTGTCGTCGGGCCTGATTGTGAACGTGATGATCTTCCCGACTACTTCCGGGAATATCGTCACGAGATCGCGGTCGCAGAAACTGAACACCGTGTCGAGGTGCATGGCTGCGCGTGACTTCGGCATGCCCGCGACCAGCACCTGTTCAGCCGCGCCTTTCTCGAACAGCGCCCGCGCGACCTGGCCGATTGCCTGCCGCGATGTGCGTTCGCCCATGCCGATCAACACGGTCCCTTTGCCGACGGGCATCACATCGCCGCCTTCCAGCGTCGATGCGCCGTGGTCCTTGTCGGGATCGCCGTACCAGGTCTCGAAGTTTGCGTTGGCGAACGTCGGGTGAAACCGGTAGATCGCGGCTTCGAGCAGCGTCTCTTGCCGCCTCGCAGGCCAATACATCGGATTGAGCGTCACGCCGCCATAGATCCAGCAAGTCGTGTCGCGCGTAAAGACCATGTTCGGCAACGGCGCAAGCAGGAAACTGGAGTAATCCAGATACTCACGAAAGAGCTTGACGACGGGCGCATCGCTGCCGGGAATGTCGTCGAGCGAGACGCCGCCGATCAGAAATTCGGCAAGCTTGCGCGACTCCAGTTCGTTCATCCACGCGCGCACTTCGTTGCTTAGCCCTACGCCGACGCTGTCTTCGGAGATCCTTCGGTCGAGTATCCATTTACGCGCTTCGGGATTTTCCAGCGTCTGCGTCAGGAGGTTGTGCACGTCGAGAACTTCTACCCCGCGCTCGCGCATCTTCGTGACAAAGTCGAAGTGATCTCGCTTGGCCTGGCTCACCCAGATGACATCGTCGAACAACAGCTCGTCGCAATTGCTTGGCGTCAAGCGTTGATGAGCCAGTCCGGGCGCAGAGACCATCACCATGCGCAGCTTGCCAACCTCGGAGTACGCTCCGAGCCTGGTGACCTCTGTGTTCATCGCTGTCTCCTATATGCGCATCAGGTGTGGCGGCTTGCCGATTGTCGATTTTGCAACGGAAGCCCGCTTATCGACTTACTGCCTTCAGGCGAAAGACTGTTTTCGCGTGTTCATTGACAGAAAGTCATCGCACGCGCGAGAGCGCCATGCGGCTTGATCTGCCGCCCCGCAACACGCGTGAAGTGACGTGCGGCCAGGATTTTATTTATGCGGCTGCACCTCGACACACGCGGACTCTTATCAGGCAATGAACGAAAGCGAAAGCGCGTCCTGGAAATACTCCGTCTGGTTGTTCTTACTGTTCTTTGAAAAAACCGGCACGTCATCTGCAGATCATTCTGGTTGATAAAACTGCATTGTTCAAGATTCCACGCGAACCACATACCAGATATTGCAAGCGTCGAATAGCGCGACAGCAATTGAAAATATACGCGAGATATTTTCTAAAAAATGAATGACCAGACATCGGCACTTGATAAGCAGCGATATTCAACAAACGCGAATACGAACGGGATCTGCTTGATTCGCTATGCCAGGTTCTCGTGTAGACAAAAAAATTTGCAATAAGCGATAAGCTCGCCAACTATATACGTAGCACCTACGACGACTATATCGGCGCACCTCTGGCAGCCCGCTCTCGGGCTCCAGCAACAACCGGGAGAGACCTGCAGCAAGGTATCACCAGGCCGCCTTCTGCCAGATGACCACTGACATCCGGAAACCACGGTAGTCCCCGGTTGTGCGTTCTGCCTTCCTGTTACTTGTCGATCTGAATGAATAGTCGCAATGCCGAAAGTTGACGGTACAAATTCCTGCGCCGGACGTCCGCTGAGGCCTCGCTCATCGGCGACAAATCACGTTGATTCGCGAAGCCGGTTGAAGAAGGAGTGACCATGCTCTCTCGCCCTTTGAAGGCGCCCACCATCCCAATTCCCTTCCACAATTTTCTGAAGGTAGTCGCGATCGTGGACCGAAATGACGCGCAGACGAGCGAGCTATTGGAGCAGATCACGGCAGAGCACTTTCGCGTCGAAGTGACGGATAGCTTCACACGCGACGTCAATGAAGACGCCGACGTCGGCGCCTATATCGTCCTGATCGACGGCGCCTGCCTGGAAGCGGCGCGGAAACTCGCCGCTTCCGTGCGCTCGCTAGGCTTCCGGACGCCGCTCTGGGCACTCGCAAACTCGCACCATCTGTCGGATCTCGCGGTGACAGCGGGACTCGGCGAAGTCGACGGCTATATCTATCTCGGACTGCAAACACCCGCCTTCTACGCGAAGCAGGTCATGGCGAGCCTCGTCAAATACGGCTTGAGCCTGCTGCCGCCGTTCTTCGGCGGACTGGTTGCGTACGATGCGCAAGCCAATATCGCATTCGACTGTCCGGGGCATCAGGGCGGGCAGTTCTATCGGAAGTCGCCGGCTGGGCAGTTGTTCTTTAAGCATTTCGGCGAAAGCATCTTTCGCAATGATCTGTGCAATGCCGATGTCGATCTCGGCGATCTGCTGATACACGAAGGGGCGGCTGCGGAAGCGCAGCGTCACGCCGCCGAAGTGTTCGGCGCAGATCAGACGTACTTCGTCCTCAATGGCACCAGCACATCCAACAAGATCGTGACGGGCGCCGTTCTCAAACGCGGCGATCTCGTTCTGTTCGACCGCAACAATCACAAGTCGCTGCATCAGGGCGCGCTCGTTCAGGCCGGCGCGATTCCCATCTTCCTGCCGACTTCGCGCAACGCATACGGGATGATCGGCGCGGTCGACTGGCAAGCCTGGAACGAAGACTATCTGCGCGAGCAGATCCGTAACAGCCCACTGGTCAAGGACCCGGAACGCAGCCACTCGGAACGCCCGTTCCGGCTCGCATGCATTCAGCTCGCGACTTACGACGGGACGATCTACAACGTCCGCAAAGTACTCGAGAAGATCGGCCATTTATGCGATTACGTGCTGTGGGATGAGGCGTGGATCGGCTACAACGCATTCCATCCGCTGTTCGACGATCACAGCCCGATGCGCCTGAAAGATCTGACACCGGAAATGCCCGGCCTCTTTTCGACCCAGTCCGTCCATAAGCAGGGAGCCGGCTTTTCGCAGGCGTCGCAGATTCACAAGCGAGACGAGCACATCCGGGGACAACAGCGCTACATCGAGCACAAGCGCTTCAACGAGTCGTTCCTTATTCACGCAAGCACGTCGCCTTTCTATCCGCTGTTCGCGTCGCTCGACGTCAACGCAAAAGTGCACGAAGGGAAAGCGGGCGAAGTGCTGTGGGACAGCTGTATCGAGCTTGGCATCGAGGCGCGAAAGAAATTCCGCCAGTTCGCCCGCCACTATCAGGAGACAGGCAAGAGCGCAGAGGAGCAGTGGTTCTTCGATCCTTTCGTTCCCGACGTCGTCGATATCCGCCATTCGAATTTCATCGCGGACACATCGAATGTCGCATGGGAAGACATTTCGACCGACGTCATCAAGCGCGAGCAGCAGTGCTGGGAATTCCGCCCGGAAGCGACCTGGCACGGCTATACCGGCTACGCCGACGGCTACGTGATGGCCGATCCGAACAAGCTGAATCTGCTGACGCCCGGAATCGACGCGAGCACAGGCGAGTATCTGAGTTTCGGCGTGCCCGCGACGGTCGTGGCGAACTACCTGCGTGAAGAAGGAATCGTCCCCGAAAAGTGCGACCTGAACAGCATCCTCTTTCTGATGACGCCGGCAGAAGACGAAAGCAAGCTCAATACGCTGATAGCACGGCTCGTCAAATTCAAGAACCTGTGGGATCGCGATGCCTCGCTGGCTGAAGTACTGCCCACGCTCTGCGCCGCGCACAGCGAACGCTACGAAGGCTACACGCTGCGGCGCGTGTGCAACGAGATGCACGGCTTCTATCGCGAGGCGAACGTCAAGAATCTGCAGCGGCTGTGCTTCCGCGCGTCGAGCTTCCCGGAACTCGCGATGTCGCCGGAAGAAGCGTATGAGGCGCTCGTCGCGAACCGGGTCGAGTATGTGCCGCTCGATCGTGTCAAAGACCGCGTCTCCGCAACTCTGGCGCTCATCTATCCGCCAGGAATCGGTGTCGTGCTCCCCGGCGAGCGTTGGGATGACCGTGCCCAACCGATGCTGGATTATTTCATGGCGTTCCAGGAGTCCTTCAATCGTTTTCCCGGCTTCAATTACGAAGTTCAGGGCGTGTTCCAGGAACGCGAAGACGGTCGCATCCGTTTTTATACCTACGTGGTCAATGAATAACCGACAAGGAAAGCCACTAAGGAGTGTGCGCCATGGCTGCTGAACCGAAGAAGATGAGCGTCGTGCAACTGACGTTCATCGTTACCGTAAACATGATGGGCTCGGGCATCATCATGCTGCCCACGAATATGGCGAAGGTCGGCGCCATTTCGCTGCTGTCGTGGGTAGTGACGGCATTGGGCTCGATGGCGATCGCCTATGGCTTCGCGCAGGCGGGCATTCTCAACCAGCGCGCGGGCGGCATGGCGGCATACGCTGAAGACGCTTACGGAAAGCCCGGCTACTTTCAGGTGTTCTTCCTTTACTTCCTGTCGCTCGCGATTGCGAATGTCGCCGTCGCGAGTTCGGCGCTCGGCTATCTGGCCGCCTTTTTCCCCGTGCTGACATCGTCGCCCGCCGCGACGTGCGTCGGCGTGATCGCGCTGTTGTGGCTCACCACGGTCGCGAACTTCGGCGGTCCGAAGCTGACGGGGCGTATCGGCTCCGTCACGGTGTGGGGCGTGATTCTGCCCGTCGGATTCATGTCGATTGCCGGATGGTTCTGGTTTCACACCAGCACCTTTTCAGCCGCCTGGAACCCGCAAGGAATGCGGCTCATAGAAGGCATGGGCTCCAGCATCTCGCTGACGCTATGGGCATTTCTGGGCATGGAATCGGCGGTGCAGAACTCGTCGGCCGTCGAGAACCCGAAGCGCGATGTGCCGCTCGCCTGCATGTTCGGCACACTGGGCGCCGCAGTCATCTACGTTCTTTCGACGACGGCGATCCAGGGCATCGTCCCCAATGCGGAGCTCGCGAAATCGACGGGGCCGTTCGGTCTGGCCTTCGCGCATATGTTCAGCCCGGCGATCGGCTCGATCGTGATGGCGCTCGCGGCCATGGCGTGCGTCGGCTCGCTGCTCGGCTGGCAGTTCACGCTGGCCCAGACCGCGAAGGACGCCGCCGACAGCAACATGTTCCCGTCGATCTTCAGCAAGGCCAGCCACAACGGCGCGCCGATCGCGGGCATGATCATCATGGGGATCGTGCAGTCGCTGATGGCGCTTTCGACCATGTCGCCGAATCTGTCCGAACAGTTCGCGGCGCTCGTCAATCTGGCCGTCGTGACGAACGTGGTGCCGTATATCGTGTCGCTGTCCGCGCTGTTCGTCATGATGCGCGACGCGGGAACGGAACCTGCCGTCTACCGGCGCAATGCAGTGGTCGCAGTCGTCGCGATGGCGTACTCCGTCTACGCGCTCTACGCGTCGGGTAAGGACGCCGTGCTGGGCGGCATGCTGGTCATGGCGATCGGCTATGTCATCTATGGCTTCATCGCGCCACGGCTTTCGCTGCTGGGTGCGAAGGCGCGCAAGCCGGCGATCGCGGCCGCGAGCATCATCGCGTTCGCCCTGCTGTGCACCCCGGCGCCGCGTCCCGCGCACGCAGCCGGGGCGAGCGCCGTCCTATCGGGCGCGCTCGCGCGGATCAAGCAATCGGGGAAGATCAACATCGGCTATGTCGACGTGGCCAGCCCGTTCGTGTACCGGGATAGCGAAGGCCGCGCCGTGGGCTATCTCGCGGGCTTGTGTCAGGGCGTGGCGGACCAGCTCAAGAGCGGACTGGGCCTTCCCGCACTGACGGTGAACTGGACGCAGGTCTCATCCGACGACCGCTATCGCGCGCTGCAGGAACACCGGATCGACTTGCTGTGCGGCGACGCTGAAACACTGACGGGCCGCAAGTTCATCAGCTATTCGGTGCCCGTCTATCCCGGCGGTATTGGAGCGCTGATGCGCGCCGACGCATCGCCCGGACTCAAGGCCATACTCAGCGGCGACACGCAGGCCCACCGGCCGGTATGGCGCGCATCGCCGGCGGAGATCCTCAATGCGCAGACATTCTCGACCATCAAGGACTCGCCCACGCAGCGATGGCTAAATGACCGGATCAACGAGTTCAAGCTGACCGCGCACGTCGTCAACGTGTCGAGTTATGAAGAGGGTGTGCGGCAGGTGCTCGACCGCAAAACGAATGTCTTCTTCGCGGAGCGGCAGATTCTGCAGGATGCCGTCAAGCGGAGCACCGCGTCGGATAGCCTGTTGATCCTTCAGCGCCGCTTCACCGTTGTGCCCGTTTCGTTGGGCGTCGCGCGCGACGACGAGGACATGCGCCTTTTCGTCGACAGCGCGCTCAGCAAGATGTACGCATCGGGCGACTATCGCGGGCTTTTCGTGAAGTGGTTCGGCGAGCCGGACGAATACACGAAGAACTTCTATCGTCTTGCTGTCTTGCCCGAGTAAGTACCCGAGGTCGGCCTGGCGTTCGCTTGCATCGCACGCCAGGCCGCTTGCCGTCAGTACGCGACCCCAGGGGAATGCACATGTCCGCCTCGTCCGAATCCATCTATCGCCGCCTCGGCATGAAAGCGTTGCTGGTTCATCACGAAGTCGATGCACGCACCGCGAGTGGCCGCGCCGCCCAGTCGCTTGCAGCCGAACTGGAGGAACGGCACGTGCGAGTCGTGATAGCGACCTCGGCCGACGACGCCGTGTCGGTCATCCGGTCCGATCCGCTCATTCAGTGTCTGCTGCTGGACTGGGAGCTCGAAAGCGACGAAAGCCATCGACAGGCTCAGCGCGTGCTGGATGCGCAACGGGTGCGCAGCGCGACCGTGCCGATCTTCCTGCTCGCGAGCCGCACAAGCGCATCGACCGTTCCCGTCGACGCGATGCAAAAGGCCGACGACTTTATCTGGATGCTGGAAGATACCACTGCGTTCATCGCGGGAAGAATCGTCGCGTCGATCGAGCGCTATCGCGAGACCGTGCTGCCGCCGATGTTCGCCGCACTGGCGCGCTTCTCGAAGGTATTCGAATACTCGTGGCACACGCCGGGCCACACGGGCGGTACGGCCTTCATGAAGTCGACGGTCGGACAGGCATTCTTCGAGTTCTTCGGCGAACAACTATTTCGATCGGACCTGTCGATTTCGGTCGGAGAACTCGGCTCGCTGCTCGACCACAGCGGCCCCATCGGCGAAAGCGAACGTTATGCGGCGAGAGTCTTCGGCTCGCATCGCACGTATCACGTCACGAATGGCTCGTCGATGTCGAATCGCGTGATCCTGATGGCGAGCGTGACACGCAATCAGATCGCGCTATGCGATCGCAACTGTCACAAGTCGTCCGAGCACGCGATGACGATGTCGGGCGCGATACCGACTTATCTCGTGCCCTCGCGCAATCACTACGGCATCATCGGTCCGATCATGCCCGAGCGGCTCACGGCCGCGGCTATTCGCCTTCTGATCGAACAGAACCCGCTCGTCAGGAATCGCGATGGCGTCGATCCCACACCCGTTCATGCGCTCGTGACGAATTCGACGTACGACGGACTCTGCTACAACGTGACACGACTGGAAGAACTGCTGGGCGAAAGCGTCGACCGGCTGCATTTCGACGAAGCGTGGTACGGGTATGCGCGCTTCAACCCGCTCTACAAGGACCGCTTTGCGATGCACGGCGACCCCGCCGACCATGACGCTTCGAAGCCGACGGTATTCGCGACGCACTCGACGCACAAACTGCTCGCGGCGTTGTCTCAGGCTTCTTTCATCCACATTCGCGACGGGCGCAATCCGATCGAGCACGCGCGCTTCAACGAAGCGTACATGATGCACGCATCGACCTCGCCGCAATACGCGATCATTGCATCGAAAGATGTGAGCGCCGCGATGATGGACGGCCCCGGCGGCGAAGCGCTGACGGGAGACGCGATCCGCGAGGCAATCGCGTTTCGCCAGATGCTCGGCAGGCTTCATGCGCAATTCGACGAGCAAAGCGACTGGTTCTTCAATGGCTGGCAACCCGAAGTCGTCGTCAATCGCCACACCGGCCGGCGCACGCCTTTCCATGAAGCCGACGAAGAACTGCTCGCGACCGATCCGTCGTGCTGGGTCATGCATCCCAACGATGCGTGGCACGGCTTCGGGACCATCGAAGACGGCTACTGCATGCTCGATCCGATCAAGGTATCGATCCTGACGCCCGGCGTCGCGCCGCAAGGCGGGCTGTTACCCGTCGGCATTCCCGCATGTGTCGTGACGGCTTATCTGGATCGCCACGGCATCGTCGTCGAGAAAACGACTGACTTCACGATTCTGCTGCTGTTCTCGATCGGCATCACGAAGGGCAAATGGGGCACGCTCGTCAACACGCTGCTCGACTTCAAGAAAGACTATGACGCCAATCTCGCGCTCGATCAGGCATTGCCGGACCTGGTCGCACGCTATCCGGAACGCTATGGCCGCCTCGGATTGCGCGATCTCTGCGATCTCATGTTCCGCGCGATGGGCGATATGAAGACGACGGAGATGATGTCGCGCGGCTTCTCGACGCTTCCCGATCCGGAATACAGTCCGCAGGAGGCATTCGAGCTACTCGTGCACAACCAGGTGGAAACGCTGGAGCTGTCGCAAATGGCCGGCCGCACGGTCGCGAACGCGGTCGTGCCCTATCCGCCGGGAATTCCGCTGCTGATGCCCGGCGAAAATGCAGGCCCCGACGATGGCCCGTTGCTCGGCTACCTGAAGGCGCTCGAAAAGTTCGACCTGCGCTTTCCGGGCTTCACGCACGATACGCACGGCGTCGAAGTCGAGGATGGAGTCTATCGAATCGCCTGCATACGGAAACCGTAGCGATTCGCCGCGCGCGCGGCGACTGATCGGCCTTGGTCACAAGTTCTTGCGAACCAGCTAGAACATGCCGCGCCGATTCGGATCGCGCATTGGGTCAGGCGACTTCTGCGTTTGCCGCACAACATCCTGATCGTCGAAATAAAAGTTGAAGATCATGTCGTGCGCATCGGCTGGGTCGACCACATCAGTCGCTTGCCGCCATTGGGAAGACTGTAGGTGTCCTTTGGCGGTCCCAGACGCGCAATCACCGTCGACTGGTCCGCGCCTGACTGCAATTGCTGATAAGGCTGCGCGCATCCGACGATGCGTCGAAGTCAATGCGAAAAAGAGTACGAGTGCGGCCCGGTTATTCATCACCTTTCTCCCGCAGTGACAGTGCATCGCGGCCGGAGCGACTGCGAATTCCTTGTGAGCGACTCAACTCTTCGGCCTACGGTTGGCATGTGCTACGGCGCATCGGCGCTGCCTGGCTGTGACGCCGCGCGCAAAGGCGTGGCGGTGCCCGGTGCGTCCCGTTGTCCACGGGATGAAGCATCGCGCCCGCTGTTCGGCATGATGGTCCGAAGCAGAACGAGATCCCGTTCGGGGTCGGGCATCGCGATGATCGCGTGCAATGTCACTCTCGTCGCCCAGCATGCGTCCGACGGCGTCGCCATCGATGGATTCGACGTGTATGACGCGAACCGCGCGAGGTTCGTCTGATCGCCGTGAAGTTCTGCGACGAGCGTGCGCGTCAGTTGCCGCTCGGCAGCGGCGTACTGTTGCGGCGTCGGACTGGGGACAGGCGCATTCGACGCATCGCTGAGCAGAACCTTGAAGAGAAGATTGAAGTACTGGTCGACGTCGGAGTCCGTCATCTCGCGCAGTGAGATCTGGTTCATCACCGCGCGCATGTTGGAAAGACCAAAGCAGTTGACGGGCACGAGTTCGTCGAGGAACTTCGTCACGAGCTGCACGTACTTCAGGCGGTCCTGTGGTGCGAGACGGACGAGTCCTTGCGACATCAGGTCCTCGCGCGCCGCAGGATCGAGAAAGATCTGTCCGACGCTTTGCGCTCCACCCGCGATGCCCGTCGCGATGACGGGGTCATCGCGAATCTTCTCCACCCACGCGACGATGATGCGGGCCTTGTTCGAAGCCGGGTCGATGCCATGCCTGAAAAACAGGGCCTCCAGATCGGCCTGTCCCGAATCGGCGCTTGCCGCCTCTGCGGGATCGATGGGCGGCGGACGGACGTCCGGAAAGCTGCGCATCGCGGCACTGGCCAATGCCGTTGCCGCCAGTGCGAAGATCAGCGTAGCGGCGTGAGAGGCGAAACGTCTCATGTTGCCTCGCGGTACTGAAGCGCTATACGCGTCTGTTCGCCCGTGAACCCGCACCCAGCCTGGGACGTCAGGGCTGCACCTTCGTCCAGCCGGGTCCGGGATCGAACGACGACATGGCCTTCGCCCTCGCCGCGCTATCCGGGCCGAGGTCGCTTTCGTAGACCTGCCCGACGTGACTGACCATGAAGCTCTTGATCCCCGTCTCTCCGTAGCGGGCTGGCCATGCAATGACGGCAAAGCCGCCGAACAGCTTGCCATGCGCGACGTAGTCGTATGCGCCGCCCGGCGCATGCGGGCCTTGCGACGTCAACAGCTTGTAGTGGTAGCCGTGATAGCCGGCGTCCTCGGTGTTACGCGCGCTCGCCTGAACGAAGGCCGGTCCGAGCGGGCTGGGTGGCGCGTCAGGTGGCGTCGGCCAGTACAGACCATCGTGCTTGCCCGGTGAGCTCGACATCTTCGACGCATACGTCAGCAGGCCCACGCCGTCGTGATCGGTGAGCGCGTATTCGCGCTGCGCGTCATAGATTGCGAGCATTGTCTGGATGACAGCGAGCTCGTCTCGGCCGATACGGCGCAAACGCATTTCCTCCGCGCCTGCTCGCATGTCGAAGTGCCATCCGTTGTCGCTCTTCACGAGAGGAATCGGGAAAGTCCAGCCGTCGCTGCCCACTGCAATATGCGCATGGCCGTTATCGGTCTGCTCGATCTGATGCGACTTGCCCCATTCGTCGAGGAAGCGGCTGCGTATTTCGGCGCCGACAGGCGGAATCAGATCGCGAAAGTTGCGTCCAAAAATGGCTTGCAGCGTGGCCTCCTCGTTATTGCTGATGGCTTCGCCGAACGCGTTCATCGCGGCATCGGGAGTGCTGAAGTCTTTCTCCGCATGCGCGAACGGCACGACCCCAAAACACAGTGCCAGCGCAACAGCGAAAGCGCGCGGCGCCTGCTCCGGCAAGCCCAGCCGAAATCGTGACGATGCTTTCATGCTCGCGTCTCCCTAGCGTCTTCCGCCACGTCCGCCGCCGCCCGCGCGCATGCCGCCGCCACTCGGTCGATTGAAGCCCGAGCCCTGCATGCTGGAGCGTCCCCGGTCATAACTGCGCTGCGTCGCGCCGCCTGCGCCCACGCCCTGAAATGCGTTGTCGCGGCCGCCACCGCCGCCACCTACGCGATCGCTCGCACGCGAGACGTCGCCCGTGCCCGCGCGGTTCGAGCCGCCGCCGAAATCGCCGCCGGCCGATCTGTCCGCAACGCCCGCCCCGCCGCCGCCCGCGCGATCGCCGGCATTCGATCTGTCCGCCACCGATGCGCGATTGCCCGCGTTGGACCTGTCCGCGGTCGCGGCACGGTTGCCTGCGTTGGCTCTGTCCGCCGTTCCCGCGCGATTGCCTGCGCCCGCCCGGTCGGCTGTATTGACGCGCCCGCCCGCGCCCGTATCGCGGCCGCGGAAATCGTTGCGTCCCTCGGCGCCGCCGACGTTGCGCGCGTACTTGTCGCGGGTCGCATTGTCACGATAGGCCACGCCCTGGCGATGGCTTCCATCGTGCTGCCAGCGCCCGCCCTCGACCTTGGTGCGGTCGAAATTGCGGTTGATGTTCGCGGCTTTGTTGACGTTGATATTGACGTCGCCGCCGCCCCAGTTGCAGTTGCTGAAAATCGCGCCGGCGGCAGCGAGCCCGATCCCCCATGCGAACCCTGTCGCCAGCGCCGCGCCCGGATAGTACGCCGGGTACGGCGGCCAGTAGGTCGGCGGATAGGCGGGGTAACTCCACGATCCATACACGACGGTCGGGTTATAGGCCGGCACATAGATGACCTGCGGGTTCGCCGGCTCGATCTTCACGATCGTTTGCCCGCCGCCTGCGGGAGGCTGTTCGACGACCACGTTCTGCTGCTCGTTCGACTTCAGGTTGCCCGAGTCCTTCGCGCGGGCGCGCAAGCGCTGAACAGCGGCGAACACGTCTTTTTGCTGCGCGAGAAACGCGTCGCCGAGCTTCTGGGTCCAGTCGAGCTTGTCGTTCATCGGCTCGAGAATTTGCGGGAACGCGACCAGCGATTTCACACTGGTATCCCACGGCTGGCTTTCGACGGCCTTGACGGCGGCGTCTCCTTTGACGTTCGGATTAGCCTTCACCCAGCGCGCCGCATGCACGATTTCCAGCGGATACGTCGATGCCATCAGTACCTGCGCGAGCACGGAATCTGGATAGAGTGCAATCGGCGCGACGAGCGCTTCGAGTTCTTCAGGCTTGAACGACGCGGGCTGCGCCGATTCCGGTTGCGATTGCGTTTGCGATTGATTTTGCGTTTGGGCGCGCGCAATGCCCGCTCCCAACGTCAGCGCGACAAGCAGAAGCCACAGGCACGAGACTTTGGCTCGTCGCTGGTTCCATAGGGACATGGCCGCTCCTTCAGACGGTATGACAGGGGTCCCGACTAATCGGCCCTGTCTGGACTGATGGCAATTGCAAATGGGTTTGCAGCGGATTGCGGCGTCGACTCAATATGATGTTAGAACATTCGTCGCGTTATGGATGCAAATACTCAGCGTACCCAAGCAACGAATAATGGTTGTGATTGTTGCGTTTGATAAAGCAGTACTTGCCGTCTAATGAACGGCGAATATCGGCCTAAAAACTCACGGCGAACCCAAACGACACACCATGTACATTGTGGCCAAAGACATAGCGGACCAGCGCACGCGTGCGCGTGATGACGATCGGGTACTTGCTGCTGTCAAGCTCCAGCCCGACGCCAAGCGACGTGAGATCGTTAAAGCCGAGGACGCCGGCGCTGTCGCCGAAATAATGCGAGTACGCCGCTTCGAGTACGTAGCGAACCGGCCGATCGAGTGCGTGCCAGCCTGTCGGCGCGCGCCAGCGTGTCCATAGACTCAGTTGCTGCGCCATCGCCGAGCCCTGCACGGCGCTCGAAGAACCGCCGAAGCTTCGCAGATAGATGTCCGTAGCGCGCAGTTCGACGTCGATCTCGTGCTCCTCGCGATAGTGTTCGTAATCGAGTACCAGCGAGCCGCCATAGCCGTATGCGTCGAGCGATCCGCTATTCAGAAATTGAAGGTTGCTGTCCGTCACGTGATTGACGATCGACTGTCCTACCTTCAGGTCGCTCGCAACGCGCCCAATCGTCCCGTTGACGATCGGGCGAAATACGAGTTCATCGGTGATCCGGAAATCCCAGCCGATGCCGACCGTGGTGCTGAATGTGTTCCATCGGGTCGGCACTGCGCGCTGCTCGGCGCCATCCGTGGCGACGAATGTCGGGTCGTATCGGCTGTACGCGAGCGTGCCCTCGAGATACAGAGGGAAGGACTTGCTGATCGTGAATCCTCCCCCGAGCTGGGACTGGCCGAAGCCGGGGTTGCCGCTGGAACCGCTATTGATCGACAGGGAACTGGTCGTGACATCGGGGACCGTCGTGTAAGTCATAATCGCAAGCACTGCATCGGCGTGCTGCTTGACGTTGCCTCCGATCACCGTGCGATTGGAAAGTGGCGGCTCTGATGTCGCCTGCGCGTGTGACAGCATCGGCAAAAGGAACGCGATCAAACCAGCGCATGCAGCGGACGATGCACGCCTGGAGAATTTCCACCGACTAAAACAATCCGGGAGCCGTCGCCAATGACGCGGCAGACTGCGAGCTGACTCGTCGTATCGACCACGCATCACGAACTCCTGTTGTTTGCGGCCTTTAGGGCACTCTTCACTTCCTGTCGGAGCCATCCACAACTCTATATTCGATTCAAGAGTAACTACGTGACGACTTTGCGTCGAGTATCGAGCCTGTGTTTATGCGAAATCTGTTAAACGGAGTACTTGATTACTTGCTAACGTGTGCGTCATTCGATCGAGAACCTTACTCCTCTCTCGCCGCCATTTCATCGCGGCGTCGATGAAGAATGGCACGGCCGCATCTAATGAGCTAATCTTTGCGCGGGACTTTGAGGGGCATCATTTCCGGCGATCGAATCGCACCATCGCCGGTCTGACCACCCGGCACTCGACCAGGGGACCTTTTGAAGGGATCTCCATGAACGCGTTCACGCGGCGCGAAGCCAGCCATGCTCTCGTCGCCGCCGACTAATCTCGCGCTTCTCGCTGCTGGCTCGCGCGCCCCGACGGCGCCGACGGTGCGCGTTGTCGCACAACGCGCGATGCGCTGCGCTCGCGCATGGCTGGTCGCAACAGGCATCGTCGTGCTCTTGACGACATCGATCGTCCCCGCTGCCGCCGGACCTCTGCCCGCCGGGTTGCAAAGCATCCTCAACACCGCGACGGGAGCATCGGCACAAACCGCGTCGGCGGCACAGGCCGCATCCGCCCCAGCGCCCGCCAGTCAGGCGGAAATGACACGCTCGCTAAACAGCCTGATCGGCACGCTCGACAACGATGCCCAACGCAAAGCGCTCGTCGAGCAGTTGAAGGGACTTCGGGACGCCACGCAAGGTGTCGCGCCCGTGCCGCGCGCGCAGAGCAATAGCGATCTGCTCGGCGCGATTGCGTCGGGCATCGCATCGGTGGAAACGAATCTGAACGGCGGCGGGACACCACTTCATTTCTGGGCGGCCCGGTTCAGCGGGGCAGCCAGTGATCTGCGGATGATCCTCATAGGGTCGAGGGGCGAAACGTTCGGCGAGGTTCTGGTTGGAATGGCCTCGACGCTCGCGGGATGGGGCGCATGTGCCGCCTTGCTGATCTATCTGCAGCGGCGCGTCCTCGCGCGCTATGGTCAGGACCTCGCGCTGGAGCCGAACCCGACGTCGGTAGGCCTTCTGATCTTTGCATTGCGGCAGTCAGGGCCGTGGATCGTCGCGTTCGTTGCGGTACTGGTGTTCGTGCGGGGAATGCCTGAAGCGCTTGGCCGCACGCTCGGGCTCGTGATTGCGTATGCGATCGTCGCGGGTTCGATTTTTTCGGTGATATGCCTGATCGTATTCTCCGTGTTCAACACGGCGCACCGGCGTGTCGCTGTACACCGACTACTGGCTCGCAGCCTCTGGCCGCTCTTTGCAATTGGCGCGTGTGCTGCGTTCGGCGACGCGGCAGCCAATACTGACGTCGCGCATCTTCTCGGCGCGAACCTTGCGGGGCTCATATCGAGCCTCGCAAATCTGGGCGCGGCCATTTTGTGCGGATTCTTCGCGGTTGCCTATCGGCGTCCCGTCACGCATCTGATCCGGAACCGCCCTTATTCGCGACGGCGTGACCACAAGCTCGCCACTGAATCGCTCGATATCCTCGCATCCCTGTGGCACATCCCGATCCTGCTGATGGCAATAGCTGCCGTCGTCGCGATCATCGACGGGCGCGGCGAAGAAGGGAACGTGTTGAGGCCGTCGCTGCTCAGTGCGCTGTTGCTCGTCCTCACGCTGTTCGTGTCGGCGCTGCTGCTGCATCTGACGCGTCGACGGGAGACCCGCGCACAGCGCCGCGCGCCTCATCTGATGCGGCTCTTGCGCTTTGCGAGCACGCTGCTCGTCCTCTTGATGTGGCTCGCGTACATTCGATTCGAAATGGAACTATGGAGCGGACCGATTGCACGGCTGATCAAGCACAGCGCGATGACGCCCGGTTTCAGACATGCGCTCATTGCAGTTGTCGCGACGGTCTTCGGCGCCTGGTTCATGTGGATTCTGATCGACACTGTGATTCTCGAAGCACTGGGCCCGAGCAGTTCGCGTAACAAGACGCTCGATCCCGGCGTGCGCGCACGCACGATGTTGCCGCTCGTGCGCAACGCGATCTTCGTCACTGTTGCAAGCCTTGCTGCCATCATCGCCGCCGCCAGCCTGGGGATCAATCTGACACCGTTGCTCGCGGGTGCAGGCGTGATCGGGCTTGCGGTCGGCTTCGGCGCGAAATCGCTCGTCACCGATCTGATCACGGGGCTCTTCATCATCATCGAGGAGACGATTTCAGTGGGCGACTGGATCGATGTCGACGGCGGCCACGCGGGTACTGTGATGGATCTGACGATCCGCACGGTCCGGTTGCGCGACGGACAAGGCGCGGTTCATACCATCCCGTTTTCGCAGATCAAGATCGTGAAGAACCTGTCGCGCGACTTCGCCAATGCGATATTCGAAGTGCGGGTTCCCTTCTCCGCCGACATGGATGAAGTGACACGCTTGATCGCGGAAGTCGGCGCCGATCTGATCGACGATTTTCGCTTTCGCAACGAAATACTCGGACCGGTCGAAGTGTGGGGGCTCGACCGCTTCGACACCAACTGCATCGTCGTGAAAGGACAGATCAAGACGCGGCCTCTTCAGCAGTGGAGCGTGGCGCGTGCTTTCAACGCGAGGCTCAAGCTCAAGATGGACGAGGCCGGCATCGAGATCCCTCTGCCGCAAATGCAGCTTCACACATCACCGAACGAGCGCAACGTGCGGCCACAGACTGACGATCTCACTCATCGCGAGAACCGACAGGCAATCGACACGGGAAATGTTGCCCGACGCAGTCCGGACATCGCTGTGCCACAGGAACTTAGCGTGCTGAAGGAGGCGACGCACGCCGAGTCGCCTGTCGGCCAGACGGCTTCTACGTCGTCGGCAGGCTCCGCCGGCGACGATAGCGTCCATAAGCGAGGCAAATGAAGGCTCACGAACCGATCTGGAAAGCGGCCTGTAGTCGAGCCTCGATAGCCGGATACGCGGTTGCCTGAGCCTCCCGTTCACGCCGGTCGGCGCGCGTCGTGACAACGCAACGCGCGCCCATCGATGCGCCGGTCAATGCGCCGGCCTCGCGTGTCCGTGGTCGTCCATCATGCGCCCTTCGTCATATTCGAGCGAGATGTCCTTGTTCGTGTAATCGCCCATTCGCCAGGAGGCGACGAGGCTGAACAGCGCGCACACCAGGATATAACCCGCGATTGCATAGCCCGAGTGGTAGTACGCGAAAAGCGCGGTTGCAATCAGCGGCGCGGGACCGCCCGCAATGACGGAAGCCAGCTGATAACCAAGCGACGCCCCGCTATAGCGCAGACGCCCCGTGAAGGACTCCGCGATCAATGCCGCCTGCGGACCGTACATCATCGAATGCGGCACCAGCGAGAGCACGATGGCCACGAAGATCCACACCGGGTCCTTCGTGTCGACCATGGCGAAATAGACGAAGCCGAATATGCCGGCCGCGGCGGCGCCGATCATATACATCCGCCGCCGCCCGATGAGATCCGACACGTGGCCAAAGAACGGAATGGTGAAGAACTCCAGAACAGAAGCCGCTAGAACTGCCATGAGCAGCAGATCGCGCGTCGCGCCCAGCGTCCTGACGCCATAGGTGAAGACGAAGGCCGTGAAGATATAGAAAGGCGCCTGCTCGGCCATCCGTGCAAAAGCGGAAAGAAAAATATCTTTCGGCTGTTTGCGCAGTACTTCGAGCATCGGCGCTTTCTCGATCTTGTGCTCGGAGAGGAGCTTCGCGAAGATCGGCGTTTCGAGAATATTCAAGCGGATGTACAGGCCGATCGCGACCAGCACGATGCTGAGGAAGAACGGCACTCGCCAGCCCCAGGTGAGGAATGCATTGCCCGACATCTGGCTCAATGCCAGCACGGCGAGGTTGGCGATGAACAGTCCCGCCGGCACGCCGAATTGCGGCCACGAAGCGACGAAGCCGCGATGCGAGTTGGTACGCGCCCACTCCATCGACATCAGGACCGAGCCGCCCCATTCGCCGCCGACGCCCACACCCTGGATGAAGCGCAGCACCGTCAGAATGACGGCACCCCAGATGCCGATCGTCGCGTAGGTAGGGACGAATGCAACGGCGAATGTGGCGAGCCCCATCAGCAAGAGCGTGACGATCAGCGTGGCCTTGCGTCCGATGCGATCGCCATAGTGGCCGAAAATGGCTGCGCCGACCGGCCTCGCGATAAAGCCGACGGCATAGATGAGAAACGCCTGTAGCGTACCGACAAGCGGGTCGGACTCCGGAAAATACAGCTTCGCGAAAACCAGGCCGGTGACGATGCTATAGAGGAAGAAGTCGTACCATTCGATCGTGGTGCCGATCGTGCTGGCAATCACGGCGCGGCGTAGCTGACGCCGGTAGTCTTCAGCGGTAAGGGGCATGGCCCCTGGTTGCGTGGCAGCCATTTCGATCCCCTAAAAAGGGCAACATCTTTTATTGACACTGGGCCAATTGAGAGGTTCCGAAATGGATCACGACATGAGTGATTCCGATCTGCTCGGAATGCCTTAATGGTTACTACCAGGCAACGTAATTCCACCTCAAATCAGGCGTTTTTCGACGAATTAGATAGGTGAACCTGGAAGATGAATAATCGGATGAACCGGCAACCATTCTTCAGCTTTGCCGGTCCCACAGGTCCTGAAGAATAGCGATGGCCGCATTCGCTGCAACCTGGCAGCCGAGCACGATATGTTCCTCGGCCGTATCTTCGATGAAATCGTGGCTGACTCCGCCGATGCTGGGCACGAATAGCATGCACGCCGGCAGATGATGCGTGAGCACCTGCGCATCGTGAGAAGCGCCGCTCGGCATGCGCTCCCATTGCCCCGGCGCGAGTGCCTCCGCAGCACTCGCGAGATGCTGCTGGAGCCCGCTATCCATGACAACAGGTTCTTCCGGCTGATCGCATGCGATGATTTCAACCATCACCATGTGTACTGCGTTGAATTCGCTAACGAGCGTCGCGAGCGCAGACTCCATCGCATTGAGCCGCTGCGCGTTTGCATCGCGGAACTGCAGGTACAGTTCGGCCTGGCCCGGCACTACGCTGAATGAGCCGGGGTCGAGATCGATACGCCCTACCGTCCAGACCGTGTCGGCATCGGCGAGCGTGCCGAACGCTTCGTCCATCCGTGCGATGAACGAGACGAGAGCCGCGCCGGCATCGCGGCGAATCGACATCGGCGTCGTACCCGCGTGATTGCGCTGCCCTTTGAAGCGCAGCCTCAACTCACGTATGCCGACGATGGTGGTCACGACGCCGATCGACTTGCCTGCGGCTTCCAGCCGTCCGCCCTGTTCGATGTGCGGCTCCAGGTAGGCTTTGTGCCGGCTCTTGTCGACGCGCACACGCGGCGTCCCGTCGAGTCCGGCGTTCGCCAGTGCGTCGCGCAACAGCAGCCCTTCCCGATTCCTCGCGTTGCGTATCGATTCGTCGACCGGCTCCCCGACAAAGCTGCGGCTGCCCAGAAAGAACGAGAACGTGCCTTCTTCATCCATCCACGACGCGACATCTACGGCCAGATGACAGGTCGCATCGCTTTCAGCGAGCGCGCGAGCGATCTCGATGCCGTAGATCACGCCCAACGCGCCGTCGAGCCAGCCGCCCGTCGGCTGCGTGTCGGTGTGCGAGCCGATCAGCAGCGCAGGGCCGCTCTTTGAAGAACGGCCGAATACTGTCCCCACGCCATCAATGACTGCATTCAGGCCCGCGTCCGTCATCCGGTCGGCGAGCCAGCGACGCGACTGCATATCGACGGCCGACAGCGCGAGACGCACGACCCCAGGCCCTGTCGCGCCGAAACTGCGAAGCTGCTTGAGGTCGTTCAACAAACGGTCTGCGTTGATCTTCAACTCTGCGATTCCTCTTTTCTGCATGCGATGAAGCTACATCGTAACCCGCGCGTGCACCGTCTCTCTAAACGCTAGGCAGTGACTGCGCTCACCCAGGGCGAGCGGATATCCGACAGGAAACGCTGTGCGCGCGGATGCTCGGGCCGCTGGAAGAAGCGATCGGGCTCCGCGCGTTCGAGTACTTTGCCCTGGTCCATGAAGAGCACACGATCCGCGACCTCGCGCGCGAAACCCATTTCGTGCGTGACGCACACCATCGTCATGCCGTCGCGAGCGAGGTCTTTCATCACCAGCAGCACCTCGTTCACCATTTCGGGGTCGAGCGCCGAAGTCGGTTCATCGAACAGCATCACGGGCGGTTTCATCGCGAGCGCGCGAGCAATCGCGACGCGTTGCTGCTGTCCACCCGAGAGCTGGCCCGGATACGTGTTCGCCTTGTGCGGCAAACCCACACGCTCCAGCAAGCTCATTGCGAACTCGCGAGCATCCTTCTGCGACATGCGCTTCAGACGCACAGGCGCGAGCATGCAGTTCTGCAATACCGTCAGATGCGGGAAGAGGTTGAATTGCTGGAACACGAAGCCGATTCCCGAGCGCAGCGCATTCACGTCAATTCCGCGCGCATGCACGTCCTGGCCGTTCACGACGATGCGGCCATTCTGGATCGGTTCGAGCCGGTTCAGCGTGCGAATCAGCGTGGACTTGCCGGAGCCCGACGGCCCACACACCACCACGACCTCGCCTTTCGCAACAGTCTCGCTGACGTCCACGAGTGCCTGATATTCGCCATACCACTTGTTGGCGTTTTCGATCTCGATCATGTTCACACCTTTGCCGGCAAGCGCGACGCAAGCCGCCTTTCGAGCAGATACGCGCAACGGGTCAGCCCGAAGCACATCACGAAGTAGCTGAATGCGAGCAGCAGATAGATCTGTGCCGATTGCGTCAGCGCCTGAGTACTGATCTGCCCGGCCACGAAAGACACTTCCGGCAGACTGATGATGTAGCCGAGCGATGTCTCCTTGATGGTCGAGACCAGCTGGTTCACGAGCGACGGCAGCATGTTGCGCAACGCCTGCGGCAGGATGACGAACGCCATCGCCTGCATATACGACAGGCCAAGCGAGCGTGAGCTTTCCATCTGCCCCTTGGGCAATGCCTGAATACCTGCCCGCACGATTTCGGCGAGATACGCGCCGTCGAAAACGACCAGTGCCGTGAGCATCGTGCTGAACTGATTCGTGCGATGACCGGTGAGCGTCGGCAGCAGAAAATACGCCCAGAAAATGACCATCAGCAGAGGCGTGCCGCGCACGCCATAGACGAGCGCGGTGGCTGGCCAGCGCAGCACGCGAAACGGGCTGATGCGGCACAGTCCGAAGACGATGCCCACGGGCAGCGCCAGCACAAGGCCTGCGGACGCGAGCATCAGCGTGAGTACGAGTCCCCCGAGCGGCCCATTCGGATACTGACCCACCAGGTAGTACATGCCGTAAGTCTGGAGTATGTCGATCATCGCTACATGCTCCGTACGGGATACCGTTGCTGATACCACGCGGAGAACAGCGTGATGGCGATCGATACCGTCAGATACGCGGCCGTCGCCACGCCAAACGACTCGAAGCCCCGGAAGGTCGCGCTTTCGACCTGCTGCGCCTGGTACATCAATTCAGCTACACCGATCACCATCGCGATGCTCGAGTTCTTCCACAGATTGAGCGTCTGGTTGACGAGTGGCGGAACCGTGACCCGCAACGATTGCGGCAATACCACGAGCCGCATCGCCCGCAGGAAGCCGAAACCGAGCGCGCGGCTCGCCTCGAGTTGCTCCTTCGGAATCGAGCGAATTCCGCTGCGAATGTCTTCGGCCATATACGCCGACGTATAGAGAACCAGTGCGATCAATGCACTAGCCGCCTCATAATTCTTGTTGTAGAGCCATGTCTTGATGACGAGCGGCAGCAGCTCGGGCGCCCCGAAGTACCAGAACAGCATGTGCGCAAGCAACGGAACGTTTCTGATCGCTTCGACGTACGCCTGACCGAGCCCGCGAATGAACGCGATGGGAGCGAGGCGCGTCAACGCGACGACGATGCCGAGCGGGAGCGAGATTGCAAAGGCAAGCACGGACAGCTTGATCGACATCAGGAAGCCGCTGACGAGCCATTCGCCATATTGCCCCGAAAGCAGCGCCGACAGATTGAATGTAGGCATGAAGTATCTGGCCGCCCGTCGTCGGAGCGGGCGGCGGCCATAGTTGGAGTTAGTCGATCTTGTCAGTTGCGATCTTGAACGTGCGCGGCGGGAAGTTCATCTTCGTGCCGGGACCGAACCACTTGTTGAACTCCTGCTGCGCCTGGCCATCCGATTCCATGCCTAGCAGCACCTTGTTCACCTGCTCGCGGAATGCGGCCTCGTTCTTGCGGATACCCAGTGCGATGTGTTCCGTCGAGATGTTCTGCGTCACCAGCGCGTAGTCTTTCCCGGCGGGGCCGAGCTTCGCGAGGTTGCCGACCAGCGTCGTCTCGTCATTCACATAGGCCACGCCCTTGCCCTGCTGGAGCGCGAGCAACGCCTGAGGGCTGGTGTCAAACGACACGACATCCGCGTTCTTGATCGTCTTCGCGATGTTGGTCTCCATCGTCGAGCCTTTGACCGTCAACACCTTCTTGCCATCGAGTTGAGCGAGGGTCGTAATGCCGCTCTCCTTCCTGACCATCGCCTTTTGGCCCGTGATGAAGGTCGATACCGAGAAGTCGATTTGCGCTTCGCGCTCCTTGTTGTGCGTGAGCGAAGCGGCGAGCAGATCGACGCGGCCCTGTTGCAGTTCAGGAATACGCGCGGCGACGGCCAACTGCTTGAGAACCGGCTTGACGCCGATGCTCTTTGCCACGGCATTGCACATGTCCACGTCATAGCCGACGATTTCGCGGCTCATCGGGTCTTTCATGAAGCTGAAAGGCTCATCCGTGCCCAGCACGCCGCATACGAGCTCGCCGCGCTGCTTGATGTCCGCAAGCTGATCGGCCTTCGCAGCGAGCGTCGTGATCGACAGCACCGACAATGCGGCAACCTGTGCAACGACGCGAAGTGTGTTGATGCGTTTCATCGAATCTCCTCTTTTTGGTTGTACAACTAATCAGTTTTTGTTGACGTCGCGAGCCGAAGCATACGACATTCGCATCCCGCAGCCCGAGCGGCTGCCGGTTCGAATGGCGTGAGGGGGTACTGCTTACGTGCGAACCTTCGCGACAGCGGAATAGCCGCCGCAGCTAGCCGGACGCATGAAAAAAGAAAAGATCGGAAAGGGCACTGGCCTTTGAAAAGAACAGCCCCTCTGTTGGCGTACTGAGTGCTTCGAAAACGCGGGCCAATGTATTCATCTCGGGCAATCTTGACTCTGCTTGTAGTGTTGCTTACCGCGCCTGTGTCGTACCGCTTGTGCGTCCCGCTTTCTTGTTCCCATCCACAACTATGTTACGGAGCCGATATGGAAATTTGTTTCTAAAGAACCCGCCGATTCTTTGGAAAAAGAGACTGTGGTTTTTGATTCTAGCCGATTCGAAAATATTTATTTCAAGCTCAGGGTAATCCCTGACTGTCTCGACATCCCGTTCACAGGTGTCGTTTTCCGCCGTTTTCTGGACGCGTGAGCGAAGGCCTTGCTGCAGGCTCAACAGCACACTCTCCTTGACAGATGAATTTGCCGGATGTCGCGCAGGCTTACATGATTGTCCGCAGCTTTCGACACGGCTGCATGCCAACGCCCGCTCGCGCCATCGACATCCCACCAGGCCTCGCGCCCAATCAGCATCCGTCCGATCGGACACTTCTTCCGTCCGGCGGGTTTGCAGCGCCAATCCAGGAGTGCGTCAATTGAGACCTTCGCAAGAAAGCATCGCGAGAACCCATTCGGCAGCCTTGCCCCTCACCCTCGACGACATCACGGTCGTCGACAACACCCTTCTCAAGCGTGCCGTCGGCGCGATGGCACTCGGCAACGCGATGGAATGGTTCGACTTCGGCGTGTACAGCTACATCGCCGTCACGTTGGGCAAGGTGTTCTTCCCGTCGAGCAGCCCGTCCGCACAATTGATCGCGACCTTCGGCACGTTTGCGGCCGCGTTTCTCGTGCGCCCGATCGGCGGCATGGTGTTCGGCCCGCTCGGCGACCGCATCGGCCGCCAGCGCGTGCTCGCGATGACGATGATCATGATGGCACTCGGCACCTTCGCGATCGGGCTGATTCCGAGCTACGGCGCGATCGGCATTCTCGCGCCCGTGCTGCTGCTCGTCGCGCGCCTCGTGCAAGGGTTCTCGACGGGCGGCGAGTATGGCGGCGCGGCCACCTTCATCGCCGAGTTCTCGACGGACCGCCGACGCGGCTTCGCCGGCAGCTTCCTCGAGTTCGGCACGCTGGTCGGCTATATCCTCGGCGCGGGCACGGTCGCGGTGCTGACGTCCTCGCTGTCTCAGGACGCGCTGCTGTCGTGGGGCTGGCGCGTGCCGTTCTTCATCGCCGGGCCGCTGGGTCTCGTGGGCCTGTACATCCGGATGAAGCTCGAAGAAACGCCCGCCTTCAAGAAGGAAGCCGAAGCGCGTGAAGTCGAGGAGAAGTCGCGTCCGAAGCAGAAGTTCATGGAGCTGCTCGCGCAGCAGTGGAAGCCGCTTCTGAAATGCGTCGGGCTCGTGCTGATCTTCAACGTGACCGACTATATGGCGCTGTCGTATCTGCCGAGCTATCTGTCGGCGACGCTGCACTTCAACGAATCGCACGGCCTGTTCCTCGTGCTGGCCGTGATGGTGCTGATGATGCCGATGACGCTCTACGCAGGCCACCTGTCGGACAGGATCGGCCGCAAGCCGGTGATGCTGCTCGGCTGTGTGGGTCTCTTTCTGCTGTCGATTCCGGCACTGCTGCTGATCCGCACGGACGCGGTGCTGCCCGTGTTCGGCGGGCTGCTGATTCTCGGCGCGCTGCTGTCGACGTTCACGGGTGTCATGCCCTCGTCGCTGCCCGCGCTCTTTCCGACGAAGATCCGCTATGGCGCGCTTGCGATCGGCTTCAATGTGTCGGTGTCGCTGTTCGGCGGCACGACACCGCTCGTTGCAGCGTGGCTGGTCGATAGCACTGGCAATCTGATGATGCCCGCGTACTATCTGATGGGCGCGTCGCTGATTGGTGTCGTATCCGTGATCGCGCTGCGCGAGACAGCGGGCAAGCCGCTGCTCGGTTCCGGTCCGTGCGTCGGCACTCACGCGGAAGCACTTGCTGTTCTCCGTCAAGCGAGCAAACGCGTCAACGTCAAGAAGGCCTATCTGGCAGTCGTCAAGGAACGCGCGTAACTGTGGGCCGCCCATTGCGCGGCCTCGCATTGGTCTCGCGTTTAGAACCGGTCGACGTCGACCACAGCCTGCGCGAACGCTCGTGGTGCCTCTTGCGGGAGGTTGTGGCCGACGCCACCTGTGATCGTCCGGTGTTCGTACTTGCCGGTGAACTTGCCTCTATAAGCGCTCGACGGCAGATGGGGCGCGCCGTTGTCGTCGCCCTCCAGCGTGATAGTGGGCACGCCGATCGTGGGCGCCGCGGCAAGCCGCTGCTCGAATTCGTCGTAGCGCGCCTCGCCCGCTGCAAGCCCTTGTCGCCAGCGATAGTTGTGGACGGTGATCTCCACATGGTCCGGGTTGTCGAAGGCGGCCGCGCTGCGGTTGTACGTGGCGTCGTCGAAGTTCCATTTCGGCGAGGCCTGCCGCCAGATCAGCTTTGCGAATTCGTGCGTGTACTTTTCGTAGCCTGCGCGTCCACGATCCGTTGCGAAATAGAACTGATACCACCACTGAAATTCCGCCTCGGGCTGCAACGGCATCGCGCCGGCCTTCTGACTGCCGATCAGATAGCCGCTTACCGACACCAGTGCCTTGCAGCGCTCCGGCCACAGCGCCGCGATGATGTCGACCGTGCGCGCGCCCCAGTCGAAGCCGGCGAGTACCGCTTGCTGGATGTTGAGCGCGTCCATCAGTGCGATGATGTCGCTTGCCACAGCCGCCGGTTGTCCGTTGCGCATCGTGTCGCGCGAAAGGAAGCGCGTCGAGCCGTAGCCGCGCAGATACGGGACGATCACGCGATAACCGCGCGATGCCAGCAGCGGCGCAACGTCGACGAAGCTATGAATGTCATAAGGCCAGCCATGCAGAAGGATGACGGCAGGTCCGCTCGCCGGTCCCGCCTCCGCGTAGCCCACGTTCAGCAGGCCAGCGTCGATCTGCTTGAGCGACGCGAAAGACGTATGGCTGCCCGCCTTCACGGGAGGCAAAGTCGCAGGCTTCGATACGTTGGTCTGGGCACGAGCGGAACCCAGCATGCCGAACTGGGCGGCCGCAAAAGCAAGGGCCGTTGTGCCAAGGAAGCTCCGACGACGTGAATCGATTCTCTCTGACATTTGCCTCTCCTTGTTGTTGAACGCGCTTGTGCTTCAAAGGTACTCGAACGGAGCGGCCACAGGAAGCGCCGTCACGGAAGCATTAAAGCGCGCCAAGGTATCTGCAATGTGTCGAGAGCCCGGCTTATTGTGATGTTATGTATCTGATCCACGGCCAGATACATTCGGGTACAAATCGCGGTTCGCACCGGCTAAGCAATCAGATGCCCCCCGGCTGATCTGGCCGAGGGGGAGCCCCGCTTCCTCTGCACCTTCGGGCGCAAACGAATCGTGCTCCCCCGACAAGGCAGTGAACTTACGCCTTGACGAACTGCAGGCCGCCGAAGTTCTGGATCGTCGGAATGTCGACCTTCGTGTCCGTCTGCGTGACAGGTGCGACCACGATAGCCGGGCTGGCAAAGCCGCCGCCGAATGCCGCGTTCGTGTTGAAGGCGTTGACGTTGCTTCCGCCGCGTACTTCCGAAAGTTCCTTGGCGGACAATTCTTCGTTATGCGAAATATCCTTGATGGTCAGCGAAGTCATGATGAATCTCCTTGGATGGAACAATTGCGAGTTGAAAGAGAGTGAATCGTTTGCTGCTTACAGCACGGCCTGCAGGCCGCCGAAGGTCTGGATCGTGGGGATCTGAACCTTCGTGTCGTTCTGCGTCACGGGGGCCACCACCACGCCCGGGCTGGCGAAGCCGCCGCCAAGCGCCGCATTGATGTTCGCGACGTTGTAGTTGCTGCCGCCGCGCACTTCGGAAAGCGCCTTGACGGAGAGTTCTGCGTTGTGCGAGAGGTCTTTGATGGTCAGCGATGCCATGATGATTCTCCTTGAATGGATTGGTTGCGAACTGAAAGAGAGCGAATCGTTTGCGATTTACAGCACGGCCTGCAGGCCGCCGAAGTTCTGGATCGTGGGGATCTGAACCTTCGTGTCGGTCTGCGTGACGGGGGCCACCACCACGCCCGGGCTGGCGAAGCCGCCGCCGAAAGCCGCGTTGATGTTGCCGACGTTGTAGTTGCTGCCGCCGCGCACTTCGGAAAGCGCCTTGACGGAAAGTTCTGCGTTGTGCGAGAGGTCTTTGATGGTCAGCGATGCCATGATGATTCTCCTGAATCGAATGGGTTGTGAAGTAATAGAGAGCGAGTCGTTTGCGAATTACACCAGCACGCCTTGCAGGCCGCCGAAGTTCTGGATCGTGGGAATCTGAACCTTCGTGTCGGTCTGCGTGACGGGGGCCACCACGACGCCCGGGCTGGCGAAGCCGCCGCCGAAAGCCGCGTTGATGTTGCCGACGTTGTAGTTGCTGCCGCCGCGCACTGCGGAGAGTGCCTTGACGGAAAGTTCTTCGTTATGCGAAAGGTCGTTGATGGTCAGCGATGCCATGATGAATCTCCTGATGGTCTGTGTTTCGGTTTAGGTAGAGCACGATTTGTTTGCGCTCGCGGCTATATACGCACAGGATGTGCCAAGCGCGGCCTGCAACGCGCTGATCATCTGCAAAGCACTGAAAATAAAGGCACTTCCTTGAAGCCACCGTCATTGACGCTGCGCTCCGTATCGACTGGCAGCCAACGACCGCCTGCGCTTCGCCAACAGGTTCGCGGATAGCTGTCTGTTTTGATCGAACAGTGCCGAATTCCGTGGCTACGACGGACCACATCGCGGTGTTGAGTACCTTCAAACGATGTGCCGGAGATGAGGGCGGGCCTCAGTGCGAAGTTCGGAAGCAGGAGGCTACGCGATCGTCAATATCGCGCGAGCGCGGATAGACGAGAATCTGCACGTCGATGGACGCGACGCGATTTCATGGCCGGGGGCGCGGGCATCAGCTGCGATTGAACTGCAACTGATATGGAGCGACAGGGTTTGCGCGCAACGGCACGCGTCGCCCATTGCGTGATGTGTGGGCTCTTTGGCGCTGTATTCGTAGGGTTTTCTGGCGCAAACAAAGAAGCCCGCCAGACGGAGAACGGCCTGGCGGGCTGAAGCCGTCAGGGACAAGACCTGACGGTGTCTCTCGGACGAACGCTTGTGATAGTGACTCTGTCTCCTCTTTCGTGCTTACCCCATTTCGTCGCTCTGTCGCGAGCTATCGAATCTGATCTGGCGAAGCGAAACTGACTTCGCAAGGCAAGACGGCTGCCGAATGCTGAGGCTCAAAGCCCCTTCAGCCACTGCAGACCGCCGAAATTCTGGAGCGTGGGAATCACCACTTTCGTATCCGTCTGAATAACGGGCGCCACCACGATGGCCGGGCTCGCAAATCCGCCGCCGAACGCGGCGTTCACGTTGCCGAAATTGAAGTTGCTGCCACCACGCACCGCGCCGCGCGCTCCGGCGGACAGTTCTGCGTGATGCGAGAGGTCCCTGATCGTCAGCGAGGCCATGGTAGAACTCCTTGGATTGACGGGTGTTTTCGAATTGGGAGAGCACGATTCGTTGCGCCGTGAGGAGCGGAGAATCGCAGCTCTCCCGGATCAGCACTTACGTGCCCTTCACGCCTTCACGAGCTGCAGGCCGCCGAAGTTCTGGATCGTCGGAATGTCGACCTTCGTGTCCGTCTGCGTGACAGGGGCCACGACGATGGCCGGGCTGGCAAAGCCGCCGCCGAATGCCGCGTTCGTGTTGAAGGCGTTGTAGTTGCTGCCGCCGCGCACTGCCGAGAGAGCCTCGACGGAAAGTTCTTCGTTGTGCGAAAGGTCTTTGATGGTCAGCGAAGTCATGATGAATCTCCTGATTGGGCGTGTTTCAGTGGGAAGAGCACGTTTCGTTGCGCTCGCTCCCACATATGCAGAGGTTGTGCCAGTCGTCGTATCGCGCCCGGAGAAGCAAGCCTAAGGTATTGAAATAAAAGAGTATTTTTCCATGTAGCAACTCGCTAGAGGGCCTTCGGCTCTCCCGCCCCAATGGTTGGGGTTCGGTGTCTGGCCAACAGGTCCTCTGAAATCTGTCTGTTTTTACCGAACACCTGGGTGACATAGATTGCGTCGGTTCTGGCGAGATGTGCGATCAGCCGGGCTGCCTGCTTTCGCTCAATTCGCTGGCGCTGGAGGGAGAGGTTCAAGTCCGCTCCCGATAATCGCGGGCGCCGCATCGGGCGACGACAGAAAGTGGATCAGCGCTGCCGCGCCGGCGGGGTTCTTCGCGTTGGTGCCGATGCCTCCCGAGTACACCGTGTACCTCTGCAATTCCGCAGGCAAGCTGCCGGCGAACGTCACGCCCTTCACGGGCAACAGTTCGACGACCTGCTGGAATCCGATCTCCGCCCGCCCGTTCGCGACAGCATCCGCGACCTGCTCCGCGGGTATCATGCGGCTCTTGATCGCGAGTCGTCCCGCAATGCCGAGACGTTCAAACAGTTCGCTGCCGATATAGACACCCGTTGCGTTGTCTGGATAGACGATCGATTGCGCGGCGAGCAGCGTGCGCCGCAATGCGTCGATGGAACCGATATCCGGCTTCGGTTCGCCTTCGCGAACCACCATGCCGATTGCCGAGCGAGCGAAGTCCACCTTGCTGCCCGGCACAACCTTGCCGGCGTCGATCTGATCGTCGATCGCATAGCTGACCACGATCAGCACGTCGGCCCATTCGCCTCGCGCGAGACGCACGGGAATCGCATTCGCGGCCTTGCCTGTCACGGGCCCCCAGACGGTGATCAACGTGCGGCCCGTCGTCTCCTGGAACTGCGGGCCCAGTTCGCGATAGGCCGACGCGAAGCCGCCCGAGATCATGACTTTCACGTCATCCGCCAATGCCGCGCCGCTGGCCAGCAACGCGCCCGCGACGCAGAGGACGAGTGCGCGAACCCTTAGCTTGCTGATAGTCACGGCCCCACTCCATGTCGATGGAATGTCCGCTGGCGTTGCGGCATCGCACGCGGCGACAAGACGGCAGCTAGCGGACAATGCGTTCGTTCAATTCTGGATTCGAGTGTAGGCCATTCGCGCCGCGCTACAGCAGATCGCCATCTGCATGGCTATACGTAGAACGTCGGTTCATCGCGATGCGCGAGTTCGTCGTAGACGCAGCCACCGTCAGACGGTCCTTCTCATGAACGAGGCGGAATGCGGCGCCAGGTGACCGCGACGATCAGCAGAAACAGCACATAGGCGGCGACGAAAACCCAAGCCGGCAAATCGTAATACAGCAGGGCACTCACCCAGCGCTGGACGAATCCCTGCGGGCCGGCCACGCCCGTGCGCAGCCAGTCCTCGAGGACGGTGAGCGGGCACGGCACGCCAAGCGCCGCCAGCATCGCGACAACACCGATGGCCGCAAGGTGCACGATCCGGAAAGCGCGGTTGCGTACCCAATCGCGCTTCAAGGCGGCGCCGACCCAGATCGCGACCAGCCCGCCGACGATGAACACGACAATCAGCGCGTGCAGCACAAGTACCGTATTGGCGAGCCAGATCACGATGTCCTTGCTATGTTTGATGACTGTCGACGGGCGGGCCTGGATGAAGGGTGGCCTGGCAGATGCCTCATCACACAGGTCAGCTAATAAGGCTGTGAATTCCGAGGCCTTTCTTGAGGGTCCCGCGAATGTTGACACATGCCACGCGTGCCGAAACGGTGTACGGCCATCGACGCAATGTCGCGTGGCTCTGCGTTTCTATGAGTGTAAAAGCGTTCGTCGTTGAACGCGTGAGACGTGCGGAGAACGATAAACGTAAACTGCCGCAAGGCAACACGTTTTGCGTAGACGGCTTGCACCCGCCGCGCCGGCGGGAGGAAGGGTAAAACATGGCGCCGTAAACGACCGCGGCCCCGCCTGTTGGAGGGCGGGGCCGGGTGCTGTGTAAGGAGCCTGACGATTACCTACTTTCACACGGGCAA
>NZ_JBFRCH010000042.1:0-55418 GCF_040965635.1 Paraburkholderia phymatum
TTGCAGCATTCTGCCGCAACCAGCCCTCTGCCAGCTTGCTTGCGCCACGCGCGTCAAGCGTTCGCTTCGCCGGGCTGACGCCCGCACTTGACCCGGCAACCACCCACTCGAGATTCGAAAGAAGCAACATTCGCCCCATCTCGTCGTCGGAACGGATGTCGATGTCTCGGCTCAGATCCCCGCCAGCAATGTACTCGAAATGTTTAATCGCATCGTTCACGGGGCCGAGGATCGCACGCCGCAAGTAATACCGGCTTCCAAGTGCCGCAAGAAGTCCCGTCACGATTGCGAGCACGCTCCCCACTCGAAAGAGGCCATCGCGACGTTCAGTCACGTCATAATCATGCTTCGACTGCTGGTATTGATACTGCTTAAGCCCCGTTGCGGCGTTTTGCATCTCCGTGTAGACCGTACCGACGATGACCATCTGCTTCAGAATCTCGCCGCGATCGGCCCGCACCGTTGCCTGTCGGAAAGTGTCCAGCGCGCGCTCGGTCGCCTCGTATTTGTCTGTCACCACTGCCGCGAGTCTGTCTTCTTCCGCATCGCGGGGCAAGGCAAGGTACTGCTTCCACGCCTCGCTGGCGGCGGCACGTACTTCGATGTCTTTGCCATACATCTTGGTTGCATCTTCGGAGCCGGGGTTGATAGCCGCGCGGTCGAGCGATGTCCGCTGACGTCCCACGTTGATCACCATTTCGCCGACGGCGATCGACTTCGGCAACTGAACGGAATAGGTTTGCCGGTTCGCGGCATTGCTCGCTGCCATCCCTGTCAATCCGACTGCCCCGACCCCGACGAGCAGAACCCCGAGAAATGCCATCGTAACGGCGAGACGACCACTAATGCTAAGATGCGAGCGAAACACCTTGCCTCCTTGACAGGCATACGCTGGGATAATGCTTACTTCCATTTCCCCGGAAGTTCCGGCGGCTACTTCACGGCCGTGCGCACCTTCGCTACCTGAGACTCAGTCACCGCGGGAGCATGGTTGCCCCAACTCGATCGCACGAACGTCAGCAAGTCTGCGATATCGCGGTCGTTTAAGCGCCAGTCAAAGCCAGGCATCGCGTAATGTGTCGGAGCCGCCTTCGTCCACGGTACTTCGCCGCCTTTGAGCACGATGTGTATCAGCGACGTAGGATCCTCCGTATTAACGACCGTCGACAGCGCGAGCGTCGGGAACGTCCTGTCGTAGCCGCTTCCACCGGTTCGATGACAAGCTGCGCAGTTGTCGAGGAACGTGAGGGCGCCGTTGCTACGATCACTGCCCGTGCGCAGGGCTCGATATGCGGCGGCGTCAGCTGTCAGCGCCTTAGTCGATCCATCGGCCGGCGTCAACGTTTTCAGATACGCTGCGATCGCTTGCAGGTCAGCATCGGTCATATGTTGCGTACTGTCCAGGACGACTTCGGCCATGCCGCCAAATGCGGCCGAATGCGCAGTACGGCCACTTTTCAGAAAGGCGACGATGTCTGCTTCGGTCCAGCTGGCGAGCCCATCTTTCCGGTCACCGCGAAGATTCTTGGCGAGATAGCCGTCAATCACACCACCCGACAGAAACGCCTTACCGTCATTGGTGAGCGCCTGCTCCTGCAGACCGAAACCGCGTGGCGTGTGACATGCGCTGCAGTGTCCGAGACCTTCGACAAGATAGCGACCGCGCGCGACGGGATCGGCGGCGATCGGTGAATCGTTCGTCGCCACGTCCGGCGCAAACGCCATGCGCCAGAATCGCAATGGCCACCGCATCGACAGCGGCCACCGAATGTCCGCCGCCTTGTTCGCCTGTGATACAGGCCTCACGCCGTTCATGAAGTATGCGTAGAGCGCCCTTATGTCGGACGGCTTCACCTTTGCATACGAGGCGTACGGCATCGCGGGATAGAGACTCACCCCGCTCTTTGCAATGCCGTGACGTACAGCATTGTCGAAATCCTCGAACGTGTAATCGCCGATACCCGTCTCTTTGTCGGGCGTGATGTTGGTCGAATAAATCTTGCCGATTGGCGAATCGATCGTAAGACCGCCGGCAAACGGCTTGCCGCCCTTCGAGGTATGACAAGCGATACAATCACCGGCGACAGCGAGATAGCGGCCTTTTTCGATCTGCACCTCATCCGCGGCAGTCGAGGCCGGCTTCACGATCGACGTATCAACGGCGGCCGCCGATGCCGGCTCTTGCGCGAACGCAAATGTGGCCCATGCAGCGCCCGCAAACAATGCCGACGACAGCACGGTCGTCGCAATTCTTTTCATCGTCATCGCGGTGCCCTTCAAGCTTGGACCAGCGCAGCGCCGGGATTCTTCAGATACTGTTCACGAATCGCTTTCGCCGAGTGGTAGGCCAACGCCACGACGATCCCCGTCGGGTTGTAGCCCATGTTCTGCGGAAATGCGGACGCGCCCATGACAAATACGTTCGGAACGTCCCAGCTTTGCAGGTACTTGTTGACGACACTCGTCGCCGGAGATGAGCCCATCACCGCGCCGCCCGTCGTATGCGTCGATTGGTACACGCGCGTATCGTAGCGCTGCCCCTTTTTGCGGATCGCGCGAAAGTGCTTCTCCGGCTTCATTGCCTTGGCAACCTCTTCGATTCGCGTCCCGATGTAGTCCAGCATCGAGTATTCGTTGTCGTGCCAGTCGAACGTCATGCGCAAAAGAGGTTGGCCGTATTTGTCGCGATAGGTCGGATCCAAATCCAAATAGGCATCTCGGTAGGGCATCACCGAACCCGCAATCGCAATCGTCATATAGCGCTGGTACGCATCGTTGACACCGGCCTTCCACGCGCTGCCCCAAGTCGGCGTTCCGGGAACAGTCGGTGCCTGCTTGATTGGGCGGCCTCCGGTGCGGACATGACGGACGCTCGCGCCACCGATGAAACCAAGCGGTCCGTGATCGAACTGGTCGCCGTTCAGATCGTCCATGCTGACGCCGCCCGCACCCGCGCCGACGAACGGGTTCAGTTGCGTGCCCTTGGGCAGGAGCACATTGATGCCACCATTCATCTGGTATGCGTAGTTGCGCCCGACAACGCCTTCCCTGGTCTTCGGATCGTATGGCTTACCGATACCGGAAAGCAGCAGCAGGCGGACGTTGTGCATCTGGAACGCGGCGACGATCACCATATCCGCCGGCTGCTCTACTTCGCGACCTTGCGCGTCGATATAGGTCACGCCCGTCGCACGCTTCTTGTCCGCGGTCAGCAGGACTTTTGTCACGTAAGCTTTCGTCCGGAGCTCGAAGTTGGGCTTCTTCAGCAGTACCGGAAGGATCGTGGTCTGCGGCGACGCCTTCGAGTACATGTAGCAGCCGAAGTCTTCGCAAAAGCCGCAGAAATTGCATGGCCCGAGGCGGACACCGTATGGGTTCGTGTACGGCTGCGATGCATTAGCGGCCGGCGCGGAATAAGGATGGAAGCCGACTTCTCGCGCAGCACGCTCGAACAGCGATGCACCAAGGCCATTCTTGAGCGGCGGTGTCGGAAATTCGCTGCTGCGCATGCCCTCGAGCGGATTGCCGCCCGCCTTCAGTTTGCCGTTGAGATTGCCTGCTTTGCCCGAAGTTCCGAATACCTTTTCGGCGAAGTCGAAGAACGGCTCCATCTCGTCATACGTCACACCGAAGTCCTGCACCTGCATGCCGTCGGGAATGAACTTCTTACCGTAGCGCTCTTCATAGCGCGTGCGCAATTGAAGCTCTTCGGGCAACATCCGGTAGTGCATGCCGTTCCAGTGGAAACCCGAACCGCCCACTCCGGTACCGAGCAGGAATGAGCCGTTTTGACGGTAGGGCACCGCTAGATCGTCCATACCATGACGGACCGTGACAGTCTCCGCCGAGAGATCCTGGAAGAGTTCACCACGCACCGCATACTTGAGTTCGTCGATGACCTTGGGATAGTTGGCGTCTGTAGGAGTATCGCGCATTGCGCCGCGCTCCAGTGCGACGACGTTGAGCCCTGCGTCCGTCAACTCCTGCCCGAGAATCGCACCCGTCCAGCCAAATCCCACAATGACGCAATCAACCTTATCTTTCTTCATTGCCACCGCCCTTACCCCCGCCTACCATCGATCGACACCGGACCATACGGGTACTTCACCCCAGGCTGCTCAATCCAATCCGCAAAATCGGCGCGCGCACCTGGGAAGCCGATCAGCTTCCAACCGACCATGCCCTTGTTCCCTCCGTAAATCGGATCGGCAAAAAAGCCTTCTTTCGTATTGCCGAGCAACTGCGAGAAGAAAGTGCGAGCGGCCACGGTATCGAAATGCACCCTGTTGTGCTCGATTTCGCGGAGCACCTCTTCCTGCTTCATGGTCTCGAGCTGAGAGAAAATTTTCCCGCCATACTGCTTGGAGCAGTAGTCGTCGCATTCCTTGATGCCGTGACGATAAATGTCGCGCGGCGTCATATTCGTCTGGTAGCCCAGTTCGGGGGGCTGATCCGGATGAAACGGCCCTTGCATGTACCAGAGTTTGCCGTGCCCGTAGGGAGTCTCCATCTGGCGATCAATGTATTCCGGCACCCCGGCCTTCAATGCACCGGGACCAAGGTCATCTTGGGGAATCAACCGGTCGACTGCAGCTTGGACGAACGTCCATTCGGCATCGGTGAAAAATGTGGGATGGTAGGCTGCGCGGCTATTGTCAGCGTCGGCAACCGACGCGGAAGAAGCGTTATCGTCGTGTCCGCTACACGCAGTTTGAAGAGTTGCGCCGGCCGCGACGGTCGCCGCTGGAACGATGGTCAACACCTGTCGCAAGAAGCGACGGCGCGGCTCCTCCTGGTGAGACATGGTCTATACACCTATAATATTGGAATTGAATGCAAAGCGCCCCGCCGCTCCTTATCAGTCTAACCAGCGCCAATCTGCACGCCGAGTTGCACTTCTTGGCCTTGGCGATCCCCAAAAAAACCGACGGCGCGCGGCTATCCGACTGTTGCGCATTGTCTGAGATCACTCACTATCAAACAAACTAGAAAAACTTTAAATCGCTGATAGAAAACCTTCCTAAGCGTCTATTGCGCCCCGAAAATCAAGGGCAGTTGTGAAGACGGCTGCTTCTAAGGACATCTTCAGCGGACCGGTTGCATCTTCCCAATACAGCGCGGGCGTTACGTCGACAACGAGTGCGGCCATCAGTTGTGCGTTCTCGTCCAGTTTCCGCTTCGTCAGCATCGATGGTCGTAAGCGGCGCAATCCCAGTGCATTCGTCCGGGCAAGCAGCACAAGGCGGCTGAAGCGTTCGCCCAGCACGCCAACGGCAGACGCATCGATTGCGCCCTTGATGAAGTCTTCTTCCCGCAGCTGCATGAGCCCGGTGCGCGCGGCCAGTCCGACTTCACCGACATTGCCGAACTGCGAGTGATGATCGCTGGCGTGCCATTCGAATACCGGCTGTAGCACTTCGCGCCCGCATTCTCGCGCCGGGAATACGCCAATGTCGTTGAAGGTGGCGAGAGCTTCGAAGCACTACTGCCCATGGGTGCTTACGCCGACCGAATATTGAGCCACTGGCGCGCTCAAAATTCAGTCGGCGCGGACACTTAGCCCAACAGGGGCTACGCTTGCACCTCGGATTTCGTGCGTGTCCAGTGACGATTTCACAAAACCGCAGTTGATCATTTCCTCGACAAACCGGTCCAGAAGCTCAGCGGCGGCTGGTCTCCCTTTTGGCGTTCCTACCGCCTGCTCGATCACCATGAAGCGACCCGGAAGCATCCGCAGCCCGCAGAGGCGACTGGCATCATATTCAAGCTGCTGCCGTACGCCTGCTGCCACCTCGTAGCGCTCCGCGAGCATTGCCTCGACAACTGCCGGAGAAGTTGGCGATCTGACAATCTCCGCGTGCCGCAGGCTGCGACTCAGGTAAAGATCGTATGCACTTCCCTTGCCGACGACGACCCGCGTGCCAGTCCTGTCGACGTCCTCGTTGCGCTGGATGGGTGAATCTTCAGGGACGAGATAGGCTCCTTCAATCAGCACATATGGACAGGTCTGCGCGATGCCTTTGCCACGCACCGGATCACGTGCAACGAAGGCGACGTCCCATTCGCCCTGTTCGCACCCCGCAACTACTTCGCCCGCGGCGTCATACAGGACGAGTTGCAGGGGCGCATCGACAAGTTTGGCTAACTTTTTTGCAAGGTCCACGGAGACCCCGACCGGTTCGCCTGTCTTAGGACTGCGGGCCGCCAGTATCGGATTGCCGAAGTTAATCGCAGCCCGTAGCTTTCCAGTCGGTATTAGCTGGCGCAGCTGTTCCGACGTCCCATAAGCATTAAATGGCATTTCACTCTCTTCAAAGCGTTCGGTGCGCGCCACACGGCAAGCACGCGGTCATGCGATGATTGTGTTCTCAACCTTCACTTGGCCTGGTCGACGAACTCATTCGTATAGGTTTTCGACAGATCGATGTGTTTGCCCTTGATATTGGCGTTAAAGCCGCTCATTACCTTCAGAACGGTCTCAGGTCCTCCATCGGGCATCTTTCCATCAGCGGAGTACATGGGCAGCGATGCTTTCAATGCCTGCACGTATAACGCCTTGTTGCCTCCGTAATAGTCCGCCGGCATCTTCGCGGCGATCTCTTCCGGTGAATGCGTATGGATGAATTGCAAGGTCTTCACAAACGCTCTCGCAAGCTTCTGCGCTTCCGTTTTGTGCGTGTCTGCCCAACTGCGCTGGACATAAAGGCTGGACGCCGGGTACAGCCCGCCCAGAGCCGCCTTGGTCCCCTCGACACTGCTCAGATCCACCAGCACTTTTGCGTCGCCGCCCGTGCGCAACAGGGACGTCGTCGGCTCGGTCGTCCATGCGACCTCGACGCGCTGCTGTTTCAACGACGCGATCAGGCTGTTCCCAGCACCGACAGGCAGCATCGAGTAATCGGAAGTCTTGAGGCCATATCGGGAGGCAAGATACTGGCCGAGAAACGCCGATGAAGATCCGAGGCCAGTGACACCGAGCGTTTTACCTTTGATATCCCCCATATTCCTGATACTGGCGGCGGCATCTGTGCGGACCATTTCCATGCTGCCAGGCACCAGCCCGAATACAACAATGCTCTCAATGTCTTTTCCTTTCGCCTGAAGATCGATCGAATGGTCGTAGAAGCCAACAACGGCTTGAGCCGCGCCCGCAAGCAGTTCGTTTTCCGCGTCGACGCCAGCCTGCTGCGACTGCAGTTCGACATCGAGCCCTTCGTCCTTGAAATACCCGATATTTTCCGCAAGTTTCGGCGGCAGATAAATCAGCTTGTTGATACCGCCGACAATAATCGTGATCTTCTCGGCGGCACGAGCATCGACTGTCTGAAAAGCACACACAGTGGCCGCCATGGCAGCGATTGCGCGAACGTTGAATTGCATTGAAAGTCTCCGCATTGTTATCGATATTTGAACTGGCGCGCCGTGACTGGAGCACCACAGAGCAGGATCAAACAGCGTGCACGACCGACGCCGGAACAAGTACTTCTCCCTGCATCAACCGACGCGCACTCCGGCTCATGATGGCCTTCGTGACAACCCATGTGCCATCACGTTCAACCGCCTCCGCGCCAACGGCCATCGTCCCCGAAGGATGACCAAAACGGAGCTGGTCGAGCTTCCTGCCACTCACGAGACGATTGACGACGGTACCGGGGATCGCTCCGGCAACAGCCAGCGCGACGGCGCCCGTTCCCGTCATCGCATGATGGAGCTTGCCCATCGACAGAATGCGCGCGTTGATATGGACGTCTTGTGGATCGATACGCTTACCGCTCGACGCGACATATCCACTCGGTAATGAGACGAATGCGAGCTTGGGCGTATGCGGGCGCTGTGCCGTCACTTCTTCAGGCGTTGCTGCCAGTCCCATCCGCACGGCGGCATGGGCGCGGATCGCTTCGCATTTGTCGAGCAGCGCCACGTTGCCATTAACATCCGACTGCAGTTCATTGCCCCGCAATCCGAGGTCTTCCGCGTTGATGAAGATGGCCGGATTGCCGGCGTTGATCAACGTGACCTGAAATGTGCCGTAACCGGGTACATCCAGCGATGTCGACCGCATTGCCCGTCGGGAACATGCCACCCGCTGCGTGCTCGACTTCTTCGGAACCGCCCGGGTCGAGAAATTCGATCCGAATTTCAGCGGCGGGGAACGTCACACCGTCGAGTTCGAAATCGCCCTCTTCAACGACCTCGCCACCTTTCACCGGCACATGCGCGATGATCCTGGCGTTGATGTTGGCCTGCCAGATTCGCACCGTTGCAATACCATCGTGCGGCGCATCGACGAGACCTTGCGCGATCGCAAACGGCCCGACGGCGGACGTCAGATTTCCACAGTTACCCGACCAGTCGATGACCGCGTTCTCAATCGATGCAGCGCCGAACAGATAGTCGATGTCGCAGTCGGGTCGCGACGAAGGGCCCACGAGCACGAGCTTGCTGGTGCTCGATGTCGCGCCGCCCATCCCATCGATCTGCTTGCCGTACGGGTCGGGGCTCCCGATGACCCTCAGCAGGATTCTGTCGCGCGACATCTTGTCGTCGGGCAGACTGTCGGCCCGAAAGAACACGCCCTTGCTCGTGCCGCCACGCATATAGACGGCGGGAATGCTGTACTGACCCATCTGTTATTCCTCAATAGTTGCAAAGACGATGCATACGGGGCTGCCCGTTTTGATCACACGACCGGTCGGAACGGGTAAGCCGGTGTCGATATCGATTTCATACTGGACAATCGAGTGCGAGTTCTCGTTCGCCACGTACATCTCACGCCCGTTGGGACTCAGGCAAAGAAAACGCGGACACTGTCCATTTGCCGAAGTCCAGTCAATGGCATGAGGAAGTCCCGTCTGCTCATCTAGCTGAACGGTTGCCACACTGTCGTGGCCACGATTCGTGACATAAAGACGGCGGCCATCCGGAGCGACGGCAATGCCAGCCGTGCGTGTCAGAGCGTGAAAGTCGGACGGGATGACGGAAACCGTCTTTAGCGGCATCAGTTCCCCTGTCGATGTATCGAATGACAAGGTCGTGATCGTCGAGTCGAGTTCGTTCGCGACATAAATCAACGGCAACTCAGGATGAAATGCAGCGTGACGCGGCCCGGCGCCTTCACGGCAACGCGCCGCCCGAACCACGGCTGAACCGTCACCCGTCCAGCGAACGGTGAACACGGTGTCCAATCCCTTGTCCGGAACGATGTGCCAGTCGGTATCGAAGCGCCGCGTCACATAGCGCGCGACGTGATGCGGATGTGACGATGCCTGCTCGACGCCATGAGGTCCGGGCTCGCCGGGAAATTCAAGCGGTGGCAAGAATGGCGCGCCAAGCGATCCGTCCTCCTGCAATGCGACACGCGTCGCCGTGCCCGTTGCGTAGCCTGCAACCACCAGCGAACTGCCATCGCGCGAGACGGCCAGGTGCACGGGATTGCGGCCTTCGCACGACTGGCTGTTCAACGCTGACAACAGCCCCGACGACGGATCGATCCGATACGCACTGACCGTGCTGCCGTCGCCATGGACGGCGTAAAGCACGTCTTGCGAGCGGTTGAGTGCCAGGAAACTCGGATTGACGAGCGGCTCAAGCGTTTGCACATGTTGCCATGCACCCGATGCGAAGACTGCATAGACGCCGATGCCGGTGCCTTCGGCATTGCGCTCCCGCGTCGTTCGGCATCCGACGTAAGCGAATGTTCGTGGCATGATCAAGCCGCCTTGCCCATCTCGTGGGCAATGCGCGGAAGCAGACCGCCCGCGCTGAAGATTTCCGCTTCCTCTTCAGTGTCGATGCGACATTTGACGGGCACGATCAAAACGTCACCGTTCTTGCGGGTGATGCGCAAAGACAACGACATCAACGGCACGATCTGTCCGTTCAGCCCTTCAATGCCGAATACTTCCGACCCATCGATGCCCAGCGTCTTACGGTCGACGCCTTCGGGGAATTCCAGCGGCAGCACGCCCATTCCGACGAGATTCGAGCGATGAATGCGCTCGAAGTTTTCACAGACGACGGCACGCACGCCGATCAGTCGGACGCCCTTCGCCGCCCAGTCGCGTGACGAGCCCGAACCATAGTTCTTGCCCGCGATGACGATCAGTTCCTGGCCGCGTTCTATGTATTTTTCGGCCGCATCGAAGAAGCGCATCGTCCCTCCGTCGGGTTCCATCCTCGTGATCGAGCCTTCCTTGCCGTCGGCCATTTCGTTGTGCAGGCGGTTGTTCGCAAACGTTGCGCGAATCGCCACCTGGTGATCGCCCCGGCGCGTGCCATACGAATTGAATTCCGCAGCGGTCACACCATGTGCGATCAGGTATTCGCCGGCCGCGCTCTCAGGAAGAATCGCACCCGAAGGCGAGAGGTCATCTGTCGTCACGTTGTCGCCGAAGACGCCGATTGCCCGCATCTGGTCGAAACGAGCCGCCCGGGTAAGAGCCGGCTGCCAGTACGGGGGGCGACGGATGTAGTTGCTGTCTTCACGCCACGGAAAACGCGCCGGCACTGCGTCAGCACCGTCCAGGCGTTCGGCATTGCGGAACATCTCCGTATAGATGCGCAGGTACTGATCACCATGGACACTCGCCTTGAGCAGACTGTCGATTTCCTCATCGGTCGGCCAGAGATCCTTCAGATACACGGGATTGCCCGCCGTATCTGTGCCGATGATGCCGTTCTCGATGTCGACATTGATCGTGCCCGCGATTGCGTAAGCGACGACCAAAGGCGGCGAAGCAAGAAACGCTTCCTTTACGCGCGGATGAATACGGCCATTGAAATTCCGGTTGCCTGACAATACTGCGACGGTGTGCACGTTGCGGCTGACGATGTCCTGTTCGATGTCCTCTGGCAAGGGGCCGGACATGCCGTTGCACGAGGTACAGCCAAATCCGATGATGCCGAAGCCGAGCGCTTCGAGCGACTCCATCAGACCCGCTTCACGCAGGTAACTTTCGACAGGCTTCGCCCCCGGCGCAAACGAAGTCTTGACCCACGGTTTGCGACCGAGACCTCGTTCCTTTGCCTTTCGGGCCACGAGGCCTGCCGCGATCATGTTGCGTGGGTTTGAGGTGTTTGTGCAGCTCGTAACGGCGGCGATGACGATCGAGCCATCTTGTAGCTCCATTGCCGAAGGCGCTCGCGGCTGCGTCGCGGCAAGCGCTGGCGGCCGCGCGATTCCTTTCGAAATCAGGCTTGAGAGCGGCACGCGATCGTGCGGATTCGAAGGCCCTGCCAGCGCACGGCCGACATCCGAAAGATCGAACGACAATACGCGGTCATATTCCGCGTCGTTGAAATCGTCCGCCCACAGCCCCTGCGCCTTTGCGTAGTCTTCCGTCAGCGCGATCTGCGCGTCCGATCGCCCCGTGAGACGCATGAAGTCCAGTGTCTTTTCGTCGATGGCAAAAAGCGCGGCCGTCGCCCCGAACTCGGGCGCCATATTCGAAATCGTCGCGCGATCGCTCAGCGTCATTGCGCGTGCGCCTTCGCCGTAGAACTCGATGATCGTGCCCACCACTTTCTGCTTGCGCAGGAACTCGGTGATCGCAAGCACGAGGTCTGTTGCCGTGACGCCCGGCTGCCGGCCTCCCTTCAGTTCGACGCCAACGATGGCAGGCAACCGCAACCAGACCGCGCGTCCGAGCATGACCGATTCAGCTTCGATACCGCCAACGCCCCAACCCAGCACACCGATCGCGTTGATCATCGTCGTATGGCTGTCGGTTCCGACCAGCGTGTCGGGATAGGCCACACCGTCCCTGACCTGGATGAGGGGGGACAGGTGTTCGATATTGACCTGATGCAGGATGCCGTTGCCCGGCATCAGCACATCGAGATTCGAGAACGCCTGCTTGCACCAGGCGAGGAATTCGAAGCGCTCCGCGTTCTTCGTCTGTTCGATCGCCATGTTCTTCGCCATCGCCTCGCGGTCATATCCCGCGACTTCGACGTTCAGCGAGTGATCGACGACCAGATGCGTGGGAACGACGGGGTTGATCGTCGCTGGATCACCGCCCGCTTCCGCAATCGCGTCGCGCATACCCGCGAGGTCGACGAGTGCGGGCGTGCCCAGCAGGTCTTGCAGCACCACGCGCGCCGGGTAGTAAGGGAAATCGACATCGTGATGACGCGCCGCGAGCGCCTCCAGATAACGGGCGGCCTGCGCCACCGGCTGTCTGCGCGCGATGTTTTCGGCGAACACACGGACGCTATACGGCATGCGGGCAAATGCAGTCGGATCGATGGACTGCATGGCGTCGGCGATGCTGACAAATGCCAGCGATTGATTGGGAAGATTGCGGGACATCGGGGTTTTCTCCAGGGCGATGCGGGGCTACTTGCGCTTCGATGTGTTGCATTCTATGATCACAAAACGCAATACGCAAATGCAGTCGCAGTCGGTAGTTACCCTGGCGGGCAGATTCCCGCGAGTCACCGGAGGAAGCAGGCAATGGCACAATCACAATCGGGCTTTTCAGTTGCATCGCCACCCCCGGCAGTCATGAACGGCCATTTGCCGCCCGCAACAGACATGCACGCCTCCACCGAAACCGCTTCCGCGCTCACACCGCTGCAGACCCGCGTCGCGCGTGAAATCCTCGCGCTTGCACGACGCGAAGATCTCGCTCTTGGCGACCGGCTCGCCGAATCGCTCCTCGCCGAAAAAATCGGCACGTCGCGAACACCCGTCAATGTGGCGCTTCATCATCTCGTGTCGCTGGGCGTGGTCTACTACGACGCCAATCGCGGCTTTTTCATGGCGAAGCCCGCGCGCGACGTGACTGACATCGCCGCACAGTTCTTCAACGAACCCGACGACCCGCTGTACCTGAGGATCGCCGAGGACCGCCTTGCGCACCGTTTGCCGGACGACGTCACGGAAGCCGACCTGATGCGGCAGTACGAAGTCTCGCGCAGCGAGTTGCGCCGAGTGCTCTCGCGGATGCAGGAGGAGGGCTGGATCGAGCGGCAGGTCGGGCACGGCTGGCAGTTCATGCCGATGATCGACTCCGTGGAGGCATACGAGGAAAGCTATCTGTTCCGCGCGGCAATCGAGCCGACGGGTGTGATGTCACCGACTTTCAGCGTGGACCGCGTCGAACTGGAGGAATTGCGGCGTCGGCAACGCTTCATCGCTGAAGGCGGCTACCTGACCATGAACTCGGTTGAACTATTCGAAGCGAACTGCGAATTTCACGAGACCATTGCGAAATGGTCGGGTAACCGGTTCATTGCACAGTCTGTACGGCGCATGGACCGGCTCCGTCGCCTCGTGGAATACCGACAGGCGCGCGCGCGCAAACCGCGCCAAGGCCAAGCGCTCGAGCATCTGGCCATTCTCGACGCGATTGCCCAGCATGATCTCTTGAAGGCCGCAGCGCTTCTGCGTAATCACATTGAAGGCGCGCGGCGCGCCAAGGTCCATGCACAGGAGGTATTCGCGCCATCGACATAATCCGATTCTCCTGTATTGCGGCTTTGGGCCGCTTTTTTAAACGCTAGACTGCGTTTTATTATCACAAAACGCTACACAAGAAGTGTCGGTTTGGGCGCGGTGGCGCCCGTGGGAGACAAGCATGTCATATCGCCGTGGCTGGATAGCCCTTTTTCTCTTCTGCCTGTCCATGATCAATTACATGGACCGTATCGCCCTCTCGATCGCAGCCAAACCGATCGCAACAGAGTTCCATCTGACATCGGTCGGCATGGGCTATCTGTTTTCCTCGTTCATCTGGACCTACACCCTGTTCTTGCTGCCGATGGGATTCCTGGTCGACCGCTTTGGTACCAAACGCATGGCCGGTATCGGCATCTTTGTATGGTCGGCGGCAACTGCGCTCACTGGCGCAGCCACCAGTTTCGTCAGCCTGCTGGCCGCACGCCTGGTAATGGGCGCCGGTGAATCGGTGAGCAATCCGGTAGGCGGGAAGGTCATCCGCCAGTGGATTCCGGCGCACGAACGTGGCGTGGTCACCTCCATGTTCAATAGCGGCTCCTATGCCGGGCCGGCCGTCTGTTCGATCATGCTGGGGTCGCTTGTCGCGCTCTTCGGCTGGCGCGTTTCGTTCCTTGTCGCGGGTGCCATCGGCTTCGTCTGGCTCGCCGCCTGGCTCGTCTTCTTCAACACGCCCGAGAAGGCTCGCTGGCTTAGCGAGCAGGAGCGGGAGAAGATCCTGCTGGAACGCGATTCGAAGCCCGCGAAGGCGGATGAAAACGTCAAAAGCGCCTCTGGTCTGCTGGGACTCCTGCGCACCCCTACGCTGTGGGGCCTCGCGATCACACAAGGTTGCAATGTATATACCCAATACCTTTTTCTGACGTGGCTTCCGAGTTACCTTCAAACAACACGGCACCTCAGCATCTCGCACACGGGAGCGTTTGCGGCCGTGCCATACGCCGCGTCAGTGGTGCTCTGTATCCTGGCGGGACGACTGAGCGACCGGTACGTGAAAGGCAGCGGCGTAGGCGCGGGACGGCGACGCAACGCGGTTGCGCTCGCAATGCTCACCGGCGCTACAATTCTCGCGGTCCCCTTCACAACCAACCTCGCTATTCTGCTTCTGATCTTTTCGATCACGCTTGCCGGCATTGCATCGACGACATCACTGAACTTTGCTCTTCTGAACGATCTGCTGCCCAGCTCCCGCGATGTCGCGAAAGCGATGGCCTTCGTGGTGGTCGGCGGCAACGTCTTCGGCACGATTGCACCGATTGCGACCGGCTATGTGATCTCCATCACTGGCAGCTACGACTGGGCGTTTGGCGTTGCCGGCCTACTTCTGATCGCCGGAGCCACTGTGATTCTCACCATGACCCGTTCGCCAATGGTTCGTCGTCTGGACGCAGCCAGGACCACGGTTTCAGCGTAAAGAGCCCACTCGCAGCGCGCGGTCGATGCGCCGCGCGGCCTGTTCGAACACTATTCTCGAAGAGGATGTTGCAATGATTTCGGTTGTTGGCCGGAGCCGTTAAAAATGCTGGGAGACAACTGCACGAAAGGGTATCGTCTCTCCAACTACGAGACGAGGATCCGTCATCCGCTGCGTGGATGGCGGCCTGTTCATGTCGAACCAGCAAATGGGTGATATCGACGGTTTCCTGGAGCGCGTCGTAAAGCGGCAGGACGGCGCCGCCCGGATATCCCCAAATCGTGCCTCTCCACGCAAGACGGACAAGACAATCTGTGCTCCCGATGCATAGCCGTCCATGCCCGAAGCACTCGAAGCGCCGACTTTCGCAACCTGTTGGATCTCAGCATCCGCAATCTTCATGATTAGCTCCCGTTAGTGCCTGTCCGTCACCGTTGCCACGGCGCGGCGTGTTGACCGTCATGTTTGCCATAACGACCAGCGGCCTGCCTGACGACCTCGACCGGAACTGCCCCGTCGTCCGCGAGTGCTTTCAGCGCAGCAATCGCGATCGAACGCCGGTCAACTTCGAAGAAGGCTCGCAATGCCGCACGGGTGTCACTGCGTGGAAAGCCATCGGTACCAAGTGTCACGTAGCGCCATGGCACATACGCACGAATGAGTTCGGGCACGGCACGCACATAGTCTGTCGCTGCGACCACGGGCTCGTGACAGCGCGACAACGCAGCCGTCACATACGGAGCGGGACCGCGATCCTCGTCGAACAAACGATCGGTGCGTTCGGCTGCGACACTGTCCCGGTGGAGCTCGGTAAAGCTGGTGACGCTCCAAACAGACGCTTCGATTTTCCCGTCTTCCTTCAGGAGGCGCGCCGCGGTCTGCACTTCGCCCAGAATCGCCCCCGAACCGAGCAACTGGACCTGTGGGCCATCAAGTGACGTCGCATCAAGCGGATACAGACCGTTGAGAATACCTTCACGAACGGTTTCAATCGGTGCATCCGGAAGCGAAGGCTGCGCGTAGTTTTCGTTCGTCGCCGTCAGGTAATAGAACACATCGCACTGACGTTCGATCATCTCACGCATGCCTTCATCGACGATCATGGCCACCTCGTACGCGAATGCCGGATCATAGGCGCGACAGTTCGGTACCGTGGAAGCCGCCAGATGGCTCGTGCCGTCCTGATGCTGCAAACCCTCGCCACCGAGCGTCGTCTTGCCCGCCGTCGCGCCGATCAGGAACCCCGAAAACTCTGTACGTCCCACACCTCCGCCCATGAACGCGGATGGTGGTCTTTTGAGAACTTCTTCGTGTTATAGGCCATGACGTAGGAGCAGCTGATTGTGGCGACGCCGTAGGGATGAAGCGAACCGGGAAGAAGCTCGCCCATTGCGGCGTCGAACGAGAACCTCTCCGGGCGGATAACGCTCCCGAATGTTCGCTCAACTACTGCCGCATAGAAATCGCCGCATGTGATCCATGAACTATCAGAAAAGATCGCGCGGCTCTTTTAATTCGAGGGACACAGCCGGAATAAGTGCGAAAACGAAGAGTCAACGAGCTCCGACTCCTAACCGCAAAGCCGAACCAGGTGCGGAGTCTACTAGTTTTTCGCGCCTCCTTTTGTTCAGCAATGGAGACAACGTTATATGCCTCAAAGCAGACAATTTGGAGTTGGCAGCATCACTCTGTCGACCATGGAACAATGCGCTATTCTCGACCCGTTGTCGGTGGTCGAGCCGTCGGAGGTACGTTGTCCGTGTTTCAGCGATCGAGCAGTCGCTCGGTACGATCCGCTCGCGGGCAAGTTGTCGGCCTTATGGGAAGCTTCGCATAAGGCCGAATAGACGACTGATGCCCCTCCCCGCCTTTTTTCACCCTTCCCGTCGGACCTCCTTGCAGCGATGAGCCGTGGGTTATCGCGGCAATTGTCCAGTGACAGCTTCTATAAGCATTCTTAACTAGGTTCAAAAAAATGGCTGCTCGGTATGCCTGAAGATATTCCTGCAGACGAGAGAGCAGCGGAGTTTAAGAAGTGCTTTGGGGATGTCAGCACGACAACCGCACCAATGACCCATGCAACGATGGCATCCGGGGCCCGCAATCCCAAGCCTGTAAAGAGCAATGCATCCGGGGACGATACTGCAATTGACGTTATCTCTTATCAACGTGCCTCGTGAATCGCGTCCGCGGGGCGCCAATGGATTTCGTCATCGCGACAAAGATGACGGCGAGCGGGGGTTCGCTCAGGCTATCGCTTTGGCGCGCCAGGCCAGTTGACGCTCGAGGACAGACTCGGCGGACTCCCCGACCAGTTCCTGATAGGTAGCGGGCGCGGTCGCGCCTTCAGTATTGACGAGCAATACGCGGGAAGCGCTATCGAGGCCCACTTGCCTGGCCAGCTGCTGGTCCTGCAACAACACGATGAGACCCGCGAGACCCGCTACACCCGACTCGCCAGCAACGATCGGTTCGTCGCTATCGCTGCCGGCAGCCAGAATACGCATGGCGTTCACTGCATCGTCATCGCTGATCGTCATGAAATCATCGACACCAGGTTGGAGAAACTTCCATGCGAGCGGCGAGGTCTCGCCGCAAGCGAGGCCAGCCATCACGGAGTCGACCGAGCCCGTCGCACGTGCAGCGCGTCCTGCCAATGCGCTCTGATACAGGCAGTCGGCCTGCTGCGGTTCGACCACGACAAACCGCGGACGATGCTCGCCATGGAATTCCCACAGGTAACTGGCCAATCCTGCTGCAAGGCCACCGACACCGCCCTGAAGAAACACGTGCGTATAGGCCGGCTGATCTGGCCGGCTATCGCTCTGCTCGATGATCTCCGCTGCAATCGTGCCGTAGCCTTGCATCACATCACGCGGGATGTCTTCGTAACCGTCGTATGACGTGTCGGAAACGACGTGCCAGCCGTTCAGCAAAGCCAGGCGAGCCGCCTCTTCGACCGACTCATCGTAGTTTCCGGTGATCCGGACAATCTCGGCACCGTACGCGGCAATGGCCTCCTCGCGCTCGGCGCTGACATTGGCGTGGAGCGCGATCACACAATGGCAACCCAGCGTTTGTGCGGCAGCAGCCAGTCCCTTTCCGTGGTTGCCGTCCGTGGCGCTCACCACCGTGAAATGCGTCAGCAGGTCCCGATAGCGTCCTTCGAAAAGACCACGCGCATCGAGACGATGATCCGGCCATAGCCGCTGGATCAGGCGCACCAGTGCAATGGGCGCACCCAGGGCCTTGAAGCTACCCAGTACGGAGCGCGCTGACTCGTCCTTGATGCTGATGCTGTCGACCTTGAGCCTCAAGGCCAGCCCAGGCAACTCACGCAGCGGCGTCGCCTCGGGCGAAATCTTGTCCCAGGAGGAAAGCCATGCGCGGCTCTCCCGTGCTTTTGCGATGCTGAGAATTGCCTTCAATTCAGCGGAATACGCAGAGCGCGTTGCGCGCGGATTTGCTACCAGCATGACCGTGATACTCCAGTAACGAATGATGTGAATTGGCGAATGGAAGCCGGGCTCATTGCGCTGCGAGGCGCTTGAGCACAACATCGAGCAGACATTGGCGCCGTCCCGCCAGTACGCCGTAACAGCCATCCAGCGCGCCTGCGTTTTTCACCGTGTCGATGTGCGAGCCCATATTGCCGACGCGATCGACGCGGACATCGAGGTCCAGTTCGCGCATCCATTTGACGGCAAGGTACGACCGGCCCGCTCATCGTCAGTGAGTGCAATGCGCGTCCGTCCACCGACTTCATGATCGGCGCCCAGTTCGCCGAGCTGGCGCAGTTGCTGAAGCAGGAGTGCGCCGTCGAGTATCAGTGATGAAGATACAGACATGTTCATTTATTTCCCTTTAGTCGTTAGCCGACCGGCAACTCAAGCCGGGCGATCTCAGCGAAATATCGCGCCCCCGTCAAAAGGATTTCGTCATTGAAATCGTAGGTGGCGTTGTGGAGGGGAATACCCCCTTTCTCCACCGATTCGCCGTTGCCGATGAAGATGAAGTTACCAGGAACAACCTGCAGGAACGCGCCAAAGTCTTCCGAAATCATCATTGGCTGGATGTTGGCGTCGACGCCATCGCTTCCCGCCACATTGCGCGCCGCTGTTACCGCGACTTCCACGAATTGCTCCGAGTTCACTGTCGGGGCGAACTCGTGCGTGTACTCGAACGTGCAATCGGCACCGTTCGTGCGACAGATGCCTTCGCATACTTCGCGCATGCGCGTCTCGAGCAGCGTCTGCACTTCGCGCGAATAGCTTCGCGTATCGCCCTTGACGATGACGTTCGACGGAATGACGTTTCTCAGACCGTCAGTGATGAATTCCGTACAGGAAATCACTGCCTGCAGACTCGGATCGAGATTGCGCGAAACGACGGTCTGCAATGCCATGACGATCTGTGACGCGATGACGATCGGGTCCACTCCCATGTGCGGACGGGCGGCGTGCGTACCGCGTCCCTTGATGTGAATAACAAAGTTGTCTTCACTCGCCATGATGCCGCCCGGACGCGTTGCGAACGTTCCCGCACGCATGCCCGGCATGTTGTGCGCGCCAAAGATCGCCTCGATCGGGAACCGTTCGAACAGGCCGTCGGCCATCATCGCCTTCGCGCCGCGGCCATGCTCTTCTGCCGGCTGAAAGATGAAGCGGACCGTGCCGTTGAAGTCGCGCCGCTCGGCAAGGAGCCGAGCCGCTCCCAGAATCATCGACATATGCCCGTCATGCCCGCACGCGTGCATCTTTCCGGCAGCGCGCGAAGCATGTGCCCGATCGGGTGCCTGCTCCGCGATGTGCAGCGCGTCCATATCGGCGCGCAGGCCGATAGCTCGCCTCCCGTCTCCGACCGTCAGGTTGGCAACGAGTCCGGTTCCGCCGATGCCGCGGTGAACCTCCAGTCCCAGCGTCCTGAGAATGTTCGCCACGTAGTCGGACGTATTGACTTCCTCGAAGCCAGTCTCGGGATGTTGATGCAAATACTGGCGCCAGCTCTTTAACTGGCCCTGCAGCGTGCTTTCCATAGTCGGACGTCCTCGCTTATGAAGTTCGCGGAATGCGCATGTCGGTCATAGAGATAATATTGTTCGTGGTGCTAGAAAAAACCCCGAAATGCAGGGCTTCCGTGCAAAAATATCTTTGTTTCGACCTTCTGGCTGCAAAACCATGACACTCAGCCTCGACGACTTTGATCTGAAGCTGTTGATGGAAGTCCAACGCGACGCGCAAATCCCTCAGAACGAACTCGGCGCACGCGTCAACCTGTCTACGGCTGCCGTCAATCGCAGATTGCGACGCCTGTCGGACGAAGGCGTCATTCGCAACTACGCCGCCATCGTCGCGCCCGAGAAGGTCGGCTATCCGCTGACGATCATCGCGACGGTCGAGGTCGAGAGCGAGCAGATCGATCTGCTCGACTCGATGAAACGCACCTTCGCGCAGTGCCCCGAAATCCAGCAGTGCTATTACGTCGCGGGCGAATGGGACTTCGTGCTGATACTGACGGTTCGCAACATGGAGGAGTACACGGCCCTCACGCGGCAACTGTTCTTCTCGAACAACAACGTCAAACGCTTCAAGACGCTGGTGAGCATGAGCAGCGTGAAGGTGGGGCTTGGCGTACCCGTGGCTCCCGAGCGCGGGTGACGCAGTCAACGCACTACTGACCTGTCGGTCCAGTTGCCCTGGTCGAACTGGCGAACAGTAATTGCGCCGTTACGGATATCGCCCTTCTCGTCGAACTGGATGGCGCCCGTCACGCCGTCCAGCTTCGAAGCGCGCAGCTTCGGGAGATACACCTTCGGGTCTGTCGACCCGGCAGCCTGCATCGCGTCGGCCATTGCGAGCACTGCGTCATAGGCGTAAGGGGCATACAGCTGCACGGGAACACCGAAGCGCTGCTGATAGCGCTTGAAGAATTCGGGTCCTTGCGGCATCTTTGCGGGCGGCACACCCGCCAGCGTGCAATAGGTATTGTTGTTCATCGACGAGCCGGCCAGCTTGATGAATTGCGGGGTACAGGCTTCATCGCCGGCAATGAACTTGACTTTCAACCCAAGCTTTTGCGCCTGCTGCACGAATGCCGCGGCTTGCGTGTCGCCACCCGTGAAAGCGATACCTTCTGGTTGACGGCTCTTGATGGTCGTGAGAATCGCCATCCAGTTCGTGGTCTTGTCGGTGCCAAATTCACGGGCGACCACGTCGCCTCCGGCAGCCTTGACTGACTTTTCGATCTCATCGGCAAGACCTTGACCGTACGCCGTACGGTCGTCGACGATCGCGACCTTGCGCGCACCGAGATCGTGGACCAGATACGCGCCGATCACCGAGCCCTGCCTCACATCATTCGCAACCATACGGAACACGTTCGTGAATCCTTGCTGCGTGAGCTTCGGATTGGTTGCCGATTCGGTGATCATCGGGACGCCTGCATCCGAGTAGATTTTAGAAGCGGGTATCGATGTCCCGGAGTTCGCATGGCCAACGACACCCGCCACACCGTCGTCCACCAGCTTCTGCGCGACGGTCACTGCCGTCTTGGGATCGGCAGCATCGTCCTGCGAGTCGAGCACAAACGTCACGTTTTGCCCGCCAATGCGAATCTTTTTGGTGTTCAGATCTTCGATCGCGAGCCGCACACCGTTCTCGTCGTCCTTTCCGATGTGGGAGAGTTCGCCAGTCAGAGGGGAAACCTGCCCGATCTTGACCGTCAGATCTGCGTGAGCCATGAGAGGTTGCAGGGCAAGCGTCAGGGACGCGAGGCACATCGTTGGTCGAAATAATTGCATGGTCGTACTCACGATAGGTTGGCTTGAAGTCGGATCGACAGAACCCGCGACCCGTTGGGCTCGACAACACTGCGCTCGCCCTGTAACCATCGTAATGACGCGGCACAGTAGCCAAAATCAGCCGCGAGGACCTTTCTGCAAATTTCGATCGGGATGCCGACACTTTTCGATAATTTTTCTCGATGCCCCCTCTCCGGGTAGCCTCAGTATCCGCGCAGCCTGATCCTTTGTCCCGCTATCGAGGCAATGCAGAAACCCGGGCTACCGCTCGTGCCGAAGTCAGAAACCCGAAACGTGGCGCATTCGCCCCGATGTCCCACGGCTGCGCGCCGCAGACGAGTTGCAATGTCCGCCGAGACGGCCCACGCCTACGCGTTGACCGATCTTCCAGATCGATGGCGTACCCGCTCCAATGGCAGCAATGCGGCCAACAACTTCATGGCCGGGCACGCGGGGCGACTGCAGTGTCGGGGCCGCCCCTTCGATATCACTGACGTCGGCTCCGCAGATGCCGCATGCCTCGACCTCGATCAACACCTGACCGGCGTCCGGTACGGGTATCGGGCGTTCCACCAGTTCAAGCATTCCGGGCTTCGTCGCCTGCATTGCGCGGTAAGTCTTTTTCATCGTCAACTCCTTGTCGTGCTTCATTCGCTGCGAGACGCGTCCTGACGTGTTGCGGCATCCTTCAATGCACGCCCCCCCAGGCTCGCAGCCGCGATGGCGCCCGCAACGTAGCCCGGAAAGTGCGGCGACCATTCGCTGCCGACGCCAACGAGCCGGCCATGCCAGACGCCCGACGAGGCTTCGGCCGAAGGTACCGCACTGTGTTGGACCACTGCGTCTTGATCGGCCGCCGTGGCCGTGTATCGGTCGGCAGCCCAGTCCTTGATGAATTCGGCTCTTGGCGTTGCGGCCCTTGCGCCGAACAGCCACGTTAGCTGCGCGCGGCAATGCAAGCGCAACACGTCCTCGGAGACGTTTCTTCGGACCCTTGCCGAAACGCCAAAGAAGCCGAACAGTGAAGCACTGCCGCCGGGTACCGACGCGTGGATTTCTCCCAGCGGTCCCCGCGCGCTGCGCGCTTCGCCGGACAGCCCTCGCTTACGCCAGAACGGCGTGTCGTAGACGGCGACATACTTTGCATGTGGCGCCATCCAGGTCGCGGTACGGCGCCACGCCCGCTCCAGGGTTTCGGGCAGGGCCGGTGTGAATTCGATTGTCGCCGCGGCGAGACGTGGCGGAATGGCGAGCAGCACATGCCCGGCGCGCAAGGACGTGACCTGTCCACGTGCACCCTCGATGTCCAGTTCGATGTGGTGCCCAGTACAGCGCACGCGTCGCACCGGGTGGACCCGTCATCAAGCGCGCGGGCGCGAGGCGGCTGCGCACCGCGTCGATGAGCGCAGCCATCCCTCCGACCAGGCGCGCGGAAGATGGCGAGGACGCATAGCCACGGATTCGCGCTGGCGGCTCGTGCGGCGAACGTTCAACCATCATGTCGCCCGCTTCGTGCTGCTCGAAGCGCTCCAGTCCCAGGTCGCGGACAAGTCGGTCCAGCTGAGGCTGTAACGCAGGCCAGAACCACGCCGGTCCGAGGTCGAAACGGTGAGGATCTTCCGTTACGCTCCCGGTGCCTGCAACCATCGGCCCGTTGGCAGGAACGGACTCAATCCGGCCACCGAATGTGTCACTTGCCTCAAGGAGTACGTAGTCCCTGAGGCCATGCTGTTCGAGCAAGAAGGCCGCATACAACCCACTGAGCCCGCCGCCGATAATCGAGATATGTGTAGTCGACATGGGTTATCCGCCTGCGCAAGGCCGGCGAGATGGCCTGTCTCCAGAACAGCGTGGCGCCATGCGGTCCGACCACATAATCGAGATATTCGCCCGCCGGCAGACGCAACCAGCTACCTCGAACGTCTTGCCGCCCGTCGGTCCAGTTCGCCGGTTAGCACCAGCAGTTCGGTGCTATTGACTGCGTTCGCGAAAAGCGGCTCGTCCGATCGAGACGCACCAGGACGGTCTGTGCGGAGGCATCCGCAAACAGCGGGCAAACTTCACGGCCTGCGCGTCGTTCCCAGCAAGACGGGTTGTGTGTCGATACGCACGGAGCAGTCGTCCCCAGGCGACATCTGCCCAAGCTTGACGAAAATGATTGCGTCCCCATCGCTGGAGGGCTGATGCGACGACCCAAGTGGATTGCGCAGACACCATCCGGCCGGATAGTGCTGATTCCCTTCCGAGAACGTGCCGGACAGCGCCAGTATCTCCTCGCCACTTGGGTGTTGATGCTGCGGGAAATACGATGCCGAAGCGTAGCGCACGATGCTCGTGGCACGCCCCGTCTCGCCGCCCAACCGGTCGAGCATCACGCGCTTAACGCCGCCCTGTGGCGAGGTAATCCATTGGTATTGATCGGCCGCGACGACAGCGCGGCCCGAAAAGTCCGCGTTGGAGCCAATCCCGAAACGCGACAAGTCTCGGCAACGCAGCACACTCCTTCCGGTATACGGTGCGCCGGTGAGCGCTTGCGGCAATCGTCAGTCTCGCGATGTTGCTACCGGCATCGGCTATCTCGTGAGGCGAACAACTTCGTTGGGAGGTTTCTGTATTCATCGGGTCGCGCCCGATCCGTCTAGCCGGCCACCATCCGTTGCGCAGGGGTCCAGAGATCGTGCGCCATCGTCACAAACCCGGCGATATAGGCGACATCTTCTTCGCCCTTGCGAACCCCGACATTGATGCTCTTGCTCAAACCATGCTCGCCGAGCCGGACAGTCCGTACAGGCAAGCCGCCCCCCTCCTCCGCCACGAGCCAGTCCGGCAAGACGGCGATGCCGCGACCGGCCGCAACCAGTTGCAGCATCAGTTCAGTCTGCTCAGCCGTCCGATGAAATTTCGGCTTGCAGTTCGCGGGCACCAGAAAGCGCGTGAAGATGTCGAGGCGCTCCTTGCTCACGGGAACCGTGATCAGTTCCTCGCTCATCAAGTCCTGAGGCATTGCGAACTCGCGTGTGGCAAGCGGATGGCGCTCCGGCACCACCAGCATCAACTCATAGTCGATGGCGGAAGAAAACGTGATGTCCGGCACGTCGATCGGATCGGGCGTGATGAGCAGATCGATTTCGTACCCAAGCAACGCGGCAACGCCGTCAAAACGGAATGCAGTGCGCACATCGAAATCGACATCGGGCCACGCAGCAAGATAGTGCGGCGTGAGCCGGGTAAGCCATTTCTGGCACGGATGACACTCCATGCCCACGCGCAACGCTCCACGGCGGCCCTCCGCGAAATTCGTCAGCGTCCGTTCCGCGTGCTCCATCTGCGGAATCACGCGCCCAGCGAGCCCCAGCAGATATTCGCCGGCGTGCGTGAACCGCAGTCCGCGGCCATTCTTGGTCCAGAGCTTGACGCCATGCCGCTCTTCGAATTTTCGAACCATGTGAGAGAGCGCCGACTGCGTCACATTCAACCGGTCGGCCGCCGCGGTCACGCTGCCGAGGCGATCCACTTCCATCACGATTGAGAGGTATTGGAGGTCTAGCATCCCTGTTCTCCATCAGCGCAACGCTTCGCTGCTCGGCGGGCGATCGACGCTACCGGTGCACTGCATCGGTTCTCGCGATGATTCCGCCTTCCGCAAGATGAATGCAAACGCGGTCAGACCCAGCGCCGGTCCTGGCACCAGGAGCCACATCGCATCGAGCCCGATATGGTCGAAAAGCGCAGTGGTCGCTGCAATCGATACCACCGTGATCGCAAAGCCAATCGAGTTCTGGATCGCGAGCGCGCTTCCCACGAGCACGCGTGGACATGCGTCGGCAGCGAGCGCAGAAAACTGCGGCGAGTCAGCGGGGGCCGACGCGCCCCATAGCAAGAGGAGCACCGCCATCGTTTCGGGAGCCAGGTGGCGCCAGCACAGCGCGAAGACGAGCCCACAAAGACCCGACATTGCGAGTGCGCCTGTCGCTACCTTCGCGCTGCCGATGTATCGCGATACAACACCGCCGAGCACGGAGCCCAGCGCGCCGATCCCGATCACAATGAACGACATCGCCGAAACACTGAGCCCTGGAAAAGCGCTCGTCAGAGACGTATGGGCAATCAGCAGCGGTACAGCGGTCCAGAAGGCGTAAAGCTCCCACATGTGGCCGAAATATCCGAGCGTCGCGGCACGGAACCGGCGAATGCGAAACGCGCTGAGTACGGATGGCGGCGATGTCGCTAGTGTCTCCTTATCGCGCGCAGAACGGGGCGATACGACAGAGTGCGGCCCATCGCCGAGCGCGCCGATAAGGCCGGCCCCACCGAAAGCAAGCAACGACGACGCGGAAAATGACCAGCTGCCATGAGAGACCCATTCCCAGTACGCGCATCGCGTGGGGTAGCGCGGTACCGAGGATGAGCATCCCGACGAGCTGCGCGAGCGCCTGCCCCATGCGATTGGGTACCCAGCCGATAATCAGCTTCATTCCCATCGGATAGATGCCGGCGAGGCAGATACCGACGCCCAACCGGAACAGCGCGCCACTCACGAGACCGGTCGACAGCCATGCAAAGCCAAGGTTGAACAGCGCACCGACGACGGCACTGCAGACGAAAATCCCGCTCGCGCGAAAACGATCGGCGGCGCCGCTGAGCGAGACGATGAGTGTGCCGAGGATGAAACCGATCTGCACCGCGCTCGTCAGCCAGCCGATGTCAGCCGCGCTGATGTGCCAGATTTTCACCAGATCGCCGGCAGTACTGTTTGCACTGAACCACAGTGCAGTACCAAAGAGTTGTGCGATCGAGATTGCGGCGACCGGGCCTATCCCTTCAACGAGCAGTTTCCGCACGCTGGTCGCCCAGATCATCGATTCGCGAGGGGCGCCTGCGCGCTGCGCAACTGGTCGAGCCATCGCTCGTCGCGAGGAGACGGACGACGATGCAGCCGCTCGTTGAGGATCGCACGCGCTTTCCCGGCCTCGCCGCTTCGCATGAGCGCAACCAGCAAGGTGTCCTCGACGACCTCGCGCTGCGCGCCGCTTCCGCCGATTCGCACGACGTCTCGCGCGACCGGCTCGAGGATCTCCGCGGCGAGTGCGTACTTTTCTTCGGCGAAGGCCAACGACGCGCGGCAGATCGCCGGGACGACGGGGCCGGCCGGAAGCTTGCCTTCGTCGATGAGCCTGTTGAGCACGGCAACGCGTTGTTCGACGGCTTTGCTGTCGCCCGTCGCCGCGGCGATCAGCGCCATGTGGAAGTCAGCGAAAGGGAAGCCCGCTTCCTTGAAGTAATCTGACGCGTACTTTGCGCCGGCGTCCCACATGCCCGCCGGAACGGCGTGGCCGTACGCCTGCATGCGCCAGAGAAACGACGACGTGTCGCTGACGATGTTGATCGGCGTGCCGAGCGACGCAGCCGGCGCGACATGCTCGTTGTAGATGGCGAGCGCTCGCCCGGTGTCAGCGCGCTCAAGGGCGATGAGCGCACCATGCCATGCGATGTGACCGTGAAGCACGCCCGACTTGTCATACTCCGGCAGCCAGCCGGTGATCATGTCTTGCGCCTCGTCGTTCGCACCGGATTCGTACAGCACGTGGGCGACGGCGTGCGCCGCATTCACGTTGTGTCGCCGCAATTGCAGCGCGCGTTGCGTGAGCGCGCGTCCGAGCTGGAGGTCGCCGTTTTCGCCGTGCGCCCAGCCTCGATAGGTCAGGAACCACCAGTCGTCGGCATCGAAGTGTTTCGCGTGACGTTCGCACAGGTCGACGCGTGCCTGGTCGTGGTCGGCCATGCCGGAAAACGCGAAGAGGCCGAATGCCCCAAGCGGCATCGACAGGATGACGATGTCCCGCGGCCAGCGGTCAGTGTGCGTGAGCGCGGCGGTGAGTGCCTTGGCCGCCTGTCCATTGATGGCCAGTGACAGCACGTCGACGTGGCTGCGCTCCCGCTCGGTCCCGTTGCGAGCGACAAGATCGAGCGCCTTCGCGATCTTTGCGCGAGCCTGGGCCGGCTGCATACTGATCGCATGCAGCCGCGCACGGGCGGCGTACGCCAGCGCGAAATCGGGGTCAGCAGCAATCGCCTCATCCAGTGTTTCCCCGGCGCCCGGCCACAGCGACAGCAGCAGGTCGACACCCGTACGGTATCGCTCCGCAGCGAGGTCGGATGTTGTCGAAAGCGGCAGGTCGTAACGGTCGAGACGGCCCATAAATCGGTTACTCCGGAAATTCGTTAGCAATCGGGCACGGTTGTCAGCTGCGGCCGGCCCTGTCGTGCTTCAAAGCGCGGGACTTTCATTAAACCAGGTTTTCTCGTGACAGTATTTCGACTGGCAGTCAAAATGTATTGAATATCTGCCAATCAGACGAACGACATGAACTGGGAAACAATCGAAGCCCCGGCGGACGCCATGCCCCCTGCACCGCTGACAGTCCGTGCGCAGTTCATCCCGGCGCATCACTTCTTTCCGGAGCACTCGCATCGCTGGCATCAGATGGTCTACGCGATTTCCGGGGCGTTGACCGTGATATCGGAAGGCGGGTCGCTCGTGATCTCCCCGGAGCAGGCCGTGTGGTTGCCGACTGGGCTCCGTCATAAAGTGGGCTCACTTCTCGGCGCTGAGTTTCGCAGTCTGTGGATAGCCGAGGAGGCCGGCCGCGCGCTCACAGGCACGGCTCCGATGGTGTTCGCGGTTTCGCCGCTGCTGAAGGCACTCATCATCGAAGCAGCGGCCATCGAAGGACGGCAAGACGATGACGGCTACACTGGTCGAATCACCCATCTCATTCTCGACCAGCTCCGGCGAACGCGGCCACTGCCGACCGCGTTGCCATGGCCGAGAGACGGCGCGCTCGCGACGCTTTGCGAAGCGCTTTATTCAGATCCGGCAGACCCGCGTGGACCGGAAGACTGGGGGCGCGTGCTGGGAATGTCGGCCCGTACACTCGCGCGACGTTTCGTCAGCGAGACAGGCATGAGCTTGCGGTCGTGGCGCCGCCGAATGAGGCTGTTCAGGGCAATCGAACTTCTTGGCGGCGGCATGGGCGTTACTCGCACTGCGATGGAGCTTGGCTACGGCTCGACATCGGCATTCGTGTATGCGTTTCGTCTCGAGATGGGCAGTAGCCCTCAGGCGTATATGCGCGGTCGTGGCGAGGAAGTGGGAAACCGGTCCGCGTCCCCGACCGCCCGGGTCGGCGGCGAATGATGGCAAACCAGTGCAGGGCATGCGCCAATGCATTGAGGGCGGCAGCCACGGTGGTCCGTGGCAGTCCGCCCTCATGGGCTTAACGAAGTCGCGAAATCGTTTCGACGCTCCGCGCGAGCACCGGATGGCCGTCAGGCCGGTTGATCCTCCGGCTTGCCGACTTCAGGTTCGTCACGCACCTGAGACGCGTCTTTGCGGACGTAGAACCGGTAGGCCGCATACACGACCAGCACCCAGACGGCCGAAACGACCAGCGACATGCGCATGTCCGGCAGGATCGCGATACCGACCAGCACCGCCACCACGAAAGCGAGCGCGATGTAGTTGCTGTAGGGGTAGAACGGCATCCGGTACGCGATCTGGTCTTCTTCCCCGTTCTGGATCTTCAGCTTCCGGAACCTGAGATGACTGATGACGATGGAGCCCCATGCACAGACCAGCGCGAACACAGTCACCGAAGAGAAGAGTTCGAACGCCTGCTCAGGCATGGTGTAGTTCAGCAGCACGCCCGCGAACATCGCGGCGAACACCATCAGGATTGCACGGTGCGGCACCTTGCGTGAATTGGTGACACCGAGGAATGCCGGCGCGTTCTTCTGCAGCGACAGGTTGTAGAACGTGCGGCTATTCGTGAACACGCTCGCGTTGACTGCCGACAGCACCGCCATGATCACGACCAGATTCATGATGCTCGCTGCGGCCGGAATGCCGATCTTCGTGAAGACCTCGACGAACGGGCTGCCCTTCGTCGTCAACGACGTCCACGGGAAAACCATCAGCAGAACCGCGATCGCGCCGACGTAGAAAATCAGCAGTCGCCAGAACGTGGCATTGACGGCCTTCGGCATCGTCGTTTTGACATCCTTCGCTTCGCCGGCCGCGAGACCGAGATTTTCGACGCCGCCGAATGAAAATGCGACCATCACGACCGCGAGGAATGTGCCGCTCGCCCCCTTGGCAAAGAATCCGCCGTGGTCGACGAGGTTGTGATAACCGACGGGCACGCCGTTGTTGCCGATGCCAAACACGATCATGCCAACGCCAAAGATGATCATGGCGACGATCGCGATCACCTTGACGAGCGAGAACCAGAACTCCGCCTCACCGTATATCTTGACGCCGATGATATTGACGACAAACATCAGCGATACCGCGGCGCCGGCCGTCACCCAGATCGGAATGTGCGGGAACCAGAAATGAACGTAATTGCCCAACGCATTCAGGTCGGCCGCACTGGTGGCGAGCAGAAAGATGAATGCGTTCCAGCCGTTCAGAAAGCCTGCGAAGCGGTGAATGTAGCGGTTCGAATATGACACGTACGAACCGGACACCGGCTCTTCCACGGCCATTTCACCGAGCGCCCGCATGACGAAATAGATGGCGATGGCGGCAAGCAGAAAGACCAGCAGAATGGCCGGACCAGCGGTTCTGATGGCCCAGGAAGATCCGTAGAACAGTCCTGTGCCGATTGCGCCGCCGATGGCAATCATCTGGATATGGCGGTTCTTAAGATCTCTTTTCAGATCTTCCCGCTCGTATGCCTGTGCTTCGATGTTGTTGCTCATGTCGCCTCCAAGGAAGTTGATCGATTGTTGTTTTTTTCAGGTTGGAAAGAAGGTCAGATCGCAAGCTGGGCGCGGAAAGCCTGGCGCGCACACCGTAATGCATCGCTCCTTTTGAACCATAGTCAGTTTCTTTGTCTGAGCAGTCTTTTTATTCTTATCGTTATCCTAATTACACAGGTTGCTTTCTCAGGTTCCAGCACACATCGCTTCTCGTAGCGTCGATGATCACCAATCGCGCAGTCCGATGTACGTCGTCTAAAGGTGACGCCCCCATGCACCGTAGTCCTGTGCCACGGCCACTTCCGGCCTTAGCATGGGCTCAGGACATCGCATGTTGGCGGATGCGACCCGCATCGATCCTCTTTGTGCACTGTCGTTGAGCGGGACGCTAGTTCGCTCTCGCCAATGGCTGTTCAGAGTTCAGCGAGCGCGGTGGTCAGACGGCGAATTGCTTCGTCCACGGTGGAACGCGGACAGCCAAGGTTTGCGCGCATGTACCCATGCCCCTCGATGCCGAACTTCGGCCCGTTGTCCAACCACAGTCGCGCGCCCGTCAGCATGAAATGCTTGAGGACGTCGGCGTCCATCGCCAGTCCCCGGCAATCCATCCAGGCAAGGTAGAGCGAATCGGCAGGTAGAACCTCGATCTTCGACGTGAGGCTGTGGACCGCATTTCGGAAGTACGTGTGATTTTCACGCAGATACCGCAGCAATTCTTCGAGCCACGGCTCACCGCAAGAATAAGCAGCTTCGGCGGCGACCATCCCCAGCGTGTTGACGGATGGGTACATGTTCCTGTCGAACTGCCGACGCAATTCGTCGCGAATGCAGCGATTGGGCACGAAGAGATTCGCGCTCTGAAGTCCCGGCAGGTTGAAGGTCTTGCTCGGCGCGGTGCAGGTGATGCTGTTCTCCGCAAACACTTTCCCGAGCGACGCAAATGGGATGTGTTTCTTGAATGGATTCATGATGAGATCCTGGTGAATCTCGTCCGAGATCACGAGCACGCCATGCCGCAGGCAGATTTCCCCCATCGCACGCAGTTCGCCTTCCGACCAGACGTTGCCCGTGGGATTGTGCGGATTGCTCAGAATGAAGAGTTTCGTGTTGTGCCTGATCGCTGCTTCGAACGTCTTTTCGTCAAAGCGATATACGGTTCCCGTGCGCTCGAGCGGCGCACAGGTCAGTTGGCGCCCGTTCAGCAGGACATCGTCGTGAAAGTGCGCATACACGGGCGGCTGAATCAGGACCGAGTCACCCGGCGAAGCGAACGCCTGGATGGCCGTTTTCAACGCGGTGATGATGCCGCTGGATTGAAGCACCCACTCGCTCGGGACCTCCCAGCCAAAGCGCTTTGCCTGCCAGCCGGTTACTGCGGAAACGTAGCTATCGGTCGCTCCGCGCGAATACCCGAATACACCGAACTCGACGGCCTCATGCAGTGCATCGATGACGACTCGCGGCGCCTTGAAATCCATATCCGCGACCCACATCGGCAGCGGATCGGCCGCAAATTCCTGCGCTATCAGTAGCTTCTCGCCGAACGCCCACTTGAGTGAATTGGAGTTTTTGCGGTCGATAACTTCATCGAAAATCGATCCGACTTTTCCTGCACCACCTGCGCCGCTTGCTGGCATTTCACAACGAAGCTTCACGATGACTTCCATCCGCAATAGACGGCACGCCGGCGGCGTGACCTCGCATTGCAGCTAGAGTAGCAGCGCGAAATGCGGGGCAACAATGGTATGTTCTCATGGAGCAGTGAGCATAGCTCATGGATGCGGTCCGCTTTGTGCACGAGGGGCGTTGAGACGGCGGGCGCGCCACGAGCAATCGGGACGCCATGTTGTATGCGGCGCACGGTTGCGACCGCTTCCACCTTTTTGAATGCGGCAGAACGACGTCAAACGACGCTCCAAGGGAGCGACGGCGCTACACAAGGCCGCACTGAATGACAACCACGAGGTCCTTAAGGAGTTGATTGCATTCGGGGCCGAGATCGATGCCCGTGACGCGTACGGGAACACGCCGCCTTGGGGCGCATGAACCAGGTACTGGTGGTGCTGGCGCTACAGGACACGACCGAATTCAACCTATCGCATCTTCGCGCCACAGTAGGATTGGGTTACTGGACAGCTGATAACGAGTGTGGCTTCCTGATGCATAGTCTGCTAGCGGTGACACCCGAAGGGTTTGCCGCTGGGTGTGCTTGGAATGATGACCTGGGCGCGGCTCAATGAGAAGCTCGGCAGCAAATAGAGGCATGAACACAGTAGCGTAAATTTCTATCATAAGCCGTACTATAACGACCGCCCGGAACATTACGATCTGACGCAGTAACGTCGGATTTTTCTTGCGCTAATCTGAGCGGCACTCTGTGATCCAGATGATCCGCAATGGCGTTCTCTCGAACGCACCGCGTACCCGCGCTCCCCCGAGGTTCTCGCACCTCGGGAACTGCGAGCCTGCTACACGCCGATGCCCGACGAGCTCGAATGGGCGCGCCGTTCAACGCGCGGTGAGCAACCGCGACTGGGCCCGCTGGTGCTGCTGAAGGTCTTCCAGCAACTTGCACTATTTCCCGCCGCTCGATACCGTTCCAGCCGCCATCATCGATCACGTCCGGGCAGCCGCCGATATTGGCGACACTGTCCAATTGGGCTACGACACCGCGTCGTCCCCGACTCTGTTCCGGCATTACACCGCTGTACGCACGTGGCTCGACGTGAAGCCCTATTACGGCACCGACGCGAACGCAATCGCGACACGGGCAGCGCATACGGCGTCGCTAACGATGGACCAACCGGTCGACATCATCAACGCGACGATCGACGAGCTGATCGCGCGCGATCTGTCGAACCGGCAAACTGCCTACAACCGAATCAAGCATCATGCGAAACGCCCGTCGCGCCAGCATCTGGAGCTACTGATCGACCAGATTTCCTGGCTCGACGGGCTCAGCGATTTTTCGCTGGCCATCGCCGGGATTCCAGCCTCCAAGCTGCACTCGCTCGCGAACCAGGCGATGGCGCTCGATGCGTCAGCGCTCAGGAACGACACGCTGCCGGAGAAGCGCTACACATTGATAGTCGCACTGCTCAACCGCATGCGCGTGCGCCCGCGACGATCTCGCCGACATGTTTGTGAGACGCATGGGTGCCATCCAAAGCGCGCAAGCGACGAGCTGGATGCGATTCAGCGCAAACAGCGCGATCAGATCGAGGATCTCGTTTCGGCTTGCTTGACGGTGCAGTCGACATCCTTGCCGACGAATCCGACGAGACCGCCATCGCCCAGGCGGTCAGGAAGCTGCTGGCGCCGAAAGGCGATCTGGAGCCGTAGCACGAGAGTTGTGCGGCGATCCGCGCGTTCAGCGGCCGCAACTATCTGCCGTTGCTCTGGAAGCACTTCAAGGCGCACCGTTCGGTCATGATGTGTGTCGTCCGTACGCTCGAATGGGATTCGACCAGCCCGGTTCGCTCGCTGCTGAACGCGCTCGATGTCGTGCTGGAGAACGAATCGCTGCATCGTGAGTGGATCGATGCGGACGTCGACGTAAGCTTCGCCGCGCCGCGGTGGCGCAAGCTTGTGCGGCACTCGCACGGCGACGGATCGCCGACCAATCGCCGGTATCTCGAAGTCTGCGTATTCTCGTACATGGCCGAGGAACTACGGGTCGGCGATCTATGCGTATCGGGCTCCGACGCGTACGCCGACTATTGCGATCACCTGTTGCCATGGCGGCAATGCGAGCATAAGCGCGGCATGCCCACAACTGGCAGTGACTTCGTGCGCCATCTGTGTCAATGGCTGACAGACGCCTCTCACAACTCGACGCCGAATTGCCGCGCAAGCGCGAGCATGTTGTGACGACCGCCACGGCGAGCCGATCCTGCGCAAAACCGTCGCGAAGGAGATCCCGGCGAGCGCGATCGCCTTGCAGGAGCGGCTCAACGCGCGCCTGCCGACGCGGAATATGCTGGACATCCTCGCGAACATCGAGCACTGGACTCGTTTCACGCTGCACTTCGGGCCGTTGTCCGGGAGCGATCCGCAGATTCGCAAGGCCGCCGAGCGCTACCTGCTGACCATTCTCGCGATGGGCTGCAATCTCGGCCCGACCCAGGCGGCCCGTCATCTCGACTCCGATGTCACTGCGCACATGCTGGCGTTCGTCAACCGTCGGCATATGAGCCTGGACAGGCTCGAGACCGCACAGCGCGAGCTGATTGAACTGTACCTGCGGCTGGATCTGCCGAAACACTGGGGCGATGGAAAGACGGTGGCGGCCTACGGTACGCAGTACGACTTTTACGACAACAACCTGCTGGCCGGCTATCACTTCCGTTACCGGAAAATGGGCGCGGTAGCGTACCGGCACGTCGCCGACAACTATATCGCGGTGTTCCAGCACTTCATTCCACCCGGCGTGTGGGAAGCGATCTATGTGATCGAGGGACTGCTGAAGGCCGGGCTGTCGGTCAAGGCGGACACCGTTCATGCCGACTCGCAGGGCCAGTCGGCCGCGGTTTTCGCGTTTACGTACCTGCTGGGCATCAACCTGATGCCGAGGATTCGCAACTGGAAGGATCTCGTGCTGTACCGGCCGGACAGCAAGGTCAAATACAGGCACATCGACAAGCTGTTCACGGCGACCATCGACTGGGTGCTGATCGAGCAGCACTGGCAGGAGCTGATGCAGGTCGCGCTGTCGATCCAGGCAGGCACGATCTCGTCGCCGCTGCTGCTGCGCCGGCTTGGCTCCGAAAGCCGCAAGAACCGGCTGTACCTGGCCGCGCGCGAGTTCGCGCAACGTCGTTCGCACGGTGTTCCTGCTCGAGTGGATAGGTAGCACCGAATTGCGGCGGGAGGTCACCGCGAACACGAACAAGATCGAGTCGTACAACGGCTTCTCGAAGTGGCTGTCATTCGGAGGGGACGTGATCGCCGAGAACGAGCCAGAGGAGCAGCAGAAGCGGCTTCGCTACAACGACCTGATCGCGTCGGCCGTGATTTTGCAAAACACGGCTGACATGATGCAGGCGCTGCGCGAGATGGCGGCAAACGGCGAGAAAGTGCGCGCGGAGGATATCGAGTTTCTGAGCCCGTATCCGACCCACAACATCCGGCGCTTCGGTCACTACAAACTGCACCTGGATCGTCGGCCGGAAGCCCGGATCAGGGATCCGCTGTTCGGCCAGGCTGCCCGTACCTAGGCATCCCGTTCATGACTGCTCGCCCGGCCACCACGACGACCTGTTTCGGCGATGTCGACACCGCCGCGCTCGAGCGGCTCGAATCGAGCTACGACACAACCCGCCTGCTGGCCACCGTCGATATCGTCGATCGCATCCGCCACCAACTTGATGATCCCGAGGGGATACGCGACGATCTCCTGGAGATCCCCAGCATGGCGCAGTCGGTGCTGAATGGCGCACCCCATCGGTGCCGTCGCGACGCGAAGGCTTGCCCGACCGGGTGCTGGACGCGCTCGACCGGATTGACGAATTTGTCACGGAGCTCACTCGGTGAGGACGATCATCGAGCCGCTCGAAGCGCTGCACCCAGACGACGGGTTTGGCGAGGGTTGAACGATGCCGGTCCGTCTGCCGATCGGGACGGCGCGTTCATCATTGATGAGGCGCGCCAGACCCGGCCGTGCGGTCAGACGATCACGGTTCAGCTAGCCCTGGCGTTTTCGGAGACCACCTCACCAGGGAAGCGGACCCGCGGCGTTCGAGAATGTGCCAGTCGGCCCATTCGCGTCAAGGAGTGCGAGGCGAACGGGCTCCCGTGCCGCATCCTCAACGGATCCAGCCCCGGGGGCATAGTTGCTCAGATCCGTTGCGGTGAATCCCGGACAGACTGCATTGACCTTGATGCCGGTTCCCTCCAGTTCGATGGCGAACGCCTGCGTCACTGCATTGAGTGCGGTTTTCGACGTTTGGTACACCCCGACGTACTGTCGCGAGTAATCCGACGGGTTGTCCTTCAGCGTGAGAGAGCCACCTGCGCTCGAAACGTTGACGATGCGGCCCGCCGGTGCTTTTCGAAGAAGCGGCAGCATTGCCTGCGTGACTGCGACAACCCCAAACACGTTGGTCTCGAATACCAAGCGCATATCGTCGACTGACACACGGCTCACCTTATCTCCGTCCCTCATTTCTTCGACGGACATCCCCGGCTTGATTGGACGCGAGATTCCCGCATTGTTGACCAGCACATCAAGACGATCCAGCGTCTCTTCGATCTGCGCAGCCGCTGCCGCAATCGACGCCTGATCCGTCACATCGAGCTGGAGAGCCTGAGCCTCTGCTCCCACGCTTTTCGCTGCCGCCACGCCGAGGTCCAGCTTGCGCGCTCCGACGAGTACCTTGAAGCCTTTCGACGCCAGATCTTTCGCAATCTGAAGGCCGATTCCCTTGTTTCCACCGGTAACGAGTGCCACGGGTCTGCTGTGCATGTCTGCTCCGTTCAAAAATGATGGGCGAGCGCGATTCGCTTACGTTAGAATGTAAGCGGAACATCGCTCCGGTTGCAGACTATACGGAACATTGTTCCGTTTAACAAGAGGGAAATGACTTGAGCAGCAAGACAAATAGGACGGACAGCGAACGTGCTCCGCGTTCGGTGCGCGCGGACGCGCGACGCAACATCGACACGTTGCTGCGAACCGCGCTGGCTGTCTTCGAATCCTCGGGAATCGATGCGCCAGTGCGGGAGATCGCGCAAAAGGCGGGAGTGGGTATCGGCACGATCTACCGCCACTTTCCGCAACGTTCCGATCTCGTCGTCGCTGCTTTGTGCAGCGAAGTGGATGCCTGCGCGGATGCGGGCGTTGAACTTGCCGCCACGCTTGGCGCCGGGGAGGCATTGGTGGGATGGATAGATACCTATGTTGAATTCGTGACGACGAGGCGTGGACTTGCCGCCGCCCTGAATTCCGGCGACCCTGCCTTTAAGGCTTTGCCTTCATATTTCCTGGAGCGACTCCGCCCGGTCGTTCAGAGGCTCCTCGATGCGGCGATCGCTTCGGGCGACATTCGCAAAGGGATACAGCCCGACGAGCTCCTGTGCGCGGTGGCTGCCCTCTGCGCTCCACTCGAATGCCCCGATCCTCCCGACGCTCGCAGGCTGGTGGCCCTGTTCGTCGACGGACTGCGGTATGGTGCAGTCCCGCCAGCACTCAGCTCACGACTGAAATGAGGCTGCATGCAAAAGGGCTGACGAATTTTGACGGAATCGGCTTGCTTGCGCCGCAAGCACCGTCGACCGTTGCGGCTCGTCCACTTACGAGGCCATACACATGTCGCCTAGCGGCGCGACGACAAAGCGTCAGACGCCGACGCAGTCAGATGTCCCATCAGCGCAGGCGCTGCTGATATTCAGGTTAGGAAACGGATCTCGTTGCGATCGACATGCATGCCGTTGGCTGGTTGATTTTTCGCAACGTCAGGGCAGCGATGAACGCCAGGAGCCCACCAGCAGCGAGTGACGTATACGCCCACCCCCACTTATGCGTCCAATCGAGCGTTGCTCCGAACGTCATGGGCGCAAGCGCTCCAGCGCCGAACCCGAGAATTGATCTGACACCCATCACGCGGCCCAGATACGCTGCCGGCACCTCGTCCGTCATGGCCGCTGAAAGTACGCCCGAATCGGCAAGAATGAAAAAGCTTCCGATGGCCGCCAGCGCGATCACCCAGCCAGCGCCCCACTGCGCAGACCAACCGATCAGCATCGAGCACAAGGCGCCCATTGCACCAACGTACACCAGCACGCGTGACCGGCCCCATCGGTCCGACAACGCGCCGACGACTCCCGTGGCGATCATCCCCGACAGGTGCACCGTTCCGCCCACAATCAGGCTCGTGGTCATTGCGCCAAGCCCGGACGGTTGAAGTGCAGTCGCCAACAGCGTCGGAGTCCACGCCCAGCTACCCAGCAACTCCCAACAACGGGCAATGTAGCCGACCAGAAGACATAAAGACGTGGGACCGAAAATGCTGCTCCAGCGCATTGGTTCCGAAGACGTAGCCGCCTTATGCTCATGTCGTTGATTTTCGACGTCCCTAAGGCTGAACTGGCCAACGATCGCGCCGGCTAGGGCGCCGATGGCGCACAGGGTGAAGGCTGCCGGCGGGCCCCATGACTTCGCCACCCACATCGAGAGCGCGACAGAAAGAAGATAGCCGAATGAGCCGGCCGCCAGAACCTGTCCCATCGCACGCCCGCGTCCTGCCGGCGAACTCAGGTCCGCGACGAGGAGCAGTGCTGGAGTGTAAGCGCCGCCTTGCGTGAGGCCGACGAAGACGATCAGGATTCCCGCGGCATGTGGGGATCTCGCGAAGATAGCGAACACGACCAGGGCAGCAGCACCTGCCCATGTACAGACGAGATACATGCGCTTGGCTCCCAGGGTATCGGAAAGCCAGGAAGCCACCAGAAGCGCAATGGCGTTGGAGAGGTTGAACGCGGTCTGGATCGCGCCGGCAGTCGTTGCGTCCATGTGCCAGACTGAACGCAGTACCGGCAACGCTCCCGCGAATGCCATCGTACCCATGCAGGTGCCCGCACGGCCGATGCATAAAAGCAATTGACGATTCATATTTGCCTCGCCGGAGTCGAGCGCCCCGGTCGTAAAAACGCGACGTGCAGCAGTTGGAGAAAAGAATGACAGGGCGGAGAAGGCGAAGCACGTAGCCTACGTGCTTCGTGGCTGGAATTACTCAGGCGTCTTTGCTCTGCGCCGCCTTCAGATAGCCGTCGCGTGTCTGCGGCAGCTTCATGCCGAGAAGTGTGGCCGCGACCTGCGTGCGCAGAATTTGTGCTGTACCGCCTGCAATGGTGAACATGCGGGCATCACGTACGTGCCGCTCCATCGCATTGTGGCGCCCGTAGCCAGATGAGCCGTAGAACTGCAAAGCGTCATTGGTGACTTTGTTGGCTGTCTCAGCCGCAAAAATCTTCGCCCGTGCCGCCTTGTCGATATCCGGAAACTCCGCGCCGCTGCATGCCGCAGAACGCAACAGCAATCGAGCGGCCTCCAATTGAGTCGACATGTCGGCCAACATCCACTGCAGTCCCTGAAACTCGGCAATGGGTCGACCGAACTGCTGTCGCGATCTAAGATACGCCATACCTTCCTCAAAGGCACCCTGTGCGATGCCCAAGGCGACCGTTCCGGCACCGACGCGCTGCGCGTTGTAGGCGGTCATCAGCGCCGCGAAACCTCGCTTCAGCCCGCCGGGTGGCATCACGAGCATCGACTTGTGCACTCTGAGGTCGCGGAACTCGAGATGGGTTTCAGGGATGCCGCGCACACCCATCGCGTAAAGCCTTCGGCCGACCACAAGCCCGCCCGGTGCGTTCCCGTCCCGCACGCAGATGAATGCACCGACGCCTTGCTCCACGCCGTCGTCGAACACACGCGCGAAGATGAGATGCAGTTTTGAAACGCCGCCGCCCGTGATCCAGTACTTCTCGCCGTTGAGGATGTAGTCATCACCCTTCCTGTCGGCACGCGTGGTCATTTCGCTGGCAGCGCTGCCGGCGTTGGGCTCCGAGATGCAGATCGCGGGTTTGTCCCCCGACAGAACCAGCTCTGCGGCCAACTTCAGTTGTTCGGGAGTCCCATACCTGGCAATAGCCCCGATTGCACCCATGTTGGCCTCGACGGTGACGCGGCCCATGGTGGCGCACGCCTTGGCCATTTCCTCAATAACGATCACGGTGTCTAGGTAAGACAAACCACGCCCACCCAGGCGCTTTGGCAATGTCATGCCCATGAATCCCGCGTCGCGCAGTGCTGTGACGTTGTCCCATGGATACTCCTCCGTGAGGTCCGTATTGGCGGCGGTCGGGGCAAATACCGTTTGCGCGAGCTCCCGCGCTTGGGCCTGCAGAGTCAACTGCCCGGCGGTCAGGTCGTACATGGCGTCTCCTGTAGCGATTGATTTGTTCCAAGCCAATCCGTTAGTACTTCGGCAGCATGCTCGTTCAGCCGTGGCGGCGGTCGCCTATAGCTCGGGGGCGTAGCCGACATCCTCAGCGGATTTGCCAAAAGACGAAGCTCCCCATCCATCGCCCACTCACAGGGCATGTGCAACTCGGCACCGCGAGCTTTGACGTGTGGATCGGCAAATACGTCTTCCAGATTATTCACAGGCCCGCAAGGAACCCCGACTGCCTCAAGCTGCTGAAGCCATTTCGCGCGATGCCGTGTTCGTAAGGTGTTATCGACCAGTTCACACAGTGCTGCTCGATTACGAATTCGCATCGAGTTAGTCTCGAAGCGTTCGTCGGACGCCAGTTCGTTGGTCCCCGCGACCTCGCAGAACCGGCCAAACTGTGCATCGTTGCCAATGGCAAGGATCATCGGCGCATCCGCCGTTGAGAACACCTGGTATGGAACGATGTTGGGGTGGCCGTTGCCCAAGCGGTTCGGTAGCTGACGGTCAGCCAGATAATTCGTTCCTGCATTGACAAGCCAGGAAATCTGCGTATCGAGCAGGGAGATGTCGATGTGCTGCCCTTTGCCTGTTCGCTCCCGATGCTGGAGGGCCGCGAGGATACCGACGGCGGCATACATGCCAGTCATAACGTCGGCGATCCCAACACCAGCCTTCATCGGTTCGCCGTCCGGCGCCCCGGTGAGGCTCATGATGCCGCCCATGCCCTGGATCAAAAAGTCATAGCCTGGTCGGCTGGCGTAGGGGCCCGTCTGCCCGAACCCTGTGACCGAGCAGTAGATCAGGCGCGGATATTGATCCCTGATCTGCTGGTACGCCAGGCCGTATCTGGCAAGGCCGCCCACCTTGTAGTTCTCGACCAGCACATCGGCGTGTGCAATCAATTGATGCACAAGTTGGCGACCTGCGGCCGATCCGATGTCGATAGCAATCGATCGCTTGTTCCTGTTGGCCGCGAGATAATAGGCGCTCTCTTCCGTTTCCTCGCCCGACTTCCCGCGTACGTACGGTGGGCCCCATTTGCGCGTATCGTCACCTTCGTCAGGTTTCTCAACCTTGACGACATCGGCGCCGAGGTCACCAAGAAGCTGGGTCGCACTTGGGCCCGCCAGGATGCGGGAGAGATCGAGGACCCTGATGCCTGCCAGTGCTGTCGTCTGTCCAGATTTCATGCCTTATTTCCGTCGGAATAGTTCACCGCGCCGCTGCGCGCAAGATGCGACAGCAACATCGGCCTCAGTGGAGGGTTGGTTACATCCAAAACCTTTCGGCTCTAGTGTCGCGAGTTAGAAATTCGTAGACAAAATCGCTTGATGCTAGCGAGGATGTCGTCGGCCGATTTGGTCCAGTTGAAAGGTCTCGGATCAGTGTTGTTGATCTGGATGTATTGGCGAATCGCCTGTTCGAGTTGCCGGGTGGAGCGATGGGTGCCACGGCGGATGTATGACTCACTGAGCGTGGCAAACCATCGCTCGACCTGGTTAATCCACGAAGCGGAGGTCGGGGTGAAATGCGCATGAAAACGCGGATGGCGAGTCAACCAGGCATTGATCGCGGAGGTCTTGTGCGTACCGTAGTTGTCCATCACCAGATGCACGTCCAATTGAGGGGGCACGTTGGCCTCTATGGTTCGCAGGAACTGCAGGAATTCACTGCTGCGATGACGTCGATGCAGTTCGCCAATGACTTCGCCCGTGGAGATGTCCAGCGCCGCGAACAGTGTGGTCGTGCCGTGGCGCATATAGTCGTGCGTGCGACGCTCAGGGATGCCCGGGGCCAGCGGCAGCATGGGCTGCGTGCGATCGAGTGCCTGAATCTGGCTTTTCTCGTCAACGCACAACACCATGGCCTTGAGTGGCGGATCCAGGTACAGCCCGACGATATCGCGCACCTTGTCCACAAAAAATGGATCAGTGGAAAGCTTAAAGGTCTCCTGCCGATGCGGCTGCAATCCGAAGGCACGCCAGATCCGCGACACGGCTGTCTGCGACATCCCCATCTCGCGGGCCATGGTGCGCGTGCTCCAGTGAGTCGCGCCTGTGGGTGCGGATTCGAGCGTGCGTGCGACGACCGCCTCCACCTGCGCGTCCTCGATCGTCCTCGGCGCTCCCGGGCGCGGTGCATCGAGCAACCCGTCCACGCGGTGATTGATGAATCGCGAACGCCACTTCGAAACCGTATGCGAGGTGACACGTTGTCTTGTCGCGATCGTCTTGTTGTCGATGCCCTCGGCGCAGGCCAGCACGATGCGTGCGCGCAAGGCCAGCGCCTGCGCCGTCTTGCGCCGCATTGTCAGTGCCGTGAGTTGTTCTCGTTCCGACGCACTCAAGACCAGTGGCGCTTTCGGCCTTCCTCTCATCATTGCCTCGCTCATTTGCGAACCCTGCAAGCCAGGTTAGTACACAACGCAAATAACGCAATCAATTTTTAACTCGGGACACTAGCGCCGCGCGTGGCTCCCGCGCATTGACTTCCGCGCGGTACCTGCCCTCAGGTATCAAACTGATCGAAAGCCTCGATCGCTCTCGCGGAATAGACAAACGCGGCGCCCGCATTAAGGGCAATGGCGGTTCCAAGCGCCTCCGCAACCTCCTGTTTCGTTGCGCCCGCTTTTTGCGCTGCTGCAGCATGCGAAGCGATACAGCCCTCACATCGTGTGGTGACTGCCACGGCCAGGGCGATGAGTTCACGTATCTTTAGGTCAAGCGCTTTGCTCTCATTCAACGACTCGTTAAGACCAAAGAATGCCTTGCCCACCGGCGTGTTCGCTTTCAGCAGATTTGCCCCGGCGGCACGTTGATCCGAAAGCAGTTCAGCCCAGTCATGAATCATCTTCGTCTCCAATTTCCTTCAGCTTCGCAACCACCCAGCAAAATGGCACTCAACGCTGCGCGAGCGCCTCCGATATTCGCGCGATCGCCAGGTCGACCGTCTGGCGGGGGCAGCCGAGATTCGCGCGCATGAAGCCGTGACCTTCAACGCCAAACTTCGGGCCCTTATCAAGCCACACGCGGCCCTTGATCAGCATGAAGTCTTCGAGCTCCTCCGGCGTCATTCCAAGCGCGCGGCAGTCGATCCACGCCAGGTAGAGCGATTCCATGTCGATCACCTTCAGGCCAGCATCGAGCGCGTTGATGCGCTCGGCAAAGTGCTGCTGGTTCCGGGCGATGTAGGTCACCAGCGCGTCTACCCAGCTTGCGCCATGCGTGAAGGCGGCTTCGGTAGCCACCATCCCGAACAGGTTGATGCGGGTGTTGTGGTTCCTCTCGATCGTGCGGATCACCTCGTCCCGCTTGACCTTATCGGCAATGAACATGTTGCCGCATTGCAGTCCGGCCAGGTTGAAGGTCTTGCTCGCCGACGTGCAGGTGATGCTGTTGTGAGCGAATCGTCGATCCAGTGAGGCAAACGGTGTGTGCTTCCTTCCGGCACCGTACACAAAGTCGCAATGAATTTCGTCGGCGATCACGAGCACCCCGTGGTTCATGCAGATCTCGCCCATGGTGCGCAGTTCCTCTTCTGTCCACACATTGCCCGTCGGGTTGTGCGGGTTGGACAGAATGAAGATCTTGGTGTTGTCTTGAATCGCGTTTTCGAACACTTGGGCGTCAAAGCGATAGCGCCGCCCATCGAAATGCAGTGGTGCCGCGGTGACGTGGCGACCATTGATGAACACATCGTGATGAAAGTGCACATAGACCGGCGGCTGGATCAGAACCGAATCGCCAGGCTGTGAGAACGCCTGCATGACAGTTTTAAGCGCCGCAATGACGCTGGCGACCGGCACTACCCATCCAGGAGGCACATCCCAGCCGAAGCGCTTTTGCTGCCACCCGATCACGGCGTCGACGTAACCTTTCGTCATGCCAGCCGGGTACCCGTAAATGCCGTGCGAAACGGCTTCGTGCAGCGCTTCGATCACCGCCGGCGGAGACATGAAATCCATGTCCGCCACCCACATGGGCAATGGCTTGGCCTGTGCCTGAACATCCGTCATGGCGCCGGCCGGGTTCCCCCACTTGAGTGAATTGCTACGGTTGCGGTCCACCACGGTGTCGAAATCAAACCATGTTGCGCTAGCCGCCAGCGCACTTCGATTCTGAGTCATTGCTCTTTACCTCTTTCTGTCTTGCGTAGTTCGCGAAAGCCGCGTCGGGGGCAACTTCAGTAGCCCAGTGCCTTGAGCACGGGCGACAGGCACACGATCACGCCAAACACAAACACGTACCAAACTCTGGAGGATACGTATCTCCGAAGCGCGGGCACCTTGTACACCAGAACGCACGGAATGATGAACGACGCAATACCGTAGATGGGCGATGCCAACTGTTGCAGCAACAGGATGGAGAAGCGCGTCTGTACCCAGAACCAGAGCCCGAGCAGAATAGACACGCAAACGCCGGCAGATACGAGGCGGGCATTGACGCGTTCCTGCGGAACGATACGCGTCAGGACGTTCATGACCATGCCTTTGATAGATTCCTCGAAGCCCAGGTAGATGCCAAGGAAGGCGGTTAATATTGCGAACACATTCAGAGCTGCGGTCATGTACAGCACACCATCTCCATGGATCACGCTACCAGCCAGTGCGAGCGCCGAGATGTTTTGCGCCCTGGCCGAGAGCGCCTGCTCGTGCGAGAGTGCCAACGCAAACGACGTGGCAAAGAACAGGACCGCGACGGCCAGGATGGCGAACGCAATGCGGTTGGCGCGAATGGCGCGATACGTAGCGACGCGCGAGTCCTTCTCCACCTTTCGGAAAGCGATGTTCATGGGGCTGAGGATCTGCACGAAGAGGATGGAGAACAAGGTGAACGGCACAGTGAGAATGGTGTCGATCACGAACCGTTTGAACTCCGGCAGCGACGGCAGATTCGCGCGGACATCCCAATGGGGAATCATCACCACGCCCAACAACACGACCACGCCGAGCTTGAAAAGCACCAGCGGGCCGGACACCCTGAAGATCAGCTTCTCGCCCTGCGCGGCGACCAGGACCAGCAGGCACAGAATGGCCAGCGAGAAGAACGGACTGTCCGAGAGCAGCCCTGTGGTCACGCCGAAGCTCTGGAGGTACTTCGCCGCATCAAAGGTCACCGCCATGGAATAGGTCAGCATGCCTTTGAGCAACATGAAGAAGTACACAACTGCCAAAAAGATGCCCCAGTTCTTTCCGAGGTACTGGGTGATGACTCCCGCGTAATGCTCGCAATCCGTGCTGCCTGACAGCGTCTGCAGATACAGCTCCTGCATCATGTATAGCGCGGGATACGACAGCGCCACCGACGCAGCAAACACCCAGACACCGGTGATGCCAACCTGAAGCGGCAGAAAAACGATGCCGGCGCCGATTGCCATTCCGATGCAGAGGATGACCCATCCAAGGTCGTATCGGGTGAACGGCACCTTGCCGACAAATCCGGCGGACATGTCCAGCTCAGCGGAAGTACTCAATCTCGTCTCCTGTAGTTAATTGTGCGTGGCGTCGGCGGGCCTTAAGTAGCTCTTATGTTTTCGACGCTGGATCATCCTTTGCTTTGCCGTCGGATCATCCTTAGGTGTCTGTTCGGTCTGGCAGACGGATCGCGAGCATCTCCCCGACAGCGCAGGTGAGCTCGCCTGCATTTAGAATCAGGTCGATCCAGGCCTTTCGTCCCTCAAGTGAACGAAGTCGCCCCCTTATCACCAGTTCAACCCCAAGTGGTGTGGGCCGCTTGAAGTCAACCTTCAATGACGCCGTCACGAAGCGGATCGGCTCAGAGCCATCACCCGACCTCGGCCCTTCTTTCTGACAGGCGAAGGCGGCTGCGGATGCCGCGCCATGGCAGTCGAGAAGCGAGGCGATCATCCCGCCATAGACATGATCTGGAACACCGCCGCTATACCGGACGTCGGGCGTGAACCTGGCAACCGTTTCATCGCCCACGAGATAGCTCTTGAGCTGATGGCCGTGTGGATTTTGCGCACCGCAGCCATAGCAGTGAGCGAACTCTGGCGGGTAGTTGTCTTGTATCGCACGTGTCGACATCTCGATGCCTCCTTAGGGGAACCCGTGGTGTCAAGAACTCAGCGGGTAACCCGTTGACTTGCAATCATCCCGGTATCAACTTGAACTTGGGGTTATCATATTTGTTCATCTCTTTCATGGACAATTGAGGTTTTTTTCAATCCGAGCGGAAGAGGCGTCATTTCGACGGGCATCCTCCTCAATGACGTTCCCGGACTGGAAGTCCATGCTGTACCCGACGGACCAGGACTTGCCATATCACTGGGCTCTGCCCCCGCGTTTCATCAAAACGCACAGAATCAAGCTTGAGGAATAATTCAATGGGCCATCGATCCGGCACAACGACACCGACACTTCGGCAGCTTCAGCTCTTGCTGGCGCTCACGTCGTCAGACGGCATAGCGAGTGCCGGCGCGCAGCTCGGTATGTCACCTTCGGCCACGAGCCATGCGCTGCGCGCTCTGGAAAAGGCGCTGGGAACCGAGTTGATTGACCGCAATACGGCAGGGGTCACGCTGACCTATACCGGCGAACATGTGCTTCCCCACGTCCGCGACGTCTTTGCATCCCTTCAACTCGTCCAAGCCACAGCGCTGGCCGGTGCAGAGCTAAAGACCGGTCTGCTGCGTTTGGGCTCATTCGGCGCCAGTGCGACGATCAGGGTTCTGCCCCCGCTGATCGAGCGATTCAAGGCCCGCTACCCTGGCGTTGATGTGTTGGTCACAGAAAAGCCGGACGAGCAGACGTCGCGTGACCTGATCGAGCGCCGCCTGGAACTTGCGGCGGTCACGCTGCCCAAGACGGACGTCGATTCGCAAACTCTCGCCGTCGATGAACTCGTCGCGGTCTTGCCTTCCGGACACCCTCTGGCAAAACTTGATACCGTTCCGCTCAAAGAAATGACGGCTGCCCCGTTCATCCTGACCCGTGCGGGGTCGCAGGCTTTGGTGACCCGGCTGTTCTCAAGAAATGGGCTGCGCCCCAGGGTGACGTATGAGCTCCTGCAACTGATGTCGATACTGGAGCTGGTCGCCAGTGGGAAGGGCATCTCGATTCTGGCCAAGCTGGCGCTGCCGGATCGGTATTCTGGCACGGTATTCCGTCCTCTTTCGCCTGGCACGTCCCGACGTATCGGATTGGTGTGCCTGAATCAGAACCGACTGTCCCCTGCGGCTCACGCGTTCTGGCAGGAAGCTCGCCGATATCACTCTGAGCTCAAAGGTGCTGTTCGATAACGCGTATGGATGGTTTCGATGACTCCAGAATCTGTCCGCAACTTGAAATCAGATTCAATTGCTCAGGAAAGGACATGAGTCGACAATCGATATCGCTATAGGGTTCGCCACCATCGACCGATCAAGAGTGCGAACCGCCGACTACAATGACACCCCGCCAAGGAGACATGTGATGCGCGTTCCGGCTACGCTCTTCAAACAGTTCGTGCACGAATTTACGCTACTCGTTGACACGTTCCCGGATGATGAAGCGCAAATCCTGGGCACAGGACACGATCTCCTTGCCGAGATCGTTCGTCGCGATGACTGGCTCCCCGAGGGGTATGGGCAGCCACATCCCCAGTACTACCAGCAGTACCTGCTACACGCCGATCCGGCCGATCGTTTTTCGGTTGTCAGCTTTGTCTGGGGCCCGGGCCAGATGACTCCGATCCATAACCACACGGTCTGGGCGCTGATCGGTTTGCTCAGGGGTGGCGAGCGTGCCGAATGTTTTCAAGTCGGGGAGCCCGGCCAGCCGATGCGATCGCTCGGGGTTGATTACCTCAAACCGGGAACTGTCGAGAGTATTTCGCCCCATACCGGCGACATCCACAGGGTATCCAACACATATGATGATCGCGTCTCGATCAGCGTTCATGTCTACGGCGGGAACATCGGACGAATTTCGCGGCACGTCTTCGACCCGCAGACGAGCATGCGCAAACCGTTCATCTCTGGTTACTCGAATGAGGCCGAGATCTCCGCGTAGGCAGTCAACACTTGCGTCGACCCGTTTTATCCGAAGCGCTCCGATGCGCGTGACCCCGTCCTGATGTCCACTTCAAGAATCAACGCCGACGTTGTTCGTTTGGCCACTGCGCAAGCCTTGGCCGGCGCCAACTCCACTGTCGTCTACGCCACCGGCGCGATTATCGGCCACATGCTTGCCCCGACGCCGGCGCTGGCGACATTGCCTGTATCCATCTTCGTTGTCGGCATGGCAGCTGCAACGCTTCCGGTTGGCGTAGTGACGAGGCGCTACGGCAGGAAAGCTGCTGCGCTGTTTGGCAATGCCTGTGGCGTCATCGTCGGACTGTTGGCAGCGTTCGCGCTGGTCATTCCATCGTTCAGCCTGTTCTGCGTCGCCATGCTGTTTGGTGGCGCATACGCAGCCGTGGTGCTGACGTTCCGGTTCGCAGCTGCCGAATGCGTGCCAGCAGAGAGTCGCGCCGGGGCCATGTCGACGGTGCTGGCCGGGGGCGTTGCCGCCGGCATACTGGGACCGCAGCTGGTTACAGCCACCATGAATCTGTGGTCGCCGCATGCGTACGCGGTCACCTACCTGGCCTCCGCCGGCGCCGCGGTGCTCTCGGGGATCGTGCTAATGGGCGTGCGGTTCGAACACCAGCCTCCGATCTCCGCCCATGCACAGGGCCGGGACAGCTCTGTCATCGTACGGCAGCCGCGCTTTGTAGTCGCCATGCTCTGCGGCGTCGTGAGCTACATGATGATGAACTTCATGATGACGTCCGCGCCACTGGCCATGGAGTTGTGCGGTATTCCGCGTGTGCACTCCAACTACGGCATCGAGATCCACGTGATCGCCATGTATCTGCCGAGCTTCTTCACGGGACGGCTGATCGCTCGCGTTGGTGCGCCGACTGTCAGCCTGGCGGGGTTGGTGTTGATTGCGCTGGCCTCCGTCACAGGCATGACCGGTTTGTCGGTGAATCACTTCTGGGTAGCGCTCATGCTGCTCGGCCTGGGCTGGAACTTCGGCTTCCTGGGCGCTTCCGCCCTGGTGTTAGCATGTCACGCGCCGACGGAAGGCCCTCGCGTGCAGTCCATTTACGACTTCGTAGTGTTCGGCGCCATGGTCGTCGGCTCGTTCGCGTCGGGCGGTCTGTTGGCGACTTACGGATGGGGCCTGGTATGTGGTGTCATTTTGCCCCCGGTGCTAACAGCCGTCGTCAGCGTTTTCTGGCTGCGGTGGGGGCAACCGCGAACAGACGCACTGGCTCACCGCAGTTGACCCCTTCACCGTTTGATTCCGCTTGGCATCCGGAATGACCCGAACGGAAGGTGTGTGCAGTTCTCGCGGCGACGCTCAATATACAGCTGAACGTGCGTGTTGCTGAGGCAGGTGCGGCTGATAAAATGCGTCGCTTCAGATTGCTGACGTTCGTTCCGGTCACTCACATCGGTGCGGCGACCACGACCGGCTCAGTTGGCCTCTTTAACGGCCGCGTGCAGTGCATTCACGAATACATCCAGGTCCGCTTCGTTCATATAGATATGCGGCGACACACGCAGACCTTCCAGCTGGCCGACGCGCCGGTATTTGACGTGAACCGAGAACGGTTGCCGCAAAGTGCGTTCGAGGCGCACGGCATCGATGCCGGCGATAGAAAACAGGCTCACCGCGCCGAGCGTATCGGCCTCGAGCGGCGTGTGAATGCGCAAGCCCTCGATGTCAGCGGCGCGCGCGGTCCAGTAGCGGGTCAGCGCACTTAATCGCGCATGAATATTCGCGACACCGATTGCCCGATGAAGGCGGATCGCCGGTTCGATGCCGGCCTGCAGCGCCGAATTGTAGGTGCCCAGGTTCCAGTGATCGAACTTGTCCGCCGTGTCGGGCGTGGCATCGAATGGAGCGAGCAATGGCCAGGTTTCGCGTAAACGTCGTCGATTGATGATCAGCATGCCGTTGCCAACGGGCGCGCCGAGCCATTTATGCAGGCTCGTCACGAAGAAGTCGCAGCCGAGTTCGCGAAAGCGGATGGGCATCTGCGCAAAAGATTGCGCTGCGTCGACGATGGTAATGATGCCGCGCTCCCGCGCGAGCGCACACAAGCGCGCGACCGGCAGTACCCTGCCTGTCCAGTGAATCATATGCGTCAGGTGCAGCACGCGCGTGGCGGGGCGGATGGCAGATGAATACGCAGCGACTACTCCTCATCGCTCGCAAGCAGATCGAACGTCACTGCGTCGACGACAACGCCCTCGCGCGTCTGGCGCTGTTGCCAGCCACCCAGTGCGCTCGGATAGTCCCACGGCGACACGAGCACGCGTTCGCCAGCTGATAAGGCGATGCCGAAAATCGCAACGCTAAGGCCTTCACTCGCATTGCGGTTGAGCGCGATCTCCTCTGCGTCGCAATCGGCGAGCGTCGCCAACTGCCGCATGATGTCCGGAAGCTTCGCGTCGAGGCCGGTCCACATGTTGACGTCAGGATTCTTGCTGACGAAACGGTAGGCGTCGATGACCGTCTGCTCAACGACGAGCGGCGGGGGGCTGACAGCTGCATTGTTCAGATTAAGCAGCGGATGCTGCGCGGGATATGATTCGCGCACGCGTGCCCAGTCCACGTCGGCGTTCATTTCGCATTGAGTATCTGCAAGCATGTTCTGTCCTGTTCTGGTTTCGGCGCGCGCCTGCAAAGCCGAAGTCAATTTATCTGGTAACAGGCGGCCTGTGTCATTGTTCGGACAGACCAAACCGCACGAATGCTAGTCTTTTGCGATCCCGGACGGGCAGTTCAAACTCCTCCACTTATGGGCACTTAAATTCCCCCACCCCGTGAAGCAGGACGTGGACGTTATTTAGCTCTCTTTTGTTTTTCGCGCAAGGGTTTCAGCGGCCTCTTTAAGTCGATAGCTGCGACCGTCGAACTCGAGCAGGTGGCAGTGATGCATGAGGCGGTCGAGGATTGTGGTGCTCATCGTGTTGTCGCCAAGGTAAGCGCCCCAGTCCTGGACGACGCGGTTGGACGTCACGACGACGCTGCGACGCAGCTTGTAGCGTTGGTGGATCAACATTTGCAGCAGCGCGCCGGCGTCGTCGGGAATCGTTCGTGACAGGAACAGGTCATCAAGCACGAGCAGATCGCCATCGAGGATGGCGCGCAGGCGCGTTTCCCGCTGCGCGGGTGGACTGAGAACGTAGCGGTTGAAGAAGTCGTCGGTCTCAAGGTACTGGACCTTGTAGCCCTGCAGGACGGCCTGGTAGGCAATGGCCTTTGCAACGTGCGACTTGCCAGTACCCGGTTTGCCGATGATGAGCGCGTTGCTGCCTTCGGCGATGAACTTCAGCGTGTGCAGCTGGAAGCATGCCTGACGCGGCAGTCTGGGATTGAACGACCAGTCGAACTCGGTAAGCGTCAGCTTCTCTTCAAGTCCCGACTGCTGGTAGCGGCGCTCAATGAGCCGCGAGTGCCGGCGATCGAGTTCATCCTGCAGGATCAGCGCGAATGTTTCGAGAAACGGTTGCTGGGTGCCCTGCGCCTGCAGCACACGTGTCTCAAGCGTGTCGCGCACGCCGGACAGGTGCAGCAGTCTGAGGGCGCGTTCGATGTCCGGGAGTGCTGTGGTCATGTGGTTTCTCCGTTGGTGGAAGTGATGGATCCGGCGTTGTGCGCAGCGCCGGCGCTGAACAGCTCGCTGTATTCGGCGGCCGGTCGGATCAGCGGGTGCTCCTGCGTCAGCGGCAAGGCGAGTTGCGGCGCGCTGTCGAGGCGCTCAAGGGCCTGCTCGAACAGCCGCTCAACAATCGCGCGCACCTGCCGGTACCGGTAGACGTGATGGCGCAGCGCGTGATCGCACGCCTGCTCGACGAGTCGGGCGGGATACCTCTTCGCCAGTCCGACGATGCCCCACATGCCGCGATGGCCGACACGACCTTCGGCGTCGAACATGTGCTGGCAGAGCGCCTTCGCTTGCGGTCCGATGTCGCCGGCACTGGCGAGTGCAATCCGTGTCTGGCGTGACGGGTTGAACGGGCGCTCGCTCTCGGGAAGCTCGAGCGAGCCTGGTAGTGAGGCGCGCGCGTGGGTTCGCAGCAGTTCCTGCGTCCGGCGATCACGGATCTCGATGGTGGTCTCGTAAATGCGCACGCACACAAGACTGCCGATCGGCGCGGGCCGGGCTGCGTAATTGCTGCGATCGACGCTCACTGTCGTGTCGTCCCAGACGGTGCGCACGACCTCACTGAAGTAGCGGAATCCGGTTGCCGGCAACGGCCTCAGGTGCGGCTTCTCCTCCTGGAACATGGCCTCGACCTGCCGCCGCGCGCTGCCGTGGATGCGTTTGGCTGCCCAGTTCTCCTCCCAGTGCATCAGGAATTCGTTCTGGGCCTCGAGCGACTCGAAGCGCCGGCCAGTCAGCGCCGTGTTCTGCGTATGCTGGATCGCGTTCTCTACGGCACCCTTCGATTCGGATCGCGTACCCGGGCAGGATCGGCGATTACGCCGTAATGCTCGAGCATCGCGGCGTAAAGCCGGTTGATCTCCGGCTCGTACAGGTCGGGCGTAATAACGCCCTCGCGGAGGTTGTCGAGCACGACATAGCTGACTAATCAGCAGGTTCAGGTAATCCGCAGGAGCGCGGCGGAACCGGCACCGTTGCTGGCATCAGGTCGCCGGTTCCTTCACATTATCTCGATAGTGCCACTAAAGGCGCGACCAACCGCTTAAGGAGGCGCGCCATGTCCGATCAGCAAACAAAGCACGAAACGCTGCTCAGCAAGCTCGAGCAGCATCTTGTAGTCGAGCGATATAGTGTCCAAATCCGCAATCGCTATCTGGCAGTCGCGGCGAACTTCCTTCGATTTCTCGACAGGCGACGAATATCTGTTAAGACGGCAACGCTAACAGACGTATCGGCGTATCTTGAATGCGAACTTCGACGCTTCCGGCATAACCGCGGTCATTCGCCACTCTCCTTACGGGGCTGGAGAGCGTCCCATACGACCGGCATCCATCAGTTGCTGCGATTGGCTATTGGCAAGTGGCCACCCGATCCGATCCCTTCCAGTGTCAACGCAAGGTTTAATCGCAAACTGTGCGCGGAGTACGGTCAATGGCTTCGGGAGTGGCGAGGGCTGGCAGCCGAAACGGTTGACGGCCTTCTGGCCGAAGCACAACGATTCCTGTGCTCGGGTGGACGGTGCAAAGGCGCCGAAACGTTGATGCAATTGACGGTATCGGATATTGATTGCTATCTGCAAAGCCGAGTTTCGTCGCTGCGTCGGGTATCGCGTAAAAGTATCGCGTTGTTGCTTCGCAGCTTCGTTCGTTACCTCTATGAGACGGGGCGTACCGATCGCGACCTTTCTCGTTTCATCATTGTTCCAACAACGTATGCATACGAGTCTATTCCCTCGGCGTTACGCCCCGCCGACATTAGCGCGGTCCTGGGTTCCACGCGCCAGGACCGTTCCCCGATAGGGCTACGCGACTACGCCATTCTGATGATGCTGTCGACGTACGGCTTGCGTGCGGGAGAGGTGACGCGACTGCGGCTGGAGGATATCGATTGGAGAGCTGATCGATTTTATGTCCGCCATACCAAGACTGGATCGCAGTCAGTCCTGCCGTTGCTTCCGAGTGTCGGTGATGCTCTGCTTGACTACTTGCGACGAGGACGACCAGCCTCAGATGTGCGCGAGATATTTGTTCGCGCCCGGGCACCTTATCGCGGATTTCAAAGTGGTTCCAGCTTGTACACACCAGTGCGTCGGCGACTCGAAGCAGCGGGGATATATCCAGTTGGCAAACGCGGTCCGCATGCATTTCGACATGCACGCGCTGTCAGTCTGCTTCTTGCTGAGGTTTCTGTAAAAGGGATCGGGGACCTATTGGGACACCGCTCTGCCGCGTCTACGGCCGCATACCTGAAGTTGGCTACGGAGCATCTTCGAGGCGTAGCCCTTGACGTTCCGAACTCGGAGAGGCAGCCATGAAGCGAATCTGGCCTGATGCCGACGGAGGTTGCATCGAACGCTTTATCGTGGAATTGGGAGCCCGAAACGCAAAGACGCCCGTTGTTTACCGATGCATTCTGACCGGCTTCCAACGGTTTGTCATGCAGTACGATCGCAGGCGATCACTCGATCAGGAAACGATCAAAGCGTGGTTGCACGAACGAATTGCACAATGGCCTTTGCACATTGTCTTTCATCGCGCACGTCTCGTCGACCGGCTCCTCGATTTTCTCGAGTCAGAAGGCTCGATTGCGAGCAATCCGCTACATGAACTGCGGATGCAATATGGTCAGCGAACGACAACGCCCATAGTGCGTGCACTGCTATCGTTTTCCTCAGAGACAGCGCTTGAAGCCTTACGCCCGCTTCCCCGCTTTGGAAGCTTTCTCGGGCCACTCATGCTCTACCATGTCACGTTAATGCGGGCGATGGGCTACCGCTACGAGACGCCAGCAAACCGATTTTTATGCTTCGATCGCTACCTGCAGAAGAATCCGCATCTGGAGGGCCAACCTCTGGCCGTTCTTCTGCAAGAATGGCGAGCCATACCTCCGACGCCCGAGCACGCGTGGCAGTGCCAGGAGTTGGGTCGTGATCTCGCCAGGGCGTGGCGACGCTTCGAGCCGATGATTCCCGTGCCCAAGCCCGACCGCCGACTCTGTCAGCAGTTGAAGCAACAGCGACGGCGTCCCCACATCTACACAGAGCAAGAGGTACAGCACCTGCTCGAAACCGCACGGCAATTTCCCTCGCCGCATGCTCCGCTTCGCCCCCTGAGTCTGTACACAATGCTCGTTCTTGCATATTGCACCGGGCTACGCCTGGGCGAGATCGTAGGTCTCAACCTGGGTGACGTGCATCTCGATGTGGGCGAGATCGATATTCGGGAGACGAAGTTCTTTAACTATGCCGCATTTGAGGCAATGCCGATCAGGCTGGAACTGGACCACGAATATGCCAGCAGTGAGCCCAGAGGGACGATGTTAACGAGTCGTCCGGCTCGGCATAGTTTAGATGCCTAAAGACCTT
>NZ_JBFRCH010000043.1:0-54464 GCF_040965635.1 Paraburkholderia phymatum
TTGCGGGTGCGCTTCGTCGACAGATCCAGACCAAGACCAAGCTGTGTCATCTCGCCGCTCCTTGAAGTATCCCCATCCCAGGATAGTTCACGCTCACGTCAGTGCCAGGACTTTTGCAGAGATTCCAAAGATCTCGCCAGCAATACATAGAACGCTCAGGAGGCTTTCTGGTAAAGGGCTATAGCGAATGGACGAGACTCTATTCGTTCGTGCCGGTTACTCATCCGGCGCACGCTGATCGTTGCGAGCTCATCCGGTTGAATCCGCCTATATCCGCAGGGCTTGCGGGTAGATTGCGGGTAGAACCGACGGGAGACGATTGGTCTGCACTCCGTCATGAAGCTCAAGTACCCGCTGCCGTCGAACGTCAGGCCACGCGAAGAACACTATAAGATTCGTGGCTACGACTCCATGTATTTGATGGTGTCGATCGCGGGGTTCGCAAACGTTGAACCGAGCTTACCGGTCTAAAGTTGCCGCCCGCAAGCGCCGATAACCGGTCATGTGGTGTCGATCGCTTCACTCATGGGATGGCATCCCGCTGTCGAGCCGAGGCTGACGGACATCCGGTGCGTGCCGCGGAGGCGTCGATCCCTGCCCTTGTCGCGTTCCCGGTCACCGCATGGGGCGACAAATAATCGTCGCGAGGCAATTCGCAGGTGCTCAAGTGACGAAACCAATCAAATCGTTCAGCTTGCCGCAGGGCAAGCTTGCTTGCTGGCTGCTGCACCCCGGGAGAGACACTCCGCAAGAGATCCGGACAGCGCTTGTCTATACGCTGTTCGGCACACTGCCGATTTTCCTGGGTGGCGTATTCAACACGATAGCCGTTGCCTGGGTGCTCGAATACCGCCATCCAGGCGCACTATTCCGGTTCTGGCTGATCTCGGAGATCGTCGTCTGCGTGGCTCGCCTGTTCGTGCTCATGCTGGCTCACCGGCGGGCGCAGCAGGGCAAGTCCACGCCGACCGACATCTATATTCTTCTTGCGCCCCTATGGGGAGCGACGGTCGGCTATGGCGCGTTCATCAGTTCGATAAGCGGCGACTGGGTGGCGGCGACGCTCTCCTTTCTTTCGGCGGCGGCGATGGTCGGCGGAATCTGCTTCCGGAACTTCGCGGCGCCGCGGCTCGTCGCCATCATGATCTTTCTGTCGCTCGGCCCATGCTGTATTGGCGCGGTGCTGTCGGGCGAACCCGTGCTGCTGCTCACGCTGGTTCAGATTCCGTTTTATCTGTTCGCGATGAGTGTCGCCGCCAGAAAGCTCAACGCGATGCTCATTACCACCATGGAGGCGGAGCGCGAGAACGATCGCCGCGCGCGCCACGATGGCCTGACGGGACTGCTCAACCGCGCCGGCCTTTTCCATGCGACGACCTATGAACTCGCCAGGTCCGCTCATATCGAAACCGGCGTGCCGCTTTTCTATATCGATCTGGACGGTTTCAAGGCCGTCAACGACGAGCATGGGCACGAGTTCGGCGACAAGCTGCTGGTGCAGGTCGCGGCGAGACTGCGCCAGCTCGCCGGACCGGACGCCCTCGTCGCGCGAATGGGCGGCGACGAGTTTGTGATCGTCGGCCAGGTGCCGGGCGCATCGGAACCCCACACCTTTGCGGACAGCGTCATCGCCGGGATCGAAAGGCCGTTCCATCTGGCTGACGGCGTGGTAATCGAAATCGGCGCCAGCATCGGTATTGCACCCGTGACTGGCGTGGGGAACGGGATCGACAAGGTGCTGGGGTCGGCGGACGTCGCGATGTATGAGGCCAAACGCCACAAGAAGAAGAGCGCGATCGCCGCTTGAAGCGGTTCAACGCGTAATCTGCGTTCAAGCACGACCGTTGCATCAATGTGCGTGTGACGGTGCATGCGAGCCGGCGCAAAAAGCGATGCACTCCGCCAATGGACTACCAGCGATAGTTCATCCCCGCAAACACCTGGCGTCCATAGCCGAACGCGCACCAGCTTCCGTAATAGCACGAAGCAACGTATTCGTTATTGAACAGGTTCTGCGCGTTGACGTACAGCTCCGCACCCCTGAGCTGCGATACAGCGCGGCCGAGATCGTAGCGAAGCGTGGCATCGACGAGGAAGAAGCTCTGCACCTTGAAACTGTTGTCGGTGCTACACGTGGTGCCCGTGTAGCGTCCACCCGCGCCCATCGACAGACCCGCGAGCGGGCCACGATCGATCGTGTAATACGCCCACAATGAGGCCTGATTCTGCGGAATCGCCGCGAGATGCTTGCCTTCGAGTCCGCTGTTGTCCTTCGTGTAGACGGTGTTCAGATACGTATAGCTTGCCGCGACGTTCAATGAATTCGTCAGGCTGACCTTCGCTTCGAGTTCGACGCCGCGCGACCTCGCCTCGCCTGCCTGCGACTGGAAGTTCGGATTCGAATCATCCGTGGTCAGCAGATTCTCGCGCGTCAAACTGAAGAGCGCCGCAGTGAAGAGCGCGTTGTAGCCCCTCGGCTGAAACTTGACGCCGACTTCGTACTGGTGCCCGCGCTCGGGATCGAACGCCTTGCCGTTGATGTCGGTGCCCGCCTGCGGCGTGAACGACTGCGTATAGCTGACATAAGGCGCAATGCCGTTACGGAACACATACGTGAATCCCGCACGCCCCGTGAACGCGCGATCGAACTGGCTGGACGAGGTATCGAACGTATCGTTGCGTGTCTTGCTGCTTGCCCAGTCCTCGCGTCCGCCGAGCGTCAGGATTGCGTTGCCGAGGCGCGCCTGATCCTGCGCATAGACGCCGTACTGCGTGCCGCTCAGCACCTGATGGTAGCGGTCCGGCGGCGTGACGGGCTGGTTGTAGACGGGCGCGAACATGTCGATCGACGGCCCCGTGCCGAAGCCTGCGTCGAAGTTGCTCGCGTAGTGCTGGTAATCGAAACCGACGAGCAACGTATGGTCGATCGGCCCCGTTGAAAAATTCCCTTCGAGCTGGTTGTCGAGCACGACGGTGTTCAGGTTATCCGTCGATGCCGCCGTTCCGCGGTCGAGCGTGCGCAGATCGTCTTCGAGCATCGATGCATAGACGCTCTTGTAGTCCTGCGCGAGATGCAGGAAGCGGCCATTCGCGCGGAACGACCACGCGTTCGTCAGACGCCGCTCGAACGTGTAGCCGATCGATTCCTGCACGCGATTGAAGCTTTCGAAGTTCGGGTCGCCGTCGTAGAAGTTGCTGGGCAGCTTGCCATTCGGATTGAACAGCACCGTGCCTTGCGGCGGGACGCTGCCGTACGACGTGCTGCGCGGATCGTGCTGATAGAGACCGAACAGCGTCAACGATGTCCTGTTATCCGGGCGCCAGGTGAACGACGGCGCAATCGCAATGCGCTCGTTCTTCGTCATGTTCACCTGGCCGTCTTCCTTGCGCGCGATGCCCGTCAGGCGAAACAGATAGCGATCGTCACCGGCAATCGGTCCGGACAGATCGAACTTGCCCTGCACGTGGCCGTAGTTGCCAATTTCGACGCCGACCTCGTGCAGCGGCAGCACGGTCGGCATCTTGCTTTCCATGTCCAGAAGCCCGCCCGCCGCCGCCTGGCCATACAGCACCGATACCGGCCCCTTCACCACTTCGATGCGCTCCATCATGTACGGATCGAACTGCGGCACCGCGTACCAGCCATTGTTGATCAGCTTCAGGCCGTTCCAGTAAGTGTCGGCATCGAAGCCGCGGACTTTCAGCTGGTCGTAGCGCGTCGCGATGCTGCCGCGCGTCTCGGGCGTCACGCCCGACGTATAACGCACGACAGCGTTCAGGTTCTGCGCGTTCTGCTGCTCGATCTGATCGCGCGTGATGACGGAAACGGACTGCGGCGTCTCCAGAATCGGCGTGCCCGATTTCGTCGCGCTCGAGTTCCATTGCGCGACGTATCCGTTGGTCGGCCCGTACGGCGCGTCCGGATTGCCTTGTGCGCTCACGCTGACGGCTGGGAGCGTGGCTTCGTGCTGAGCATCCGCATCCGTAGTGGATGGTTGCGCATCCGCGGATTGCGCGCCGGCGTGAGTTGCTGCAAATAACAGCAGCACGGCAATCATAAGCGGCCGGAGCGCCGTGGAATTTTGCTTGCCCGCTTTCATTGTTCTCTTGCTTACCCGTATTCAAATGCGAATGGTTGTTATTTGCGTTTGCATTATGGCGAGAGCGTTTTGTTTTGTAAAGTTGGCGTTGGAGAGTCGTCGGAAATTCACGACCTTCCGGGGCGTTTCAACAAGAGATAAGAAAGGGGCGTGCGGATGTCTGGAAATGGACTGGACTCGATTGATCGCACTCGCGGGCATCGTGCGTTCGGGCCGTGGGCGCGTGCTGGCACGAAATCATGCGTCGGGATTCGCGCTCCATGCCGCCAGCAAATCGGACCACGGCGACGCGCGTGGCGTCCGAGATCGCGGCCGGGCGCATCGTGGCTACGGCATTGCGATTCGCTTAGCGCGCATCGCGGCCCGCTGACGCAAAAGGTGTCCACGCATGTCAAACGGCGCGGAAAGGAGAAGTCGGCAGCGTGATTGGATCAAGCTGCGCTAATGGCATCGGGGGCACCGCACTCGCCGCGATGCTCCCCTGTCACTGACGATATGACGGCCCCTCGACAGCGAAACCGTCGAATTTCAATGCCCGTATTTATTTCGACGGCGGAGACTGGATCACCTTCCAGCCGTTGCCCGCAGGATCACGGAAGCCGGCATCGACGCTGCCGAAGCGCTCCACGGGCTCCTGAGTGAACTCCACGCCGCGCGCTTTCAACTGCGCGTAGCTCGCGCGGCAGTCGGTCACTGAGAGAACGAGGGGCGGCATGGCCCCTTTGGCCACCATCGCACGCAGGGTTTGCGCGGTGGCTTCGTCGTGGATCGGCGGGCCGGGTGTGAACAGGCCGAGCTGGAACGACGGCTGCTCAGGATGCTGGACCGTGAGCCAGCGATAGTCGCCGTTGCGCACGTCCGTATGGACGCGAAATCCGAGTTTGTCGACATAGAACGCGAGCGCCTCATCCTGATTGTCGACGTACAAGCCCACCACGTTGATACCCTGGTTCATCACGACACCTCCTCGATTGATGGCGGGAATGTACCTTTGGCCACGCGGCGGCGCTTCTCCAAAACTGCGATCGTGAGGTCCGGCCGCTGCGCCGCCTTCAGGACGCAGGCAGGCACGGGGCCGGGTTGAGCCGTAGCGGCCCGGGCCTCGACACGCATCGCGCTGGGGGTTCGGCCCGTGATGTCGCGGAATGTGCGGCCAAAAGTACCCAGGCTCTCCCAACCGGTAGCAAACGCAATTTCCGTGATGCTGAGCTCGGTGTCGCGCAGCAGGGCCGTGGCGCGTTCGATGCGCCGCGTCAGCAGGTATCGGTGCGGAGGAACACCGAACGCTCGCTTGAACGAATGCGCAAAATGGGCTTCGGAGACACCACTGACCTCGGCGAGGCGCTTGACGGGCCAGACCTCGTTCGATGCAGCGTCCATGCGATCTTTGGCGCGTAGCAGGCGACGCAGCAGGGCCGGGTCTTGCAATGCGCCGTCATCGACGGGTGCGGATGACGAGGCGAATTGCTGAGCGTTGTGGATTTCGCGAAAGGACATGGCCTTCGGGATCGGGTGGCATATGAGCAGAGTTTAAGGTCCACCAGCCGCACTCGCATAGCGAAGGATGCCGCGATAGATGCGCCGCGCGCACGTCAGATCGTCCGCCGGAATACCGTCACACTTGTTACTCCCAACCGTAGACGTGACAGCTCAAACTGTCTCTCAGCAAACATCCAGCGACGCGTGCTGAACGGCATCGCGCTTCAGCCTCGCGACGCAGGAATCTTCCCCAGATCAGGAGGTTGCAAAGCCATGACTTCATCAGCCGGAAATACAACGAAAGACACAACGAAAGACGCAACGAAAGGCGGACAGCCCGCCATGCATACGCCGCCCGTCGTCTCGCAGCAGGCGTGGGAAGAGGCGCGCCAGCAGTTGCTCGTGAAGGAAAAGGCCCATACACGCGCCCGTGACGCGCTGGCCGCCGAGCGTCGCCGGATGCCGTGGGTGGCCGTCGAGAAAACATACGCATTCGACGGGCCCGCGGGCAAGGCGAGCCTGCTGGACCTGTTCGACGGTCGGCGTCAACTGATCGTCTATCGTGCTTTCTTCGAGCCGGGTGTGTTCGGCTGGCCCGACCACGCATGCCGGGGCTGCTCGATGGTGGCCGACCAGGTCGCCCACCTCGCCCACCTGAACGCCCGCGACACGACGCTTGTGTTCGTCTCGCGCGCGCCTCAGGCGGACATCGAGCGACTGAAGGCGCGAATGGGCTGGCAGATACCGTGGTTCACCGTGACGGACAGCTTCGACGCCGACTTCGGCGTCGACGAATGGCACGGCACGAACGTGTTCTACCGTGACGGCGACCGCGTGTTCCGCACGTACTTCATCAACAATCGCGGCGACGAGCAGATGGGCGGCACCTGGAACTATCTCGACATCACGCCGCTCGGTCGGCAGGAAGTCTGGGAGGATTCGCCCGAGGGCTATCCCCAGACGCCGACCTACAAGTGGTGGAACTGGCACGATAGCTATGTCGCCGACGCGCCGCCCGACAAGAAGTGGGTCGAGGTGTCGGATGCGGGAGAGGCGGCGTTCAGGAACCAGCAGAAGAATGGGCAGCCGTGAATGCCAGTGATCCGATGGCGATCCTCGCTGAACGGTCATGACCGTTTCGAGGGATCGCCATCGATTGCAAAAGCTATTCGATACGACACCGCATCGAAATAGCAGAAGCCGTGGAAATGACCCGATCGGCGAAGCGTTTCTCGTCGCGGTCGGCTTGCCATCGCGATCACGCGACTGCGATGCTTACCGCGCCGATGCCGCGCCGAATACCCCTAGCCGGTCAACGACGCCGCGATAGCTTTTCTGAAAGGCGTCGAGAACGAAGCCGCACGCAGCATGATGTTTCGTGCCAGCTTCGCTGGGACGCTACTGTTCGTATAGATGTCGGTGACAAGCCGCGTGGCGAGATAGAGCGGCCTGGTCGCGCGGCGATGGCTATGTCCGTAACGGCTCAAGACGGACTCCGCGCCCACATCGAAGCCATGCCTATGCGCAGCGACGATTCTCTTGCATAACGTCTCCACACTCGCCAGTCCGAAGTTGAACCCATGCGCGGTCACGGGGTGCATGCCGACGGCAGCGTCACCCACTGTCGCGAAGCGCTTTCCGACGAATCGCTCGGGGTATACGGAGACCAATGGATAAAGATGGCGAGTGCTCGCCAAGTTCATCACGCCCAGCCGCCGCGCGAATCTGTGCTCCAGGTTGGCGCTGAATTCGTCTGGCCCAAGAGAGGCAAGTTCCGTCGCCTCGCACGCGGGCAGCGTGAGCACCACTGAAGACTGGTGCGCATTCGTCGATCGATCCGGATTCATGGGCAGCAGCGCGAGCGTCTGCCCATATCCGAACCATTCCCACGCCGTGTACTGATGGGGCTGCTCGTGTGTCATTCGGCACACAAGCATCGATTTGCCGAAATCGCGCATGTCGGCGGAAATTCCCATCATCTTGCGCGTCGCCGAGAAGCGGCTATCGGCTGCAACGATCAGCCTGGCCGAGAGGGTCTTTCCGCTCTCCAGCGTCACGCTGGCAGAGAACTCATCGCTCTTGACGCTACTCACCTTCTCCGCCGCGAGCAACGTGACGTCATGGTTTTCGCCGATACCGCGATGCACCGCGTCATAAGCGGCCTTGCGGATCAGGTAGTTGGAAACCAGCCAGCCGAGTTCTGTGTGGCCGGCGAGTTCGTGCCCGATCTCCAGTGCCGACAGCGACGAGCCATTGAATACCTTCGCGCGGCGCAGCGGAGAGCGAGCGTCTGGGTCTATCAGATCCCAGAGACCTAATTGCTGCATGAATCGAACTGACTTTTGAGTCAGCGCGATCTCACGGCCATCGAATTTCGGGTCGCTGATTTCATTCAAAGACTGCTGCTCGATCAATGTGATTCGCAGGCCGAGCCCACTGAGTGCGCGAGCGAGGCACAGCCCCACCGGACCGGCACCCACGATAACGATGTCGTTTGCCATGTAAGCGAATGACTGGTCTGAAGTTGCGTGAATCGAGGAGAGTGGCTCGTGCATCGTTCACGCAGCCTGAGAGACGCCGTGTTCCTGCATGTACGCAACCATCATTGCGTCCATCGTTTTCACGTGATGTGCGAACCACACGCGCAACTCGCTCAACAGTCGCCGCCCCAGGTCAAAGCGGCCGTTGTCCGCCATCTCCCGGCGCACCGTCTCGACTACATGCAGCACATGACGATGCTGGCCCGCATGGCAATGACGCGGACCGAAGTCCATCGCTTCCATCCACGATTCTTCCTGCGTGAAATGCTCCCCGGTGTGGGCAATCCAGTCGTCGAGCGAAGCGATGAGCGACTCGTCAGCGGCAGAGTCCGCGAGGTCGAGCAGGCGAATAAACTCGCTATGCGTTGCATCGGTTACAGGTTCTCCCAGTTGCAGATCGGGAGGAAGTATTGGCGCGCATTGCGTTGCGGATGTCGACATAGCGAGAATTCGAAGCAGAAGCAGCTGGTACGGCTTTCTCAGGAGGCAAAGCAAGATAGCAAAGTACTGCACCTCTTCCGCTGATCTCGATCAAGCGTCACATCATTGATGATGTTGAAAATCCGGCCGGATATCGGCATTGGCGATGGCGCGGATTCGCTAGCAATCGCTGTTCCCGCGCCGCCTCAAATTTGCGAAGCGTGACCGTTGATTCGTTCAGCGAGAATTCAAGGGAGCAGCTCGCGCCGATCACGCACGTCGAAAAGCATCCACTCCCAATCGCGTGAGAACCAATTGCAATTTGAGAACATTCAAAGTGAGAACATTCAAAGCCTTTTCTTTATCGACTTCGAACGTTGGGTCATCGTGCATGTACTCCCAAAGCCGCGTATTTCACTGGATGGCGTACCGATGTTGTGAAACGACCAGACAAATAACTCTCGCGGTCACAAAATATTCTTGCTACGAATGCCGCCGCGACCTAAAGTCCATTGCATTCCGCCGACGATTATCAGCTGTTAAACGGCGGGCCGGCGGCCAGCGTAGTACCGCCTGACGGCAAGAGCAGACCTGAACGTTGTGATAGAGCCGTAACCGACGCGGTGTCGGTGTTCACCGCTGATGGCATGCAGCAGCCGGACCGGTAGCGCATGTGCAGCCTCGGAAGCTACTGTCGCGCCTGTTGCAGACCGCAAATGAAAAAAGAGAGGCTTTCATGCGTCGCAACACATCCAATGTACTTCTACCAGGGACAATACTAGTTCTCGCGTTGGCTGCGAGTGCAACGAGCCTGGCTGCCCCCGTTACCGTTTCCACTACACCCAGCCCGTTCGCAAACTGCACTATCGGCGGACCCGGTACGAACTTCGTGAACGCCGAGGTCGAACCGTGGCTGGCCGTCAATCCCGCCAATCAGTCGAACCTGATCGGCGTATGGCAGCAGGACCGCTGGTCCAATGGCGGAGCACACGGTCTGGTCGCGGGCTACTCCTTCGATGGCGGCCAGACGTGGAAACAGACCAATCTTCCCTTCAGTGCATGCGCAAACGGACTAGGGTATGAGCGTGCGTCGGACCCGTGGGTGTCGATCGGACCGGACGGCACCGCCTATTCGGTATCCATTTCCTTCAACCAGTCCAATAACAACAATGCGGTGGCTGCGGCAGTGTCAACGGATGGCGGCATCACGTGGGGAAACCTGAGCGTGCTCATCGCCAACAATGAACCAACGGTGCAGTTCTTCAACGACAAGGAGTCAGTTACCGCCAATCCGATCAAAGCCGGTGTTGCATACGCGGTGTGGGACCGGCTCGAGTCGCCGAATGGCAATCCGTACGCCAACCTGCACACGGCGGCTTTCCGTGGGCCGGCTTACTTCTCGAAGACCGTGGACGGGGGCAAGACATGGAGTTCGCCTTCCGTCATCGTGAAGGTTCCGTCGCGGCAACAGACTATCGGCAACCAGATCGTAGTCAATTCGCAGACAGGAACCCTCTATGACTTTTTCAATCTGATCACGCCGCCCTTCAGCGTAACGGCCAACAAGGTCGCGTTCATCAAATCGACGGACGATGGCGCAACCTGGACGAAGCCACAGATCATCGCCGACTTGAGAACCGTCGGTGTCACAGACCCGAATACGACTGAGCCTTTGCGTACGGGCGACATCATTCCCGAGCCCGCAATCGATCCGACGACGGGCCAGCTTTATGTTGTCTGGCAGGACTCGCGCTTCAACGGCGGTCAATTCGACGAGATTGCGCTGTCCACTTCCACCGACGGCGGGAAAACATGGAGCAGTCCGATCCGCGTCAACACACCGACGGGGCGTGCCGCTTTCAATCCGTCCATTCGCGTCAACTCCGCCGGGACGGTCGCCGTCACCTACTACGATCTTCGCGACCTGCAGGCCGGAAACGTGACGACATTGCCCACGAACATCTGGCGCACTACGTCGACCAATGGCGGACAGAGTTTCGGTGGCGAAATAAAGGTGTCCGGTCCATTCGATATGAAAATGGCGCCGAACGCGGAGGGCTTTTTCGTGGGCGACTACCAGGGCCTCGATGTCCGGGGAACGAGCTTCGTGCCGCTCTTCGTGCAAACGACGGGCAATACCGCTAACCCCACCGATGTATTCGCTGCACCGTAATCCGCGAAGTCGTATCTGAACGCGGGTTTGGGGCATCCGTGAAACAGGGAGTGCGCGCGGCGATGGTCGAACACCGTCGCTGCGCCGTCGGCAGCATCGAGCCTTCGGTTTCGTAGCAGCGTTACTTCACTCAGGCATCAGTGCAGTGGCCACATCACCGGCGAATCCGCGTTTAGAATCGCGAGCATGAACGCGATCGCCGCCCTGCCGATGTACAACGTGTCGTCCGCACTCGCGGCCGACTGGCACGCGCTGCTCACAGACGTGCTCAAGCAAGTTGATCCAATGGCGCAGATCGTCGAGCCGAACGATCTGGATGCGTTCTGGCGTCAGCCCGGCCTGCTGATTTCGCAGACATGCGGCTATCCCTTCGTGCTCGGCCTGCACGAATACGTGCAATTGATCGCGACGCCGCATTTCGATGCGCCCGGCTGTGAAGGCGCGACGTATTCGAGTGTGCTCGTCACTCGCGCCGGCGCGCAATTCGATTCTCTCGACGCATGTCGCGGCGCGCGCGCCGCGTATAACGCCACCGATTCGAACAGCGGCTACAACGCGTTGCGGCATGCGACAGCACCACTTGCCCGCGATGGCCGATTCTTCGGTGCGACATTGGAGACGGGCTCGCATCTCGGCTCGCTTCGCGCGCTTGCCGACAACCGTGCGGACATCGCCGCTATCGATTGCGTGACGATGGCCTTCGTGCGCGACGCTTATCCGCAGCTCGCGAGTGCAGTGAAGGAAATCGGCTATGCGGGCGCGTCACCGGGCTTGCCGTTGATCGCCTCCAAGAACATATCGATCGAACAGATTGGCGCTCTGCGCGTCGCGCTTGATCACGCGATCGAGACACAACCCGTGCGTGCACGACGCCTGCGACTCAAGGGTTTTTCTGTATTGCCGCACGAAGCGTACGATTGCATCGCGCAAATGGAACACGAGGCGCGCATAGCGAACTACGCGCGCCTCGCATGACGCCGGACACTTCCGCGTTATCTGTGTGTTATTCGACGTCGAGCACCAGCAGCTGCGCGCCGTCGGCGACCTGATCGCCGACGCCGTACAGCACCTCCGCCACCTTGCCCGCTGCGGGTGCGCCGATCGTGTGCTCCATCTTCATCGCTTCCATCACGAGCAGCGGCTGCCCCTTCTCGACGACAGCGCCCTCTTCGACCAGCACCGCGATCACCTTGCCGGGCATCGGCGCGGTGAGACGCCCTTCGCCGTGCTCGGCATCGGCTGCATGCGCCAGCAGGTTCTGCCATTCGAACTCTAGCGCATCGCCGCGGCAAAACACATGGAACGTATCGCCGTCGATAAACACACGGCCCGTCACGTGCGCATCGCCGATAGTCGCGCCGTATTCATGCTTGCCCGCGCCCGCCCACCACTTGAACGGCTCGGTCTTGCCATCGTGCGTGAGCATCCGCGACTCCCCGTCGCGCGAGAAAAGCACTGTAAATGCAGACTCTTTCTCGACGTCGCGCCAGTTGAGCGTCTGCGTATAGCCGCTGTTCAGGCGCCAGTGCGACAGCGCATCCCACGGCGATGCGCCGTGCGCGAGCCCGCCTTCGCGCGTCATCAGCGCGCCGCAAGCGAGCGCCAGCGCTTCGAGGAACGGCTTCTGAAATGGCGCGAAAAGCGCATCGTGATGACGCTCGATCAAACCCGTATCGAGGTCGCCTGTCGAAAACGGCACGCTCGTCACGATGCGTTGCAGGAACTCGACGTTCGTATGCGGCCCGACCACTTCGCAGTCGCGCAACGCATGACTCATGCGCTTCAATGCTTCGTCGCGGCTCGCGCCGTGCACGATCAGCTTCGCGATCATCGGGTCGTAGAACGGCGTGATCGTATCGCCTTCGCGCACGCCGCTGTCGATACGCACGGGCGCGCGTTCGCCGCCGAGGCCCAACGAGAACTCGACGCCTTCCGGCATGCGCAGATGCTTCAACGTGCCCGTCGACGGCAGGAAGCCGCGCGCCGGATGCTCGGCGTAGATGCGCGCTTCGATCGCATGGCCATCGATCTTCAACTGGTCCTGTTCGAGCGGCAGCGGCTCGCCCGCCGCGACACGCAATTGCCACTCGACGAGATCCTGGCCGGTGACCATCTCCGTGACGGGATGCTCGACCTGAAGACGGGTGTTCATCTCCATGAAGTAGAAGTCGCCGCCCGCCGTCATGATGAACTCGACGGTACCCGCGCCGACGTAATTCACCGCGCGCGCCGCCGCGACGGCCGCCTCGCCCATCGCGCGCCGCACATGCGGCTGCAAGCCCGGCGCGGGCGCTTCTTCGAGCACCTTCTGATGACGGCGCTGCACCGAGCAGTCGCGATCGAACAGATACACGGCGCCGCCGTGCTTGTCCGCGAACACCTGCACTTCGACGTGGCGCGGCCGCGTCAGATACTTTTCGATCAACACGCGGTCGTTGCCGAAGCTGCTGGCCGCTTCACGTTTGCACGACGCGAGCGCCGCCGCGAAATCCTCCGTGCGCTCGACGACGCGCATGCCCTTGCCGCCGCCGCCCGCGCTCGCCTTCAGCAACACGGGATAGCCGATCTCGTCGGCCTGGCGATGCAGCAGATCGGCGTTCTGATCGTCGCCGTGATAGCCCGGCACGAGCGGCACAGCGGCCGAATGCATCAGCGCCTTCGCGGCAGCCTTCGAGCCCATCGCGGCAATCGCTTCGACGGGCGGCCCGATGAACTCGATGCCCGCCCTCTCGCATGCATGCGCGAAGTCCTCGTTCTCCGACAAGAAGCCGTAGCCGGGATGCACAGCCTGCGCGCCCGTCGCAAGCGCCGCTTCGATGATGCGTTCGACGCGCAGATAACTCTCCGCCGCCGTCGATCCGCCGATGTGCACGGCTTCGTCGCATGCAGCGACGTGCTTTGCGTTCGCGTCGGCGTCGGAATAGAGCGCGACGCTCGTGATGCCGAGCCGCTTGCAGGTCGCGGCGACGCGGCAGGCAATTTCGCCCCGGTTCGCAATCAGGATCTTGTTGAACATGAGGTGTCTCGATGGGGTGTTGTTCTGTGTGCGCGTGCCTTCGCGTTCGGCCTCATATGCCACGCGATCACGCGCGCCACGACGGCGAACGTTTTTCGAGGAACGACGCGACGCCTTCGCGTCCTTCGGCGCTCGCGCGAATCCGCGCGATGCGCGCCGCCGTATCTTCTATCAGCGCCGCATTCAGCTCGCGGCCCGCAATGTCCTGCACGAGCTGCTTGCATGCCTTGACGGCGTGCGGGCCGTTCGCGCACAGCGTCGCTGCGATCTGTTGCACGGTCTCGTCGAGCTTGTCCGCGCTCACGCATTCGCTGACGAGGCCAAGGCGATATGCCGTTGCGCAGTCGAACTGCTCGGCTGTCGTGAAGTAGCGGCGCGACGCCTGTTCGCCGAGCGCGCGAATCAAATACGGCGCGATCGTCGCGGGAATCAGGCCGAGGCGCGCTTCGGAGAGACAGAACTTCGCGGTATCGACGGCCACGACGATATCGCACGCCGAAATCAGGCCCATGCCGCCCGCGTATGCGTCGCCGTTCACGCGTGCGATCACCGGCTTGTTGCAACGGTAGATCGACGCGAGCATGTCGGCAAGACGCATTGCATCGGCGCGGTTCTCGTCGTCCGAGTAACCGGCCATCTTCTTCATCCAGTTCAGGTCCGCGCCCGCGCAGAACGCCTTGCCGTTCGCGGCGAGCACGACGGCGCGCACGTCGTCGTGCTCGTTCATCGCACGAAAGACGGAAGTGATCTCCGCGATCATCGCTTCGTTGAACGCGTTGCGCACGTCGGGGCGATTGAGCGTGACGGTCGCGACCCGGTTATCGAACGCGACGGTCAGGTTTTCGTATTGCATGATCCTGGGCTCCTCGATCGATGGCATCACATGCGGAACACGCCGAAGCGCGTGTCTTCGATCGGCGCATTCATCGCCGCCGACAGCCCAAGGCCCAGCACATCGCGCGTCTGCGCGGGGTCGATCACGCCGTCGTCCCACAAGCGGGCGCTCGCGTAATACGGGTGGCCCTGATGCTCGTACTGCTCGCGGATCGGCTGCTTGAACGCCTCTTCCTGCTCGGCCGTCCACGTGCCGCCCTTCGCTTCGATGCCGTCGCGCTTGACGGTCGCGAGCACGGATGCCGCCTGTTCGCCGCCCATCACCGAGATGCGCGCATTCGGCCACATCCACAGAAAACGCGGCGAATACGCGCGGCCACACATGCCGTAGTTGCCCGCGCCGAACGAGCCGCCGATGATCACCGTGAACTTCGGCACCTTCGCAGTCGCCACGGCCGTCACCATCTTCGCGCCGTTGCGCGCGATGCCTTCGTTCTCGTACTTGCGGCCCACCATGAAGCCCGTGATGTTCTGCAGGAACACGAGCGGTATCTTGCGCTGGCAGCACAGCTCGATGAAGTGCGTGCCCTTCAGCGCGGACTCGGAAAACAGAATGCCGTTGTTCGCGACGATGCCGACCGGGTGCCCCCAGATATGCGCGAAGCCGCACACGAGCGTCGTGCCGTAACGTGCCTTGAACTCGTCGAACGCGGAATCGTCGACGATGCGCGCGATCACTTCGCGGATATCGAAGGGCTTGCGCGTATCGACGGGAATCACGCCGTACATGCTCTTCACGTCGTAGCGCGGCGGCTTCGGCTCCTGCATCGCGACGGGCACATCCTTGCGCCGGTTCAGATTGCCGACGATGCTGCGCGCAATCGCCAGTGCGTGCGCATCGTTTTGCGCGAGATGATCGGCGACACCGGAAAGACGCGTATGCACATCGCCACCGCCGAGATCTTCCGCGCTGACCTCTTCGCCCGTCGCCGCTTTGACCAGAGGCGGCCCGCCCAGAAAAATCGTGCCCTGGTTCTTCACGATGATCGACTCGTCGCTCATCGCGGGCACATACGCGCCGCCCGCCGTGCACGAGCCCATCACGACGGCGATCTGCGGAATGCCTTGCGCCGAAAGATTCGCCTGGTTGTAGAAGATGCGGCCGAAGTGATCGCGGTCCGGGAACACATCGTCCTGATTCGGCAGGTTCGCGCCGCCCGAATCGACGAGATACACGCACGGCAAGCGGTTTTCCTGCGCGATTTCCTGCGCGCGCACGTGCTTCTTCACCGTGACGGGATAGTAAGTGCCGCCCTTCACGGTCGCGTCGTTGCAGACGATCACGCATTCCTGGCCCGCGATGCGGCCGATGCCCGTGATGACGCCCGCGCCCGGCGCATCGTCGTGATACATGCCGAACGCCGCAAGCTGCGACAGTTCGAGAAACGGCGTGCCCGGATCGAGCAGTTGCGCGATGCGATCGCGCGGCAGCAGCTTGCCGCGCGACACATGCTTGTCGCGCGCAGCGGGGCCGCCGCCCAACGCGAGCTTGCTGATCTTCGCCTTCAGGTCTTCGACGAGGGCTTCGAGCGCCGCCGCGTTCGTGCGGAAATCGTCGGAGCGCGGATTCAACTTTGATTCGATGATCGGCATCGCGTTGTTCTCCTTTTCGATGCGGGTGCTTTACATCGTTTCCGCGAACAGCTCGCGGCCGATCAGCATGCGGCGGATTTCGCTCGTGCCCGCGCCGATTTCATAGAGCTTCGCATCGCGCCACAGACGGCCCACCGGGTACTCGTTGATATAGCCGTTGCCGCCGAGAATCTGGATCGCTTCGCCCGCCATCCACGTGGCCTTTTCCGCCGTGTAGAGAATGACGCCCGCGCAGTCCTTGCGCACCTGGCGCACGTGCCCCGAGCCGATCGTGTCGAGCTGGCGGCCGACCGCGTACAGATATGCGCGGCACGCCTGCAGCGTGGTGTACAGATCGGCGACCTTGCCCTGGATCAGCTGGAATTCGCCGATCGACTGGCCGAACTGTTTGCGATCGTGGATATACGGCACGACGGCGTCCATCACGGCCATCATGATGCCCGTCGGGCCGCCCGCGAGCACCGCGCGTTCGTAGTCGAGGCCGCTCATCAGCACCTTCACGCCGCCGTTCAGTTCGCCGAGGATGTTCTCTTCCGGCACTTCGACGTTCTCGAACACCAGCTCGCCCGTATGCGAGCCGCGCATGCCGAGCTTGTCGAGTTTCTGCGCAACGGAAAAGCCCTTCATGCCCTTCTCGACGATGAACGCGGTAATGCCGCGCGGACCCGCTTCGATGTCGGTCTTCGCATAGACGACGAGCGTGTCGCAATCCGGCCCGTTCGTGATCCACATCTTCGTGCCGTTCAGCACGTAGCGGTCGCCTTTTTTCTCCGCACGCAGCTTCATGCTGACGACGTCGGAGCCCGCATTCGGCTCGCTCATCGCGAGCGCGCCGACGTGTTCGCCCGACACCAGCTTCGGCAGGTACTTTTGTTTCTGCGCTTCGTTGCCGTTGCGGTGGATCTGGTTCACGCACAGGTTCGAATGCGCGCCATACGAAAGACCCACCGATGCCGAGGCCCGCGAAAGCTCCTCCATCGCGACCATGTGCGCCGTGTAGCCCATATTCGCGCCGCCGTACTCTTCGGAGACGGTCATGCCCAGCACGCCCAGATCGCCGAACTTCTTCCACAGGTCCATCGGGAACTGATCGGTGCGGTCGATCTCGCCCGCGCGCGGCGAGATCTCCTTCGCCGCAAACGACGCGACGCTGTCGCGCAGCATCTCGATCTCTTCACCAAGCGGGAAGTGCAAACCGGGCAGGTTACTCATTTGTGTGTCTCCAGGAGTTCATCGTGCGCGGACCACGCGGAGGGTGCGCGCCACATCGCATCAACCGATTTTTCTGAGCGAGGCTCAGCCAGCTCGTTGGCCGCGCAGCCGGTGTGATGACCGATGAGTCCGGGAATGACCGGCGCGCGACAGCATAGACCGCATTTCACTCCAGATTTACGTAAGCGTCAATCGGTATTTTTGAGTATCACTCAAAAACGTTATGCACGCGCTGAGCCGCTATTTACCGTGGTAGTATCGGCCACAGCGGGGCTTTCCTGCCCCGAAATCTGAACTGGACTCATATGATGGGCGTAGCAAGGGCGGAAGTGCCGGGATCACGCCGCCAGCCGGCGGGACGCAAATCGCAGCAGCGCGTGAAGGAAATTCTTCAGGCGGGCCGCGACGTGTTCTCCGAAAAGGGCTACGAGCGCGCGACCACGGCTGAAATCGCGCAACGGCTCGGCATTTCCGAGGCGACCGTGTTCAGCTACTTTCGCGGCAAACGCGAACTGTGCGCGCGCGTGATCGGCGACTGGTACGACGAGATCATCGAGGCCATCGAGTCGGGCTTGCCGCGGGACGGCAGCATCCGCCAGCAGTTCGCGTTCATCGTCCGCACGCATTTGCGGCTGATGCTGGTCAACGGGACGGGCTTGTGCGCGCTGGTGCTGTCCGAGGGACGCACGCGCCAGCACGAGCTGAGCGAGGAACTGACGGGCCTTCAGAGGCGCTACACTGCGCCGCTGATGCGCGTGCTTTCCCAAGGCCAGCAAACCGGCCAGATCCGCTCGGACGTGCCGCTGCGCCTGCTGCGCTCGCTGGTGTTCGGCCCGATGGAGCATGTGCTGTGGGACGCGACGCTCGGCAATCGTCGCACCGATATCGACGCGACGGCCGACCGTCTGATCGACGTGCTGTGGACAGCGCTGCAACCGCCCGACGCATCGCTCAGCGCGCTCGTGCAATTCCGCCAGGAAGTAAGCGAAGCGGCGCGCCGGCTCGCGGAAGCCGAGGCCGCGCAAAAGCTGGCGAAACCGCGCGAGACCGCGACCGTCGCCGCGAAAAACAACGAGAACGCGTAGATCGCGCTCGCGCGCCCGGCCGGGAGCGCCACTTGCTGGCAACACCTATGCCAGCAATGAACCCAGGGAGGACCGGCCATGCCCACGAAGCCCAGCCAAGGCGACAACCCGATCCACCACGATCAGTCCGACTCGCCCTCACCCGGGACTGTCGAGACCGACTTGCCCAACGTCGGTCCGCCGCAGGACCCGGACGCTCCGCCACTCGATCCCGACGTCAACCCCGATTACGAGGACGACAAGCCGTAGGGGCACGCGCCGCTCATCAACAACATCGAATAACGGCAATCGTCGTGCGTGAGATCAGAGCAGCGCGCCACGGGCGCCAACCATGGTCGATAGGGAGGACCATCGTGCAACAAGCATTCAACCGAACATGCCGGATCGGCCTCGCAAGCCTGCTGGCCGCGCTCATCTCGACATCGGCGCTCGCGCAAGGCGCGCAGCAGTCGATCACCGAGCGCCACACCGAGGTCATGCAGACGGGCACCGGCTTTCGCGCATCGAAGCTCTCGGGCGCGACTGTCTATAACCGCGACAAGGACAAGATCGGCATCATCGACGACCTGGTCGTCTCGCCGTCCGATCACACAGCGTTCGCGATACTTTCGGTGGGCGGCTTTCTCGGTATGGGCAAGCACTATGTCGCCGTGCCGTTCAGCGATCTGCAGATCAACAGCAAGCAGGTGATGATGCCCGACGCGACGAAGTCGTCGCTGGAGGCGTTGCCCGAGTTCAAGTACGCGCCGGACTGACGGGCTTTGATCGCTTTCAACACTTTCATCGCGCAGCGAGAGACTGCACGGATATGTGCACGCTGCACATATACAGACAAAAGACGCGAGCGCCGTGACAATGCTCGCGTCTTTCGCTCACACCCGATCAGTAATAGGGATACGGTGAGTACACGACGCCCGGCGGGCCGTAGTAGTAGTAAGGACGCGGCGCGTAATAGACGGGCGGCGCTGAGTAGTATGCAGGCGCGGGCGGTTGCGCGATCGTATTGCCCTTCGCCACCATGCACTGCGCGTAGGCGGCGTCGTAGCGCGCCTGCAAGCCGTAAGCCGAGTACGACGCGCTGTTGGCACCCGTCGCGCCGCCGAGCAGCATGCCACTGCCCGCGCCGATCGCCGCACCCGCGCCCGCATTGCCCGCCGCCGCGCCGAACAGCGCGCCGACGGCCGCGCCCCCGAGCGTTCCGAGGGCCGCGCTATTCGCGGAATTGTGCGTCGCCGCCTGCGACGCGCCGTTCGCATCCGTGCTGCGGAACGCATAGTCCCGGCACGCGTAATCTTCCTGCTGGAACTGCTCGAGCGGCTCGCCCTTGCGCGGCATTGCGACCACGCTCGGCCCGCTGGGCGGCGCAACGGCGCAACCGCCCAACGCGAGCACCGTTCCGACGACGAGCGCCGGCGCGGCAAGCTTTCTCGTGATCTGTGTTCTGTTCATCTTCGTCGACACGCCAGTATGTGAATCCAGAGTCCAATATAAGAACAATAGTCGAAGCGACTCGTCGATGAGTTACGAATCCGTTACTGGATATTTCCACGCAATTCACTGAAAAGCGCAAGTAAGGGCCAGCCGGATTCGCATTGAATCCGCGCACCGATATGTGCATCATGCACATATGCACATTGCACACATCGAGGTGACGTCATGGTTCAGCGCACGGCAAACCTGCTCGGCGTGCTCGCCGTTCTGGTGAACGACGATCTGAACTCGCCATCCACGCTGCCCGCGCTCGCCGGGCCGACGGCACGCGCGATGCTTAATGCAATCGGCCAGTATCCCGATTCGTCGATCGAAGTGCTGCGCGAAGCGGTCGCGCTTTCGCACCCTGCCGCCGTGCGCGCAGTCGCTGGGCTCGTCGACGCGGGCCTCGTCGAAAAGAAGGCGGGCAACGACAAACGTTCCGTCGCGTTGGCTTTGACGCCTTCGGGGCGTCGCGAAGCCAGCCGCTTGCGCACGGCGCGCGGACGCCTGCTGGAGCGCGTCGTCGGACGACTCGACGACGACGAGCGCGCCGTCTTCGAAGACCTGCTGATCAAGATACTCTGGAACGAAACACGCGACGCATCGCACGCAATGCAACTCTGCCGCTTCTGCGACGACAAGCCGTGCCTGAAGGCCGGCTGCCCCGTCGAGTGCCGCGAGCAAGGCATGCCGATGCCCGGACGCAACGCATCATGAGCGCGCCTGCGTCCGCCTCGGCAGTTGTGCCGTGCGCCGGCGCGCCCCGTCCGTCACTCAACGCAGACGCACGAGCGTCGACTTCAACTCCGTATACTTTTCCAGCGCGTGCAGCGACTTGTCGCGGCCATTGCCCGATTGCCTGTAGCCGCCGAACGGGAAGTTCATGTCGCCGCCCTCGTCATAGCAGTTGACCCACACGGTACCCGCGCGCAAACGTCGCGCGACTTCGTGCGCCGTCGTCAGGTTTGCGGTCCACACGGCTGCGGCGAGGCCGTAGTCGCTGTCGTTCGCGATCTTCACGGCTTCGTCGATCGAATCGAACGTGATCACCGACAGCACCGGCCCAAAGATTTCTTCGCGCGCGATCTTCGCGTCGTGTTGCGATACGTCGAAAACAGTCGGCTCGATATAGAAGCCGCCGCTTTCCTGCTGCACGCGCGAACCGCCGTGCAGCAGCTTCGCTTCGGCGCGCCCCGCTTCGATATAGGCGAGCACGCGATCCAGTTGAAGCTGATCGACGATCGCGCCCATCGATGTTTTCGGATCGAGCGGATTGCCCGGAATATAGCCCCGCGCTGCCTCGACGAGCTTGTCGAGAAACACGTCCTTGATGTCGCGATGCACGAGCAGCCGCGAACCCGCCGTGCACATCTCGCCCATGTTGTAGAAGATCGCGCCCGCCGCCGTCTTTGCGGCGCGGTCGAGGTCCGGGCAATCGGGCAGCACGATGTTCGGCGACTTGCCGCCCAGTTCCAGCCATACGCGCTTCAGATTCGATTGCCCCGCGTATTGCATGATCAGCTTGCCGACATTCGTCGAACCGGTGAACGCGAGGCAATCGACATCGCGATGCAACGCGAGAAGCTTGCCCGCCTCTCCACCGCCCGGCACCACGTTGAATACGCCCGCAGGAATGCCCGCTTCGAGTGCGAGTTGCGCGACGCGAATCGCCGACAACGGCGACTTCTCCGATGGCTTCAGCACGACGCTGTTGCCCGCCGCGAGCGCGGGCCCGAACTTCCACGAAGCCATCAGGATCGGGAAATTCCATGGCACGACGGCCGCGACGACACCCAGCGGCTCGCGCGTCACGAACCCGACGAGATGATGATCCGCGGGCACCACTTCGCCGCCCACCTTGTCGATTGCTTCCGCGAACCATTCGACGCAATACGCGGCACCCGGCACATCGACTGAGGTCGTGTCGCCGATCGGCTTGCCTGCATCCAGCGTTTCGAGCAACGCAAGTTCGTCGAGATGTTCGCGCATCAGCGCAGCCCATTTGAGCAGCGTCGCCTTGCGCTGACGCGGATTGAGGCCGGCCCATACTCCCGCTTCGAACGCGCGCCGCGCGCCCCTTACGGCCGCGTTGACGTCGGCTTCGCCGCAATCGGCGACCTGCGCGAGTACCTTTCCGTCGATCGGGCTCACGCAGTCGAACGTACGCCCGCTCTCAGCCGGCCGATACTTGCCGTCGATAAACGCGCGGCCCTCGATTGCAAGCACCGCTGCCTTTCCCTGCCAATAAGCCAATGTCGTCTTGTCCATCAGGATGCCTCAATGTCATACAAGTGACGCAAAGCGCCAGCCTTGCGATTTCGCCGAGGTTCAGCATCTTCGCGCGGCGCGAGATGCTGCGCGCCCCCTTCGATTTCAAATGTGAAGAATTCCGCAACGCTCATCGGAGCGCAGTTTCTCTTCAATGTGCCGACAGAAGAACTCACGCGATTCTGTTCGATGAGCGAGATCTGTGCGAGAAACAGCGGCTCGAATAGCGCACACGTCTATTGAATATACTAGTCGCTTTAAATCGACTGCCGCCGGGGAACCCTGCAAAAAATCGAAGCTTCTATATACCTGCCGCATTCAAATGCTGATTTGAATGCCGATATATTCTCAGGGTAAGCCCGCATAAATTGACGAAAAGACTTTTCCGGAATTTACGACTCGTATATGCTGACGACAGGTCGATCTTCTTTCGTTCGGTTATCCAACGCGCTGAGCAATTCGAGCGGCGTCATAGCGATAAAGAATGTATTTTGAATGACAACCTGGCGTCCCGTTTTCTTTTTATTGGTGCGTTTTTCAAGCGGGGCGCTCAATACTTCAACGTGCCAGTCGAGTGTCATCGTGAGAGTCCGTGGCCCTTTGGTAAGGTGGGATCGTAGTCAGTTCGCGAGGTGTCTTCGCGATGACAACGCCATCGCCGACGGCAGCAACGGCAGGCATGCGTTTCGCCGCTATCTGTCCGTCTCCACGATCCTGTCGCGTCGTTCCGTCCGACGTCATAACTCCATTTCTGCGCGTGCCTTCATCGCGGTGCACACCGACGGTGTCGCATCGCTCTTGCCCTAGCGTCTCTCCATCTTCCGCTGTCTGGCCCACTCACGGGTCAATGCTTCGCGCGCGTCAACGCGCTGCGTCTTCGCTTGCGCTCGCCCCTTCTCCGGGCACGCGCCGTTGCACGCCCGCGGTCGCACGCAGCGGAGCAAACCGGACAGCTTATCTGATCGCAACGCGCGGCGCGGTTCGCTGACGACCGTGACAAACAAGCACCCTTGAAGCGGCTTTGCATTGCGCAAGACTGCGGAATAGTGCCGCACGCACGCAGCCATATACACAGTCGAGTGTGGCAACGTGTGTGTCGCGTTAGTGCAGCAATCAACGAATACGATTAGTCATGCCAACGAAGCCTTTAGTCGGCATCGGCGCCGACAGAACGATGAGAGGCGAGCACCCATCGCATGTGGTCGGCGAGAAGTACATCGCGGCCGTGGTCGACGGCGCGCAGGCGCTGGCGGTTTTGCTGCCCGCGCTAGGCGAACGGCAGGCACCCGATGACGTACTCGCGCACGTCGACGGCCTGCTGTTTACGGGCAGCTATTCGAACGTCGAGCCGCGTCGCTACGGCGGTCATGCGAGCGCGCCAGGCACGCTGCACGACCCCGCACGCGACGCGACGACGCTGCCGCTGATGCGCGCCGCCATCGATGCGGGCATCCCTGTCCTCGCGATTTGCCGTGGCTTTCAGGAAATGAATGTCGTATTCGGCGGAACGTTGCATCAAAGCGTTCACACGGTGGACGGCTACGGCGACCATCGCGAGAACAAGGAAGACGACATCGACGTGCAGTACGGGCCGTCGCATGCGCTGCATCTTGTGCAAGACGGGCTGTTGCATAAGCTCGCCGGCGGCGCAAGCGAAGTGTACGTCAATTCACTGCACGGACAAGGCGTCGAGCGGCTCGGCAACGGCCTCACAGTCGAAGCTCGCGCGCCGGACGGTTTGATCGAAGCGATCAGCGTCGCCAATGCGCGTGCTTTCGCACTGGGTGTGCAATGGCATCCGGAATGGAAGCATGCAAGCGACGCGCTATCGACAGCGATCTTCCGCGCGTTTGGCGCAGCGTGCCGCGATCGAATGCGCACGAGGACGGGTTCGACTGCAGGCGCGCACGCCTGATCCCCGTCTCGCGCAATAAAACAGAGAGAACAATCATGCAAGACATTGATGAATTTCTGAAGAAACATCACATCACCGAAATCGAAGCGATCATTCCCGACATGGCGGGCATTGCGCGCGGCAAGATCATTCCGCGCAGCAAGTTCGAATCAGGAGAATCTATGCGGCTGCCGCAGGCCGTGATGATCCAGACCGTGACGGGCGAGTACCCGGACGACGGCTCGCTCACGGGCGTTACCGATCCCGACATGGTGTGCGTGCCCGATCCTTCGACGATCCGCATCATTCCATGGGCCGTCGATCCCACTGCGCAGGTGATTCACGACTGCGTGCATTTCGACGGCACGCCCGTCGCGATCTCGCCGCGCCGCGTACTGCGCCGCGTGCTCGATCTCTACAAGGCCAGAGGCTGGAAGCCCGTCGTCGCGCCGGAGCTCGAGTTCTATCTGGTGGACATGAACAAAGACCCCGACCTGCCTTTGCAGCCTCCCGTCGGGCGCACGGGGCGTGCCGAGACGGGACGCCAGGCTTATTCGATCGAAGCCGTCAACGAGTTCGATCCGCTTTTCGAAGACATCTACGAGTATTGCGACATTCAGGAACTGGAAGTCGACACGCTGATTCACGAAGTGGGTGCCGCTCAAATGGAAATCAACTTCCTGCATGGGGACCCGCTCAATCTCGCGGACCGCGTGTTTCTCTTCAAGCGCACCGTGCGCGAAGCGGCGCTGCGTCATCGCATGTACGCGACTTTCATGGCGAAGCCGATGGAGGGCGAACCCGGCTCGGCGATGCACGTGCATCAAAACATCGTCGATCGGGAGACGGGCCAGAACCTTTTCACAGGCAGCGACGGCAAGCCGACCGCGCTGTTCAACCAGTACCTCGCGGGACTGCAGAAGTACACGCCCGCGCTGATGCCGATCTTCGCGCCGTACATCAATTCGTATCGCCGGCTGTCGCGCTTCATGGCCGCGCCGATCAACGTGCAATGGGGTTACGACAACCGCACGGTCGGATTCCGCATTCCGCATTCGAGTCCGCAAACGCGCCGTATCGAGAATCGCATTCCGGGTGTCGACTGCAATCCGTATCTCGCGATTGCCGGCACGCTCGCCGCCGGCTATCTCGGCATCACGCAGCGTCTGACGCCGACTGAGCCGCTCACGAGCGACGGCTACCAGTTGCCGTACCAGTTGCCTCGCAATCTCGAAGAAGGGCTCACGCTGATGGCCGCATGCGAGCCGCTCGCCGAGATCATGGGCGAGCAGTTCGTCAAGGCGTATCTCACGCTGAAGGAAACCGAATACGAGGCGTTTTTCCGCGTGATCAGTTCATGGGAACGCAAGCATTTGCTGCTGCACGTCTAAGCCCTGGTTTTTTGAGTACCCGGAATGCAACGTGCAAGCGCAAGACAACTGGAGGCAACATGAGCTACAGAACAGAAGAAATCACTTACGTGCAACCCACTGCGCAGCCGACTGCAAAGGCCAGCGCATCGCGACAGCAACGCAGCACCGCGGAATATCGCGCGCTCGACGCCGCGCATCACATTCATCCGTTCTCGGATATGAGCGCGTTGAATCACGCAGGCAGCCGCGTGATCATGAAGGCCGAGGGCGTCTATCTGTGGGACTCGGACGGCAACAAGATCATCGACGGCATGGCTGGACTGTGGTGCGTGAACGTCGGCTATGGCCGCAAGGAACTCGCGGACGCGGCCTATCGGCAGTTGCAGGAACTACCCTTCTACAACACGTTCTTCAAGACGACCCATCCTCCCGTGATCGAGTTGTCGGCGCTGCTCGCCGAACTCGCGCCCGCGCCGTTCAATCACTTCTTCTATTGCAACAGCGGCTCGGAAGGCAACGACACGGTGCTGCGCATCGTCCATCAATACTGGGCGACGCAAGGCCAGAAGCAGAAGAAGTTCGTCATCTCGCGCAAGAACGGCTATCACGGCTCGACGATCGCGGGCGGCACGCTCGGCGGCATGGGCTATATGCATGAGCAAATGCCGTCGCAGGTCGAGCACATCGTGCATATCGACCAGCCATACTGGTTTGGCGAAAGTGGAGACATGACGCCGGAAGAATTCGGCCTCGAACGCGCACGACAACTCGAAACGGAAATTCTCGAACTGGGACGGGAGAACGTCGCGGCGTTTATCGGCGAGCCGTTCCAGGGAGCAGGCGGCGTGATATTCCCGCCGTCGACGTATTGGCCTGAAATCCAGCGCATCTGCCGCAAGTACGACCTGCTGCTCGTCGCCGATGAAGTGATCGGCGGCTTCGGCCGCACAGGCGAATGGTTCGCGCATCTGCATTTCGGCTTTGAGCCCGATCTGATCACGATGGCCAAGGGCTTGACTAGCGGTTATGTGCCGATGGGCGCTGTCGGCCTGCACGATCGCATTGCCAATGCGATCATCGAGAACGGCGAATTCAATCATGGCCTTACTTATTCGGGGCATCCCGTCGCCGCTGCCGTTGCCGTCGCGAATCTGAAACTGCTGCGCGATGAAGAGATTGTCGAGCGCGTGAAGAACGATACGGGTCCGTACTTTCAGCGGTCACTGCGCGAGACGTTCGCGAATCACCCCATCGTCGGCGAAGTAGCGGGCACGGGTCTCGTCGCGGGCATTCAACTCGCGCAAAACCCGAAGACCAGGAAGCGCTTCGAAAACGGCGGCGACGTCGGCACAATCTGCCGCGACTTCTGCTTCAACGGCAATCTGATCATGCGCGCAACGGGTGATCGCATGCTGCTCTCGCCGCCACTCGTCATCACGAAAGACGAGATCGACGAGATCGTATCGAAGGCGAAAAAAGCCATCGATGCAACCGCGCGGCAATTGGAGCTTTTGTAATGGTACTCAAACCACGCGCGGGCAACGCGCTTCATACATGACAGAAAGGCGGCGATAAGGGCAGAATGTGCTCCTCGCCTTTAACACGATGTTCGGCCCGTGCATGCCCGAGCAAACGGATTGAAGGCTTACCGTAACCCCTATGTCCGTTATGACGAGGCGTCGATGAATGCCGTGCTCACATCTGAAATCGCATCGAAATTCGCTGGTCTCGCGCTTGCTCATCTGACGCGCGAGTATCCGAACAAGCTCACGCACTCGCTCGCCGGTCCGCAGGACGTGCAAGGTCCGCGCGAACTGCATCCTATCTTCTATGGCAGCTATGACTGGCATTCGTGCGTGCATGGCTACTGGTTGCTCCTGCATCTGCTCGAACGCTTCCCGGAGTTGCCCGAGGCGCCGCAAATCATTGCCGTCGTCGACGAGCACTTCACGGCAGAGAAGGTCGCGGGCGAACGCGCCTATCTGGATCTGCCGCATAACCGGGGTTTCGAGCGGCCGTATGGCTGGGCATGGCTGCTTGCGCTGTCGGGCCAGGCGGCATCGTTAAAGCTGCCGCAAGCCGAACGCTGGTCGAATACGATCGAGCCGCTAACGAATGCATTCGTCGAACGGTTCGAAGAGTTTTTGCCGAAGGCGACTTATCCGCTGCGCGTCGGTACGCATTTCAACATGGCATTTGCACTGGCGCTCACGCTCGAATTCGCGCATCGCACGCAACGCGATTCGCTTGCAACGCTGATCGTCGAAACGGCGAAGCGCTGGTATCTGAACGACGCAGATTGCCAGGCGTGGGAGCCATCTGGCGATGAGTTTCTGTCGCCTTCGCTGATGGAAGCGGAGTTGATGCGGCGGGCCTTGCCGCCCGCCGAGTTCGACGGATGGTTCACGCGATTTCTGCCCGATCTCGCACAGCGGCAACCCGCAACCCTGTTCGTGCCCGCCACCGTCACCGACCGCAGCGACGGCAAGATCGCGCATCTGGATGGGCTGAATCTGAGCCGCGCGTGGTGCCAGCGATCGCTTGCACGCGCGCTGCCGAATGACGATCCGCGCCGCGCAGTGCTGTTCGAAGCCGCCGACATACATCTGGAAAGCGCGTTACAGCACGTCGCCGGCGACTATATGGGCGAGCATTGGCTCGCCACTTTCGCGACGCTCGCGCTCGAAGCGTGATGAACGCTTGAACATCGCAGTGAGATGAAAATGGCCGGCGTGCATAGCACCGGCCATTTGCTTTTCAGTTGCCGAATCTGTCTTTCAAGGGATGAGCGTGAAGTCTCTTCCGACGGGACGCCCGCGCGCCGCACGTCGAGTGCGGAATCGCTCTTCACCACTGCATTCGAACCCGGCGCGGGGAACCGCTGGCTGCGATGCGCGTCGGCTTTGCCGCGCAAAGGATGCTCGTCCTTATGTCACCGATGGCAGCGGGAGAGTTGATCGGAAAAGAAGGGACAAAAAGAAAGGCCCACCAGGCGGTGGGCCGAATCCATATCAAGAGGAGACATGGAGGAGACAATTGCTAGGATAAACCCTTAGCGCTGTGATGCAAGTGCATGTGTCGCGACAACAACACGCTCTACTGCGAATACCCCCTGCCGCGATCCAGACAGTGCGAGCAGGCGGCAAATCTATCGAGCCGAAATGCTTCGTGAAGCACGACACGCGACGACGCAAGGATGGGCAGAGCGGAAAATGACGTGTGGCAGGCTTGTGAGGTACCCCGCGCAGCCGCGAGCCACGCGTGACAGCATGCCGGGCAGCGCCGGCGCGCAGTAGACGCCGGGCGGCGTCTAGCGGTATTCGAAATCGTCCGCGGTAATCAACACGTGCGTCGAGCCCTTCGCGAGCGCCTTGCGTTCGGCCACTGCCGCTATGCGGCGCTGACCGTTGCCGAATGCCTTCGTGAGGTGCAATTCGTCCGCGCCACGTTCCAGCCAGAAGTGCTGTTCGAGCGCATCGCGCGTAATCGAACATCCTATCGCGCGCTTTTGCACGACGATATCGAAAGTCACGGATTGGCCGTTAGTCGAAAGCGCAAAGTTGCGTACGGACTGTTCCATTTTCAGCCTCTCATGAACCGCAGTCTAACCGTATTTCGTGTTGCTTTCATGAAACCATGCCCCGATCATCCCGCATTGAAACTATCTCACTCCGTTCGGCATCGATCAGTTCGGAACAACCCTTGACACACACCCGTCGCAAACGTTTGATAGCGCCCAACGCAAGTAACAACCATTGGTTAAGGGTCGCGGGGACCTGGTGCCAACGTCTGCGAGCACCTTGCGAGGCGTTTTCACAACGAAGAAAACGTCCGGAATGTGCCCATTTTGAACGGCTACGGCGGGGTTGTTCCTCGCTGTCAGACAGAAGAACGCATCTGCAGTTGCACCGCGTGGATCGCGCAGTTTTTTGTCTAACGAAAGATCGCACGCAAACGAATCGACACCGTGCGTTGCGGCGTCGTCAAGGATACAACGCAATCGTTTGCACTACATGTCACGTCGCACGCAGTGGAAAATCCATATCGTGGAGCCGATCGGCATACAGCTGGTCCCGATCATGGGATCGTCGCCACGGCACTCGCGCTCGGTGAACCGCTCGGCTGGAAGGAAGCAGTAGCGTTGGCGCTGACATTGAGCGGTGTCGCACTTGCATTGCGGCGGAAAGCGCCTCAAGAAGAACAAGTTCGATCGGTCCAGCTTGAACGCGTTCTACTCGCGCTGCCCCGCTTGCTGTTCCATCGCGTTCTTGAGGCGCTCGACGGCTTCGTCCGATTCCGCCTGGATCTTCGCGCGCAGTAGCATCGCGTTCAGCAACGCGAACCAGAGCGTCGGCGAACGGTAGATGAAGGCGCGCTCGAACCGTGTGCCATTTGTGCCATTTGCGCCATTTGCGACGGGTGTCAGCGTGTAGCTGACCGTGCCCGCGGGTCGGCCTTCGATCGTTCCGTCGATCGTCCACTTGTCCGGCCGGTTGCGCTCGACGACTGTCCATACGACGCGCCCACGGCGTCCCGCGACGCGAAACTCCTCCGTCGTCTGCTCGCCGACGGCCAGCGAATGATCCGTTGCGCCCGTGACCGCCAGCGACGACGGATGCCATGCCGGCCAGTGCGCGGGCGTCGTTACATAGTCGAAAACAGCCGTGCTGGGCCGCGCGATGCGCACGACAGTAACAATGCGCGTCGAAAGATGAAAAGCGCGCGGCAACGGTACGAACAGGAGTCCGAGCGCGGCCGCCACACATGCCACAGTCGCGATCACTCGCACCAGCGTATTCATCGCTATTCGCGCGAGGTCCGCGCGCCAATGAAGGAAGTACTTTATTTTGCCGCTCGCACAATGGCAGAGACCGGTTTGTCGATCTTACCGCCGCTATTGCGGAGCGGGATCAGCTCTAGTGTTGCCAATCACACTGCGGGATCACGCGTTTCCTGACACATTGTGCCTGGAACATTCCTCGCTTATGTGTTGAATTGAACCCGATCCGCACGATATAGGAGTGCGCGCTGCTATGCCGTACACTTGTCGAGTCGGAAACGAATGGTCCACCAATCAGTTGTTCAAGGAGGGAACGTCCGTGGCAAATGACAAAATGTTGACGCAGATTTCTGAAAAGGACGGCTTCATTGCCGCGCTCGACCAGAGCGGCGGCTCAACGCCGGGCGCACTGCGGCAGTACGGCATTCCCGACGACGCTTATAACGGCGACGCCGAAATGTTCAGGCTGATCCATGAAATGCGTGTGCGCATCATCACCTCCCCCGCCTTCACCGGCAAAAAGGTGATCGCGGCCATTCTGTTCGAGGCCACGATGGACGGGCAGGCTCAAGGCAAACCCGTGCCGTCGTTCCTCTGGGAAGACCGCGGCGTCGTGCCGTTTCTGAAAGTCGATAAGGGACTCGAAGCGGAAAAGGACGGCGTGCGCCTGATGAAGCCGATCCCCGGGCTCGATACGTTGCTCGAGCGTGCGCGCAAGGTCGGCATTTTCGGCACCAAGATGCGCTCGGTGATCGAGCAGAACTCGCCGTCGGGTATTGCCGCCATCGTCAAGCAGCAGTTCGAATATGGCGCGCAAATCGACGCGAGCGGACTCATGCCGATTCTCGAGCCCGAAGTGTCGATCAAGGCGCCGGACAAGGCGGGCGCGGAAAAGGCGCTGCGCGATGAAATCAGCAAGGGCCTCGATGCACTGCCTGCCGGCAAGCAGGTGATGCTCAAGCTGACCATTCCCGACGTCGCCGACTTCTATAAGCCGCTGATCGATCATCCGCGCGTTGCGCGAGTCGTCGCGCTTTCGGGCGGCTACACGCGCACAGATGCGTGCACGAAGCTCGCGCAGAATCACGGCATGATCGCGAGCTTCTCGCGTGCGTTGATCAACGACCTGAAGAAGCAGATGAGCGACGACGAGTTCAATGCGAAGCTCGCGGAAGCCATCGATGAGATTTACGAGGCTTCCTCCGTCAAGGTCTAAAAGAAAAGCCGTCTGCAAGCCGCGCGGGATGCAGTGCTACTGCGTTTCGATCCCGCGCGGCTTCGTCTCTCCTGCTCCGCCCGTTCTGCGCGTTTTGCGGATTGATCGAACCCATTGTTTACCGCCCGCGAAAATGAGTGCCCGGAAGGCATGCAACGGATGTACCTGAAGCGCGTCGCGAAGACAGTTGCCAGCAAGCCTTACCTGACGGGTGCGATCTCAAGTCAACTTTTCCGAAAACGACTCATCGTTGTCCGTTCTCAAGGGAAGAAGCCGGGTCTACTAGAGACGCAATCCAAGCGGCTTCGTAGCGAAGCATGTTGGCAACTCAGCAGTGATCACGCCTTGAACTTCCGCGCCAGCGAACGCGCGAGAGGCTCTGGACGAATCCATCGCAGAGTCTGTTAATGAAACGCGCGCTACTCATTTCACTGCCTGTGTAACGAGTTCGCCGAGTATACGGACGGCACGGTCGATATCCGCATTCCACGGATGCCCGAAATTGATGCGCACGCAATGCCGGAAGCTGCGTGCCGCCGAGAAAATGGGCCCCGGCGCGATGCTCACGCCCTGCTCGATCGCGTGTCTGTGCAGCGTCAACGCGTCGACCGTTTCGGGCAATTCGAGCCATACGAAATAGCCGCCCGACGGACACGTCCATTTCACGCCCTTCGGCATGTAACGTCGTAACGCCACATTCATTGCATCGAGTTGCGCGCGCAATGCCGCGCGCAATTTACGCAAATGCCGGTCGTACCCGCCATGTTGAAGATAATCGGCGATACCCGCCTGCACGGGAATGCTTGCCGAAAGCGTCGTCATCAGCTTGGCGCGCTGTACTTTTTCCGCGAATTTTCCCGCAGCGGCCCAACCAATTCGGTACCCTGGCGCAAGCGTCTTCGAGAAAGAACTGCAATGCATGACAAGCCCTTTTCGATCAAACGCAATCGCGGGCAACGGATAGTCCGCCTGAAAGTGCAGTTCGCCATAGACGTCGTCTTCGATCAACGGCACCTCGTGTCGCTCGAGCAGTTCCACTAGCGCCTTTTTCTTTTCGAGCGGCATCGTCGCGCCCGTCGGGTTCTGGTAGTTCGTCATGAACCAGCACGCGCGAATGGGATGCTTGTCGAGCGCCTGTTCGAGCGCATCCAGATCGAGGCCGGTTTGCGAATCGACGGGAATTTCGACGGCGCGCAAATCGAGTCGCTCAATCGCCTGTAGCGCGGCGTAAAACCCCGGAGACTCGACCGCTACTACGTCGCCAGGACGGGTCACGGCCATCAGACATAGATTCAATGCTTCGAGCGCGCCATTGGTGACGACGATTTCATCGAGCCGTTGCGACAGCCCCATGCCCAGATAACGCAGCGCTATCTGCTGACGCAATGCCTCGTTGCCAGGCGGCAAATCGACGACTGTACTCCACGGATTCACCGTGCGCGCCGTTTGTGCGAGCGACTTCGCAAGACGCTGCAACGGAAACAACATGGGCGACGGAAACGCGGAACCGAGTGGCACGACGCCCGGATGCCTCGCCGCTTCGAGCACGCTAAAAACGAGTTCGCTGATATCGACTTTCGCGGACTCGGCGAGCGCGCGCTTCTTTGTGGCCTCGCGACTTTCGGGAACGGCCGCGCCGCGCGCGACGTAATAGCCGGAACGCTCCTGCGCGCGAATGAGTCCCCATTCTTCCAATAGGTAGTAAGCACGAAACGCCGTGGACTGACTGACGCCATGCTGCGCGATGACCTGCCGCAACGAAGGCATCCGCGTGCCTACGGCGAGACTGCCCGAGCGTATTTCCGCCGCCATCGTATTGGCGAGTGATTCGTACCGAGTCATCGAAGGGTGCGCGTTGCAGCGCGCTCTTTGTATAGAGCTTTTTATACTAATCGGTACTGCACCACGCAATCAACGCTTGCTGCTTTTCATCGACAGATAGACGACGAATGCCGAAACGGCCGCCACCAATGCAGCCGCGCCGAATGCCTGTGAGAAGCCCTCGCCGTAACTCGAGCGCGCAATGCGGGTCAGCGTGTCTGTCAGAGCAGGCGCATAGAGCGTGAATGCGCGCGCGAAGTCGCCTGCCATCACACGCTCCGCGAAGCCCGGAACGGACGGAACCTGGACATCGGACATCTGCGCGGTCAACGCCGAACGCACACCCTCGGCCAGCACCGCGCCGAGTCCGGAAAAGCCCAGAAGAATGCCAGTGAAGCGCGATGTCGTGCTGATGCCGGACGCCATGCCCGCACGTTCTCGCGGGACTGTGCCCATGATCGCCTTCTGCGTTTCGCCGTTCAGCAGTCCCCCGCCGCTGCCGAGCAGCGCCATCGCTGCAACCAGCCACGCATGGTTCGCGCTGCGCGCGGCAAGCATCATCGCGAGATTGCCGCAAGCGACCACTGCGAGGCCGAGCGTCAGAATCCGCCGCGAATCCAGATATGCCGCGAGTTTGCGCCCAAGTTGCGGCAGCAACAGCATCGCCAGCGCAAAAGGCAACATGCCGGCCCCCGCACCGCGCGCGCTTTCGCCTCGCGCATTTTGCAGAAACAGCGGCAATAGCGAAGCCATTACCTGCGCCGACGATGCATACGCGAACATCGCCACAATCGCGCCGACGAAAGGCAGCGAACGGAACAGTGCGAGATCGAGCATCGGATGCGCGCGCCGGCTTTCGACCAGCGCAAACGCGGCGAACAGCGCGACACCGGCACATGCACGCGACACGACGGCGGTACTGAACCATCCGCGTTCCGGACCGAGAATCAGGGCCCACGTCAACGAGAACATCGCTGACGCAAAGAGCGCAATACCCGGCAGATCGAGCGAGCGCGGCGTCGGGTCGCGCGACTCGTCGACGATTCTGACGACACCCGTAGCCAGCAGCGCGCAGATAGGCACATTGATCGTGAACGCCCAGCGCCAGCCCAGATACGCGCTGACGACACCGCCGATCAGCGGCGAAAGGACCATCGTCAGCCCCATGATGCCGCCCCACACAGCCCACGCACGCGCGCGTTCGCGCTCGTCATGAAACGCATGGCCGATGATCGCGAGCGCGGGCGCGAGCAGGAACGCCGCGCCCACGCCCTGCGCGGCTCGCGCGATATTCAGCAACGATGCGCTCGGCGCGACGCCGCATGCGAACGAAGCGAGCGCGAAAAGCGCAATGCCCGCGAGGAACACGCGCTTGCGTCCGAAGCGGTCGGCGAGCGAGCCGGCGGGCAGCAACAGCGCGGCAAAGCACAGCACGTAAGTGCTGATCACCCATTCGATATCGGCAAACGACGCATTGAGATCGCGCGCAATGGTGGGCAGAACGATGCCGACTACATTCGTGTCGAGCACAGTCATCGCGCACCCCATCGACGCAATGAGCAGCAGCGGCGTGCCGCGAGAGGCCGAATGGGTAACGGTGATTGAACTCATGGGGCTGGTTTGCGGAAAGACGACGGACGGTGAGCCCGTATTTCACCAGTTTTTTCTATTCCGTTCATTCCCGTGTCTGTTCAATATAATTAGGTTTAACCTAATACTCGCCAGGCCTTATGGAACTCCGGCATCTGCGTTACTTCATCGCCGTCGCGGAGCGGTTGCATTTTGCACAGGCCGCCGAAGCCCTCGGCATCGCGCCCCCCACGCTGACCGTGCAGATCCAGGAAATGGAGCGTACGCTGCAGGCGCAACTGTTTCGCCGCACCAAACGCACGGTAGCGCTCACGCCTGCCGGAGAAGCATTTCTCGCCGAAGCGCGCGAGACCATCGCGCAGTTCGAACGCACGCTGAATGCCGGAAAGCGCGCCGGACGCGGTGAACTGGGGCGAATCCATATCGGCTATGTCGGCTCGGCCGCATTTTCGGGCATCCTGCAGAAGCAGCTCCGCGCGTTCCGCAAATCGAGGCCGGGCGTCCTCGTGCAAGCAACCGAACATCCGATGGGCGAGCTGCCCGCGCTACTGGAGGAAGGACGCGTCGACGTCGCGTTCGTGCGCATGCCCGTCGAACTGCCGTCCTCGCTGCGCGCGCACGTGTTGACGCGCGATGCGTTCTGCGCGGCGCTGCCCGCCGAGCATCCGCTCGCGGCAGCAGCGGGTCCGATCAAGGCGCGTGCGCTGGCGGGCGAAACCTTCGTCGTGCCCGAACAGGATCTCGGCACGCGGGAAATCGCGCGGCGCGGCCGCTTCAATCCGCGCATCGTGAGCGCGCCGGGCACGCTGCTCGCCGTGTTGACGCAGGTCTCCGTGGGCGCGGGCGTGGCCATCGTGCCCAATGTGCTGACCCGGGTGGTCAATTTGCCGAACGTCGTCTTCAAGACGCTTGCGGGCGAGCCGGTCGTGTCGGAGGTCGCCGCGGTTTTCCGCAAATACGAGCATTCGCCCGCGACGAAAAAGCTCATCGAGCAGATGACGGGCAAGGCGGCCTAGTACTTTCCCGGGCTTTTACCCTCCCCGCGACCTATCATTGGAGAGCGAGACCGACGCTCGACATCGCCCGCCATCGGGCTGGGCATGTTCGAAGCGGACTGGATCGTTCCTTGCTGTACAGCACCGAAGCGAACGCCCCAGACCGGACCACCTGGCCCCGGGCAAAGGAACAATCGCCCGGAAAACCGCGCTGGCGGACGTTCGTGTATCACACCTGGCACTCACGGAGAAATCAAATGACCATCGAATTCACCAGCCGCCGGCACGTCGTAGCCGCATCGCGAGTCGCATTCGAAGCGAACGTCGAAGGAAAGGAGGTATGGTGCAGCGTATCAATCGACGCCCTCAACGACCACTTCGGCAATACGGGCACGTCGTCCCACGATCTGATCGCGGCATTCGAGGGTAACAGGAAGGCAATTGAAGCTGCCGCTCGCCGTGTGCTACAGCGAAATGGGGGACAGTCGGTGGAACTGGAGACGCGCGACTTCCATTAGATCTGGCTCGAAAACCGCGTCGCGCGCAGAAAAAGCAATGCTGGCGCGCGCGACGCCGACAGGATCAATCATCGATCCACGCACGCCAGGTCGCGATTCGACCGCCAGTACTTTCACCTGAAAACAGGCTTTTCAGCGCGCCAGGCGGGGATTTACGGGGAGTGACGAAATGAGCTTTCTGACGCTCGCCGTGACCGAAAACCCACTGCGCATTGGATTGCGCATCTCGCCTCGGCAAAAATTCTCAGCAATAGCGAATAGATCCGGCACGACGACGAGCTTTTTTTAGTCCGCCGCCGTGCGTGGCATTCGTGCGAGGCAGCGCAGTGGCCCACCCTCCCATCGACTTTTTAAGCGCGTGATTTTCTCGCAGCCTTCCTGGCCGCTGTCTTTTTCCCGGCAACGCCATTCATTCCCGTGGCCTTTGCACTTCTAATCAGAAACTTGTTACGGTCTTTTTCCGCTGCCAGCCATGCGGGCGCCGGACCACGGCCGCTCCACGTCGCGCCCGTCTCCGGATGACGATATTTGGCGGGCTGCCGTCCTTTAGGCTGGCCGTTGCTCTTCGCCCCCTTGGCGGACACGCTCGTCGCAACCTGGCTCGCCGCGCCGGAAACGAGGTACTTGTTGCGATCCTTCGCGCCCGCAATCCAGGCCGGTGCGCGGCCGTGACCCGTCCAGGTCGCTCCCGTTTTGGGATCGCGATATCTGGCTACAGCTTTCGTCTGCACACCTGCCGACTTCAGCGAAGGACGGCCGCGCTTTCGATGGCCGAGATGCGCATCGATATCGGCTGTCGTCAGATTGTGCTTGACCATCAATGAGCGAATGCTTTCGAGAGCCGCCGCCGACTTTTGAGAAGCGATGGCATCGGCCTGCTGCTGAAGCTTTTGTATCTTTGCCTGAAGTGCTTCGAGTGTAGCCATATTGAAACTCCTGATTGAAGATACCGGCACTATGCCACGGACATGTCATATATGGCTAGAGTTCATCCATTACATGAAAAGACAGACGCCTTTCGTTTTGCTGCTAGCGCCGCGTTCGACGAGAGCATTAAAAAAAATTCGATTCGCGTAGGGAATAGCGAGAATGTCAAATTGCTTGCATTGGCGACGGGCATCCGGCTAACCGTTCTATGCAGAAGAGAGATAAACCGGGCAAAGGTCTATTCTTTGCGCATCGCGAGACGAATGAACGGCTCGACTTCAACGAGTCTTTACAAGTGTGTCGACCTTGAATTCCTCATCGACGGCTTCGCGCCATGGCGATCTACTGTTTTGAAAGCATAGTCGACGCGAGTCACTACCTTTCACGCGCTGCCGGCCTTTTCTATTTTCTATTCGATCGACAGTGCGGATTCGATTTCCGCAATCCTCGTCCCGCCGGCGTATGTGCGATCCGGCGTTGAGTCACGCGTCGAATACGCCACTCATGAGCACGCTAATAACGAAAAAGGCCGGGACCTGCATCGCACAGTTCCCGGCCCTGACGCTGGATCAAAACGCTCGGCGCAGCGTCAACGATTCATGTCGGCCTGTTTTATCGCAGTTATCGCAGACAACGCACGCGATCAGTGATGCGCGAACGCGACGCCGTTCGCGCGCACGTCACGCACGCCCGCTTGATACGAACCATCCGACGCCGCACCGTATCCGCTTTTCTGCGCGGACGCCGCATTCTGCGCGGCCAGACGGGCTTCGGCCGCCTCGATGTGGACGGGATAGCTGTTGCGGTCGTCGAGCGGGCTATAGCCGACGTTATGCAGCTGCACCAGTTCTTCTCGAACTTGCGCGCGCGTCACAGGCTGACTGGTCTGCGCAAAAGCAGCGAGGGGAGCGCTAATGAGAGCCGCAATGACAAAGGCTTTGGCAAACGTTTTCATGGCAACAACTCCGGGACTGTTCGTTTGGGCTGCTTCGAACCTGCGTTGTGCAACCGTTCAACAGAAGTTTAGAGGTGCAGCGTTCGCCGATAAACACGCGGCGCGTGAATAGATCATTCAGCGAATCGTGACAATCCGCGATGCGTCGCTGCGCCCGCATACAGCGGGCTTCCGAATCCCGATCCGCGGTGCGCGGCCCGTCAGCCCGCCAGTTTCCTGAACGTTTCGAGCACGGCGTCACCCTTGAACGGCTTGACGATCCAGCCCTTCACGCCCGCCGCCTTGCCGCGCTCCTTCATCGCGGGACTGCTTTCCGTCGTCAGCATGATGATGTTGACGCTCGCGTTGGCCAGCTCGCTGCGAATCTTTTCGGCCATCGTGAGGCCGTCCATGTTCGGCATGTTCACGTCGCTGACGACGAGGCGGATGCCCGGTGACGACTTCAGCTTCGCGAGACCGTCCTTGCCGTCCACGGCCGTCTCGACATCGAGGCCGTTCTTTCTGAGGAAGCCCGCCACTTCATCGCGAACCGTACTCGAATCGTCCACTACCAGAACCTTTCCCATTGCTCACCCCGTCGCGCCTTTAAAGCGGCGCATTGATTGATTGAAGATATGCGTCGTGCGCGAAAGCCGAAGCCGAAGCCGTTCAGAACAGTTCGAGTTCTCCGCCGCTGTCCTCGACTTCGGCCACGTGGGCGACGAAATCGACGGGCGCGCTCGCGCACACACAAAGCGTCGCGCCGATTTGTACGTTTGCGCCGATGGTCACGCGAAATGCCGCGAGGTGCGCCGGCTTCAATTCCGTCAGATAAGGCACGCACGCGCCATTCAGCTGATAGGGTGTCGACATGCCCAGATCAGGAAAGTACTCGACCAGCTGCTGATTGATCGCGCCACAGCACAGATTGCCGACTTCCATCAGTGCTTCCGCCAGCGAACGATCTTCGGCGTCGCGCAAGTAGTAATCGCGCGTCGTCTGGTCGTCGTCGAAATGCAACACGAGCAGAAAGCGGAATGCAATCGATGAAATGGTCAAAACGACGATATGGCTCGCAAGCGCCCTATTGGCCAGATGTGCATCGAGAGCAGTGATTTCGCACTCGTCGCCGGCACGGGCGGGCAAACGCGTGCGCGCGGACTGATAGAAGATCCGTTCGATACTTTCTTTCGCTTGCTGACTGATCACGACGTCGCCTGTTCTAACCGGGATTGAATCTGGCCGGCGAGCGCTTCGACGCTCGCCAGCGACGCAGCGATCATCTTGCCGCCTGCCTGAATGTCCTGAAACGTGGCCGTCGTGATGAGGTCGTTGCGGTTCAGACTGTCGTGATAGCTCTTCGACAGTTCCTGCGAGCGCGAAGCGAGCGCGCGCACTTCGCTCGCGACGATCGAAAACCCCCGTCCGGCCGCGCCCGCGCGCGCCGCTTCGATCGAAGCGTTCAGCGAGACGATCAGCACGTGCCGCACGATCGACGACAGCTCGGTGTTCTTTGCGTGCATGTCGTGGTTCTGCGCCATCAGCGAAATCATCTGCTCATGCCAGCGCTCGAAGGTGGCCGACAGATGCCGCAAGCGCGCCGCTTCGCCGGAAAGACGCGTCGCGTGCTGAAGCCATTCGTCCTTCTGGTTCAACAGCGCATTGAGCGCGGCGCGCGCCTCTTCGGCTTGTGCCGAGTGATGCACGAGATCTTCGCGCAACGTGTCGGCCAGCGCGTGCAATTCGCGCGCCTGCTGCTCATGTTGCCGGATCTCCGCTGCATGTCGCTCTTCGGCTTGCGCCCGTTCCTTCGCCTGCAACTCGAGCGCCGCCCGGTTCTGCTCGTTGGCCTTTTTGATAAGCCAACGATGCGCGAGCACGCCCGCAAGCGCGCTCGCCACGACGCCTGCCAGCGCCGCGATCACATACTGTTCAACCACAACGAATCCCCGTAGTGCTATTCGGAAAGTGCATTCGCCTGAATCGAATTCACCGTTTTGGCGGCATCGTGCATCGACGTGCCGACGCTATCGACAGCGCAATTTTCCGGCAGATAGACGATAGTCTGGAACTGGCGGAAGTCGGCACCCGTGCGCTCGTCGGTGAAGCGCAATCCGATGCGCCCGCCTTCGCGCCGGATGAAATCGCGCACGGCGTCCATGCCGACGCCGCGACCTGAGACTTCCGTCACGTTTTGCGCCGTCGAGAAGCCCGGCCGGAAAATGAACTCCGCAACGGCTTCGTCGCTCAATTGGGCATCGGGCTGGAGCCAGCCGCGCTCGGCAGCGATGCCTCGAATGCGCGACATCGCGAGGCCGCGTCCGTCGTCGCTCAACGTGATCTGCAACGCCCCTTCCGCGACACCCACTTCGATATCGATCACGCCCGCTTCGGGCTTGCCAAGCGCCACGCGCTGCACCGCCGTTTCGATGCCGTGATCGACGGAATTGCGCAACAGGTGCATGAAGACATTCTTGAGCGCGCTTCCTGCGTGTGCACGAACGCGATAGCCGTTATCGTCGATACGCACGGTCGGCGCCGCCTTGCCGAGTTCCGTCGCGAGCGAAGGCAGCGACTCCAGCACGCCCGCGAGTGCATCCTCCACCTTCTCCGTGCCCAGCAGACGCAAGGTTCTGCGCACCGCATCGCGCGCCGTCAGCAAATCGCGCACGTCGGCGGGGTTCGCTGCATCGAGCAGACGCAGGCTTTCCTGAATGTGTTCGCTGTCGACCATCAGATAGCGCTCGACGCTGCTGCGGCGACCCGTATTGCGGCGGCCGAGGCTCACTTCGTTGATCGTCGCGTAGTGCTGCAGCGCCTCTTTCACGCGCGCGAGTTCGGCGATCAGTTGCTCCTGGTCCCACTCGTGCGCGGTCTCGGGACGGCGCAGCGCGTCGTAACGCTGCTCCGTCTCGTGCACGATGCTGGTCAGATGCTGAAGGCTATAGGTCCGCGCATTGCCCTTGATCGTGTGCATGTTGCGGAACAGCTCCGCAACGGCCGACCCGTCCGCATGCGCGTGCTGGCGAATGATGCGCTCGTTCTCATTGATGAAGCTCGTTGCGCTTTCGACGAAATGATGGAACTTCTCCTCGCTCACTGCGAGAATCTCGCCGATCATTTCAAGGCGGCGCTTCTGTTCGCCCGCTTCGGCGGCAAGCTGGCGCAGTTCCGTCACGTCGCGCACACACAGCATCAGGCGCATCACAGTGTCGTTTTCGTCGGTGATCGCCGACCAGCTCAAGTCGAGCGTCTTCACGCGGCCATCGGGCATCTTGCGCGTCAGTTCGTTGACGAGCAGATGCTGGTTGAACTCGAAGTTGATGCTGTCCTCGCCGATGCACGCCGCAACGGCTGCCTCGACTTGCGACACCGTATCGGCGCCGAGCTCGCTGTCGCCGAACACGAGGTCCATCAGCGGACGGCCCGCAATGTCCTTCGTTTCGAAGATCGCTTCCAGATAAGCCGAATACTCGGAGTGAATCACGGCGCCTTCGACGACAGTCAGAATGCCCTGCTGCATGTTTTGCAACATCGCCTGAATGTCGGCCGTCTTCTGCTTCAGTTGCGCGGAGCTTTGCTGGATCTTCTCGATCATGCCGTTGAACGCGACGATCGAATGGCCGATCTCGTCCATGCGGCCCACGGGTACGCGGCGCGTGAAATCCTGGCTCGATGCGATTTCGCTCATCATCGACTGCATGCGCGAAAGCGGCCGCGTGATCTGACGGTACAGGAGCAGACCGATCAGGACCAGCACGAGAATGGCCGCGCCCGCTGCGGCCGCGATGGCCGTCGTCGTCGTGGCGAGGCCCGTGTTCAGCGCGTCGATTGCGTCATCCTTCTGGCGGTTCTTCTCGATGCGCAGCGTTTCGACGATACCTTCCAGTTCGTCGCGATACTGAGCGACGTTGGCGAACAGATACGCTTGCGCGAGATCGTTCTTCCCGTCCGCCTTCATTTTCGCGGTGTCGTTGATCGCCGAGAAGTAATTCGCGAGACTGTCGCGCGCCTGCGTGACGAGCCCTTCCTGCGCATGGCTCGCTGCGGCTTTCGCCTGCACGTCGAGTGCTTCGCGCAGCGACTTCTCCTTCGCGGCCAGTTCCTTTTGCGCCTGCTCGACCATATTTGCATCGGGCGCATAGACGAGCGTCATCGTCGCGAGCTGAACGTCCTTGACCTGCGAAACGAGGTCAGCGGATGCGAGCGCGCTCGGCACGACGCCCTGCGTCACTTGCCGGACGTCTGCGGCACTGCCGCGTGTCTGATAGACGGCGTATCCGCCGATTGCCGACAAGGCAACCAGCATCGACACCACGAGTAGAGTGATGCGGTGACGGATGGTCATTTGCGGTATTCCCCGAGGTCTTGCGCTGCGCTGCGCAGCGCTGCCCGTTCTGATTTTTCCATGTGAAGGGCGACGCGATTATCGTCGGTGGCTCGTGACGAAGCTGTGACCAGACGAATTGTTTTGCGGGCCAAGAAACGCAATACAACATGCGCGCAAATCGGCCTAAAGTTCTCGTACTCGTCGCCGTTAACGCAAACACTATTTCGCCGACGCAAACGTTTTTCTTGCCGTCGGCTCAACCCGTCACGAATGGCTGTGAAGCGCGCTCGTTACCGCTCGCATTGAGCCGCTCGTATTCGGCGATCAGTTGCGCGCCGAACAGCATCAACGTCGCGAGCGCTTCGAAGCTGAACAGCACGACGATGGCCGTCGTCAGCGAGCCGTAGACGACGCTCACCTGCGATAGCGTCGCGAAATACCACACCAGCACGCGCCGCGTGATCTCCCACAGCACGGCAGCCGCCACCGCGCCGACAAACGCATGCCACGGCGTCGTGCGTCCCGCGGGTATCACCAGATAGATGGCCGCGAGCACGAAGATCTCGCCGGCAAGACCGAGCAGATAAAGCACGACACGCGTCGCGCCCGTCAACGATATCGTGTGATCGAGCAGTACGACGCTGTCGCTTGCGACGGCGCGAAGTCCGCTCGACACGAACGTCACGAGCAGCACGCCGACGCCCAGCGACAGGCTGAACAGATACGGCAGGATCGCCGACAGCAGAAAGTGCCTGCGCCGTATCGCAACGCGATGCACGAAGATGATCGACAGCGCGTTCTCGAGCACCGTGAACGCGAGCGAGCTGAAGAAGATCATCGTGACGACGAGGAACCAGCCGATCACCGCGCGATGCGCAAGGAAATTGGCAAGCTCCTGCACGATCGCTTTCGATTGCCCCGGCACCAGCCACTCGAGCAGATGCGCGAGCGTATCGAGCAGCAATTGCTCGCCGACGAAATGACTGAACGCGATCGCGACGAGTATCAGCAACGGCACGATGGACAGCAGCGCATAGTAGGCAATCGCGCCCGCGAGCAGCAGCCCCTGGTTCTTGCGGAATGCCTTGAACACCTGCAACGTGAACTGCGCAGGATGCTTCGCGACGTAATGCAGCGCGCGATTGTGCATCGTCTTCACGTTCGCCTCCGCTTGTCGCGCGAGTGATGGCGACCTCGCCAGAACCGCCAGCAAGTCACGGTCCCGATTAGAGCACAGGCGTCGATTTTCAGAGCATTTGCCCACTAAAAGAACAAATGAACCTAATTTGCGGGGCACCGCACTCCTGATTTACCCCTATCCGACAGGTGCTTCGCGGCCCCGCTTCACAGCCCGCCAGGCCTTGTGCAGCAAGGCTCTGCACGTCACGGCGCGCCTCGCCCCGCGTCGCGCCGCATCAAACCCGCTTCTTGATTTTTGGGAAGGCCGCTGCTGTACTAACTAAAACAACTTGATTTAGTAAGGCCCGCGCAGCCGGCGACCCAATCGCATGGCGAGCGCAACAGAAAGCGCAATCAGCGCCCGTCGAAACCGTTGAACCGATCGCTGTTCACAACGTCGTCGTCAAACATCCGGAGGAGCGTTCCATGAACCCGAATTCCCGCAGGCCATTGCGCCGCGAGTCCCACATGCAGCCCGTCATCAAGGGTATTGCCGCAGCGTGCGTCGCCGCGTCGGCGCTGTGGTGCGCGAGCGCGAGTCTCGCGGCCGATCAGCCCGTCGTCGGCCTGATCACGAAGACCGACACCAATCCGTTCTTCGTCAAGATGAAGCAAGGCGCGGAAGCCGCTGCGCAGAAAGACGGCGCGAAGCTGATCACGGCGGCCGGCAAGTTCGACGGCGACAACGCCGCGCAGGTCACGGCCATCGAGAACATGCTGACGGCAGGCGCGAAAGCGATCCTCATCACGCCGAGCGACACGAAGGCGATCGTGCCGAGCATCAAGAAGGCGCGCGCGGCTGGCGCGCTCGTGATCGCGCTCGATACGCCGACCGATCCGCAGGACGCCACCGACGCCCTCTTCGCCACCGACAACTTCAAGGCTGGCGTGCTGATCGGCGAATACGCGAAGGCCGCGCTCGCCGGCAAGCCCGCGAAGATCGCGACGCTCGATCTCGCGCCCGGCGTCTCCGTCGGCGTGCTGCGTCATAACGGCTTTCTGAAGGGCTTCGGCATCAAGGAAGGCGATGCGTCGATCGTTTGCAGTCAGGACACGCGCGGCGATCAGGCGAAAGGCCAGACGGCGATGGAAAACTGCCTTCAGAAAGCGCCCGACATCAACGTCGTCTACACGATCAACGAACCGGCCGCAGCGGGCGCATATCGCGCGCTGAAGAATGCGGGCAAGGAAAAGAGCGTGATGATCGTGTCGATCGACGGCGGCTGCGAAGGCGTGCGCAACGTGAAGGCCGGCGAGCTTGCCGCGACATCGCAGCAGTATCCGCTGAAGATGGCTTCGCTCGGCGTGGAAGCAGGCGTCGAGTACGCGAAGTCGGGCAAGAAAGCGTCCGGCTATCACGACACGGGCGTGACGCTCATCACCGACAAGGCGCAAAGCGGCGTCGACAGCAAGGACACGAAGTTCGGTCTCGACAACTGTTGGGGCAACAAGTGACAGCGCAAGTCGAATAGCAGTCACCAGGCAGCAACGGAGATGCGCAAGGTGCGCATCTCCGCGAGTTCTCCAGCGTGAGCGCGACGGGTTCCATCGAGACCCTCTTCCATGAAATCCGCCGCACGCAGATCACGCATCGCTTCGAGGAAACACATCATGTCGACTCCCACCGTTCCCGCTCAAAGCCACCGCCGGTTCGCGGATCATATGCCGACGCTCGCCGAGGCAGGTCCGTTGATCGCACTCGTGCTCGCGTGCATCTTCTTCATCTCGCAGAGCAGCCGCTTCCTGTCGTTCCAGAACCTGTCGCTGATCCTGCAGCAGACGATGGTCGTCGCCGTCATCGCGATAGGCCAGACTTTAATCGTGCTGACGGGCGGCATCGATCTGTCGTGCGGGATGGTGATGGCGCTCGGCTCGATCGTGATGACGAAGTTCGCCGTCGTGATGGGCGTGCCGCCCATGATCGCGATCCTGTGCGGCGTCGGCGCGAGCACGCTGTTCGGATTGCTCAACGGCGTGCTGATCACGCGCATCAAGCTGCCCGCGTTCATCGTCACGCTGGGCACGCTGAATATCGCGTTCGCGGCCACGCAGATCTATTCGAACGCGGAGAGCGTGTCGAATCTGCCCGACGCGATCATGTTCTTCGGCAGCACGTTCAGCGTCGGTCCCGCGACGGTCACGTACGGCACCGTCCTCACGCTGCTGATGTATCTCGCGACGTGGTTCGTGCTGCGCGACACCGTGCCCGGCCGCCATCTCTACGCGCTCGGCAACAACCCGGAAGCCGCGCGCCTGATGGGCCTTTCCGCGCAACGCATCCTGATCACGGTCTACACGCTGTCGGGCGCGATCTACGGCATCGCGGCGCTGCTCTCCGTCGCGCGCACGGGCGTCGGCGATCCTCAAGCGGGACAGACGGAAAACCTCGACAGCATCACGGCCGTCGTGCTGGGCGGCACGAGCCTCTTCGGCGGACGCGGCTCGATTGCGGGCACGCTGCTGGGTGCGCTGATCGTCGGCGTATTCCGCAATGGCTTGACGCTGATGGGCGTGTCGTCGGTGTATCAGGTGCTGATCACCGGCATTCTCGTGATTCTCGCCGTCGCCGCCGACAAGCTGTCGCGCCGTGGCGCACGTTGATCGTTATCTGAAGGAGACTGTCATGTCGACAACCCCCTCGTCCGCCAACACCACCACCCGCACCGCCAACGGCAAGACCCCCGTTTTGCAGGCGCGCGGCCTGATCAAGCGCTACGGCCACGTCACCGCGCTCGACGGCTGCGATTTCGAAGTAATGCCCGGTGAGATCATGGCCGTGATTGGCGATAACGGCGCAGGCAAGTCGTCGCTGATCAAGGCGCTCTCGGGCGCGCTCGTGCCCGACGAAGGCGAGCTGCTGCTCGACGGCAATCCCGTCAATTTCCGCAGCCCGATCGACGCGCGCCAGCAAGGCATCGAGACCGTCTATCAGGATCTCGCCGTCGCGCCGGCGATGAGCATCGCGGAGAACCTGTTCCTCGCGCGCGAACTGGTGAAACCGGGCTGGCGCGGCAAGCTCTTCAAGATGATCGACAAGCGCCGCATGCTCGACGAAGCGACCAACGCGATGAAGGACCTGCAGATCGGCATCCGTTCGATGCGCCAGGCCGTCGAGACGCTCTCGGGCGGTCAGCGCCAGGGCGTCGCGGTGGCGCGCAGCGCGGCGTTCGCGCGCCACGTCGTGATTCTCGACGAGCCGACGGCCGCGCTCGGCGTGAAGGAAGGCAACATGGTGCTCGAGCTGATTCGTCGTGTGCGCGAGCGCGGCCTGCCCGTGATCCTGATCAGCCACAACATGCCGCACGTGTTCGAGATCGCGGATCGCATCCACATTCAGCGGCTCGGACGGCGCGCGGCGCTCGTCAACAAGAACGACATCCACATGTCGGATGCCGTCGCGATCATGACGGGCGCGAAGCAGGCCGACGTGCGCGCGATCGCATGACGAATGAGCACGAGTAACCAGATACCGTCGATGGATACGGGCACCCGTTCACCGCTGAAACGCACGGTCGGATCGAACCAGGTCGGCATGCGGCAGTTCAACGAGCGGATCGTGTTGCAGGCGATCCGCCTGCATGGGCCGCTGCCGAAGGCCGACGTGGGCCGGCTCACGCGGCTGTCGATGCAGACCGTGTCGATGATCGTCGAGCGTCTGATCGACGACGGCCTGCTCGAAAAGCAGGCGCGCGTGCGCGGGCGCATCGGGCAGCCGTCGGTGCCCATCGCGTTGCGTGCGGAGGGCGCGTATACGATCGGCGTGAAGGTCGGGCGGCGCAGTCTCGATGTGCTCGCGATGGACTTTCTCGGGCGCGTGTGCTGCCGCGAAGTGCAGGAGTACGCGTATCCCGATCCGCGCACGCTCTTCCCCGCGCTCGACAGCAAGCTCGCGCGCGTGAACGACGCGCTCGGCGCTCGGCGCGAGAAAGTGGTCGGCGTGGGCGTCGCGGCGCCGCTGTGGCTCGGCGGCTGGCGCGATTTTCTCGGCGCGCCGCGCGAGGCGCTCGACGCATGGAACGACATCGACATTCGCGCGCGGATCGCGTCGATGACGGGCCTGCCCGTCGAGTTCGCGAAAGACACGACGGCCGCCTGCGCCGCCGAACTCGTGATGGGCCAGGGTCGCGGCATCCACAACTTTCTGTATCTGTTCGTCGGCACGTTCATCGGCGGCGGGCTCGTGATCGACGGACGACTGCACGGCGGTCCGCACGACAACGCAGGTGCCGTCGGCTCGATTCCGATTACGGGCGGTGGCTCACGTCAACCCGCGCAGCAACTGCTGCATGCGGCATCGGGCTTCGTGCTCGAAAAGCTCTTCGTCGATGCGGGTGCGCCCGCGACGGCCGCGCACGATCATCGCGCGTTGTCGGCGGAGCTGTGGCGTCTGACGGAGCAATGGCTCGACACCGCGTGCCCTGCCATTGCGGGCGCATTGACGAATGCGGCGGCCTTGCTCGATCTCGAAGCGGTCGTGATCGACGGCGAAGTGGACCGGCAACTGGTGCGCGAAATCATCCGGCGCACAGAGCGCGTGCTCGACAGGTTCGAATGGGAAGGCATCGTGCGTCCGCAACTGCTGGAAGGCACGATCGGCTCGGACGCGCGCGCGATGGGCGGCGCGATCCTGCCGCTCTACGCGCACTTCGCGCCGATGCACGAACTGTTTCTGAAGCCGGCCACCGACGTCGGCTATTGAGCGCGCGGCGCGGCGCCCTCATCCGGCGACGCGCTGCCCGCAACCTTCGGCGCTGTCTTCTCTTTCGATGCAGGCTCGTCGAGCAACGGCTGCAACGCGGGCGCCATCGACTTCAGCAGTTGCACGGCGAGCGCGCTCGTGAAGTCGTAGCGCTTCGCATACGGCTCGTGCACGACGGCCGTCAGTGTGCCGAAGAAGCGGTCGCCGATTGCGAACACGAAGGTCGCCGTGCGGTTGACCTTGCGCGACTCGATCAGCCGGCGGCCCTTTGCGTAGATATTGAGGCGCTGGTCGCCCGTGCCCGTCTTGCCGTAGACCTCCATCGTCTTGCCGTCCGGAAACGTCATGCCGCCCGCGAGACGCCTCGCCGTGCCGCCCGTGACGACATCGCGCAACATGCCCTGCACGACGCGCGCGATATCCGTCGACACGCCTTCGTTCGGCTGCGGCGCTGCGTGCACGAAGTGCGTTTCATACGGCGTGCCCTTCGCGAACTCGAGATCCGCGATGCTGTGCGTGGGCGCCTGCTCGCCCTGGTTCGCGATCACGCCGATCAGTTGCGCGAGCGCCGCCGGCCTGTCGCCCGACGCGCCGATGGCGGCCGCATACGACGGCGTCAGATGCGCGAACGGATAGCCGAGCGCCTGCCACGACTTGCCGATCGCGTCATAGGCATGCTGCTCCACCATGCGGCGGATGCGGCGGTCCTGGGTCGCGTGATAGCGCGTCTTGAAGAGCCACTTGTACGCTTCGGCGCGCACGTCGCGGCTCGCGTCCATCACTTCGTTCGCGCTTGCATCGGGATGCACGCGCAGATAGTCGACGAGCCACAGCTCCAGCGGATGCACGCTCGAAATGTACGCGCGATCGTTCAGATTGAACTTGTCGATGCCGTACTTCGCGTAAAGCTGCGCGAGCGCGTCGTCGGGCGGATTGGCCTTCGGCGTGTTCTTCAGCTGCGCGCGCATCTGCTCGTTGAACCACGCCTGCGGCGCATCGGGCCGCACGCTGCGCAACACGGTCGCGAGCTTCGGCGGTGACTTGCGCACGCCGCGCAGCAGGATCGCGACCATCTCATCCTGTGTCTTGCCGTGATACTTCGTGTAGAAACGATTCATGTACACACGGCTTTCCTGATCGGCGAAACGCGTCAGGTACATCTTGCGCGTATCGGGATCGTCGAGCCATTGCGACGATGGACCGGACGTCTTGATCGTTTCGTAGTGGACGATGTCGCGCATGAGCCGCACGAAGACGAGGTTCACCGAATGCTGGAAGGCCTGGCGCACGGTGAGGATGCGCGAGTTTTCATCGGCCTCGAAATTCGTGAAGGCCTGCGCGCCGCCGCCTGTGTAGAACAGCTCGCCCGCGTTCGCCGAGTACTTGCGCTCGACGGCCGCATCGAGCATCGCGGAGAGCGAGCGGTCCTTCGTGTGCATCAGGTAGTCGACGGCCCAGCGTGTCAACGCGTCTTCGCGTTCGGGCTTCACGGCGCGCAATTCGTCGACACTCATCTGCCCATAACGCTGGTTCAGTTCCGTCACGATCTGCAGATACGTGATCAACGTGCGCAGTTTCGCCGTCGAGCCCAGGTTCAGGCGCGCGCCCGAGTTGATGTCGAACGGACGGTTGACGCTGTCCGTCTGCACGCGCAGCAGGTTTTCGCCGTCACGCTTCTCGAACAGCGTGAAGCTGAACGCGATCTTCGACGGATCGTCCTTCGGCTGCAGCATGTTGAAGCCGTACAGCCCCGCTGCCTGCGCGCCGTCGCGTGTCGTCGCATCGGCGAGCCGGTCGCTGATGTCCTGCTGAACCTTGTTGTTCATCGTCGACGTGACACGCACATCGAGGCGGTCGAGGTCATACAGATTCGACACGCCGAGCGACGACATCAGATGCGTGCGCAAGGACGTGACCGCCTTGCGCGCGACGTACGAACCTTCGGGCGTCGCGAGCTTGCCGCGCGTCAGCACGAGTTGCTGCGAGAGCGCCGCGTCGCGCAGCTGCGCGCCGATCACGCCGTTCGCGGCCAGAAGGCGCAGGTAGCTTTCCGTCAGCGCATTGAGTTCCGCGTTGTTGCGCAGCAGGAAGTGCGACGGCCCGCGCTGCGCGATCATCAGCGACAGGACCTGACGGAACACGAGGCCCTGCTCGGCGAGGTTGTCGGGTGTAGACGGCGCTTTCAGCACGCGGTTCGCTTCGTCGAAATCGCGGCCGTACCAGGCGGCGAGCCCGTCGCCGATCCCGTTGATCTCGCCGATGCCCGGCTGCGCGGCGAGCGGCACCGAGTTCAGATAGCGCACGACGATCTGCTCGCGCGCGGGCATCGTGCGCGGACCGTCGAGATACGCGCGCACGGACGCCGATGCGATCTGCCGCAGCTTTTCCTGCGGCGTCGCCGTGCGGCCGCCTGGCGAGTGGCGGAATTTCTCGATCTGCGTGGCGAGCGTGCTGCCGCCGGGCTGCGCCTGATGACGGTTGAAGAACCGCATGCCCTGATCCATCAGCGCGCGGCTGAAGCGTGTCCAGTCGATTGCGGGGTTGCGGTTCGGCTGGTCGGGGTCGAGCAGATGCCGGTCTTCGATGAAAAGCAGCGCCGACACGACGACGGGCGGCACCGACGCGAAATCGTCATAGACGCGCGTCGGATACGACGCGCCGAATAGATGCGCGCCCGTCGAGTCATAGAGCATCAGCCCGGCCTGATCCTTTTCCTCGTAAGGAATGAAAAGGCCGTCGTCCGAGAGCGAAGCCATGCGTTCCGAATCGCGCGCCTGCGACGCTACCGAGAAACCGCGCTCCTTCAGCCGGCGTTCGAAGGCCGGCAGCAGCGCGTAGCCGAGGCGGACGTCGTAGGGGCCGTCGGTGGGAAAACGGATGTTGTCGCTCGGGCCCGCGGAAACGGTAAAACCGACGTCGCGGGTGAGATCGGAGAGGTAGCGGGCCTGCAATCTCGACGTGTCCATTTCGATCTGGACAAAGCGCACGCCGATCGCGACGGCCACGAGAAACGCGGCGAAAAAGAGCCACTTGAACCACTTCCAGACGGACGTGGTGCCGATTGCGCGTAGCGGAAACCGTAGTGGCCGGTTCATGGCGGCGTCTCCTTGCAGATGCCTGACCACAACAACCTCGACTAATATGAGTCTACCGCGTAAAGCGCTGTTGCGAGGGGTCGGCAGTGCGACGACTTCGTGAAGTGAGTACGCCGCACAACATTGCCGTCATGGGCGCGCAACGAAGCTGGCGTTTTCGGCGCGCGGCAGCCGTGGCGCGGGATTCACGAAGCGTCGCGTGCGAGCCTGGCGGGCCGATGCCGGCCGCAACATCCGCCGCTTGCGCCGACGCAAGACCGCCACCGCCGACCGCTTCGGTATACCGAATATGACGCGCCGACGAATTTGAGTAACATAGCCGCGCCCCTGACTCTCAACGCCCTATGCAGAGCTACTACGAAGCAACCGTCGAGCGGCCCACGCGCCCCGCATCGGCTGGCAAACTGAGCGCGAACGTGTGCATCGTCGGCGGTGGGCTGGCGGGGCTATCGACTGCGCTCGGGCTTGCCGAGCGAGGCGTGCGCGATGTCGTCGTGGTCGAGGCGAACCAGGTCGGCTATGGCGCGTCGGGCCGCAACGGCGGCTTCGTGTTCGGCGGCTACAGCCTCGATTGCGCGGACCTGCTGAAAATCCTCGGTCCGGCGCGTGCGCACGAACTCTACGCGCTGACGGTCGATGCCGTCGAGCTGATGCGCGCGCGCATCCGGCGTTACGCGATCGCGTGCGATGCGACGGATGCGGGCGTGATCCTCGCGAACTGGTTCGACGATGCAGCGCGGCTCGAAAGCCAGCGCCGTCTGATGAAGGAATCGTTCGGCGTCGAGTGGGAGACGCTGGGCGCCGCCGATCTCGCCGGTCGGCTCAAGACGTCGCGCTATCACGGCGGCCTTTTCGAGCGCAACGCGTTCCACTTTCATCCGCTGAAGTATGTGCTGGGCGTCGCGCGCGCGGCGGAACAGGCGGGCGTGCGCATTTACGAAAAGTCGCCCGTGACGGCCCTGCGCAGGCAGGGCGCGGGCTTCGTCGTCGAGACGGCGCAAGCGCCCATCGACGCGCGGCATGTCGTGATGGCGGGCGGCGGCTATGCGCGCAACGTCTATCGGCGCGTCGAGCGCGCCGTCCTCCCGATCGCGACCTACGTGATGGCCACCGAGCCGCTCGGCGCGCGTCTGGCCGAGGCGATCGCCTGCCCCTCCGCCGTCTACGACACGCGCTTCGCGTTCGACTACTACCGGCCGCTGCCCGACACCCGCATCCTGTGGGGCGGACGTATTTCGATTCTCGAGCGGGAGCCTGACGCGATCGCGCGCCTTTTGCGCCGCGATTTGCTGAGGGTCTATCCACAACTGCGCGACGTGCACATCGAACACGCATGGGGCGGCCTGATGAGCTACGCGCGGCACAAGATGCCGCAGATCGGCCAGAGCGCGGACGGCGTGTGGTATGCCGTCGGCTTCGGCGGACACGGCATGGCGCCGACGACCGTTTCCGGCGAGCTGCTCGCGGCCGCGATCGCGGGCGAGCGCGCCGTGCCCGAAGCGTTCGCGACGTTCGGCCTCACGCACACGTTCGGTGCACTGGGCCTCGCCGCCGCGCAGCTGACCTACGCGGCGATGCAGACGCGCGATGCGCTCGCGGACCGTGCGCGGCGTGCGTCGTGAGATGCGTGGCGCGGCTCGCGCGCATGCGCGTGATGAACGTTGCGCATGCCGCCAGGCCGCGTCGGGCGGCATTTTCGACATGCTAGAATGAACCGTCATCGCCGCCGGAATACACAATGAAAAAGGGAAGCCGAGCTATTGCGCCCGAGCCAGTCGACACCCCCAAAGAAATCTCCGAACCACGGCGCAAATACGATCCCGAAGAGACGAAGCGCAACATCCTCGCGGTAGCCACACAGGAGTTTTCGTCGATGGGACTCGCGGGCGCGCGCGTCGACGCGATCGCCGAGCGCACCAACACCACGAAGCGCATGCTCTACTACTACTTCGGCAGCAAGGAAGGGTTGTACGAGGCCGTGCTCGAAAAAGTGTATGGCGACATCCGCTCGCTCGAACAGGATCTGCACGTGAGCGACATGAGCCCGGTCGAAGGCTTGCGCAGCCTCGTCGAATTCACGTTCGACTATCACGACAAGCATCGCGACTTCGTGCGCCTCGTGACGATCGAGAACATTCACGGCGCGAAGTACATCGAGCAGGTGAAGACCTTCAAGAGCCGCAACGCAAGCGTGATTCGCACGATCGAAGATCTGCTTGCGCGCGGCGTCGCATCGGGCGACTTCCGCGACGACATCGATGCGATCGATCTGCACTTGCTGATCAGCTCGCTGTGCTTTCACCGGATCGCGAACCGGCATACGTTCGGTACGGCGTTCGGGCGCGATCCTTCGCATGCGAGACTGCGGGCGCGGCATCGCGCGATGATCGTCGATGCGACGCTGAGGTTTGTGAAGCGGAATGGTTAGGGGTTTTTCGTCTGTGACGCTGGGTGGTTTTTTGCTTTTAGCTTGCCGCTGGCGTTGTGTCTGCGATTGCTTTTAGCTTTGGGTCGCTTTGGGTCGCTTTGGTTCGCTTTGCCCTTCGCGGGCATCCGCGATGCGCCTCGCGGCGCGGGCGTTGCCCCTGTGCGGGGGGCACTTGCCTTTGTTTGCAACGGCTTTTGTTGTGGGTTTTTTGCCTTTATCGCAGGCATCCGCGTATGCGCCTCACGGCGCGGGTGTTGCCCCTGTGCGGGGCGGCACTCACGTTCTTTGTCGCCGCAAAGAAAGTAAGGGAATCTCTGCAAAAGTCCTGGCACTGACGTGAGCGTGAACTATCCTGGGATGGGGATACTTCAAGGAGCGGCGAGATGACACAGCTTGGTCTTGGTCTGGATCTGTCGACGAAGCGCACCCGCA
>NZ_JBFRCH010000044.1:0-52515 GCF_040965635.1 Paraburkholderia phymatum
AGGGCTGGTTGCAGCATTCTGCCGCAACCAGCCCTCTGCCAGCTTGCTTGCGCCACGCGCGTCAAGCGTTCGCTTCGCCGGGCTGACGCCCGCACTTGACCCGGCAACCACCCACTCGAGATTCGAAGAAGCACCAAGATTCATATGGTTGCCGCGGATGCTCGAACAGCCATAACGTTCGCCCTGTCTGCTGACCAGGCAGGTGATGCGCCAGAGGGGCGAGCCCCGTTGCAAAGCCTTGCCTCGCCCAATCGGCCACTGCATCTGCTGATGGACAAGGCGTACGAAGGCGACGAGACGCGCCAACTCGCGCTCGACCTGGGTTTCATTCCGGTTGTTCCGCCGAAAAGCAATCGGCTTGAACCGTGGGAATACGATCGCGAAATGTACAAGCGCAGAAACGAAGTGGAACGCCTGTTTCGCCGCCTCAAAGGCTTTCGCCGCATCTTTTCCCGCTTCGACAAACTGGACGTGATGTTCCTCGCCTTCATCAATTTCGCCCTCATTGTCGACGGGCTTAAATAGTGTGAACAGGCCATAGCTTCATCATTGACGTTTGCAAAAAGATCGCCTCCCTTCGGCAGCAGATATGTACCGTCGTCGATGTCTTGCACAACCCTTTGAAGACCATCTGATGTTTGGGCCTGATCGACGTGCACGCCTTTAAAGTAAAACGCACCGGCTTCGATGGGCAGGAAGTCGAGCACGCCCACCTCGTGCACCTTGCCGTCGCCGATGTGAACGCGGGAATTGCGCCGCGCAAATCCAGCGGCGTATGCATCTTCAGCGCTGCCTTGCTTGTGCGAAACGGCGCCCACTGAAACAAGGACAGGCACAGGTCGATGGTCGTAGCATCGAGCGCATAGACCGTCGCATCGAGATCGATGTCCAGCGATTCGGTCGCATAAAGCGCTCGGGCACGTGCAATGAGTCGCATCGCCAACGCGCGATAGATACGCCAGTCGCGCAGGTTCAACGCGTCCGACAACGTCGAGCGTGCCGGCACGTTCTTCAATCCCATATGGGATTGAAGAACGTGCTCCCACGGCACAAACTGCATGACTTGCGCAAACGGCGTCTTGCCCACGTTCATGCGCTTCTCCGGGTCGTCCAAACCCGAAAGGATTGCAAATGTTGATTTCGAAATTCAAATCGTAGACACCGTTGCCCCCTCCCCGAAACCTGCTTTAGCAGGCGTTCTGCAGCCTGCTGACCTCAAATAAACGGGACACTACTGGTGCCTGATCTTTTTGCAAAAGAACATCCGGTTGTTTAGCGGCTAAGCGAACAGAGGGACGGCGTGGATTTGCGAAACGCAGAAAGCCTTCCCCTTTCTGTGAGTCCATCATTCTGCGAAACGGCGCGATCATTATTCAACGGTGACAGATTTTGCAAGATTCCGCGGCTTATCGACATCCGTCCCGCGAGCACAAGCCGTGTGGTACGCGAGTAACTGCAGCGGCACGACGTGCAGGATCGGTGACAGCAAGCCATAGTGCTCGGGCATGCGGATGACATGCAGCCCTTCGTCATTGACGATCTTCGTATCGACATCAGCGAATACATACAGTTGCCCACCGCGCGCCCGGACCTCCTGAATGTTCGACTTCAGCTTGTCCAGCAGCGCGTCGTTTGGTGCAATGGCCACGGCCGCCATTGTCTGCGTGACCAGCGCGAGCGGCCCATGCTTAAGCTCGCCGGCCGCGTACGCTTCCGCGTGGATGTAAGAGATCTCCTTCAGTTTCAACGCACCTTCAAGCGCTATTGGATAATGCAGCCCGCGGCCGAGGAACAGTGCGCTGTCCTTACGCGCAAACTCTTCCGACCATGCGATGATCTGTGGCTCCAGCGCCAGCACACTGTTTAGCGCCGCCGGCAAGTGGCGTAGCTGGCGCAGATAGTCGTCTTCCTGTGACGCGGTCACGTGGCCGCGCACTTTGCCGAGCGTTACTGCGAGCATGAAGAGAGCGACCAGCTGCGTTGTAAATGCCTTCGTCGACGCGACGCCGATCTCTCGGCCCGCATGCGTGAGGAATGAGAGCACCGTCAGCCGCACCATCGCGCTTGTGCTGACATTGCAGACCGACAGCGTGTGCTTGTGTCCCAGCGCTTGCGCATGCTTGAGCGCCGCAAGCGTATCCGCGGTTTCGCCAGACTGCGAGATCGCCACTACCAGCTGATTCGCATTTGGCACGGAGTCGCGATAGCGGTACTCGCTCGCGATCTCCACCTGCGTGGGAATTTTCGCGATCGACTCGAGCCAGTATTTTGCCGTCAATCCCGAGTAATAGCTCGTGCCGCATGCGACAATCAGGAGGCTGTCGATTTCCGAAAATGCCGTCGGTGCGGCCTCACCAAACAGCGTTGCGTCGAAAGAATCCGTTGCCGGGATCGTGTCACCGATTGCGCGAGGCTGCTCGAAAATCTCCTTCTGCATGAAGTGGCGGTAAGGGCCCAGTTCAACCGCACCGCCGTAGGCCGCAACTTCACGCGTTGCGCGCTCAATAGGCGCACCGTGACGATCGACGATCCTGACACTCGCGAGCGTCAGCTCGCAGACGTCGCCTTCCTCCAGAAAGACAAAACGCTCCGTGCTTCCAGCAAGCGCCAGTGCATCCGAGGCGAGGAAGTTCTCGTGCTCGCCAAGACCAACGACGAGCGGCGACCCTTGCCGCGCACCGACAACCGTGTTCCGATGCGCTGTGTGCAAAAGTGCAATCGCGTAGGCACCATGCAGTTCGCCCACGGCATTTCGCACCGCTGTGAACAGATCGCCGCGATACAGGCTGTGGATCAGATGCGCGATGACTTCCGTATCGGTCTGCGAGACAAACTCGTAGCCCTTGCCACGCAGCATCTCGCGCAGCGGCTCGTAATTCTCGATGATGCCATTGTGCACGAGTGCCAATTCGTTGCAGGAGAATATTGGATGCGCGTTATCGGTGACGGGCGCGCCGTGGGTCGCCCACCGCGTGTGCGAAATGCCGCTGACGCCTTCCAGATGCGTCTCGCGCACCTGCGCATCCAGTTCCGCGACGCGCGAGACACTGCGCGCACGGTGTAGTTCGCCTCCCGCCAGCACGGCCACGCCGCACGAATCATAGCCGCGATATTCGAGGCGACGCAGTCCTTCGATGAGAACGGGAACGATGTTACGTTGTGCAACTGCACCGAGAATCCCGCACATGACTTGCTTGTCCTCCAGAGTCTGCTTCGTTAAAGCACGTGCTTGCTGAATCACTTTCTTGCGAAAAGGGAATGCCCCTGACGCGAGACCACGTCGTCTCGCCAAGCTCGCGGCACGGTTCGCGCTCGGGGGGCATCCGAAACGCTGGCTTCCACTCGGGCTGGGAATATCACGACAATGCCGCTGCGATCCGCCACCTGCCCGGCCGGGATGAGCACGCGCCCCAGCACCCGTCACTTTTGGTCTACGTAGCGCCCGTGCCACCCGTACCGCCCGTACCCCCAGTCGAGCCGTTACCCGAACCCGTAATCGGATTCTTCGCGCCTGCGTTCACCAGCGCGTTCACCAGTTCTGAGACTGGTTGTCCCGTGGAATCAATCGCCCCGGCGCCGTGCAGCTTGTCCAGGTCGGCATCGATCCCCGGCTGACCCGTGGTGAACGCAGTAGTCAGGAACGCGGAAGTCGACAAGGTCACGCCGTACATGTCTTTGACGACCTGCGCGACGGCGGATTCCGCATTTGTAATCACCGTGCCACTGGTCAGTGCGCTCTGGTACTTTGGATTGGTCGGAAGGCCTGCCAGCAGGCCGTTGACCGTAGTCCCAAGCTGCGCCGCCAGATAACTCAGAAGCAGCTCCGTCAGTGAAGTCAGGTTGTACGTACCCGGCCCCGCGGCAAACGAGTGAAGCGTGGTGCTACCGCCAGTGCCAGTCAACGTGCACGGGCCATCGAACGCGAACGTCGCGTTGAACTTGCCGGATGAGTCTGTCGTAGTGCTCGCCGAACGGTTCTTGCAGACGATTGAGATCGTCGCACTCGCGAACGGAACGCCAATCGCCGCTGTGCCGTTGATGGTCCCGGTCGGCGGCGATCCGCTGCCGCCGCATGCCGTCAGCACACTCAGCGCAACGACAGTCGTTGCCATCCACAATGTCTGCTTTCCGAGTAGGTATGAACGCTTCATCGGTCTCTCCAGAAGGAAGTTACTGACAACCATTGAGCTGTTGGGCCTGAGCACCTGTCGCCCGATAGAAATTCGCGCACGCCACGCGCCCCTTCGTCGCGCCGATCGCAGATACCGCGCCTGACGAGCGTGACACCGTCACCAATCCGGTCGGCGCAGCGGCGTAGCGCTCGTATGCGTCCCGCATGCGCTTCAACTGGGTCGCAAAATACTGTGCGCTGAAGCGACCCTCGTTCAGCAGCATCTTCTGCGTGCCATAAGCAAAGCCGAGATTTTCAATCGCGTTCGGAGCGACATAATTGGGGGCGCCGACGCGGGTGCGGAAGTCGAGAGCGAAGTGGTCAGCGCCATCGATCTGCGTGATGCCGGGTTTCATGCCCTGTCGCGGGGTCAGCGGGAAGCCGATGGCGAGGCCCGCATAAGTACCCTGTCCGCTATGCTCGGCATGCACACTAAACGAAACGTCGTCAAACCAGCGCGTGAAGGTAATTAATGGTCCCTTGTCTCCGCCGACAAAACGCGCCGCGCCGGCTTCGACCCAAAGCTTCCAGGCGGGCTGCACCCAGCGATACGTGAGTGATGCATTGATCTCATGCGGCAGGTGGTCGGTACCCGGCTGCTGATGCAGATACGCGAGACGTAATCGCACCAGATCGGGTCGGCCCGGAACGAATAAAGTCGTTTCGTTTTCGGCACCCACGTAGTGGAAATCGAACTTGCCGACTGCCAGCACGTTCAAGACCTGCGGCGCGATCCAGAAGCTCTGTGCGAGGGCGGCATCTGACAAGCCAGCCTGCAACCTGTATTTGCTGTAGACGCGGCCGTCATCCATGTTCGCCGTGTGATAGATGGGCACCACGTAGCTGCCGATCAGCTCAGCACCCTTCCACAGCGGTATGTGGCCCACGACGTTGACGCCGATCGACGCATCCAGATTCCCGTATTCGGTGCCGAACAGATAACTCGCGATCGGCCTGACCTCAAGGCGCGTAAGACCATGTCGGTGCTCGTCCCCGTGCCATTCGACAGAATTCGCATCGTAGTCGGGTCGAAAGCGCATCGTCATCGATGTAGCCAGATCGCCCGGCGTACCGCTCACGAGGAACTGCACATAGGCATCGCGAGTGACAGTCATCTCCCCCAATACCTGGTTATCTTTCTTGATTACCGCGTGGATCCGTTCCACTTCGCGCGACGCACCCGCGCTAGCCACACCGAGCACGATGCCAAGCGCGTCAGCTTCGTTCTGGTTGTAGCGGTGATTTTCGTATTCGACGATCAGGTCACGCTCGCGGACACCCACGCGCACACGTTCCAGTCCCGCAGCAAACAGCTGCGCGGCGACGGTATCGAGCGCTGCCGTTTCGTCGACAACGGAATCGGATTTCGCGGGCTCCGGCAATTGCGCGACCCGCTCCCTTCCGGACCACACGTCATCGACGCCTGCACGCGTCAATCGGATAGCTGGACGCGTCGGCGCAACGGCGAAATCGCGGTCCGCGATGTCAACGTGCGACGCGGGCGGTAGTTCGGCTGCCAGGCCCCGCATGTCTGGCGGCAGCGCACCCGCATGCGCAGCAAGGTTGTCCCCTACACCGATGTTTGCTTGCAGATTCGAGTCCGCGGGCGTGTGTTCGACGGGTGAAGCGTCAAAGCGGTGTCCAAGCGGAATCTGCATGCCAACCGAGAATGAAGTGCGCGGAGCAACGCCGTTCGTCGAACGCAGCGACCGCAACACCGTTCCAACGAAGCTCGCGCCGGCAAGCCAACTGACTCCGGGTGACTGGTAACGAAAACCCGCATAGGGCGTTTTCGAGTCGTCTTCCACGAGCAGCGACGCTCCGGTGTTCCAAAGCGATACCTCCGCACCACCAAAGATCCCGTTAAGGCGATCGCCCTGCCCGTAGCCAACGCTCAGTGTCGCAGGTCCGAAGCTCTGCGAGACGACACCATATGTCGAACGGAAATAATGCGTCTGGCCGCCAACATCCGTCATACCAAATGCGATCGCCGGCTGGTAGCGGAAAAACCGTGGAACCTGCACCTTGACGTCGGCCATCAGATGCCGAAACAAGAAATGATCAGCACCGGAGAAGGCCGCGGGCACGTTGCCCGGGTAATTGGCCAGCCCGCCTGACACCTCGACATAGGGCAAGAGACCCACCGCTCCCCAGTACATCTGCGCGCCGGTTGCGCGCGCACCGAAGCGGGGATCCAGAAAGTTGTTGTATTGAGCCTCCGCAGTCCCTTCTGGCAAAGCAAACGCATAAGGAATGACCAGCCCGCCCGCCTGCCCGAGCGAATTCAGCGCAGGTGGAGCGGCCGCCTGTGCGGCCACCGGGAGCGTGAGAGCCACGGCGAGTGATATCGCGCTCAACGCGCATGGTTCGTGTCGTACGTGCACGCTTCGATGGTTTCCTAGCTATGTCGTCCGCAATGGTCTAGTTATGCTAACTATATGGCACATGGCGCGTCAGGAACGATCAGCAAATTTCAGAACAACGTGCCTTCATCACCCATGCGATTGAAGAAATGCACCGCTTCTTCCGGCGTCATCTTCATTCTGTAGCATTTCTGAATATCTCGGATCGTTGCTTCGTCAATCGCACAGGGCCATTTAAGGACCCCTTCCTTCACCGCCAGAATCAACCACTCGTCGGTCCATTGCTGGACTTGGCGTATTTCCTCTTCTGACAGCAGGTCGTGAAGGGAGCGGGTCGCAAACGACGCCCGGATCTGATCGTCGTGGTCGCGACTACGGCTCGTAGCGAGCGAAAATTTCGTCTTTATCATTGCTTTGATGACATCTCGTAGAATCCCTCGGCAAGGAAAATCGTACGGCGTCGCATTGCCGCATGCAGTGACGTTTGTCACAATAGCTGACGTTCATAACTATCTGCCTGCTGCTTTTACACCGCACGCGTTACTGCGATAGCTGCACTCTGCAAAGCGCGGCCGCTGCATCCGGGATCAACCTGGTGCTTTGCGGCAAAGGACCTCATCCAGCGAGCAGCATTTTTGCCGTCGACGGCGATCTGTGTGACATCGAGATACTCGCCAAGCGAACCGCTCCCGGCGCTCCAGTCCAGATGCCCCTCGGCCAGACTGGAGATGGGAAGGAAGAGTTGACGCGCACTGCATAAGACTACCTAGCCACTGCGCTGCGGTTTCAGACGGCCATGCTGCAGCTACCTCACCTCAAGGCCAGAGCTGGATTCTTTTCAGCTACGCAGTGTCATACGCACATTGTTCACGCCTGTCTCACGATTTACGGCGCTGACTTCGACGCGATCTGCGCGTCCAGTAACAACGAAGAGCTCATTGCCGTATAGCGTCGCATGCGTCGCGTTGGCCAGTTGCGTAAAGCGCCAGACACGTGGCTTGTTCCAGACATAGTTCCCCGCGGCCCGGTAGTCCTGCACGGGTGCGAGTGCGTCGATCACAAACGAGCGCGGAAAGAACACGTTGTCTTCCAGCGTCAACCCGCGTAGGTTTCGCATGCCGTCGACCAGAATGCAGGTGACGGCCGCATCGGAATCGCCGCGTGCAAACGATTCGTCTCTACATGCGACGATCCGCACGTTGCCCATGATGTCAGAGAATCTGAACGTAGCTCGGGCTTGGCCGCGTGCGACGACGTAACAGTCCTCGATCTTGATCTGCTGCACCGTCGCGTCGGGCGGTGTGCCCGGGTCCTGCTCGAACCAGATTGCCGCGCCATCCCGTGAATTGCAATAAACGGTGAGGTTGCCAAGCGTTGTAACGGTCAGCGGGCGCACGTGCGCATCCGTTTCGCGGAACTTCGACTTCAGGCCTAGTGAGTTGAAGGTCGTGAAATACAACGTCGCAAATCCTGCGTCGTTGCGATAGTCCCCCTGCCGGAAACTCCACACCTCGCCCGCATAGTTGTACAACGCCGCGCAGGTGAACCGCCCGTAGCAGCGCACGTTCTCGAAGGAATGGCCATAACTTTCGTTGGCGCCTGCCACGCGCGAAGCGAAGACCGCACTGCGCGGCGCGTCGGAAGGCAAGCCCGCAAACGTCAGGTTGCGCAATACGAGGCCCGACGTGCCGGATATATCCAGTCCCTGCGACGCGGTACCACGCACGATGAAGTTCGCGTGGCCAGGCACAGGCTGGTGCGTAGTATTGGTTCCCTCGATGATGAGACCGCCGTAGTAGAGACCTGTCAGATCGAGGTCGGTAATCACGTGATTCGCACCAACAAGCACTCGCCGGCAGCGCGCGCGTGCCGCATAGGACAGGCAACGCTGGATTGCCTCACTATCGTCAGTCCGGCCGTCGCCCACGGCGCCGAATTTATAAACCGACACACCGTCGCCCGACGGTATCTGGGGCTGCTGCGTGCCAGCGCGCGCAGGTACCACGGATGCGCCCGCCATCAGTGAGCCAAACAGAAAACGCCGCCGTTTTACTTGCATGTCGTGCTCCTTCGCGATGGTCGCTGAGATTCCCATGCGTATTACATGCCTAGGGTCTTGATATTTGCCAGGCCACCGGCGAACGGCACCAGTTGCGATACGACCCGGCCGAATCGCGTGACGCTCGCCGTATCGAGGTAAATTATGTCGCGCGGCGACAGCACGATCTGATCGGCAAGCGCGACCGCGACAGGTGACGAACAGTCGAGATGGAACACTGTGGTCGTATCGGGGCCGCTTGCCCGCACGAGGTACAGCTGCCTGGCGTTCGAGGTCACCGGGTTCATTCCGCCCCCATCGTTCAACGCTTCAGCCAGGGTATACGGACCGTCAGTCGGCATCGGAATCGACAACGGTTTGGCGACTTCGCCCATCAGGAACACCTTTTTGATGCGCCGGTTCGGAATGTCGATGATGTCCCCATCGACGAGCCGCAGATTATTGCGCATATCCCCGCGATACAGCAGCCGATAAAGGTCCACTGAGATCTGCACGTCTCCCCGGGTGAGCATCGCGCCAGCCAGGTCGGCGTCGGGCGTCACGCCACCGGAAAGCCCGATTGCATCGGCGACGTTCAAGGGCACGTCAGTTAAAGGTAGTACCTCGGGCTGCCTGACTTCGCCTGTCACGTACACCTTCTGGCTCCGAAAGCTCATCACGGTCACGTCGAGCTGGGGCGCACGCACGTAGCGTGAAATGCCCAACGTCAGCTCACGGCGAATTTCCGGCACCGACTTGCCCGCAACGCGCAGCGCACCAACATACGGGTAGTAGATCGTCCCGTCCGCCTGTACAACCCGTCCGAGCGCGTCGCCGCCATTGGCGGACGCGACCGCCTGTGCGGCGAGCGACTGTGCACTGCCCTGCTGCGTCCCTCCCGCGACCTGTGCGCCGATGCCCGGGTTGTTCAGCTCCGGATGATCCCATACAACGACATGCAGTACGTCACCCACCCCCACCCGATACTTATAAACGTCGTTCGGCTGCGCGAGATCCGTCGCCGATACAGGCGCCGCCGGACGCAAGGACGTCGACGCGACCGAGTTTACGCCCGCGACCGTAAGCGGCAACAGCACATAGCGCTGACCGTTGACAACGAGGTGGTCGCCGCCCTGCGTCTGCGTCGCCGGACCGGGATTGAATCGCATGCCCGGGGCGGCTGCACAGCCGGCCAGGACGACACACAATAGAGAGGCAATAGTGACAGCAATCTGTTTCATGAATGCTAGGTTCTGGAAAATATGAGCCTGTGCGGAAACCGCATCCGCTAACGCGCACGTTGCATTGCTCCGACGGATGCGATTCTGAGAAAGCCGTATACCGCGATCGAGAGCCAGATCGCCGTCGTGATTGAATTGGTTGCATTTACCGCCGCTCCGCGAATCACGAAGAAACACACCCAGCACACCTGCGGAAGGAACGCTGCAAGGGTGAGCGGATCGCGCAACACCAGCCATTTGAGTCCACGAATAAGCACGGCCCATACTGCGCCGTACGCAACCCCCATATAACCGTGTGCTGCGAATGAATCCGCGTACCAGGTGAACGGCATGTGATAGAACCCATCGGGTGTGGTGAAACCGAAAAAATCCTGCGCAAAGCGGATAGCCGGGTCGAGCGAATCGAGGTCAATCTTCGCGAAGAAATTGACGAAGCCAATAGCGAATCCGATCAGCGGCGATACCGTATGCTGGTCGTTGCCGCTGTAAGAATAGAAGACCACGTGCAGTCCATGGACGAGAAATATCTCGGGTAGTGCCAATTCCCCGCTTGAGCGCAGAAACAGTAGCGCAAACGCAGCAGTGAGCAGCACGCCACCGTACAGCGCAAGCTTCTTGCCGAGATCGCGGTCCGAGTTCGCCAGTGACAGGATCGCTAGCGGCAGCAATGGCATCTGCAAAAACGAGCGCACGCCTGTCTTGAAGCAGAAATACGCATAAACCAGCAGCACAGTCGCGAGATACAGATAGCTGCGGCGCAGATAGGCTGTTACGAGAGAGGACGTACCGACGATCAGCAGTACCCAGCCATAGGCGACGCCGCGAAACGACACATAGCCGGCGTAATCGAACGAGCTCGATTCGAAGAAGTAAAGCACCGCGCCGATTACGAACAGGCCGAAATAGACGTTGGTAACCAGGCCCATATCGATGTCTGTCAGGCGCTGCGCCAGTTCGAAGGGCCGGGCGCCCACCGACAACACCACGAGAAACAGTGCGTTGAAGGTGGCTGCATACAGACTTACCTGCACAAAGGTTCGTTCGTCGATTTCGTAGATCTTGCCGGTGAATCCTTCCTGATGGATGAACACACCGCCCAGATGGAATACAAGGACGAGGAACGCGTAATAGCTCGCCACCAGTGCAAAGAAGCCGCAGAACCGGTCACGCCGCACGAGCCATACCGACCCGACAAGCGTGCACACGAGGTTGAGCACATCGACGAAGACCGCGCTGCTCATGCGGGTCTCCCGTGGCGCTCGCCGGCGGCCGCTTCACGCACATGCCGACGCAAAAAACCGAGATGAATCAGTGTGTGCACCACATATGCGACCACGAGTCCTTGCGCAAGGCCCAGCGCGCCCACACGCGGCACCTGCCAGCTCGCCCAGCCGAGATAGATGGCGCTCCACAGCAGGTTCACGAAGAGACCGATCCATAAACGGTTGCTCGCCGTCATGATCTGGCCGATTGCCGCGTTAAGACCGTTTGCCGCCGCAGCCACCGCAAGCCAGCGCAGCAGCGGAGCGGCGTCGCGGTAGGCGGCCCCATACAGCGCCATCAGCCGCCCTGCGACAAGTCCTACTACCAGCGAAGACGCGCACGCGACGAGCGTATTGGCGACGATGCTGTGACGTGTCAGCAACGCGAAGCCGTGGCCATCGCCCGATGCGCGCATCCGCGACAGTACAGGCAGCACCGTCCCGGCGATGACCGCCGGAATGAAAGTCAGGCCGATATACCACTGATAAGCAGCATTGAACTGCCCCACCTGTTCAAAGCCAGCGGGCGTACTCGCGAGCAACGACAGCGCGATCCAGTTGATCGGAGCCATCACGAGTGCACTCATTACGACCGGCGTGCCAAGCGCAACAAAGCGGCGGGTCTCGTCGCGCAGCCATGTCGTGCGTAACGCGCCGCGCCAGTCGATGCCCGCTCGTGCTACCCACACACCATAAAACGACCACGCGCCCGTCACGGCGATCAACGCACAGAGTGCACCTGCCGCGCCCGCAAGCCACGCGCAGAACGGGACGGTGCACGCGAGCGACAACGCGCTGCTGGTCGTCATCAGCGCATTCGTACGAAAGCGCTCCAGCCCGTTCAGTGCGCCCTGCACCACGCCCTGTACGATCGCTGGCACGACGGCCAGTGACCCAAGCTCAAGCAGACCGCGCATTGCCGCGTGATGAAAATGCCACAATGCGAGTAGCGGCGCGACCAGTGCAAGCGCGACACCCGAAAGCCCAGCATAGCCAAACGCGCTCATTCCGACGACCACCACGCCGACGTCCCGACGCGACTCGATTGCGCCATGAAAGTCCCCCAGATATTTGCTGGCGGCCACCCCCAGGCCGCTTGTCGAGAGACTGGCGACCGAAGTGACTGTGGCCAGTACCAGCACGTACTCGCCGTAGCGCGCCGGACCGAGGATGCGCGCAAGAAGCACTGCTGAGACGAGCGCCGCGATTCGGCCAGCGAGCGCGCCGCCAATGCTCCAGCCGGCATTGCTGGTGAGCCTTGCAAACGACGGGCTGCGCGTGAGGTTTGCGATTCGCGCAATGGCGGGAACTCGAATGCCGCGCACGTTATTGCCACAGTCCCTTCGTGTCGACGATCGTCTTGCCGGTCAACTGGGCAAGATCGAGCGACAGAAATGCACGATGCTTGACGAGCACGACGCACACGTGCGCCATCGCTATGGCTGCGTCCGCTTCGATGAGCCATGCGTTCGGGCCCTGCAGCTCCGCCGGCAGCGTATCGATATGCGGTTCTGCAATCAGCAGCTGGCAGCCGGGTTCGCGCATCAGCGCATGGGCGATCGCAACTGCCGGACTTTCGCGCAGGTCGTCGACATCTGGCTTGAATGCCAGCCCCATCACCGCGATGCACACGTTTTCGACGGGGCCCTTCTCGCGATGGCCTGCAATCGCGCGGCGCACCTTGTCGAGCACCCACTGCGGTTTGTAGTCGTTGACTTCGCGCGCCGTGCGGATCAGACGTGACTCATCTGGCGCGCCACTCACGATGAACCACGGATCGACCGCGATGCAATGCCCACCGACGCCTGGTCCCGGCTCAAGAATATTCACGCGCGGGTGACGGTTCGCGAGACGGATCAGCGTCCAGACATCCACATTGAAGCGCGCCGCGACCAGCGAGAGCTCATTCGCAAATGCAATGTTCACGTCACGAAAACTGTTCTCAGACAGCTTGCACAGTTCGGCCGTTCGCACATCCGTCACCGCGCAATCGCCCTCCACAAAGCGACGGTAAAACGCCGCTGCGCGATGCGCGCACGCAGGCGTGATACCGCCAATTACGCGATCGTTCTTCACGAGTTCGATGCAGGTGCGACCAGGCAGTACGCGCTCGGGACAATAGGCGACGAACACATCGGGCGTCGCGGTGTCGCCCCGGTGCGGGAACGTGAGATCGGGCCGCGCATGCGCGAGCCACTCGCACATCTGCTCCGTCGCACCGACCGGGCAGGTCGATTCCAGGACAACGAGATCGCCCCGCTTGAGCACTGGCGCAACCGACAGAGCCGCGCTGCGCACATACTTCAGGTCCGGAACGTGACCGTCGGTGAACGGCGTGGGCACGGCGATCAGGAACACTGATGCCGGTTCCGGCAGACGCGCCACACTCAGCATCTTGCGTTCCACCGCATGCGCGACCTGCTCGGCGAGTCCAGGCTCTTCGATGTGAATCGTGCCGCGCGAGACCGCCTCGATCACGCGGGCATCGATGTCGACGCCGAGCACGCGAATCAAGCGTTGGGCTGCTATCGCGGCCGTCGGCAGACCGATATAACCAAGCCCGATTACACAGGCGTCGTACGTCGTCGTTTCTTCGGCTGCGATTGAACCGGCGGATGAGCCCGGCACGAGATTCAGTGTGCTCACTATTCCTCTCCGTACGTGTAGTAGCCGACGTACCGACGTCGACGGGATCCGTATTGACCGCGGCGCATGTCCATGTCGTTGTAGACGATGCCGCGCGGTGTAATGCCGCCTTGCCTGAGAGCCGCAATGGAATGTTCAAGCTCGCTCAGCGACGTCGCGCCTTCGCGTGCCACGACCAGCGACAAATCGGCATGGCTGCCCACAATGGCGGAATCCGCGACCGCCAGCACGGGCGGCGTGTCAACGATTACGTAGCGATAGCGGCTTCGCAAAGTGGCCAGCAACCCGGTGAAACGCGGCGACATCAGCAGATACGCCGGCGCCTCGGGATAGTCACCACAGGCGACGAAGTCCGGCAGCTGCGCGCCGCCCTTGCGGATGACCCCGTCGAGCTCTGCCTTCTCACGCAAATACTCGGCGAGCCCCAGACTCCTCGGCAGGCCAAGCGCCTTGTGAAGACGCCCTCGCCGCAGATCACAGTCGACCAGCACGACCGACTCACCTGAGTTCGCAAGCAAGGTCGCCAGATTCAGCGAGACGAATGACTTGCCTACTCCGGGGCTCGGCCCGACAATCAGGACCAGGCCCTTGCCTGGATCGATCATCATGACCTGCAACGCGACCTGCAGGCTGCGCACGCTCTCGATAGCGGGCTCATTCGGGAAACGATGCGCCAGCACGGAATTGCCGTTGGCCGCGCGATCGAGCGCTTGCTGCCTGGGCGAGCGAGGGATCTGCGCCAGCACTGGCAAGCCGACCGACTCTTCAAGTGAGCCTGGATCGCGCACGCCTTCGAACACCGCCGACTTCAGGAACGCGACAGCCATGCCGAGGCCGAGGCCGCCAATCAGCGCGAATACCATCACAAGCGCCTTTTTTGGTTTCACCGGCCGCTCGGCTGCTACCGCGTAGTCGACCACCCGCACGTTGCCAACCTTGCCAGCGTGCGCGATGTCAAGCTCCTGCGACGCGTTCAGCAGGTTCATGTACAGATCGGTATCCACTTGCAGGTTGCGCACCAGTGTCACCTGCTGCTGCTCGAGTGCGGGCAGATCGGAGATCCGTTGCTGGAAGCTCGTCAACTGCTTCTCCAGCGTGCCAATCTGCTGATCCAGTGCGCCGACAGCCGGGTTCAGCTCGGTGAAGCGCTGGTTCAGTTCGCTGCGCTTTTGCCGCAATTCGAGCAGTTTGGTCTGAGCGTCCACCGATTGCTCAAGCAGCAGCTTTGTCTGTTCGGCAAGGTCAATCGTCCCGTATCGGTTGCGGTATGTATTGAAGGCGGTTTCCGAACGATCAAGCTGCTTTTTCAGTCGCGGCAGTTGACCATTCAGGAAATCAATCGTCCTGCGCGTTTCGAGCGCATGGTATTCGAGGTTCTGTGCAAGATATTCGGTGGCGATTGCGTTGAGCACCTGCGCCGTCTTCTGGCGATCGCGTCCGGTCAACGTGACGCCGATCACATCCGATTCGCGGCCAAGCTCCTGCACTGTCAGTTCGCGTTGCAGCCTGTCGATCACGTCGAGCCGTGAATAGCGGCGCAGCTCGAAGCGTTCGCCTGCGCGGGCGATCATTTTCGATACATGCAGTTCCACCGTACCGAGTTCGTTGCTTAAGACGAGCGGCGTGCCGACTTGGCCAGTCGCGTTGACGTCCGCCTGGTCGCTCGCCAGCCGGAAACGACCGCCGCCAAGACTCAACAGCGTAAACCGCTTACCCTCGAGTTCGCCCGGAACGTTGAAGCGGTCGACCTCAAGCGTCTCGCCGCCCCATGCATAGCTGTCGAGCCCGAAGCGCGGCGCGCTGACTGATGTACCCGACGGTCGGACCTGGAGCCAGCGCCCCACCACAGGCAGCATGACCGGACGCGCGTCGATATACATTCGCAGCTTGTCGACGGTCGCCGAGACGACTAGCCGCGACCTGATAATCTCCATTTCGGCGGGTGCGCCGGCCTTCAGTTGCAGCGCCGACGAAAGGTCGCCGAGCAGGTTGCTCGATCCACCCGACTGGTCCTCGACCTGAATGACAAGATTCGATTCGTAGGTCGGCGGGACGATTAGCACATACACGGCGCCCAGCATGACCACCACCGCTGCGGTGACAAGAATCAGTACCTTGTTGGTCAGCACGAGCTCAAGGTAGTACGACAGCTTTCGCGGCTGATCAGACGGCAGGAAAAAGCGTTCGCTTTTGGGTTCAGTCATGCTCGTGCACTCCATTGAGCGCAGCGATGCGCTGTACCCAGCCAGGCACACATGACCGGATTTGCTCGAAGCAACGTTGGATCACCTCGGCATTGCCGCCATGCGGATCGTCAATGTCCCCACCCGCGGACGCACCGTAAAGAAAGGTCTTTCCCGACGCGGCCGGGAAGCGCCGTTCGACCTCCCGCTTTTGTGCCGCCTCCATGACAAGCAGCAGGTCAGCGCGTGCGGCGTCGGCGCTGCCGATCTGCCAAGGCGCCCAATGTGGGCGCGACAGACCGTGCGCCATGAACAGCTCCCGAAGCACCGTCGGCGCGAGCACGCCGACGGCTGCATGCAGTCCGGCCGAACGCACTTCGCAGTCTGGCAGCGCATCTTGCAGCAAGGCCTCCGCAATGGGGCTGCGATACAGATTGCCCGTGCATACGACCAAAATATTCCTGATCATCAAACTCGTCCGACAGGTTGAACAATGACAACGACGCCAAAGGCAGCTTGGCAAACAAATGGTCCTCACGCCCTCATACGGATGACGCGCGCGGGGTTTCCGCCGACAATCGCGCCGGCAGGCACATCCTTCGTCACCACGCTGCCAGCTGCAACCACGGCGCCAGTGCCGATTCTCACGCCCGGTAGGACGATGCTGTTCGCTCCTATCCAGACATCGGAAGCGATCGTCACCCGGCGGCCCGCATGTCCGCTCGAAAACACCTTGCCCGGCAGCGGCGGTATGACGTGATTGGTAGACAGGATCTGCGTGCGATAGCCAATCAGCACGCGGTCTCCGATTTCCACTCCACCCGCCGTCGTAACCACGACACCAAGCGCAAAGTCGACGTCGTCGCCCACCGCGAGGTTGCGCCCCGGCATGATCCACACGCCTGGATAAAACACCGGCCGCCGGCCAATCGTTGCACCGAGCGCGCGCAATGCGAGCGCCTTTAGCGCGTTGCAGGCTCGCAGGCGCGGCAGCGCGAAGAGCATCGACAGCGCCGCCTCGACGCTCGCCACGAGCGCGTAGCGACCGGCGCGCATCATCAGCTCCACACGCCCTCCCCCGCAACGCAGGACAGCAACATCGCGCGAATCCGGTCGGCTCGCACTTCCTGACTGGCAAGAGCCTGCAAACGCTTTTTTCCATTTGCAACGAGACGCTCAACCTCAACTTCGCCTTGCACGAACGCGAGCATCCTCGCCGCGATCTGCGCGACATCGTGTGGCTCACAGTAGAAAGCGCTGTGGCCACAGATCTCGCGCGCAAAGTCCCTGTCGCTGACAAGCAAAGGCACATTCGCCTTCCACGCTTCCATATAGTTATTGCTGTAACTCTCGAGGTCGCTCAGATTCACCAGTACGTCGGCTTCGTCGTAGACGTTCTGGATATCCCGCGATGCAACGGCTCCCCGAAATTCGAAGTGGGCAGCGGCCATCGGGTGACCGTCGAGTTCGCTCGCAAGCGCGGCCGATTCGCAGCTGATCAGGAACCGGAAGCGCCCGGCCACGCCCGCGTCGATCAACCGGTTCGCGACCGCCGGCAGGCGCCATAGGTTCTTGTGTGACGAGGCCCCGCTCAGAAACAGGAACGTGACCCGTTCCCTGTCAGCGCGTTCGCGCGGCGAGCCACGAACATAGTCGGACGGAGCGGGTGGCAACACCTCCACCTTCGTCATCTCAAGACCGCAATGTGCGGCGACGCGCCGCTGCATCACCGATGTTTCGACGATGATCCGGTCTGCTGCAAGCAGGCGGCGGCGGCGCGCCGCGTTCTTGATTCGCTGGCGAACGGCGGCGCGCCAGGGGAGATATCGCCAGTACGGCGACTCGGGATAGCAGATAATCGGATAAGCTACCCCGACCACGCTCTTCACTTCCGGACCATGCGGTAAACCCGCGCCGAACAATGTCTTGATGACGGTGATGCCGTTCCTGCGTATGAACGATTGCAACACAGTGCGCTCGAACCAGGCGCGCCTTAGCACTTGTGACGGGCACCGCAACTGATGTGACGTGGGGACCTTCAACGGGTAACGTGCCAACTCGCCAGAATCAGGCAGCAGAAAGAAGAGCCGCGCGCCTGGCCACTCACGTGCCTGCACGCTGTCGAGGAAATTGAGTGCAAGCTGGACGCCGCCGCCCGTGCGGATCCCCGAGAAGTCGAACAGGATGCCAGGCGCCGGCATGGCAGCAGCTTTGGTATTTGCCGCGCGTCGCATCACAGCTCAATCCACGGACGTTGCACGAATCCCGTGACGGGCGAACCTGCCCGATACAGAGAGCCGTAGAGCGCGCTGTAAACCAGCACGAAGCCAGCAAGCCATGCCATCGCGGCGGGCTCATCGTCGCGCAGGCACACCGCCGGCACGACGGCTGCTGCGTTCAGCGTCCATAGCACGATCGTCGTCAACGGGTTGCGCAAATCGCCCAGCCGCGTGTCAGTCGACCACGGTTGCAGTGCCACCCAGCGATATACCAGATGGTGCAGATGCCTTGCGTCCGGTTCAGCCGCCGGGGTGCGGCTGATAAACCTGCGGCGCGCGATGGAAAACAACGTTTCAGTGACCGGGTAACCGATCAGCAGCAGCACCGACCACGGGCTGATGGAGCGGTTGCGCACCACCAGCAGCAACGCAAGCTCCGCAACGACGAACCCCGCGAAATATGCGCCGCCGTCGCCGAGAAAGATTCGTCCCAGCGGGAAATTCCACATCATGAAGCCGAGCAGCGCGGCCACGCAGACGAGCGATAGCTCCACGATGACCATGTCGCCAGCCTCATAGCCCAGTGCGCCCATCCCGAGAAGCGCTGCGCAGCTCACGCCTGAGGCAAGCCCGTTATAGCCGTCAATCAGATTGATAGCGTTCGACACACCTGCCACTGCCACGAGCGTCAACGGCATCGCAACGACCGCGAACTGCAAAAGATGATCGAATGGCTCAATGCCGGTTCGTCCCACGCTCGCCGAAAGCAGCAGATAGCCGAGCAATGCAGACACCATCGACATCGCCAGACGCACCACCGGCACGACGGCTTTCGTCATGTCTTCGATCAGGCCCGAACCGAAAGCTGGCAACGAGCATGCCAGAACAAGGATCAACAGCTCATTCGATGCATCGCTTTTGCCCAGCAAGCACGTGGTCCCCACGAAAAGCGCGAGGCTGCCGAATACCGCAACGCCACCCACGCGCGGCACCGACACGCCATGCACCTTTTGCACGCCGGCAAGATCGCTATCGCCCGTCAGTTTCAAATGCCAACCCCGAGTTTTGATCAGCGCGGCAGCGAATATAAAGGCTAGCGCAAAAACCGCTACAGGTTCCATGTTTGAACTCTTTCAATGCGTGTAGATGTGCGATGTCGAATTCGCGAAAACAGTATTTCAAACAACAACCCTCGTCAGACGGGCGCCAGTTTAAAGGCCTATTTTCGACCGTTATCCCATTGCGTCATTAATGATCGGAATTCGTCAGAAAACTTGAGCCATGAGCTTCTCGAGTGACGGTATTGCAATGCAAGGTCCACGACCAAACCGGCGTCCGCGCGGGGATTAGCATGTAAAAGCGGTCGAATCGAAGCTGCGACGGAGCGGGCTGATACAAAATAGATAACCCGCACCAATGTGTGATATCCGTCACCCCCCGTTTTAGTTGAAACAAGGAATAATTCAGCCCGACATTCCGAGGGCCGCACGCGCATCATTAAAAACGATTCGACAGGCGTGACTGGAGAATTTTTAGCGCGTGGCCACCACCTAAAACGACGAATTAGCAACTGGCTACGGGGCATTAAATGAAACAGAAAACGACCATTTACGGGGCATTGAACGAAAATAAAACGGCGGCTGATTGGCGTCGCGCGGACGGGGATTGGCATCCCTTACCGCTGCCTCATAAGACAAACGATCGATCTGCATGGACGGCATGGCTTCGCCAACAGTCATCTGGCCACACGTTTCGCGGCGTGCAGTGATGTTGATCGCCATTCTTGAGCGGGACCCTGCTACCCGCGCCCAGCTTGGCGCCACATTGCGCAAGGCCGGCCATCACGTCGCCGACGTTCCATATGTCGCTACGCTCACCCGCCATCTTGCGGCACATCCCTGTGACATTGTCCTGGTCGGCAGTCACGAGTCGACTGACAATCGCGAGGCGACGATCGCGCGCTTACGCGCGCATCGACGGCTTGGCATCGCGGTGCTGGTAGACGCGCAGCAGCAGGACGCGCGCATTGCCGCACTCGAAAGCGGCGCCGATGTCTGCGTGAGCCGCCCATATGACCCACGTGAACTCGTGGCGACCGTGGAGAGTCTGGCGCGCCGCATACGTGACACGCAGGACCGGCACATGCAGGACACTGATCCGCATGACGCTGCGAAGCCTTCTGATGCCTGGCTGCTCGTATCGCGCAAATGGCTGCTGCTTTCGCCCGATGGCGAGCAGGTGCAACTGACGGCCACTGAATGCTCACTGCTTTCTGTACTTCTCACGCATGCTGGCAAACCGGTATCGCGCCGAGAAATCGTAGCCGCACTCGGTTACGACTATCGCCACTACGATGAGCGCCGACTTGAGGCACTCGTGAGCCGCCTGCGTCGAAAGCTGGGCCGGCGTCCGCAAGGCACGCCAATTCGTGTCGCGCATGGCTTCGGCTACGCATTCACCGCAACCGGACTTGTGTCATGAGGGCGCCTGCCCACAACATCGCCCGGCCCATACATGCGCGGCCACTGAGCGCATCGCCATTCATTCGATCACTCTTATCCGTTGATCTGTCATGACCCAGCCCACAATTCTCATTGTCGTCGGCACCCGGCCCGAAGCCATCAAGATGGCGCCGGTAATCCACCGTCTGCGACGCGAGACGCGTCTTCGCACGGTTGTGTGCACCACCGCCCAGCACCGTCAGATGCTCGACCAGGTTTTCGCCAACTTCGAGATTAACGCCGATATTGATCTTGACCTGATGCGCAACAATCAGGACCTTGCCACGCTGAGTGCGAACGTTCTCACCCGCGTCGCGGCCGTCCTCGCGGAAGTGAAGCCGGCATGCGTACTCGTGCATGGTGATACGACCACCGCGATGGCCACGTCCCTGGCTGCGTTCTATGCGCACGTCGACATTGGACACGTGGAAGCGGGCTTGCGCACCGGGGACCTCGCGCAGCCGTGGCCCGAGGAACTGAACAGGCGGGTGGTCGACCTTGTGAGCACGCACTACTTCGCACCGACTGAACTCGCCCGAGACAATCTGCTCACTGAAGCCGTACCTAGTGATTCGATTCTTGTCACGGGCAACACGGTGATCGACGCGCTGCTGATGACGCTCGACTTCACACGCCGTCATGGGGGCGTCGCAGCGGCATTGCATGGGCGCTATCCGTTCCTGCAACACGATGGCAAGATCGTGCTCGTGACCGGGCATCGTCGCGAGAATCACGAGCATGGTCTTGCTTCGCTATGTCAGGCGTTGAAGCGGATCGCGTCTGACGCCGGCGCGCAGGTCGTCTACCCGGTGCACCCTAATCCGAACGTGCAGCGCATTGCCACATCCGTGCTTTCAGGCCTCGACAATGTGCACCTTATTGAGCCGCTCGATTATCCGGAATTCGTGTGGATGATGCGGCGTTCATCCATCATCCTCACGGACTCGGGCGGCATTCAGGAAGAAGCGCCATCGCTCGGCAAGCCGGTGCTCGTGTTGCGGGATGTGACCGAGCGCCCGGAGGCGCTCGAGGCGGGCACCGTAACGCTGGTCGGTACGGATGAAACGCGCATCGTCAGCGAATGCATGCGACTGCTCACGGACGAGGCGTACTATCGCGACCGCTCGACACGCAAGAATCCGTTCGGCGACGGGAGGGCCAGCGAACGCATTGTGACGTTCCTGCGCCACCGCTATACGCCAGTACATCGTACTGCAGCGTTCGCTGCGCCCGCGCTGTCATGATGGTGATGTTAGACAGATGGCGGTCGCACCGCCCCGTCTTGCTGATCACATGTTTCAATGCGGACGCCCCGACGTCCGGCTATGCGACGCGCGTACTGCAGATGGTCGACAGCTATACCGCTCGCGGTTTCGACGTTAACGTGCTGCGCTTCGTGCCGATCGCCCATTGCGCGCAGAGCTGGCGCGCGCCGCTAAATGAGCGGGGAGCGCACCGCGTCATTGAGTGCGTGGCGCCACCAATATCACGGTATGAGTTTGGCCGGCGCCTTTCCGTGTACTGGTGCCGGCCTCTGGTCTTCGCCGCACGCCTGCTGCTTCGGCCCGCCATCGTGCAAGCAGAAGGGCACGAAGCTGCGGCCGTCACGCTCTGGCGCGGCAAGGGCGCACTGCAAGTTGCAGATTTGCATGGCGCCTTACCGGAGGAAACCGAGTACCGACGGCAACAACAATATGGATCGTTAGCGCAGGCGCCGCGCTGGTTTCATCGCCATGAAGCTCGCGTGCTGCGCGCCTGCGATGCCTATCTTGTCGTTTCCAATGGCATGGTCAGTCATCTGAGCAAAAAGCTTGGCAAGGCGGCGTTTCACAAAAAGGCGTTTCTGCTTGATGTGAAGTCGTCCGCCCGCTTCATGCACGCAACTGCGCGTGTCACGCGGGGGAACTATGGCATAGCCGATGAGGAAATCGTCATTGTCTATTCGGGTGGTACGCAGGCCTATCAACGGCTACCCGCAATCGCCAGCTTTGTCGCGACGCTTGGTGCGTATGTCGAGCGGCTACGGTTCGTCGTTTTCACCGCCGACCCGGATGGCGCACGATGCCAGCTCGAGCGTCTCACCCACGGCATTCAAACAATTGTCACAAGCGTTGCACCGTCGGAACTTCATGCGCATCTTCGGGTTGGCGACTTTGGCATCATCTTTCGCGACGATCACGTGATTAATCGGGTGGCCTCTCCAACAAAAATATGGGAGTACCTGTTGTCAGACCTGCACGTCATCTGCAATCACGCTGCTGGTAATGCAGCCGAGGCGGCCGGTGCCCTGAATGCGGCTCTCGTCGTCGATCCGGATCCCACCTCGGACCAATGGCCGGTCATCGCAAAAGCTGTTGCCACGATCGTGCACAAGAGACGGGCCGCGCCCGGTCTTGTTGCGACGACGGCCTCGGAATATCTGCAGCGCGAAGGTGACTGGGAGAGCCGGTTCGATGCGTGGCTTTCGCACCTGCGGACCTTGGTCGCCCCGCGGCGCGGCCGGTGGGAAACACTACCATGAAAGTGCTTCAGGTCGTACCGACGCTTTCAGCGGGCGGCGCGGAAACTTTGGTCGCCGAACTCGCACTCGCGCTTGCGCGACGCGGACATCAGGTAGGCGTCGCGCTACTTGCCGGAGCCCGCGGCGAAAGGGGCGCGGAGCTCGCCGATAAGCTCAAGCATGCTGGCGTCTGGGTCAGCGGCCGTACGCTGCATTCGATGAGGCGGCCAGACGGCGCCGTGTCGCTCGCGCGGACGATCCGCTCGTTCCGCCCTGATGTCATGCATTCGCATCTCTATGCGGCCGACGTTGTGCTCGCCGCGGTCAATGCGTTGACCGTTCGCCAGCGACTCATCCGTACGATCCACAGCACAGCGATCCAGGGAACGCGATCGCGCGCGGGGACATGGCTGCTCGACCGCTTGTACGCCACTTCGGTCGCTTGCGGTGCGCGAGTTGCCGATGCCTATGCCGACTATTTCCGGGGCGTGCAAAAGTCCGCAGTTGTCACTGTGCGCAATGGCGTCGCACGCCCTGGCGCGAATGCCAATACAGAGCGCAACGGTGTACGCGGCTCTCTTGGTATCGCACCCGACGCCTTCGTCTTCGTGCATGTCGGTACCTTTCACGGTCGCACTTTGGCGAGTTCACCGAAAGCACACGACGTACTACTGAAGGCGTTCGCACAGCTTTGCTCGCACTCGTCGGCCTCGCGTACACATCTGCTGCTAATAGGAGACGGCTGCTTGCGCGAGTCCGCGCAGCGACTTGCGCAGACGCTAGGCATTGACGGACGGGTAACTTTCGCCGGTGTGCGCGATAACGTACCACAGTATCTCGCGGCGTCTGACGCGTTCGTGTTTCCGTCGCGATACGAAGGCCTGCCTGTCGCGCTGATCGAGGCCTGCATGGCGGGCGTGCCGACGATTGCATCGGACCTGCCGGAAGTTGCCGAAGTATTCGGCGATCTCGACTATCTGGCGGCGCGCGTAGACGAGCCGTCAGACTTCGCGTCGGCCATGCTCGATTGCTTTGCGAACCCCACATCTGCGCGGGCACGCGCACACCAAACCGCAGCGCATGTCGCTCTCGACTTTTCCATTGACCTGTGCGCAGCACATTACGAGTTGCACTACGAGCGGCTGGGCGCGTCGCTCGCCTCGCGCATCGCGCCACAGTGCTTTGACGTTGCACCTGCAGCGCACACGTCGACTTCGGCGCACTCCCACGCTACAAAGCAACTCCATCAGGAAACCCCGTGAAACAAGTCTTGCAAAATCTCAAGGACGGCCGCACCGCGCTGTGGGATGTTCCGATGCCGACGATCTCGCGCGGCAGCCTGCTAATAGAGACGACCACCACGCTGCTTTCATCGGGCACCGAGCGCATGCTAGTCGACTTCGGCCGCGCGAGCCTGCTCGGCAAGGCAATGCAACAGCCCGATCGCGTGCGCGACGCATTGCAGAAGGTCAGAACCGATGGGCTCGCGGCAACGCTGTCTGCAATCACCGACAAACTCGATCAACCGCTCGCATTGGGCTATTGCAATGCCGGCGTGGTCGCAGCGGCAGGCTCTGATGTCGGCAGCCTCCAGGTGGGTGACCGCGTTGTCTCCAACGGCAAACACGCCGAATATGTGACAGTTGGAGAAAATCTGTGTGTACGCATTCCCGACAACGTAACGGACGAGGACGCGACATTCGCAGTTCCGGCCGCAATCGGCTTGCAGGGCGTTCGGCTTGCGGCGCCAACGCTTGGCGAAACCTTCGTGGTGATCGGCCTCGGGTTGATAGGCTTGCTGACGGTACAGATACTCATCAGCAACGGCTGCCGGGTGATTGGCATCGATCACGATCATGTGCGCGCGGCGCGCGCGGCAACCTTTGGCGCTTCCCATGTGCCGGCGGGCGCCGATGCAGTGACGGAGGTGCTTGCGCGCACCGCCGGCATTGGCGCGGACGGCGTGCTGATCTGTGCCTCCACCAGCAGTGACGAGCCCGTTGCACAAGCCGCAAAGATGTCCCGAAAACGCGGGCGTATCGTTCTCGTAGGTGTGGCGGGGTTGAACCTGTCTCGCGCAGACTTCTATGAAAAAGAACTCAGCTTTCAGGTGTCATGCTCCTATGGCCCCGGACGCTACGATCCGCGCTACGAAGAAAAGGGTATCGACTATCCGATTGGTCACGTGCGCTGGACGGAGAATCGCAATATCGCTGCCGCATTGCAACTGATGGCCGACGGGCGGCTCACGCCTCAGACCCTCATCACACACCGCTTCACACTCGCCGACGCGGAACGTGCGTACGCGCTTCTCGTCCAGGGGACGCCCTCTCTGGGCATCGTGATCAATTATCCTCAAGCGGGTAGCGCAGGTGCGAAGTCAAACACGACGCAGATTGTCGCAGCCGATTCGCACGCCCAGACGGTGCCGCTCGCCACGGGTAATAACGTGCCGGTCAAGGGTGCATCCGGCGTGCGCGTGAACGTGATTGGCGCGGGCAATTATGCGGGACGTGTGCTGATCCCCGCGTTTCGAAGTGCTGGTGCGGCGATCAACGGAGTCGCGTCACGCAATGGGGTGACCGCCGCGCACTATGGACGCAAGCACGCTGCAGCGTTCGCATCAACCGACGCCGCTGGATTGTGCGCATCGCGCGACGCGCAAGCGGTGGTAGTCGCGACGCGCCATGACACGCATGCTAACTTCGTGATCGAAGCGTTGCGGAATGGGAAGCATGTATTCGTCGAAAAGCCGCTATGCCTCACCTATGACGAACTGCAACGCATCACAAAAGCACTCGAGCAGGCACGCACGGCCGCGCGAACCGGTGCGCGGCCCGAACCCGTGCTGATGGTCGGCTTTAACCGGCGCTTTGCGCCACAAGTCGCCCGGGTCAGAAGCCTGCTAGCGCCCCTGGCTGCGCCAAAGGCACTGGTGCTGACTGTCAACGCAGGGATGATTCCAACCGATCACTGGACGCAAGACCGGGAAAGCGGCGGCGGACGGATCATCGGGGAAGCCTGCCACTTCATCGATCTACTGCGCCATCTCGCCGACAGTCACATTGTGTCCTTTGAGGCAACCGGATTTAATGCGACTGCACCTGCGTCCTGCGATACCGCCAGCATCACATTGCAGTTCGAATCGGGATCCATCGGCACTATTCACTACTTCGCGAACGGCCACCGGTCAATGCCGAAAGAGCGGCTCGAGGTGTTTTGTAGCGGCAAGGCGCTTATACTCGACAACTTCCTGAAACTTCGTGGCTACGGCTGGCCACAGTTCACCAAGCTGAACCTGTGGCGGCAGAACAAGGGACAGGAAGCCTGCGTCGCCGCGTTCGTCGACGCTATCGCCAACAATGGTCCGGCACCCATCCCCCTCGCTCAGCTGCTCGAGGTCAGCCGCGTGACGATCGATATCGCGCAGGAACTGGGATGACACCATCGCAAGCGCTACGCCTATTCCATACGGTTCGCCATCTGCGTCCTGTTCAGGTTCTGTATCGCGCCAGATACGTTTTGCTGCCACACGCGCGCATCAACGTGCACATCGATGGGGCCGTGCGACCTGCCACGTTCGACCAGCCGCCTGCGGAGTTCGCTTCGAGCCCGGACGAGTATCTGGGCGACAAGCTCTTCCGCTTCCTGAACCGCGACGGCGATCTGAACGGCGGATGGAACAATCCGCAGTACGAGCGGCTGTGGCTGTACAACCTGCACTACTTCAACTACCTGAACCAGTCGACGCGCAACCACCATGCGTATTCGCTAGGCCGTCTGATTGACGCGTGGATCGTCGCTAATCCAGTTGGGATGGGCGCGGGCTGGGAGGCATATCCACTGTCGCTGCGCATCGTCAACTGGATCAAATGGGCAAGCACGGGCCAGCCCATGACAAGCGTGGCACTGACAAGCCTCTATGTTCAGGCGCGCTATCTGGCACAAAGGCTCGAATATCACTTGCTCGGCAATCACCTGTTCGCGAACGCCAAGGCGCTCGTCTGCGCCGGTCTGTTTTTCGACACGCCGGAAGCATCCTGCTGGCTCGCGACGGGCCTCGCAATCCTGCGCCGCGAGTTGCCGCGACAGGTGCTAGAGGACGGTGGGCATATCGAGTTGAGCCCGATGTATCACGCGATATTCATCGAGGACCTGCTTGATATCGTCAACCTCGCCACGTGTATCGGCACACACAGGTGCAGCGCCGACGCCGAGAACTGCCTCTCGCTGGCGCGCAAGCCGTTGCCGCGCATGATGCAGTGGCTGAGAACGATGACACACCCGGACGGCGAGATCGTACAGTTCAACGACGCCGCTTTCGGCATCGCGCGGCCATATGCCGTGCTTGCCAAGTATGCCGGAAGACTGGGCCTCGAGGTGCAACCTGCATCGTACCGGCCACCGCTAACAACACTCGATGCGTCCGGCTATGTCCGTGCTGAATGCGGTGACTACGTGGCGTTCCTGGACATCGCACGGGTCGGCCCGGACTATCTGCCTGGCCACGCCCATGCAGATACGTTGACCTTTGAGCTGTCGCTCGACGGTCAACGGCTGATTATCGATGCGGGCACAAGTACCTATGTGGCTGATGAGCAGAGGACGATCGAACGCGGCACGTCCGCCCACAACACGGTGACATACCAGGCCCAAAACTCCTCGGACGTATGGAGCGCGTTTCGCGTCGGACGGCGCGCGTATCCCATCGACATTGACATGCGGGCGCAAACCCATCGCGGACGATCCAGCCGAGCGGACAACAGCGGCACGCGCAGAACAGGGGAAGCTGTCTCTCTGGGCGCCATCGACCGCGCCACTTGGAGCATCAGCGCGGCGCACACCGGTTATGCGCATCTACCAGGCTCGATCATCCATCGCCGTACCTGGCACGGAGACGAGGAAACCTTGCTGATCGTTGACCGGCTCGAAAGACCTGACGGCCGCACGATCGCAGACCTTCAGGGCACGTTTGCGACGCTGCGGTTCGCTGCACATATCGACCTGACCGAAAGCGCGGCAGGTCACGTCATCGGCAGTGCGGACGGGAAAGTAGTCTGTCATGTAACGCACACGGGTTCAGCCGCCCATATTGTCAACGATTTCCATTACCCCCGCTTCGGTGTGAAAGTGCCGTGCAAGGTGCTACGCCTCTCATTCTTGCACGCGACGCTCGTCACCCGCCTCTCCTTCCGGACTCCGGCATGAAGATCCTTTTCGTCACTGATAATTTTTACCCTGAGACCAACGCGCCTGCTTCACGAACGTTCGAACACGCGCGTGCATGGGTCGAATCCGGCCATTCGGTGACCGTTCTTACTACTGCACCGAACTTTCCGGAAGGCAAGCTTTACGCGGGCTATCACAACCGCTGGTGGCAGCGCCAAAACGTCTACGGCATCGACGTCGTTCGCGTCAAGACGTACATGACGGCCAACGAAGGCTTCGTCAAGCGCACGCTGGACTACGTGTCGTTCATGATGGCTGCAATCATCGCGTCTCCGCTGCTGCCGCGCTGCGACGTGGTGATTGGCACATCGCCGCAATTCTTCGCAGCACTCGGCGCGCGCATCATCGCAGGTCTGCGGCGCCGTCCTTTCGTCTTAGAACTCAGAGACCTATGGCCTGCATCCATCGTCGCTGTCGGTGCATTGCGATCTGGCGTCGCAATCAAGATGCTTGAAGCGCTCGAACTCTATCTGTATCGCAGCGCCGCCGCAATAATCTCGGTGACGCATTCCTTCAGACGCGAACTGGCCGAGCGGGGAATCGACGCCGACAAGATTGAAGTCGTGCAAAACGGGGTTGACCTCACTCATTTCACGCCCGGACCGCGCGACCTGCAACTCGTCCAGGAACTGGGCTTGAGTGGGCGCTTCGTCGTGGGTTATCTGGGCACTCACGGGATGGCGCATGGTCTTCACAACGTGCTCCAAGCGGCCACACTACTCAGGCATCGCACCGATATCACGTTCATCATGGTCGGGGCTGGGGCAGAGAAGCGCTCACTGGAGGCACACGCTGCACAACTTGCACTCCACAACGTCAGCTTTGTGGCACGGCAGCCAAAGGAGCGCATGCCTGCACTGCTCGGGCTGTGTGACTTGTGCCTCGTCCCGCTGCGCGACCTGGCGCTGTTCCGCAGCGTGTTGCCCTCAAAGATTTTCGAAGCAATGGCGATGCACACCCCGATTCTCGCAGCGCTGCCACGCGGAGAAGCCACAGAACTGGTCGAATTGCTCGGGACTGGAGAGATCGTCGCGCCCGAGGACCCGGCCGCTCTCGCCGAGGCGGTCGTGCGTCTTGCCGCCGATCCCGCGCGCCTCAACCACTACCGATCAAACGCAGCACGCGTGGCTGTTGCTTATGACCGGCGACGGCTTGCCCAGAAAATGATTGACGCCATTGCACAACGGATCGGGCAGCGAGAGCCATGAAAAGATCCAGTGAACAAAACTCACACCTGATGCGCGTTTTGGCGCTGATCGTCTCACTAACGTATGCGGTCCAAACCCGTGCGCAGACGTCCGACGTGGTCACACGAACGTTGCTATCCTCGCAAACCGCATCAACACCGACGCAGCGGCAGACAGGAAAGGCTTCATGGCTTCGCCCGGAAACGGACCATCACGCCCCGAATGCGCTCGGTGCCCCGCGCTCTAACCTGCGCAGACGCGCCGTCTCGCAGCCTTCGATGCTGGAATCCCCGCGTGATGCATTTATCGGCAGCGATCCCGACGTCGCGCGTGCTCTCGTGCCATGTGACGCGCTCGGGCGTAGCATGCGCAACGTCAGTCCTTCGACGACCGGAGCATATGCGTCAGGCAGCACATCAGGCATCGCAGCTGGCGTCGGCTACGATCCAGCGACGGGAAGTCAAGCAGTGCAGGCAGTTGTTCCAAGCTGTCAGGGCATGCTCTCGAACAACGGTGACACTACCATGGGTGACCGCAGAAGCAGCGCATATGAGCAGATATCGCCAGATGCGGTCGGGCGCGGATTGGATGTCCGGCGTCCCGGCACGCTCACCGTATTACGGCCCTTCGCACATTAACATAAGACACGGGTTGACTGAGGGACCCAATCAAGACCCGGGTGGCATTCCAGGAACAAAGCACTGCCCTACACGCCCCCTTGATACGCATGCCTGGTCATCGAGACTCTTCACTGCGTGCCTCGCCGAAAGCGACTTCGCCGAGCGCGGCGCGGTGTAGTGTCTGTTCGTCAAGAACGAGATAGCGTCCACGATCCTTTCTGATAATCCGGTTTTCGATCAGTACGTTGATTGCGCGTGATACTGTTTCCCGGCTGACGTTCGCCGTTATCGCGATGGCGCGCTGGCTTGGCGGTCTTTCGATCGTTACCATGCCATCATGGCTTACCGTCGTCATGCTTGACAGTACAGCATAGATGCGTGCACGGGAGCTCGTAACCCCCAGTCTCGAGCGATCATCGAATCCTTGTCGGATTGATTCACATAGCTGACACAGAAGCAAATAGGTGACTTCCACCGATCGTAAGAGAAATCGTTCGGCATGCTCGCGGTCAAGATACCCCACAAGCGCGTCGGAGATTGCCACCACCGAATTGGTTTGCGGGTGGCCGTCAATAATGGATGTCAAACCGAAATAATCCCCGGGTTCAATGAAGCCAAGTCCGATTTCGCGACCGTCTTCATTAAGCGAAATCTGCTGTAGGCGGCCCGAAAACAGGAACATCAATGCAAAGCCCGGTTCCCCCCGGTGAATCACCATGTCGCGACGTTTAAACTGTCGGGTTCGGACGTGTGCCGCGATAGCGCGTAGCGCGTTTTCGTCGAGGCTCGATAACAGGCGTTGTCGACGAAGAATATCGATAGAGACGCGATTTTTCGGTTTCGGGCGATCATTGTCGCTCATGATTTTCCTGACCTCGTCGGGTCAGCCAATTGTCTGTTGACGCTGGTCCGGACCTCCATAAGCCCGGGTCGAACGACGCATGCCAAGCGGAAATCTATTGCTGCCCCCGGCGCATAAGACCTTGCCAAACGTCTCTCTGTCTTCCATTGCCCGTGAGGCGGACTGATCCGCGCGTCGGGGGGCTGAGTGTAGCCAATCAGTCCCCTCTATCGCGATTGGTAACCGGATGCGTCAAATCGGAACCAAAAATGGGATCGAAGAGGTATCCCTGTACCCATTGGGCATCACATGCAAGGGAAATTTGCACGTCTGCCTCGCGCTCTATACCCTCGAGCACAACGTGCGATGCACACAGCCGCGCCAGCTGAACCAGGGATCGCAAGCGCGCTCTCGCGCGGTCTGTCGCGCGGGCATGGCGCAGATATGAACCATCGACCTTCACCATATCGACACGCAGTTCGGTGAGACTCTTTAAACAGCTATGACCCGCGCCAACGTCGTCGAGCGCAACGCGACATCCCAGCAGTCGCAACACTCGAATAAAGTCCCTTAATGCATCCATGTCGGTAAACGGCGCGCTTTCCGTAATTTCGACGACGAGCCGCCTGGCTACCTGCGGCTCTCTGGTGAGTCTTTCTATGATCGTCGCCCACCATCCGTCGAGCGTCGCACTCTGAACCGAGACATTACATCCGAGAGAGACATCAGGGCATGCCCGCAGCGTTTCGATGACGGATGCCACTACCCACTTATCTAGACGGCCAATAAGTCCGAGCCGTTCGAGAACGGGAATCTTGTTGCCGACACTGACGGGCATTCCATTCTCTGTCGTGCACAGCAGTGCTTCGTAGTATCCGATGATGCCGATGTCGCACGCGCTGCAGACCTTCTCATAACGAAAACACAATTCGCCCCGTTCGAGTGAATCAAACACCCCGTTGGCAGTCTGCATATCTGCCATGTACCCTGCGCGCCAGGTTTTACCACCCATTTGCGCTGCATGAGATCCGACCTCGTCAAGATCGAACGGCTCGTCAACATCTGGCGGGGTCGAAGCGTCAATTGCCGCGCGGATCATGCCTGTGGCGGTCGGTACCGGCTCGTCGCCGAGTGCCGCGATGACCGATTCGACGATGCTGTTGTCGTCCAGAACATGAGGCACATCGTCTGAATCACTATAATCATTTCGGGGCATCACAAAAAAGATAAGGCCACCGCTGAACGTTACAATTCCAGACTTGCGCATAGAAAATTCACGCGCGCGCTCATGCACAATATGCCTCACGGCCAGCGCAGCGTCCGTTCCGTACGCGCCTTCGATCTGTACAAGATTACGGATTGAAGCTACGACACATGTCGTTTTTGTATCGGAGTAGTTGACCGACACCGCATTTTCTCTCGTAAACGTAGTCGAGACCGCCATGGCTTCTTCTGCCGGAGTTAGTAAAGTTAGTTTGGCGCACGGTGGGACGAGATAAAGGTGCTTGCTCACTCCGGCACCATGGGAACAAATGCTCGTTTCGAGACAGGCAACAACTCATCGCCGAACGCGGTGTTCAAGGCAGCTCGTACCACTTTTTCACGCCGAGCGTTCGAGCGCTCCTTCGCAGAGAATACGTTACGTCTAGTCACAACTAGTCTGTGTATATGCGCTCTTGCTAAAGCCATGATGATAAAATGTTGGGCCTAGAAAACGTGCGGTCCTGAAGAATAGATACTCATGCAAAGATCGCGGGACGAGTAAAGAGCCTGCACCACCTGCGAGAATGCCTAAATGAACTTTTGGCAGATAAGATGGCCTCGAAATCTTGCGCCTAGGAAAAACGCCCGCAACGACGAAGAAAGGTTTGATGGCGTTGCGGAACCTAACGTGACCAGCTATTTCTGGTTGCGGAAATGAATCAATTGTAGAGTGAGAAAGAGACACGAAGCTGACGAATCCTGATTCGTGATCGAATGGTGAGCTGCTCATCAGATTGTTTGAATCTCGAGCGCTATGGGCATTGTTGTTCTGCCAATACTTAAAAATCGCATCAACACGCGGAGCTGCCTTTTATCTCGGTGTGCGAAACGTAGGAAGCCATCCAGCAACGTATGCGATACGATGAACGGCCCGGCGAAACCGCTCACAGCATTGGTCAGCTTTGGTCGATCGTTCCGATCTATACTTGCTGTCGTTCCGTCACCCCGTTGCGGAACATTTCATTGGTTTTTGGGCCCCCCGCACCGACGCTTCTCTTCGGTGCGGTCTTTTTACCCATTTGATTACACACAATTCCAGATGGTCTTGACTCCGCGTTCGCCATCGCCTTTGCGCGCCAGGAAGCCGCCAAGCATGGCGACCAGACGCACGGCCTCATTCAGGCACGGTGACGTCTTGGGTGGTTTCTTTTTACTGAGAATGAATGCCGCGCGCCACTCATCGCACTCGAAAAGAAGTTCTGCATCCAGGTCCGGGCAAGTTCGGCCCAGTCGCATCAGCCACGCGACCACCATGAACAGTGCCAGGGCGCGCTCAAGCCGTGCCTTCGATGTGAGCTGCAACGCCTCGACCCGACAGCCGTTCTTGAGTACGTGGAAGAATAGTTCCACCTCCCAACGTACCCGGTACCAGTCAATAAGCTGCGCCGCCGCATCAAGGTCGTTCGCCTGGCGATTACTCAGCAGCCGCCATTCAACCGGCTTGACGCCTGCCGGTGGGTCGACCTCCCGGGCGACGATACACGTGACGCTCACCACGTCGCCTGCGGCATCAGGCAACAACGCGACACACTGCGCCCACACCTGCTGCCGGATCGTGCGCGCCGGCTGAGCCTGACGGGCTGCCAGCGTAAAGTGAATTCTGCCCAATGGCTTGCCCGCAGTAACCTTGTTCCACAATTTGCCGCCTTCAGGCAGGGTGCGATTGTGCTGCGAGCGCAGCAGCCAATCGGCCGGGTTGTCCAACTCGCGTGCCTTGACCATCAACGCCATGATGTCCGACTCCCGGTCAGCCACGTAGACGAGCCGCGTGGCAGGCAGTGCCGCAGCCTGTTCGGCAACCCGGGATGCTTTTTACCTCGCTCCGGTGACAGTGATCTGAAACCACCCTTTCGCGCTTCCACCATCCCCATCTGAATGACTCGATCCCGTACGCATTGGGAGCGGGGCTGTGACCGCGTTGCTAGCGGCATTAGCTACCTGTGCCGTGGACGTGTAGCACGTAACAGGCCGACATACAAATCGCCATTTCTTTTTTGCGAGCATTCTTTGGAGCGCCCTGTTTGGCTTCGGTGCTTTTCTGTGTAATACAAGGGAAGATCAGGCGATCTTTCTGCTGGTCAATATTTGCGCGATAGGCGTCATCGGCACTCTCAGCATTGTCAATCTGGCGTTACTGGGTTGGCTAAAGATAAACTGAATCGTCATCAAATAGCAGGGTGATTCGCGTTAACCACGGTCGCTGCGATGCCATGCCGAAAGGCGCGCCTGGAGAGCTATGCGACGGAATTGTGCGCTCATGCAGTGCCGTGGTAACGCGAACTGCTGCCTGATCGGATCGACGCTCGAAAGGAGCGCTTGTATACACGCCGAAACTCGGAAATGGCACGCTCAAGGCGGCGCGTTGGTTGATGACTGTTTTCCGCGCGGTTGTTGACCGGTGCTGCCACTATCACGAACACGTGCTTCATGCCGGCCAAGTTCAAAACTTCTGCCTTCGCCGCCGGGTAGCTGCACAACCGGTCAGTTACGAATTATCGGGGGCCTTTCGCTCTCACTTCCCGCCCGATGAAACGTCACCACCACCGCAGTGGTGATACTGTGTTCACCGCTTGTCCAGTCGTTAAGCGCCAATCCAATTGACCCACCTCTCCTGGGCAGTCGCGCCGTACTTTGCAAGCCAATTCGGATCGATACGAACTACCTGCGACCAGTTACTCGGGCTAACGGCAAGGCGTTCCTTTTCTGCCGGAGTCAGATAGACTAGGGCAGGCTGCATTGCAGTTGCGGCTTTCGATGCTCTCATGTACTGCGCGTGGGCTTCCGGCCGGGTATAAATGAAATCCAGCAGCGCCAAAGTAGCGTTGGGATGGGGACCACCGTTGACCGCTGCCCAAACCGATGAGTCCAGCGGCGCACCATTCCAAATCGTCTTTAACGGCAAGCCCTGCTCCTGGAGGCGCGCAACACGGCCAGATAGCATCATCCCCATCACAACCTCGCCGTTTCGAAAGACTTGTTGACTCTGGTCCCCGCTATTCCACCACACTGTGACGTCCGGCTTAATCACGTCCAGTTTCCTGAAGGCCCGATCCATATCAAGCGGGAAAAGCCTGTCGCTCGGCACTCCGTCGGCGAGTAGCGCCGCGATCATTGGCCACCATGGCACACCGAAATTAGGCATTGCACGAGGGCCTGGAAATCGCTTGGTGTTCCAGAAGTCCACCCAGTTCTGAGGTCCTCCGCCCGGAAACTTCCGGGTATCGTAGGCAAGGACCGCCGCTCCCATGTCGAATGTCACGGCACGTCCCAAACATGAGCCCGGCACACCGTTGCGGAGAACTTCTGGAACAAGCCGACAGCTATTGAGGTCACGCAACATTGGCGTGATAGTTGGCGTTAGATAGTCAGCGGACGTCGAGATCATATCCCACTGAACAGTGCCGAGCTTTTTCATCGCCATCAGTTTAGCGATACGGTCCCCGTACGAGCCACCGACGTTCTCGACCGAAATTCCGGTGGCCTTGGTGAACGGCTCGTAGAAGTACTTATTCACCATATCGACGTAGGCCCCGGTTCCACCGGCCATCACTACTCGATTTTCACCTGCACTCTTTGCCTTCGCTACCAGGTCTTCGAAGGGGTCCGCCGCCCACGCCGGCCTGGAAAAAAGCGGGGATATGATAGCAGTTGCAGCGACGCTGCCAGCAATGCGAATGAACTGCCGTCGGTCAACGCTAGGGCCAAAAGGTTTCGTACTCATGTTGTTCTCCTCCTCGCAATGTTAGGTGTACGGCGATTTGCATCGGCCGTGCCGAGCACCACCGGATAATTCATTCACTCGTCACTCGACGCGTCGCCGCATCTTTATGCGGAACTCTCTCCCCGTGTGCAGTGTGCCGATTCGAATTAATTGGCTTGGGCTCGCTTTAGCAGTTCCCGGCGCCGCTCAAGGGCCTTACCGAGTACCTCGTCCTGGTCAACGTTAGTGACCCTTCCGTCTTGCATGACGACTCGACCGTCGATCATGACCAGATCAACCGGAATCTGGGAGGAAGAAAGCGCGAGCAAGCCGCCTCTGTGCTCAAGCGGAGTGTGCGTAATGTCCTCGACCGCGCGAACAACAATGTCGGCCCGTTTTCCAACCGACAGCGCTCCCAGTTCCTGAGCCAGACCGATGTTCCGAGCAGCGTTGGCAGTCTGCATGTAGAACGGCTCCGCATCGTCCAACCGTTGGCCCACTGCGGCGGACAGCAGCAAACTGGCGATGCCCGCTGCGCCGAAGGGATGGTACATCGTAGTATCCATCCCTAGCGAAACGCATACTCCGTCTTCAATAAGTTTCGGGAAGTGGCACGGATCCGACGGATGCACCCCACGATGCAACGCATTATTGGGGCACCAGGTTATGCCCGGTCGTTGACTTCTGATCATCTCCACGTCGGATTCGCTCATCACATTCAAGTGAGTCAATGTGGTTCGCTCGTCGAGAACACCTAGCTTTTGAAGCCGTTCGACTCCAGACATGCCATATTTGGCGGCTTCAATGTCGTACCACGTGCGGATAAAGCCCTGGTGCTGATTGAAGCCCACACCGTTCCGCTTGGCGAGTTCGTATGCGTCCTGAGTCAGGCCATCAGTCGCCGATCCCTCGCCATACAGGCAGACATACCCCCGGACTAGCGTGTTCTTGTCGGCGTTTCGCGCAAGCTCTTTCTCCAAACGTTGGATAACAGCCCGACGCGTCGCCGGAGCTCGCTCAAGCAGCCGCTCGCTAATCATTCCGGCGGCGTGGGTTGCGAAGTGACCGATATCATCCCAACCGAACGGTGCGGAAACCATACCGCGCATCCCGACACGGCACAGCGCCGACGCGAAAGCATCTGTCTCGAGGACGGTACCCGCTTCCATGAAACATGTGTAACCTCTGCGCAGGAACGCGACTGCTATCGCAGACGTCAGTGCCTCGGTTATCTCGTCGTCCGTCTGCACCTTGACATCGGTATAGGACACCTTGAACGGGGAAACCTGATCCAGCGTAACTGGCAAGCTGTGCAGTGCAATCGACGTGGCGTGAATATGTGTATCGATCATCCCTGGGTGAACGACAGCACCCCGGGCATCGAACGTCTGCTTCGGCGCGTACTGCGCCAGTAACGACTGCGTGGGACCGAGCGCCTCAATACGATTCCCGGCCACTGCAATAGCTCCGTCGCTGATGTATGGAAAGTCGCGGTCACCCGTGAAGATGTCACCGTTGGTAATAACGTAGTCTACCTGCTGCTTCATTCCAATCACTCAAAAGGTTACGCATTTCGCGTGGCAGAGTGGCGCAACTTGTCGACGACAGAGCCGCCCATGCCGTACTGTGGCTTGTGATTGCCGCTCGCCGCATGCTGAACTGACTTTACGGTAAGTACGCCAATCCTGGTAGGTCGCTCGCATTATGCTGTCGCGTACATCGTTATGCCGTCCCCCACTGAAACCGCAGGACGTGACGTCTTTAGTCACGCGGGGCTCCGCTGCCGAGGGCAGCCGGTCCCCATATTGCGACGACAGGCGTCTCGGCGTCACCACGGATGCAATTCAACGGATTCAGCCGTTTCCAACAGGAAGGTATCAATCCGCCTGCGACTGAACCGGGCGACTGTTAGCGCGGCGTGGCGTCGGAACGGACAGGCATTCGTCATTACGCGCCTTCGCGTGTCAGACGCGTAACGATCGTTCAAAACTTGTGACGAATAGCCACGCGCGCGAACAACTGATTCCTGTTAGACGAGACACCTGCCGAGAACGGTACATAGGCGAAATCGAGAACGGATCCAGTGGTGTCGCCGCCGACGTGTTGGTAAGCACCAACAACGTAAACGTCCGTTCGCTTAGACAGGAAATAATCGGCCATCACGCCTACCGTCTGGTAATTCGGCTTCAGCTTACCGCCCGATTCGCTCAGCGTGGCCTTCGTGTAGTTATACATCGCGCCAACATTGAAGAAGGGCGTGAAATCATATTTCCCATTTATCTCAAAATTCTGGAAGCGCAAGCTCGACGCCCCCCCGCCCGTCGGCGTGATTGCACCAACATAGACAGAGCTCGTTGGATTTTGCAGATATGAGTCCGTGTACAAAATACCCACTGCAGCAGAGCCGAACCGGTATTTTGCCCCTCCTCCAAAGATGCGCAGTCGTGTTGCTCCGAAGAAGGAATCGCCGATCGCACCAGTGGTATCACTCGACGGACTGTTCCCCTGAAGGTAACCGATCCCAACCAACAGCCCCCCAACGGAGTAGTTCGCGCCAGCACTGAATGCACGGTTATTGGCGAAATTCGTGTCATTCGAGAAACTGTATGTCCCGCCGAACTGAACTCCGGAAAAAGACGGACTGGTGTATTTTATTGTATTTTGCAAACGGAAAGTGAATCCAAAATTATCGTTGTCGTATGGATGCGAGAGGATGCCGCCGGAAAGCGTCGACACATAATCGACAATGGAGTCATACTGTCGGCCAAGCTTGATCGATCCGTACGCAGCACTGAAGATCCCGACGTAGGCTTGCCGTCCGAACATGCGGCCACTTTGTCCCAGCTTTCCGTTGTTCACGTTGAAGCCGTTCTCGAGCTGGAAGAGCGCTTTTAGGCCTGCTCCCAAGCTTTCTTCGCCTTTGAGTCCCCATCGGCTACCTTGTATGAACCCGCTGTCCATCACGTACGCCTTACTTCCATTTGCATTGTTAGTAAAGTCCAGACCTTCGTCCATTAAGCCGTAAAGCGTGACGGTGCTCTGTGCATGCGCGCACGCCACTGTCCCCGACAGAACAGCTGCTCCTAAAAGTTTTTTCATGTGATCTCCAAACGCGTTCCGATACGCTGCTCATCAGCAAGACTTCCATCAAAAAATGCATATCACTAAGTATTTCTAATTATCTTTACCTTAACTCGAACCTAAGGTTCTTCGCTTTCCCGATCTAAATCAAGGAAATTTTCAGCCAACGGGCCATATCCGGCACAATCGAGGGCGCGTCCTTGTAAACCAATTCGCCGGTTTTCCTCGATTGCCTTCCACCCATGAACTGCGTCGGCGTGGAGCCTGCTCATTACCGCCCCGAGCGCTGGCCCCTTCAGGAATGTGCATCCCAGGTCAGTCTACGTGGCAGCAATGCAGTACTGTCCAGCCACCGCTCAATACGCAGACGCACTGCGACTAGCACGCCATCTTTTTCTCAGACGGAACCTTGTGTGACTACGTTTATCCATAACGCCATGCCCAATGGCAGCGATTTGTCGTTGAAATCGTATTTGGGATGATGGAGCGGAGCGGTCTGGCCGTTTCCCATCAGGATGACAGCACCCGGACGCGCCTTCAGCATGTACGAAAAGTCTTCTGCCCCCATGATCGGCCTCATGTTGCACTGCACGGCGGCATCGCCAACCACCCGGGCTGCTGCTTCGCCCAGAATCCTTGCTTGCGCAAAATGATTGACCGTCGGTGGATATCCGCGTCGATACTCGACCTCGGCAGCGGCGCCGAATGCTGCGGATATACGCTTTGCCATCTCAGTGATGCACTTTTCGGCGTTATCACGACAGGCTTCCGACAAGGTTCGAACCGAACCTTTTAAAATCGCGTCAGCCGGAATAACGTTGTATGCCTCGCCTGCGTGAATCGACGTGACCGAGACCACGATGGGATCTACAGGATCGGATTTCCGCGAAACGACGGTCTGTAGTGCATAAATCAAGTGACTGGCAATATGAATCGGATCAATCGTCTCGTGCGGTCGAGCCGCATGCCCACCTTTACCAACGATCCTGATGTCAAAGCGGTCCGATGCTGCGAACATAACGTCGCTCGACAAGGCAAATGTGCCGACGTCCAGACCCGGCATGTTGTGAAGGGCATAGACTTCATCGACTGGAAACCGCTCAAACAAGCCGTCGTCGATCATGACTTTGGCCCCACCCCCGCCCTCCTCAGCGGGCTGGAAAATTGCGACGAGCGTGCCTCGAAACGCGCGCGTCGCAGCCAGATGCTTTACTGCACCGAGCAACATGGCCATGTGACCATCGTGGCCGCACGCGTGCATATGTTTCCGACACGTCGATGCATACGGTAAGGCCGTATCTTCCCGTATCGGCAAAGCATCCATATCTGCCCGGATGCCGATCATTCGGCTATCCGACGCCTCGGATCCCCGCACAACGGCCACCACCCCGCTACGACCGATTCCTGACGCAACCTCGTCGCATCCGAAACTGCAAAGGAGTTCGGCGACACGTTTCGCGGTTCGGTCAACGTCGAACAAAAGCTCGGGATGGCGATGAAAGTCACGCCTCCATTCCGTAGCTTCCGCAATAGTCGTCTCTTCAAGTATCATTATTTGCGCCCTTCAACACCTTTATTCGAAAACAGCGGCGTGTTCGACTTCCATGCATTTTTCCCGTCTGAATGAAAGGTCCTCATGGCTATGATGACGCAGCGACAGATCTGAATACAGGTCAGCTCTTTATACGCGTCGTCACGTCAAAGCAGCGCTATATTCGAGGACAGCTACTGCGTCATGCCATTAACGCGGGCCGTCAACTGTCGACCTCAATGTGCAGCTGTGTTTGAGTCACGTAAGCACATGGAGCGCCTCGCTCATCGGAAAGGACCGTCTGCCAAACCGATGTCTGTCGCCCAATATGAACTGCCGTGCATTCGGCTGAGATTCGGGTGCCGCAACACGGCCGTACAAAGTTGGTTTTTGATTCGAGCGTTGCAGTGCGCTGCGAGGGCCGCAAATTCTGCAACGCCCCCATGGCACCGAGACTATCCGCCAGCGCCATTAGCACTCCACCATGGACAACCCCTCCAGAATTAACGTGTTGCTCGCCAACCGCGATGTGGGCGCAAATATGATTTGGTGAAACCATGTCCAAAGTGATTCCCAACGCGCGCTGGAAACCGCGCAACGGCATCTGTTCGATTTCGCCAGGAGACCAGCGACCTGGACCGGTCTTGATCGGCTGACTGGATAACGGCTCGCTCATTGTGCTTTCTGCTAGCGAATTCATTCAGTTGTGACACTGTCGACCATAGAGCTCAGCAAACTCTGCAAATGCCTCAACAAAGCTTGAGCAGTCCTCCTGCGTGGTCTGCAACGAGAGATTGATCGTGCCTCTACGCGGAACGTAAAACCCTTTGAGCAGCATGTGCAGATGGAACAGCTTTCGTTGCACGGCCGACGTTTTGACTTCCTCGGGCCGCGCGGGCAATTTTTCCTGGAAATGAAGTGACAGAATCGATCCGAATCCGCCGACCGACAGCGCCATACCGAAGCGTGTCGCGGCATCGATCAGTTGCCTGCGCATCGTGTCACCAAGTTCGTTGATATTCCGAAGCGCCATTTCAGTCGCAATTTCTTCGAGCCCCACGCTGCCGGCGATCATCGTCAAGACGTTGTTGTTAAAGGTCCCCCCGTGCCCGATCGCTCCCTTCTGCATCGGATTCATCCAGTTCAGAATTTCGGCTTTGCCGCCGAAGGCACCGAAATTGATTCCGCCGCCGATAGATTTGCCGATAGTTGTAATATCAGGCGTGATGCCGACCACAGTCTGCAAACCACCGGGATGAAAGCGCGCAGTCTGCACCTCGTCGAAGATCAAGAGCGCATCGTACTCGGTCGATATCGACCTCAGTGACCGCAGAAAGTCCCAGTCGCCGACGATACCGCCCCCACTTCCTATCATGGGTTCAACAATGATTGCAGCAATATGTCCTTCTGCAGCTTCAATGCAGCGACGCACATCATCAATATCGTTGTAACGTGCGAAGACCATCTCTGCCTGGTCGACATTCAGCGGTGCATTGACATCGAGATAACTGGCAAGGCTTCCGTGATAGCTACCGTAAAATGCAAGGACCAGCGATCGCTTCTTGACCGCCCGGGCCAACCGCATGGCCAACAGGTTGGCTTCTGTACCGGAATTGGTAAATCTCACTCGCTCGATCGAAGCGAACCGTTTACAAATTTGGCTTGCCAGTCGGGCTTCATGGGGATGCGGTCCACCATAGCTGATACCATTGTCGAGTGCTGACTTCAATGCCTCGATAATGCGAGAATCGGAATGACCGTAAAATCCAGCAGTCAGATCATTCATGAAGTCCCGATATCTGTGCTCGTCAACATCGTAAACGTGGCCGCCCTCCGCCCGCTGAATATATAGCGGGAACGGGTCGTAATAAAGCGCCACGCGTGTATTGCCTCCAGGAAGCACGCGAGATGCATCCAGGAATTGAGAATAACTGTTCTGATTCGCGCGGGTGTATTGATCTTCCAAAGAAACTACGGCGCTTGCGATATCCATTTTCGACTTGTTTTCTACGTTATTCACTGACATTCCCCCGAGCCTTCAGACAGAGGATTTCGCGCGCTTCGTCCGGTGTTGCAATCTCCAGCGACAACAGGTTGAGGATCTCGCGCATACGCGTGACCTGCTCGGCATTCGAGCGAGCAAGCCTGCCTTTGTCCAGATACAGATTGTCCTCCAGACCAACGCGTACATTTGACCCCATCGCCGCACCCATCGTACAAAGCCGGAATTGATGCTTGCCGGGCGCCAAGACGGTCCAGCGATGATCCGGACCGAAGAGACGACTGGCCACGTTATGCATATGCGTCATATTGTCTGCATCGAGACCGATACCACCACTAAACCCGAATACCGTCTGGATAATGAACGGCGGTTTGAGAAGACCGATATCTGCAAAGTATGCGACGTTATATAGATGACCGACGTCATAGCATTCGCATTCGAACCGTGTACCGCCCGCTCCCACTTCTTGGATCGTCCTGGTCAACATCTCTTCAGTGTTTGGGTACACACGATTGGACGCCCCCATAAACTGCTCTTTCTCCCATTGGTGTTGCCAACGCTCGAACTTTGCAAGCATTTTTCCGCGGCCATAAGGCGAGAGAGAGCCCATGTTGAGCGAAGCTAGCTCGGGGTTTAAGCGCACTGCGGCCGCGATCCGGTCTTCTACGGAAGTGTTGGGTCCGCCGCTAGTCGTGATATTGATAACCACATCCGATTCGCGGCGTACTTGATCGATAATCTGCGCGTAGACCTCCGGATCCGGTGTAGGTCGGCCGTCGATTGGGTTGCGGGCATGAAAATGAATGATCGCCGCGCCAGCTGCGGCTGCATCAATCGCTTGTTGTGCAATTTGCTCGGGCGTTATCGGCAGATATAGCGACATCGAGGGTGTGTGTGCAGCACCAGTCACCGCACACGTTATAATGACCTTGCGGCTATCAGACATGAAAGGACTCCGATTGAGTTGCAGTTCAGTCTAGGGAATCCAACGCCGCCATGCCATCTGCTGGCGTTATTACCGCTCGTGAAGAGTTATGAGAGGTACGAACCAACGAGTTCTCCAGAAGATTTGCAACATGAAAGTTGCTCGCGCCTCCAACCTCGCATTCGGAAACTTCGCCCCCTTGCTTTTGCGTACCTCAGCCGTTAGAGCGGTCCACCATAACAAATGACCCTCTCCTCATAATCCGCGGATTTTTGGTGCGATGCGTGTATGTTTATGATCTGCGGTCAGAGCCATAGGACGAAGCCGTGCATAAACGTGCAACAACGTCCTGGTAGAGATGAAACGCCAGTCTGGAGGAGATGATGAAGGGTGAAAGTGTTTCGATTCGCGATATCGAGAAGCGCTACGGTTCCGCCAACGCAGTGAACCGCGTATCTATCGAGGTTGCCGCCGGCGAGTTTCTTTCGCTTCTGGGACCTTCGGGGTCCGGCAAAACGACGCTGCTGATGATGATTGCCGGCTTTCAGCTGCCGACGGCCGGACTTATCAAGGTCGGCGCGACGGACGTTACCCACGTCGCGCCAAATCGGCGAAATGTTGGTATGGTTTTCCAGAAGTATGCGCTTTTCCCACACATGTCGGTACGGGAAAACATCGCATTTCCGCTGCGCATGCGGAAGGTGCATCGGCAGGATATCGACCGCCGTGTCGATGAGGCGCTCGCCATGGTTCGCCTCGACGCTTACGGCGATCGCAAGCCAGTCCAGTTGTCAGGTGGACAACAACAACGCGTCGCTGTAGCGCGCGCACTCGTCTTCGAGCCTCCCGTGCTGCTGATGGATGAACCACTTGGAGCACTCGACAAAAACCTGCGAGAGCAGCTGCAGATCGAGATCAAAACCCTTCAGCAGCGCCTTGGCGTTACCGTCATCTATGTCACGCATGACCAGGAGGAGGCGTTGACAATGTCGGACCGGATCGCCGTCATGAACGGCGGTCAAATAGCGCAGATTGGCAGTCCGTCGAATCTGTATGGACAACCGGCCTCGCCGTTCGTCGCAGCATTTATCGGAAAAATGAATTTCCTCTCAGTCGAGTACCTGGGCCGCTCGGAAAGTGGAACGCAGATCCGTGTATCTGACCGGTCGACGATAAGCGTCACCCGGGAGACTGCAGCACACGGGCCAGCCCTCACTTACGGACGCCCGCTGCGTGCAGCGATACGACCGGAGAGTATCTCGGTCCTCCAGAAAGGCTTGGGTGGCCCAACCTCCATCCGGGGAATCGTAGAGACGTCAATTTATGTCGGGTCGCATCACATTCTGCTGGTTAATATCGACGGCCGTAGTGACGCTCCGCTGCAAGTCCAGGCGCCCGCCGGTCAGAACCTGCCCGCTTTCACGCGTGGCGATGCCGTTGACGTTACGATGGACAGCGACGCCATTCACCTCTTCGGTGAAAACGGTGGTGTCCAATGAGTAGCCTGAACGCGAGCCCAACCAACCAGACTATGTTGAATCGCTATTCGCCCAAGGGATTAAAACGGGGAGGAAGCGACAGATACCCGCTTCCGTTGGCAGTTCTGTTGCTGCTCCCCTTGTTTGCGCTACTTGTTTTTAGCTTCCTTTACCCTGTCGGCCACATGCTCGTTGGAAGTGTGTTTGATCCTGACTTTACGGTTCGTAATTACTCGCTTATCTTCACCGAACCTATCTATCTGAAGATCCTATTGCGCACGCTGCGAATTGCGCTCCTTACAACTGTGGGCGCATTGTTTTTTGGCTACCCAGTCGCCCTTGCGATGGCGCGCGCGGGCAGCAAGGCCTCAATTTTGATCATGGCTTGCGTCCTTATCCCACTCTGGACGTCATTACTTGTTCGGTCATATGCCTGGATTATTCTTCTACAGCGAACAGGGGTTGTAAACGAAACCCTTTTGAAGCTTGGGATCATAGGAAAGCCACTGTCACTCATTTATAACGAAGGCGCCGTAATCGTCGCGATGGTACACGTCCTATTGCCCTTTATGACCCTTCCTATATTCAATGCATTAAAAACCATTCCCAGCGAGTTGCCACAGGCTGCGGCCAACCTCGGCGCCGGGAAGCTTGTGACGTTTTTTAAAGTGATTTTGCCGCTCAGCATGAACGGGGTCTATTCCGGGACATTGGTGACCTTCATCCTGGCTCTTGGGTTCTATGTCACACCTGCCCTGGTCGGCGGCCCCCGGACGCTCATGATGTCCACGTTGATTGCCCAGCAAACGACGGTAATGCTGAATTGGCCTCTTGCCGGCGCCCTGGCAATGGTCCTTCTTACAATCACTCTTACCATCGCGCTCGTTTTTCGCAAGATACTGGCGCCTACCGGACGGATCAAAAATGTCTGATGCCACTACTTTTATTCAGCTTCGCGACCCACGATCGCTCGCGCTCAGCAAATTGGCTGGAGGCGCTTTCGTGGCCGTCGTCCTGTTTTTTCTCGTCTTGCCGACGTTAATTGTCATACCCATTTCGTTCGGAAGCGCGCCGTACATTGAGTTCCCGCCATCCAAGTTATCGCTTCATTGGTACACTGTTTTTTTTAACGATTCCGACTGGATTGCCGCTGCGCTTTTCAGTCTGAAAATCGCATGCCTTACTGCAATTTCAGCTGTGGTGATTGGTACGCTCGCGGCAGTTTCGCTCGTGCGTGGCGACTTACCTGGAAAATCGTTCGTCCTCGGACTGGCACTCGGCCCAATGATAGTGCCTCAAATTATCATCGCTCTAGCGCTCTACCTCTTTTTCTCACCGCTGCACTTGACCGGAAACCTGTTTGGCTTTCTATTGGCGCACACTATGCTCACCGTTCCGTACGTGGTGGTCTCCGTTTCTTCATCACTAGAAGCGTTTGATCCAATCCTCGAAATGGCAGCCTTGAATTGTGGCGCCGGGCGTGGACGTTCGTTTTTCGAAATCGTTCTCCCTCAAATCATGCCGGGCATAGTGACTGGAGCCATCTTTGCCTTTGTTTCCTCTTTCGACGAAGCAACGATATCGTTTTTCATCTCTGGAGATCAAGGCAAAACCATTACCAGAAAACTGTTTGAGGACATCGATTTCAATCTCACCCCCGTTATCGCAGTAGTATCGACGGTTATTGTTCTTGTTTCTATTGGTCTCATGGGTGCCGCGCACCTGGCGCAGAAAAAACGAAATCGGTATGCTCGCCAGCGGCTGACGCAAATCTGCGACCCGTGGTGATTTGTTACAGGAGCCATTGCGATAGCAGATTGACCCGATGGATCGGTCGGCCACCACGCGGAGTCGGTCAACTAAAGCGGCACAGGTATCAGGCGACGATACATTCTTCGATCCTTTAAAGGTTTGCGGCTGCTTCCAGAGCCGCAAACCTCTGCATACAAAGAATCTTCCCGAGTGGGAAGTGGAGCGATGTCAGCAATCGCACAAATCGAAGTCGAACTGAATTTATTGGTCTGCCCGGTGCATTCCTCGCCTGCCAGACCAACTACTTCACACGAGCATCTTTCGGTGTCGTCCCAAAATGCCGCTTGAATGCGGTACAAAAATTAGACGTATGCTGATATCCCACCTCAAAAGCCAGTCTTTTTAATGCAGTATCACCACTTTCAAGCAGCAGCATCGCGCGCTTCATCCTGCGCTCAGTAATATACTGCAAATAGCTAACACCAAAACTTCTTCGTATTTCGGTTGATAATTCCTGAACAGAAATACCGAAATCGGTTGCTAGGTCCAACAACGACGGCGGGGTCTTGAGATTGGAATCAATGATGGTTTTGATGCTCTCCGTTCGACTCTGTGCTACGTCGGGCTTCGCATGCAATTCGCCGTCTGACATCAGCGTGCTAAGGCTGAGACAGAGCAGCTCCTGCGATTTAATCGACAAATAGTTTTTCGCCAACGAGAGATGCACGCCACCGCTCACGAGTTGCTTCGCAGCAGAGATCAGCGTATACGGAAGTGGCCTGGAATGCCAGAAAACCGCAGAATTGCTACCCTCGCGCTCGGCAAACATCGGAAGGCAACTCGGGTAAAACCCGTAGAGCGAGATCAGTGTTTCGGGCCATACACCTATAGTCAGCGATACCTCTTCCGTATCACTGATCCAGACACTTCTTTTATCGACCCCAACCGGCTGATAATAAACTGCGAGTGTCGGCCTTTCCAGCACATGGGAGACGTCACTCCCTAGCTCGAGCCGACGAGTCCCCGATAAATGAAGCAGAAATACGATTCGCCCCAAGCCATGTTCGTCATCATGAAACGCGCTCGTGGTCTTGAAACGTCTGATCGTGAGCGAGGGGTTCTTGTAATCGTAATAGCACTCCACCTGCCCGAGTGCGATCCCCGGCGGCGGTACTAGGCGGTAGTTACCCCCCTCTTTGCTCTTGTCGGTCCGCTGCAGGTGGAAGGCAGACTGTTGGACCAGACGCTGGACGAAATCTTCGGTATTCACCACAACCCACCTTCTCGAGGGACGAGTCAATCTCATAATTCGGGTAAACCCGCACCAAAGCAGACCTACGTCGAGGAAAACGCCGTAACATGGCAAAAATGTTACCGCAGACTCTACAACATCAAAAGGAATCTAGCGAGTTGGGCAGATCCCCGGTTGAAAACCGGGCAAAAAAGTGCAACAGGGCCTGGAAAAGGCGCGGCTCGACAAACTTCCGGCTCCAGAATGGCAGTGCAGGCACCACTATCGAATATCATGAACGCAAAGCCAGTTCGCGATCGACAGTTGTTCGAATGAGCGCACGGGCTCTCCCTGAGTGGACCGCCTTGAAAAAAGCACCGAGTAACTGCCTGTCGTTGTTCCTCAGGTCGGCGACGATTTTCAGGACAAGCGGCCTCATCCCTGTTTCGACACGGGCTGCTCGGCCCTGAACCCTCGCTGACAAGTTCCTCGCAGAGACTGTGGAAGATCTGAGCCTTGCCTAGACATAATGGTCGCTGCTGACTGAACACCGCGAGGACCCGTCTCGCGTATCGTGGGTTGCGCACCGAAGTATGCCGAGCCACATACGCCTGGGTGGGCCAGGCGCAGAACTTCAGGAGACAGGCCATGGACAAGGTTATCAAGTTTTTTGTCGAACTGGACGTGCACAAGGACCCCATCTCGATTGCAGTGTGCGAGCCCGGTCGGGAAGCTGCAAGATTTGCCGGCACTATCTGACATGACGTGCCGACGCTGTTGAAGGTTTTGCGCAAGTACGACGAAGCCGCACAGGTGAGCGTGGTGTACGAAGCGGGGCCAACTGGCTACGGCCTCTATCGCGAACTCACCGGCCATGGCTACCAATGCTAGGTGATTGCTGCCTCGCTGACGCCACACCCGGCGCAGACGGGATCAAGAACGACCGTCGCGACTGCTTGCGGCTGGCGGAACTCTCACGGGCCGGTGAACTCACGGCGATCTGGATACCGATGCCGCACACGAAGCGCTGCGCAACCTGTGGCGCGCCCGCGAAGACGCGGTGAGTATGCGACTCAAGGCCCGTCAACAATTGTAGGCATTCCTGCTGCGCCACGGACGCATCTACTCGGGTAAGACGGCCTGGAGCCGCATGCACCTGCGTTGGATCGCTGATCAACGGTTCGAACAAAGCCCGGACGGGCAGTTCAAACTCCTCCACTTATGGGCACTTAAATTCCCCCACCCCGTGAAGCAGGACGTGGACGTTATTTAGCTCTCTTTTGTTTTTCGCGCAAGGGTTTCAGCGGCCTCTTTAAGTCGATAGCTGCGACCGTCGAACTCGAGCAGGTGGCAGTGATGCATGAGGCGGTCGAGGATTGTGGTGCTCATCGTGTTGTCGCCAAGGTAAGCGCCCCAGTCCTGGACGACGCGGTTGGAAGTCACGACGACGCTGCGACACAGCTTGTAGAGTTGGTGGATCAACATTTGCAGCAGCGCGCCGGGGTCGTCGGGAATCGTTCGTGACAGGAACAGGTCATCAAGCACGAGCAGATTGCCATCGAGGATGGCGCGCAGGCGCGTTTCCCGCTGCGCGGGTGGACTGAGAACGTAGCGGTCGAAGAAGTCGTCGGTCTCAAGGTACTGGACCTTGTAGCCCTGCAGGACGGCCTGGTAGGCAATGGCCTTTGCAACGTGCGACTTGCCAGTACCCGGGTTCCGGACGATCGTATGAAGCCTGGGGTGAACGCGGTGCGAATGAGCGTTTCAACCGACTGGCAAGCAGGGGTTCAGGCAATTGCGCCGCGAGAGCAAGCCGGAGGCACGAGTCCGGTCGCGCAGGCCTGGTCGGGGAAGGCGTACGTATTCGGGAATGGGGTCGATGCTGGCTAGTGCACATGGCGCGGGACGGGAGGGGCGCGCGGCAGGATGCCGGGCACACCGCTTTCGATGCGCACCATGTGGCCCCTGCCGCATACGGGACAGTCTCGCAATGACTTTCCGGTCAATCGCTGATAGTGGTCACGGTAGTCTTTTGTGGGTTCGACTGCCTCAGCGGCGGGAGCCTCGACGCCGAGCAGCCGCCGGCAGGTGGCCAGGCGCGCGGCCCGATGTCGGTTGGCGAGCCATCCGTAGCTGCGGATGCGTTTGAAGGCGTCGGGCAGCACATGCAGCAGGAAGCGGCGGATGAACTCGTCAGCCGCGAGCGTCATGGTTCTGTGCCTGGCTTCGTGCCGGTAGTCTTTCCAGCGAAACTGCACGGTGTGCCTGTCGAAGGCGAGCAGCCGGTTATTGGAGATGGCAACGCGATGGGTGTAGCGACCCAGGTAATCGAGCACGTGTGCGGCGCCGCCAAACGGTGGTTTGGCATGGACGACCCACTCCGCGTGTGCGCTGGGGGCAAGCCAGGTGGCGAACGCACGGGCATCGCGGAGCGGCTCGAGCTGGCCATGGAAGCGCAACGTGCCGGCATCGAATGCGCGGCGCAGCTGCTCTATAAAGAGCCGCCGGAAGAGGCGCGAGAGCACCCGCACCGGCAGGAAGAAGCCCGGTCGGCAGGCGATCCAGCGCTCGCCGTCGGGCGCGATGCCACCGCCCGGTGCACGTGCGGATGGTGCAGCAGATTCTGCCCCACGTGTGCAGGATCGTGATGAAGCCGATTTCGGCACCGAGATGTCGGCGGCGATCGTGCGCAGCGTCTGGGCGCTGGTGCGGAACAGCATGTCGTAGAGCACGCGTTTGTTCTGGTACGCGAGTGCGGGGATGGGCTCGGGCAGCGTGAAGACCACATGGAGGTACTCGACGTCAGGCAGCAGTTCGGCTTGCCGGCGCTCAAGCCACTGCGCACGGGCGAGTGACGGGCACTTCGGACAGTGCCGGTTGCGACAGGTAATGGAGTGCGCTCCATTACGTGTCTTATGGGGAGTAGTTTCGTATGGGGAGTGGACGTGTCGAGCGAGCGCGAACCGGGGAACTCGCGCTCCTGTAACTCTCCATTAAAGCTTCGCCTTGAGCATGGCGATGACCTTGTCGGATGGCCTGAACGAGCCCCTGCGCAGTTCCGGAGGAACGATTGCGTTGAGTGCTTCAAGCTTCTCGGTAGGGTCGGCACGGGTGTAGATTTCAGTAGTAGCCAGATCGCTATGTCCGAGCCAGAGAGACACTTTTCGGATATCGTTCGTGCTCTGCAGTACTATCATTGCGCACGTATGCCTCAAGACGTGCGGCGAAACACGTTTCTGTAACAACGAAGGGCACTTCTGGCTCGCCGCCTCAACATGATGTTTGAGGACGTAGGCAAACCCCCAGCGGCTCATCGCATCACCCCGGGCATTGACGAACAACTCCGGTACTCGGGCCGTTCCCCGTACCGCGATCCACGCACGTAGCGCATTGGCGGTCACTTTCCAGAGGGGGAGCGCACGCTCACGTCGCCCCTTACCATGAACGCGGATACTCATCGACAGCAGTGCAACATCCGTCATCTGTAACCCCGTCAATTCTGAAACGCGCAGGCCACCGCAGATAGCCAGATGCAGCATTGCCCGATCCCGGATTCCCTCACGTGTTGTTGGGTCTGGTGCATCGAGCAGAGCCCGGACTTCCTTTTCTAACAGATACGGTACCAGCCGCGAATCAGTCTTCTTGTATGGAATGCCAAGAACACGCCTTATCTGCTCGAGCGCGATGGGCTCGCGATACTCGAGGAAGTGGAAGAACGACCTGATTGCTGCCAGTCGAACATTGCGGGTCTCCGGTGAGTTTTGTCGTTCATCTTCAAGATACTCCAGAAACGCACTGATCATTCCGGCATCGAGCTGCTCCAGCGCAAGCGACGAGGGAGACACATTAAGCCGTTTGGCGGCAAACTCGAACAGGAGCTGGAAGCTGGAGGCATAAGAGTCGCAGGTATGTTGACTGGCACCTCTCTGATGTGCGAGGGTCTCTCGAAGGAATGCCGAGACGTGGGGAGCTAATCGAGTCATTTCTGTTCTCCGATGAGGAAGTCCTCGGCGGTGGCTGCAATATCGCGCAGGAGTTCCGGAGTGGCCTCGATGTACCAATAGGTATCGTTGATGTTGGCGTGGCCTAGGTACGTCGCAAGGGCCAGCATGTGCTGCCCGACGCGGTCCCGGCCTTCAGGGCTCGCTTCGAGTGCACGAATGGCGAACGTGTGCCTGAGCCCATGCAAACGCGGGCTCTGGCCGTTGGAGGAAGGGCCAATGCAAGCCAACTTCAGCAGCTTCCGGAACGTCCAGTAGGCAATCGTGTACCTGAGCGGGTGACCGTCGTCATCAACGAACACATGGTCATCGCCCGGATGCGCCAGTCGCCGCAGCGTTAGATATTTGTGCAGCCCCTCCGTCGCTGTATCGTGGAGAGGAACCAGACGACTCTTGCCGCTACGCCGCTAGCGGCGTAGCGGCAACTATGCCGCCTTGTAAACTATGCTCGATCCAGACAGAATGAGTCTCAAATTCAAGCACAACGAACAAAACATGATCGGCATAGTCTAATTGACATTGGACTCGCTTTCGCGAGAGGCGCAGGTCA
>NZ_JBFRCH010000045.1:0-52246 GCF_040965635.1 Paraburkholderia phymatum
CCCGCGCAAAGCGCCTGCGGCGCGACCAAATGAACCGGAATGACCATTTTCATTGGTGATTCGGAAAGTTTACGCATGCGCCATCGCAATCAGTCGCGTTTACTCGGCTTGATCAGCATTGCCCTAAACGAAAAAATGAGGCTTCATTTTTCTTCATTGCCGGTGGAAACCGCGCTATCCGCTGTCTCGAGTGTTGCCCTGGCACCGACATGTCAGCCATTCTGAAAATGGCAATCCATCCGCGCTGCAAGGCGCCGACGGTCGATTCGTGCTAGCCGGGTCGGGCGGCTGCAATTGCAAGGCCCGGGCAGCGTCTCGAAGTGGTCTGTTTCGATAATTCCTGCATCGGCGCGGTCAGCGCGTGCAAGCTTGTCATGCCGCTTCGCCACGCGTGTCAATGGCTCCCGATGACGGAGACCGTGCCAACGAGGGGACTCCATTTTCTACGCCGGGGATATCAATTCAGCGAGATTGTGGCGCAATATGAGTGTGCTGCAACCGTCGTCGAAGGTGGAGGCAGGCGTGGCAAACTTTCCTCGGCTCGAGCTGTTGTGCCGGTTATTCCTCGGTTTATTTGTGGGCTTTTCCTGCGTAACTGCTGCCCTTTTCTCGCGCTACATCACATTGGCGAACCAGCCGTCGCAAGTCACCGTCGTGCAGTCGAAAAGCGCATCGCAAGCCTTGCCGGGAAGTGCTCCCGCAGTCCAACTTTCATCTGCTTCGCAACATCAATCGACAATGCCTTCGCGAGATACTGAGGAAAAGACACTCATCGCGTCGTCGACCTCCACAATCGTCACATTCATCGCGGCTGCCGTGACCAACTTTCTGAACTGGTGGAAGGAAAGGGCGAGGGCCGGGGCGAGGGCGAGCAGATCAAAGCGGGACGCGTCGCGCTAGTTCGGCGAACCGGCAAGTTGCGACTCGATACGCGACGTCAGCTGTGCGACCTCGTCCGCATGCCGCCCACGCCAACTTTGCCACGCCCGATTTTGCGAGGCGCGGGACGGCCAGCGCGCGGTTTCTTCCTGGAGGCGGCTGTGAGCGTCACGTGATCGGCGGGGTAGTAAGTCGCCCTGTGTGCCGCTGAGCGACAGACGGGAGGATGCCGTTTGAGCGCGAGCTTGACGCTCTTCACGCCGTAAAATTTTCCACTGCCCTTGAGCAGGTTCCCAAGCAGAACCGACAACTGATTGTCATGTGGGACAGGGGCGTTCTGCGATCCGCTCTGGTCGAACCAGACGTCCGCACGCACGATCACAAACCGGGCGCCGTTGACGGTGACATATCTTGCCTTCCCGCCGAGCCCGTCGTCGGGATTCTTGGCCACGATCGCCATCATGGACACCTCACGCGTGATTCCAACGCCGATAGTCTAGCCCCGTGCAGCGATCAACGCCGATTGCCACGTACCAACATGTTTTTCGTTACGGGCGAAACGGTTTCTTGTCGGGTCGCACGGGAGAATGCAGCGCCTGTGCCGTCATGGATCGCAAGAAATAGACACCGCATCGATTTGCATGACTGATTATTAAGCATACCTTTGATACCATAGATATATCATGCCGTGACATATTGCCTATAATGGACATAGGCGGGCGATTTTGCGTTCGATACGTCCCTGCATTCGAGCTACATTAAGGTCCAGCGCATCGCGTAGCAGGAAGACGCAGTTGACCGGCGCGTGACAAAGAGGAGCGGCAATGGCCTCGTTCAAGAGAGTGCTGCTGTGCTACGACGCGACTCGTGAGGGGCGCCAGGCGCTGTGCGAAGGAGCGGAACTGGCGCGGCAATCCCGTGCGCAAACGCATCTGCTTGCTGTGCTGGACCGGTTGGATCAGCGGCACGGCGCAGACGCTATCACGGCAGTGCCGCTCGGATCGGCAGAGCAGGCGGCGAAGGACATACTGGATGAAAGCGTGACCCGTCTGCGCGAGTTCGGCCTTGAGGTGACTGGACACTTCGTCGTGGGAAATCCGATCGATGAAATCGCCCGTTGCTGCAACGAACTGAAGCCCGATCTGGTCGTGCTCGGGCATCATCGCAGAGGCATGTTCGCGCGTTGGTGGGACGGGCGCGACGACAAACGGTTGCTTGACCGCCTGTCGCGCGCGGTACTCGTGGTGCACGCGCAGAAGGACATCGAGGCAGCCGCCGTGTCGTGATTACGGCACGCGGCCGGGTACGGCGGCAGCAGAAGCGCTTGCCGCCCCCGCCGCGAAGGTCTTGGCCTTGGTAATGTAATCGGAAACAACGACCATGGAGGCAAATCATGGGTGGCAATCTTTCCAACCCGGCGCCCCTCGGACTCGCCGGATTTGCATTCACGACGTGGATGCTCAGCATGATCAACGCAGGCTGGTTCAATGCCGATTCACTGGGTCTGGTACTGGCACTGGCGTTCGCTTTTGGCGGCACCGCGCAGATGATCGCGGGCGTACTCGAATTTCCGCGCGGCAATACGCTCGGGACGGTCGCGTTCCTCAGCTATGGCGCGTTCTGGTGGTCGTTTGCGCTGTTCGTCGCGTTTCTCGGCACGAAAGTGCCTGAAATGTTCGTCGGCTGGTACCTGCTGGTCTGGGGTGTGTTCACGTTCTACATGTGGATTGGCTCCATGCACACCAGCACGTCCGTGCAACTCGTGTTCCTCGCACTCTGGATTACCTATCTGCTGCTCGCGATTGGCGCGTGGACGGGATCTCTTCTCGCGACCCATCTCGGCGGTTATACCGGCCTGATTACGGCCTTGTTTGCGTTCTATGCATCCGCGGCGATGGTGATCAACGAGAGCTTCGGGCGTACCGTGCTGCCTACACACCCGTACGTAGAACCTCATCCGCACGCAGCATAGCGGATCGGCGCCGGCGGGGCGGTGTGCCCAAGGGCGCCTCCGCCGGCATGGCAGCGCAACGTCCTCGAGGAGGAAGCCATGTCTGAGCATCAACTCTTTCCTGTGCCCGCGGACTGGGCAAAGAATGCGTGGGCCGACAAGGATCGCTATGAAGCGATGTACCGCCGCTCGACTGACGATCCGGAGGGCTTTTGGGGAGAGCACGGCAAACGTCTCGACTGGATCAGGCCATACACGCGCGTGAAGGACGTTTCCTTCGCCAGCGACGACCTGCACATCCGCTGGTTCTACGACGGCACGCTGAACGCGTGCAGCAATTGCCTCGATCGACATTTGCAGACGCGCGGCGATCAGACTGCGATCATCTGGGAAGGCGACGATCCCGCCATCAGCCGAACGCTGACCTATCGCGAACTGCATACGGAAGTCTGCAAGTTCTCGAACGTTTTGAAATCGCTCGGGGTCGCGCGGGGCGACCGTGTGACGATCTATATGCCGATGATCCCTGAAGCGGCCGTGGCGATGCTTGCGTGCGCGCGCATCGGGGCCATTCACTCCGTGGTGTTCGGCGGCTTCTCGCCCGACGCGCTTGCAAACCGCCTTCAGGACTGCGCTTCGAACATTCTGATCACCGCCGATGAAGGCGTGCGAGGCGGTCGCACGATACCTCTGAAAGAAAGCGCCGATGCGGCGATGGACAAATGCCCCGAGGTCAAGACGTGCATCGTGGTGAGGCGAACGGGAGGCAAGACGGGATGGCGCGAAGGCCGTGATCACTGGTACGGGGATCTGATGAATCAGTCGCCGGCCGAGTGTCCGCCGGAGGAAATGAATGCCGAGGACCCGTTGTACATCCTCTACACGTCGGGCTCGACGGGCAAACCGAAAGGCGTCGTGCATACCACGGGCGGCTATCTCACGTATGTCGCGCTCACGCATCAGTACGTGTTCGACTATCACGATGGCGACGTCTACTGGTGCACGGCCGATGTCGGCTGGGTGACGGGACACAGCTATATCGTCTATGGTCCCCTCGCGAACGGTGCGACCACGCTGATGTTCGAAGGCCTGCCGAACTATCCGGACAGTTCGCGATTCTGGCAGGTGTGTGACAAGCATCGGGTACAAATCATCTACACCGCGCCAACCGCAATCCGTGCGCTGATGCGCGACGGAGACGGGCCGGTCAGAAAGACATCGCGCAAGTCGCTGCGGCTGCTCGGCACGGTAGGCGAGCCGATCAATCCGGCAGCATGGCTCTGGTATTACGAAGTCGTCGGCGAAAAGCGGTGCCCCGTGATCGACACATGGTGGCAAACGGAAACCGGCGGCATTCTGATCACGCCGCTGCCCGGCGCGATGATGCTCAAGCCGGGAGCGGCCACGCGGCCATTCTTCGGCGTGCAGCCGGCGCTGGTCGGCGAGAAGGGCGAGGTGATCGAGGGGGCGGGCACCGGCAGCCTGTGCATGCTCGACTCGTGGCCCGGACAGATGCGTTACGTGTACGGCGACCCCGATCGCATGCGACAGCAGTACTTCAGCCAGTTCGAAGGCATGTACTACACCGGGGACGGTTGTTATCGCGACGCGGACGGCGACTACTGGATCACTGGGCGGATCGACGACGTCGTCAACGTTTCGGGGCATCGGCTTGGTACTGCCGAAGTAGAAAGCGCACTGGTGACGCATCCCGATGTCGCCGAGGCAGCGGTAGTGGGTTATCCGCATGCGCTCAAGGGGCAGGGCATCTACGCTTATGTGACGCTCAAGGTCGGAGTCAAGCCGGAGGAGGCATTGCGCAAGACGCTGGTGGCGCTGGTGCGCAAGGAAATTGGCCCGCTCGCCAGCCCGGACTTCATCCAGTGGGCACCCGTGCTGCCGAAGACACGTTCAGGCAAGATCATGCGTCGCATCCTGCGCAAGATCGCAGACGGCGACTACGACAATCTGGGTGACGTCTCGACACTGGCAGATCCGCGCGTCGTCAAGGAACTGATCGACCATCGGATAGCGCATTGAAACGGTGGCGCTATGAGCTTTCTCGAAGTTCAGCGCCGCTCGACAGATCGTGATGGTCTCGCTACGGTCCGTTGCAGTTGACCGGTCTGAGCGCGCAGCGCTGCAGTCCTATCGTGGCCAGAACGCATGCAGCGAAGGCGATCAGATCGGTGATCCGGGCCATCTGCCACGTGGATGGAAAGAGAAGTTGGACGGCATCGGCATGGATGCTGGTGGCGGTGACGTACATGCGAGCGGAAAGCACCCGGCCATGCATCGCCGCCGCCAGACTCAGGCCTTTTTCACGTAAGCGTTACACCATCCCTTTGCATCGACCAGCTTGCCGCCATACGTCGGACAAGGGCCCATGGCCGAGCCGGGCTTGCCCTGATAGAGCTGGCAATTGGCGCAAGTTTGTCCGGTCTGATAGTGAGGGAACTTGGTCTTGTCTACTTTCGCGGCGTCCGTCTTGTAGCCAAGTGCCTGTGCAGTCGGATCGTTCTCGGCAAGCACAGGGGCGTCAGCTCGCGACTCAGTGGAGAGAACCGTCGTCGATGCGACGGATGCGGCAAGTATCATGAAACGCCGGCGGGAGAATGACATGATATGGATTCCTATATGTGGTGAAACAGACATGAGAAGGCGTGTCGCCTTTTCCGGTCACATCGACTCGTCCCCTGTCAGACCATGAAGAAGCACTTAGCATACGCCGTACCTAACCGTCGAAAAAACGAGCGTCGTCCGCGAGCGATAAACCGCGTTCGGCATCCTATCCAAGATGTCTCGAAGAGCGAGCTTGTAACGCTGGCATCAACGAACAAATAAGGCGATGACATCGCAGGCGAAGTGAACGTCATGATCAGCCGATCGATGTCTCTGAATGTGATGATGGCGCGTTCGCTTTCGCCAAATGCCTGAGCGTTTTGCCCCCATTCGGTCGGAGTTGCACTACAGCCCGTTTTAGTAACTGCCGCTCATTGGTTCAGCGTAGTACATCACGATATGATATATATGACGCTTGAACGCTACATTTTTCGGCGATCTGGCAGGGGGAATCATGGGCGAGCAGAGAGAGCACAAGGGCGATTTCGCAACCGATGTCCGACTTCTGCGGATCAGCGCGATCGCTGCCGCGGGTGGCGTACTGAGCACCATAGCCGCCGACTTCCTGTTGCATCTCATCCGCTTCTTCACGAACCTGTTTTTCTTCCAGACGGTATCGACGGCGAACCATTCTCCTTCGCAGAACACGCTCGGGCTGTTCGTTGTCGCGGCACCCGTGATCGGCGGGCTGCTGGTGGGATTGATCGCCCGCTTCGGGTCGGAGCAAATTCGCGGTCACGGCATACCCGAAGCGATCGAGGCGATCCTGTTCGGCAAGAGCAAGATGTCGCCGAAAGTGGCTGTCCTCAAGCCGCTCGCCTCGGCGATCGCCATCGGCAGCGGCGGACCTTTCGGCGCCGAAGGCCCGATCATCATGACGGGCGGCGCGATCGGCTCGCTCGTCGCGCAGTACTTCCATTTGTCGAGCGCGGAGCGCAAGGCGCTGCTGGTGGCGGGCGCGGTGGCGGGGATGACCGCCGTGTTCGGCACGCCCGTTGCAGCCGTACTGCTCGCGATCGAGTTGCTGCTATTTGAGCTGCGCCCTCGCAGCCTCTTGCCCGTCGCCATCGCGTGTGCGGTAGCCGGATTCACGCGGCCGCTGCTGTTGGGAAGCGGCCCACTGTTCCCTCTGCAAACGATGCCGCTCGGGCCGGTCGGCATCGTATCGTCGGCCATCGCGGGATTGATTGCCGGCGCTCTGTCCTGGGGCTTATCCACGTGGCTCTACAAAGTGGAAGATCTGTTCGGCAGGCTGCCTGTTCACTGGATGTGGTGGCCGGCGCTGGGTGCCATCGTCGTCGGCATCGGCGGATATTGTCAGCCGCGCACGCTCGGCGTCGGATACGACGTCATCGGCGATCTGCTGCAAAACCACCTTGCTGTGCAGGCCGTAATCTCAATCGTCCTTGTCAAGGCAGTCATCTGGGTCATTGCGCTGGCATCGGGCACGTCGGGTGGCGTGCTGGCGCCGTTGCTGATGATGGGCGCCGGCGTAGGCGCGCTTGCCGCGCCTTATATGCCCGGTGGCGAACCCGCCGTGTGGCCGCTCATCTTCATGGCGGCCGCGCTTGGCGGCATGATGCGCGCGCCCGTGATGGCGGCCGTGTTCGCGTTCGAACTGACGGGCGACGCCAACGCATTGCTTCCGTTGCTGGCGGCGGCGGCTGTCGCTTACGGATTTACGGTGCTGCTCATGCGGCGCTCGATTCTCACGGAGAAGATTGCCCGCCGTGGTTATCACATCTATCGCGAGTACAGCATCGACCCGCTCGAAAGACATTACGTCGACGAGGTCATGACCCGCGCTGTGCAGACAATCGATGCTGACGCTAGCGTCGCAGATGTACTTCGCGACTATTTCGGCGCGGGCCAGAAGTATCGCGCCTATCCCGTTCTCGCTTCGGGTGTTCTCGTGGGCATGGCGGACCGTGCGCTGCTCGATCGTATTCCGCTGGCAAAAGCCGATAGTCCGCTCGGCTCATTCTTCGCGCACGCACGGCCCGAGATCGCGCTGCCTGGCGAGACGTGCAGGAACGTGGCCGCGCGCCTGGCCATCACGGGACTCGACCGCGTTCCGGTGGTCGAAAGCGAGAACACGTACCGTCTGATCGGCATCGTATCGCGACACGACCTCGTCAAACCGTCACTGTCGGTGTTCGCCGAGGAGCGACAACTCGAGCAATTTCGCCGCGTGTGGATTGCGCGCCGCGAGCGCTTTGCGCCGACCAACAAGCGACAGGATGCGCCCGGCGAGCATGCCGACGTGGAGCGCTAAAGGAAACATTCCAATGGCGATGACCACCTGCGGGTTTCATCCGCGATCAATACCCGTAGCCGCCCTGACAAGGCACATAGGCGCGTTGATAGCTGTCGTAGCAAGCGGCTGGCGGCGGTTGTGTATAAACCGGTTGTGCATAAGCGGGTTGCTGATAGACGGGCTGTCCGTACGTCGGCTGAGCATTCGCGATCGACGTCACGAGCGCGCCGAGCACCGCGCCCCCGATGAGCGCCCCCACAATCGCGCCTCCATCGCCGCCGCCGTGACCATGGCCCCAGCCGCCGCGCCCGTGCGCCGATGCCTGCTGGGCCACCGACAAACTACCGATTACCAACAAGACAAGTGCTGCGCGTTTCATAAGACTCTCCGTTTTCCGTTTGACGGGTTCATGGAGATCATCCTAAGCAGGCGCCAATGAAATAACTTATGCAGTTGGTAACGGCGCATTTCAAATATTACAATGCCGCGTATCGGCCAATTCTGCGGCAACCATAGCATCGGCATAGCTTCGGGGCGGTACCACTCTTACGACCCAGCCAGCGAGTTATGCTGCAGCCGGCTACGATCGTTTCACTAGCTCACCGTCCCGGCCATTTCGGTCTTTACGAACCATCGCCGGCGCGCGACTTTTGCTCGACGGCATCGAGCGCCGTCACCATCTCGGCAGCCGCCTTCTGCAGTTCCGGCACATAACGCCGCGTCGCGTCCGCAAGGCTCAACGCGCGCGACAGAAACACGACATTCAGGCTCGCGAGCACGCGCTCGTGCGACACGATCGCCACCGCGACGGCGCTGATCTTCGCCTGTGCGGCCCAGTCCCCATGATTCGAACCGAAGCCGTCATCGCGCACGCGCTGGACGAGACTGCGCACGAGCGCATCGTTCTTTGCAAGCGCCTGCTGTTCCTCTCCGCCCGCGCCCGAGCGCAACAGGTCGAGAATATCCTCGCGCTCCTCATCGGGGCACATCGCAAAGTACGCGCGTCCCGCCGCCGTCAGAAGAATGGGAAGGCGCCGTCCGACCATCGCGCGATGAAACGAGAGCTGGCTGAAGCGATGCGTCGTCTCGCGGATGATCATCGCGTCGCCATCGGGTGTCGTGAGGTCCGAAGGCCATGCGACGCGTTGGAGCAGTTGACCCATGATCGGCGGCGCGACAGTCGCGATCCGTTCGGTATCCGTGAAGCCTTCGCTCAACGCACGCACGGCGAGCGTCAGCCGAAAGCTGTCGTCGGAATTGCTTCGGCGCACGAAGCCTTCTTCCATCAGCGTTTCGAGCAGGCGACGCACTGTCGTGCGATGCAGGCCCGTGATGTCCGCGATCTGCTGGCTCGTCGCGCGGCCGTTTTCCATCGCGTTCAGCGCCTTCAGCACCTGTAGCCCGCGCGCCAGTCCCCTCACGTTCGCGTACGTCGTCACGTTAAAAACACCTTTGAATTCAGCAATGTGCATTCTATGCACATTTTCGAGATTTTGTTGAGGGCGTAGCGGGGCGGCCCATAGACTGCCATCAAAACCTGAACGGACAACGCGGCGCACCCGCCGATGCTGTTCCGCGCAGTCCCGCATTCGTTACGCACACATGCGTGACGGTGCGCAAGAACATTCAACACCATCGCGTGGATGGAGACAGTCATGAGTTCCGCCTTCGATACGGCGGCCGGCAACGGTCGCGCTCACCTCATCGAAACCGACGTCGCGATCATCGGCGCGGGCCCCGTCGGCCTGATGATCGGCAACCTGCTTGGCTTGCAGGGCGTGCGCGTCGCAATCATCGAAAAGCTCGATCAGATCATCGACTATCCGCGCGCGATCGGCCTCGATGATGAAGCGCTGCGCGTGTTCCAGTCGGTCGGTCTCGCCGACGAACTGCTGCCGCACACGACACCCAATCACTGGATGCGCTTCACGCTGAAAGGCAAATGCTTCGCGTCGATCGAGCCGCGCACCGACGAATTCGGCTGGCCGCGCCGCAACGCCTTCATTCAACCGCTCGCGGATCAGATCCTGTACGGCGGCCTGAAGCGCTTCGAGCACGTGCAGACGCTGCTCGGCCATGCCATCGACAGCTTCGCGCAGGACGACGAAGGCGTGACGATCGAAGCCACCGATTCAAACGGTGAGAGAAAAACGATCCGTGCCGCGTGGATGGTCGGCGCAGACGGCGGCAACAGCTTCGTGCGGCGCACGCTGAACGTGCCGTTCGTAGGACGCACGAAGCCGAACCAGTGGATTGTGATCGACGTGCGCAACGACCCGATCGGCTCGCCGCACATCTATCTGCATTGCGACGCGAAGCGTCCATACGTGTCGGCCGCGCTGCCGCACGGCATCCGCCGTTTCGAGTTCATGGTCATGCCGGGCGAAACGGAAGAGGAACTGTCGAGGCCCGAGAACATGGCGGCGCTGATGCGCGACGTCGTCGCGGAACCGGACAAGGTCGACTACATCCGCAAACGCGTCTATACGCACAACGCGCGGCTGGCGAGCACGTTTCGCATGAAGCGCGTTCTGCTCGCGGGCGATGCTGCGCACATCATGCCCGTGTGGCAAGGGCAGGGCTACAACAGCGGTATCCGCGATGCGAGCAATCTCGGGTGGAAGCTCGCGATGGTCGTCAAGGGACAGGCTCGCGATGCGCTGCTCGACACGTACACGACGGAGCGCCGCGCGCACGCGCGCTCGATGATCCATCTGTCCGAAGTGGCGGGCGATATTTTTGCGCCGACCAGCCGCGTCGGCATGAAGATGCGCGACGCGTTCGTGCGAACCTTCAACGTCTTGCCTTCCGTTAAGCGCTATTTCGTCGAAATGCGTTTCAAGCCGATGCCGCGCTATGAAGAAGGGGGCGTGCTCACGAGCAAACGGGAGCGGCGCGATGGATGGCTCGCACGTGCGCTCGCCAAAGCCGGGCATTCCGCGCCAGGGCGTCTGCTTGGTTTGATGAGCGAGAAGCGCGAGTCGTTCATTGGACGCGTCGTGCATGGGCGCGATCCTTCCGCGGCGACGCCCATCGGCCGCATGTTCATCCAGCCGCTCGTGCGGCTCGAAGACGGCAGCATCGTGCGTCTCGACGATGCGGTCGGCAACCGATTCGCGATGGTCGGCTGGGGCGCGGACCCAACGTTCGGACTGACGCCCGAAGCGCGCCGCATCTGGACATCGATTGGTGGCTGCTTCGTGATCGCGAAGCCCGATCCGCAACTGAAGTTTCATGACGATGTGCCCGAAGGCGTGATTGCAATCGGCGATATCGACGGGCGCATGAAGGACTGGTTTGCACGCGTGCCGGAGTCGGTGGTGCTGTTGCGGCCCGATCGCTTCGTCGCGGGGATGTGCTCGCCGCAGCGCATATCGGAGCATGTCGTGCGGCTCGCCGACAAGCTTTCGTGGCCGGGCGTTGTCGCGAAGTGCGAAAGCGATGAGCGCGCGATGCCGGAAGACACGCTGCCGGCGCGCGAATCCATCGCAGCGGGAGCGTGACATGACGAAGATCCAGCTCGAATGCATGTCGCACACGCCGCTGCACGGCTACTTCGATCCCGCGCCGGAAGTCGTCGCCGAAGTGGAGCATGTGCAGCGCGCAGCGCAGGATCGGGTCGCCGCGTTCGATCCCGAACTGGTGATCGTGTTCGCGCCCGACCACTACAACGGCTTCTTCTACGACGTGATGCCGCAGTTCTGCATCGGCGTGAACGCGACCGCGATCGGCGATTTCAACAGTCCCGCCGGACGGCTGCCCGTTGCGCACGAAGCAGCGCTAGCACTCGCGGACGCCGCGTTGACGAGCGATATCGACGTCGCCGTGTCGTACCGGATGCAGGTCGATCACGGCTGCGCGCAGGCGCTCGACGTGCTGACGGGCGGCATCGATCGCTATCCCGTCGTACCCGTGTTCATCAACTCGGTCGCGCCGCCGATGGCGTCATGCCGGCGCGCGCGGCTTTTCGGCGAGGCGATAGGCCGCTTCGTCGCGCAAATGGACAGGCGCGTGCTGCTGATCGGCTCGGGCGGCATTTCGCACGAGCCGCCCGTGCCGGAGATCGCGGGCGCGGATGCCGTGGTCGCCGAATGCCTGATCGCGGGACGCAATCCGTCACGTGAATCGCGCGATGCGCGCCAGGCTCGAACAGTCGCCGCCGCCACGTCATTCGCTGCCGGCGACAGCCATCTGCACGCACTCAATCCCGCGTGGGACCGCGCGTTCCTCGATCTGCTCAAGAGCGGCGAAGTCGCGGCGGCTGACGGCTTCACCAACGATGCGATCACGCGCGAAGGCGGCAAGTCCGCGCATGAGATCCGCACGTGGGTCGCGGCATTCGGCGCGCTCGCGGCGTGCGGACGGTATGAAGCATCGCTCGATTATTACCGGGCGATTCCCGAGTGGATCGCGGGCTTCGGCGCGATGCACGCGCGCTCGCTCGACGATCAGCACGCGGCGCGGCATGTGTCGATCGCCACGACGCGCGCGATTGCATGACAACAGATAACCGATAACAGGAGACTTCCCATGATGAACCAACAAGCCGCTCAGTCGATTGCTGCGCGCCTGCGAGAAGCGGAAGCGTCGCGCCAGCCCGTTGCGCCCGTGCGCACGGAAATCGCAGCCGACGACGACGCCTTCGCTTACGCGGTCCAGCAAGCCAATGTCGATCTGCGCTGCGCGAACGGCGAGCGGATCGTCGGCAGAAAGATCGGGCTGACGTCACTGGCCGTGCAGCAGCAACTGGGCGTCGATCAGCCCGATTTCGGCACGCTGTTCGCGTCGATGGCTTACGGCGATAACCAGCCGATGCCGCTCTCGACGCTCATTCAACCTAAGGTGGAAGCGGAGATCGCGCTCGTGCTCGAACGCGATCTGACGGCGGACGAGCACACGTTCGCGGACCTGATCGGCGCGACGGCCTATGCACTCGCCGCGATCGAAGTGGTCGACAGCCGCGTGCAGAACTGGGACATCCGCTTCGTCGATACCGTCGCGGACAACGCATCGAGCGCGCTCTTCGTGCTCGGCAGCCGGCCCGTGCCGTTGCGCGACGTCGACCTGACGGCCTGCGCGATGACGCTTGCGCAAGATGGCGAAGTGCTGTCGCGCGGCAACGGCTCGGCGTGCCTCGGCAATCCGCTCAACGCGGCGGCGTGGCTCGCGGACCGCATGGTGCAGCTCGGCACGCCGCTGCGCGCGGGCGACATCGTGCTCACGGGCGCGCTCGGCCCGATGGTGGCCGTCAGGCAGCCGGGCACGTACACGGTGCAGATCGAAGGACTCGGCAGCGTGCGCGCCGCGTTCGCCTGATTCATACGGAGACACAGATGGCAATGGACACATCCAGACGCAAGGCCGCGATCATCGGCTCGGGCAACATCGGCACGGATCTGATGATCAAGATCATGCGCCACGCACAGCATCTCGAGATGGCGGCCATGGTCGGCATCGATCCCGCATCCGATGGCCTCGCGCGCGCCGCGCGCCTGGGCGTTGCGACCACGCACGAGGGCGTCGAAGGGCTGACGCGGCTGCCCGTTTTCGATGAGATCGACTTCGTGTTCGACGCGACCTCGGCGGGCGCGCACGTGAACAACGATGCGTTCCTGCGCAAGCTCAAGCCCGGCATCCGCATGATCGATCTGACGCCCGCCGCGATCGGTCCGTACTGCGTGCCAGTTGTCAATCTCGACGCGCATCTCGATGCGCCGAACGTGAACATGGTCACGTGCGGCGGCCAGGCGACGATTCCAATGGTCGCTGCCGTGTCGCGTGTCGCGAAGGTGCATTACGCGGAAATCGTCGCGTCGATCAGCAGCAAATCGGCGGGACCGGGCACGCGCGCGAATATCGACGAGTTCACCGAGACCACATCGAAGGCGATTGAAGCTGTCGGCGGCGCGGGCAAGGGCAAGGCGATCATCGTGCTGAACCCCGCCGAGCCGCCGCTGATGATGCGCGACACCGTCTACGCGTTGTCGGAGGCGGCGGACCGTGCGCAGATCGAAGCATCCGTCGAGCAGATGGCAGCGGCCGTGAATGCGTACGTGCCCGGCTATCGCCTGAAGCAGAAAGTGCAGTTCGACGACATTCCCGCCGATGCGCCGCTCAACCTTCCGGGCCTTGGACGTTTCAGCGGCCTCAAGACGTCGATCTTCATCGAAGTGGAAGGCGCCGCGCATTATCTCCCCGCCTATGCGGGCAATCTGGACATCATGACTTCCGCTGCGCTCGCGACGGCCGAGCGCATGGCCATGAGTTTCGCCGCGCTCGCGAATGCAGAGGCGTGAGGAGCACACACATGAGCAAAAAACTCTATATCTCCGATGTGACGCTGCGCGATGGCATGCACGCGATCCGTCATCAGTATTCGATCGAGGACGTGCGACGGATCGCTCGCGCGCTGGATGACGCGAAGGTCGACAGCATCGAGGTCGCGCACGGCGACGGCCTGCAAGGATCGAGCTTCAACTATGGCTTTGGCGCGCACAGCGATCTCGAATGGATCGAGGCTGTCGCCGACGTCGTGAAGCACGCGCAGATCGCGACGCTGCTGCTGCCGGGCATCGGCACGATCCACGACCTGAAGGCCGCGTATGACGCCGGTGCGCGCGTCGTGCGCATCGCGACGCACTGCACGGAAGCGGACATTTCGAAGCAGCACATCGAATACGCGCGCGAGCTAGGCATGGACACCGTCGGCTTTCTGATGATGAGCCACATGACCACGCCGGAGAACCTCGCCATCGAAGCGAAGAAGATGGAAAGCTACGGCGCGAACTGCGTGTACGTGGTCGACTCCGGCGGCGCGCTGAACATGAGCGACGTGCGTGAGCGTTTCCGTGCGATCAAGGGCGTGCTGAAACCGGAGACGCAAACGGGCATGCACGCGCATCACAACCTGAGCCTGGGCGTCGCGAATTCGATCGTTGCAGTCGAAGAAGGGTGCGAGCGCATCGATGCGAGTCTCGCGGGCATGGGTGCGGGTGCGGGCAATGCGCCGCTCGAAGTATTTATCGCGGCGGCCGCGCGTCTCGGCTGGAATCACGGCACCGATCTCTACACGCTGATGGATGCCGCCGACGATATTGTGCGTCCGTTGCAGGACCGTCCTGTGCGCGTGGATCGCGAAACGCTCGCGCTCGGTTATGCGGGCGTCTATTCGAGCTTCCTGCGCCACTCGGAAATCGCCGCGAAAAAGTATGGGCTCAAGACGGTCGATATTCTCGTCGAACTGGGCAAGCGTCGCATGGTCGGCGGCCAGGAAGACATGATCGTTGACGTCGCGCTCGATTTGAAGAAGCGCGAACCCGAAGCCCAACACCACGCGCAACCCTAAGCGCTGTTTACACGCGAAACGAAGCAAGGCGTCATCAAGAGCGCCGCTCGACTCACATTGGAGACATGGATGAAAGCGTCAACGAATCGGCCCACGCGCAAGAGCGGCGCACTCACGATCGGCCTTTGCCTTGCGGTCGCACTGCTGGAAGGGCTCGACCTGCAATCGACGGGCATTGCCGCGCCGCGCATGGCGCGCGAATTCCATCTCGCCGTCGCACAGCTTGGCTGGGCGTTCAGCATCGGCGCGCTCGGGCTGCTGCCGGGCGCGGCCATCGGCGGAAGGCTCGCGGACCGTATCGGGCGCAAGCGCGTATTGATGCTGTCCGTCGCGTTGTTCGGCATCTTTTCGATCGCGACGACGCAGGTCTGGGACCTGAACAGCCTGCTTGCCGCGCGCTTTCTCACCGGCCTTGGGCTCGGCGCGGCGATGCCGAACCTGATCGCGCTATGCGCCGAAGCCGCGCATCCCGATCATCGCAGCACGGCCGTTGGCGCGATGTACTGCGGCATGCCGTTCGGTGCGGCGCTCGCGGCCGTGATCGGCATCGTCAGTCCCGGCGACGATAGCTGGCGGCACATCTTCTATGTCGGCGGCGTCGGGCCGTTGCTGACCTTGCCGCTGCTCGCGTGCTTCATGAAGGAGTCGGCGCACTTCGTCGCGCTCGGCCAGAACGCGCATCGCGCAACGTCGTCGGGCGTCGCGCAGGCGCTTTGGAAAGAGGGCCGCGCGAGCACGACGCTCGCGCTGTGGATCAGCTATCTCGGCACGCTGATCGTGCTGTACTTCCTGATCAACTGGCTGCCGTCGATGGTGATCGCTCGTGGCCTCACGCGAGTCCAGGCGGGCGTCGTGCAGATGATGTTCAACATCGGCGGCGGCATCGGCGCAATCGTGATCGCGGGGCTGATGGACCGCATCGGCAAGAAGCCGACCGTGATGGGCATGTACGTCGGCATCGCGGCTGCGCTGGCGGCGCTCGCTGGGGCGACGGGCAGCATGTCGATGGCCTGCGGCGGGCTGCTCGCCGGGCTTTTCCTGGTCGGCGGACAGTCGGTGCTGTATGCGCTTGCCGGCAACGCGTATCCGACGCAGGTGCGCGGCACTGGCGTGGGTGCCGCCGTCGCCGTGGGACGCCTGGGTTCGATCGTCGGTCCGCTGATCGCAGGGCAACTGTTCGCGATCGGACAAAGCCCGTCGATGCTCGTCACCGCGAGCATTCCGTTGATCGCGATCGCGGCGCTCGGCGCGCTCGTGGTGGTCGCGAAGTTTCCGCGCGAGACGCTCATTGCGTCTGGCGCCGTGAGTACCGAATCAATCTGAATCGAAGGAATCCGATATGACTACGACGCAAGTACAAAGCGAAGCCGCGACCAGCAAGTTCGTGAGCGTAATGGAAGACGGCACGGAACTGCGTCTGCACTACAACGACACCGGCGAGGGCAAGGAAACCGTCGTGATGCTGCATGGCTCGGGTCCAGGCGCGAGCGGCTGGGCAAACTTCAACCGCAACGTCGAGCCGCTCGTCGCGGCCGGGTATCGCGTGATCCTGCTGGACTGCCCGGGTTTCGGCAAGAGCGACGCGATGCTCAATACAGGCTCGCGTTCGGACCTGAACGGGCGCGTCCTGAAGCGCGTGCTCGACGTGCTCGGGATCGAGCGCGTGCATATCGTCGGCAACTCGATGGGCGGACATAGCGCCGTCGCGTTCGCGCTCGCGAACCCGACGCGCGTCGGCAAGCTGATTCTGATGGGCGGCGGCACGGGTGGCCCGAGCCAGTTCGTGTCGATGCCGACGGAAGGCATCAAGCTGCTGAACCTGGTCTATCGCGAACCGACGCTGGAGAATCTCAAGCGCATGCTCGACGTCTTTGTGTACGACCCGAGTTCGCTAACCGAGGACTTGATGAAGACCCGCCTGGACAACATCCTGGCCCGGCGCGATCACCTCGACAACTGGGTCAAGAGCCTTGCTGCCAATCCGAAGCAGTTCACGGACTACGGCCCGCGCCTCGGCGAAATCGCAGCGCCGACGCTCATCATCTGGGGCCGCGACGACCGCTTCGTGCCGTTCGACGTGGGCCTGCGTCTCGTCTGGGGTCTGCAGAACGCCGAATTTCATGTCTTCAATCGCTGCGGCCACTGGGTGCAGTGGGAACATGCGGAGAAGTTCAACCGCATGGTGCTGGACTTCCTTCAGCATTGAGGCGGTACGGCGCGTTGCTCCCCGACGCATCTAGTCGGGGAGAACAACGACGCCATGCAATATCGGCATCCGTCCGCGCGGATGTGAAGCACTGTTCACCGCGCTGTTCACCCGCTGTTCACCTTAAACGCGATGACGGCAGCGGCCCTCACAAGCGCCTCACACGACTGTCTCGCCGCAACGCCGCTTTCCGGCTCCGACTTCAGATCCCCGTTCCGCGTGCGCGTGGCTGCGCTCGCGATCGCACAACGCAGCGGGAACCAGGCACGTGTCCGAGCGAAGACCCGCAAGCGAGACCTATCCGCCGCCACCCGTTCCAGCTTCCAACCTTCCGCTCGCAAAAGCTATCTACGCGACCTTTCGCGCGCGCTCCTCTTCGCGTCAGCTTTATTTCGTTCACCGAATCTCGCCTGATTTCGCGTGCCAGTTCGCTTAGGTGAAAACGATGATGCGTTTGCCGCGAGTTGTTCTTGCACACCCCCAAATTATGCTAGAGAATCCTTTAAAAATTCCACAAACAGCTTTGTGGCATACAAATAGCGAACGATTCGCTACTCGAAGCTCATTCCGGAGACACCACGAATGAAGGAAATGACAGCCCAGAATGTGGAAGCCAGGTCTGCACCTGGCTGGTATCGCAGCTGGTTCCTGCTGGTACTGGTCCTGATCTACGCGTCGAGCTTCATCGACCGGATCATCGTCGCGGTCGTCGGACAGGCGATGAAGGTCGAGATGAATCTCAGCGATTTGCAGCTCGGCCTGCTGAACGGGCTGGCATTCTCGATTTTCTATTCGCTGCTCGGGCTGCCGATCGCGCGGCTCGCGGAGCGCTTCAATCGCGTCGTGCTGATCGCGCTGTCGATCGGCGCGTGGTCGGTGATGACGACGCTGTGCGGCACGGCCGGCGCGTACTGGCAACTGATGATCTACCGGCTCGGCGTAGGTATCGGCGAGGCGGGCAGCACGCCCACCGCGCATTCGCTGATTTCGGATCAGTTCGGCCCGCGCCGCCGCGCAAGCGCGCTGTCGATCTACGCGCTGGGACCGCCGCTCGGCGTGCTCGTCGGCGCGCTCGGCGGCGGCTGGATGGTGCAGCACATGGGCTGGCGTCCCGTGTTTTACGTGGTCGGCCTGCCGGGGCTCGTATTCGGCCTGCTCGCGTGGATCACGCTGCGCGAGCCGCGGCGGGGCGGCGCAGAGGAGGGCGGCGCGCAACTCTCCGACGACGTCCCATCGCTGCGCGAAGTGCTCGCCGTTCTGTTCGGGAGCCGCGCGTTCGTGCAGATGCTGCTCGGCACCGTGATCGGCGCGTTTGCGCAGTACGGGATCAACCTGTTCATCCCCGTCTACCTGACGCGCGTCTATGGCCTCGGCTATGCGCAAGCGGGCCTGATCTTCGGGCTCGTGATCGGCGTGGGCGGCATTCTCGGCAACACGCTAGGCGGCGTGATCGCCGACTGGGCGGGGGCGAAGAACCGCCGCTGGTATGCCTGGATACCCGCGATCGGCACCGCGATCGGTTTCCCGCTTGTCGCGACCGCGTTCACGCTGGGTCAGTGGCCCGTCGCAGTGGCGCTGATCTTCATCGCCACGGTGATGCTGAGCATGTGGAACGGTCCGACCTTCGCCGTCGTGCACAGCATCGTCGAGCCGCGCATGCGCGCCACTGCATCGGCCTGCGTATTCCTGATCATGAATCTGGTCGGCCAGGGACTCGGGCCGACAGCTGTCGGCCTGCTGAGCGACCGATTCGCCGCGCGTCTTTTCACGCAAGGCCAGTTCAATATGGTCTGCGCGTCGGGTGGCGCGCACGGGGCGCATGGTCCCGCTGCGGCCGTTCATGGGCCTTTCGCGGCCGCCTGCCACGACGCATCGGCCTACGGCGTGCGCTACGCGATGCTGGCCGTCAGCATCGCGCTGGTGTGGTCGTCCGTGCATTACTTCCTTGCCTCGCGTCACCTGTCTTGCAACAGCAGTTCGAAGCCGGCCGCAGCCGATGGCACCAACGCGGCAATAAAGCGGGCAGCGTAGCCCGCAATCCATGGAGGAGATCGTCAAGTGAAGAAGAAGTTAGTGGTGAGCGCGCTGGCAGCCGCATTGGCAGGATCGGCGCACGCACAGAGCAGCGTGACGCTGTACGGCATCATCGACAATGGCATCACCTATGTGAGCAACGCAGGTGGCCATTCGCTGTGGAGACTCGATGACGGCATCAACCAGGCATCGCGCTGGGGTTTGAAAGGCGTCGAAGATCTCGGCGGCGGCCTGAAAGCGCTCTTTACGCTGGAGAACGGCTTTTCGCTGAACACGGGCACGGCGAGCCATGGCGGCGCGCTGTTCGGACGCCGGGCCTATGTCGGTATTTCGAGCGACAGGTTCGGCACCTTGCTGGCCGGCTACGACTACGATTTCATCTACGACTACGTCTCCTACTACACGAACGTCGCGCAGTTCGCGCCTTCGTACGCGTTTCACGGCGCATACGACATCGACCGTCTCGCCGGCGAGCCGGTCAGCAACATGGTGCGCTACGAAACGCCGAACTGGCACGGCTTCGGCGCTGGCGTGATGTACGGTTTCACGAACATCCCGAACGGCTTCGCGGGCACGCCGACGGGAAACCCGCGCGTGATCAGCGCGGGCATCAAGTTCAGTCCGACGGGCTCGTTCAATGCGCCGTATTCGATGGCCGCCACCTTCACGAAAACGGATGGCGGCAACGCGGCACGCGGCGTCGGGACGATGGCGCAGGTCGCGCTCAACGCGAAATCGATCTATACGGTCGCCATCGGCGGCATGGTGAACGTGACCGACGCCTGGTCTGTCAACGGCGTGTACACGTACACGAATGCTTCGCAGAGCCCGCGAGGCGTGGTCACGGTCGGCGCTTACGAGGTGGGCACGAGCTACAAGTTCTCGCCTTTTCTCACCGTCGGCGGCGGCTTTACTTACGTCGATCAACATAAGCTCGGCAAGTACGATCTCTACACGGCCGGAATCGACTACCGCCTCTCGAAGCGCACCGACGTGTACATGTTCGGCGTCTGGCAGCACGCGTTCGCAGGCCAGAAGTTCGCCGACAACTTCCTCGTCTCGACGCCGTACTCGGTGCCGGGTGCGGGCGGCTCGCTGTTCGGCAATCTCGCTTCCACCACGTCCAACCAGGTGGCCGCGCAGATCGGCATCCGCCATCTTTTCTAGTTCAGCCGCGCCGGCATGACGCCCCTTCGCCCGGCCGCAAGAGCCGGGCAGGGGCGTTTTCCCGTTGTTCGAGACAAAGGATGTGACACAAGGTTGGGCTTTTGGTATACCTGCACGGTAGCATATGAATTTCAAGCGCCTTCGCTGGCCTTTCCCCGCCATCGTCGGCCTTCCAGAACCCACTGTTTGTCATTCAATGAGTCAGCCTCCCAAACTGAGCCGTTCGGTCGAAATCAAGGCGCTCCTCGAATCGGAAATCGAGCGAGGCGAGCTGGTCCCCGGTGCGGCGCTCGACGAGCGCGCGCTGGCCGCGCGCTTCAACGTGTCCCGCACGCCGATTCGCGAGGCGTTGCAGCAGCTTGCCGCGCAGCAGTACGTGCAGATCGTGCCGCGCCAAGGCGTGTTTGTCACGAAGATGACCATCCCGCAATTGCGCGACATGCTCGAACTGCTGCACGAACTCGAATCCGTGTCGGCGCGACTGGCCGCGCGGCGCATGAACGACGAGCAGCGGGTCGAACTGCAGCGCGCGATCGACGAAGGCGTCGAAGCGCTGAACCAGAGCGACGCACGCCGTTTCGCGCGCACCAACGCGGAATTCCACGAAGTGATCTGCCAGGCTTGCCACAACGACTACCTGGCCGATCAGATCCGTTCGATCCGCCGCCTGGTCTCGCGCTACCGGCCCAAGCTGTTCCTCGCGCCCAGCCGGCGCGAGAAGGTCATCGCCGATCACAAGCGGCTTGCGCAGGCGTTGCTCTCGGGCGACGAGGTGACGGCCGAAGAAGTCATGGCGCAGCATTCGCCGGGCGGCGACGCGGGCTTTTCCGAATTTCTCGCGACGTTGCCGGCCGAGTTCTTCAACGACGCGCCGCCGGGCATGCCGCGCGAAGCGGCGGCAGCCGGGGCGGATGCCGAGGACGACGCGCACGGCGACGAGTAACCGCAGCGCTGACTCTGCGCTGGACTTGCAACAGGTGCGCTTAACCACGTGAAACGCGCATGTGAAACGCGGGGCGCACGGCCCCGCATCCTGCTTTAGTCAGACACCCGGTGAGTAGCGATCAAAGATCGGCGAACCGGCCATTCGTCGCCGCGAGCTTTTCGAGCAGCGGCGCCGGCTTCCACCAGTAGCCATACTCGTCGTAGAAGCGCTTCACGTCGCGATAGACATCGGCGACGCCGATCTGGTCCGCGTAGTACATCGGACCGCCGCGATGAGAGGGGAAGCCGTAACCCGTCACATAGACCACGTCGATATCGCTCGCGCGCAACGCGATGCCCTGTTCCAGCAGCTTCGCGCCCTCGTTGATCATGCCGTACACGCAGCGCTTGACGATCTCGTCTGCGGAAATGGGGCGCCGCGCGATGCCGAGGCGGCCCGATTCCTCGACGATGAAGCGCTCGAGGTCGGCATCGCGCAGCGGCTCGCGGCTGCCCGGCTCATAGCGATACCAGCCCTTGCCGCTCTTCTGGCCGGGGCGGCCCATCTCCACGAGCTTCATGATGAGGTCGTTCCAGCGGCGGTCCGTGGGCCGCGTCGCCATTTGCGCCTTGCGTGTCTGATAGCCCACGTCGTTGCCCGCCATGTCGTGCACGGCGAAGATGCCCATCGCGTAGCCGAAGTCCTTGAGCGCCGCGTCGACCTCGTGCGGCAACGCGCCGTCCTCGACGAGAAAGTGCGCTTCGCGGTTGTAGTTGCGAAAGAGCGCATTGCCGATGAAGCCCGGATAGATGCGAGCCAGCACCGATACCTTGCCCATCCGGCGCCCTAGATCCATCAGCGTCGCGATGACGTCGTCAGCGGTCCGTGCGGCGCGTACCACTTCGAGCAGGCGCATCACGTGCGCTGGGCTGAAGAAGTGTGCGCCGACCACGTCGGCGGGGCGTTGCGTGACGGCGGCGATTTCGTCGATGTCGAGACCCGACGTATTGGTGGCGAGCACGGCGCCCGGCTTCGCATGCCGGTCGAGCTCGCGGAAGATGTTCTGCTTGAGCGCGAGATCTTCGAATACCGCTTCGATCACGATATCGGCGCGCTTCACGTCGGCGATCGAGAGCGAGCCCGTGATGCGCGCGATGCGCTCGTCGCGCACTGCGGCGTCGAGCTTGCCGCGCTTCACGCTGCTGTCGTAGTTGTCGCGAATGCGGGCGAGGCCGCGCTTGAGGCCTTCGTCGCTCGCATCGACGAGCGTGACGGGGATGCCCGAGGCAGCGAGCGCCATCGCGATGCCGCCGCCCATCGTGCCCGCGCCGATCACGGCAGCGTGTGCAATCGGGCGCGGCGCGGCATCGCCGACGGGAATTTGCGCGGCGGCTCGCTCCGCTGCCTTGACGTGCGCGAGCGCCGCTTCACGCGCGGCTTCTTCTTGCGGATTCAGTTCGTTTGCGTTGTTCATGATTCGTTGCGCCTCATACCCGGCTCATGCCGTGGTCTTGTGAGTGTCGGGACGCTCGAGCGGCTTCGCCTTGCCGTCGACGAATTCCTGCAGGCGCTTCGCAGACTCCGGCGAGCGCGCCATGTTCGAGCTCATGTATTCGAGGAAGAGGCCGTCCTCGTGCGAGAGATCGTTCACACGCGGCAGCAGGTTCGTGATGCGCCAGTTGGTGTCGGGCGCGTTCTGCGCGATCTTCGCGGCCAGTTCTTTCGCCTTGCCGAGCGCTGCGCCAGCGGGCGTCAGATACGTGATGACGTGCTCGCGCAAGCCCTCTTCGGCGGACAGCAGACGTCCCGTGAGCATCAGGTCCGCCATCAGGCTGTAGCCGATCACGCGCTGGATGCGCACCGTGCCGCCGCCGCCCACGAAGATGCCGCGCTGGCCTTCGGGCAGGCCGAAGAACGTCGTGTCGTCTCCGACGCGCACATGCGCGGCCGTCGCTAGCTCCAGCCCGCCGCCGACCACCGCGCCGTGCAGCGCCGCGACGAACGGAATCGGCCCGCGCGCGATGATGTCGAACACTTCGTGCCACGAGTGGCGGCGGCGCTTGCGCGGCGGCGCGCTCTGTCCGGTGGCGCGCGCGAGCGCCTCGCGCAGGTCGAGGCCCGCGCTGAAATTGCCGCCGTGCCCGAACAGCACGCCGACATCCGCCTCTTCGCCGGCGCGCACGACGGCCTCGCGCAGTTGCGCGATCAGGTCGTCGTTGATCGCGTTGCGCTTGTCGGGGCGGTTCAGGCCGATCAGCGCGACCGGGCCATCGAGTTCATAGGTAACGAGGGTTTCGCTCATTGGAGTTCCGTTGACTGAGGGTCTGTTTGCATATGAAACGTTCATGCGTTGCCCCCGCGAAGGACCGCCCGCAAGGATCGCGACGCAGCAAATACTGGACGTCCCCCAAGGGGATTTCCTTCGGGGCATATTTGCAAGGAGCACTACGCGCGGGCGGCCCTTCGCGGGGCGACCCTGATCTGAATTCAATTGTGGCGAACGTCCGGTCCGGGCCGCATGGCGGCGTCGATCGTCGCCTGTTTGGCGGGGCCAAACGGCGCTCCTTCCTTCTTGCCCTGCAGCCCGGATCGGACGTTCGCATGTACGTTTCATACGCAAGCAGACCCTAGATGTCGAGCACGAGGCGCCCGCCCTTGCAGCGCGATACGCAGACCTGCATGACCTTGCCGCCCGCCTTGTCCGCGTCGGACAGATACGTGTCGCGGTGCTCGATGTCGCCGCTGCAGACGCGTGTCGAGCACAAACCGCAGTAGCCGGAGCGGCAGTCGTACATGACGTCGGCGCCGTGTTCGATGAGGGTGTCGAGCAGCGACTTGTCGGCGGGCACGGTGAGCCGCTCGCCCGACGAACGCAGCTCGACTTCGAAGGCGGCGTCGCCTTCCTGCGGCGCGGCTTCCGAGAACAACTCATAGTGCAGGTCGCATTCGTGCCAACCACGCTTGCGCGCCGCGTCGAGCACCGCGTCGATCATGCCCGCCGGGCCGCACACGTAGATCGGCTGGTTCACCTGCGCATCGTCGAGCAACGCGTCGACGGACAGGCGCGTGACGGGATCGTCGTCGGCGTGCAGCACGAGCCGTTCGCCCGCGAGCGCGCGCAGCTCGTCGACGAACGGCAACGCGTCGCGCGTGCGGGCGCTGAAATGCAACTCGTAATCGCGTCGCTGCGCGACGAGCGAGGCGGCCATCGAGACGATCGGCGTGATGCCGATGCCGCCCGCGATCAGCAGCACGCGCGGCGGCGCGGCCAGCGGGACGTGATTGACGGGCGCGCGGACGTTGAGCGTCGCGCCCGCTTCGAGCGCGTGCATGTGGCGCGAGCCGCCACGGCCTCCGTCCTCGCGACGGATGCCGAGCCGGTACGCGCGCACGCCGTCGCGCGGATCGGCGCGCGTGTCCATATGGATAAGCGAGTACGAGCGCCACTGCGGCGCGCCGCCCCCGCCACCCGTGGCGGACGGAATTTCGACCTGCAGGTGCGCGCCCGGCTCGAAGCCGGGCAGCAGCGCGCCGTCCGCAGCTTCGAGCGTGAACGTCTTGATCAGCGAAGTCGGTGCGTCGATCGCGGCGACGCGCAGCGTGAGCAGCATGGGAGCAAGCATCGAAGTCATTCCAGCGTCGAAGTCATTTCGGGTTAAGCGGTTTCGGCGAGCACGCGCCAGTCCGTGCCCGCCGGCACCACGCCGCCGATCGAGATCGCGCGCGAGTAGTCGAGTTCGGGGTTGTCGGCGAGCGTCGGCGTCTTGCCGGCGATGAACTCGCGCGCGGACTTCAGCAGCAGCGCGCGCACACGCAGCACGGCGCCGTCGGCGGAGCAGAGCTGCTCGTTCGTGCGGTCCGCAATCGGGCCCTGGCCGAGGAACATCGCGAAGTCTTCCGTGCCGAGATGCTGATGAAAGCCCGTCGCGTGTCCGCGCTTCATGAGGTCGCGGTTCTGGCCGAAGGCCGTCTCGCGCGTGCCGGGCGGCAGCGGCGGAAAATTCCACACATCCGGCGTCGCCGACATCACCGTCATGCCGAGCTTGCGCGTGGGGTTGAAGTGCACGAACCACGCGCGATGCGTGACGTCGTCGACGGGCGTCGAGAAGAACACCGTGCTCGGTCCGTTCGCATCCGGCGCGCAGATGATGCCGTACCACGGCATCACGAAGTTGTTCACGCGCGCATACACCTTGTCGTCGGGCAGATCGCGCAGCGCTGCGTAGCGATAGCCGTACGGCCGCTCCTCGAATTCCAGACGCGGCGCGAGCGCTTTCGTCATGTGCATGCGCTCGTTGCCGCCGCCCGCCGTGATCTGCGTGGTCGATTCGTGCAGCACGCCCACGTGCGACGAATCCATCGACGCCTCCACGCCCTGCACCCAGTTGGTCGGCACCTCGACGCTCGTCACCGAGCGCTGGTCGGCGGGCAGGTTCGTAAAGGGCAGGTCGGGAAAGCGCGGCGGCGTGTCGCCCTTGCCGAGCCACACCCAGACGATGCCGCCGCGTTCCTCGACGCCGTACTGGCTCGTCTTCACGCGCTTGCAGAACTGCGCCTGATCGCCGACCTGGTTCGGCGCCTCGACGACCTTGCCCTCGACGTCCACCTTCCAGCCATGGAAGATGCAGCGCAGGCCGTTGTGCTCGTTGCGCGCCATCATCATCGACGTCTTGCGATGCGGGCAGCGCTCGTCGATCAGCCCCGCGCGGCCATCCGTCGTGCGAAACGCCACGTAGTCCGAGCCGAGCAGGCGCATGAGCACGGGCGCGCCATCCGCTTCGAGCCTGGCCGACGGCACGGCGGGAATCCAGTAATGCTGGCGGATCATCTCGCCCATCGGCGCGCCGCGTTCGACGCGCGTGAGCAGGTCGTTCTCTTCGACGGTCATCGCCATGATCAGGCCTCCTGGTAATGGCGGAACGCGCGCGGATAGACGCGCGCGCAGTTGCACTCGAACACGTTCCTGCGCTGCTCGTCGGTGAGCCATTCGATGCTGTCGATCACCGGCTTCATGTCGTCGAAGTCGCGGCCCGAGACGGGATCGCGCGCGCTACCCGTGCCCGGCTTTTCGGTGCCGAACAGCACGTTGTCGGTGCCCGCCACCTTGAGCAGCAGCTCGATCGACTCCTTCGAGTAGTTGCAGGTATCGAAGTAGAGCTTGCGCAACTGCTCGTCGAAGCTCTGCGGATGATTGCGGCGCACCGCCCACGCGCGAAAGCGGCCCATCTGGTAAGGAATCGCGCCGCCGCCGTGGCCGACCACGATCTTCAGTCCCGGATACTTCTGGAACACATCCGATTCCAGCAACGAAATGACCGCGATGTTTTCCTCGTTGATGAACTTCAGCGTGTACGACTCGCGCGGGCTGCAACTCCCCGCCGAGTGGATCAGCGCGGGGACGTCGAGCGCCGTCATTGCGTCGTAGAGCGGATACCAGAACGGATCGCCGAGACCCGGCGGCGTCGGGCCTTCGGATTCGGTCGGGTCCGGATTCAGCAGGCAGCCGACGAAGCCCAGTTCCTTCACGCAGCGCTGCAGTTCCGCGACGGCGCGCACGGCGGGCGATTCGTTCATGAACTGCGGCAGACCCGCTACGCCGCGAAAGCGGTCAGGGAACATCTCGACGAAGCGCGCGACCAGATCGTTGCAGTGGCGCGACCAGAGTTCGGTGACGCGCGCGGGCTTGACGGAATGCATCTGCAAATAGGGTCGCGGCGAGATGAACTGCACGTCGGTGCCGACGGCGTCCATGCTGCGCACGAGCTCTTCGGCCACCTTGCGCACGGAGGCGTCCGGCACGTTGGGCTTCGTCGACGGATTGGCGCGCCCGCCGATCAGCTCGGCCATGTAGCGGAAGCTCTCGGGCGGCATGACGACGTGGGCGTGGGAATCGATGATCACGTTGGGACCTCTGTGGTAAGCGGTTGCGTTGCGTTGGAAGGAACCGCCGGGCGCTCAGCACGCGACGGCGAGGATTTCGAGTTGCAGCGCCATGCCGTGCTGCAGGTCGTGAACGACGACATGGCGCGCGGGCCGCTGCGCCGGGTCGGGCCAGAGCGCGAGCCAGTGCGCGTTGATGCGCTCGCGCACGGAGTCGTCTTTCACGTAGACCGTGAGCTTCACGACGTCGGCGGGCGTCGCGCCGCCTGCATCGAGAAAGCGCCGGAGGTTGTCGAACGCGAGCCGTGCCTGGTCGGCGGGATCGGCGGCCAGGTTGCCCGTCGCCGGGTCCTTGCCGGCGATCGCCGACGAGCACAGCACGTTGGCAACGCGCGCGCCGACGGGAATCGGAGCGTTGTGCGCGAGACCGGGGACGTCGATGGAGCGAGGCATGTTGTCTCCGTTAAATCTGTTGGTGGACGGCTCGGCTTGCTACTCCGCGCCGAAGTCGAAAAAGTGGCGCGGCACGGCGGCGAGGAACTCGGAGAAGCCGGTCGTGCCCGCCGGCACGTGGCGCCGCATCACGTCGGCGGCCTTCGCTTCGTCGCCGGCCTGGATCGCGCGGGCAATCTCGAAGTGCTCCTGCAGCGATCGGCTGATCTGGCGGCGATTGCTCAGATCCGCCACGCGATAGCGCTCCGACTGGCGCCGCGCCGCGCGAATCTGCCCGGCAAGGCACTCGTTGCGGCTGCCCTCGTAGATCGCGTCATGGAATGCCGCGTTGGCGCGCGCGTACTCGCTCGCATCGCCCTCGACGGCGGCCTGCTGGCAGGCCATCAGCGCGCGGTCGAGTGCCTCGCGCTGCGCATCGCTTGCGCGCCTTGCGCAGAAGCGCGCGCACAGCGCCTCCAGTTCGCCGATGTACTCGAGCATCGAGCGCACCTTCGCGATCGACAGCCGCGCGACGGCAATGCCCTGGCGCGGCGAGATCACGACCAGCTCGCGCGCCGCGAGATGCTGGAGCGCCTCGCGCACGGGCGTGCGGGACACGTTGAAGCGCGCGGCGAGCGCGCGCTCGTCGATCGGCATGCCCGGCGCGAGCTGGCCCGTCTCGATCTCGGCCTGCAACGCCTCGCGAATGTCGTTCGCGAGACTGGCCCGGGTGCGCGGCGCGACCGGCTGCCCGTCGTGCGTTGCGCTTTCATGCTCGACGGAGAAGTCGACTACAGGTTTCATGGGGTCACGAGTCGTGTTCGGACGGTTGAAATATACCAATATGTAGTTGTGGCATTCAATATAGAATTTGCAGAATGCCTGTCATGGCTCGACGCGATTTTCTCGTGACCATTCCAAAAATCACGAAAAATCAAATAGATAACTGGCGGTGCGTGGATCTTTGGCATGAACGTAGGGGAAAACACTAGCATGGTAAAAAAGGTTCTGGTGTATTGAGAACGGCGTTTGTGTATGCCAGAATGGTCAACATCCGAACTGATCCTGGCGTGCGAAGTCCGGGGTCTCTATCAAGAAGAGGCATGACCTGATGAACAAGTCACTCTCCGATGCGTCTGGCGTATTGCCCGTCGAACGCGTGCTCAAGCCGCGTTCGATAGCGATCGTCGGCGCGTCCGCCGACCCTCGCGCGTTCGGCAATTTCGTGCTGCAGAACCTGGAGCGTTTTGGCTATGCGGGCGAGATCCATCTGGTGTCGCGCAGCAGCAAAGAGATCAACGGCCGCGCGTGCGTGGAAAGCGTCGATGCGCTGCCCGAAGGCATCGATCTCGCCGTGCTCGCCATTCCGGAAGCGGGCGTGCTCGACGCCGTGCGCTCGCTGGGCGCGCGTGGCACGGGCGCGGCGGTGATCTTCGCGTCGGGCTACGCGGAAGCGGGCGACGGAGGCCGCGCGAAACAGCAAATCCTCACGCAAGCCGCCGACGCCTCGGGCATGCTGCTGGTCGGCCCGAACTGCATGGGCTTCACCAATTTCGAGGCCGGCGTGCCCGTCACCTTCGAGGCGATCGCGCCGTATCCGTGCGCGGGGCGCAAGGGCGTCGGCGTGGTCGCGCAAAGCGGCGCGATGGCCGCGAACCTGCGCGACGCGTTCATGGGCCGCGGGCAACCGATCACGGCTGCGGTCTCGACGGGCAACGAGGCGGTGCTCGGCATCGAGGACTACCTCGCGTGGTTCATCGCCGATCCGCAGACGAGCGCGATCGCCGTCTACGCCGAGCAGGTGCGCCGCCCGCAGACCTTCGTCGCGCTGGCGCGCAAAGCGCGCGCAGCCGGCAAGCCGATCGTGATGCTGATGCCGGGCAAGAGCGCGCGGGCGCGTGAAGCGGCGCAGTCGCATACGGGCGCGCTGGCGGGCGATCATGCGACGGCGAGCGTGCTGCTCGCGCGCGAAGGCGTAGTGGTGGTTGATTCGCTCGACGAGCTGTTCGATACGACGACCATCCTCGCGCATTTCCCTGTGCCGCCCGCAGCAGGCACGGCCGTGATGACGGCGTCGGGCGCGGTGAAGAACATCACGCTCGACTTCGCGGACGACATCGGCCTGACACTGCCGCCGCTGACGGCATCGACGCTCCAGAAACTGACGGAGCTGCTGCCGGACTTCGCGGTCGCCGACAATCCGCTCGACTACACGACGATCGGCGTGCGCAACCCTGGGCTGATCGGCGAACTGATCGACACGATGCTCGCCGATACCAACGTCGGCAGCCTCGTGGTGTCGATCATGGGCGGCCCGCCGATCGCGCAGCGCGACAAGGCCGATCACCTCGTGCCAGCGCTCGCGCGCGCGACCAAGCCGGCCGTGCTCGCCGTGATGGGCGACAACAATCCGCTCGAGCCGTTCTTCGTCGACGCAATCGCCGCGAGCGGCGTGCCGTTCTTCCGCTCGCCGGATCGCGCGCTGCGGGCCTGCGCGCGCGTGGCCGCTTACGGCGAATCGCTACAGCGCGCGAGCCGCGCATCGACTGCGCAACCCGAAGCGATTGCGCTACCGGGTCCTGTGCCCGCCAACGGCATCTTCGCCGAGTATCAGGGCAAGCAATGGCTTGCCGCCGCCGGCCTGCCCGTCCCGCCGGGGCGTCTCGCAACGACGCTCGACGAAGCGCTCAGGATCGCTGATGAAATCGGTTATCCCATCGTGCTCAAGGCGCAGGCAAGCGAGCTGCCGCACAAGAGCGACGTGGGCGGCGTGATCGTCGGACTCGCGGATGCGAACGCGCTGCGCACAGGTTGGGACGCACTGCATACGAGCGTGGCCTCGCATCGGCCTGGTCTGCAACTCGACGGCGCGCTCGTCGAGGCGATGGAGCCGCGCGGCCTCGAACTGGTCGTCGGCGCGAAGCGCGACCCGGAGTGGGGCCCCGTCGTGCTGGTCGGCCTCGGCGGCATCTGGATCGAAGCGCTCAAGGACGTGCGCCTGATTCCCGCTGACATGGCCGAAGCCGACATCGTCGCCGAGTTGCGGCGCCTGAAGGCCGCGGCGCTGCTCGACGGCGTGCGCGGTGCCGCTGGCGTCGACGTGGCGGCCATCGCAAAGGCGGTGGCCGCGATCGGCGCGCAGATGCGTGCGAATCCGCAGATCACCGAAATCGACGTGAACCCGCTCGTCGCGTATCCCGATCGCGTGCTCGCGCTCGATGCGCTCGTCGTGTGCGGCGCGCGCGATGGCGCGCACTCGTCATAAGGACAATGAACCCATGAGACTGGAATTTTCCGCAGAGGACGAGGCGTTTCGCGCCGAGGTGCGCGAGTTCGTCAGGCAGAACCTGTCGCCCGGGCTCAAGCGCAAGGTCGAGCTTGGCTTGCGGCTGGAGCGTGCCGACTATGTCGAGTGGTACATGCGGCTCCATGAATGCGGCTGGATCACGCCGTCCTGGCCGAAAGAGGCGGGCGGCCCGGGCTGGACGCCGCTGCAACGCTACATCTTCGACGAGGAAACGCTGGTGGGAGGCGCGCCGCGCATCATCGCGAGCGGCATCAACATGCTCGGTCCCGTGCTGCATGCGTTCGGCACGCCCGAGCAGAAGGCACGCTACCTGCCCGCGATCCGCCGAAGCGAAACCTGGTGGGCACAGGGCTTCTCGGAGCCGGGCGCGGGCTCGGATCTCGCGAGCGTGCGGACCACGGCCGTGCTGGCCACGGACAAAGACGGCGATCACTTCGTCGTGAACGGCCACAAGGTGTGGACGTCGTACGCGCACTGGTGCGAGATGATGTTCGCGCTCGTGCGCACCGATCCACACGCGAAGCCGCAGGAAGGGATTTCGTTCCTGCTCATCGACATGAAGTCGCCGGGCGTCGAACTGCGCCCGATCCGCATGCTCGAAGGCGGCACCGACCTCAACGAGGTCTATCTGGACAACGTGCGCGTGCCCGTCGAGAACCTCGTCGGCGAACTGAACAAAGGCTGGTCGTACGGCAAGTACCTGCTGGGTCATGAGCGCACGGGCATCGCGGGCGTCGGTTCGTGCAAGCAGCAGCTTGCGCGCGTCAAGACGCTCGCGAGGCAGCAGGGACTCGCGGGCGACCCGCTTTTCGAAGCGCGCGTGAGCCGCCTCGAAATCGAACTGATGGCGCTCGAATTCACCGGCTTGCGCATGTTGAGCGCGAATCAGCAGAGCCGTGTGCCCGCCGTCGAGGCGTCGATGCTGAAAGTGCGCGGCACGGAATTGCGACAGGCGATCTACGCGCTGCTCGCGGAGATCGCCGGTCCCGACGGCATTCCATTCGACGAAGCCGCGCTGCTCGACCACGCGGGACACGAGCCGCCGAGCCCGGAGGAATTGATCGCCGTCGCGACCAATTACTTCGACGCACGCAAGCTGTCGATCTACGGCGGCACGAACGAAGTGCAGCGCAATCTGATCAGCCGCGCGTTCTTCAACGCTTGAAGCGGGACACGACCCACTATGGATTTTTCTCTCACTGAAGATCACGTCGCGCTGCAAGACGCGGTACGCCGCTTCTGCGACGGCGAATATCCCGCGCATCAGCGTGGCAATGCAGAAGACCCGGCTCTCGCCGCACGACGTCGCGAGGCGCTCGCCGAACTCGGCGTGACGGGGCTCGTCATCGATACGGAGCACGGCGGCAGCGGTTGCGGTGCCGTCGAGACGATGCTCGTCGCGCAGCAACTGGGCCGCGCGCTGGGCGGCGCAGGATGGCTTGCGAGCGGGCTGCCGGCTGCCGCGCTGATCGGCGCGGCAGGCAGCGCACAGCAGCGCGCGCAATGGCTGGAAGCCGTCGCAGCGGGCAAGAAGGTGCTCGCGCTTGCGATCGGCGAGGCGGATGCGCGCTATGACGTCACGCGCCTCCCGGTGCGCGCGAAAGAAACGGGCGACGGCTGGCGTATCGACGGCACGAAGACGCTCGTGTTCGACGGCGCGATCGCGGACGCGTTCGTGGTAGCCGCGCGCACGTCGGGCGAGCGCGGCGACGCGCATGGCCTGTCGCTCTTTCTCGTCGACGCGAAAGCGGAAGGCATCGCGTTGCGCAGCTTCGCGACGATCGACGCGCGTGAAGCCGCGCACGTGAGCTTTACCAACGTCGCCGTGAGCAAGGCCGATCTGATCGGCGGCGCGGGCGCGGCGCACGCGTTGATCGAAGCCGCGCTCGACCGTGCGAACGCCGCGCTGTGCGCGGAATCGGTCGGTGCGCTGGAGGCGTTGCTGGAATTGACGACCGAGCATCTGAAGACGCGCACGCAATTCGGCGCGCCGCTCGCGAAGTTTCAGGCGCTGCAACATCGCATCGCGGACATGCTGATCGCGCTCGAACAGGCCCGGTCGATGGCGTGCGCCGCCGCGATGGCCGTCGACGCGAACGATGCGGCGCGTCGCAGCCGCTTCGTGTCGGCCGTGAAGGTTTTCATCGGCGAGACCTGCAAGAGCGCCGGCGAATGGGCGATCCAGCTGCACGGCGCGATGGGCATGACGGAAGAGTGCCGCGCGGGCCACTACGCGAAGCGGATGTTCGCGATCAACATGACCTACGGCGACGCGAGCTGGCATCTGAACCGATTCACGGCGCAGCGTCTCGCGCGGGAGGCCGCATGAGCCTGAACGGACAAGCGTATATCGTCGGCGCGTTCGAGCACCCGACGCGCGAGGCCGACGATCTCTCCGTCGCGCGCCTGCACGCCGATGTCGCGAAAGGCGCGCTGGACGATGCGGGCCTGACGAAGGACGACATCGACGGCTATTTCTGCGCGGGCGACGCGCCGGGCCTCGGCACCACGACGATCGCCGAATATCTCGGCCTGAAACTGCGCCACGTCGATTCGACGGAATGCGGCGGGTCCGCGCCGATCCTGCATGTCGCGCACGCGGCCGAGGCGATCGCGGCGGGCCGCTGCAACGTCGCGCTGATCACGCTGGCGGGACGTCCGCGTGCGGCGGGCGCCGCGCTCGCGCTCAAGGCGCCCGACCCCGACGCGCCCGACGTGCAGTTCGAGCTTCCGTTCGGCCCGTCCACGCAGAATCTGTACGGCATGGTCGCGAAGCGGCATATGCACGAATACGGGACCACGAGCGAGCAGCTCGCGTGGATCAAGGTCGCGGCTTCGCATCACGCGCAGCACAATCCGCACGCGATGCTGCGCAACGTCGTGACCGTCGAGGATGTGATGAATTCGCCGATGGTCGCCGATCCGCTGCATCGTCTCGACTGCTGCGTGATGAGCGATGGCGGCGGCGCACTCATCGTCGCGCGTCCCGAGATTGCGAAGCAGCTCAAGCGGCCGCTCGTCAAGGTGCGCGGCAGCGGCGAAGCGCCGAAGCACGCGGCGGGCGGCAAGATCGATCTGACCTGGTCGGCCGCGAAATGGTCGGGCGCGGCGGCGTTCGCGGAGGCGGGCGTCACGCCGGGCGATATCAAGTACGCGTCGCTGTACGACAGCTTCACGATCACGGTGCTGATGCAACTCGAGGATCTCGGCTTCTGCAAGAAAGGCGAGGGCGGCCGGTTCGTGCAGGACGGCGGCCTGATTTCGGGCGTCGGCAAACTGCCGTTCAACACCGACGGCGGCGGACTGTGCAACAACCATCCCGCCAACCGCGGCGGCGTCACGAAAGTCATCGAAGCAGTGCGCCAGTTGCGCGGCGAAGCGCATCCCGCCGTGCAGGTGCCGAACTGCGACCTCGCGCTCGCGAACGGCATCGGCGGCGCGCTTGCGTCGCGTCATACGGCTGGAACGCTTATTTTGGAACGGACTTGACGATGAGTACGACTAATCAGAATCCAGCAGCGGATAAAGCCGCGAACGCGGCCTCGAATCAGGCTGCAAATCAGGCCGCAAATCAGGCTGCAAATCAGGCTGCAAATCAGGCTGCAAATCAGGCTGCAAATCAAGCCGCAAATCAGGCTGCAAATCAGGCTGCAAATCAAGCCGCAAATCATGCTGTCACGCGGCCTCCATACACGCCCTCAAAGCCTGGCGGTCCACGCCGCATTTCTGCGCCGCGCGCGCTGCCCGAGGCATTGCCGTTCTGGGAAGCGGCAAAGGAAGGGCGTCTGCTCGTGAAGCGCTGCACGGATTGCGGCGAGACGCACTACTACCCGCGCGACATCTGCCCGCACTGCCTGAGCGCGAACACCGCATGGGTCGAATCGGCGGGCAAGGGCGAGATCTATTCGTACAGCACGATGGGAAAGGACGACGCCCGTTACACGCTCGCCTACGTGACGCTCGACGAAGGCGTGACGATGCTGACCAATCTCGTCGATTGCGATCCGGCCACGCTTGCAATCGGCCATCGCGTGCAGGTCGTGTTCAAGCCGAGCGACGGCGGCTATCCCGTTCCCATGTTCACCGCATCCTGAGAGAGAGGGCGCTCATGAACGTCGAATGTAACGATAACCAGCGCGATAACCAGCGCGATAACCAGCGCGATAACCAGCAAGCGGCCACCGCGCGCAAAGGCGCGCTGTCGCGCTTCACGATCATCGATGCGTCGCGTGTGCGCGCGGGTCCGACCGCGATGCGTCTTTTCGCCGACATGGGCGCGCGCGTCATCAAGCTCGAGATTCCGCCCGGTGCGCCGGGCGGCGATGACATGATCGGCGGGCGAGACCACAATCGCGCCGACTATGAAAACCTGCATCGCAACAAGGAAAGCCTCACGCTCAACATGAAAGATCCCGCGGGCCGCGAGATTCTTTTCGATCTGGTCCGCCGCGCCGACGTGTTCATCGAGAACTTCCGGCCCGACGTCAAGGACCGTCTCGGCATTGGTCCGGACACGCTGCGCGCGATCAATCCGCGCCTCGTCTACGCGAGCATTTCGGGCTTCGGCCAGGACGGCCCGTATGCGAACTGGCCCGGCTTCGACTCGATCGCGCAAGGCATGGGCGGCCTCATGAGCGTGACGGGGAAACCGGGCGAAGGTCCGATGCGCGTGGGCATTCCGATCGCGGACCTGTGCGCGGGGCACTTCTGCGCGATGGCGATCCTGACCGCGCTGCTCGAACGCGAAGCATCGGGCGAAGGCCAGTGGGTGCAGACCTCGCTGCTCGAAGCACAGATCGCGATGCTCGACTTTCAGGCCGCGCAATGGCTCGTTGACAAGCAGGTGCCGCAGCAGGTGGGCAACGAGCATCCCCTCACGGTGCCGACAGGCGTATTCGCGACCCAGGACGGCTACCTCAATCTCGCCGCGATCGGCCAGACGATGTGGACACGCTTGTGCGAGGCGCTCGGTCTCGATCATCTTGCGCGCGCGCCGGGCTTCGACTCCGATCCTGCTCGCGTGGCGAATCGCGACGCCGTGAATCGGGCGGTCAGCGAAGTCTTCAAGACCCGCACGACAAACGAATGGACGGCCATCCTGCTGAAGGCCGGCGTGCCTTGCGGCCCGATTCACCGCATCGACGAGGTGTTCGAGGACCCGCAGGTCAAGCATCTCGGCATGGCCTGGCCCGTCGATTTGCCGGGCCTTGAAGAGGGCGCGTTCGTCGGTCAGCCGTTCCGGCTGTCGCGCTATCCGCGCGAGGCGTCGCCGCGCCTGGCACCCGGGCAGGGCGAGCACACGCACGCCATTCTGCGGGAACTCGGCTACGCGGACGAGCAGATCGAACAGTGGCGCGCGGCGTTCGTCGTCTGAACGCGGCGCAACAGACAACACCGACACGCAACACACAACACACAACGAAAGGAGACGAAATGGCACGCCTCGTAGCCGCATTCGGCTCGTCGCACAGCATCATGCTGGTGTCGCAGCGCGAAGACTGGCAGCACGGTTTTCGCGCGGTGGACCCGAAGAATCCGCATTACTTCGACAAGGCGGGCAATCACGTCACCTACGGCGACCTGCTCGAACGCGCGCCCGCCGTCGCAGACGCGCTCGTCACACCGGAGCGCATGGGCGAACGCTTCGATCAGGCCGAAGCGGCAATGGATGAATTGCGCGAGCGCATTCGGGCCGCGAAGCTCGACGTGCTTTTTGTTGTCGGCGACGATCAGACGGAGTTGTTCAGAACCACGAACAATCCGGCCTTCGCGATCTATTACGGCGAGACGATCCGCAATGCCAGGCGCGAGACGAGCCCGAACGACAGCTGGTATGCACGCGCGCGCACGATGCGTCAGGAGCCGGATGCCGACGTGCACTATCCCGTCCAGTCCGCGATGGCGCGCTGGATGATACGCGAGCTCTGCGAGCGCGACTTCGACATCGCGGCGATGAATGGCCTCGAGCGCGGCCAGTACGAGGGCCATGCGTTCTCGTTCATTCATCGACGCTATTTGCAGGGTCTCGACTTGCCCGTCATCCCTGTGATCGTGAACACCTTCGATCCGCCGAACCAGCCGACGCCGCGCCGCTGCATTCAGCTCGGCGCCGCGCTGCGCGAGCTGATCGAAGCCTATCCGGAAGACCTGCGCGTGGGCGTGCTCGCATCGGGTGGGCTCTCGCACTTCGTGGTGGACGAGGAACTCGACCTCGGCATCATCGACGCAATTCGCCGCAAGGACAGCGCGTGGCTCGCCGCGCTCGATCCGAAGCAGCTTCAGGCGGGCAGCTCGGAGATACGCAACTGGATCATCGCCGTCGAGGCGGTGAAGTCGCTCGACCTCGAATGGGTGTCGTACACGCCGGGCTATCGCAGCCCCGCGCTGACGGGTACAGGGCTGTGCTTTGCCGCGTGGCGCACGCTGGCGTGACCCGGCCTGCTGTGAAATTTACGGAGAAGAACCCTATGGCTGACCAAAACGTACAGCGCTTGCGCCGGCTCGATTGCTGCGCCGTCTCGGACGCGCTCGACAAACTCAAGCTGCCCGGTGTCGTGAGCGGACTGCCGCAGCGTGCCGGCGCGGGCCGCATCGCGGGCCGCGCAATCACCGTGAAGCTCGGTACGGGCGAACCGCCGCCCGGACCGCCCGTGCATCTCGGCTGCACGGCGATCGAACAGGCCGACAACGACAACGTGATCGTCGTCGAGCAGCGCAGCGGCGTCGAGGCCGGCTGCTGGGGCGGCCTGCTGTCGCTCGCCGCGAAAGTACGCGACGTCGCGGGCGTCGTGGCCGACGGGCCGGTGCGCGATATCGACGAAGCCGTCGACTACGAATTGCCCGTGTTCAGCCGCGCGACCACGGCGCGCACGGCGCGAGGGCGCGTCGTCGAGCAGGGTACGAATGTGGCCGTGCAGATCGGCGACGTGACGGTGGAAGCGGGCGACTACGTCATGGCCGACAACAGCGCCGTGATCTTCATTCGCGCCGGCGACATCGAGCGCGTGCTCGAAGCCGCCGAGATCATCGTCGCGAAGGAAGCCGCGATGGCGAAGGCGATTCTTTCAGGCACGCCCGTGGGCCAGGTCATGGGCGGCAACTACGAACACATGCTCGCATGAGCGCGATCGCAACTCACGGAACAACCGACACCATGACTGCAAACGACAAGCGCAACGACAACCGCAACGACAACCGCAACGTCGAACGCGATGACAACCGCGACGACAACCGCAACGTCGAACGCGCCGGCAAGCTCGACACGGCGACGCTCTCCGATGCGCTCGACAAGCTCGGCATCAACGGTCAGTGCTACAGGATCAAGGCGCGCAGCACGGACTTCCGGCTCGCGGGCCGGGCCTGGACGCTCAAGTACGGTCCGGCCGCGAATCCGCCCGGCACCGTGGGCGACTATATCGACGACGTGCCGCCCGGCGCGGTCGTCGTGCTCGACAACGGCGGGCGCGAGGACGCGACCGTGTGGGGCGATATCCTGACCGAGATCGCGCACCGCCGTGGTCTCGCGGGCACGGTGATCAACGGCATCTGCCGCGATGTCGCGTTGTGCCTGAAGCTCGGCTACCCGATCTTCAGCCGCGATCACTGGATGCGCACCGGCAAGGACCGCGTGCAGGTCGAGGCGACCAACATTCCCGTCAATATCGGCGACGCGCGCGTGCAGCCCGGCGACATCCTGCGCGGCGACGCCGACGGCGTGATCGCGATTCCGCGTGAACACGAAGAGGCCGTGCTCGACGCGGCGGAGGCCATTCATCACGCGGAGGAAGCGATACGCGAAGCCTGCCGCGACGGCATGCGTCTGGATGAGGCGCGCAAGCAGTTCAAGTACCACCAGTTGCAGACGCGGGGGAAATGATCATGAGAGAACACGATTCGGCGGCGACGATCCGCACATCCATACAACGCGTCGAGCCGGGCGTGGTCGAGACGGCGCGCGGGCTCCCTGCGGCGACACTGCACGAAGCGGGCGGCAAGACCGGCGCGCTGCCCTCCGCGATCAAGCCGGTGGCGCCTGGCTTCAGGATCTGCGGCACGGCCGTGACCGTGCATTCGCCGGGCGGCGATAACCTCTGGCTGCATCGGGCCATCGCGCTCGCGCAACCGGGCGACGTGCTGATGGTCTACGCGAGCGGCGTGTACGAGCACGGCTACTGGGGCGAAGTGATGACCACGGCCGCGAAGGCGCGCGGGCTCGCGGGCCTCGTGATCGACGGCGCCGTGCGCGATGCGGACCTGCTCGAAGCGATCGGCTTTCCGGTGTTCTCGCGCGGGCTGTCGATTCGCGGCACCAGCAAGGATTACGGCGCAATCGGCTGGATCAATGAGCCGGTGATGATCGGCAACGTGACGGTGAACGCGGGCGATCTGATCGTCGGCGACCGTGACGGCGTCGTCGCCATTCCGCGCGCGCGGGCGGCCGACATCGTCGGGAGGGCCGCGAAGCGCGAGGCCGACGAGGCAGCGATTTGCAAGCGCATCGAGGCCGGCGAGACGACCATGCAGATCTACAACTTCCACTGAGCCGACAATGACCGAGAAGTCCGACCAACCCTCCGCTCGTTCATCCGGCCTCGCGCCGGAACTCGTCGTCGCCGGTCCGATCGCGACGATCACGCTGCGCCGCCCCGAGATGGCGAACCGGCTCGACCCCGAAGATCTCGCGACGCTGCGCGGCTTCATCCGCGAGGTCAACGCGCGTTCTGACGTGCTCGTGCTGCGGCTATGCGCCGAAGGTCCCAACTTCTGCGCCGGCTTCAACATCGGCCGGCTCGCGGACGGCAACGCGGGGGCGAACTTCGAGGCGCTCGCGAATGAACTGGAGTACGCGCGCCCGGTGACGATCGCCGCGATCAACGGCGGCGTGTACGGCGGCGCGACCGATCTCGCGCTCGCCTGCGATTTTCGCATCGGCACCGAAACGAGCCAGATGTTCGTGCCTGCCGCGCGCCTCGGCCTGCTGTTCTATCGCGGCGGCTTGCAGCGCTATGTGTCCCGGCTCGGTCTGAACATGGCGAAAAAGCTGCTGCTCACGGCCGCGACGCTCGATGCCACGCAGATGCAGGCATGCGGCTTTCTCGATTCGGTCGTGGCGCCCGCGGCGTTGCGCGATGAAGTGGAGCGTCTGAGCGGCGAGCTGGCGGGCATGGCGCCGCTTGCGCTGCTCGGCATGAAGAAGCATCTGAACCGGATCGCAGACGGGACGCTCGATAAAGACGAGTTTGCGCGCGACGTCGCCCGTGCGGATGCTTCGCACGATCTGCGCGAAGGCGTGCTCGCGCGAAAGGAAAAACGCAAGCCGGTGTTTCGAGGCGAATAGGCCGGTGAGACACGACGGCTCCGATGGCCTGGCTTCGTGCCCGACAACAAGGTGACTGACGCATGAAAATCGACGATACCGAAATGGGCCGGCGGATATACGGCAGCAACGGAGGGGCGCCGCCCATCACGACGACGCTGGGCGGCGAGTTTGTGTCGCTTGCGGATAACGCGATCGAAATCGCTTACGCCGGGACGCCGGCGTTCCTGAATCCGGCGGGACATGTGCAGGGCGGCATGTTGTCCGCGATGCTCGACGACGTCACGGCTACGCTCGTCACGTCGACGTTGGCGAAGGGCGAACGCTGCGCGACGCTCAGCCTCAACACGACATTCCTTCGGCCCGCGAGTGCCGGCCGGCTGCTGGGCCGCGCGACGCTGGTGCGCCGCGGACGCGGCGTGTGCAATGCCAATGGCGAGTTGTGGCAAGGCGACAGGCTCGTGGCGACGGCTTCGGCCGTCTGCATGATCGTCGCCCTGTGACGAGCGGCCAGGCGCTTTCGTCGATGGAGAAACGGTTGGATTGCGCAAGACAGATCCGGCAAAGCGCGGCGTATGCCGAAGATGCAACGACCGATCGACGGACACCCAACAAGCCGCGTAGGAGAGACGCTGCGGCGACCGGTCGGCATTTCGCACGGGCCGAGCCAGGTAACCGTCGAGCATTGGACGCCAGGCTCCGAAGCGATCGCAGCGATGGATGGTGCTTCCACACGGATGGTTACTGACTGACGGGGCATCAAATGGTGCGTAGTTGCCTATGGCGCATACCGAACTCCGAGCGGCGCAGGTTCGCCCGCTCGCCATGGCCAGATTTGTCAGTAGGTGGGCAACTTTGGACAGCTTGTGCGCGGCATATGCCGGTACGATCGTTTGCAGTGTCACGGCCTGGCCATTTCCTTTCGGGCGTCGTGGCAGTTATCCATCGACCGCTTGATTGGACGAATCACCATGAGCTACACCGCCCCCGTCAAAGACATGCTTTTCGTGCTCAGCGAACTGAGCGGCATCGAAGACATTGCAAAGTTGCCCGGCTTCGAAGAGGCCGGCCTTGAAACGGCCCAGGCCGTGATCGAAGAATCCGCGAAACTGTGCGGCGAAGTGCTGGCGCCGCTGAACGTCGAAGGCGACCGGAACCCGAGCAGCTGGAAGGACGGCGTGGTCACGGCCACGCCCGGTTTCGCCGATGCGTTTCGCCAGTTCGCCGCGGGCGGCTGGCAGGGCGTGCAGCATCCCGTCGAGTACGAAGGCCAGGGGCTGCCCAAGCTGATCGCGGCGGCCTGCATCGAGATGCTCAACGCGTCGAACCTGTCGTTCGCGCTGTGCCCGCTGCTGACGGACGGCGCGATCGAGGCGCTGCTCACGGCAGGCAGCGAAGAACAGAAGCGTACCTACGTGCCGAAGCTGATCTCCGGCGAGTGGACGGGCACGATGAACCTCACCGAGCCGCAGGCGGGCTCGGATCTCGCGCTGGTGCGCACGCGCGCCGAGCCGCAGGGCGACGGCTCGTACAAGCTGTTCGGCACGAAGATCTTCATCACGTGGGGCGAGCACGACATGGCCGGGAACATCGTCCATCTGGTGCTCGCGCGCACGCCGGATGCGCCCGAAGGCGTGAAGGGCATTTCGCTTTTCATCGTGCCGAAGTTCATCGTCAACGAAGACGGCTCGCCCGGCGAGCGCAACGACGTGCATTGCGTGTCGATCGAACACAAGCTCGGCATCAAGGCGAGTCCGACGGCCGTGCTGCAGTTCGGCGATCACGGTGGCGCGATCGGTCATCTGATCGGCGAGGAGAATCGCGGCCTCGAGTACATGTTCATCATGATGAACGCGGCGCGCTTTGCCGTCGGCATGCAGGGCGTCGCCGTGTCGGATCGCGCGTACCAGAAGGCCCTCGCATACGCGAAGGAACGCGTGCAGAGCCGGCCCGTCGATGGCTCGGCGAAGCAGGCGGTGTCGATCATCCAGCATGCGGACGTGCGCCGCATGCTCGCAACGATGCGCGCGCTCACGGAGGCGTCGCGCGCGCTCGCGTATGTCGCGGCGTCACACTGCGATTTCGCGCACCGTCACCCCGACGACGCGAAGCGTGCCGAACATCAGGCGATCTACGAGTACCTCGTGCCGATCGTCAAGGGCTGGAGCACGGAGCTGTCGATCGATGTGGCGAGCCTCGGCGTGCAGGTGCATGGCGGCATGGGCTTCATCGAGGAAACGGGCGCGGCGCAGTACTACCGCGATGCGCGCATCCTGCCGATCTACGAAGGCACGACGGCGATCCAGGCGAACGACCTGATCGGCCGCAAGACGGTGCGCGATGGCGGCGCGGTCGCGAAGGCACTGCTCGCGGAGATCGCGCAGACCGTCGAAGCGCTGAAGCAGCACGATGACGCGGCGTTCGGGGCGATGCATAAGCACCTGTCGCGTGGACATGATGCGTTGCAATCGGTGGTGGCCTTTGTCGTCGCAAATGTGAAGCGCGATCCGAATGCGGTGTTTGCGGGCAGCGTGCCGTATCTGAAGCTCGCGGGCATCGTGCTCGGTGGCTGGCAGATGGCGCGCGCGATGCTCGTCGCGCAGCAGAAGCACGCGGATGACCCGTCGTTTTACGGCGCGAAGATCGCCACCGCGCAGTTCTACGCGGAACATGTGTTGCCGCAGGCAGTCGCGCTGGAGGCGTCGATCGTCAGCGCGAAGGGTGCGGAGGGCGTGCTGGCGTTGTCGGAAGATCAGTTCTAAAGCAGGGACGCACGCATGACAGCAAACCAGCAAGTCGATCCGTCGCAGGGATGGATCGAGCAGTATGGTCCGCGCGAGTCGATGGAATACGACGTCGTGATCGTCGGCGGCGGACCTGCGGGTCTCGCTGCGGCGATCCGGCTCAAGCAGCGCGCGGCGGAAAAGGGCGTGGAGATCGGCGTGTGCGTACTCGAAAAGGGCTCTGAAATCGGGGCGCACATCCTCTCGGGCGCGGTGATGGACCCGCGCGCGTTGAATGAACTGATGCCGGACTGGAAGGAAAAAGGGGCACCTCTGGAGGTTGAAGTGACGGAAGACCGCTTCCTGTTCCTCTCCGAAACGGGCGCCAGGGCCGTGCCGAACTGGGCGCTCCCCGACAACTTCAAGAATCACGGCAACTACGTGATCAGCCTCGCGAACGTGACGCGCTGGCTGGGTCAGCAGGCCGAAGCGCTGGGCGTCGAGATCTTCCCGGGCTTTGCAGCGGCGGAAGTGCTGTACAACGACGACGGCTCCGTCAAGGGCGTGGCAACGGGCAACCTGGGCATCGGCAAGGACGGCGAGCCGACGGAAAACTTCCAGCTCGGCATGGAACTGCACGCGAAGTACACGTTGTTCTGCGAGGGCGCGCGCGGGCATCTCGCGCGTCAACTGTCGGACAAATTCAAACTGCGTGACGGCGCCGATCCGCAGGTGTACGGCATCGGCATCAAGGAACTGTGGGAAATCGATCCCGCGAAGCACAAGCCGGGGCTCGTGATCCACACGGCCGGCTGGCCGCTCGATATGCAGACGTACGGCGGCTCGTTCCTCTATCACACGAGCAACAATCAGGTGATGGTGGGCTTCGTGGTCGGTCTCGGCTATTCGAATCCATACCTGTCGCCGTTCGAGGAATTCCAGCGCTACAAGACGCATCCGGAAATCCGCAAGTTTCTCGAAGGCGGCAAGCGCGTGTCGTACGGTGCACGCGCGATCACGGCAGGCGGGCTGATGTCGCTGCCGAAGCTCGTGTTTCCGGGCGGCGCGCTGGTCGGCGACGACGCGGGCTTTCTGAACGCCTCGCGGATCAAGGGCTCGCACGCGGCGATCAAGACGGGCATGCTCGCCGCCGATGCCGCATTCGATGCGGTTCAATCCGGCCGTCAGTCGGATGAACTCGCCGCGTATCCCGAGTCGTTCAAGACCTCGTGGCTGCACACCGAGTTGCACAAAGCACGCAACTTCAAGCAGTGGATGAGCAAGGGCCTGTACCTCGGCACGCTGATGGTCGGCATCGAGCAGAAGCTGCTGGGCGGCAACGTGCCGTGGACGCTGCATCATCAGCACTGGGATCACGAGATGCTGAAGCCGGCGTCGCAGTGCAAGCCGATCGACTATCCGAAACCTGATGGCAAGCTCACATTTGACCGGCTGTCGTCGGTGTTCATCTCGAACACGAATCACGAAGAGAACCAGCCCGCGCATCTGACGCTGGAAGACCCGTCGGTGCCTATCAAGGTGAACCTGCAAACCTACGCAGGTCCGGAAGCGCGCTTTTGCCCGGCAGGTGTCTACGAATTCGTGAAAACGGACGAAAACGAAGACCGCCTGCAAATCAATGCGCAGAACTGCGTGCATTGCAAGACCTGCGACATCAAGGACCCGACGCAGAACATCGTGTGGGTCACGCCGGAAGGCGGCGGCGGTCCGAACTATCCGAACATGTGAGTCCCCGACGGGTGCAACCGCGCCCGGTCGAAAAGACGCGTCAACTGTGGAGAAGAAAACTATGAGCAGGGAAGTGGTGGTCATAGGCGGCGTGCGTACAGCGATCGGCAAGTTCGGTGGCAGCCTGAAGGACTTCGCGCCGACCGAACTGGGTACGGCCGTCGTGCGCGAAGTGCTCGCACGGAACCGCGTCGATGCAAAGGATGTCGGGCATGTCGTGTTCGGCAACGTGATTGCCACCGAGCCGAAGGACTTGTACCTGTCGCGCGTCGCCGCCATCGATGCCGGCATCCCCGACTCGACGCCCGCTTTCAACGTCAATCGTCTGTGCGGCTCAGGCCTGCAGGCGATCGTGTCCGCGGCGCAGACCATCATGCTCGGCGATGCCGACGTCGCAATCGGCGGCGGCGCGGAGAACATGAGCCGCGCGCCATACATCTCGACCGACGCGCGTTTCGGCTCGCGCATGGGCGACTCGCGTCTCATCGACATGATGCTCGGTGCGCTGGACGATCCTTTCCACACGGTGCCGATGGGCGTGACGGCGGAAAACGTCGCGCGCAAGTTCGGCATTTCGCGCGAGCAGCAGGACGCGCTGGCGCTCGAATCGCATCGCCGCGCCGAACGCGCGATTGCCGAAGGGCGCTTCAAGAGTCAGATCATGCCGATGACGCGCACGGTCAAGGGCCGCGAAGTTGCGTTCGATACCGACGAGCACGTGCGCAACGACGCCACGTCCGACGACTTCACGAAGCTGAAGCCCGTCTTCGCGAAGGAGAACGGGACGGTGACGGCCGGCAACGCATCGGGTATCAACGATGCGGCCGCCGCTGTCCTGCTGATGTCGCGCGATGCGGCCACGCAGCGCGGTATCGCACCGATGGCTCGGCTTGTCGCCTATGCGCACGCCGGCGTCGATCCGCAGTACATGGGCATCGGCCCCGTGCCGGCGACGCGTCTCGCGCTGCAACGCGCAGGCCTCTCCATCGGCGATCTGGACGTGATCGAAGCGAACGAGGCGTTCGCGGCCCAGGCGTGCGCCGTCACGCAAGAGTTGGGTCTCGATCCCTCGAAGGTGAACCCGAACGGTTCCGGCATTTCGCTCGGCCATCCGATCGGCGCGACGGGCGCGCTCATTACCGTCAAGGCGTTGCACGAACTGCAGCGCATCAACGGACGGTATGCGCTCGTCACGATGTGCATCGGCGGCGGCCAGGGTATTGCCGCTATCTTCGAGAGCCTTTGCTAAATGCACGATGCGCGGCGCTGGCCGCGCACGACAGAGTCACGTGCTGCGCGTGCCGAAATCAGAGGCTATTCAGCCGCACGTCGTCGAGCTGCGAGCCACCAGCTTGCCAGCAGTGCATTCACAGAAATCGTTTTTAAAATGCACAAGCTGTGAAAACCTTATCCAGCAAGGCTCCGTGCACCTGACCTCCGTTCCCCGCGACACAAATTCCGACCTAACTTGCATAGGCAATGCGTCGAAACGGCTCTTTGCACCCGCTTTTTAACGTAAATCGGTTGCAAATGCAGCGTAGGTTTTCCAAAGCGCGAAGCGCTAACAAAATTGATTTGGGAATACCGCGAAGCGAAGTGCTTGCGCGGCCGCCCCGCGCAACCGGTCACATCCGCAACGACACAGCCCCAAAGCCTGACCTGCCTGCACAATCGCCGAGGAAGAGCAGGCGCCGCGCGACGCAGGGTACGAGCACCACGCATGACGAAGCGAATCAGTAGTCCAGCATATATCGCGAGGCTCTCTGCATCCATTCTGTTGCCGTTGCTCGCGCATCGCCTTGCCGGTGCCGAGGGTAAGCATCGCACCGGACGGCTTTGTTAAAGACCTGCAACGCACCTTCGCGATCGCGTGTGACCAGTTGCGGCAGGCCCAGCCGATCGGCTGGCCGGTGGAATTTTGTTTGAGGTCGTCCACGAAACCGACGCAGACCCAACCTGTCTGAGGGGCGAGTCAGGCGCGACGACCGTCACACCGTGTTCCGCGATGATCGCAGCCAGGGCGTCGCGCATGTTCGGATCGTCATCGACAATCCATGCGTGTGCCATCAAAAACGGATATGCAAAAAGACGCGCGCCCGCTTCATCAGAGCATCGCGCGTCGCTTGCGCAACAAGTCGTAATTGGCCTTTCACTTGAGCGTGTTCCAGCGCGGCAAGGTGCTTCGTGTCCGAGAACTGTTCCCGGCTGCATGAAAGCAGCGTCCCGCGCACCATACGCAGGTCAGTTCCGCAAATGGCGCTCGACGTGATGCGCACGACAGCGTCCGTTGGTTGCTCGATGGCAGGGTCGGCAACCGAATCGAGACGGATGTCGCCGATGTCGTGAAACACGACCGCTTTCATGATGCCCTCTCCTTGAGGGGTCTCGTGGCCAGCTCCTTCGTATCGCGAGCAAGCGCGGGTCCAGCAGACTGTCGGCCCGATGGAGTGCGGTTACTGAAGTGATGCCAGACGTCCCCTCGCCAGCGCGACTTCGGGCCAGCCGTTTGCTCGAAGCCGGACAGAGGGCGCAGCGCTACGTCGACAGCAGGCGGAACGTCCGTCAGGGAGGAAATGTGTGGAGGGCGAAAGTTCTTTCGGCGGTGGCAGGTTTTGTCGATGCAGCCTGCTTTCTCGGCCTGTCGCAGGTGTTCACCGCTCATGTGACGGGAAATCTGGCCGCGCTGGCGAGGGCGCTCGTGATAGCCTCGAATGTTGTCGAACTGCGTGTCGAAGATGCGCGGCATGTCGGATGCTGAGACATACGATATCGAAAGTAAGTCACTGGCGAGCGCCAGATGGTTACCACCGATGCGATGAAGACCAATCCAGACGAAGTGGGAGGCATTGTGCACAAGGTAGTTGGAAAAGTCCGAGAAACCGCCGAGTCACTTGTCGGCGATCCGGCAATGGAACTCAAGGCTAAGGCGCAACATCTCGGCGGCCAGTTGCAGGGGCAGGCGACGGACAGACTCGACGACATACGCGAACTGGCTACGTCGAGACCCGTGGGCTCACTCGTTGTCGTTGCTGCCGCAGGCTTCCTGCTTGGCTCGTTGTGGTCGAGCAGGCGCCACTAGCTGAGAGCGCGATTCGCCTGTATCGGCATGGAGTCCGGACCATTCGGACCATTCCTGTCTGCGCCCGTTTATCTCCCGTTACGTCGGCGATCGCTCCGCGGCAGACTATCGACGATTTACCGGAACGTCCGGGCGGTGGGCATCTGTCGAGGCGGGGTCGCTTGCCGCAGCGACAGACCCACTTGCGGCGACAGGCGTTTCGAGCGCCGCTCCGGACCGCTCCGATTGCCCGACCGGGCGCGCGCGTTGTCCCACAGGTTGCCCATCCACCGTCGTAACGCTGCCGTGGCCCACGCTCATGCTGTCGTTGCCCGCGTCGTGCGCCTTCTTGCACGCGGACATGCCGAATGCGAGCACAGCCACCGCGAGTGCGACAGACCCGAATCGTTTCATGCTTGCTCCCCGTCGTACGCGGTCATGGCCTGATGCCTGGCATGACTAAGATAAAAAGACATTCTGGTTCGGCAGCAGACGCCATGCCAGGCATCCCATGCGATCGTCCGATTCAAGCTTCGCGTTCAGAAGAGGATTCACCCATGACAGCCACTCCGATTTATCGATCAAGATTCGCCACGACGGTCTTCGATGTGCTCAACCCGATTCCGTATGGGCTTTTCGTCGGCACGTTGATTTGCGACATCGTCTATGCGAGCAGCCGCAACGTTTTCTGGGGCAAAGAGGCTGCTTGGCTGGTCACGATGGGCGTGCTGTTCGCGATCATTCCGCGCCTGATCAATCTCTGCCATGTGTGGATTCCGTCGCGCTATCCGGTGCTCGGCATCGAGCGCCTGGCCTTCCTGCTGAACTTGCTGGGCATTGCCGCGGCGATCGTCAATGCGTTTGTGCATAGCCGGGATGCGTATGCGATGGTGCCGCTGAACATCGTGCTGTCGGTTATCACGGTCGTGCTGCTGTGCATCGGACAGATCGTCCTCGCATCCGTCAAGGTCGGCGTGAGGGAAATCAAGGTCCGCAAGGTCGGCCTCAGGGAGACGGCTCGTGAATAACTCCATCTTCAGTTGCGTCCTCGTGATGACGCTCGCGGCGTCGCTCGCCGGCTGCAACGAGCGGGCAGAGTACGAACCCGAGCAGCAGGCAGGCAGCAATCCGCCGCTACCTGTCTCGCGCAATTCCTTCGCCCCGCCGATGCAGGTGCCGGATTACGTCGGCTGGCAGAAAGGCAAAACGCCGAAGGTGGCAGATGGCCTGAAGATCGAGGAGATCGCCTCGGGGCTCGGGCATCCGCGGCAGGTGTATGTGCTGCCCAATGGCGATATTCTGGTCGCGGAATCCAATAGCCCGAACGAGGAGGCCGTGACTACGCCGAAGCAGCTGGTCGCCGGGATGATCGGGCTTCGCTCGGGCAAGAAAGAGGAGGGCGCCAATCGCATCACGTTGCTGCGAAAGCGTACGGACGGCAACGGGGCATGGGACAAGCACGTGTTCATCGATCATCTCCATTCGCCGTTCGGCATGCAGCTCGTCGGCGATACGCTCTATGTGGCGGACACCGATGCGATCCTGAAGTATCCGTACAAGACAGGCGAAACCCATATCGCCGCACGCGGCGTCGAGCTCACCGATTTGCCCGATACCGTCAACCATCACTGGACCAAAGCGCTGCTCGCGAGTCCCGACGGCAAGAAGCTGTATGTCGGCGTCGGCTCGAACAGCAATGTCGGCGAAAACGGCATGGACGTCGAGTACCGCCGCGCGACTGTGCTCGAAGTGGATGTCGCGACGGGCGGCAGCCGCATCTACGCGGCCGGCATCCGCAACCCGACGGGATTGCAATGGGAACCGAAGACCGGGCAGCTTTGGGCGATCGCCAACGAGCGCGATGAAATCGGTCCGGACCTGGTCCCCGACTATCTGACCTCGGTGCATGAAGGCGCCTTCTATGGCTGGCCGTACAGCTACTACGGACAGCATGTCGACGGGCGCGCGCAGCCGCAGCGCCCCGATCTCGTCGCGAAGGCGATCAGGCCCGACTACGCGATCGGCTCGCACGTCGCAGCGCTCGGCCTGCTGTTCTACACGGGCAACGGTCTGCCGGAGGAGTATCGGGGCGGGGCCTTCATCGGCGAGCACGGCAGCTGGAACCGCTCGCCGCTCAGCGGATACGAGGTCGTCTACGTCGCGTTCGACAACGGTAAGCCAGTCGGCGCACCGAAGCCTGTCGTCACGGGTTTCGCTTCCGGCGACCAGAAGCAGCTATATGGCGCACCCGTCGGTCTCGCGCAGGATCGCGACGGCGGGCTCGTTATCGCCGACGACGTCGGCAACGCGGTTTGGCGCGTGACGAAGACGGGCAGGTAGGAAGCTGCGGTTTGTTGCGTGACCAGAAGCGGCAGCCAGGTGCGCCGGGCACTGACGCCAGATTCACAGATTCCTCCTTCCGCAAAACTGGGAACACTGCTCGAATCGTCGATGGTCTATCCGTGCTTCGGTTCACCGGATTGCTGCTCTTCACGTCTTCGGGAAGGTGTCGAAAGAATGGAACTGGCGCCCGGCCGCGAACCCATGGCTGATCGCGGTGGTCGCCGGGCCGCATCCGTTCGAGTTGCGATTCCTTGAAGTTGGCCGTGATCCGGACTTCAGGCATGACGATTGAGAACAGCGACGCGCCCGCCTGGAGAAAGCCGCCGAGCTGGACGTTGCGCTTCGTGATCCAGCCGTCCGACGGCGCGCGCACTTCGCAATAGGACAGATTGAGCCGCGCCCGCTCGAGGCAAAACCGGCGGCCCGCGATTTCCATCGCAGTCTTAACGCGTATCGCCAACCGGTTCAGCAATTTCCGAGCTTGCCCGCCGTCTAGCGGTTCAGGCAGACGCAACGCCAGATGACGTCACTCGCATCGGACATCCTTTGCCGCCGACACGAGGTGCTTCAGAAACCCGCTTGCTCTCTATTGCGTCCCAGCGGTTACGCCTTTCTTCGAGGCCAGATCCTGAGCCATCTGATAGTGCTTCTCGATGGTAGGCAGCGCGTCGTGGGCGGCTTTCTTCAGCTTTGCGTTCTGGCCATTCGAGCTCTCCTTCTCGAACGCGGCGATTGCCTCCTTGTGACCTTCTACGCCGAGCTTCGAAATATAGGCCTGATCGAACGCTTTGCCCTTGAGGCCTTTCAGCGAATCTAGCGTGGACGTGTCAGAGTTGTCCTTGGGCACCGTCACGCCATGAGGCGCAGCCATTTTCATTTGCAGCGCCAGTTTGGTATGGTCGACGAGCATGTGATGTGCAAAGGACTTCACGTCCTTGTCCTGTGAGTTGTGCATTGCGAGTTTTGCCGCGTCGATTTCGGTGGAACCCGCCATCGACGCCGTCTGCACAAAATCCTTGTCCTGCTGCGCAAGCGGATTGGCCCCTGTCGTCGAGGCGGCTTCCGTCTGCGCGCTTGCGAGCGTCGGAGCGGCGAGCGTGGCGACGTAGAGTCCGGTACAGACGATGACGTACGTGAATTTCATGCTGTTCTCCCTGTGTGTTCGGTTACGTGAGCGAGTCACCTGATTGCTTGACTGGATCATTAGCTGAGTGAGTTGTGATTGAGCGTTCAACCTCGTTCCTTGCTCGCCAGTACACCGGCTTCGCGCAGCGCGGCGACAACGTCGATGCACGGCCCCTCGCAGCGCGCCGCATGGCGTACGAACGTGCGTCGCAAACGCCGTTCCCAACAGCATTCGACGCGGGAACGCTGGATGCGAACGAGGACAGACAAGCGTTCTCTTGCAAGGAGCCTGTCATGCCACTCAGGCACGGTAAGTCTCGCGAAACTGCGTCGCATAACCAAAACGGAGAAGAAGCACGGGAAGCCGCAGTCCGACCATCGATAAAGCAGTGCGTCTCATGGCAATCTCTAAAGCAACGGAAACATCCGGAAAGCCTGGCGTAAATGTTCTGAACGTCGAGAGGAAAGGGCAAATTACCGAAGGCATGTCACGCGAGGCGTTTCGCGAACGCTTCAAGGCCCGCTTTTATGACCCGGCGTTCCGGGCGGAAGAGGCGGCCATCGAGCGGCTCGAAGCCATCGCATGGCAGGCCTACGCCGAGGGCCGCAAAGCGCCCGTGACGAAGAATGCGGGCGCGAGCTCGCGGGCTACGATCTCTCTGTTGAATGGCGAAGCGCGTGTGAACGTGTCAACGCGGCGCGGAAGCGTCAACAGGACCGGTCGACGCGCTCTCGTGTGCTGATCATCAACGGATCGTCGCGCACCGGCTACACGTGTGTCCCGGAGAAATGTCGAAGACTCCTCGAGCAGTGTGCCGTCCTTGTCGATAAAGACGGCCGACTGATGAAGCGTATCGGCGGGCGTGACGGAGGGCGTGAGCATGGCAACCTCGGCTGGATCGAACATTGGATGTGACTCGGCGTGCG
>NZ_JBFRCH010000046.1:0-49797 GCF_040965635.1 Paraburkholderia phymatum
GCTGCCCATTCAAACACCATCCTTCGACACTGCGTGATCTTTAACCCATGAAAAGCAACCCCTGAACCCCTTAAACCCGGACATCTCTATCTAGCCGGGAAGCGGACATCTGAATCTGGCCTCGACAGAGCTTGCAAAACCGTTTGGGTCACGGCCACTGTGCACGGCTTCGACGTTCCGGAAGACCGAACCACGAAGCCTTACCCGAATTTGATCGTCAACTGACGGACCCGTTGTCGCGTCCCCGAGTCGCTTAAGACTAGCGCTTGAGCAACCACGCTGGCATCGACGAGCCGCGCGGCACCAATACCGCCGCGTAATGGCCCGGCGTGCGCGTCATGCGCACCTGGTCAGTGACGCCTTGGTAACGGCCGACTGGTGTATCGGCCGTAAAGAGATCGGGCTTTGCGTTCTCATGCGCACTGCTCGAGCCGGCCATCTCGTGCGCGTAGGTCTTATCGAACAGGCCAAGCGAATACAGCCACAACGATGCGCGCGACAACGACACATGCACGCGATAGCTGCCGCCCTCTTCCGCACGTCGCATCAACGCAGCGAGCGCGCCCGTGGTCGCGAGCCACGCAACCATGTTGTCATTGACGACCATTACAGGCGGCAATTGAGGCGCCTCGGGGGAACCCTCCAGCGTCGTGATCCCTGTGACGGCGCCCGCAGTCTGGTCGAAGCCCGCGCGCGGTGCCCATGGCCCCATCTCGCCATGTAGGATCACTGTCACGTGGATGATGCCGGGACGCAGTTGCGCAGCTTCTTCGGCAGTAAGTCCGACCTTGTCCAGAAACCCATGGCGCCGGTTCGCATAGAAGATATCCGCACCGCGCAGCAGCTCCTTGATACGCGCGTTGCCTTCGCTCGAACCTACGTCGATGAGTGTGGAGCGCACGCCGACATTCGCGGTCCTGTACATCGTGTCCACTTCGAAATCATCCGGACGCCAGACGTTCAGCACATCCGCGCCGCGATACGCAAGCGCGCGCCCGATCGCGGCCCCCGCGATCACCCTTGCCATGCCGAGCACGCGCACGCCATCCAGCGGCGCGACAGGGTCGCGCGCGAATGGCTCGGGGTCCGAGTCACCGATCTTTTCGATCTGAACAAGCGGCATTGAAGACAAGTGGTCGACGTATTGCGTCTCTCGCATGAACTCTTCCGCACTGCGCACCATAGGCATCACGACGCCTGCTACCGAGCCTGCTTCCTCGAGTTCGCGTGCATCCCATTTGCGGAACGCCGCCGCGACTGCTGCGGGTTCGTCAGTGCTCTGCAAGAGCCGCAGCGCGGATGAGCTGAGCCGTGGATTAAGGTTGAACGGCATCATCCAGCGACCATCGCGAGTTTCGAAGAATGCGCGCACGAACGGATTGGTCGGATCGGCCGTATTGCGCGGCGCGTAACCATTCAGCAGTTCTCATTTGCGCTCCCAGAACGGACAAAGGCGACGTGGCGCTTTCCTGATGTCGAGATGGAGATCCTGCCCTTCGCCCGTGCGCATCGCCCATAACGCTGCGATTGCGACGGACTTCGTCATCAGCGCGAGGCCCGCTGCCGCGCCGAGACGGAACACGCTCGGTACGATGGGATCGGCACCTTCGAACGCGGATCGGCGTGCTGCGCGCGGCGGGCCATGGTCCGTCGTTTCTACGCATCCTTCGACGCGGCGGTCCCGCCGATATCCGTGCACTAGAAATCACCGACGAAGTCGGGCTGCTCGACAAACGCAACGAGCCCGCCGCCCTGATCTCGTATGCGGACCAGCGCGCGCTGGAAATTGCACTCGCGCTTGCGGGCAACCAGAAGGTATTGCTCTTCGACGAGCCGACCGCGGGCATGAACAAGCACGAAACCCACAACATCATCGAACTGCTGCAGCGGGCTGCGCGAGGCCGACAGCTCACGCACGATGGTCATCATCGAACATGACATGGATGTGGTGTTCGAGCTCGCCGACCGGATCTCCGTGCTGGTGTACGGCGAGATCATCGCGTGTGATACGCCCGCGCAAGTCCGCGCGAACCGCGCGGTGCAGGAAGCGTATCTGGGCACGCCGGCGGGCGCGGCTCAAGCCGCCGTGCAATCACAAAGGCATTGAAGCGATGAACACACAGTCAAACGCCGAATCGTGCACACGTTGTGGGCCGCTTTTCAACGCATCCGGAATCGTTGCCGGTTATGGGCAGAGCCAGGTGTTGCAAGGCGCGAGCATGCGCGTCGAAGCGGGCGAAACCGTCGGGCTGCTCGGGCGCAACGGCTCCGGCCGTTCGACGTTTCTCAAGGCCGTGATGAAGCTGTTGCCGTCGCGCGGTGCGATCAGCTTCAACGGCGTACCGCTCGAACGCGCGAGGACGCACGAGATCTCCCGCGCCGGAATCGGCTATGTGCCGGAAGACCGGGCGATCTTTCCCGACCTCACCGTGCGCGAAAACCTGTCGGTCGGTCTGCCGCAATCGGGCCGCATGAAAACGCCGTCGTCCGCACGTTTCAAGCCGTGGACCGAAGACGAATTCTTCGAGCTCTTCCCGAATCTCAAACGGCGCGCGAACGTCGCGGGCGGCGCGCTGTCCGGAGGCGAGCAGCAGATGCTGACGATCTGCCGCGCGCTGATGGGCCAGCCCGCGCTGCTGCTCGTCGACGAACTGACGGAAGGGTTGAGCCTCTCGATGGTCGATCACGTTGCTGAGCTACTGAAGGAAGTCGCGAGACGCGGCGTGGCCGTGCTGCTGGTCGAGCAGAAGCTGATCATCGCGCTCGGACTGTGCGACCGGATCAATGTGATGGGACACGGCCGGATCGTGTTCGACGGGACAGTCGACGAGTTCGACGACAACCCGGGCGTGCGGGCGGAATGGCTCGAAGTCTGAGTGGCCAGCGAGCCGTTCGCCGACAAACGCAACAGATATCAGTGAGTGATGTGCGGGCGGAATGGCTCGAAGTCTGAGTAGACAGCGAGCCGTTCGCCGAGAAACGCAACAGATATCAGTGAGTGAGGAGCACAAAATGATGAAGTACATGACGGCGGCCGTGCGGCACGTGCTGCGCGCCGGCCTCGCGATCACCGCCGGCGCGGCGTTGCTGGGCAGCGCACATGCGGCGGCGCCGATCAGGATCATGGTAATCGAGCCGATGTCGGGGCCGCAATCGTCGACGATGGAATTGTCGGCCAAGAACCTGCAGTTCATCGTCAAGCGCGACAACGCAGCGGGCGGCGTCCTCGGCTCGAAGATCGAGCTCGAGTTCTGCGACGACAAGTTCAGCCCGAAAGACGGCAAGAACTGCCTCGATCGCGCGATCGGCAACGACGTGCATTTCGTGATGCAAGGCGTCGGCGCGAACGTGACGATGACGCTGCTCGACGCGATCGAAAAGTACAACGCGCGCAATCCCGGCAAAGAGATCATCCTGATCAACTGGGCCGGCCTCGATGAAGCGATGACGGGCAAGTACTGCTCGTTCTGGCAGTTCCGCACCGACGGCCACATCGGCATGAAGATGAAGGCCGCCGTGCTGTCGCTCGACCCGAAGGTCAAGCGCGTGTATCTGATCAACATGGACTACTCGATGGGTCAGAGCGCCGACGCAGCGCTCCGGCGTCTGCTCAAGCAGTTCCGCCCCGATATCCAGATCGTCGGCAGCGAACTGCATCCGCCCAACAGAGTGCAGGATTTCACGCCGTACGTCGCCAAGATCAAGGCGGCGAATCCCGACGCAATCTTCAGGGCGAACATCGGCACTGACCTGAGCCGTCTGATTCGCGCGGGCAACGACATCGGCCTGAATGCGCCGTGGTACACGGTCTATGCATCGCAGCACGGCCAGGTGACCAGCATCGGCGAGAAAGGCGTCGGCAAGGTGTATCAGGCGTCCGATTCGATCATGAGCATGAACATCCCCGCTATCGACCAGTTGATGGATCAGTCGTGCGCGGGCGGCTATGGCGACTTCGAAGGCATGCGCATCTATCGCGGCTACCTGTTCCTGACCGACGCGATTCGCGACGCGAAGTCCACCGAGCCGCTCGCGGTTGCGAAAGCGATGGAAAAGACGACCGTGTCGATCGGCGACTACAAGGCGACGATGCGCTCCACCGACCATCAGGCGCAGTTGCCGTTGAACCTGTCGGTGCTGACCAGCGATGCAAAGTACAAGCAGGACGGCACGCCCTGGGGATTCAAGCTGATCAAGACCTTCCCCGCCGCGCAGGTGAGCGAGCCGGTGGACGGCTGCAACATGAAACGGCCGCCGGGCGCCTGAGCGCGGCAGCATACTTCGGCATCGGCGCTTATACGACGGCACACTGCCTTAACGCATTCGGCGAGGCCGTGTCCGTCGTGCTCGTGCCGTTGGTCGGCGGCATCGCAGGGCTCGTTCTCGGCGCGTGCGTGGCACTCTTCACCGTGCGCAGCGGCAAAGTGGTCTTTGCGATGATCTCGCTCGCCGTCGGCCAGCTCGCGTATTCAGCGGCGACCATCATGACCGGCTTCTCGGGCGGCGACGAAGGCATCCGCATCGATCCGACGCACGCAGCTGGATGGGGCATCGATTTCGGCTCGCCTGTGAACGTGTACCTGTTGATCGCCGTATGGGCATGTGCGCGGCGCTCGCAATGTACGCGTTGACGTTCATACCGCTCGGGCGGCTGATGAACGCGACGCGCGTCAATCCGGAGCGGATGGACTTCGTTGGCTTCAACCCCGTTGTGATTCGCGGGTTCGCGTTGACGCTGTCGGCGGGATTCGCGGGCATTGCGGGTTCACTCTACGCGTTGGGCTTTCAGGTCGTTACGCTCGACACACTGAGTCTCGCCCAGAGTACGGCAGGCATGCTTCACGCGTATGTCGGCGGCTACACGTCGTATTGTGGGCCGGTGGTGGGCGCGCTCCTGATCACGCTCGCCACGGCACACCTGTCTACGCTCCCCGATGCATGGCCGTTGTACCTCGGCGTGTTCTTCGTCACAGTGACGGTCTCATGGCGCTACGGGCTAACGGGCGGTCTCACAGACCTGTTGCGTATCGCGCCCAAAACATGGCGGCAAAAAGGACCGGCTTACGTCGCCCGATGCACCCTGCCCGTGTTGTTGGGCGCGCTCGCTACCTGCGCGGGATTCGTCCTGCTCATCGAAATGATCCAGTCGCTCAATGCGAACATGGGCGCGCCGGTGCGACTCGCGTTCTGGCCCGGCTCCATCGCCGCCGACCCGCGCAGCACCATACCGCGGATCGTTTCGATCGTGCTGCTCGCAACGGGGCTGGCCTTGCTCTACATGAAGCGGCACGCGACACGTACATAGAGCGAAGCCGTCATTGTTTCTCCGTGGACGGGCGCGTCGCACGCATTGCCCGTTCACGTCAAAGGATCGTGTCTGCCTGACACGGTCCTGAATCACTCGCAATCCATAGCCTGTCGTTTCGCTCGCTGGCCGAGCAAGGCTCTGCTGTTTCGCCTGCTCGCCGTACCAAAGTGCGATACCAAACCAATAACTACAGCAAGTAATGGAGACTTCAATGAAAAGGCTTTGCTTTGCGGCGCTTGCTTTGGCAGGAGGCGCTGTGTCCGCTGCCCATGCTCAGAGTTCGGTGACGCTCTACGGCATCGCCGACAGCGGCATTCTCTACAAGACACATGCTGCAGCAGGCGGAGGCTCGGCGTGGTCTGTCGCGAGCGGCATTGATTCGACGAGCCGCTGGGGTCTCACCGGACGCGAGGATCTCGGCGTGGACTGCAGGCACTGTTCGAACTCGAAAGCGCCTTTCGCATCAACACCGGCCAATCCATCAACGGCGGCCAGCCGGCGAGCGCGGGCAACGTATTATTCGATCGCGGCGCGACAGTCGGCATCGGCAGCAAGACCTTCGGCAACGTACTGCTGGGCAAGAATCGCTCGCCGTTGCTGCGTATCCTGAGTCGTCTCGACATCGAAGGTTATTCGAACTTCGGCTCGCTGAACACCTGCTCTATCAGAACCTTTCGGGTTATACCGGCTATCAGTACTCGTGGGTCGACAACTCGGCCGAATACATTAGCCCCGAAATCGCCGGTTTTCAGGGCATGGCGATGTATTCGTTTGGCGGTGCAGCGGGAGATTTTCAGAAGAAGAGCGCGATGTCGTTCGGGGCAAGCTACAAGATCGGCGACTTCATGGCTGCTGCGGCCTACTTCAACGGCCGCGACATCACGGGAGCAATCGATTCAACTACGGCACGCGCATACACGGCCGGAGCGAACTACGGCTTCGACGCATTCAAGTTCATGCTCGACTTCGCCAACTTCAAGAACCCGGCGCGCGGCACCAGCGACAACTTGTACACCGCTGAATTTTCGTATGCTCCAACGCCATTCTGGACCATCAGCGCAACTTACATCCGTCAGGACGACCGCGTCACGAATGATCGGAACGCGAGCCTGTACAAACTCGGCGCGAACTATTCGCTGTCGCGCGCGACATCGCTCTATTCTTTCGTTGGCTATGTGAAAAACAACCGGCTCGCGACACTCGGTTTGCAGAACTCGACGCCTGCCGGTGTTCCGGGCGGAAACCAGTTTGGCGTCGCTATCGGGGTTCGGCATCTGTTCTGAGTTCAGTCGGTTGCGGGTATGGCTCCACACCACCGTTGAACATCCTGGCGGAGATGAAAAGTGCGGCCCGGCTGCTATCTTGCGAGACGGGTCGCTGTACCATCGCCGGACGATCTCCCCGAAGTCCGGCAGGCACTTTTCCGCTGACCTCCCTTAGCCGATGTCCGCAGCGTCGGCAGGCCGCGGCTCTTCTCCTGAGCGCTCGATCCACCCGCCCCCAAGCGCACGATACAGATCGACAAGGCTCGTCAGACGCTGCATCCTCGCGGTGATCAACGACTGGCGCGAAGCGTACAGGTCATTTTGCGCGGTCAGCACCGACAGATAGCTGTCGACGCCGCGCCGGTACCGCAGCTCCGACAGCTCGAGCCGACGCTGTTCAGCCAGCGTGTCATGCTGCCGGGCCTCGATCTCCTGATCGTACGTGCCGCGCGCCGCAAGCCCGTCAGCCACTTCGCGGAACGCGGTCTGGATCGCCCTTTCGTATTGCGCGACCTGAATCTTCTTCTGCACGTTGGCCAGATCGAGGTTCGCGCGGTTTTCTCCACCCTGGAAAATCGGCACGGATATCTGTGGTCCAAAGGCCCATGCCGCGGAACCCGGCTTGAACAGCCCGCCCAGCGACGGACTGAGCGTGCCGAAATTGCCCGTCAGCGAAACCTTCGGGAAGAACGCTGCGCGCGCCGCGCCAATATTCGCATTCGCCGAGATGAGGTTCTCTTCGGCTTCCATGATGTCCGGCCGGCGACTCAGCAAATCAGAAGGCAGACCCGCCGGAATGTCCTTCAGCAAATCCTGTCCGCCGAGCGTCGCGCCCGGCGGCAGATCCGCAGGCAGCGGTTCGCCGATCAGGAACACCAGCGAGTTCTCGGCCTGAGCGCGCGCACGTTCCTGTGCCTGCAAGTTCGCCTGCGCCTCGTCGACCACCGTCTGCGCCTGGCGCAGATCGAGCTCAGAACCGGTGCCATTGTCGAACCGCAGCCTCGTGAGCCCGTACGAATCCTGCGCGGTCTTGAGTGTGTCGCGCGTGACCTGGAGCAGCTCATCGTAGGCGATCATCGTCAGATACTGGTCCGCCACTTCCGAAACCAGCGAGAGCTCGGCGGCCTTGCGAGCCTGCGATGTGGCCAGATATTGCGCGAGCGCCTGGTCCTTCAAGCTTCTGATCCGGCCAAAGAAGTCGATCTCCCAGGATGCGTTCAAGCCGACCGAATACACGTCTGAGACGGTGCGCGACGTAGGCGATAAATCTGCCGGCGTGCGCTGCTTGTTCTGCGAAGCCGCCGCATGGACCGTTGGAAACAATCCCGCGCGCGTGATCTGATACTGCGCACGTGCAGCCTCGATGTTGAGCACCGAGACGCGCAAATCGCGATTGTTCTTCAACGCAATCTCAATGAGTTGCTGCAGGCGCGGATCGACGAAGAAGTCGCGCCAGCCGATGTCCGGCGCCGCCTGTCCGTTCGCCGAGCGCTTGCCGCTCTCTGCTAGCGGCTGCGTCTGATAAACGCCACCGTTCGGGAACGACGCCGCCACCGGCGCATCGGGGCGATGGTAGTGCGGCTCCATCGTGCAGCCGGTGATCAGGATCGCAAGCGCGATTGGCATCAACGAAAGTTCTCGCATTCCACTGTCCTCAACCGGCCGTTTCATCGTGGACGCCAACCTCGACGCGCTCGCCGGAAGCATCGGGTTGGTGCGGCTCGTCGTGCGGGAACGCGTGAATCGAGTCATCTTTCTCACCGGAGAACATCGAACGGACTACGACGAAGAACATGGGGATCATGAAAACGGCGAGGAACGTCGCTGTCAGCATCCCGCCGATCACGCCCGTGCCGATTGCGTGCTGGCTTGCCGATCCCGCGCCGTTGCTGATGGCGAGCGGAAACACGCCAAGGATGAATGCCATCGACGTCATCAGGATCGGCCGCAGCCGCAAGCGGGACGCCTCGAGCGCCGCTGCCACGGGCCCCATGCCCCGGGTCTGCTGCAATTCCCGCGCGAACTCCACGATCAGGATCGCGTTCTTCGCGGACAGGCCCACAGTCGTCAACAAACCCACCTGAAAGAACGCGTCGTTTTCGAGTCCGCGCAACGTCGCGGCGAGGAGTGCGCCGATCACGCCGAGCGGCATGACCATGATCACCGAGAAGGGAATTGACCAGCTCTCATAGAGCGCCGCAAGACACAGAAACACGACGAGGATCGAGATGCCGTACAAAACGGGCGCCTGCGAGCCGGACTCGATTTCCTGGAGCGACAAACCGGTCCATTCGAAGCCGACGCCCAACGGAAGTTGCGCGGCGATCTTCTCCATCGCGCCCAGCGCCTGCCCGGTACTGCTGCCCGGCGCGGCCGCACCCTGGATTTCCACGGCCGACACACCGTTGTAGCGTTCGAGCTTGGGTGACCCGTATGTCCACTGGCCAGTCGCGAACGCGCTGAACGGCACCATCCCCCCCGAAGCATTACGCACGTACCAGACATTCAGGTCCTCCGGCGACATCCGGAACGGCGCATCGCCCTGCACATACACCTTCTTGATCCGGTTATCGGTATCGAGGAAGTTGTTCACGTATTGCGACGCCCATGCAATCGAGAACGTCTGGTCGATGGCGGCGGGGGTGACGCCGAGCGACAGGGCTTTCTCGCGATCGATGTCCACCTTGAACTGCGGCGTGTCGTTCAGACCGTTCGGGCGTACGCGCGCGAGCGCGGGATCCTTTGCAGCTATCTCCAGCAGCCTGTTGCGCGCCGCCATCAGCACATCGTGCCCCACACCGGCGCGGTCTTCGAGTTCGAAGTCGAAGCCGGACGCCGTCCCCAGTTCAGGTATCGACGGCGGGTTGACCGGGATGACCAGTGCCGTCTTGTACGGCGCGAACCGCGCGGCGAGTCGGGCGATCAACGCTTGTACCTTCTGATCAGCGCGTTGCCGCACTGAGTAGTCCTTCATCCGGATGAAGACGAGACCGGAGTTCTGGCCACGCCCGGCGAAACTGAAACCGTCTACCGTGAACGTGGCGTCGACAATGCTCTTCTCGTCGTTAAGCAGGTAGTCGGAAATATCTTTCAGCGTACGCGCCGTGGTTTCCTGGGTCGAACCCGCGGGCGTGCGGACCAGCACGAACATGGTTCCCTGGTCCTCGTCAGGCAGGAACGACTTCGGCAGCTTCACGAACAGCAGGCCCACTGCGGCGATCACCGCGACATAGATGATGAGCCAGCGGCCTGAGCGCCTGATCACGTGGTGCACGCCCGAATGGTACCTGTCGCGGCTCTTGTCGAAGGTGCGGTTGAACCAGCCGAAGAAGCCCTTCTTCTCTTCGTGATGATCTTGCGGAATCGGCTTGAGGATCGTCGCGCACAGCGCGGGCGTGAGAATGAGCGCGACCAGCACGGACAGCACCATCGCCGCCACGATGGTCAGCGAGAACTGCCGGTAGATCGCGCCGACCGAGCCGCCCGAGAACGCCACGGGCACGAACACGGCGGCCAGCACCAGCGCGACGCCGACCAGTGCGCCCGTGATCTGGCCCATCGCCTTGCGGGTCGCGTCGCGCGGCGACAAGCCTTCTTCCGACATCACCCGCTCGACGTTTTCGACCACCACAATCGCGTCGTCCACCAGCAGGCCGATTGCGAGCACGAGACCGAACATCGACAGCACGTTGATCGAGAAGCCCACCGCGCTCATGATCGCGAACGTACCGAGCAGCACCACGGGCACCGCGATCGTCGGAATCAGCGTGGCGCGCAGGTTCTGCAGGAACAGGTACATCACGAGGAACACGAGGACGATACCTTCGAGCAACGTCTTGATCACATCCTCGATGGACAACTTCACGAACGGCGTCGTGTCATACGGATACTTGACGACCAGACCATGCGGAAAGTACTTCGACAACTGGTCGATCTTGTCGCGCACGGCCTTCGCCGTCGCGAGCGCATTCGCGCCCGTCGCGAGGTAGATGCCGACGCCCGCGGCCGGTTGGCCGTTGTACTTCGTATCGATGTTGAAGTTCTCGCCGCCCAGTTCGACATGTCCCACATCCTTGATGCGGATCTGGGAGCCGTCCTGATTGACCTTCAGGAGGACGTTGCCGAACTGCTCGGGTGTGCGCAGCAACGTAGCCTCCGTGATGGTGGCTTGCAGCGCCTGGCCGGGCACGGACGGCGTGCCGCCGATCTGGCCGGAAGCCACTTGCACATTCTGCGTCTGCAAGGCCTGTTCGACGTCGACGGGGGTCAGCCCGAAGTCGTCGAGCTTGTGCGGGTCCAGCCACACGCGCATCGCAAACTGCGTGCCGCCCAGGAGCGTCACCGTGCCGACGCCGTTGATCCGGCTAATGGGATCCTGCACCTTCGAGGCCACGTAATTGGCAAGGTCGTACTTGCTCATGCTCCCGTCTTCGGACACGAAAGCCAGGATCAGCAAGAAGCTGCTGCTCGACTTGGTGACCTTCGTTCCGAGTTGCTGAACCGCCTGCGGCAAAAGCGGTGTCGCCAGTGACAGCTTGTTCTGCACCTGCACCTGCGCGGTATCGGGATTGGTGCCGGCCGCAAAGGTCAGCGTGATCGTCGCGTTCCCGAAGTCGTCCGACTGCGACGAAATGTAGAGCAGATGATCGAGACCGTTCATCTGTTGCTCGATCACCTGGGTGACGGTGTCTTCCACGGTCTTTGCGGACGCACCCGGGTAGGTCGTCGTCACCTGGATCGACGGCGGCGCGATTGTCGGATACTGCGCTACAGGCAGCTTGAAAACTGATGCCGCGCCTGCCAGCATCAGGATGATGGCGATGACCCAGGCGAAAATTGGGCGATCAATAAAGAAGTTGGCCATGACTCACCCGTTATCGCGCGGCAACCGCTTTCACGACTGCACCCGGTCGAACCTTCTCGGTGCCTTCGACGATGACGCGATCTCCGGGGTTCAAGCCGGCTTCAACGATCCAGTTCGCGCCGGAAGTCGACGATGTCACGACCTGACGCAAGACCACCTTGTTGTCCTGCCCGATGACCAGCGCCGTTGCACGGCCCTTCTGATCATGCGCGATGCCGATTTGCGGCACCACGTATGCGCCTTGCCTGACGCCCTCCTGAATTCGCGCGCGCACGAACATGCCCGGCAGCAGAATATGGTTCGGGTTCGGAAAAAGTGCGCGGATCGTCACCGACCCGGTGGTCTGATCGACGGTCACGTCCGAGAATTGCAGCTTGCCTTGCAATGGATAAACGCGGCCATCTTCGAGGACCAGCGAGACGGCAGCCGCGTTCGGTCCGGCCGCGTCAAGCTTCCCCTCCTCGAATTCGCGGCGCAATCTCAAGCCATCGAGGCTCGATTGCGTCACGTCCACGTACATCGGGTCCAACTGCTGGATCGTGGCCATCAGCGTCGCCTGGCTCGTCTGCACATACGCGCCAGGCGTGACTTGCGATATGCCTACCCGGCCCGAGATCGGCGATATCACGTCCGTGTAGTTGACATTGATCTGCGCGGTATCGACGGCCGCCTTCGCTGCGGCAATGTCGGCTTCCGCTTGTCCAGCCGCAGCCACGGCGTTGTCGTACTCCTGCTTGCTGATAGCGTTTGCAGCCGCCAGCGGTTTATCGCGCTGAGCGAGGGCATCGGCGGCCATCGCGTTTGCTCTCGCCTTCGCGAGCGAAGCCTTTGCGCTATTCAACGCGGCGATATAGGGCGCCGGGTCGATCTTGTAGAGGCGTTGCCCTTCCTTTACGTCGTCGCCTTCTGTAAATCCGCGGTGTTGGACGATGCCGTCGACGCGTGCCCGAACCTGTGCAACAAGAAACGCATTCGTGCGGCCCGGTAGTTCGGTTGTCGTCGTGACCGCCTGCGGTGCGACTGTAATCACGCCGACCTCAGGCGGCCCCGGTGGATGTACGGGCGGCTTTTGCCCACATGCGGCGAGAGCTAGCGTTCCCGCCACCGCGCCCACCATTCCCAACTTGATCCGTCTGACATCCATAACCAATCCATACAAGTAGCAAAAATTCGAGTGCGGGTAGCCGGCAAACGAGGTATTACGGTTTTCGAAACCAACCGTGCATATGCATACTTTCGTGCATGGTTAGTCAATCGACTCCGTTCGTCATCAGCAGAGGCGGACCTGAAGTGCGTGCAATGTGACCGGCGACAACGCAAAGGCGAGGCGGACTACGCCACTATCGCGCCGTCATCAGCCTTGAGTTGAACGCAGCGATAGCGAGGCTTCGGGGAGTGACCTGCGCAAAGGTGCAGGAGGAACGACTGTCTTCACGACGCCGGTTTTGACGTCGTAGACCAGCCTTAACACGAAGTGCATTAGTCATTGAAAAATCTTTACTCGTGAGCGGCTTTATACGCCTCGCCATATGGATGCATGCTGTGCATATGCACGTATTGGCGAAATTTAGTGCATCCACGCCATCCGATCAAGAGGAATTGCGGTACATAAATTGCACTTCACTGTTTCACAATTTCGCGGGGCGTCCTGACGCCGTTGCGCTGGAAATGGCCGCGCCCAGGCAGGCCAGCAGCCGGCTCGCCAGCGCGCTCCCGATGCCCGGTGCCAATGCAATGACCCGAATGGCAAGAACGAAGATCACAAGACAGGTGAGCAGCAATCGCTTGCCCTGCCATGGCGGCGATGAATGGCGACAGTAGCGCAAAGCTCAGCGTGTACCGATTACCAACTGCTAATCCGCTGGCAGCTCGTTCGCGATCGACGACAAGGCAGATGCACTTTCTTTACCCAACATCCTTTTCGCCGTCTGCTGAGCTGCACGCCAGGCCGGCATGGCAGTCACCAGCAATTCACGCCCAGCATCGGACAGCACGATGGGACGACTGCGTCCATGTGTAGGCTTCAACTCCTCAACCCAGCCCTGATCCAGTAGTAGCTGAAGATTGCGCGTTGAAGTCGATCGCTCCAGATGATTGGCGCGGCCCAATTCAGCGCGGCTGCCACCGTTCATTCTCGCGATCAGGACCAGCATGGAAAATTGCGAAGAATTGACGTCATACGAGCGAAGTGCCCGATCATAGATGCCGGTAACGACACGCGAAATGGATCGCGTTCGTGTGAGCAAACAATGCCGGGTTACCTCCTCGACCAGGTCAGGTTGGAATCCCTGCTTGTTCGGTGATTTGGTAGTCATATGCTGTACTAAAGTGTAGATGCCGCTGATGCATCATATGTCAATGTATGGCGCTGGCTGCGTCGACGGCGCACTCGCTCAGTCACTCTCAGGATTGCCCCCCGCGCTGAACGCGGCCCGGACTTCGTCCACCGTCTGTTCAGGCGCTTGCAGATGCGGATAATGGCCGAGTTTAGGGAGAATTGTAAGCTTCACACCGTTACGGTTCGCGTACTCAACGCCCATTTCCTTCTTGATGTAGATATCCTGCTCGCCCCACACTACCTTCACGGGGACCTTCAGCATTGCCATATTGGCTTCGAAGTAGTCCTGATCGCGGGTGAAGTAGGAGTAGTAGTGGTAGAAGGCGTCTGCCGCTGTGATATCACCGCCCCAACCTTTCGCGATATCGTCCCTGAACTCCTGGGGCAATGCGTAGCGTTCCTCCGCCGGCGTGCCGCGGAAGAATGTGTTTGCCAGGATTTCGTCACGGTTCTTGTTCATCGCGGCATGCACGGCGTCAGACGAAGGCTTGGACTTCAGGCCCTGCAGGCTTTCGTACATGTACTGTGGGCGGTTGAACGGGGCAAAGTCGCCAACGATGATCTCCCTGGCGATATTCGGTTGCTCCAATGCTGCCAACAGCGCCGGTAGCGCCCCGATATCGGTGGCGTAGATCACCAGCTTCGAACTGTCGATGCCCGACGTGCGGATATAGTCTTCCAGCACATGGGCGTAATCCTTCGGCGCATACGAGAAGCGATCGGCGCCTGGACGTGAGGACTGTCCGTAGCCCGGCCAGTCAAACGCATGCACCTCGTAGTCGCTGGACAGGGATTCGGCAATCGGCTTCCACGCATACATCGTCTCCGGGAAGCCGTGCAGGAACAGTACCGTGCCCTTAGGATGCGCGGGCCGATAGACCATATGACGCAGCTTGATGTCAGGATTGACCTGCACCTCGCCGACTTCAATCTTCGCCGCCGACGAGGATGACGCCGGCAGACTGGAGCATGCGGAAAGGCTCATGGCTACCGCGGAGAAGACTGTCGCCTTCGTTAAAAGTTTGAACATGATCGTGGTTCTCGTTTAGTGCTTGTGTGACGCATTCGGTGCATATGCACGATAAGAGGCCATGCAGTGTAGATACATCATATGCTCAAGAGAAATTGCGTTAAGTAAAGTGCACTTCAATGTTCCAGAATTCCGGACGTCTGCTGAGTATTCGACAGTAGGCTCCAGCGCCTTCTATTGGGGCGAGATCGGATTTACAAGCTTGCTCAACGGCTTCAGTGGGCCTATTGGGAGGAGCGAGAATGTCATCAGGTGCGCTTTCCCCAAGGGAAGTGCCTCAAGCATTTCATGTGCTAGAGCCACATCCGTAACGTTCAGGATGAACGCCACCCCGGCTCGATCTTGCAGCGAATACCACTGGTCAATCTTGCCTTCGAGGTAGAGCTGCGCCGTCTCGCGAACTTCGGTTGGAAGTATGTGTTGGACAAGTTGCATGTCCGTGCCCGGGGGAAAAGTGCCAATCGCCAATATCTTCGTGGTTGGCGTGGTTGGCATCGGAGTGGTGTGTGCCATGGAGACTCCAGCAGAAGCGACCATCACGGACGCCATTGTCAAATTAAGAAGAAGGCGTTTCATAGCGCGCAGCTTCAGGTCCCGTCAGATAACAATCGCGGAAGCGCTCATCGACGCGTTCCCACATCAGTTTCGAAAACAGCAGCGCTGCGTCAAGCGGACGATGATTGATGACCACGGAATCCGTCTCGCCGTGTTCGTTCAGATGCGCGACGACCACCGTCTCGATCGGCACGCCCTGAATCTGCGAGCGATAGGATTCCATGTACAAACCGTTGCCGATCTCGCCCTTGTAGCTGTGATGCTGGAACTCGTAGAGCGAGACTGCGTGTTTGATCACAGAGAGAATATCGGCTCGTCCCTCGATCGGACTCTTGAGGACGGTGGCTTCGAGCGTCGCGTTTTCAGCGAGGTTGGCCAGCCAGAGTGGCGGACCGCCAGCGGGTGCCATTACGGGGGCTGTGTCGTTGAATTTCATGCTGGGTGCTCCGTTACTGTTTGTTCGTGATGCCCGCGCTAGCGACATCGAGCGCTGCTTCGAGCGTGATGCGCGCCTTCTCGCGGCGGCGTCGCGCGAGGCGTTCAACGCCCGCGCCGCGCTCTGACTCGCCCGCGAGCAGCGCATGAATGTCCGGCAGCTTCCAGATCGCGCCGCGCGTCCCCCACGCGCCATCCGGTATCTCGGTCGGGAAGACCCACACGCGCGGCGCGACGTCATCGAACGGCCGGTTTTCCGCGCGCGCCACCGCTTCCGTCACGCTTCTGACGAGCGAGCGACGCGATTCGTCGGTGTATTGCCCTTCGGGTACAGACGGAATGATCCGGTAACGTATCGTGTTCGTGCGTTCACCGCCGATATAGATCGCAGCGGGTCGATGAAGATGGAATACGGTGACGCGTTGTGCGATCGGACTGGCGGGATCGTAGCCCTCCGCCTCGATGAGGATATCGGTCAGTTCCTTGACGAGGCGCGCTTCGGCCTCAGACGCCAAGGCGTCTTCGGGCCACAGTGCATCGATCATTGGCATGGTGCTGCTCCTGCTTTCGGTTCATCGGATGCGGCCATGATCGGGGTTTACTCGTGCGCCTGGAAGTGGCAGTATCGCCATTATTCATGGAATTTCAGACACGCAAATGGCCATCGTCCGCATCTGGGTCTATGACGGAATCCTCGCATCCGGCGTCGCGGGTCCTGTTGACGTCTTCAGCGCGGCCAATCAGTTCCATGCGCGCAAGGCTGCGCCAGGCTCGACCTCCGCGCCCGTGTTCGGGTGGCGGGTGGAATCGCTCGACGGGCGGCCCGTTACGGCCGCGTCAGGCCAGACCATTCACGTCGACGGCAAGATCGACCCGCGCAAACGGGCCGACGCCGTTCTGCTGACAGCACCGTTCTTCTCGAACATCGACGCGTTCATCGGGCGCCGCGAGCAGTTGAACGAACTGTCTTCCGCGCTGCGGCGCCAACGCAAAGCAGGCGCCGTGCTGGCGGCTTATTGCACGGCCAATTACCTGCTCGCCGAGGCCGGGCTGCTGGATGGCCGCGCCGCCACGACTCACTGGGCGAGAGCCGCGGACTTCGCGCGCCGCTATCCGCGTGTCGAAGTTCGCGCACAGGAACTGCTGATCGAGCAAGACGGCATCATCTCGGGCGGTTCCGTGACGTCGTATCTGAATCTCGCGGTGCGGCTCGTCGGAACATTCGCCGGCGAAGAACTCGCGGCGATGACCGCGAAGGCCCTGTTGATCGACATGAACCGGAATTCGCAGGCTTCCTATGCAACGCTTCTCGACGAACATGGGCACACCGACACGCTCGTCGCGCGCGCCCAGCAGCAGATGGAGGCAACGTTGCAGCAGGGATTCCGGTTGAGCGATCTGGCGGCATCGCTTGCTGTCAGCGAACGCACGCTCAATCGCCGGTTCAAGGAAGCCGTCGGGCTCGCACCGTTGACGTATCTGCAGAATCTGCGCATCGAGGTCGCGAAACGGTTGCTGGAAACGCGGCCAATTGGGCTTGAGGCGGTCAGTCAGCGTGTCGGTTACGGCGATATCAGCACATTCCGGCAATTGTTCAAGCGGAAGACCGGGTTGTCGCCGAGTGAATATCAAATGCGGTTTTCGCGCGCCGCGGCGACGGAGAGCGTAGAAGTCGAGCCAGGCAACAACAGCGGCTGAGGCTTCGCGACGTCACGTCACCGCCCTCGTCATTTCCCTTCCCTCTCGCCCCGCACCTTCCCTTTGTATCCCTAGGTATCTGCAAACAGATAGGGATACGCGCGTCACCAACTTTCGGACACGAGTGCGATACGCTCGTCCGCTCAAATACACCCATCGCGAGCAGAACGCCGTACCGCAAAAACTGGGCTTACCGAGGTAGTGCATATGCAACACGAGAACGAAATCGTTGAACTGGACCGCACAGCGGATGAATCGCTGAGCATCCAGATCGCGCGCAATTGTCTGCTGACACGTGCCCGACAGTTTGCGGCATGTGAAGAACCGATGATCTTCGCGAATGAAGTGCGCACGGCGTTGAGACCTTTGCGTGCGTAAAGTGCGAAGCGCTCCGATGCGCATGCGTCGGAGCGCTCGTCGATTGGTTCGGTCATTTTCGACGAACGCTGGCGCGTGTGTCTGATATTCCTCGAAAGATGGCGACATTGCCACTTCCGCCCGTTTCACCAAAGCCCGATGATCGGGCGAACTTCCATTGCCGGTTCCCTAATATGACGACAGACGCCTACTTCTCGACAAACCTGCTGCTTGCCTACGCAGCGTATTTCGTTGGCACCGCGAGCCCCGGGCCGAGCAACCTTGCAATCATCTCCATAGCGGCCAGTCACGGCAGGAAGGCGGCGCTGATGTTCGCACTCGGTGTCATCTCAGGATCGATGTTTTGGGCGACGGTGGCAACGCTAGGCGTGTCTGCTGCCCTGATCGCCTATTCTCAATTTATCATTGCAGTCAAGATTTTTGGCGGTCTGTATCTCTTGTGGCTAGCCTTTAAATCCGGACGCAATGCGCTTGCGGCTTCAACTGCGTCGGTAGTGGAGGTGGAACGAACACCGACCTTGACGAGCATCTACTCACGCGGCGTGATGCTCCATCTCACCAATCCCAAAGCCATCCTCGTGTGGGTTTCGATTGTTGCTCTATCGTCGAACGGCACAGGGCCTACCCATAGTGCTCTGGTTATGGGCTGTGCGGCCATCGGATGTCTCGTGTTCGGCAGTTATGCAGTACTGTTCTCGACGGATTCGGCTCGCAGGATGTACGTGCGGACCCGCCGCGCCCTGGAAGGATGCCTGGCCGTAGTATTCGGGATTGCCGGCATCCGCCTCCTGGCGTCACGTCTGTAGAGCGCTATCGGTCAGTCCATCCCGCGCTGCCCAGCCGATGCGAGCGCGCCATCAACCGCAGCCCGCTCGCGATTCCGCCTATGCCCGCGAAGATCGCGCCGCCAAGCAACGCGAGTATCGGCCCGTGCTGGCCGTCCAAACCAAAGCACAACGCGACCAGCGCGGCGCCCGTGGCCTGGCCGATCAGACGCGAGGTCGCGACGACACCGCTGGCGCCGCCGCTGCGCGCATGAGGCGCGCTTGCCATCAACGCCTTGATGTTCGGAGACTGAAACAGGCCGAAGCCGACGCCGCAAATGGCCATCCGCACCGCGATCGCGTACACGGAAGGATGAGCGGGCAACAATGAGAGCGACACAAGGCCCGCGCACAGACAGGCGAGCCCGGCCGCGCCCAGCGCGCCTGGCGGATAGCGGTCTGACAGGCGTCCGGCAACGGGCGCCACGAGCGCTACGACAACCGGCCAGGGTGTAATCAGGAACCCCGTCTCGATCTGACTGAGATGCAGCGCGTCCTCGAAATAGAACGGTAGCGACACGAACGCGAAGCCCTGCGCGGCGAAAGCGCAAACGGCCGTCACGGCCGACAGCGCGAACTCAGGCCGCTGGAAGAGATCGACGGGCAGCATCGGCGCGAGTCGCGTTGCCTCGCGCCGCATCAGACACACGCCGAAAACGAGTGCGATGACGAGCGCGCCGAGCACGCGAATCGTGGGCGCACGCTGCCCTCCTTCACCGAGCGCGACAATCAGCGATGCAAAAGTGATGACGTTCAGCACGGCCGCAACGGGATCAAATGGATGCGTGCCTCGGGGCGTCTGCGGCAGCGCTGGCAGCGCAAACGCGAGGGCAATGACTCCAAGCGGCACGTTGATCATGAAGAGCCATGACCACGACGCTGTCGAAAGGATCAGCGATGCGATCGTCGGCCCGACAGCAACCGACACGCCAACGACGAGCGCATTGACCCCGACGCCGCGTCCAAGCCGGTGTCGCGGATACAGCGCACCGACGAGCGCAATGCTGACGCTCGTGATCGCGCTGCCGCCCAGCCCTTGCAGAAGACGCGCGGCGGTGAGCAACGGCAGCGTCGGCGCCGCCGCGCAAGCCAGCGATGCGGCCGTGAACAGTGCCAGCCCGCCGATGTAGACGCGCCTGTGCCCGAAAACGTCGCCCAGCGCGGCGAAGGGCAGTATCGTCGCCACCATCGCGAGCTGGTAGCCGTTGACGATCCATACCGATTCGGCTGGCGTCGCGTGAAGACCGGTGGCTATCGCGGGCAGCGCTGTGTTCGCGATCGCGGTGTCGAGCGTCGCCAGCGCAACCGCCAGCATGACGGCCACCATCGCGAAGCGGTTCGCGGCCGGCATTGGCGCATCAATGCCGGTTGCGCACGCATTGGAAAGGTCGGACAAGATGCCTCCTCGAATCGAACGAAACATGATGTCGTCATTGTTCGACGCATCGCTCGGAAAGCGAGGCGAGCTTTGATTCCCGGGAGGAATACCGTCGCCGCGGTGATTGGATTTACGCTAGAGTGGGACTGGACAACGGCTGGCAGAGAACGAATGAGAATCGAAGACTTGCGCGTGTTCTCCATGCTCGCTCAAACGCGCAACCTGCATCGCGTTGCGCAGAAAACGGGGCTGACGCAATCCGCCGTGTCGAAGATCCTGCAACGGCTCGAAGCGGAATTCGACACGCGCCTCGTCGATCGCAAGGGCCGTGGCGTCGAACTGACGGCAGCAGGACGCGTGCTCCTGGAGCGTGCCGCCGATGTCGGTGCGTCGGTCGCGCAAACCTACGCTGACATGGCGGCGGCGAAGTCTGCGTCGGCGGACAAGATTCGCATCGGCGTCGTGCCGGCCCTGCTGGAATCCGCGCTACTGCCCATCCTCGCCCGTTATACAGCGCGCGAGAGCGCCGTCTCGTTCAGACTTTCCGTGCAGGTATCGGCGCTGCTGTTCGACGAACTGAAGGACGGGCAACTCGATCTCGCGCTTTGCTTCATGCCGGACACCATAGAAGACGAAGAACTCCAGTCCGATGAGATCGGCGGGCAGCGCTACCGGATCGTTGCACGGCAAGGCCATCCGCTGGCGCATGCACCCGCCGGTCCACGCCTGCTGCGAGGGGCGAAATGGTTGCTGCCGCTGCCGGGACATGGACTGCGCCAGATCGTCGATCGATACTTTCAGGACCACGATCTGGCGTCACCGCAGGCGGTTATCGAAACCGACGCGTCGATTTCGCTGCTGACAGCGTTACTGCGCAATAGCGATCTGATTACCATGCTGACGGAGCAGATGCTCCAGACCTATGCGGGCCGCGATCTCGCTGCCCTGCCCTACAAAACGGCACTATTCGAAAGCAGGATCCGGCTTTTCTACCGCAGGAAAACAACCATGTCGCCGGCCGTGCAGAGATTTCGCTCGACGTTGCATGAAGCACTGACTGGCCCTTGAACGCGATCCCTGGCGCTTCAATGGTCGGTGGCTGTCATGGGCAGCGAGCCCGTCTGCCCATAAAACTCCTGCAAGGCAAAAGCTTCGCGCTCCCGCTGCGCGCGAGCACCGCGATCCAGCATCGAGAAAGTCCAGATTCCCGCGAACGCGAGGGGCACTGAAACCAGCGCGGGATTGTCGAGGAACACGGGCGTATGCGCGTGATGCAGCACGTCGACCCAAACCGATTTCGACAACAGCGTCAGCAGCACGGCAGAGGTCAGCCCGAGCGCGCCGCCGATTACCGCGCCACGCGTCGTCATGCCCCGCCAGAAAATCGACGACACCAGCACCGGGAAGTTGGCGCTCGCCGCGATGGCCGCCACGAGGCCGACCAGAAACGCCACGTTGACGTGTTCGAAAAGGATGCCGAGTCCGATTGCGGCGACGCTCAATATCAGCGTGGCTACGCGCGAGATACGCATTTCATGTGCTTCGCTGGGTTTGCCCCGCGCGAGCCAGCACGCGTACAGATCGTGCGAAACCGTGGTGGCCCCGGAGAGCGTGAGGCCCGCCACCACGGCCAGGATCGTCGCGAACGTCACGGCGGCGATGAAGCCGTAAAACAGGTTGCCGCCCACAGCCTGCGCCAGCTTGACAGCGACCATGTTCGAGCCGCCGAGCAGATCGCGCGTGAGATTGAAATGCCCGTCCGCCGCCGTCTTGAAGAACTCAGGATGCTGCGCGAGCAACGCGATCGCGGAGAAGCCGATGATGAAGGTCAGCAGATAGAAGTAGCCGATGAACCCCGTCGCGATGAATACGGACTTGCGCGCCTCTTTCGCGCTGGGCACCGTGAAAAAGCGCATCAGGATATGCGGGAACCCCGCCGTGCCGAACATCAGCGCGATGCCGAGCGACAGTGCGTTGAGCGGGTCCTTCAGCAGCTTGCCGGGTGCCATGATACTGAGCGCGCCGGGATGAACATCGACAGCGCGCCGGAACATCTCATCGGGACTGAAGCCAAACTGCGCCAGCGCGGTGACGGCCATGAAAGTCGCGCCGCACAACAGCAGCACGGCCTTGATGATCTGCACCCACGTGGTTGCCGTCATGCCGCCGAAGAACACGTACACCACCATCAGCGCGCCAACGATCACTTCCGCCATCCAGTACTGCAAGCCGAATAGCAGCTGGATCAGCTTGCCGGCGCCGACCATCTGCACGACCAGATAAAAGACTACGACGACGAGCGACGTGCTCGCCGTCAACAGACGGATCGGTGCCTGCTCGAAGCGGTAGGCGACCACATCGACGAATGTATATTTGCCCAGGTTACGCAAGGGTTCGGCGAGCAGGAACATCACAAACGGCCAGCCGACCAGAAAGCCAATCGAATAGATCAGGCCGTCGAATCCGAACAGATACACCATGCCGGAAAGGCCCAGGAACGATGCCGCCGACATGTAATCGCCGGCGATTGCGAGTCCGTTCTGGAAACCGGAGATACCGCCACCCGCGCTATAGAAGTCGCGCGTCGTGCGCGTTTTGCGCGATGCCCAGCGTGTGATGCCGAGCGTTACGAGCACGAATAGCAGGAACATGCCGATCGCAACGGGATTCAGTTCGACGTGACTGGGCACCGGACCTTCGATGCCCGACGCACGAGCGAGCCCAGCCGTCGATGCGAGACACGCGCACAGCAGGGAGCGAACGAGCTTCATGCTTCACTCTCCTTCTGTGCGAGGAGCAATGCGCGCATCGCAGGATCGAGCGTGCGGTTCGCGTGAAGCACGTACCAGCCTGTCAGCCCGATCGCCACCGCAATGATGCCGACGCCCACGACGACGCCGAGCGTGGTCGTCGCGCCCGCATACAACGGTCGCGCCAGCAGATGTGGCGCCACTGCGACGAAGAGGATGAAGCCGTAGTACGCGGCGATCATCAGCGCGGTCAGCGTGAAGCTGAAACGGCGGCGTGACGCGATGAGCCGCCGGTATGCGGGGCTCGCCTGGATTGAATCGATGTGGGCTTGCTGCATGCGTTTGTCTCCTGTCGGCCGGAGTTGGAGCTTTAGCCCCTTACCTTGGCCCCATGCAAGTTGGTTGAGGCCTGTTGTCTGTCGCCGGAATGAAATGAGCCTCTTGTGCTCGATGCAACCGCTCTGCGGGCTTCTGTCGGCACCGCTTGCGTGCACAGCGTCAGTGGCTGGCCAGCCGTCCCATCGCCTGCCGCATGTCGTTCTCGAACCGGCGCACGATGTCGGCAAGCGGCTCGACCTTGTCGGTGAATGCGAGCGACTGTCCCGCGGAGAGCAGTCCCTTCGACCAGTCGCCCGTCACGTACGCGTTGCGGCCGATCTTGCCCGCGACCATCGGCATCAGGTCCTGAATCGTGAGGTCCGGGTTCTGTGCCTCGAGTGCCTTCACGGCGGCCGTCGTCTCGTTGCGCAGCGTCCGCACGGTATTGCGCACGGACTGCATGCACAGATCGGTATCGGTCGGTCCTGCTTCCACCAGACGGCGCTTGTAGTCGTCGTGCGCCCAGATCTCCTCGGCCACGGCGAAGCGCGTGCCGACCACCACGCCCGATGCGCCCATCGCGAGTGCCGCGGCAAGCTGCGAGCCGCGACCGATGCCACCGCCGATCAGATAGGGAATGTCGAGCTGGCTTTCGGCCCATGCGGCGTTCACGAACGAGCCCACCATGTCGAGTCCGGGATGACCGCCGCATTCGGCGCCGACGATCGCCACAGCATCGACGCCGACGGCAGCCGCCTTGACCGCGAATCGAACCGCGGGCACCTTGTGGAGTACCTTGACGCCGGCCTCTTTGAGCAGCGGCATGAATTCCTCGGGATTGCGCCCCGAGGTTTCGACGCATTTCACACCTTCATCGACGATCAGCTCGAACACTTCGCGCGTTCTCTCGCCCGGAACGAGCTTCGGCAACATCGACACGTTGACGCCGAATGGGCCGCCCTCGCACAGTTCGCGGCAGCGCCGGATCTCGGCGCGCAGCGCATCAGGTTCAGGGAAGCTCGCGGCCGTGATGAAGCCGATGATGCCGGCACGCGAGGCGGCGGCGACATAGTCGGCATCGGCGAGCCACATCAGGCCACCGGCGACGATAGGGAGCCGTGTGCCAAACAGCTCGGTCACGGCGTTGGAAAAAGCGGTCTGGCTCATTGAAAGTCCTTGCGCAATAACGCGCGATGCAGCGTCACACGACGCCTTCTACCTTCAGTTGCGAAAGCCGTTCGGCGGACAGCCCGAGCAGCGACTGGAGCACTTCGCTCGTGCCTTCGCCGAGTTGCGGCGGGGCGCTGCGCACCGGAAGGCGCGCGCCGTCGAAGCGATACGGCGGCGCGAGCACATGCGTGGTACCTGCTTCGGGATGCTCGAACGTCGTCAGCAACCCGCCTTGCGACGCGCGCGTCGAGGTGAGCGCCTGATGCAAGCCGAGCACTTCGCCGCCCGGAATCCCCGCCCGCGCCAGCCGTTCGAGAAGCAGCGCGCGCGGTCTGCCGGCAATCTCGCGCTTGAGTTCGGGCACGAGTGTTTCGCGGTGCGTCGCCCGCACGAGGTTCGTGCGATAGCGGTCGTCGTCGAACAGATCCGGCCGTTCGATCACCTCGCGACAAAAGCGCTCGTACTGGCCGTTGTTGCCGACCGCGATGACGAGCGGCCCGTCCTGCGCATCGAACACGCCGTACGGCACGATCGAAGGATGCGCGTTGCCATAGCGCGGCGGGTCTTCCCCCATCAGCATCGACTCCAGCCCGTAATACGAAGTGATCATCAGGCCGCAATCGAACAGCGCCAATTCGACATGACGCCCCTTGCCCATCTCCCGACGCTGGAACAGCGCGGCGAGCACCGCTTGCGCGGAATACATTCCAGTGAACAGATCGACGGCCGCCACGCCGAACTTGAGCGGCGGCTGATCGGCATTGCCATTGAGCGCCATCAGCCCCGCCTCGCCTTGCAGCACCACGTCGTAGCCGGGACGCGCCGCTTCCGGCCCGTGCCGGTCGTAGCCGGAGATCGAGCAGTAGATGAGGTCCTCGTGTCCTTCCTTGAGTTGCTCATAGCCGAGGCCAAGCTTTTCGGCGCCGCCGAACTTGAAGTTCTGGATCACGACGTCGCTCTGGCGCGCCAGGTCCCGTGCGATCTGCTGCCCTTCTGCCGTTTGCAGATCGAGACACACTGAGCGCTTGTTGCGGTTCACGCTATTGAAATAGGCCGTTTCGGTAGTGCCGACGCGTATGCCCCAATCGCGCGTGTCGTCGCCGCGCTTCGGATGCTCGACCTTGACGACTTCTGCGCCAAGATCGCCGAGCACCATCGCGCACCACGGCCCCGCCAGCACGCGGGATAGATCGAGAATGCGAACACCGGCAAGCGGCAGGGAGGAATCGAGGTTCGACATGAAAGATCCGGAATGACAAAGAGTGACGAAGGCGCCGCGTCTAGTGAGAACCGACTTCGGACGCGCGGCGCAATGCTGAAAAATCAGCGGCGCGTTTGTCGAAGAAGGCGTTGATGCCTTCGGCGGATTCGTCGTCACCGAGCGACTCCGTCATGTATTGGGCTTCGAGTTCGAGCTGCGCTTCGACCGTGTTTCCGCCTGCCTGGCGGCACAGACTTTTGATCCGTCCGATTGCGCGCTCGGGTCCCGCCGCCAGCGATTGCGCCAGCGCAACAGCTTCCGGCAGCGCACTGCCCGGCTCCGCAAGACGGTTCGCGGCGCCGAGCGCGTGCATGCGTTCGCCCGTGACAGGCCGCCCCGTCAGACACAGCTCCGTCATCAGCTGACGGGAGAGGACACCGGACAGGAAAGCCGTCGCGCCGCCGTCGGGCGACAAGCCGACCTTGACGTATGTCACAGAGAACGACGCATTGCGCGCGGTCACCAGCATGTCGCACGCGAGCGCGATCGAAAGCCCCGCGCCTGCTGCCGCGCCCTCGACTGCTGCGATCACCGGCTTGCTGCAGTCACGCAGCGCGCGAATCATGTCGTGCAGACTTTCGATGCCCGCGCGCCGCTCGGGCGGCGTCACCGCGCGCCGTTGTGCGAGCCGTTTCAGGTCGCCGCCCGCGCAGAACGCGCCGCCTACGCCTGTCAGCACGATCGCGCCGACTTCCCGATCGTTTTGCGCCGCTTCGATGGCAGCCGGAAGCGCCTTGTACACCTCGGCCGTGAGCGCATTGCGCGCAGACGGATTGTTGAAGGACAGCACCTGCACCGCGCCTTCGCGGCGCGCAAGGATAGGTTCGTTCATGGTGTCAGCTCCTGCTCAAAGTGATATAGCGTTCGAGATGGTGATCTTCGTCGCCCAGCTGATGGTCGATCATCACGAGGCGCTTCGCGTAGTGGGCAAGCGGCAATTCCCATGTCATGCCGATGCCGCCGTGCAGCTGGATGGACTCTTCGGCCACTTGCGCACCGACGCGCCCGATCGTATATTTCGCCGCCGACAACGCGCGTTCGCGCTCTACCCGGCTCCCGCCAAACGCGGCGGCGGCATTGATGACCGACGAGCGTGCCTGCTCGATCTCCAGTAGCAGATCGGCCATGCGGTGCTGCAATGCCTGGAAGCTGCCGATCGCGACACCGAACTGCTTGCGCGTGCGCAGGTATTCGAGCGTGTGTTCCTTCGCGACTTCCATCGCGCCGAGCGCCTCGGCGCACAGCGCGAGCACGCCCGCGCCGATGCTGGTTTCGAGCGTCGCGAATCCCTTGTCCCTTTCGCCGAGCAATGCAGCGTCGGGGACGCATACTTCGTTCAGGTGCACCTCGGCGGCCCGTCCACCATCGATATTTCGATAGCCGCGCACTTCGAGGCCCGGCATCTCGCGCGGAACGACAAAGAGCGAGATCCCTTCTTCGGCTTCGGCTGTGCCGCTCGTGCGAGCCGAGACGAGATAGAAGTCGGCCTCCGCGCCCTGCTGCACAACGGTCTTGACCCCCGCCAGCACCCAGCCGTTCGGGCCCCGGTCGGCGCACGTCGACACCCTCGCCAGTTCGTAGTGCGAGCCGGGCTCGTCGTGTGCGAATGCGGCGACGGCGCGTCCCTCTATCAGGCTTGCGATGAGAGGTTTGTGCGCGTCGTTGCCTGCATGGGCAAGTGCGTGCCCGACAGCGAGCGCGCCCAGGAAGGGCTCGACCACGAGGCCGCGCCCAAGGCTCTCGAAGACGACGGCGATGTCGAAGCCATCGCCGCCGAAACCGCCGTCGGCGTCGTCGAAGAGCGCGCCGACGACACCCAACTCCGCAAAGCGAACCCATAGTTCGCGGCTGAAGCCCGACTCGCTGCACGCGAGCTCGTCGCGCTTCACGAAGCCGTACTGCTCGCTCACGAAACGGTTGAGCGTGTCCGCCAGCATGCGGCGGTCTTCGGTATGCTGGAAATTCATCGCGATCCTCTTACAGTCCCAGGATCATCTTCGAGATGATGTTCTTCTGGATTTCGTTGGAGCCGCCGAAGATCGACAGCTTGCGGTTGTTGAAGTAGAGCGCGGCGGCGCTCGCGGCCTCGTCGGGGCCGATCGGCGCGTCGTCGTAGCCTTCGTGCAGCGCCTCCTCGACAAACGGCTGCGCGTACGGCCCCATCGCGCGGCGCATCAGTGACGAGATCTCCTGGCGAATCTGCGTGCCGCGAATCTTGAGCATCGAGCTTTCCGCGCCCGGCACGCCGCCGCCCGCTACTGCGGCGATCACGCGCAGGTTGGTCGTCTTCATGTTTTCGAGGTCGATTTCGACGCGAGCAAGGCGCGCCGCAAAGAACGGATCATCGGCTAGAGGACGGCCGTTGCGCGTGACCTTCGACGCGGCCCGGCGCAGGCGCGCCAGCGCCGCAACCGAAAAGCCGACGCCCGCGATGTTGGTGCGCTCGTAGGTCAGCAGATACTTGGCGACCGTCCAGCCCTTGTTCTCTTCGCCGACGAGATTCGCGGCGGGCACGCGCACATCGGTGAAGAACACTTCGTTGATCTCGTGTTCGCCTTCGAGCGTGATGATGGGGCGCACTTCGACGCCCGGCGAATTCATGTCGACGAGCAGGAAACTGATGCCCTCCTGCTTGCGTACATCCGTTGCCGTGCGCACGAGGCAGAAAATCATGTTCGCGTGCTGGCCGAGCGTGGTCCACGTCTTCTGGCCGTTGACGATGTAGTGCTCGCCTTCTTCATCGATGCCGCGCACCGCGCTCGTCTTCACCGACGCGAGATCGGAACCCGAGCCCGGCTCCGAATAGCCCTGGCACCACCAGTCGGCGCCATCGAGGATGCGAGGCAACCAGTGGCGCTTCTGCGCTTCGCTGCCGTACCTGATCAGCACGGGACCGAGCATGTTCACGCCGAACGGCACGATGCGCGGCGCGCCCGCCAGCGCGCACTCGTTCTCGAAGATGAACTTCTGCACGGCGTTCCAGCCCGGGCCGCCGTATTGTTCGGGCCAGTGATTCGCGAGCCAGCCCTGTTCGTTAAGGATCGCGTGCCATTCGGCCATGTCGCCGCGCGTGAGGCGCAAGCCGTTGCGCACCTTGCCGGAGAGCCTCGGAGGCAGTTTGTCTTTCAGGAAGCGCACGACTCGCTCGCGAAAGGCTTCCTCTTCGGGGGTAAAGTTCAGATCCATATCCTGCTTCTTTCAATAGATTTCGAAGAGACCGGCGGCGCCCATGCCGCCCGCGATGCACATCGTGACGACCGCGTACTTCACGCCGCGACGGCGGCCCTCTATGAGAACGTGGCCCGCGAGGCGCGAACCCGTCATGCCGTACGGATGGCCGATGGAGATCGCGCCGCCGTCGACGTTGAGATGCTCGGACGGAATGCCCAGGCGCTGCTGGCAATAGACCGCCTGCGATGCGAATGCTTCGTTGAGTTCCCACAGGCCGATGTCGCCGACCGTCAGCCCATGGCGTGCGAGCAGTTTCGGCACGGCGAGCACGGGGCCGATGCCCATTTCATCCGGCTCGCAGCCGGCTACCGCGAGCCCCCGGAATGCGCCGAGCGGTGTGAGGTTTGCGCGCTCGGCGGCTTTCGCTTCCATCATCACGCAGGCCGAAGCGCCGTCGGAAAACTGTGACGAGTTGCCTGCCGTGATGTACTTGTCCGGACCCTTGACGGGAGCGAGCTTCGCGAGTGCCTCCATGGTGGTGCCGGGGCGATTGCAGGTGTCGGCGGAGACCGTCACCTCGCGCTGACTCACTGCGCCCGTCTCCTTGTCGGTCACGGCCATCGTGGTCGTTACGGGCACGATCTCGTCGGCATAGCGGCCGGCGAGTTGCGCTTCCGCCGTGCGCCGCTGGCTCTCTACCGAGAACCGGTCCTGCGCTTCGCGGCTGATGCCGTAACGCTGTGCCACGATGTCGGCGGTGTCGATCATCGTCATGTAGAGCGAAGGCTTGTGCTCGACGATCCACGGGTCGAGCGCGGTCACGCCGTCTTCACGCGTGCGGATGCTGGAGATGCTTTCGACGCCGCCGGCGATGATCGCCGGCGCACCGTCGACGACGATACGGCCGGCCGCCATCGCGATGGCCTGCAGGCCGGACGCGCAAAAGCGGGTCACCGTCGTGCCGGCGATCGAAAGAGGCAAGCCCGCGCGGATCACTGTCTGGCGCGCGATGTTGCGGCCCGTGTTGCCTTCCGGATAGCCGCAGCCGAGAATCGCGTCCTCGATCAGGTCCGGGTCGATGCCCGAGCGTTCTATGGCTGCCCGCACGGCGAACGAAGCAAGCGTGGGTCCGGGTGTGAGGTTGAATTCTCCACGGTGCGCTTTGGTCAACGGCGTGCGCGCGGTGGAGACAATGACGGCTTCTCGCATGGTCTGAGTCTGCAAAGAGGGATGAAGAGTTGAACGGATCAGGCGATGTGGTTGAGGCTCGCCAGCGTGGCGCCGCGCTCGACCAGCCCGACGATCAGCGGCGACGGTTGCCAGAACACCGGGTCCTCTTGCGCGAACTCGCGGATGTCGGCGAGCACCTTCGCGAGACCGACGGTGTCGGCGTATTGCATCGGGCCGCCGCGATGGCGCGGAAAGCCATAGCCGTAGAGAAACGTCACGTCCACATCGAGCGGACGTAGCGCGATGCGCTGATGCACGACGTTCGCGCCTTCGTTGATCATCGCCGCCATGTAGCGACGCATGATTTTTTCGTCGGAGAACGTGCGTGGCGTGACGTTCGCACGCTCGCGCTCGGCATCGATGATCGCCTCGACTTCGGGATCAGGCGTGCCTGTGCGCGCGCCGTCGGGATACAGGTAGTAGCCGCGCCCCGTCTTCTGGCCGAACCAGCCGCGCTCGCAGATGCGATCGGCGATCTGCACATAGCGCTGCTTCGGGTCGCGCGTCGCGGCGCGGCGCTTGCGCGTCGCCCAGCCGATGTCGCCGCCCGCGAGGTCGGAGACCTGGAACGGCCCCATCGGGAAGCCGAACTCGCGCACCGCGCGGTCGATCTGATACGGCGACGCGCCGTCTTCCATCATGTGGTCGGCGGCTGCGCGGTAGACCGCGAGCACGCGATTGCCGATGAAGCCGTCGCACACGCCCGCTCGCACGGGCACCTTGCGCAGCTTCTTCGCCAGATCGAATGCGGTAGCAACCACGTCGGCGCTGACCTGCGCGGGCACCACGACTTCGAGCAGCTTCATGATGTTCGCGGGGGAGAAGAAATGCAGGCCCACCACATCGCCGGGGCGCGACACGCTTGCAGCAATCGCGTCGATGTCGAGATACGAGGTGTTGGTCGCGAGCACCGCGCCTGGCTTGCAGACGCGGTCGAGTTCCGCAAATACGGCCCGCTTGATGGTCATTTCTTCGAAGACGGCTTCGATCACGAGATCGGCACTGGCGAGCGCGTCGTAGGACGTGCTGCCGTTCCAGCGTGCGAGCACGGCCGCTTTCGCGTCGGCTGTCATGCGGCCCTTCGCGATCAGTCCGTCGTAGACCTTTTCGATGTTGGCACGGCCGCGTGCGAGCGATGCATCGTCGCGTTCGATCATCGTCACGGGCAGCCCCGCATCGAGCAGCGCGACCGCGATGCCTGCGCCCATCGTGCCGCCGCCGACCACGCCAACGCTCGTCATGGCACGCGGTTTCGCGTGACGCGTTTCGGGCGCTTTGAGCACTTCGCGTTCGGCGAAGAATGCGTGAATCAAGCCGGCTCGCTGCGGACTGTCGAGACATTGCAGAAACAACTGGCGCTCATGGCGCAGACCGTCGTCGAAAGGCAGTTCGAGCGCCGCCTGCACGGCATCGACGATCTTCAGCGGCGAGAACAGCCCTCGCGACTTCTTCGATGTTTCGGCGCGCGCTGCTTCAATGGCGGCTCGACTGGCCACCCGGTCCGCGAGTCCGTCAGCATCGCGAGTGCGGCGCACGGGAGCCTTCGCATCAAGCAATGCCTTTACGTAGTCCAGGCCCTCCGTCAGCACATCATCCGTTTCGCCGACGCGGTCGACGAGACCAAGCGCGAACGCTTCCCGTGCTCCAACGTGACGCCCGCTCAACATCAGATCCAGCGCGGCCATAGCGCCGATGAGACGCGGCGCGCGCTGCGTGCCGCCTGCACCCGGCAGCAAACCGAGCGTCACTTCGGGCAAGCCGAGCCGGGCGTCGACGAGCGCGATCCGGTAGTGCGCGGCGAGCGCAATCTCGAGGCCGCCGCCGAGCGCCGCGCCGTGGATGGCCGCGACGACCGGCTTGCGGCACGCTTCAATCCTGTCGCAGACGACAGGCAGCGATGGCGGTAGCGGCGGCTTCCCGAACTCCTTGATATCCGCGCCGCCGATGAAGTTGCGTCCCGCGCCGATCAGCAACACCGCGTCGACGGCGGAGTCCTTTTCCGCTAATTCGATGGCGTCGCTCAGCGCGCACCGCACGGCCACGCCAAGCGCGTTGACGGGTGGATTGTCGACAGTGAGAACAAGAATGCGATTGCGCAGTTCGCGCCTGATGTCATGCCCGGCCGATTCGGAAGTCATATCCCATGTCTCCATGTATTTCGTTTGGCTGATTGTTAAATGCGCGATGCGCATTGACAATCCAACTGACAGTTGACGAACTGTTAACTGAAAGTTGACACCGGACGCGGGAGAGTCCTGTGGGGCGGGATGGCGTACTTGTTGGGGTGGAGCGCTAACTCCAGGTTTGCGCGAGCGACAGGATTTCGGCGCGCAAATAGTCGATCAGCGCTTGCGTCGCGGGCGACGGATAGCGATTGGGCAGCGTCACGATATACAACGTGTTCTGCATGCCGGCGACGCGGAAATGCGGCAGGACTCGCAGCAGTTCGCAGCTCGTCGGCGCATGCGGCACGTAGGCCGGCAACAGTCCGACGCCCATGCCCCGACACACGGCCTCCGTCAGGAACGGATAGTCCGAAGACTGCAGCGCGGGCTGCATCGTGATCGCGTGGACGTCCGTCTCGTCCTCGCGGTTCGTGAGCGTCATCGTGACGCGACGGCCCGGATACGCTGACGCGATCAGCGTCTGCTTTTCGAGGTCGCTCGGGCAGTCGATCGGACCGTGCTGCTTCACATAGTCGGCTGACGCAACCAGGTTCCAGTCGATCGAGCAGATATTGCGCGCCACGTAATCGAGCGGCGGCGTCGCCGTGATTCTTATCGCGACATCAACTTCGGCCGCGATCAGGTCTTCGATGCGGTTGTTGAACGTGACCGTGAGCGCGATGCCCGGATGCATGCGCGCGAACTCCAGCAGCTTGCCGCCGAGAAACATCCTGCCGAAGCCAGTGGGCACGCTGATGCGAACGCGCCCGCTCAAGGTCTGTCCGAGGCTGTCGATAGAAGCCTGCGCCGTGCTCAGGTCTTCGAGCATGCGCTGCCCGCATTCGTACAGTGTGTGGCCGGCTTGCGTCATTTCGAAGCTGCGCGTCGAGCGGCGCAGCAATTGCGCGCCTGTTTCGCGTTCCAGCAGTTTGAGCCGCTGACTGATATTCGCGCGCGTCATCCCCAGCTTGCGCGCGGCGGCACTGAGGCTACGCGATTCGACGATCTCGACGAAGAGGCCGATCAGGTTCAGGTCCATGGTTTGATGGTGCGTGTGATTGCCTGGCGATCGAGTGCAACCGCTTCCCCATTTCCGGCATAGGCCGATAGTTTAAGTCAGCGTCAACCGCGGCCTTCATGCGAATAGCGATGACCGCTTCGCGTCGCGGGTGACATTGGGTGCCGTTCAACGGTCCGCGAACACCAGCAGCGGCTTGGCGTCGTGTGCGGCGCGCTCGGCGGCCGTGAATGCCTTGAGTGCACGATCCACGGAGTAGCGGCGCGCTGCCGGCGGCTTCAAGGTGCCCTCGGCCATACGATCGAGCAGACTGCGCAGCGTCCGGCTGCTTTCACTCACCCGCTTGCGTGCGAGCCACGAGAAGATAAACCAGCCGCGCACCTCGGCAGCTGAGTAGACCAGCGCCGGAGCGAAAACCGGCATCTCGAACGCCGCCGGGTCGGTCTGACGATGCGAGGACAACGCTCCATACACGAGCAGGCGTCCGTTCGGGGCCAACTGACGCGCAAGGGTGGCGCCCGTGCGGCCGGCGACGCAGTCAATCGCGCTTACGATGCCATTGCCGCCCGTGGCCGTCGTCAGTTGCTCCGACCAGCTTTCGTCCGCGGTGCATAGCACGACGTCACCGCCAAGCGCCTGAATCTCGGCGACCTGCTCTTCACGGCGTACAAGGTTGATGGTGCGGAACCCCTGCGCTTTCGCGATCTGCAGCACGAGCCGACCGACCGTCGATCCGGCCGCGCTCTGGACCAGCCAGTCTCCGCGTTCGAGTTGGTGCTCGCACATCGTCATTGCCCATGCCGTCATTGGGTTGATCAAAGCCTGCGCAGCGTCCTCGTCGGAGCTCGCCGCCGGTACGGGTATCGCGCGGTCGGCTGGACTGGTGACTTGTTCTCGCCACGTTCCGGGCACATCCAGCAACACAACGCGTTCTCCTACCCGCGTACTCGACACGTCGCTGCCCACGGCGTCGATGATGCCGACGCCCTCTGACCCGGGCGAGGCTGGCAGTTCCGGCTGACGCTGGCGTGCGAAACGTCCACGGATGATGTGCAGGTCGGACGGGTGCACGGGCGCCAGCAGCATCCTCACGCGGACTTCCGCTGGACCGGGCGTGGGCTCGGGCAAATCATGCCGGTGGACTACCTCTGACGGCTCGCCGTTGCGTTCGAATATCAAAGCATTCATGTGCTCACCAGAAGGTTGGGAGAGACTGCGATGAAAACCGGGATTTCACCGCAGTCGATTGAGTTCAGCCTGCCAATGGCTTCAGATGAAGCTGAGGGATTCAACCTTCGCTCGGCTCAAACGGCGACGCCCGGTTTTCAAGCTTCCATTTCTTCTCAGCTTCCGTATCGGGCCGAGGCGGTCGAATGCCGTCGATCAACCACAGTTCTCGCGGCGTTTCGCCGACATGCAGTTCGTAGTGGTAGCCCCGCTCCTGGACAAATGGCGCAATTGCAGCGTTCGCCTTGCGTAACCACGACTCCGTCCATTCAACGTCCTTGGAGATGTGCCTGGCGAACTGATCTAATCGGATTCTGACAAAATCATCCCGCGACTCACCTCCCATGAAGAAAGAGTCTTTCGGTTGTTCATGAAACAGAACACCGACATAGAAGCGAGGAATGATGTAAATGTCGGCGATTCGATTCGCCATCTCCTGCTTGTCTTCTGCCGTGTAGGCACCGGGGGGATGATAGATATTCCACAAAGGCATTTTTGTCTCCATGCATCAATAGATGCCGCGTTTCTTATGTCAGAACATCCGGGTCTCTTGAAAGACAAGATGAGCCAGACACGAGTGAGGCGGCGTTATAGATAGCCCAAGGATAGGCTACCGTTTGAAATCAATGCTTTCGCCCGCAGCATTGATTGCGACTCGTCGGATAGAAGTGCGATCACATCGTCGTTTCCGCTCTATTGGCGGCGGGAAAGGCCGAGTATGCTGCGAGCCTCGTCCGGTGTTGCCACGTCCCCGCCGATGCTTTTGACGATACTGACCGCGCGTTTGACCAGCGATGCGTTGCCCGGCGCCAGTTCCCCTTTGGCAAGATAAAGGTTGTCCTCCAGGCCGACGCGGACATGCCCCCCGAGGATCACGCTTTGCGCGACGATCGGAAATTGGGCGCGCGAGATGCCGAACGCTGACCAGCGGGCGTTCTCGGGCAGATAGCGCTTCATCTGAAGAAGACTCTCGGTGTCGGCGGATGCGCCCCATGGCACGCCAAGACACAACTGGAACAGTGGAGCCTGCAAAATGCCCTGCGTTTCGATCAGATGGCGCGCCAGACGCACGTGGCCCAGATCGAAGACCTCGAGTTCCGGCTTTACGCCAGCTTCTTCAATCAAGGTCGCCATCTTGATCAGATGATCGGGCACGTTCACGAATGCGCGACTGCCGAAGTTCATGGTCGCGATGTCCAGGGTGCAGATTTCCGGACGCAACTCGAGCACATGCCGCACGCGCGCCTCGGGCGTCATCATCGTACTGAGTTCGCTTCCCCGGTTCGGGTCTTCGTCGCTGGGATCGAAACGGGCACCCGGGCCTGTCGTCAGATTGATCAAGATCGGGCATCCGCTATTGCGGATACGAGAGACGACTTCTCCGTAGAGCGACAACTCAGTGCTTGGAGCGCCGCTTTTCGGGTCACGCACGTGAATGTGCGCGATGCTCGCGCCGGCCTCACATGCAGCAATGGCCTCGTTGGCGATCTGCTCGGGCGTCACGGGCACTGCGGGGTTCAGCCGCGGCGTGTCATCGCTTCCTGTGAGTGCACAACTGATAATCGTCTTGCTTGTCATGATGCTCGTTCAAAGGAAATAAAAATTGAGTGCCGCCATCGCGCGTTCAGGCAGTCCGCGCAGGGCCGAACGGTGAAGCCCCGACAGGCGCAACCCTGATCAGCTTCTTGTTGACGAATTCGTCGAAGCCCAGGAGAGAAAGCTCTCGACCAAAACCTGAGCGCTTGACGCCGCCGAACGGCAGTTCCGCCGCCGTGCCGAACGGCTGATTGACGAACACCATGCCGCTGTCGATCTGCGCGGCGACTCGCTCGCCGCGCTCGGTATCCGCGGTGAACACCGACGCGCCGAGACCGTACGGCGTGCCATTGGCGAGCGAGATCGCGGCAGCCTCGTCCTCGACGACGTGGAACGCGGCGACCGGGCCGAACAGCTCTTCGGCGAAGACAGGATTCTGCGGCGAGATGTCGGTCAGGACAGTCGGTTGCAAATAGAAGCCTAAGCGCGCGACGCGCTTTCCGCCACACACGATGCGCGCGCCATGCGAAGCCGCGCGATCGATCTGCTCAAGCAGCAGACGCAATGCACGCTCGGATGAAAGCGGTGCGACAGCGGTTGCCGGATCGGCTGGATCGCCCGTCTCGAGCGATGCCATACGCTGCGTGAAGCCTTCGAGAAATGCGTCACCGCGTTCCTTGCCGACCACGATGATGCGTTTCGAACCCACGCAGCATTGACCCGCATTGAGCATCCGTCCAGCGACCGCGCTTTGAATCGCCCAGTCGAGCGGCGCATCCTCGAGCACGATGAACGGATCGCTGCCGCCCAGTTCGAGCACGACCTTCTTCAGATTGCGGCCGGCACGCTCGGCGACGGCGGCGCCAGCGCGCTCGCTGCCCGTCAGTGTCACGCCCTGGACACGCGGATCGTCGATGACACGGCCAGCCTGTTCGATCGAGATGAACAGATTTGTATAGACGCCTTCAGGCGCGCCCGCTTCCTCGAACAACCGGGCAAAGGCCAATGCCGATTGCGGGACGCTCTCCGCATGCTTAAGCAGCAGGACGTTGCCGACCATCAGTTGCGGCCCGGCTACGCGCGCGATCTGGTAGTACGGAAAATTCCATGGCTCGATGCCGAAGAGCACGCCGATTGGCTCGATGTGCACCGCCGCACCGGGCGCTTCCGCAAGCGGGCGCGGTTGCAGATACGCGTGCGCATGTTTTGCGTAGTAGTCGAGAATGTTCGCCGACGACTCCACCTCCTTGCGTGCTTCGCCGCTGCGTTTGCCCATTTCCAGCGTCAGATAGGCTGCGTATTCGTCGGCCTTCTCGCGCAACAGCGCCGCCGCGCGCGACACAATGCGCGCCCGGTCGCTGACGGGACGGCGGCGCCAGTCAGTTTCAAAAGCGCGCTGCGCAGCAGCGAGCTTCGTTTCGAGCAACTCGTCGGATATGTCGGCGTAGGTGGCGAGCAGTTCGCCGGTTGCAGGATTGGTCGTCGTGTACGGCATGAAGTTCTCCACGAAAAAGTTGGCAACGAGTCATCGCATTGGCTCATGCTAACATCGTTAACACGCATCATGGCCAGCTTTTTATGGCCAGGAAAAACCCTCATTGATATCCATGTTAACACCGTTACTATGATCACGTATCTTCTTTCAACTTGGGGGAAGCGAAATGGCAAAGGGATATTGGGTGGCGGCGTATCGGGCAGTCCATGACGCAAGCAAGCTCGCGGCATACGGCGTCCTCGCGACCCAGGTGGTGAAAGCGGCGGGTGGAAAATTTCTGGTGCGGGGCGGCGAAGTCGTTGCATTTCAGGCGGGGCTCAAGGAACGGACCGTCGTAGTCGAATTCCCGAGCTTCGAACAGGCGCTCGCCACGTTTCAGAGTGAGGCTTATCAGGAAGCATTGGCCGTATTGGGAGACGGAGCCGAAAGGGACGCCCGCGTCGTTGCAGGCCTTGATGATTGAAATGCTCCCACGTGCCAACCGACGCCGCCGCCTGCGTCCACCGCTCATCTTTGATCTTCGCGATTGTGATCTTTCGCGAACGATAGACGTCCGCTACCGCACTCTCCATGTTGTGGATTTCCAGAGAAAGTTTTGGCTTGTGAACAAAAATCGCTGCGTACTTTGGTCGACCATTGGCTTGTGCCCGGTGCGACGCATCAGGTTAGAGTCGTCGAGTTTCGGAACAACCGCGCCAGGCAGCAGTGCTACGTACGTATAGAGGTGTCAAAGACCGGAGAGCGCGCGGCAATGTTCTTCTTTCGTCACGACGATGGCATATGGCGCGTATTCCCTCCCGCACAAGTTCGGCCCGTGATGGGCGCCAGCTGTGCCTTTACTCATTGGCATTGGTCAACAACCGGATCTGATAGACATCCGTATTCAAGTTAATCCTGGCGTTATATTTCAGCCAAATGTTATGTGCGTTAACATTTGAACTGAAAGACGTGCAAATCTGAGGAAATGGAGCAAAGATGGACGAAGCAATTGTTCAAACTGAAATCAAAGGCCACGTGACGGTCCTTACGATGAACCGTCGCCCGCACAACCTGATGGGCCCGACGCTGTATCGTGCGCTACTCAATGCATTCGAAGAGGCAGTGAAACGCGGCTCGCGCGCGATTCTGCTGCGCAGTGGTCTGCGGCACTTCTCCGCAGGAGCCGAAGTAGCGCTTTTTCCGGATCGCATTGCCAAGCAAGGCAAAGCACTGATGGATCCGCTTGAGGTGCTGCATGGCTTCGAGACACTACCGATCCCGATCGTCGTGGCGGTGAACGGCACATGCCTCGGCGGTGGATTCGAAGTGGCGCTCGCCTGTGACTTCAGCGTCGTCGCCGAATCGGCCAAGATCGGCTCGGTTGAGGTCGCACTCGGCTTGCATCCGCTGCTTGGCGGCATCCAGCGTCAGGTGATGCGAGCCGGTCCAGCGCGTGCGAAAGAACTCGCGTTGCTCGGTCGCCGTTACGACGCGGCCACCCTCGAACGCTGGGGCTTGATCAATCTCGTTGTGCCCGACGACAAGCTCGATGAAGTGGCATTGTCGGTTGCGCAGGAACTGGCCGCCGGTCCGACCATTGCGCATGCCGCCACCAAGCAGCTAGTCCGGGTCGCGGTCAACGAGGGCTTGGCTGCCGCCGACGAGGCGATGTTCGAACTGCAAAAGCCGATCTGGGCATCGCAGGATCTCAAACGTGGACTGGAGGCCTTCGAAAAGGCCGGTCCCGGCACCGCCGTTTTCGAAGGGAATTGACATGGCCGGACCGCTCGAAGGACTCAAGGTCGTCGATTTTTCCCGCGTGCTGGCCGGCCCGCTGTGCGCGCGAACGCTAGCCGATCTCGGTGCTGACGTGATCAAGATCGAGCCACCGCGGCCCGACGTATCGCGTGCGGCGTTCCCGAATCGCGATGGCATGTCGGGCTACTACGCTCAGCAAAATAGCGGCAAGCGCAATATCAGCATCGATCTTAACGCACCGGGCGCACGTGAGTTCGTGCTACGCCTGTGCGACGAGGCTGACATCATCGTCGAGAATTTTCGGGCCGGCACGCTCAAGGGTTTTGGACTCGACTACGCCACTCTCGCGAAGCGCAATTCAAAGCTGGTCTATGTGTCGATCACAGGTTACGGCCAGCGCGGCCCATGGGCTTCGCGCATGGCCTACGCGCCGACCGTGCAGGCCGAAACGGGATTCACGCACAACACGCTGCGCCATTTCGACAGCGCGGGCGACGGTCGCAGGTGGACCGATCCCCTGTCCCACGCGGACGTCTACGCTGGCCTGCAAGCAACTATCGCCGTGCTCGCGGCGGTGCGAAAGCGTGAAGTCACCGGGCGCGGCCAATACATCGACGTCGCGATGGCGGCTGTGATGCTGTCGATCAACGAACGCGCTCACCTTGATCTCGCGGGTATCGATACGGGCGCCGAGCCGGGCATCCTCGGCGCCGCCGACGGACCGCATTTCGTCGGCCCTGGTGGCGAAGAGTTCGTGGCGGCGCAAAGCATCGTCGGCAGCAACACGTTTCCGAACTACTTGCGCGCAATGCGCCGTATGGACCTTGCGCAGGATCCGCGTTTCAGCACCGCTGAGCGCCGCCTGCAGAACTACAAAGCACTGCACGCAGTAATCCAGACGTGGATGCTGTCATTCCGCGATCTCAAGACACTCGATGCGCAACTCGACGAGGCCAAGATCGCGATTGGCCAGATTCGTACGCTGAAGGAATTGGCCGAGACCGATTGGGCAAAGCAATGGGGTGCGGTTCACGAGATCACGGATCGTCGCGGCGGCTCATATCTGATACACGGCTATCCGTGGCACTTTTCCGACGACGAACTTGGGATGCGCAGCGCGCCCGCGTTTCGCGGCGAGCACAACGAACAGGTGTTCCGAGAAGCGGGAATGGCGGATACCGAAATCCGCAATGCAATCGATACCGGCATTCTGGTCGGCGGCGCGCCTCCGTCCGCGAAGAAGATCGACGCTTCCGTTCTTGCGCAAGCGAGTGAGTTGCAGAAAGTGACGGACGAGCTCTGATTACGGCGATACGCCTCGTATTTCCGGTATCAACACAACAGGTCGGAGGACTGAATGGAAGTGGTGAAACAAGCCTGCGTGGAGGCGTTATCGTCGGATGATAATGCCCTCCTTCGGAAGGCCTACGCTTCGGCGCAATGGAGAATACTGCCGATACTGTTTGGCTTATGGATGCTGGCGTGGGTCGGCCGTTCGAACGTTGCTTTCGCGAAGTTGCAAATGGTAGTGGATCTGCGATTCAGCGAAACGGTGTATGGATTGGGGGCCGGCCTCTTCTTCGTCGGCTACGTGCTGTCCGGCGTCCCTACTACGATGCTGCAAAAGAAGTTCGGTGCACGCGCCGTGCTTACTGGCATTGCCGGCGCCTGGGGACTGACGAGCGTCGCGATGACGTTCGTCAATAGCGCGCCGTCGTTCTACGTGCTGAGGTTCCTGCTCGGTGTGTTCGAGGCCGGCTTCTACCCGGGCGTCGTGTTGTACTTCAATGCGTGGTTCCCGGGGAAAAGGCGCACGCGTAACTTCAGCATCTTCCATTCGGGATCACTCTTCTCGACGGTCACGATTGGTTTAACGGGGGGATTCGTGCTCGAGCACATGAACGGACTGGCCGGCTTTCAGGGCTGGCGATGGATGTTCTTTGCTCAGGCGATCCCCACGGTCGTGCTGGCGTGCGTCGCGTTCATGATGCTTCCGGATCTGCCTCGCGGCGCCAGGTGGCTCTCCGCGCGACAGCGTACGCTCGTCGAGGATGATCTCCGACAGAATGCCGGAACGATGAGCGATACCGGCGAAGACGGGCGTCCTCTGTTGCTCAACCCAGCCGTCTGGATCTTGAGCGCCGCCTACTTCTGCCTCCTGGCCGCTACCGCCGCACTGTTTTTCTTCTCGCCGACGATACTTCGTGAGGCGGGATTCAGCGGATACAAAGAGATTGGCCGTGCAGTCGCTGGTGCCTGCGCGTTAGGAGCATTGGGCAATGTGCTCATCTGCAGCATCGGGGGCAGTGCGCAGCGTCGGCGGCTCTTCTGTGCGCTTGCGTCCGTCTTTACTGCGGTAAGCCTTTCAGCGCTTGTTTTCGTATGGCACAGCAGTACTATCGCGACGTTTTTGCTGCTCGTCCTCGGCTTCGCGGGAACGGGGGCGGGTATAACGCTCTTCTGGCAAATGTCTGTCGGTTTTCTCAGCGGCAGGTCGTTAGTGGTCGGCGTGCCGTTGATCAGTTCCGTCGCCAATGTCGCCGGCTTCGTTACGCCTTTTCTGATTGGATACGTCCGCGACGCAACAGGAACTTACGCGAGCGGGTTCATCATGATTGCCTGCGTGCAGGCACTTGGTGTCGTGGTTCTTCTTTTTGGCGTGCAGCGCATTGCCAAAAGGCGATCGCCCGTTGACGATGTGTCGGTTCGATGCCCAACATGATTAATCGATGTCGCCGTGGACTCGCCAGGCATGCGCCCTGGCCTGACAGCCAACGCCGCCATGACGCGGCTAGAATGCAGATAGGAAAACACGGTTGTCAGCACATGATCCGCAATATTGCGTGCCTCTCTACGCAGAATTTATAATCTATTCCTTGTCGTACTCCACGAACGAAGGCCACGTGAGTCCTAAGTCATCTATCGCGAAGAACGCGGATTACCACCATGGCAATCTGCGCAATGCGCTCATCGAAGCGGGGCGCAGCGCGCTCATGGATGTATCAGCACAGGACTTGAGCCTGCGTTACCTCGCGCGCATGGTGGGCGTATCGGAAGCCGCGCCCTCGCGACATTTTTCAGGTATCGATGAGTTGCTGGCCACGATCGCGGCGAGTGGTTATCGTGACCTCGCAGCGCTGCGCGTTGCGATCCGTGACAGCGAGGATACGGCGCTTTCCAAGGCGTACCGGATGATGCGGGTATACGTTGAGTTCGCGCAGCGTCACAATGGGCTGTTCGGCCTGATGATCGGGCCTCGCATCGTCGCGCATCAAGCGTATCCAGAACTCATCGAGGAAAGTAACAGGTCTTTTGGGTTGTTTTGCGAGACGATTGAGGCGCTGGCCATCGAGACTGGCTGGACCCAGGCCGATCTCAAGCTGGTGGCACATGCCGCGTGGAGCATGGAGCATGGTCTCGCCACGCTGCTCCTCGCGAATCGCGCGCCGCGGGCGGACACCAAAGTCGCGATACCAAAGTTGATCGACTTTGTCTTGATGACCTTGCTTAGCGCGATCACGGCCGGTCCGGATCATCTCCAGCGCGTGATCCAGCAATGCGCGCTCTCTGAGAAGGCCGTGGGTATGCGCACGTCTCGCAAGCGCGTCAAAGCTTAGTTATCGCCGCTGTTGAATATAAAAACCCGCCGTCGAATATCGTTCTGAACGTGTGCGGTATCGTGATCGATGAGGGCCTTGTCGAACGATAACCGCTACATCGCCAGTTTCAAGAAGACCATCTCAGAGCCTCGGCCTCCCGCTATCCTCGACGCTGCGCCCTGTTGCCATCGCGATGTCCGCAGGCTCAAAACTCTATTTTCCCGTGAAACCGCGTCAAGGGTGCGGACGCCTTTCGTGACGGCGCCCGCACATCTGTCGCGCAAGACTAGAAACGGTGTGTCATACCAATCAGCGCCAAGGTCTGCGATGTACCTTGTGCCTGCACGCGAACACCCGGCCAGCTTGTGGTCGCCTCGCCATGATTCTTCATATAGCCGGCGCGCGCGTACAGGCTCGTGCGTTTTGACAACGAATGGTCGTAACCTGCCTGAATTCCCCATGTACTGTCTTCGGCGCCGCGCACGTTGCGGTTGATGCCCGCGATTTCAAACACGTCCGCTGGCGTCGCCTGGTTCGTAGCACCTACTTCGGCGAGACTGTATGGGTGCGAGGTGTCCAGCAATGCCGCAAGCGAATGCGTCGGTACATCCTTTGCGTGGTTGTAGGAGTAGTTGGCCTGCAGATTGACGACGCCGATGCGATACGCGAGTCCCGCCGAATAGTGCTCGGTGTTGGCGAGCGTCAGCGCGGCGGGCAGGCCGGGTATGGTAGCGAACCCCGAATGCTGGTACTGATAGGCGATGCCGACGTACAGTCCGTACCCGTTATATGAGGCGGAAACGTCCAGAATGTTGCCCGTCGTGGCCGGCGTCGGTTGTGTGACCGTTGCCGCGAAAGCATACATGGCATCGATCTGGAATCCGGCCAGCACAGGCGACTGATAGAGGATCGAATTGCTGGCCCGTCCCGCTACGTATTGCGTTGAAAGTGTATTGCGGTCCACGGCCAATACGCCGGCCGACAGTGGCGACATGATGTCGTTGGCCCGGAATGGATCGGTTGGGTAGATCGCTCGAAAACTCGGCTCGTACTGGCGGCCGAACGTCAATGTGCCATAGTTGCCATGACTCAATCCCACCCACGCCTGCCGGTAAAACAATGCGGATGTGTCGATGAATCCCGTTCCGTTATTGATGTTGAACCCGTTCTCCACATCGAAGTCAGCCTTGAGACCTCCGCCGAGATCTTCGCTGCCTCGCAAGCCGAACATCGAACCTGTACTGCCGCCACTACGCTCCGAAACGGAGCTCATGCCGCCGTTGTTCAGGTACTGAATGAAAGTGTCGGCAACTCCGTGGAGTGTCACGCTCGACGGATCAGCCATCGCTGCGCCCCCTGCCATTGCCACTATCACGCTTCCAATGCCACGGCTCATCCGGCTAAAACGCATGCATGTCTCCTTTCCATGTATCCCCGCTCGTTGGCGGATGGTTGCACTGCTGGTCCTACGGGTGAAACCAGAAGGGTGCGCGCGGTGACGCACGTGCCCCTTGAATTCTTCGTGCAAAAGAAGCGGCTGCAGAACAGCGTGTGATGCAGGTGTTTGCATGGACACCTGCGTTCTGGCGCAGAGTCGTATAGCGAATGAAGTGAAGACAACCGATCAGCCGACTTGCCGGCTCTGGTTTTCCCAGTAATGCGCGCGCAGGTCTCGCTTGAGAATTTTTCCCGCCGCGGAAAGCGGCATTGCCGAGCGGAACTCGACGGATTTCGGACACTTGTATCCGGCGATGAACTGGCGGCAGTGCTCCCGCAGATCATCTACGCTCGGATTGCTCCCCGGCCGTACCACGACCACGGCATGGACGGCCTCGCCCCAACGCGCATTCGGAATGCCGATGACCGCGCACTGGACGACGGCGGGATGGCGAGACAGCACGCTTTCGACTTCAGCCGAGTACACATTCTCACCGCCTGTCACGATCATGTCCTTTATGCGATCGACGATGAACAGGTAGCCGTCGTCGTCCATATAAGCACCGTCGCCCGTATGGAGCCAGCCGTTGCGCAGCGTTTGCGCGGTCTCCTCATGCCTGTTCCAGTAGCCCTGCATCACGTTCGCGCCTCGCACGACGATTTCGCCGATCGTGTTACGCGGCACTTCCACATCATTCTCATCGACGATCTTCACCGTGACGCCGAGGCTGGCGCGACCGGCCGAGCGGTAGAGCCCGCTAGTCCGCGCTGCGGCTGAGTGATTGAGGGGTGGATTCACCGATACGACGGGCGATGCTTCCGTGAGTCCATATGCGTGAAAGAACTCGATGCCGGGCAACACGGCAAGCGCGGTATCGAGCACGGCCGCGCCGATCGGCGATGCGCCGTAGTAGATGCGCTTCAGCGTGCTCAGGTCGCGTGCGCCGAAGTCGGGGTGCTCGAGCACGGCCTGAAGCATGGTGGGCACCAGCCAACAATTCTTCCACCTTGTGACGCTCGATCGTTTCGAGCACGGCACGCGGGTCGAACGACGGCAATAGCACGTGCGTATCGCCCGCGGTGAAGTGGCCGACCGCGCGCGCCATCGCTGCGATGTGGAACAGCGGGGCCGCGTGCAGCGAAACAGTCGTGCCTTCGAAGTGGCGATATTCCGCCATGCGCGACACGGTCGACGACCACAGGTTCAGATGCGACTGCATCACGCCCTTAGGCTGGCCGGTCGTGCCGCCCGTGTACATGATCGCGGCAAGATCGTCGCCGCCGCGAAAGGAATCGTCGACGGGGGCCGTATAGGAGATCAACTGCTCATACGAAAGCATGCCGGCAGGGGCACTGCCCTCGCCTGCATAGATGAGGACGGGACGTCTGCGCGCGCTATCTGCGATCGTGGCGACCATTCGCAGAAAGTGGTCGTCGACGATCAGGATGACGGCGTCGCAATCGTCGAGCGAATACACGATTTCCGCCACGCTCCAGCGAATGTTGACGGGATTGACTACCCCGCCGCCCCACCAAACGCTCAGCAGATACTCGATATAGCGGTCGGAGTTGAGCGCGAGCATCGCGACACGCTCGCCCGTTTTCATGCCGAGTTTCTGCATCGCGCCCGCCAGCCGCGCGACGCGCCCGTGCAGTTCGCTGAACGTCTCCGAGCGTTCGCCGAAAATGACGGCCGCGCGGTCGGGCGACTGTTGCACGCAACGGTGCAAGCCTTGGGTCAGGTACATGATGTCTCCGTGTTCTTGTGCCGGCCATTGATTCGGGGAAGGCCGATCCTTGCTCGAATCGATACCTTAGGGGGCGCCATGCGTGTTGTCCTGTATCGAAAGGAGGAAATCGCGGACGGATGTCGAATAGTTCGAACGAACTACGACGACGCTTTGCGACTGTGGAAGAATTGCGCGGCAAGGTTTGCGCCGCAGCGACGCGAGGGAATTGGGTGGGATAATGATTACGCTTCTGTCGAAGGTCATCGCCGAAAAGCTGTTCGTTTCAGAACTTACCATCAAGTCCCATTTGCGAAAGATCAGTGCCAAGCTCGGTGCCAGGAACCGGACTCAGGCTGTCGCAATAGGAAGAGCGACGGGTTTAATTCCCTGACGACGGGGTCGTGGTCAACCCACGGCTATGCGCCCTGATAAGCGCCAAAAGGTTGGCAAAGGCTGCAGTGAAGGCCATGCCTTTACCGCGCGTGCTGCTGACATGCTCCCCGCGCTTTAGCCCGATAACGGTGTAGATACCATGAACTTTTTATGCACCTATCCCACCTGCCTGCCGTTGATAACTGCCTCACGGCAATCGCCGCATCCACACGGTGACAGACCGGTATCGACGCGACTCGGTTGGCTGAACTGCAAAGGTGACCGTCCACTAACCGATCATCATGAGACGCCCGAGGCGTGCAAGGGGGAGCCGCGAAGAGTCCAGGATATCGGAATTACGCGCGACCTTCGCCGCCCGTGTGTTCTGCGTGCGGGGCCACAGCAACGCTTGACGAAGCCGCGCGTGTCGAAGTTGACGAGCGCGCGCGGCACGGTCGTCCTCAACGTTGAACTCAGCGCAGCGACTGGAAGCTCGCGCGAACCTCTTGCGCGAAATCCCGCGGCTGCTCCCAGGCTGCAAAATGTCCTCCTTTCGGAAGGCGGTTGTAGTGAATGAGTCTGGGATACGCCTGCTCTGCCCAGCTTCGCGGAGCGGCGTACAGTTCGTCCGGAAAGACGCTGACGGCAACGGGAATGGTGACGTGCTTCGGGGCAAAGAAGTTGAACTTGTTTTCCCAATACAGGCGTGCCGATGAGATCCCGGTGTTGGTCAGCCAATAGAGCGTTACGTTGTCGAGAACGTCGTTTCGCGAAAAACCTTCGGACTGTCCGTCAAACACGCGTGTGATGAGTGCGAGGCTGGCTGCATCGTGATCGAGCATCCACGACGCGAGGCCGACAGGCGAATCTTCGATCCCATACAGCGTCTGCGGCCGGCCCGCCATCTCCTGTGCATAGCCGAGACCGTGCTTGTAGAAAAAGTCGAGCTGATCGAATGCATGCTTCTCGTCGGGCGAGAGACCGGCGGGAGCCGGCTCGCCGAATTTGAGTGCGTGCGCAACGTCGTCCGGTACGGTTGCCGGCATGTTGGTATGGATGCCGAGCAGTTCCGGCGGCGTGAGCAGCGCCATCTGTTCCGTGACAGCGTTCCCCCAATCACCACCTTGCGCCACGTATCGCCTGTATCCGAGGCGCTGCATCAGAACAACCCAGGCGCGCGCGATGCGAGCCGGGTCCCAGCCGGTCGTGGTTGGCTTGCCTGAAAACCCGTAGCCGGGCAGCGAAGGAATCACGACATCGAAAGCGTCCGATGGACTCCCGCCATGGGCCGTCGGATTGGTCAGCGGATCGATGATCTTCAACTGCTCGATGATCGAGCCGGGCCACCCGTGCGTGACGATGATCGGCAACGCATTCTGATGTTTCGAACGAACATGGATGAAGTGAATGTCGAGCCCATCGATTTCGGTGACGAATTGCGGCAAGGCATTGAGCCGCGCTTCGATCTTGCGCCAGTCGTACTCCGTCGACCAGTAACGCGCGAGTTTCTGCATGGTCGCGAGCTGCACGCCCTGCGATGCATCCGTGACCGTTTCCCGCTCAGGCCATCTCGTCGCCTTGATGCGCCGGCGTAAATCGACAAGTTGCGATTCCGGCACATGCACGCGAAGCCGACGGATAGCGGTCTTGTCGCCGCCCTTCGGTTGTGCGACTTCAGTGATCACCTGATTCGTTTCTGCGAAAGCGAGCCGGGACAACGAGGCAGCAGCAACGGTCGCCGCTGCGACACCAACAAAGCGGCGGCGCGACGGGGTCTGCGGAGGGATATCGTTTAACACTCTTGCTCCTATTGGCAATCAGTTGGGCTAGCGATGAGTGATCAAGCACTCTCGTGATTGCCCACCTGAGCCGTCTTCAAGGTTCGGCACGTAGGCCCTTAGTAGCTGGCAACTTCGATCACTGCGTCCGCAAAGGCCTTGGGGGCTTCCTGCGGCAAGTTGTGACCGATTCCACCTGTGATGGTCCGGTGAGCGTATTTGCCCACGAACTTCTTCGCATACGCCGCAGGCTCCGGATGAGCCGCGCCATTCGCGTCGCCTTCGAGGGTGATCGTCGGCACAGTGATGACGGGTGCGGCCGCGAGACGCTTTTCCAGCGCGTCGAGGTTCCCCGGTTGAGAGACTCAATCGCCAGCGGTAGTTGTCGATCACGATGGCAACATGATCCGGATTTTCGAAGGCTCTTGCGGATCGCTCAAACGTTGCATCATCGAAGTTCCATTTCGGCGACGCAAGTTGCCAGATGAGCTTCGCGAAGTCGTGTCGGTTGGCTTCATAACCCTGCCTGCCACGCTGAGTCGCGAAGTAGAACTGATACCACCATACGAGTTCCGCCTTCGGCGGCAAGGGCGCCTTGTTGCCGGCCTGACTGCCGATCAGATAGCCGCTCACCGAAACCAATGCCTTGCAGCGCTCCGGCCACAGCGCGGCGACGACATTGGCCGTGCGCCCGCCCCAGTCGAAGCCGCCGAGGATGGCCTTCTGGATCTTCAGCGCGTCCATCAGCGCGATGACGTCGACGGCCAGCACCGACTGCTGGCCATTCCGGACCGTATTGCCGGAAAGAAAATGTGTCGTACCGTAGCCGCGCAGATAAGGAACGATGACCCGATGGCCGGCCGACGCGAGCCGAGGCGCGACGTCAACGAAACTCTGGATGTCATAGGGCCAGCCGTGGAGCAAAATCACGACCACGCCGTTGACCGGGCCAACTTCGGCATATCCGACATTCAGAACGCCGGCATCGATCTGCGTGATCGCGCCGAACGAACTATTCGACATCGCGGTATCCGCGCTTGCAGCGGGCTGGCTCGACTCATCGACTTGCGCGTTCGCCAGCCCGCTCAGGACCGATTCCATCGCACCCACGCTGACCACTGCCGTCCTGAGAAAGCGTCGACGGCGGGTGTTGATCTGATTCGACATCGGTACCTCTTCTCTTCAGGTTGATTCATATCGCTGTGTACACGCGTGGCTTGAGTCGACGCTTTGCGCTCTGCGCTGAACACGAATGGCAATCGTCCTATCCATTGCGATGAGCGACGGACAATCACGCGACGCGACCAAAGGGCTAGTGGCCGGTGAGCAATGCAGCACAGAGGCCCGCTCCGAAGGCGTATGTCCCCAAAGCCCCGATAGCTCGGGCCGGATTGGATTTCTGCATGGACGGCCAGGCAATTAGCGCGACCACCAGGAGCAAACGGCAGACAGTTGCGCCGACCATGCACCAGAGCTGCCAGTAAGGCGGATGCTGAGAGCCGAGGTACAAACAGAGCACCGCCAGAAATGGGACGTACTCGGCGGTGTTACCGTGAGCGCGCACCAGTTTGGTCAGCAACTGATCGGGTTCAGATGCGTAGCCACTTAGGGCAATGCTGATCAAGTCCACCGTTCATGGCTGTCATGCGTTATTGCGTAGACATGCAACGGTAAAAAAAATGAAGAACCAACTGACACTGGCGATGGCGGTCGATCAATGCGGAGGATTC
>NZ_JBFRCH010000047.1:0-45449 GCF_040965635.1 Paraburkholderia phymatum
AATCCCGCGCATTGATCGACCGCCATCGCCAGTGTCAGTTGCTTCATCGTTTTTGGTTTTACCGTCGCATGTCCACGCTATAACGCATGACAGCCATGAGTGGTGGACTTGATCAGCATTGCCTTAAGCCTTTTTAGGCCGCGACTTGCGACGGACCTTGGCCGGCGCGGCTGTCCTTTCCATCATTGCCTTGACGATTTCGACCTCTTCGGGCGCACGCACTTGCGCCTCGGCGATGTCCCCCCCAGCCACGACTTTCTCTACCTTGTCCGACGCGGCGGCCGGGCACGGTACGGCTTCCTGCGGAATAAGACTCTGGCAGCCGGCGCGCATCGCCTCCCCGGTCAACGTCACCTGGGCGCACACGACCTCCGAGGCTAGTTTGTGAACGCCCGCAAGGTAGTCCTGCGCAAGCTCGAACAAACCCGGACCGCTCTTGACTTCCAATGACCTGGCAAAGAGCTTTTGCGACAGTTCGGTAGCTTGCTGCAGGAAGGCGAAATGCCAGGTTATCGCCTTTTGCCCCAATTCGAGCATCGAAGCGGCGGCAGACTGCTGTGCGCCACCTGTTTCAAGAAAATACATGGATGTTCTTCTCCTGTGTGAAGAGACGTTGTGGCTGAAGATTGCTGGTCAGATGAGCCGCTGATGCGCTCCGAGGCATAGCCTGGCCACTGGCTGGTGCACGCGAGTCACTCGCCATGTCCGACCAGCAACGCGGTGACTGCACCAATGCCGACACCAGGAATGATATTGAGTTCCCTCGACCGAATCGAGTTGCCTGAACTCATCAAAATTAGCGGCCTGGCCTTGTGGGCGCCGACGGCACCGACCGGGCTAACTCCTTCCGCAAAAGTTGCAGAAGACGCCTCGCAATTGCACGAGGACGCGAACCGCCGTGAGATGAAGCGGCCGCTGTCTAAAACGGGATGATGCCAACAGATATAACGGCGATTTGCTACAGATGTCTTCTTCTTCATCTTTCGAAGACTATGTCGAGACATCAAGGCCATCTAGATGGGTCCGAGTCTGTTTCATGGCTCCAGGCGCTCCGCCGGGAGCGCCACGAACGAGTCTGCGGCATCGTAAGGCTCGAAGCATCACCCGAATGCGCTGCATGAGCACTTGAATCAGTCTTGAGCAAAGACAACCAACTGCAAATGCGCTACGCCGCGCAGACATAACCGTGCCGCGCACGTGAACTGCATGGAGCTGCAAACGCAACTCGATTGCTCACCAATTTCACCAGCATCGTGAATTCGATACGAATCATGGTGCGAGCGTCGTCAGAATTACCATCCTAGGATGGATTACGGAAAGCTTGAAGCTGCATGCCCTGTTGGTTCGCTGCTACGGCTACCGGCGGGGTCTGAGCGTCCGTGCACTAGCAGGTGGCCCCGCTGTCCGTGGACGTGCGGATTGGCAGGTGTCATCTTGCCGTGATACAAAGTCGTCCGTCGCGGCGGGTCGCACCGTGCGATTCCGCAATCGCGAATGCGACTCTCAACATTTACAGGATTAGAAATGGCAACTGGCACAGTGAAATGGTTCAACGACGCAAAGGGCTTCGGCTTCATCACCCCGGACGACGGTGGAGAAGACCTGTTCGCCCACTTCTCCGAAATCAAGACTGAAGGCTTCAAGTCGCTGCAGGAGAATCAGAAGGTCAGCTTCGATGTGAAGATGGGCCCCAAAGGCAAGCAGGCCGCGAACATCAAGCCTGTCTAACGGGTCCGAACGCTTGCCTCTGCTCAACGAATGGCCCGCCCAACGCGGGCCATTCATTTTACTTTTTACCTTCTGCTTTTCAGCTACCCGAAGATGACATTGCGCATTCTGTTGCGCGCTGCCGAATGCAGGTCAAACGTCGTGAACCATTTCGCGCAAACGCAGGCCCGTGCTTCCAGAGACTCGCAACGATGTCGGCATGGTTCCCGCCGCCTGCCGTCATTCAGCAACGCCACCCGGCAGGTTTCACCTGAATATCGGCTGTCTCGTGGATTCCATGCCTTCAGGCGTTTGTCATATGGCAACGCTATAGTGGCTTGTTCCCCGTATTGTGCTTACCCTCCGCCGTCGCTCGCCATGTCGCGAGCGCGATAGCTTCCGTGCACAGTTTCATGGAAAGGCCTGGTGAAAAAGCCGCTCAGTCACCACGAGATTGCAATGCTACTGGTGTTGTTCAGTGCGCCAGCGCAAGTCGCCCTCGCTGACCCGATGCAGTCGCGCTTCAGCAGGAACGCCTGATGGAAGTCGCCCGAACGACTTCCACCAGTGCCGGGTTGCGGTTGACATCCGAGGGCAAGACGCTGCTTCAGCGCCTCGGGCTGATGGCAATTTAAAAAAGGCGGAAGCGCTCCTGACCGTATGACATACGAAAATTTGCTCCAAGGCAATCAGGCGTTTGTCATCGTCATGATGTTGGCCTTTCTTGCCGCGTCAATTGTCTGCCGGCGAAGCAGTGTTTGGGGCCGTTCCCGGACGGTCGCGAAGGCGGCACAAGTCGAGGCGGCCCGCACCGCTGCATTATTGGCACGCTTGCGGTTCGTGCGCGGTCCCGGTCGCTCGTACAGAGGCGTTAAATTTTGGCATGAACTCTTCGCGGACCTGGAGCATGCGAATCGTGAGGACGCCCTTTCCTGGGAGGTGGTCCTGGCGGTGACGGAAGCGGTGCAAGCGGAGACTTGCTGCACGGCAAAACTTCGTCCAGTGATGATTCACAGGCCCGACTCGGGCTTGATAGCGCGTGCAAGCATGCGATTTTCTCCGCGCTCGACACCTCGGTGGCAAAAATTATCACGGTGGCGTGGTCGACGAGCGCGCGAAGTGCGAATGGGCATGCATTCGCCAGCTACTCCGTCAAAAAATTGGCGCACGGAGGAGCTGCCAACACATCGGTCGTTCCTCCACCTAGTTCAGAAGAGCGGACAACGAATCATGAGCGATTGGCAGCGCGTACGCAGGCTACAGTGAAACCGAGTGACGAAGTGCAACAGCAGTCGCTGCCCAATTGACCCGGGTATCACGACAAACATTGGATGCATATCGATGACGGCCGTCGCGATAAAGGTGCTGCTTGACGACACAACCCTTGTTGTCGGGTTGAGCCGCGGTTGTGAGTTCACGTGCTCCACTGTCATGATTCCCGCGCCGGGTTGCGGCGTTGTCCGCTCGACGTCAGCGAATGTGCATGTCAAGCTCGCACAAAGGTCTGCATTGGGACGAGCTTGACGAGGAGGCCAGTGTGGCCGGACTGCTCGCCGGCCGAAAAGACACCAGCGGGGACTTCCAAATGAGATTCCTAACAAAATGGGCTTACCGGATTTCATCGACCCTACTGGGCTGGGGCGTCGGAGTCTGCCATCCTCCGGTAACGTCGTCGACGCACGGCTTCTGATGCGCTACGCGACTTATTCGCAGCGCGCCCGCGCCCTGTTCATTGATTCGATATGGTGGACGGTCATCCTGCTGTTCATCCCCCTCGGACCTTCGACCGAAGACATCCTGATGGCACCGGAGGCTTTTGCCTCGTCCATCATTCTCTGGCTTATGGTTGACCAGTGCATCCCGATATTGGTCACTGGCGTAATGTGGGCCGTATGGGGAACGTCACCGGGAAAGCGCGCGGTGCGCCTTCGAATCGTGGATGCCGATACCGGGCAGCCGATGACCGTGACGCAAGCTATGTTGCGCACTCTCGGCTATTTGCTCACTTTTTCAACATTCGGTGCTGGGTTTTTGTGGGTGCTGTTCAATCCGCGGAAGCAAGCTCTGCATGACCGCGTGGCCAACACGGTGGTGATTGATGTTGCAGCCACGGTCAGCAATTTATCGATAAAGAAATGAGAGCGTGTTCCGCAGGTCAGGTGCATCCAACACACTGCCTCACCTGATGGACACATCGCGCCGGTGATGCGAGAAATTGCATGACCTGCATTGCAGTAACCAGGCGGCGACCGCTGGCTCTACAACATTGCGCAAGCGTCTCATGCAATCGTGGTTCGACCTGCAGGCCTGTCACCGCCTTCCAGCTCAGAGGCGGGCTCGCTCAGCAGGGCAGAAACGACCTCTTCTGGCGGTATCAGGGACCTGTGGCTCACGGCCCGTTAAACTGTTTCAAAACACACCCTCCTTCAAGAACTCACCGAGTCGCTCGTTTATGCGGTAGCTGCAGCGCTGTCGGGCAGTGCGATTCGGGGCCTCTCCTGGTCGCAACCCGCATCGGGCGTCGACCGTGTCACTTAAAGCAGCGGTACACGACCCACTCTTACCCCGGGTCTTGACGCCACAAGCGTCCAGCGTATCCGGGTCGAATCGACCGTCTGTGCACCGCCGCTGTGCAGATGGTCCGTCGTCGTTAGCGGCGCATCAGTCTCGATGCGAACCAAGCGTGTCGAGCTTGCAGGAGACGTATCATGAAGCACTCACTGAAGGTCGCCCTGGCCTGCGGGACCGTTGCTGCACTCTGTGCGACGGGCGCCGCGTTTGCGGACGGTGGTGGAAATGGCAACGGTGGGAGTGGCGGAGGCAACGCGCATGGCGCAGCGACTGCCGGCATGACCTACCACGGAGACCCTGTCTCGAGCACGCTGGATACGATGCACGGCGAAATGAACAACAACACATCCGGGTATGGCGGCGTTTCCGAAAGCTCCAGCGCAAGTGGTAGCCTAACCCCCTTGGGATTGACTACCTGTGGTCATTTGCCACGATGCAACGCCGACGGCGGCCACTAAACAGAAGAGTCGAGAACGGTGGGGTGGGGCTTTCGCGGCTTAGCTTGCCTCATCCGCGAAAGCCCCTGCCTGCGATGACCGACAAAATCACGGTCGCTTGGCGCGCCGCAATCTGAGGCTACTGGCTTCCGCGGACGAACCGCACGCCGCCATCCAATTCCAGCGCGACGGGTTCGCCGCACGAATCGCAAGTTCCCCGTTCTCCTTCGTGCGAATCATCGTCGAGATAGACATCGCCGGCATGGCCGCATGCCTTGCACCGATCGACGTAGAGGACCTGCTCGTCGGTTTTCATGGTGCCGCTCCTTGCCGGAATGCTAACGTTCAGTCAGTGATGAGCCCGACGATGTCGACGCTCGACGCGGGCACATGCAGTCGACGGGCCACGGCCGGCCTTCACGCTCAGTCAGGCTGGCGCCCTGTTCAGGCTCTGTCACGCGCGCGATGAATTCCACCTGGCCGGAGGTGCGCTGCGAGTTACTCCTCACCGCATAGCTGGCCCTCACCCAGATTCTCTCAATCGACATCGTGCCTTCCCCCACCCAGGCTTGCCCGCCAGGTTTGCGCCGTGCCCGTGACAGGACCGGCGAACGGGTAGCACGCTCAGTTTAGCGCCGCCCGGCGTGCATCAAGCGCACATGAAATGCCCACCTTGAAGGTGGGGCTCGGCAGACCAGCTACTTCAAACAAACCTGGGCGGCAAACAGCACCGGCAGCTCACGCCTGCGCGCGGCATCGAGTGCGGCGCCCGTCAACAGCCTGAGCTTGAATCGCTCGATTTCCGAGGCGAGCGATGCCCGCATCGTGGTGTCGTCACGCCGAAGCGCGCGGAACTCGTGTGATGCTGCCAGATGTGCTCGCCACCGGTGCCCCTTTTGCGGCAGACTCTCGTATCTTCACACAGGAACAACACCGCCTCGGCCAGTTCCCGAGCCCGGTGCTCGAGCGACGGCACATACACGGCATTGATACTAGACATCACCGACCCACCGTATCGGCCAATCCACGCTCGAAATATTCTGTTTCAGAACTCACGAGCCCAAAGTCAACATCCTGGTCGCTCGCTGCGTTGATGAGATGAGGCGCGAAATCGTCAGCGACAACACCGCAACGGCGGTCGCCTTCAGACTTGCTGGAGGGAAACGTGCGAAACGGAAATGACCAGTCACTGCGTCGTCAGGTCGAAAAATGGCTCGCGCCGGGTTTCGCGACACCGGTTCATGTGACCGAATTCGGTCGTACGCGACTGGGACGGCGACGTTATGTGCGCGTCGAGACGTCGTCAGCAGACGGAGTACGCGAATTGTTTTTCTTTCGTCACGACGACGGCAGCTGGTGTGTGTTTCCGCCTACCATCGCCGGCCTGAGGCCAACCCCTGAGCGGCATGTTGCGCAGGTAGCCGCCGCCTGCTCTGCACAAGGCCCGTCGGCCCCCGCGGTCACTTGAAATAAGCCACGGTAAAAACAAAAACGCGACTACCACAACAAAGCCGTATTTCACCGGAAGGTGTAGCGATGACGTGACAGCTTGGGCTGCGTCGCCGTCATCCCCGCTCAGCCCGACAGGTAACAGCCAGGGATGACGTCAGCGCTCATGCAGACGAAGAAGACATGGCACACCGCGAAGGTAATCAGGCCGGCAACTGTCCGGGCGCACCATCCAGAATCCGAAGCTTGTCGCCGATATCGGGAAAATTGTGACCAGCCGCCCGAAGCTGGTTCACAAGCCGATGCGCGGTGGCACTACATTGCGCAAGCGTCTCATGCAGCCGTGGTTCGGCCTGCAGGCCTGTCACCGCCTTTTCCAACTCAGCGGCGGACTCGCTCAGCAGGGCGGGAACGACCTCTTCTGGCGGTATCAGGGACCCGTGGCTCAAAAGCTGCGCGGTCCAGTCGCATCCATACAGCAGCGTGCGTCGCTCGGCCCGTTTCGCTTCTTCCTGCTCCAAGGTGGCAAGGCTGTGCCGGTTCTTGTGAATCGAAGCGCGCCAGGTCGTGATGATGTCGGCGCGGAGTTTTCCAATTGCGTCACCGAGGGACGCGTTCTGTCCGCCAGCGACAAGGCGGCGTTCATCGAGTCTGTCGACGTGGTCCCGAAATTCTTCAAGAAAGGACTGCCAGTTCAACGGCAGTTCAGTTGTCTGCGAGAATGAGCGGCTAACCTCATTGAGCTCGTTCCTGACGTCCTGAAGGGCCTGAGCATCGGCAAGACGTGCCTCATAGACCTCATGTGCCGTTACCATCTGGCGATGCAAGGGGAAAAGCGGATTGTTGTGGCGTCGTTGCAGGTGTCGCTCGGCGGCGCCAGAATGAACGCTCCATCTCCAGTTGGGCAGTGATTTTGCATCAAAGTCGACCGCGCCTATCATCGGCCGGAAAACCGCCACCGCCTCCTGGGTTGCATGGCGAAAACAGTCGGCCAGCTTGTAGTCATTGCCTTGCAGGCTGGCGCTCTCGTTCCCGGCATAAGGAGAATCCGGTGCGAGCCGGAGAAAGCCGGTAGCAAGAAAGAACTCCATCGGTAGCTCCACAGTCAGCCCCTCCTGACGGAAGGTGCGCTGCTCGGCGGAAATGGCCTCGACAGAATGCGCCAGGCGGTTTTCGAGGTCGAGAAGTGCGTCATACTCGTCGCCCGACGATGGCTGCATCGCGTCGGCGAGCAGGCAGAAAGATTCGCGCACCATTTTTGAGGCGATAGTGCCGTGCTTCTCGGCAAAAAACCAGAACCACAGGGCAAGCTGATATCCCCGGACTCCCTCTCGGGCAAGCGGTTCGATGTCGGGCGTGAATGTGATGCCCGGCGCGGCCCAGTGTGCGAACGGTGGCGCGTCGCGACCCAGGTACATATCCAGAAGCTGCCTTAACGACTCGTGCGTACCGCTCGGCCAGATGCGCATCTCGTCGTGACGCTTCTCAGTTTTCCATAGTTTCCAAGCCATTCCGGACCTCGCAAAGGTTTGCGGTGTGCGCTGGCAGAGATACTTGCATATTCGGCGGGGAGCGTAAACCGGCGGGCGCCCTTGCTGCTCCGGAGGAGTTGCTGCAGCCCGATGGGCTTCAAGGCGGGTCAAGACGCTATGACCGTGAACCACCTTTGGTGAATTCGTGCCGCTACAAGCCAGGCTTTCCCCGCCTGCTTCGCCGGGGTCTGGAGCTACGGCGAGCGTGTTGAACGAAGCGTGACGTTGAGAAGGCCTTGACGTGGGGTATGGACAGTTTCGCGGCAGCAGCAGCAGAAGCAGCAAGGAAGGCTGGATTCTGTGCGCGCTACAGTTGGACCAACATAGACAGCACCTTCAGCCCAGCGTCGCCAGCAACTTCATAAAATTGCGTTTCGCACGATAGCTTTCCCGGATACTCTCCAGCTCATCAGCAAATTCGGCGTGCTCGTTCAGTTGCGCCCGTAGCTTCCCAATGGTCTGCACGATGCCGAACGCTTCATCATAACGGGCGTTCCGTGTGCCACTGTCAGCGGCAACCGGCAGCAACCGGTGATAAAGCGCAATGGCATCGTGTGGATGAGTCTTCGCGCGAACGGACGCCATCGTTGCTCACATATGCGTGGCCACCGGACCGCCGAGAAAGGCTTCCCAGGCCGCATCGGGGTCACGCCCGTCAAGAAAAATTCTGACCAGTTCCGTGCGCGTCATCGAATGCCAGACACTGCGCTTCGCTTTGGTCGGCGCCTCCTCGGTGCGAACGAGCGACCAGAGATGATTGAGCGCACGTTCGCGTGTCGCATCAGGATGACCGGTAGCCTTGGCGACATCCATCAATGCGACGAATGCGTCCGCAACCGGGCGCATTTCGAAGCGCTGCCAAGCGAACGCATCAGCTTTTGCAAACTCGCCACGGCGCAGGTATGCCTGAATGCAAAAGTCCAGCAGGCGCTGGTCCACATTCTTCCCCGATTCCGAAAGACCGCGCTCGGCCCACGACAAGGCGTCGTCGAAACGGTCATGCTTCGCACACAGTTCCGCCACTTGCAGGAAGCGGTACGGGCTCGACAGGACCTTCGAGCGGATGCGAATCAGTGCGTCGACGTCGCCGGCGTGCTCCGCCAGCGATGTCATTGCATGTTCCAGTCGCATGCGCAGGGGGTCGAACGACCTGCGGTATTCATTGCCCGGTGGCAGTGCGGGCAGACCGTCCCATCCGTCTTCTACAAGCTCGCGGTACCTGCGGAGCCCCAGGTCGCCTAACGCCTCCTCGTAAGCCGGCCGCACGTCGTAGAACGTGTCCCACGCGCTTTCCGTCTGAGCGCGGAACAGGCGCTCCGCCAACTTCGTCGGGTCGGGGCGGGTCTGCAGGCACGCTTCGAGATGGACGGCGGCAAGTTCCATGATGGCCGGCATCACATCGCCCCCGGAGTCATCAATCTGTTCAAGACTGTTTTCAGCGCAGGCAATGGCCAGTTCGGCGAGTTCCACGACCTGGCCGGCGTGTGGACTTGCAAGACGCTGCCGCAGCATGTCCGCTAGTGACATCAGGCCATCGCCATACCCGCCCGCCTCACGCCAGTCGAGCGGACGCGAGACGCGCGTCGCCTGTCGCACCGCAGTCTTCATGCTCTGCAGGTCACTGGCGGCCGCTGCGCGCGCCGCGAAAAGCAGTTTGTCGCGCAGCGACATATCGCGCTCGGCGGCCTCCAGCAACAGGTCGCGTACGGCGGCGTCGCTCAGCGTCGCGACGTATTCTCGCATTAGTTCTTCATAGGTCTTGCGCTTCCGGCGGGGCTTCGCCGGCTCCACGTCGTCGGCATGGAACACCTCCTCGCCAGCGTTCTCGAGCCACGACAGCGCGACCGCCACGACATGCTTGCAGACGATGCCATCCTCGCCCACTGGACAGTCGCATTCGTAGGTCAGCTCGCCGTCGTCGCTGACGCCGAGCTCGACGCCGTACCGGTGCGTGCCACGAACATGCGCGCGAAGCACGCCATCCCGCTCGTCAAGCCGCGATACCGCGCCGTCGTGGAAATAGGCCTCGCCTCGGGCAAACGTCTTCGCATCCGCGAGCGACTGGATTTCAGCGCGCGTGATGACATCACAAAATGGTGATTCGCAGGACATGGCGTGTCAGTTTCTTCACGTGGGTCAACTGGCCATTCTAGCCCGCGCGCCCCGAAGCACCGCGTAAGTAGCGGTGGTTCGCATTGCTGCGAGCGGTAGTACGATATGCGTTCGTCTTCATGCCACGTGCGATGTATCGCACCGCGCGGGCTACGACCTTTCCGGATAAGGAGAGACCATGCGCGTACTGATAATCGGCGCAACCGGACTGCTCGGTAAGGAAGTTGCGCGACTGCTCTCGCCTGAACACAAGGTCATTGGCGCAACCCGCAACGGCCCCGACATGACCGTGGACCTCACAGACAAGGCGTCCATCGTATCCATGTATCAGCAACTCGGCACCGTGGACGCCGTGATTTGCACGGCAGGTTCGGCAAAATTCGCACCGCTCGAAACGCTGACCGATGACGACTTTGCGTTCAGCCTGGCCAACAAGCTGATGGGCCAAGTCAATCTTGTCCGGTGCGCAGTCGGCCATGTCGTGCAAGGCGGGTCACTGACGCTGACTTCCGGAATACTGGCGCAACACCCCATGGCAGGGAGCGCTGCCGTGAGCATCGTGAACGCCGGCATCGATGCATTCGGCAGGTCAGCGGCGCTCGAACTGAAGGGCAAGGCACGGGTCAATGTCGTTAGCCCAGGCTGGGTCTCGGAGACGCTTGCAGCAATGGGGCAGGCTCGCTCCGCTGGGGTTCCCGCCGAGGCGGTCGCCCAGACATACAAACGGTGCTTGCTGGAGGACATCACAGGAGAGGTCATTCAAGTCGTGAAGTGGTGAAAGCAGTGCCGCCGTCATTCAGCGAGCTGCCGTCGAAGCAACGACATTCGACTTCAGGTGTTTTGACTCTTAGCAACGTCGCGTTTCGAACTAACCGCACGCCACGCCAAGTTTCGAGGAAACGACCATGAGCCTCGCCGGCAGGACAATATTCATGTCAGGAGGCAGTTGGGCGCAACCTGTAAACTGTGCAGCGATTTGCCCTCTATTACCGAGGCCGCTCGCTTTCACGCATCACGGACTCGGCATCAACCCGCGAGCGCAGACACCGAGAATTTCAAGGCTGCCAGCCCTCAGTGCATGCACCACGCACGTTGCTCAGATGCGCACGGTCTGAATATGCCGCACCATCTTCTCGACTTCAAGCGTGGGTCGCCAAAGGTGAAACATCAGCAGGCTCTCAATACTCAGTCCCGTTTTGTTTTCGTGGGACACTTCCAGAAAAGTTTGCTCTTTAAAAGACGCTTGCTGGCAGGCACAAAGTAGCAGCTTCAGCTTGTCTTCAGCCACCCTAAGCTATAACGACTGATGCGAAATACATTAACTGTCGAACTCACGTGTGTAACACGCGTGGGTCAGAGATGGTGCAAAAGCCGGCGTGACCTTATTGGACTATGGGGGCTTACGCCGGCGCGGCCCTTTCGACACCCTCAAACGACGAAGCCATTGTGGCTCTGGGACTGACATCTGGCGCGCTGGACAGCACGCACGCAGATTATGCGTGCCTTCTCGCTTAATGGGATGAGTGGAGTCCCTCAGCATGCTTTGAGCACAATATATTGACAGCGTCGTCGGGGTAGACGGTCCGTGCTGAGACAAGCATCACCGGTTGGGTGTGTCCTCCGACGCCGCAGCAGTGCCGTTGAACACCGGCCTTGGGCAACGCGCAATGCGTCCGCCTTGTGTCGAAGAGAGGGCTATCTCGGCTACGGGCCGGGCGCTACGAGTTCTGGGAAACAGACATATGAAAACGTTTGTAATGTCCAAGCCGAACCATCTATTGATAAATATGGTGTCCTTATTTTCTATTGACTTCATTCATATCCCGTCACGAAATTTATATGTCTCGGTTGCTTGCAATCAACTATTCGCTGCCCTAGGCTTTACCCATATATTGAAACGCACCCTCACCTCATCGTGAGCTTGTTGGGTGTCCGGGGCGGTGTAGTGAATCAAGACGAATCGGCGACTATGGACACTTGCTTCCGACACATACTTTCCACGCCTCGTCAGTAGCGCACAGGCACGCCCTCTCTCCGGCGTACATGCGCTTGCCTCTGTCGCGAACGAAGCACAGAGACTGGGCGATTGCGTTCGCTCTGTAATCCCTCTGAAGGGGGACGTGTCATAGCGCACCCGTGCAAAGCGGCCTTTCTTCCTCTTGATTGTGGTAGCGCGTCGCAATTAGCGCTGCGGATTTGTTGAAGATGAATCGACCTGTTGTGAAGTCGCGAATAATCGAAGGTCTAGTTGCCAAGGGCAAGACGTTGCTGACCTTCTTCTTCAGTACCCTGCGACGCCGGTGCTGCCCCGTGACGGCACCACCCGGGGGAGTCTGAACCCGTTCAATCTCGAGACAAACGGAGACCCATCATGAAAGAAGCGATGAAATATGGACGCACGCTTGCATTGGCAACCGGCGTCCTTCTCGGTATGTCGGTCGCTCCGGCCGCCTTTGCTCAAAGCGTAAGCTCCCAAGTCTACCCGTCGGGAAATTCGGTTTCCGGATTAGGCTATGACGAATGGTCTGCAGCCTGGTGGCAATGGTTGCTCGCCATTCCTACGGCGCCAAAGTCTCTTCTTGAATTCTTTCGCGAATGATTTTCCTAGAGGAGGCGACCCTCAGCAGCACCGCCCGCAACGCTGAGGAGGCTGCTGTCAGTAACAGAAGTGCCATCGCGACGGCAGTCAGCGCTGCCGCCCAATATTTTGGTGACGTGTTGAGCATCGCTTCACTCCCTGATGTAACCGAGAACGGCGCGGGTGCAAGGCTCCCTTTTCTCTTTGCGCCAATCATCGTCGAGACGCACCATCGCCCGCGCGACTATAGGCCCGGCACCGAAATATTGAGCACGGAGCCGACGGCCGCGGAGTCGACGCAGTTGTCGCAGCAATACGGTTGCAGGAAACGGTTTGCGGATAGAGCAAAAAATCCGTAGACACGGTCGCTTCCTCGACTCGGACATCAGGATAACCGGCACACACAATAGTGTCGGGTCGGCTCGCAACGCACGAATGAGTTCGACGCCGCTCATGACAGGTATGGCCCAGGAGCCTGTCAGATTTTTAGTGTGCCGAGGTCATGAGACGATAACGGAAATAACGTCCTATGACCGAAGCAACAGTGACCAAGAAGAGCAAGAACCCGAAGGCGCCGAAGCTGTTCCCCGATGAGCTGATCGATCAACTGCTGGCGCAGGTACAGAACAAGGATGCCGAGTCGATTCTGGGCGAATCGGGCCTGGCCGGCCAACTGAAGAAGCAACTGGCCGAGCGCATGCTCGCTGCGGCATGCCACGCGGCGCAGGAGGAATGCCTTCCAGTTTGAACTCACCGAGCAGCTTGTTCCCGCTCGCCATCTCGCGTTCGCCTTGATAGACCTTGATGCCGACTGCCGACTGGTTGTCGTCGGCGGTCGAAAAAACCTCCGAGAACCGGGTCGGTATCGTGGTGTTCCTTTCGATCATCCTTGTCATGACCCCGCCGAGCGTCTCGATGCCGAGCGAGAGCGGCGTCACGTCAAGCAGCAGCACGTCCTTTCGTTCACCGGACAGCACTGCTCCCTGGATCGCCGCGCCCACGGCGACCGCCTCGTCGGGATTGACATCCTTGCGGGGTTCTCGCCCGAAGAACGCCTTGACCGCCTCCTGCACCCTTGGCATCTGCGTCATGCCGCCAACGAGGATGACGTCGTCGATCTTGTCCGTGGACAACCCGGCGTCCTTGATCGCAATGCGGCACGGCTCCATCGTGCGCTCGATCAGATCCTCGACGATTGCCTCGAGTCTGGCGCGCGTGAGCTTCACGCTCAGATGCTTCGGCCCGGAGGCATCTGCCGTGATGTAGGGCAGGTTGATCTCGGTCTGCTGGCTCGAAGACAGTTCGATCTTCGCCTTTTCGGCCGCTTCTTTCAGGCGTTGCAGTGCGAGCACGTCCTTTGACAGATCAATGCCCTGTTCCTTCCTGAACTCGCCGACGAGATAGTCGATGATGCGCTGGTCGAAATCTTCACCGCCGAGGAACGTGTCCCCGTTCGTCGATAGTACTTCGAACTGTTTTTCACCGCGCACGTCGGCGATCTCGATCAGGGATATGTCAAAAGTGCCACCACCGAGGTCGAGTACGGCGATCTTGCGGTCACGGTTTTCCTGCCTGTCGAGACCGAACGCGAGGGCAGCTGCGGTCGGCTCGTTAATGATCCGCCTGACTTCGAGCCCCGCGATACGGCCCGCGTCCTTGGTCGCCTGGCGCTGGCTGTCGTTGAAGTACGCTGGCACGGTAATCACGGCTTCCGTGACTGGCTCGCCGAGATAGTCTTCGGCCGTCTTCTTCGTCTTGCGCAACACCTCTGCAGACACCTGCGGTGGCGCGAGCTTTTCGTCGTGCGCTTCGACCCACGCGTCGCCGTTTTCGGCCCTGATGATCCTGTAGGGCATCAGGCCGATGTCCTTCCGGACTTCCTTTTCTTCGAAGCGGCGGCCGATCAGGCGCTTCACTGCGAACAGCGTATTCCCCGGATTGGTGATGGCCTGACGTCTGGCGGGTGCGCCGACGAGTATCTGGTTGTCGTCGAGATACGCGACCACCGACGGCGTCGTTCGGGCCCCTTCCGCGTTTTCAATCACTTTGACCTGCTTGCCTTCCATGAGCGCCACGCACGAGTTGGTGGTGCCGAGGTCGATACCGATGATCTTGCGCATGATGTCTTCGCCGATGCTCAGTCTTTGCCCTGTGTCGCCCGCGCAGGCGGACGCGCTCTGCCGCCGTGCGGACACCCGTATCAATAATCGACTACTGGAGGCACAACTGCCTTTGCCTCGTCTTTCGGCAGTTCAGCGACCACGGCGTCAGTGGTGAGGATCAGCCCGGCTACCGACGCGGCATTTTGCAGCGCCGTGCGCACCACCTTGGTCGGGTCGACCACTCCCATCTCCACCAGATCGCCGTAGGTGTCTGAAGCCGCGTTCCAGCCGAAATTGCCCGTCTCCCCGAGCACCCTGTTCACCACGACCGAGGACTCCTCGCCCGCGTTGGTGGCGATCTGGCGCAGCGGCTCTTCAAGTGCGCGCAGCACGATGCGGATGCCCGCATCCTGGTCGGCATTGGCGCCCCGCACATCGCCGAGGCTGGCCCGGGCACGCAGCAAAGCGACGCCGCCGCCCGGCACGATGCCTTCCTCAACCGCCGCGCGCGTTGCGTGCAGCGCATCCTCGACCCGTGCCTTGCGCTCCTTCATCTCCACCTCGGTCGCGGCGCCTACCTTGATGACGGCAACGCCACCGGACAGCTTCGCAATGCGCTCCTGCAACTTCTCCCTGTCGTAGTCGCTCGTCGTCTCGTCGATCTGACGACGGAGCGCCTGGACGCGCCCATCAATCGTCTTCCGGTCACCGGCGCCATCGATGATCGTCGTCGCCTCCTTTTCGATCTCCACCCGCTTCGCCCGTCCGAGGTCCTCCAGCTTGACGTTTTCGAGCTTGCCGCCCGTTTCCTCCGAGATGACCAGCCCGCCCGTCAGCGTCGCGATGTCCTCAAGCATCACCTTGCGCCGGTCGCCAAAACCGGGCGCCTTCACGGCGACGGTTTTCAGGACGCCGCGCACGGAATTCACCACCAGCGTGGTCAGGGCTTCGCCCTCGACGTCCTCGGCAATGATGAGAAGCGGCTTGCCCGCCTTGGCCACCGCTTCCAGCACGGGAAGCAGGTCGCGGATCCACGAGATCTTCCTGTCGTGCACGAGGATGTACGGTTCTTCAAGCACAGCGGACTGCTTTTCGGGATCGGTGATGAAATAGGCGGACAGCCACCCGCGGTCGAACTGCATGCCCTCTACGACCTCGAGTTCGCTTTGTAGCGATTTACCCTCTTCGATGGTGACGGCGCCGTCCTTGCCGACCTTGTCCATCGCTTGCGCGATGAGCCTGCCGATCTCCTCATCCGCATTGGCCGAGATGGTGCCCACCTGCGTGATCTCGCGGCCGTTCGTGACCGCCCGGGAAAGCTTCCTGATTTCCTCGACAATCGCCGCGGTCGCCTGATCGATGCCACGCTTGAGGTCCATCGGGTTCAGGCCCGAGGCGACATACTTCATGCCTTCCCGGACGATGGCCTGGGCGAGCACGGTGGCCGTCGTCGTACCATCACCGGCGACATCCGAGGTTTTGGCGGCGACCTGCCTGACCATCTGCGCCCCCATGTTCTCGAACCGGTCGCGCAGCTCGATCTCCTTCGCGACCGACACGCCGTCCTTGGTGACGGTCGGTGCACCATACGCGCGCTCGAGGACGACATTTCGCCCCCTGGGGCCGAGCGTGACCTTGACCGCATCGGCAAGGATGTTGACGCCCGTGAGAATATGCTGGCGGGCGAGTTCGTGGAACCTGACATCTTTGGCAGACATTTCGCGCCACCTCCTGACCTGTCAAACGAAGCACAGTTGCACCGGGCGCAGGGCCTATGGGGCTGGGCCCGATGTGACCACGCCCAGCAGGTCGTCTTCGCGCATGACCAGCAGTTCCTCGCCTTCAATCTTGACCGCGGTGCCGGCGTATTTGCCGAACAGTACGCGGTCGCCGACGTTCACGTCAGGCGCACAAAGGCGACCGTCCTCAAGTCGCCTGCCGGGGCCTATCGCGATGACTTCCCCCTCGTCCGGCTTTTCGCCAGCAGTCTCGGGGATGACGATACCGGCTGCGGTCGTGCGCTCCCGCTGCATGCGCCTGACCACGACCCGGTCATGCAAGGGCGTGAGTTTCATGATCGAGCTCCCGTGACCGGTTCGCATATGGTTGCCAGACTGCGCGCGGGCCGGTCTGCCCGGGCTTTGTGCGATCGCACGGCTGACGGCCGGATCGAAGGCATCGTCGTGCACGCGACGGGATCGCTCGCGGGAAAGGTTTCCTCCAGCGCCTCGTCGAGCCTTCTGTCGACGTCATCGAAATGGTCTGGCGTCGTTCTCGTTGCGATTTTCATCGTCGCCCTCCGTCATGGTTGGGACATGCCTGCGTCCGCGTTCAATCATGAACGGGCCGCGCCCCCTGTGGGGTATCGCGCCGCGTCGCCTCCTCAAAATCCCTCGACAGCCCGGATGCAGGCGGCAGCGTGCCCCGCGCGATGTAACCGGCAGGCTCGACCGACGGTTGTGGTGTCAGCCGCAGGTCACCGAGCCTCGCCGTGAGAAAGGCATCCGCGTGGGCAAGCCGGTGCCGGAGTTCCTCCTCCGTGATCCCCAGAACCTGTGCCGCGGCGGCTTCGGGCTGCGCTTCGAGACGGCAGAGCGTCACGGCACGACGCCATGGCTCTGGCAGCTCGGCGAGCAGTGCGGCGATCAGCTCGCGCAGTTCCCTCGTGATGACAGCGTCCTCAGGCGTGCCGTCCGTCGCCGGCACCACGTCCTCAAGGCGCAGCACTTCATCGGGCTGCCAGTACTCGAACAGCAGCTCGTCATCGTCTTCACGCGGTTCGTGCAGCTGGACGGGCAACCGGCCCTCAAGCGAGATGCATCGGCCTTCCTCGATCTGGCGATGTGCGACTTCCGCTTCAAGCAGTTCCAGGGCGATCTGGTAAAGCCACTGCAGCGGTTCGAGCCGGCGCGGACGCTCAGCAAACCGCTCGCAGGCGCGCGCGAGCGCCTCGTCGACAATATCGTCGACCGACGGTTCGTCCGAAGCGAGATCACCTCGCGTCTGAAGATAGGCGAGTTCCCGCTGCACGAAGCGCTGGAGCGACGCGAGCAGCGGACGTACGGTCTCGCCGAACAGCGCGGACGCGGCGTCCGTCTGTTCGGCCACCGCCGTCCTGAGTTGCCGCAACCCCGCGCGCCGCTCCTTGCGACGCCAGGCGTCCTCGTGACGCAGGTGCGCGACGTGGCGTTCCAGCTGTCGCTCCAGTTCAGAGATGCAGTGCTCGATCGCCTTCTCCGGCTCCGGTGCATCGTGGCCGCACGCAAGCGTTGCACCTGGTAGCACCAGCCTAAGTCGGACGCGGTAGAGACTGCGATGCAGGCTCCTTTCCAGCGTCGCCTGCAGCCGTACCAGCCCGGATGGGAAGTGCGACAGATGGGGCTTCAGGCGCCGATCCGTAAGCCGTCCGATCAGATCTTCCAGCCCGGGACGGGAAAGCTTCGCGACATTGCGGTAACTGATCGCCGTTTTCATCTCAAACCTGTCCATGGCCCACCGCCTCAATGGCATTGCCCGGCCGCCCGCGACCCGGCGCAGCACCGCAGAGCCGGCATCCGCAGCGAGCAGGGCCTTCAGCGCAACCCGGCACCCCTCGATGCCTCGTCATCCGTGTCAGCCTGCATTAAATTCATTAGCGATCCTGCTTATATTCCTGCTTATCTTCAACACGCACACCAGAACCCACGTCCTCACGCGATGCGCCCGAATCATCACCAGGCGCCCACCAGGAAGCCGCGTCTCTTCAACCGGCGCCCGTCGTTTCATTGACGTCTGGCTCCCGGCCCTCCAGAGCCAGATACGCGTCAGCCGCCACCAGCCCGAACACGATGTGATTGAGCAAACTCACCCAGCCTCGCACATCGGCAAACCACGGGAACAGATATGTCATGCCGTGTAAATTGATCACGTACAGGAGCACGCCAAATACCACACCCACCAGCGACGCCAGTCCGACGCTCGAATCCAGGCTGAAAGGTGCCATGATCACCGCGAGAATGACGGCGAAGAGAATCGACAGCACAAAGTGGGTGACCAGCGCCACCGCCACGACGCCCGGCGCGAATGGCGCGGCTTGCAGTGCGTCACGCCCCATCACGATCGCAGCAATCATCCGTAGCGGCACCCACAGGGATTGTCCAGCGAGCCGCATCGCGAAGAGTTCGATCATCAGGAAAACCGCGCCTGCCACGCAACCGCCGATCAGGGCTGCCGGCCACTCAGGCATGCGGCGATCGAAATGGTGTGAATGCATGTGAAGTTCCATCATGACCTCCTTCGGAACTGCGTACCTGTGCTCACGTTCAGCCAGGCCGCGTCAGGCCGCCTCCCGAAAATCCGGCGACGGCCCGTCAAACGGGCGACGCTCGACCAGCCTGACTGCGTAGTCCAGCGCCTGTGCTTCGGCCTCCTCGCGACTGGCCCAGCGTTTGTGACGCCGCGGCAGGTGCCGGTCCACGTAGATCTCACCTTCGCGGGCGATCTGCGCGAACACGGCGTGGCCGCCTGCCGCAGGACCCTCCACGCAGGGCATGTTGCGCGCGTCGTACACGAGGATCGTTCGGATACGAATCTCGTATCCGTTGCGCCGCTCGAGCCTGCCCGTCTTCATCGGATCACGATGTTCTGATCTGGCTCAATGTCGCTGTCGCCGGGTGACGCCGACGGCAATGCGAGCCTTGCGCGCATTGCCGCATTCGCCGGCGTGGTGACTAGCGTTGACGTCGTATGGCCTGCCTGATCACTGCCCGGCTAGTGCCTGCGCATGCGCGACGCCACCCGTCGGATCGTGGGTCGCATCGCATTGACCTGTGCATCGAGCATGCGACGGGCGCGTTCCGGGAGTGGTCGCAGAACGTCGGCGAGGGAGGCCGTGGTGCGGTGGAGGCGCTCGAACAGACGGGAGTCCGGGCGTGGATGAAGGTTGCTCATCGTCTTCTCCTTAGCGGCAGCAAGGAAGAGAACGGGCTTGCGCGCTCCAGTTCGCCTGCCATGCTGCGGGGCAAACAAATCGAAACACGCAGTGTGCAACCGGTGGATCATGGGGCACACTGCCTGAGCTGGATACAACTTAGTGTAACTGACTAAAAATTTCAAGGTACGCGCGATAGTTCAGATTCACGGGTGCCGCTGCGCCGTATGGCGGCCGCACGACGCTTCACAAAACGCCGCCCACCCGCACCTGCGGCTGGAAATCGTCAGAGCTTTACGCTCCGGTCCGCGTGGCCAGAGCAGCCGTAGCCCACGGGACGGCCGTCCACCTCCTTCCTGGCAGGACGCTGTGCCGTATCTGAGCCTCCCATCTCACTGGATCGGCGGCGCCGTGCCCAGCTTTTCGGCGAGCATCCGCTCATACACGCCAAAGTGCAGATCCACCTCGGACTGTTCGACTGTCGTGACGATCAGGCTGATGTGGTCCGATGGCAGGCCGAGCACGCCCGCGATGAACGTTTCAAGTTGCGGCGCACAGAGCTTGTCCTTCGCGACGGTCGTGCCGATCGTCACGTCGTAGATTTTTTCCTGCCGGCAGACCACTTCCACCAGGCGCGCGCGGGCGCTCATGTTGTTGTCGACCGCGATACGGACGACCTCCACCGCCTTGCGCATCGCTACCGTGGGAAAGCCCTTCGTGGAGCGCAGCCGCACGCGATGCGGGCCCAGCGTCAACCAGTCGGTATCGAATTCCATGAAGTCCTCCTGTCGTCAAACCGCCTTGTCCGCGATGATAGAAGCGGCCCAAAAATTTTCAAGATCGGGCTCGCTTTTGCCCCTTGAAAATTTCACTGGAGGACCTATCTTAGGTTTCGCTCAGGCAGATGTGCGGTGCTTGCTGGTTCCCTGGCGGCCGCACGCTGCGTGTTTCGATTTGTTTGCCAACGCTGGCAGGCGAACTGGAGCGCGTAGGCCCGTTCGCCTCCATGCGTGATTCGAGGAGGACAGCATCATGAGCGATCTCTATTCCGGCACCGACCTGTTCAGCGAGTTCGATCGGCTGCAGCGGCAGATGGCCGGTCTGTTCAATACCTTCCCGTCCAGCATCCGCGCGAGCCGGTTTGGCACCTTCCCGGCCGTCAACATCGGCGCGACCGACGATTCCATCGAGATCGTCGCGTTCGCGCCGGGCATCGACGCCGCCGGACTCGACGTGTCGATCGACAAGGGTGTGCTCACTATCAGCGGCGAGCGCAAACCGTCCCGGCAGGACGTGAATGATGACACCCGCATCTACGCGCAGGAGCGTTTCACCGGCGCATTCCGGCGCGTCATCGAACTGCCGCAGACGGCCGATCCCGACAAGGTCCAGGCCCGTTACGAGAACGGCTGCCTGATGATCACCGTCGGCCGGCGCGAATCGTCGAAGCCACGCGCCATTTCCGTCCAGTAACCCCCGGGAGCCGATCATGAACGACACGACTGAAGTCACTCAACGCGATCAGTCCGCACTCGCGCGCAGGGAAGGCGAGCAGCCTGCCCGCCGCATGACGATTACCCCCGCCGTCGACATCTTTGAGGACGGCCTGGCCGTCACGCTGTGGGCCGATCTGCCCGGCGTCACCAAAGACAAGCTGGATATACGGGTGCACGACGGCAACCTCTCGATCGAGGCGGAAGCAGTCGTCCCGACGCCTGCCAACCTGCGCCTGCAGCATGCCGAAGTCCGCGAACCGCGTTTCGCACGCACCTTCACACTGTCACCGGACTTCGATACCTCGAAGATCGAGGCGAGTCTGCAGGACGGCGTCCTGAAGCTGACCATCCCGCGCCGCGAGGAAGCGCGCCCGCGCCGCATCGAGGTGAAGACCGGCTGATGCGCCAGTGGTGAAAGGGTTGGGCGGCGGCAGTCTCGTGCTGCCACCGCCCGCACGAAAGGGAGGTTCGATGCCTGAAGAGACACATCATGCATGGAAAGGCCGTGAGATCCGCATCTGCACGATCCCCGTGCGTTACATCGTGTCGCGCACATCAGCGCCAGACGGCTACGTCGCCATCGTGCGCATCGAATCCGACGGCACTATCCTCGCCGACTGGCATCTGCCGCGCTTTGGCGAACGCTGGGGGAGCGCTGGCGAAGCGCGTCAGGCTGCGTTCGAGTACGTGGTCAAACTCGTCGATCGCGGGGTGTTTGGCGCCCCGGCCGCATCCGGTGCTGACGCGTGACGGCCGAAGGTTCTACGAAACAGCTTCACACTGATACGGAGACAACCATGGATACCGATCCGCAAAAGTGGAACCCGTTCAGATTCCTGCGCAAGGACAGGACAAGCGCAAACGGGAAGGCGAAACCCTCGGACACGGTGGCGCCGTCATCGGAGCGCACCGACGTTGCGCGACTGGTGCATGCCGATCCCTGGCGCGTGATGCATGAGTTCCTGAACGACCCGTACGCGGGGTTCGGAGCGCTTGACCGCTGGTTCGGCGACTTTGCACCGACGCGTTTCCAGCCACGTATCGATGTCGTCGATGAGGGTGACGCGCTACGGGTGACGGCCGAACTGCCCGGCGTGGAACGCGAGGACCTGCATACGACGATTGAAAACGGCACGCTCGTGCTGCGGGGCGAAAAGAAGCAGGACGCGCGCAGTGAGGAACAAGGCTGCTACCGGCTCGAACGGGCCTACGGCGCGTTCCTGCGCACCATCCCCTTGCCGGAGGATATCGATATCGACAAGCTCGACGCGCATTTCGACAAGGGTGTGCTGAATCTACGTGTGCCCCGGACGGGCGCGGCGCGATCGATAGCGCGCAAGATCGAAATCCGCCACGGGAAGTAGCTGACGACGGAGCACAGTCCCGGGACCGTGGCAGGTAAATTCTTCCCGGGCGTGTCATGAGTGCGGGCAAGTTCCGGTGTCGTGCCGCACACCGTCGGCGAGCCACCAGGCGATGCCGGGCCCGCCTGCCTGCCTGCGGCCGTACGCGTCAGCACGGCCGCTCCTGCAAGACAACGGTGTGCCGTCCGCGCGCACTGGGAAACGAAATCTTCTTCGGCACGGTTAGTGCTCGTTTGCGCGCACGCTTGATCCGCTAATACGCTCGCAAAGTGACTACCCTGCTGCTCTTCGAAGACGCCGACATGCGCGAGCCATTGCGACTGCTACTTGAGTGCGCGGGCTACCGGGTGATCGTTGCTGAACACGGCGCGGCCGCGCTGGCTGCGATGACCGGCTTGCGCCCCGACGCCGTAGTCACGGACTGGTGGATGCCGGTGATGGACGGAGTCGCGCTTTGCCCGATGCATGCGTCGAGAATCGCAGCTCGCCTCTGTGCCCGTCGTGCTGATGTCCGCGTCGTCACCGCCGTCCGTTGTCCCTCGTGGGACCTATTTCTGTCCAAGCCGGTTTCGATCGATCAGATCGAACAGGCACTTCATGGGCTGCTTGGGGCATCGAAAGACGGGCGCATCTGAGAGCCCGGGGTACTGGCAATGAACAGTAGTTCCAGGTGCAGCCACCACCCGGCGTCGCGCGTGCGCCACGCCGAGGGCCACCAACGTCACGGAGGATCAGGATATGCACCTCGCGGATTTCATCGAATCCCATCTGGATTTGCTGGTCGCCGACTGGATCTCGTTCGCCAGACGGCTGACGGACGACTCGCAGGACCTGTCCGACGACGAACTGAAGGACCTCGCCGCGCAGCTGATGCTGGCCATCGCCGCTGACCTGCGAGCTCCGCACCTCAATATTGGCCGGATTGCAACGCTGCACGCCGGCCGGTTTGCCGGGCCGGCGACCATCTCGCGCGTTGCCCGAGGCCATGCGGAGGAACGCCACCGGCATGGCTTTACCCTCGATCAGATGGTGGCCGAATTCAGAGCCATGCGCGTGAGTGTCACACGCCGTTGGACAACGCACGCGGAGGACAATCTCGCCACGACGCTTGACGAACTGGTTCGCTTTAACGAAGCGCTCGATCAGGCACTCAGTGAATCGATCGCCCATTACACGACCCAGCTCTCGCGCACACGCGACATGTTTGCGGGCGTGATCGCGCATGATCTCCGTTCCCCCGTGCAGGCGATCGCCATGTCCGCCCAGGCGTTGCGACAGGTCCGCATGAATCCGGACACGACGCTCAAGCTGCTCGGTCGCATTGAGGTCGCGTGCACAAGGCTGCGCCTGCTGATCAACGACGTGCTCGATTTCGCGCGCACGCGACTGGGCGACATCCTGCCGATGAATCTCCAGCCTGCCAGTTTTCGCGACATCGTGCTGCGCGCCATTGACGAGGTCAGTGCTTCGACGCCAGGTTTGCGGATACGCAAGCAGCTGGGCGATGACAACGCGATGGGCTGCTTCGACGAACAGCGTCTGACGCAAGTCGTCGTCAACCTGCTCATGAATGCCGTCCAGCACGGCGATGCGCGCGCGGAAATTGCCGTCGATCTTGGCCGGGAGGACGACGGATTTGCACTGGCCGTCAGTAACCATGGGCAGACGTTGCCGCCTGACGTGCTGGCCACAGTCTTCGATCCGCTGCGTCGCGGTGCGCAAGACGCTTCGGCGGCCAGGGTCGGCAAGGGGGTCGGGCTTGGCCTCTATATTGTGCGGGAAATCGTACGGGCCCACGGTGGCCGCGTGGAAATGCAATCGGGCGACGGGGTTACCACCGTCCGGTTCTGGTTACCAGCAGACGACGCGCGGGTTTCGCCGCCCCCGTTTCTGCCGCCTCTGCCAGAGACGCCTGCCAGCGAACCGGAATTTTAGTCGTCAGGCAGGACAGCCCGCCTGCACCGTGATCGCGCATGCAGCGCTGGCGGAGCCGTTCACATATCGGTTGCAGCTACGTTCTTTAACCGGCAAGCTGGGAGCCGGAACCCGCAATGTTGCACGCGCAGCCTTATCGGCGCGCACCGGAAGAGCGTGCCCGCATCGATTTTAGTGAACACGAGGATCTGACGGATGGTGTCTGCGTGGCTTCACGAGGCGCAGGCGGCACGGGACAGGGAGGCTGGCGGCCGCAATCGGCATCAGGGGTATTGTCCAGCTCGGCCGGTGTGCTCCACGGGCTGCCCTTGACGTGTCGGGACAGCCGCACATAGTCCCCGCGCGCGGCAAGCTGCATCAGCTCCTCGCGATCGGTTTCGTCATAGAGAAGCTGTGCACCGCGCGCCACGTCCTCTCCATAGTTGCCGAATGCCTGACGGCAGGCGAGCGCCTCGGCGGCGCTGGTGCCGATCACGTTGCAGCCGCGCCGCTCGACTTCCCACGCACCGGATTGCCACGCGGCATCCAGCCGCATGGCGTCCACGGTCTCAAAACTGTGCCACAGCACTTCGGCTGGATGGCCGAGCCGGAACCGGCCGTGGCGGGATATCAACGCCGGGCAGGACAAGCGGTGTCGCTCGCCGGAAAGCGTGCCAGTGGAGTATCAGAAAAAGCGGCGTATTCACCTGCGCAGCCGCCGTGACCGTGACGGCAAGGAGTGGCAGGCGCACGCTGTCCGTCTGTTCCCGAAGCGTATCGAAAAGGACCATGAAGCCTCCCGGATGACATGTTGCATAGCCTCTTGAAATTTCCATTCCTTGCGCTATTTTATGCATCGCTCAGGCAGTCGCGATTAGCGCTGCGTGTTTCGATTTGTTTGTCAGAGGGGTTTCCCATAGGCAGGCGAACTGGAGCGCGTGGTCCGGTTCGTTCTTCGTGAGAGGCCCCGGTTTCAAGGAGCCAGCCATGAGCGATCTTTTCTTCAGCATCGATCTGCTGGGCGAATTCGACCGCCTGCAGTTGCAGATGGCAAGTGTCTTTGCGGGCTTTTCCGCGAGCCGGCGCGCGATGCGCAACCTTTCCCTCCCGTCAACTGGTGCAGCACCGACGAGTGCGCCAGGATCGTCGCGTCCGCGCCGGAGCTTCGCCCGGCAGCGATCGACGTCTCGATTGACAAGAGGGCTGACGATCGGCGGCGAACGCAAGCTCCCCGAGCCGGAGGCCGACAACCAAACGAGGCAGTACGCGATACCAGCCATGCAACGCGAGCTGTCTCGACGACGCGGGGTCGCAGGCGCGCTTCCTCGCGTGAGAGCGCCACGCTGCCTGGCAGCGCAGCCCTTGTATGGCCTCCAGTACGTGTCGTTCTTACGGACCGTGCCCCTGCTATATGGCCCAGGTCTTACGGGAGACGGAAATGCTCAGTCCACACGAATTTGCGAGTCTGATGCTGGTTCGTCAGGCGCCGGATCAGCTCGAATTGAATCGCGCCGAGTTCGACGCGCTGCTCGAGCGCCAGCTGGTCATGCTGGAACATCGCGCCTCGGGCGCACGGCGCGCGTACCTGACCGGGAAGGGCAGAACGTTTCTCGACGCGCTTCACCCGGGCGGCGCACCGCGTTTAAGCCGGAAGACCGCCGGCACCGGCGGTGGACAAAGACTGGAGAAGCCCTTCGTGCCCGATGGTCGCACGACGGACATCGTGGTGCCGGAACGCGCAGGCCGAATGGCTGCGCGATTGCAGCGACGAGCTTGTCGTCCTCGCAGCGACGCGCGGGCGCAGGGTTAGCGGGGCCTCCCCGGGCGGACTCACCGTCGACGCGCGCGGTCGTAGAAGCGTTCTCGCGCATGCCGGTGCCCCCAGGGCCCTAAGGTGTCGTGCGGGAATGTGCCGCCTGCTGCACGACTGATTGAGCATCCCGCGTCGCTCCCGTGTTTCGGACGCGGCGCGACGCTTTGCCGGAGGTGTCATATGCAAACGGACCAAGTGATGGAGTATCACGGCTGCGAGGTCCGGCCGGTGGCAACCCCCACCGGCACGGGTCGCTACGCGGCAGCGGCCATTGTCACCGACCGGGCCGGCGATACACGCACGCTCGGCGTCGATGGGGACTTTGCCAACGCGCAGGAGGCTCGCGACGAAGCACTCGAGCTTGCCCTCGCATGGATCCAGCAACGCTCGGTTGTTTCGGACCGGTATGTTCGACGGACCTAGCGCGCCGGTCAGCAACTTCTGGCCGGACGCGAGTTCGACACCTGTCGATCCATTTCTGGTTCGATCTCTCGAGCCGTTTGGGCTCAAGTCACCGCGAGGAAAAAATGACGGACACTGCAGTCACAGATCCCGCCGAAGACGCGCTCTATGAAAGCATCCGGCTCCTGCTCTTTTGCGCTGACCTGCCGGCGCAGCGTCTGGAATCCGATATCGACGATATCGGACGCTTCACCGCGCCGGACGACTGTTCATCGCAACTGCGCCTCATTGAGGCCATGCCGCCGCTTACGCCCGCAGCCGAAGCAATTGTGCGCGCCATGATTCGTGCATATGGCAATGAACTGTTTGGGCGCGGCAGTGCGAATTCCGCACTGTGTGCCATGATAAAGGCCGGACCTGTCAAGTTTGGACAGACCGCCTTGACGACGTTGGGGCCTGACGCGCCGGTGCCGGAGCGTGTCCGTCCGCTCGTCGCGGAGATTAACCGCATTTTCGAGCGCTACCCCGAAAGCGGCTTCTCGCACGCCCGATACTCTCTTTCAGCGATTGGCTTGCCGGTCGGCCGAGACAGGCTTCCGCAAGGGCTCGCTCAGTTCGCGAGTCATCCTGAGCAACCCCGAACTGCGCGTCTCGCTCAAGTGTCTAAGGTGTCAGCACGACGGCGGGTGCCGGCCTCGGTATCGCGCGAGCGAAAGCCGGCCAGATTTGCGGAGCGAAAGGAAAGAGCAAGCAGATCCATCGCGCCGGACAGATAAACAACCCTATCTTAACGGCGCCGTACTTTTACACGGTAGCGAAAGGTGAGCTGGCTGCGACTTGCCTCGTCAAGCACGGCGTAGAGCAAGGCTTTGGGGATCCGTATAACACGCGAGTAGTCGCCTCGTCCATGTTCGCGGACGCCATAAGAGCGTGGTGGCGAATTTCCGTCCAATCGCCACCACCCGCGACGCGACCTGATCTTGAGGCTTCGCGGCTGCTTTCAGCACGCCTCGCGGGACAGGGTCGCTGACACCAGACGGCCCTGCTCATGTCGATGCGCTCTGATCGAAGCATGCGCACCTGAAGCGGTCGATGTCCGGCACACGTCGCGCAGGCGACACCCCGTGGGCAGCACGCGCTCGACCTCCTCGCGCACAAACCGCCACGCGCCCTGGTTCCTGTCCTCCTCCTGCGCCCATACGACTTCCGTGAGGTTCTCGAACCCGCGAAGCACAGCCTCCAGGGCGTCATGCGGAAACGGATACAGCTGTTCGACCCGGACCAGCGCTATCGATGCATCGCCCGATTGGTGGCGCGAGCGCTGCAGTTCGTAAAACAGCTTGCCGCTACAGAGTACGACGCGGGTCACGGCACGCCGGTCCACGATGCCCGGATCCGGCAGAACAGGCTGAAACGATCCGTCGATGAACATCTCCAACGGCGAATGCGAAGCTACCTCGCCATAAAGCTGCGTCTTCGGCGTCATGACGACGAGCGGCTTCGGACGAGCCGCCATCGCCTGCTCGCGCAACAGGTGGAACCATTGCGACGACGTGGAAGGAATCGCGACGCGCAGATTGTCGTCGGAGCAAAGTTGCAGGAAGCGTCCGAGATAACCGTTCGAATGCTCCGGACCCACGCCTTCGTGCCCGTGCGGCAACAGAACAGTCAATGCGGACTGATAGCCCCACTTGTATTCACCGGGCGCAATGTACTGGTCGATGATCACTTGCGCGCCGTTCACGAAATCGCCGAACTGCGCCTCCCAGATCGTCAGCCGCCTGTTCGCCTGCACGCTGTAGCCATATTCGAAGCCGAGCGCGGCTTCTTCCATGAGAGGCGAATTGACGATGTCGAACATACCCTGATCCGCGGCGATATGTTCGAGCGGAACATGCAGGTTGCCGGCAGCCGGGTGCGCTTCCTGTGCGTGCCAGACGGCATGCCGGTGCATGAACGTGCCGCGACCCACGTCCATGCCCGAAAGACGAATACCGATCCCCTCTTCCAGCAACGACGCGTAGGCGATGTTTTCGGCGAAACACCAGTCGGCAACATGGCTTGCACTGGCAGTTGTCTCGTGCCACTTTGCAATGCGCCTGCTGACCAGTTCATGCAGACGGAAGCCGTCCGGCACGCGCGTCGCCGCCGACGTCAGCAAGCGGACCCGTTCGAGTGAAACCGGCTTGAACGGTGTCGTTGCGGGCATTTCGCGCGCCACTGGCGCGCGCAGATTCGTTTCGACCGCTTGGGTCTGCAACGCATGCAGCGCGTCGGCACGCATATCCGCGAGTCGCGCGGCGGCGCCGATCGCCGCGTGATAGCGCTCCGTCACCGTGGGGTGGGCCGCGATGGCTGTCTGCGCGCGCGGCTGCGTGATGGCGGGCACGTCATGCTCCGAATGACCGAGGCGACGATAGCCGATCAGATCGATGACAACGTCGGCTTCGTGTTTCATCCGGTAGTCGAACGCGATGCGCGCCGCGCGAACGACATCGTCCGGATGGTCGGCGTTGACATGAATGACGGGCGCATCAATCATGCGTGCGATGTCGGTGCAATACGTGTGGTCGCGCACTTCCATCGGATTGGGCGTCGTGAAGCCGATCTGGTTGTTGACGATCACATGAATGGTGCCGCCCAGCGTATAGCCGCTCTTGCGCGTGAGGCTCAGTGTCTCCATCACGATGCCCTGGCCGGCGAATGCGGCGTCGCCGTGAACGACGATCGGCACGCAGGTCGCATCGGGGTGCGCGTCCTGCCACGCGCGCGCCATGCCGCTGACGACGGGAAACACGCTCTGCAGATGCGACGGGTTATGCGCCAGAAACAACGCAACGTCACCATGGGCAGTCCTCTTGCACGCGGTGCCGCCCAGGTGATAAGGCAGATCGGTCTGCACAGCGGCCACATCGGATTCGTGATCGAGACAGGCCAGCATCTTCCCGGCGGGGAAGTCCATCACGTTGACCAGCGCGTTGAGACGTCCGCGATGGGGCATGCCCAGAATGATCTGCTGCACGCCGTCGATGGCCGAGCTGTCGATCAACGCATCTAGCAGCGGCACGAGACTTTCGCAGCCTTCCAGAGAGAAGCGCTTCGCGTGTTCGTGCCGGGATGCGACAAGGCGTTCCCACATCTCTGCTGCCAGCAGTCGGCACAGTAGCGCATCGCGTTCTTGCGGCGTCGGCTGAGGGCAGACCAGCTCCGACTCCATGCGATTGAAGAGCCAGCGCCGGCGCGACTCGCTGCGCATGCCGCTGCAATCAAGCCCGAGTGCGCCGCAGTAGACCCGCTTGAGTTGCTGCTCCAGTTCGGCCACAGTGAGCGCAAAGGGAAGGCCCGCCTGATCGGCCGGACGCATCTGGGAAGGATCAAGCCCGTAATATTGCGGCGAAAGCTCGGGCATGGCGACGCGCGGCGCGAGCTCGAGCGGGTCGAGGCACGCGAGGCGATAGCCGTCGTGGCGATGCGCATCGATAAAGCGCTCGATCTGCAACGACAGGACAGTCGGCGCGGCGACGGCAGCCGGCTGCGTAGAGATATTGGAAGAAGGCTGCTGGACGTTGATCTGCTCGGAATAATCGTTGGACATTGTTATGTGGATATATCGAGAGAAACCGTTAATCGGATCTCGCTCTCCATTCCTCGATAGCTCCCGGCCCGAACAGGTGCAGACTTCTACAGCAGGACGGGCGCCGTCGACAGGCGGCGAGTCGGCCCGGAACGCGAGTTGCACATCCGCAGTCGCGTTCCATCGCTTCTTTCATCGAGCCGGCTTGGCCAACGGCTCGTGTCTCCGTCCTTTATGCTTTTTTGTCAGCGACAACAGCGTTCAGATGCCAGACAGCGGCGGCGGCGCAGCGTCGTTTAAAAGTCGCGAATCGCTTGCGCGCGATAAGGCGGATTGCAAACGCACATCGCGAGCCGCTGCCTCGTCCAGCGCGAACTCCGCAACCATATCGGTGAGCTGTGCGGCCTGGTCGCGCAGGGCCTGCGCCGCCGCAGCGCTTTCTTCCACCAGTGCGGCGTTTTCCTGCGTGACCTGATCCATCTGCGTGACCGCGCGGTTGATCTGCTCGATGCCGTCGCTCTGCTCCTGACTGGACGTACTCATTTCGCCGACGATCGCCGTCACCTGCGAGATGCTGCGCACCACTTCGCGAATGATCTGTCCGGCTTCATCGACGATCCTGCTGCCGTTGTCGACATGGCCGACGGAGTCGTCGATGAGCGTTTTGATTTCCTTTGCGGCCACCGCGCTGCGCTGCGCGAGGCTGCGCACTTCCGAGGCCACTACCGCGAATCCCCGGCCGTGCTCGCCCGCGCGCGCGGCCTCAACCGCGGCATTCAGCGCGAGGATGTTGGTCTGAAACGCGATGCCCTCGATCACGCCGATGATGTCGACGATCCTGCGCGACGAATCGTTGATGGCGCTCATCGTATCCACCACGCGGTTGACCGCCTCTCCACCCCTTGCGGCGACGACGGACGCATTCGATGCAACCCGGTTGGCTTCGAGTGCGTTGTCCGCGTTCTGTTTGACGGTGGACGTCAGCTGCTCCATCGCCGCCGCGGTTTGTTCGAGCGCGCTCGCCTGCTGCTCCGTGCGACTCGACAGATCCAGGTTCCCGCTTGCGACTTCTCGCGATGCCTGGGTGATCGTCTCGGTTCCCCTGCGCACGCGCACCACGATGCCATGCAGGTTTTCGATCATGTGCTTCAATGCGTCCAGCAGCCTGCCGACCTCATCCTTCGAGTCCGCTTCGAGACGCTGTGTCAGGTCGCCTTGCGCCACGGCTTCAGCAAGGCTGACAGCACGGTTGATTGGCCGCGTGATGCCTCGCGTGATGACGAAGCCCGTTACCATCGCAGCCAATATCGCGCCGATGGATAGCAGGATCATCTGCATCCGCGCGTTGTCCCCTTCGTCGGCCGCCCGCGCGACGTCCCTTTGCATCTGGGACGCCTGATAGTCGACCATCTTGTCGACCAGCAGGTAGTACTCGTCCTGCTGACGTGCGAGGTCGCCGAGATACAGGTCGCGTGCTTCCTGCTGCCGGTTCTCTTTCACCAGGTCGAAGAACTTGCGGACACTGCCACCGTACGTGGTGCGCGCCTGGAACTGTTCCTTGAAGAGCGCCCTGGCGTCGTCGCTTCGCAGCAGCTTTTCGAGCCGGGCGTACGCGTCCGCGTTGGTTTTCCTGATGACGGCATACTCGTTCATGTATTTCTTCGCCTGCTCTTCGGTGGAGACGAGCAGCAGGTTGCTCAGAATGCCATTGGCCTTGTAGCCGTTGTTCTTGATCTGGTTGCTCAGGGCAATCAGCGCATAGCGCTCACTGACGATGCTGTCCATTCTTGCGTTGCTCGACGCGAGGTGCCCGATTCCGACAACGGCCGTTCCTATCAGCAGCGCCACGACGAGCCCGAACGCCGCGCTGAGACGGGCTCCGATTCTCAGGTTTGCAATCCACATTACTTCGTAACTCCTCTATCGACAGTGCTTCACACGCTGATACGACGATCTGACGGGATGCAGGCGATCGGCATGGACACATTGCGAGGCGGCCGGCGCTTCAGCAACGGATTTGCCGCTCAGGCGGCGCAAAGCCTTGCGATGCCGGGCGACGTGCCTTCGAGGCCCTGTCGCCAGTGTTTCCCGTCCGTCTGGAAGGCTTCAGACGGAGTTAACGGCTATTCGTACGAAGAATTAAGGATCGGCTCGTCATCCGTTTATTCAGATCATCGACGACACCAATTATTGGAATGGCACGAACACGACGCGCGCAGGCGAGCCGGCGTGGCCTCATGCATCGCGCATCAATCAGTCGTGTGCGCGGTGCCGACCTCTCCCCGTACAAACAAGGTCCGTATGCGTTTTGGCAATTCACAAACTGGCGGCGTCTCGAAAGCCGTTTGCATATCATTGGGCACGCAGGCTCGCAGTACGGGCGATAATGCGAGTCCGTCTGGGTCAAATGCAATGCTCCGCTCAAATCCATGGCCAAGTCCTACACCATCTACACGCTTCACGCGCAGATCCGTGATATCGAACCTCCCGTATGGCGACGAATCCAGGTCGACGGCAATATCACCTTGCGCAAGCTGCATCACATCCTGCAAGCGGCCTTCGGGTGGACCGACTCCCATCTGCACGACTTCGAGATAGCCGAGCGGACTTACGCGATGGGCGACAACGACAACATGCTCGATTTGTTCGCTGAAGATCCTGAAATGCTGGATGACCGCAAGGCACGACTACACGGACTCATCTATCAAGGACATCGTTTCCTCTATCGATATGACTTCGGTGATGATTGGCATCACGACGTCCACGTCGAAGAAGTCGCGCGGACCGACCGGGAACCTCACAGCGAAGCATGGATTCTCGCTGGACAACGAGCATGCCCACCGGAGGATGTTGGCGGTACGCGTGGATATGAAGAGATGTTGCGTGTTCTGAGCCAGCAACCGGGGAGCGACGAGGCCGAGGAGTACAGGACATGGGCAGGCGACGACTTCGATCCCGAACTGTTTGACCGACGCGCGTCCAACGCTGCCCTCCTGAGGATGGCGTGGAACAACTGGGGCAAAAAATAGCCAACGTTCAATGCCCGAGCGCTACGCTTGGCGATCCGGTGTGCTTAACTGGCGCTTACGATTCCATGTGGGCGCACGCGCGAAGAAAAGCGTCACGAGTCGTCTTGCAGGTCGGGGCGCAGTTCCGCCTCGATCTCGCGAATGGACGGCAGTTTTGTTTCCAGCGAAGGCGGTACCTCACGCAGCAACTGGTACTCGGCAACGCCCATCGGCTTTGCGACACCCCGCAGCGCATACTCGGCGACCAGGCGGTTCTTTTCCTTGCATAGCAGCAGGCCAATGGTCGGCTGATCTTCCGGTGCCTTCACCTGTGCATCGATAGCGGACAGGTAGAAGTTGAGCTGGCCGGCGTATTCCGGCCGGAACGGTGTGGTCTTGAGTTCGACGACGACGTAGCAGCGCAACTTCAGGTGATAGAAAAGCAGATCAATGAAGAATTCATCTCCACCCACGTCCAGCCGGTATTGACGCCCCACAAACGCGAAGCCGGCGCCAAGCTCCAGCAGGAACCGGGTAATGTGCTGCGTCAGCGCCTGCTCGATGTCACGCTCCTGTGCGTTCTCCGTCAGGTTGAGAAAGTCAAAGATGTAGGGATCCTTGAGCGCTTCGCGGGCGAGATCGGATTGTGGCGGAGGCAGTCGTTCCTCAAAGTTCGTGACGGCGTTGCCGGTCCGGATGTGTGCGCCCGTCTCGATCTGCATCGAGAGCACGCTTCGTGACCAGCCGTGCTCAAGCGACTTGTGCGCATACCAATGGCGCTGATCGCGATCGTCAAGCTTGTCCAGCAGCGTCACCACGTGGGACCACGGCAATTGTGCAACAGGTTGTTGCACAAATTCCGGCTCGGGCCATGCTTGGGCGAGCGCGCGCATGTACTTGAGGTTGCGCGGCGAAAACCCGCGCATGTCCGGAAACGCCGCCTTCAGATCGCGCGCGAGCTGGTCAACCACCCGGGCGCCCCATCCCTGCCGCTGCTGCCGCTCCAGGATGTCCCGGCCGATCTGCCAGTAGAGGGTCACGAGTTCGCGGTTGACACTCATGGCCGCACGCTGCCGGGCCTGCTCGACCCGCTGCTTGAGCTCGGCGAGCCAGTTCCGGTAATCGTCGCCCAAGGCGTCCGTGGTCAATTGGTCGGTCATGCAGTTCAAGGCGGCGCATCAGTTCAGTCCGGACATTATCCGGGGATGGTTCGTCCCGGACAACCGGTTGCCGCGACGGCTTCAGCCCCGATCAATCCGGCTTCCATGCACGCCTGCTTCGCAACCCTTGTCGGTGCAGGACCTGCCGCGTCGCCATGTACGCGTCGAACAGGCCGGCATGCAGGCGGCTGAGTCCTGACGCAGGCCGACCAGTTCGTGCTGGTCACCTTCGTGCCAGGATCTTCCCCGGCAGGGTTGTCGCGCGCGAGGCCGCCTGGTCACGCTGGACGCGGGGTAATCGTGCAAGATCTGGCGGTTGCTGCCCGTAGCGGCGCTCGCAGCAAGGCTCCGTGATGGCCCAGTGTTCGGCTCAACGAGAATTCTGCAACCCGTTGATAGGTAATCGCGTTTTCGACAAAAGCGCCGTTTTTTGCACGATCCGCACGATTTCCCCACTACAGATTGGCTTCCGACGCGTTCAATGCTTCCCATAGGTGGCGACATACTGCGCCAGATCAGCCCACTGTGGTGACGTCAAAAGGTGTGGATGATCTCGAGCGACCTGCAGTGCCACCGCATGAAACCCCTGGTTTGATTCGGACTGCCCTGCCTTCAAAGGACCATTGAAGGATGCATTGAACGTCGCGCTGGTACCGCCGGCGAGGACGGGCGCAGCTTCAGCGACTGCAGCGACATTCAGCGCACTGCTCAGCCTGTCAAGGTGACTGTTGCGCGCCGAGACGGCGGGTGAATACGTCCTGCCCGGATCAAGCTTTTCCGCGAGAAGCTGCAAAATGGCCGTATGGTCGAGCTTCCCCGAGAAGACACCGCCCGGAGTCACGTAGGGCGAGACAAGCAAGGCGGGCACGCGCAGTCCCGTCGTTTCAAACGGGAATCCCGCGACATTGGCCGCAATGGGGAGCGGTGAAACATGGTCAAAAACCCTCCGTGCTCGTCGTACGTCACGATCAGGAGCGTGTTCTTCCAGCGATCCGGATTGGACGTCAGGGTCCGGTAAACATCCGCGACAAAGGCCTGCCCCGCCGCGATGCCTGTCGGGCAATGGTCGTCGTTGGCGTTGAAGTGCGGACCGTCCGTGTACTCCGGCTCGATGAATATCACCTTGGGCATGATTGCGTCGCTCTGCCAGTCGGCGGTGAACCGGGTATAGCGACGGAAACTGCCGCCGACATCATCATGCGGCAGGGCGAGCGACGTGATGATTTCCGGCAGCCATTTCTTCATCAGACTGAAAAACGGAAAGAAGCTGCCCGACTGATAAACGCACCAGGGAATGCCGCGCTCGCGCAACCAGTCGTAAACAAGCGGCTGATCGGGGATGAAATTGAGTCCTTGCACGTTGTCACTGATGGCGCTCTCTCCTGCCATTGCCATCAGCCGGTTCGCCTGCGTACCAGAAGGGAGAGGCGCAAACCAGTTATCACAAACCGTGTAATGTCGCGCCAGGAAGTCAAAAGTCGGCAGTGAGGCAGCGTCGTAGTACCCCATCACGTGCGCAAGATCATGTGCAGGCGTGGCGCGACTCGCATAACTTTGCACGAACCCACCGAGCTCGGGACAGCCACCCGGCGTGCAAGGCGTATTGATCTGGGTTGCGATAGGCGTGCGGTCGTGTGGGGGATCGGGAATTGAAGCGACGTCGGCGCCGAGACGGTGAACGGGATAAGACTGCCCCGCGTTCACATTCGTAAAGTTATTCAGCCATGCCGGATCGGACGAGAGACCGTTGACGTTACCTCCCGTCAGGCTCAGGTAACCGAGCATATGATCGAATGACCTGTTCTCCAGCATCAACACTACAAAGGTATCGATATTATCGAGCGCTGGCATGTGCCGCTCCTTCGAAGGGGATGTCGTCTCATCTCACGGCCATTTCCGCATCGCTTGTCGCCAATTTCGATGCGCACTGCATCTTTGCTCGTCCGACCACGTTCGTGCGTGAGGAAATGGTCGCGTCCGGGCAGCTCGCGGGTTAGCGGTGCTGCACCTTGCGCGTTGCCATATAAGTGTCGAACAGAGCTGGATGCAGGCGACTGAACTCCTGGCGCAGGCTGACCAGTTCGTGCTGGTCGCCTTCGTGCTCCCGACGCAGGATTTCGCCCAGCAGGGCTGTCGCACGCGACGCCGCCTGGTCACGCTGCACCCGCGCCTCACCCAGCCGGCCCGCCAGCGCAGGCTTCGCCAATACCAGCCACGCTGGGAACCAGGCATAGTCTCCCGTCTCGCCGATGCCGGGAAACTCGGCATCGAACCGCCGGCGGAGCGCGTCCAGCGACGCGTCACCCAGCACGCGCAGCAACATCGGGAACCGTGCGGGCGCCAGCCACGCCAGCTCTGCGAGCAGGGGCCATGCGGCATCCGGCCCGTTCGTCCGGTAGCGCGCCTCGGTCATCCACGCAAGCGGTGCTGGGATGCGCCACCATGATTCGATGCTCTCGACGGCAGTACACGCGGCCGCTGCGTCTCCCGCCAGCAGACACAGCGGCGCGGCATGGCTCCCGGCATGATCGGCCGCATCGGCGCCGCGAAACGGCAGTGACGCGGCCCGCCGGGCGAGCGCCCGCCAGCTCGGGGCAAGCCAGGACTGAACCGTCTGCGCAGGCAGCACCCGCCTCGCTGCGGGCACCACCTCGCCCTCCAGATGACGGCGGGCCACGGCCAGTGAAGCGTGATCGGCAAAGGGTGCCGTCGATGCGTGTTCGAGTTCGCCAACCAGCACGGTCAGCGCAGGCAACGCACCGTCGTCCGGGTATTCGCCGGCGAGCCGTTCCAGGGCCGTGCGCGCGGCCGCCGCCTCACGGCGCTGCAGTGCTTCCAGCACGTCGTTGCGCAACATCACATCACGGCTGTCGGCAAAGATATCGAGCTGCTGCGTGGTCGGCTGCATCGTGATCGCCCTCAGAAAAGCTGCTCTTCAGGAGCGACCAGATTAGACCACTTCACCACGCTGCGGAAGGTACGCCCCTCCTCGTCGACCGACTCGATGATCACGCGCTGGCCGCTCGCCTCGGCGATCACGCGCACGGTCCGCTCGCCGTAGCGCATCAGTGCACCGATCGGCGGACAGACCGGAGCCTTCTTTCTCTTCCGTGGCCGGGTGCTACTTTCCATCCGTCTTCCCCCGCTTGCGGCGCACCGCGGTCTTGCTGGCGGGCGCGGACGCGGCGCGCGCCGCACGCGACGGGCGGGTCGCGACGGGGCGTACCTTGGTGGTACCGGCAGGCGCGCCCTTGGCACGGCCCGGCCGGGCCGGCCCAGCCCCCCGCACGTCCGCCTCGCGCAGGGTGGCCAGCTGCTGCAGCGTCACGTTCGTCGCCTGCTCGGCATCCAGGCGCCCCTGCAGCACGCCCGCCTGATGGCGCGCATCACCGAGCTGCGCCTGCAGCGTCTCGATGGCGCGGCGATGCTCCGCGTCGCGCCGGTCGGCGCGCCGGTTCGCGTCATCAAGCTCCTTCTGCAGCTTCGCGGCCGCGCTCCGTTCCCGGTCGATCTCGAGCAGTGCGTGTTTTTCGGAGGCGCGCAGGCGCTCCTCGGCCCGTTCAGCCGCCTCGCGCAGTTTCTCCAGATCCCGCGAAAACCCCTCCCGCACTTTCTCCAGCTCACGGTCGCGCGCCGCCGCCTCGGCTTTCAGGCGCGTGACCTCCGCCTCCAGCGCCTGCCGCGCCGCCTGCCCCTCGGCCTGCGCCTTTTCGAGTTCGCGGACCTCGACCTGCGCGGCCAGCAGCGCTGCGGTACGCTGCTCGAGCGCGGTTTCGGTGCGTTCGAGCTCGGCGCGTGCCGCCGCGACGCGCTGCGCCGCGGCCGTGCGCTCGCCCTCCACTTCCGCGCGCAGCGCGTCGAGTTCCGCCTGCGCCGAGGCCGTGGCCCGTGTCCACAGCGTCGCGACCAGCTCCCCTGCCGCGTCACGCAGATCGGTGGGCAGGTCCGGGTGCTCGATGCGCACGCGGCTCTTCTCGCGCAGCTCCGTCCAGAATTCGCCGAGCACCGCAGCGGGGGTGCCCATGCTGCCGCGCTTCACCAGCTGGTACAGGCGGTTCGCGGTGGGGGTCTGACCGAAGCGGAAGAACAGCAGCGGAGAGACCTCGCGGTACAGCTCGCGGGTCTTCGAGAAGTCAACCTTGAGGCGGTCGATTTCGGCCGCGCATCCGCGCGGCGATGCGCGCTGGCGCCCGTTCTACGGGCCGCTCTCCCCGGTCAGCGCGCGCCAGGCGATGGTGATCCTCAACGCGCTGTTCTCGTGGCTGGTGCAGGCCGGCTACCTCGCCGGCAACCCGCTCGCGCTGTCCCGCCAGCGCGCCCGCAGGGCCGCGCCGCGCATCACCCGCTATCTCGAGCCGGGCCTGTGGCAGGCGGTGAAGGACTTCATTGCATCGATGCCGCAGGACACCGCCCGGGCGCGTGCCCACTATCACCGTGTGCGGTGGCTGTTCACGCTGCTGTATCTGGGCGGCCTGCGCATCGCCAAGGCCCGCAGCAACACGATGGGCCAGTTCTTCGTGCGGCGCGACGCCGGTGGCACGATGCGCTGGTGGCTGACCGTGCACGGCAAGGGGGACAGGGAACGGCTCGTGCCCGCGACGCGTGAACTCATGACGGAGCTCGCGCGGTACCGGCAGTCGCTGGGGATGACCGCGCTGCCCTCCCCGCATGAGGCCACGCCTCTTGTACTGTCGATAGGATCGACTTCGGAAACGTCCCGGGACCCGGATGCGAAGCCGTCACACCGACCCCTGCCCCTTACGCGGGCTGCGCTGCATACGATCGTCAAGGACGTCTTCGCGGGCGCCGCCCGCCAGCTGCGCGAGCGCGGCGCAGAATTCGAAGCACGCGCCGCGCTGCTCGAACAGGCCTCGGCGCACTGGCTGCGACACAGCGCCGGGTCGCACATGGCCGACCGGCAGGTCGACTTGCGGCTCGTGCGTGACAACCTTGGGCATGCGTCGCTCGGCAGCACCAGCCTGTATCTGCACGCCGACGATGATCGCCGGCATCAGGAGACCGACGAGAAACATCGAATCGAGTGGTGAGACCGGTGACGGCCCCGGGCTGAAATCCCGTCAGTTAAACTAGCTGCCCGATACCCAGACTGCATCAGCTATGCAAGAATCCAGATGACTCGTTCTAACGCAGACGCGTTTTCCTTTTACCGTCATGGAAACCCTGGACCTTGAACCGCAGGTGCTTGCAAACCGTCGTAGCGTCGCCTTTGGTCTCGTGCATCAGAACATCACGGTCGACTGCGTGATCACGCTTGCGGCACTCGAAACGTATTTCTGGCTCGAACCCCGGGCCAGCGACGCCCGCATCCTGAAGACCTTCCGGGATGGGTACTGCCGCATCCGCGCGATTGCGAGGCGCAAACTGCTCGCCCATCCCACTGTGCGTCTCGAATTGACGGCGGAGGATTTTGCGCGTCCGTGACGACGTCCATCGACGCCCCGGCCCATTCGCACGATCACGGTTTTCAGAGACGCGGAAAGGCCACATGCCGCGGTGCCATCGTTTAATTCCCTCGAATTTCGACGATGAAGCGCGTGCAGGGATGCTCGGCTATCTCGTTGTCGGCGAACCCGTTTCCATGGCGCGAACGGCTCAACGCCGGTTACCTGGTCGCGCTGGCCTGCGTCTGGATGCAGGCCAATGGCGCGCGGTGTGACTGACACGAGCGCGTTGTGATCGCCCGCATGGCGGCCGGCCTCGCGCGCGATGTGCTCGACACACATCCGGTCTGACGAGGGGAAAGTGCTGATGCCACTCTTCACGGATGGATGGCGTCCCGACTACCGGCCGCCCGTCGTGTGCGAGATCCACCCGCATGTGCGCCGCCCGTGTGCGTCGTCCCTTATGGCGCTTGACGCCATAGCGTCTGTATGGCATCTTGCGCCATATGAAGAAAAAAGCCACACTCCTGTTCGAGGACCGGACCATCTACCCGGATGGAGCCATTCTCGAAATGCGCATCTGGCGATTACCGGAGAGCGACGGCGAACGACCGCACGGTCTCAAGTACAGCCTGTTTTATGGTCGGGCTGGTCAGCGAATCATCGGCTACGACAACGAGCGAGGCAAAGGCGACCACCGGCACTACCGGGATCGGGAAGAGCCGTACAAATTTTCGACGCCTGAGCAGATGGTGGCTGATTTTCTGGATGATGTAGAACGTGAGCGAGGTGAATCATGAGCAAAATGAACGTGCATGTTGGTGGCGCGCGGGATATGGGTCGTCGATTCGCGGCGGCGTTCAACCGTGCGCAGGCGGGCGAGGATTTCGAAGAGCGGCACGTGACGTTTCTGTCGCTCGAGGAGATGCTGGCTGCACTGTCGCCGAAGCGCCTTGAGATGCTTCGTCACCTACATCGCGAAGGCGCAGAGAGCGTGAAGGCGTTGGCAACTGCGCTGGATCGGGACTACAAGCGTGTCTACGAGGACGTGGTGATGCTCGAGAACGCTGGCCTTATTGTGCGCGAAGAAGGCCGTCTGACCGCGCCGTGGGACGCGGTGACCGCCGAGGTTTCCTTGTGACCGAATCGCACACGGCCGCTGATGCGCCTGATTCTCATCGTTGGCTCCGGAGCGATGGGGTCGTTTAGTGGCATGTATGCCCCATGCCTCGTCGCTCGGATCCACCAGTTCAATCCGGAACTGCCACCCCTCGAAGGCCATTAACATCGCCCCAAAATCGGTGCAGTCGACGCGCCTGCCATTGATGATCACACACGGCAGGCGGCCGCTCTCGCCGCTGTCCACTCAATTCGCCCACGGACCATCGTTCCGGCTACCTCGAGATTGCCGGCATGCTCGACCAGGTGCCTGACCGTCAGAGCACGTTTGACCTTCTGCACCAGATTTCCCAGTAGCTCGAACGGATCCGACTGTGGATCACCGAGAAGCTGAAAACGGAACCCGCGCAGTCTTCTTCCCCGGAAGCCAGTTCGAACGCCTCCAGTGAAAGCTGGTCGCCGAACAGCAGACTGCGAAAATGCAACTCGTGTACGACACCATCCGCATCGGCCAGACGCACGGGCATAAACTCCGGATGTTCGAAGGCGTGAAGCTCGGCAAGATGCGCCATCTCGTGCGATGTTGTCCACTCGCTGGGCCCTGCCCCAGGCTGGCAAGCAAACAACCAGCTCGATTACGAGCTGGCTTTTTTTAGCATATGAAAAGGAATACTACATAAAATATAAGCCTGATTTTACTAAAATTCGATGTCTTGCAGCTCTTGGCAGATACAAGAGAAGCGCTGCGGACCGACCCAACGCCGAATCTGGCGGAGGCGGGCAGCGCCGTCTGTGACATCCACGACAGGTCTGCAGCCCGGCAACGTCGTCCATGAACGCCGGATCTGCCGACATTCGGCACCTGGATTACCCGCCACGCAGCAACCCGTCGCCTCTTCCGCCGGTCACATTAGAAAAAAAAAGCCCATCGTCCGGTCTGGACGGTGGGCCTCAACACGCACCGGAAGTCGAGGAAAACCACGAACTTCCGGAACTCTGAACGATACCGAACAGGCTGCCGTACAACAATCGGACGCGTCGAAAAACACATAGGAAGCGGATCCCCGCTCAGGTTGCGTTGTCAACCAGTCCTGCAAGTATCACGTTGCTTCGAAGATCCGATGGCAGTTGTGCGCCCAGTGTACAGCCCGCTCAGGCCGCATTCACGACGTCCTTGAACGCCTTGCCGGCCGTGAACTTCACGGTCTTCGCGGCGGGAATCGTGATGGTCTCGCCCGTCGACGGATTGCGGCCGGCGCGCTCGGCGCGGGCGCCCGTCGAAAACGAACCGAAGCCGACCAGTTGGACGCTCTCGCCGCGCGTCACGGCCGCAGTAATGGCCTCGACGATGGCGTCAATAGCTGCGCCCGTGCTGGCCTTGCTTTCCCCGGTGCTGGCCGCGACCGCATCGATGAGTTCCTGTTTGTTCATGTATAAGCTCCGTTTGAAGAACGCGCCCGCGCATCGCGGATGGGACGCTACCGTACCACATGTACGGTACCAGGCAACCCGTGAGGCTTAAGCAAAGTCGGTCGAGCGCTTTCCTCACGAACTCGCCCCTTCCCGTTACCGGCCGGTTTTGGTAAAGCTGGGTGGTATCGATGTGTCACTGACGGTCGCGACCAATACAGCGCGATTCGTTGAATACCCACCAACGCAGCGCTATGCTTCGCACACTGGAATACGACAACCGACAGACGTTACGGAAGGGAAACGACACAATGCGACTGCGACGCATCGCGGCACGACGTTCCACAGTGCACGGCAAGGGACTCTTTGCGCTGCAGCCCATCGCCGCTGGCGAGCGGCTCATCGAGTACAAGGGTGAAGTGACCAGCTGGCGACGCGCCGCTGCACGTCAGCGATCCGAGGCCGGACACACCTTCGTGTTTGGTTTGTCTGATGGTCGTGTGATCGATGGCAGCTGCGGCGGGAACAGTGCCCGCTTTCTGAACCATGCGTGCACACCCAACTGCGAGGCAATCGAGACGGGCGATCGCGTCTTCATCCATGCCATCACCACCATTCAGCCCGGCGACGAGCTGTTCATTGATTACGGCCTCGCGGTCGACGGCAAGATCACTGAAGAAATCCGGACTCACTATGCATGCCACTGCGGTGCTTCAAACTGTCGTCGGTCAATGGTGAGTGACGCGTAGCAACAGGCTTGTTTCGCTCCATTCCATCAGGTTAAGACCCGGCTCGCTCAATCAGGTGAGTGGCGGTTGTGCCCTGGAATTCGTCGTTGCGTCCGCAAAAACTCGAATGGCGTTCGTCCGAGGCCTCCTGCATAGGCCCCAGACACGGCTCTGGCACGCCAAATGACCGCCTTTCCTTCGGTCAATCGGCACAGACGAAAAACCCGGCGGTTACCGGGCTTAACGAGGCTGGAACTGTCGCCGGACCTTGGTGGCAGCGTCATGTCGTTGACGCCGGCGATTACTGCCCCATGTAGCCAACAGGAACCGTCGAATTGTTCTTCGCAACGGTTGCGTTGTTCGACACGATGTACTGCGGCACTTCCGTCAGCGTCAGCGACACCTGACCGTTCGAATACGGAACCGTCGTGGTATTGCCATAGCCATCGATCTTCGTCACGTTGCCCGACGTACCCGGATTGTCGACCTGCAGCGAATAGCTCGTCGAATACGTCTGGCTGTACGTGCCATTGCTCGTCGGCCACTGGCTGTTGTTGTGCGCCCATGCGGCCGTCACGATCTTGCCGTCGCCGAGCTGCTGGAACGCATACGCGAACGTGCCACCCGGCGTGCCCTTGACGCGGCCCAGCGTGTTCGTGCCGTCGAGCGCGCGGGTCATCGTTGCGAAGGCCATCGCTTCAGGCTTCGGCGACAGATTCGACGCACCGAATGCACCCTGCGCGTTGTTCAGATCGAAGAACGAACCGTAGCCCACTTCGCCCGGATAGTCGGGGCCGAAGAACAGCGTCGTCATCTGCGCGCCGCCGCCCAGCACGATGATGTGCGAGCGCACGCCAACGGCAGCATGTGCGAACAGCTGGTTCTGCGACGGCGTCGTCGGGCCGTAGTTGATGCCCGGGTCATAGCTCGTACCCGCTTCCGTGAAGAACAGCTTCATGTTCGGCTTGCCGGCCTGCATCACCGAGCGCAGCTGGATCATCTGGTTGTCGAGCGCGTTGGCCTGGTTCGCCGGATCGGAGTCCGAGTCCTGCAGTTCAGGCGGATGCGCCGGATACGTACCCGCGTTCCAGTAGCCGTGCGTCGAGACGGCATCGATGTAGTTCCACAGGCCGAGCGCGCCGAACTTCTTCAGATAGCCCGTCGTACACGTATCGCAATTGGAGGCGAACGGATTGCCCGTGCCCATCACGATCGCGTTTGGATCGGTCGAGTGGATGCCCTGATAGGCGGCCTTGTACATCGCGACAAAGTTCGCGTCGCTATCGGCCCAGCCGAGGCTCGGCTCCCACGTGACCTGATAGTAGTTGTTCTGCTGCTTCGGATAGTTCGCCGCGCGGATCAGGCTCGTATCGGTACCGACCTTCGCCATGAAGTTCTGGAACGCGGTCATATCCTTCGGCGCGTAGTAGCTGTCGGTGTACTGACCCGTCTTCGAGTTCCATGCGGGGATACCGTCGAGACGCACGATGCGCATCTGGTCGGGATTGTTCTTGTAGAACGGATCGAGGTCGCTCACGTTCGGCGTGTACGAGTTCGGACCGTTGGGCTCCATCGTCGACTGCTGACGGTCGTCGATCGTCCACGTAATGCCGAGTGCGTGCAGCGCGGCGATGTTGCCGTTGAAGCCCTGCATGCCGAAGCGGTGCTGGTCCTGATGCGCGTAGTTCACGGTGCCGAGTACGGGCGTGAGGTTCGGCAGCACGCCGAACGTCGCAATGCCCGTCGGACGCGTGCCGCTGTGCGGCAGCGTGCCGCCGCTCGCGCGCAGCGTGGCCGTGAGCGCGCCGTAGCCCGACCACGTCGACGTACAGGGGATCGTGTTGGTCTGCACGCCGGCGTTCACCGGGAAACTACCCTGCGCCTTGATCGCGCCATTCGAATCGGCGATCGACCACACCACGGTATCCGCGTTCGGCGCGTTCGTCGTGATCGCGAGCTTGAACGGCGTGTTGTTCTGGAATACGCGCAGGCCGTCGCTGGTCGGCGTGTCGGCCGTGATCAGGCCGTTCGGCGTGCCGCCCGCCTGTTGCGTTGCCGTCCCGCACGAAAGCGTCGAGCTGCCGGACGGCGACGGAGCGGGCGTGGGCGTCGGAGTCGGGGTGGGCGTCGGTGTCGGTGTCGGTGTCGGTGCCGGTGCCGGCGTGGGCGTGCGCGTCGGCGTCGGAGCAGGGGCCGGGGTGGCCGCGACTGCACGCACCCAGCACGCCTTGTCGTAGCCATATGCCGGATCCGTCTGCGAGACCGCGCCGACATAGCAGCCGACGCCGTTGCTGAAAGTACGCGGCGCCGTCAGCATCGCCGATGGCGAATTGGGCGGCACTACCCCGAATACGACTGCGCCCGTTCCGAGGAACGAGCAGTTATCGTTTTCCAGTCCGCACAGCGTGTATTGCTGGCCCGCGACGGTAATCGTCTTTGTCTGAGCCTGCACGTGTTCCGCACCACCGAACGATGCCAGCACGGTCACTGCGGCTACGCCGAATAATTTCAGTTGGTTCATCAACTTTTCCTTAAGGCAATGCTGATCAAGCCGTGTAAACGCGACTGAGCGCGGTTGAGCATGCGTAAACTTTCTGAATAACCAATGAAGATGGTCGTTCCGCTTCGTTTTACCGCGCCGCAGGCGTTCTGCGCGGGCTTT
>NZ_JBFRCH010000048.1:0-44073 GCF_040965635.1 Paraburkholderia phymatum
CGCACGCGAACTTCTTCCTCGCGGCCGACGTCAACGTGCCTGCCGCTGTGAGCGCGTTTCCGGGTGAAAACTACCAGGCGCCGAAGAGCTGGACCGAAAAGGCGTATCACAACCTGATTTACTTCAATAAGCCCGAAACGGGTGGGCACTTTGCGGCATGGGAAGAACCGATGATCTTCGCGAATGAAGTGCGCACGGGGTTAAGGCCTTTGCGTGCGTAAAGTGCGACGCGCTCCGATGCGCATGCGTCGGAGCGCTCGTCGATGTAGTCGTGCCAGTCGGGTCCACGCGAATGTCGTACTGCGGGAGAGTCCGTTCCATTTCGATCGAAAGTACGCATTCGCACCGACGGTTTATCGTATTTACTCTATCGCGTGCGACGGAATAGCCTTGCTCAGCTACTGGGACACGATGAACTATCTTCACGTCCAAGCCGACCGGGTTGCCGTTGACGAATGTATGGTCGTCGGCAGGCGATCGACAGCGGCTTTTGCACCACACCCTGAACTATTTTTCGCCATATCCCGCTGGCTTAGTGTCTGAAGTACCTTTTGAAGAGGCGCGCATCATGAGCAGCAATACCGCTAACTTGCCGGTCATGGAGTACGACTGGAATGACAAAAGAATCCGGGAGATCGCTGAGAACATCCGGCATGCCCAGAAGGCGGGCTGGCCTGACGTCCTGACGTACGTGTACCGAGGCGACGATGACATCCGGAGATTGTCACTGCGAGGCATTCCGCGAATCCAGAGTCGGGATGAATACCCGTTTGCCAGCACTTTGGAAAATGAGGGAAGCGTCTGGGTTGGCCACGCCTCAGTAGAGCAGCAGACCGCGCAGCGCGACTTGATGAACCGTTTTTATCGGAGCAATGGCGCGTACCAGAAGGGAGCCACCTTCAAATTCCGCGTCAGCGTTATTAACTATCCTGTCCCAACGTGACGAACGACGAATTCGCAGCGGGCCTTCCTTTTGTCAAGCCGCTTGAGCCGCCTCGATCATATTGCTCGGCTGGCACGACCATGCCTTGACGCGGACGGCCGTAGCGACTCGTCAGCGCCGGTGACGCCGCGACCTCGATCACGAGTTCGCCCTCATTTCGCGGCCTGCGGCGCTTGAGGATATCCACGGCGATGCCAGATTCGATTGCGCGCGGGCCAGCCAAAACCGGCTGTGCAGCTTGCAGCCTTCGCCAATGTCCGGTCCCGCCTACCGGTGAGTTGTCGAGGCATGGACATCCGAAGTCCCGCCTCGATCTGGTGAACCTTGGCCCGGTCGTACAGGACGTCAGGACAGGGCTTCACATCGTGGCCGGCATCGCCGCGTGCATACCCACGGCCGTAATACAGACTCATCGCCCTCGAAACATGCTTGAGCTGGAACTGGAGAGACGCATCGGACACGAGTCCGGATGCCTGCATGTTGACCGTTCCCGTTCGCCTCAACTGGTGCCAGGCCAGTGGCCAGACCTTGCCCACAGCAAACCGCCCCGAATCGAGCGTGGGTGTGACGAGACGTGCCAGATCACGATCCTGTTGCGTAATGCGCAGCACGTCCAGATCAAGCAGTTTCGGATATCGACGCAGGACAGTGAGGTAACTGGGACTGACATGTCGAAGGTGGTAGTCGGGCGTGCGGCCAACGTTCCACGGCTCATGAACATGGGTCTACAAAAAGGGATTGCGCGCATGTTCTGGCGCGAGCCGTACGACTGGATTCGCTTGCGCACATGAGATCCGAAGCCGCGCAACAACGTACATTGCTTCCACGGCGACCCTGACCGAAGGCGACGCAATCCAGATCGCCTCGTTGTCCTGCATCGTCTTCGTCGTCACACCGCGCAACGTGCAGATCGGGCCGAACGCGGGATCGTCTTCGACACGAAGGCAGTCTGCCCGGAGGTTCCATCCTTCCTCGATCCGCATCAGCGTAAAGTTCAGCAGGTAAGCAAGCCCGGCACGACTGATCAGGGTCAGGTATCCGGAAAATGAATCCACACCGATCGATGCGTTGCCGTACTGGCGCCCGCGAGGTCCTACCCAGCGCTCAAGCAGTCCGTCAATACCGAACCTCCCGGCCGTCAGCGCAAAGGGGCCAAAATAGCGCTTGCGGCTTCTCGCCCCGGTAGCGGAATCTGGCTGGAAGAATGGATTGGCCGCCGATGACCTGCGCGCCTCAAACGCTGCGGAGAGCGAGCCGTAGTTCCGGGCATAGGCCTCGATGCAAAGTGGAAGCATTCCTCAACACGTTCCCGGTGTGCGAGGAAATCGTCGAGGCATGTGCGTAGCCGGTCCACCTCGTATTGCCAGATGCGCGGGGGAATATAAGGCGTCTGCCATGCCTCGTGTGCGGGAAGTGCAGCCTGCAAGCAGGCTATCCCTTCGCGGTCCAGGAGCGTGAAACCGAGATCATCGCGCTGCTCGTGGATGGCCTGCAGAATTCCCGCAAGTTCGTTCGCCCCCGCTCGGGAAATCACCTCGGGTACGACGCGTTGCCGATGCAGCAGGTAGTCGGTCCAGTGAATGAATACGTCGATGACCGTATTGAGGGTCATCGCAGCTCCGCCGTCATCCGCCCACGCGAAGAACCGGCGCACGCAATAGATGCGGGACCTGGCCGTCTCCTTGCCGCCACCACTCACAAGGACGCTGGCAATCTCTGAGTGTATCCGCTGAACGAGTGCTATCCGCTCGGGAACGGGTATCCCCAGGTCTCCGCCGGCAATCAGGGCAGAAACATGATTCGGCCGGGCTGCGGCCCCTCCGCGATAAATCAGGCCGAGTAAATTCCGGGCGCGTGCGTTGCCGCGTATTCCCCGTTCCTGTTGGGTCAACCCTACCGCAAGTGTAGGGAGGTGCCCCATCCCGCCGCCCGTTGGCCATCTGCAAAATCCTGATACGGGAAGGCGTGACGATGCACCTGGTCCCGTGATCGCAGAGCCCGACGGCAGCGCGCCCCCGGCGCTGACCGACTCCTCAGCGGAGGTCCTATGTTCAGTACCCTCGCATATCGCAACGGCGCGGCGGCGCTGTTGCTACTGCTGTTCGCGTTGCCGTCTTTCGCGCAGTCGTTCCGCGTGCAATGTCCGCTCACCACCACACTGCATCCGAATGCGTTGCCGGCAGGCGCGGGCGAACCTGCCTACACGGGCCCGTCCTTCACGGGACCGACCTCTCAGCCGACCAACGTCGTGAACGGCGCGATCAAATGCCAGCAGATCTCGGGCGGCGACGGCTATGCGACGATGGCCGACGGCACGCAGACGTATCTGTTTGCATTCGGCCCATTGTCCGGTCTCGCGGACATCAGGAAGGGACTGCCCGGTACCCAGTTCGCGTCGGTGTTCAATGTGGTCGGCACGGCCGCCGATCCCAACTACAACGGCGCGATCGGTCTCGTGCCCGATCCGGACTCGACGCCGCCGGGACAGTTGACGGGCCACGTCGATCCGCGCCAGATCATGGACGTGGGCGTGATGAACGGCAACATGCCCGCGCCGACCATGGCCATCGACGAGGACGACGAGTTCTTCCTCACGCTGACCAACGTCGGCATGATCATGCGGCCCGACCTGTTCGAGCAGCATACGGTGCACTTCCACGGCTATCCGAATGCGTCGTCGTTCTACGACGGGGTGCCGGACGCGTCGGTCGCGATCAATATCGGCGCGAGCTTCACGTACTACTACCTCGCACCCGACGCCGGCACCTACTTCTGGCACTGCCACATCACGCCGCCTGAGCATTTGCAGATGGGCATGGTCGGGCAGATCTTCGTGAGACCGCGCCAGAACCGCGTGGCGGGCGGCGCAAAGCTCTACGATGCGCTGCTGCAGCAACAAAAAGATCCGCGCACCGCGTGCGGCAACGACATTCTCTGCTCGACGCCGCTGCCGCCGCCGAACGGATACATGCACGCGAACAACAAGAACGGCACGCCGACGCTCTACGCGTACAACGACGGCGACGGCACGACGGCCTATGACGTCGAGTACCCGGTGCAGATTCACGGCTTCGATCCGAACTTCCACTTCGTGGGCATGACGTTCAATCCGGAGCCCTTCACCGACATGAAGGACAAGTACTTCCTGCTCAACGGCCGCAGCTATCCCGACACCGTCACGCAAGGTCCGATACAGACGCCCGTCGCCGACGGCTCGCAGCACTTCTCGCAGCCGCTGCCCGCGCTCATCAACATCCCGTCCGGCGGCAAGGCGCTCTTGCGGATCTCGGACCTCGACACGAGCGAATTCCAGACGCTCGCCTCGCTGGGGATTCCGATGCACGTGATCGGTATCAACGCGCGCCTGCTGCGCGACCTGGCGGGCAACGACATGACCTATATGACCAACTCGATCACGCTCGGCGGCGGCGAGTCGATCGACGTGATTCTCGATGCGAGCGATACGAGCCTCTACGCGCCGGGCTCTGTCTTCTATCTGTACACGCCGAACCTCGATCACCTGTCGAACGATGCCGAGAACTTCGGCGGATTGATGACCGAGGTCCACATCTGTCGTCATTCGGTGGACCCGACCACGAAGTCCTGCACTTAGGAGATGAGCCGTGGGCAAAATCATCGACAACCTCTGGCGCGCAAGACACGCGCGCCGCCGCCCGGCGCTGCGTTTCACGTTCGCCCACGCGCTCTTCTGCGCGGCTCTCGTCACGCTGCTGTACTGTCTGAATGCGCACGCGGCCGCGCCCGGCATCACGGGGACGAGCTTCGATCTCAGCGCCGAGGCCAACCGCATCAGCCAGCCTGACGGAACGAGCGTCTACGCGTGGGGCTACGGCTGCCACACCGCGCCGTCGGGTTTTTCTCCCGCCAACATTCCCGGCGCGAACTGCCCGAGCATGCAGGTGCCTGGGCCGACGCTGATCGTGAAGCAGGGCGACGTCGTCACCGTCACGCTGACGAACAACCTGCCCGAAGCGGCGGGCAATACGTCGATCCTGTTTCCCGGCTTCCAGGTCTGCGCCGCCGTGCTCAACACGGACGGCACCTGTCCGACGACGCTCACGGGCGTGCCCGGCCTGCTCACGCGCGAGGCGACGCACGGCAACAGCGTGACGTACAGCTTCGTCGCTTCGACGCCGGGCACGCATGCGTACTACAGCGGCACGCAGGGCGACCTGCAGGTCGAGATGGGCCTGTCGGGCGCGATCATCGTGCTGCCGACTTCGGCGCCCGGCGCGCTCGCCGTGCCCGCGGGCTGCCGCGCCGTGCAGGGGACGCTGCCCGACGGCCAGCCCGACTTCCGCAATGCGGCTGCCGCGTACAACCATCCGTCGACCTGCTACGACCGCGAGTACCTGTTCCAGTTTTCGGAGATGGACCTGCGCATCCATACGCAGGCGGAGCAGGAAGCGAGCAAGGCGTGCTCGCAGCCCACGGGCTGCATGTCAGTCGAGACCGAGCCGTATCACCCCGCGTATTTCATGATCAACGGCCGCTCGATGCCCGACGACATGGACTCGAACTACGCGCAGCAGTATCCGCATCAGCCGTACAACGGCAATCCGCACATGCATCCGGGCGAACTCGTGCTGTTGCGCGTGATCGGCTCGGGCCGCTGGCAGCATCCGTTCCACGAGCACGGCAATCACGTGCGCGTGCTCGCGCGCGACGGCAATCTGCTGCTGAGCAAGACGGACGCAACGAAGCTCGCGGGGCCGCTGCTCTTCACGACGACCACGACGCCCGGCCTCGCGATGGACGGCATCTTCTACTGGACGGGCAAGGGTCTGAACTGGGACGTCTACGGCCATACGGCGGGTGACGGCAGCGTCTGCATTCCCGATGCGAACGGCTACTACACCGTCAACAGCAATCCGCCCGCGCCACCCAATGCGCCGAACTACTACGAGTGGTGCGCCGATCACAACAAGCCGCTCGAAGCGCATCCGTTCGGCAATGTCGGCAGCGGCGGCCCCGTGACGTTGCCCGATGCGCGCGTGCTGACGAACGGCCCGTGGTACGGCGGCAGTCCGTATCTCGGCCCCGACGCGACGATCCGCGCGACCTCGTTCACAGGCACGACGCCGCCTAGCGGCACGATCGCGAATCCGCCGACCTCCGAAGCCGGATTCGCCTACATGTGGCATTCGCACAATGAGCGCGAGATCACCACGAACAACATCTTCCCTGGCGGAATGATGATGATGATGCTCGTCGATCCGCAGGCGTTCACGATCAACGAAGGCAATTAGAGAGACGGGGAGAATCGCGATGAGATCCAGCGATTTCAACAGTACGCTTGCCGGCCTCGTGAAGTGCGCCGCGGCGGCAGCGCTGATGACTGTAAGCGCGATGGTCTGCGCGCAGAGCGTGACCCTCACTGCAAAGGCCCAGACGATTGCGCTTCCCGACGGGCAGGTCGTGCCGATGTGGGGCTACGGCTGCTCGGCGGCGGCCGTTGCGCCCGCAACCTGCGCGGCGACGAATCAGGGCGCGGGCGCGAACTGGTCGCCCGTCGTGATCACGACGCCGCCCGGCTCGCTCACGATCAACCTCACGAACAGCCTGCCTGCCCAGGTGCCGACGTCGCTCGTCATCGTCGGCCAGCTGGGCGCCGGTCTCGGCAGCACGGCGACGTCGACCGCGAGCCCCGCTCACCCGACGCAGACGGCGACGACCTGGCCCATTGCCGGCACGGGCAGCGGCGCGAGCTTCACGCCGCCCGTGCAAGGTTCGCGCGTGCAGTCGTTCTCGACGGAAGTGACGATGGGCAACACGACGGCGCTCACCTGGAACAACCTGCGCCCCGGCACCTATCTGATCGAATCGGGCACGCACCCGTCGATCCAGGGGCCGATGGGCCTCTATGGCGTGCTCGTCGTCACGACGCCGCCCACGGCGGGCTCGCCGCAAGGGACGGCCTATCCGAACGTCAAATACGATGCGGACCTGCCGCTCGTGCTGAGCGAAATCGACCCCGTGCAGAACCAGGCCGTGGCGACGGCCGGCGCCACCCCGGGCTTCAGCGAGACGCGCGTGTGGTCCGGGCTGTCGGGCGGCTGCGGCGATCCCGCGTCGGCGACCTACGGTACCTGCTATCCGCCTGCCGTGAACTACGATCCGCGCTATTACCTGATCAACGGCGTCGCATTCGATCGCTCGAATGCGAATGGCTCCGCGTTCCCCGTGACGGCGCCCGCATCGACCACGACAGCGACCGGCCAGATCCTGCTGCGCTTCGTCAACGCGGGCCTGCGCATGCATGTGCCGTCCGTCGTCGGCGCGCAAACGGGCACGCCGCCCGTGTCCGGCTTCTCGCTGATCGCCGAGGACGGCAACGTGCTGCCGGGCAATCCGCGCGTGCAGAGCGCCGTGTTCCTCGCCGCCGGCAAGACCTACGATGTCCTGATGAACTCGCCGCCGACGGGTGCGTTCGCGCTGCCGCTGTTCGACCGCCAGCTGAGCCTGTCGACCAACAACCAGCGCGACGGCGGCATGCAGGGCTATATCAGCGTGAACGGCGGCGCGTTGCCGACCTCGGCGGCGGGCAATGCGAACGCGAAGGCGAACCCTGACTCGTACTACCTCGTCGCGGGCAATACGCTCTCGGTCTCCGACCCCGGCAAGGGCCTGATCGCGAACGACGTGGGCGTCTACGGCGTGCAGATCAAGACGCAGCCGACGGGCGGCACGCTGACGCTGAATCCCAATGGCACGTTCACCTATGTGCCGAATTCGGGCACCACATCGGACAGCTTCGTCTATCAGGCCAACGGCAACCCCGCATTGACGGCCACCGTGACGCTCAACGCCTGCTCGGGGAGCCAGAGCTGCCAGTCGGGTCCGCCCATCGCGTCGGATGACGCATACAGCAGCAATATCGCGTCGCAGCTTCATGTCGGCGCGCCGGGCGTGCTCGCCAACGACCATGATCCGGCGGGGCTGCCGCTCACGGCGGCCATCGTCGGTGGCGCGTCGGGCGGCACGGTGACGCTCAACAAGGACGGCTCGTTCAACGTCGCGCCCAATGCTCCGCCCGTCGGCAATGCGACGGCGACAGTCACGTTCCAGTACACGGCCGTCAATTCGCAGAGAACGGCGAGCGCAAACCCGGCGACCGTCACCGTGACCTTCAAGGGCGGCAGCGGTCTCGTCGTCGCGGTCAAGGACGCGAAGGTGGGCACCCCCATCAACGACTACCGCTGGATCATCGAGGAAGACCGCACGTTCCAGATCGATCCCGCCTGCCAGGTGAACTCGTCGACGCGGCCAGCGTCATGCCCGCCGCTGCCCGTGCCGAGCCTCGGCACGAGCTTCCACACGAGCTATATGCCCGTCGTCGCGGCGGGGTGTGTGGGCACGGTGTCGTGCGAGTCGGGACAAACCGTGTTCGATCCCGGCACGAACACGCACGTGCCAGCCGTGTGCGATGTCGGCAACGGCGTGTGCCGCACGGATGCGGCCCAGCAAACGCCTGTCGATCCATCGCAGGTCGCGCTCGATCCGACGAAACACTACTACCTGTCGATCCTGCCCGGCGACGCAGGCAACACGTTCACGGCCGGCGCGGGCGCACCACAGCCCGTCAACCCGAATAATCCGGATGGCCCGCAGAGGCAGTTCGATATCGCGAAGGATTGCCCGTCCGGTCCGGGCGGCGCGGACTTCGCGCCCGGCACGGGCACCTGCGGACACGCAATGGGCGGCGCGGCGATTGCGCCCGCGCAGCACGCCGTCAACGTGCTGTTGCAGCAGACGCCGTTGCAGACCGCGAAGATATCCGTGTTCGTGTTCGAAGACGATGCGCCCGTGAACGGCGAAGTCGACGTGAGCGGCGGCACCGACGCATTCGGCACGGCCCGCGAGCCGGGCCTCGGCGGCTTCGAAATCAAGCTCTTCGACGACGCGGGCGGCACGGGCGATGCGACGGGCCAGATGACCTACGACATGTTCAACATGCCGCTGTCGAATTCGCTGCAAGGCACGATCGATCCGAGCACCGGGCTCGACGCCTGCCCGATCACGAAGGCGGCGAACGACGGCCTCGTCGGCATGATCCCGACTTGCCCGAAGTTCGAATCGGACGGCAAGACGATGTCGCCGCTCGTGGGCCAGGCGATCATCGCGAACCTGATGCCGGGACGCTACGGCGTCGTCGCGACGCCGGCTGCGGATCGCATCGCGAGAGGCGAAGAGTGGCTGCAGACCAATACGCTCGACGGCCAGAAGGCTCACGACGCGTTCATCAAGGTGGGCGGCCCCGCGTACTTCCAGGAGTTCGGACCGGCGGGCTTCCACGTGACGATCGGCTTTGCCAATCCGAAGATCATCAACGCGCGGCTGCCGGGCATCTGCAACGGCGTGGCGTGCAATAACGGCATCACGGGCAAGATCACGAATCTGCACTACAGCCGTCCGCCCAACGAAAACCTCTACAGCAGCGGCTCGCGCGATTCGCTGGGCTTCACGCAGTGCTATGTGAGCGTCGGCGATCCCGATCTCGAGGACGTCGCGTTCACGAAGTGCAACGCGGACGGCACGTTCAGCATCAATGGCCTGCCAGACGGTCTGTTCCGCATCACGGTGTTCGACCAGTGGAACGACCAGATCGTCGACGGTCTCGCGACGGCCGTGCAACTGAAGGGCGGACAGGTGCAGAACGTCGGCGATCTGCCCGTGCTGCAATGGCATACGAACCTCTATACGCGGACCTACATCGATACGAACGCCGATGGCGTTTCGCAGGATAGCGAGCCCGGTCTCGCGCTCGTGCCGACCAATATCCGCTTCCGCGACGGCAGCTATTCGAACTTCAACAACACGGATCTGAACGGCTACGCGTCATTCAATGAAGTGTTCCCGCTCTTCAACTGGTACATCGCCGAGGCCGACACGACACGCTACAAGCAGACGGGCGTGCATGTCGTCTACGACGCGGGCGGACCGCCCGACGGCACGCCTGGCGGCGGCAACTCGTCGATTGCGGCGAACTTCGCGAACACGCAGGAATCGGCGACGTCGCATCTGCCGTCCGACCTGCGCGTGCCTGGCGCGATCTACTGCAACGACGCGGACTGCAGCGACCGCTCGGGGACGAACCCGTCGACGGGCCGCATCGATCCGCCGTGGGTCACGACGATGGGCTGGCAGGGCTTCTCGGGCCAGAACTCGTTCATCGAGTTCGGCAAGGCGCCGTTCGGTGCCAACGAGAACGGCGGCATTCATGGCGAAGTGATCTATGCGTCGACGCGACCGTTCGACGATCCCGCTCTGCTGCTGCATACGAGCTGGACGCCCAACGTGCCGAACGTGACGGTCAATCTGTACGCGGAAGGCACGGCGCCCGACGGCACGCAAAGCCTGACGCTGGTCGATACGACGAAGACGAGCAGCTGGGACGACTGGGCCCAGGGCTTCCGTTCGGACGGCAAGCCGAACATGAACTGCCCGGGCCAGGAAACCACCGATCCGTTCTTCTTCACGCTGAAGAACAGCCCGCAGTGGCTCGATCCGCAAAAGCGCCCGCTGCCTTATAACGCGCAGTTCAAGTGCTATGACGGCATGCACGCGTTCAACCAGTTGCAGCCCGCGCCGTACGACGGGATGTACCAGTTCCCGAGCGTGACGGGACGCGATCCGTCGAAAGGCATGCCGACGGGGTCGAACTGCACGATCTGCAGCAAGCAGGCCGATGGCTCGTACATGCTGCCTCCGGGCAAGTATGTGGTCGAGATCATCGTCCCGCCGGGCTATGAGCTAGTGAAGGAGGAAGACAAGAACATCCTGATCGGCGACAACTACATCGCACCCGTCACGCAGCAGTTCGGCGGGCTGGGCAACATCTTCATCCTGCCCGACCAGGCGGCCGTGAACTCGACGTACAACCGCAACAACGCGCAGAACCCGACCACCGATCTCGGCTCGTCGCCGCGTCACGAAGGCGACACGGGCAGCGTCGAGACGTTCTGGCCGTGCGTCGGCGCGCTGCGCGTCGTGCCGGATTACATCAGCCTGTTCCCCGGCTCGCAGGAAGTCGCGCCGTTCGCGGGCGCATCGCGGCACCTGTGCGATCGCAAGGAAGTCGTGCTGACGGACCAGATGTCGGTGCTCGCGAAGTTCTGGGTGTTCAGCTCGACGCACGTGGCTGCGCACTTCACGGGCTTCATGCTCGACGACTTCTCGTCGGAGTTCGATCCGTACTCGCCGCAGTTCGGCGAGAAGTTCGCGGTGCCGAACGTGCCCGTCTCGCTGAAGGACTTCGCGGGCAACGAAGTGAGCCGCGTGTATTCGGATCAGTGGGGCATCTTCAACGGGATGAACTATTCGACGTGGGAAGTGAACCCGCCGAACCCGACGGGCTACGCGCCGACGATGATGGTCGCCTGCATGAACGATCCCGACATGCCGGACCCCGCGCATCCGGGGCAGACGATCCGCGATCCGCTGTTCAACCCTGCGTACAGCCAGTTCTGCTACGAGATACCGTTCATGCCAGGCCAGACGCAATACATGGATACGCCCGTCGTGCCCGTGTCCGCGTTCGCGGACGGCTACAACCCGCCCGATTGCGCGTACCCCGATGCGACGCCCGCGATCTCGTCGGTGACGGGTGACACGAGCAACGGCGGCGCGGGTCCGTGGGTGAGCGCGGCCAACCATACGCTGACGATCAAGGCGCTCGGCGACCAGCAGGTGCTGAACCACGCGTATGGCGGTCCGGCGGCGACCACGTCGCCGTACAACCAGAAGTTCGTCACGCGGCACTATGGCTTCGGCGCGCAGCAAGGCACGGGGTCGGTGACGATCGGCGGCGTGAATGCGCCCGTGACTTCGTGGTCGGATACGCAGATCGTCGTCAGGGTGCCGTTGCTGTCGGCCACCCAGTCGAGCTGCACGATCCAGCAGCGCGGCGTCATCACGCAGACGCGCTGCGGCGAACTCGTCATCACGTCGGGCAACGGCAAGAAGTCGATCGACACCGTGACGGTGACGATCGGCGGCAAGGCGCCGACCTATGTCGCCGGCGAGAACGCAACGAACAACGCGATCCAGACGGCCATCGACAAGGCGACGCCGGGCGACATGATCATCGTCGGTCCGGGCAACTACAACGAGATGCTGCTGATGTGGAAGCCGGTGCGCCTGCAAGGCGTGGGCGCGCCCACCGTGGTCGTGAACGCGAACACGCATCCGTCGGGCAAGGTCGATCCGTGGCGCAGACAGGTCGACTGCCTGTTCGGCGTCGCGCTCAACGGCAGCCCGATCACGTCCGGCAATCCGTACGATCCGTCGGGAACGTACGCGTGCTCGGCCGCGATGCAACGCCAGGTGGATGCGATTCCGCTCGAGCCGACGGTAGGCTGGGACAACACGCTCAACGGCAATCTCGGCGAGCTGCTGATGGAGCCGACCTTGATGGGCGCGTACGAAGGCGCGGGCATCACCGTGCTCGCGAAGGGCGTGCGCGACGTGCGCGTGGGCGGCCGGCTGCAGCCCGATCCGAACTGCACGGCGAACGGCATCTGCGTGCCGCTCACGGCCAGCAACGCGGATTGCAGCACGTATTCGAGCAACTTCCTGTGCAATCCGTCACGTGTGGACGGCATCACGTTCACGAACAGCTCGCAGGGCGGCGGCGGCATCTTCCTGCACGGCTGGAACCACTATACGGAGGTGTCGAACAACCGTGTCTTCAGCAATGCGGGCACGCTGACGGGCGGGATCACGGTCGGCCAGGTCGAAGTGCCCGACGGCACGATCGCCGCCGATGGCTTCACCGAGGAGCCGTTCGCGTACAACACGCATGTCAACGTGCACCACAACTCGGTGACGTCGAATGCGTCGTACGGCGACGAGATCAACTCGACGACGCCTTCGTCGGCAGCGGGCGTCACGTTCTGCTCGGGCGCGGACAACTATCACTTCAACTACAACTGGGTCTGCGGCAACATGAGCAGCGGCGACGGCGGCGGTGTCGCGCACTTCGGCTTCAGCTACAACGGCGACCTGTCGCACAACTGGATCCTGTTCAACCAGAGCAACAACCCGACGCTGCCGACATACGGCGGCGGCGTGATCGCCCAGGGCGTGCCGCCCGACGGCACGTTCTGCGAGAACAACCCGGTCGATATCGACTGCGCGCCGCAGCTCTCGGATGGCGTCGGGCCGGGGCTCGTGATCGACGGCAACCTGATCGTCGGCAACACGGCCGAAAGCGGCAAGGGCGGCGGCCTGCGCCTGCAGAACATCAACGGCACGGACGTGCAGCGCAGCCCGCGCACCCGCAGCCGCTGGTACGAGGTGAGCGTGACCAACAACATCATCGCGAACAACGTGGCGGGCTGGTCGGGCGGCGGCGTGTCGGTGCAGGACGCCGTGCGGGTGAACTTCATCAACAACACGGTGATGTCGAACGACTCGACGGCTTCGGCGGGCGTGCTGTTCAATACCCCGCTCGCGGCGCAGGCCAACGTCGGTCCGCCGAACTGCACGACGGTCGGCTCGGAAACGACGTGCAGCCCGATCACGACGTCGACGATGCAGCCGTCCGGCCTCGAGACCGCGAAGCACACGCAGAACTTCCTGACGGCGTTCACGGCGGGCAACGCGGGCTGTCCGGCCGGGCAGGACTGCAGCCACTTCTCGTTCCCGGTGCTGAACAACGATGTGTTCTGGAAGAACCGTACCTTCTACATCACCGTGGGCGGGCTGAATCCGAACATCCCGGGCTTGCAGAACACCGTCACGCTGAACCCGACGCTGAACCAGGCGGGACATCAGACGGGCTACTGCGATCCGAATGCCGTGTACTGGGATATCGGCACCTATGGCGATACGAAGCCGTCGGATCACTCGTCGGGCATGAGGCTCACGCCGCAGTACTCGATCCTCACGGATGCGGGCGACTATCCGAACGCGCACAACAGCGGGGCGGACCCGAACGTCGTGAGCATGTACTGCAACGGCGCGCGCGTGCCGCCCGAAGGCGGAGGCAATGGCTTCGCGGTGCCGCCCGGCATTGCCGACACCGTGCTGCCCAATCCGCTGTTCGGCCTGCTGCCGTCGGCGACGCCGGATGAAGGCAACCAGTGGATCAACATGTCGTACGGGCCGCTGTCGCTCTTCAACATGACGTTGAGTTCGGGCAGCACGGGCTATGGCTTGCCGCTCGGCAACTACTCGATCAAGACGGGGTCGCCTGCCGTCAATGCGGGCACGAACGCTGGTGCGCCGAATCACGACTTCTTCGGCACGCAGCGTCCGCAGAGCGGCGCCTATGACATCGGCGCGGTGGAGCTGCCGCGCACGGGGCTCTTCGCTGGCGCCAACCTGCCGTTCGCCCCGGGCGCGCTGCTCGACCTGCTCAACCAGGTCTTGGGCACGGGCACGGCGGGAACGGGCGGTACGCAGGCGAACGCGACCACGGGAGTCGTGCAATGAGACGCGCGGCGAGAACGGCCGCGGCCGCGTGGCTCTGCTGTGCCGCATTGCCGGCGATGCCGGCAGCGGCGCAGCAGACGCAACCGGCGCAACAAGTGCAACCCGCGCAGCGGGCGCAGAAGGTTGCAATGCACGGCGGCGACCCGCACGCGTCGCACTATGTGCCGATGAAACTGCCGGGTCACGCGCGCGCTTTCTATCAATCGGTGCGCGGGATCGACAACATGAGCGTGCGGCGCACGGCGTCGGGCAATCTCCTGCGCTTCAGCTATCGCGTGACGGACCCGGCGCTCGCGAAGCTGCTCGGCGACAAGGGCACGACGCCGTATCTCTACGGCGAGGCCAATCATGTGCTGCTCGAAGTGCCCGTGATGGACAACATCGGCCAGTTGCGTCAGACGGGCACGCTTCAGGTCGGCCAGGAATACTGGATGGTGTTTTCGAACAAGGGCAATCTGGTGAAAGCGGGGGACCGCGTCCACGTGCTGATCGGCTCGTTCCATATCGACGGACTGGTCGTCGAATGACGCACGGCGCGTGCGCGGCACGACATTGAGGAGATCGACATGACTCGGGGCATTCTGATGGCGGTTTGCACGACGGGAGCGATAACGGCGAGCGCGGTCTCGCACGTCGCGCTGGCGGCGGGTGGCGGCGGCATGAGCGCGGCGCAGGTCGTCGAGCGCAACGTGGCCGCGCGCGGCGGTTTGCAGGCGTGGCGCGCCGTCGGCACGATGACGATGAGCGGACAGATCGACGTCGGCGGCAAGAAGCCCGTCAAGCTGCCGTTCGTCATGACGATGAAGCGGCCTCACAAGAGCCGCTTCGAGCTGAACTTCGACAACCAGGTCGCGTTCCAGGTCTACGACGGCGTGCAGGGGTGGAAGGTACGGCCGTTCCTCGGCCGCAATGTCGCGGAGCCTTATACGCCTGCTGAAGCGAAATCGGCGGCGGAAACAGCGGACCTCGACGGCCCGTTGATCGACTATGCGGCGAAGGGCAGCCAGGTCGCGTTGCAGGGCATGGATACCGTCGAAGGGCACCGTGCATACAAGCTTCTGCTGACGACGAAAGATCACGCGCAACGGCATGTGTGGATCGACGCGTCGAGCTATCTGGAGTCGAAGATCGAAGGCGATCCGCGCAAGCTCGACGGCCGGATGCACGCGGTTTCCGTCTACTACCGCGACTACCGTCGCGAGAACGGACTGATGGTGCCGCATCTGGTCGAGACGCAGGTGACGGGCGTGAAGCAGAAGCATCAGATGACGATCGAGCGCGTCACCGTGAACCAGCCCGCCGACGATGCGCTCTTCGCGAAGCCGCAGTTGCCCGCGCAGCCGCAGTCCGCGCCCGCGAAGGTCGCGGGCAGATGACATCGCGCGTTCGAGGGGGGCCGATCATGAAACGCTTCACGTCATGGCTGCTGGCGGGCTGTGTGTCCGCGCTCGCATGGGCGCAGATGCCCGCCGCCGAGCGGTTGCTCACGGTCGACGAGATCATCGCGAAGAACGCGGCCGCGCGCGGCGGCGACGAAGCCTGGCGCAAGGTCCGCACGATGATCTGGATGGGACATGTCGAAAGCGCGAATGCGCCGAATCCGAACGCGCCCTTCATGCTGGCGATGCGGCGGCCGAGCAGCACGCGCTTCGAGATCACTGCGATGAACCAGCGGATCGTGCGCATATTCGACGGCAAGGAAGGCTGGAAGATACGGCCGTCGTCAGGCGGCGCGCCGGATGTGCAGCCTTATACGCCTGCGGAAATCCGCTATGCGCGCGACGAGCAGGTGATCGACGGGCCGTTGCTCGATCACACGGCGAAGGGCATTGCGGTGGCGCTCGACGGCATGGAAGCCGTCGAAGGGAAGAACGCTTACCGGCTTGCCGTGACCTTGCCTTCGGGCGCGCATCGGCATGTGTGGGTCGATGCCGCATCGTTTCTCGACATCAAATACGATCGCGAAGCGCCGAGCCTTTCGCGCACGCCTGTCACGATCGAAGTGACGTATCGCGATTATCGCGAAGTCGATGGCTTGCAAGTGCCGTTCGTGATCGAAAGCGGCGTGACGGGCGCGGCGAAAAAGGACAGGCTCGTGCTCGAGCGGGTCTCGGTGAATCCGCCGCTCGAGGACGCGATGTTCATCAAGCCCGCGTTGCCGGGGCGGCGCGCATCGGTGGCCGTGGGCGTGAGCGGCATGCCGGCGCTGCGTCGCGTGCCTTAGCCATGGCGCGCGGTCTCATCGCGAGAGCGGATGCGTTGCCGGGGCGCCTGCTGCGTCTGCTGTTATCGAGCGCGCTTGCCGCCGGCTTGCTGATGTGCGCGCATCACGCTCGCAGCGCGCCGCCCATCGATGTCGGCGAAGCGATCTTTCGCGACGGCATCGCAGGCGATGGCCAACCTGTCGAGGCGACGCATCAGGGGCAAGTCGCGATGCGGGGCGCGGCGGCGGCGTGCGTGAATTGCCATCGGCGCAGCGGGCTCGGCTCGAAGGAAGGCAACACGACGATCCCGCCCATCGCCGCGCAGTATCTGTTTCATCCACCCGCGCAGAGCCCGGACGAACTCACGATACCGTTCATCGACGGCATGCGCACCAGCCGCGCGCCTTATACGGAAGCGACGCTCGCGCGCGCGATCCGCGAAGGCATCGATTCCGAAAGCAAGCCGCTCGGTTATCTGATGCCGCAATTCGCGCTCAATGACGCGGACATGCGTGCGCTGATCGATTACCTGAAGACACTCGACAGGCGCAGAGCGCCCGGTGTGACGGACACCGTGCTGCACTTCGCGACGATCATTACGCCCGACGCCGACCCTGTGAAGCGGCGCGGGATGCTCGATGTCCTTCAACATTATTTCGCCGACAAGAACGCGGCGCCGCTCGGCGCGACGCCCGCGTTGCGCTCGTCGCGCAAGATGATGTTCATGGTGAACCGCCGTTGGGAACTGCACGTGTGGGAACTGCATGGCGCGCCGGACACATGGCAGGCGCAATTGCGCGAGCATCTTGCGCGGCAGCCGGTGTTCGCCGTGCTGTCGGGCCTGGGCGGCAGGAACTGGGCGCCCGTTCACGACTTCTGCGAGCGCGAACAGGTGCCGTGTCTGTTTCCGAATGTCGAAGTGCCCGTCGAAAGCGAGCACGACTTCTATTCGATGTATTTCTCGCGCGGCGTGCTGCTCGAAGCGGAGCTGATCGCGAAGCGAATACGCGAGCCTGTGGGCCCCTCATCCGCGCGCCCCGTCAAGACGGTGATCCAGGTCTATCGGGCGGGCGACAGCGGCGAGGCGGCGGCCCAGGCGCTCGCTGCGGATCTCAGGAAGCAGGGCGTTGCCGTCGAGAATCGCGCGCTGCCCGCCAATGCGCGCGTCGCGACGGCGCTGCACGGCGCGGCACATGCGGGCGCGCTCGTGCTATGGCTCAGGCCACCCGACATCGCCGCGCTCGGCGATGCGCCGCCCGCTTCGACGGCCGTGTACTTGTCCGGGCTGATGGGCGGGCTCGACAGCGCGCCGTTGCCTTCGCGCTGGCGCGACAGCGTGCGCGTCGCGTACCCCGTCGATCTGCCGCAAGGCCGGCGTGTGCGCGTCGACTATGCATTCGGCTGGTTCGCGATACGGCACATTCCCGTCGTCGATGAACGCGTGCAGGCCGACACCTATCTCGCGTGCGGGCTCCTCGCGGAAACATTGAGCCATATGGTCGATGCTTTCGTGCGGGACTATCTCGTCGAACGCATCGACGACATGCTGGAGCATCGCATTCTCACCGGCTACTATCCGCGCCTGACGCTCGCGCCCGGCCAGCGCTTCGCATCGAAAGGCGGGTATATCGTGCGCTTCGCGCAAGCCGTCCCGCTGCACGTCGTCGCGGATAGCGACTGGATCGTGCCATAGCCTTCCCGCGTCGCATGCGGCCGTCGCGGTTTGCAGTCAACTGCTGGCAGGCAGCATCCGCCGGTATTTCTCGAGCACGCGCGGCACGTAGGCGCGCGTTTCGGGAATCAACGGAATCCGATAACCGGCGCGTATCACCGCGTTTTCTCCGGCGTTGTACGCGGCGAGCGCCAGCTCCATGTCGTTCTTGAACAGATCGAGCAGGAAGCGCAGATAACGTGCGCCTGCGAGCACGTTGTCGCGCGGGTTGAACATGTCGCCGTCGGAGAAGCGGCGCGCGGTATCGGGCATCAGCTGCATGAGGCCCAGCGCGCCTTTATCGGAAACGGCGCGCGGGTTGTAGCGCGATTCCACGTCGATGACCGCGCGCAACAACTCGGGCTGCACGTGGAAAGTCTCGCTTGCCTCCGCGATCACGGTTTCGAACTGCGTGCCGTCGACGCGAGAGGATGAAGTGCCGCCTCGCTCTTTCCCGCCGCTCGCGGATGCAGGCGCGGCGACGATCAGCGACATGCCCGCCTTGCCGGGCGTATCGGTCAGCACGACGGCGCCCGTTTTGTCGACCTTGCCGAAGATGTCGGCGTGCGCAGGCTGCGCGAGTGCGAAGAACACAACCCAGACTGCGACGGATGGCGCGGACGCCGGGTGTGCTGGTCGTGTCGCTGCATGCCCGCGCATGATCGTTCTCCGCTGGTGCTCTGATTGTGTTGCGCGGTCCAGCGGGCAGCAATGGGGCGAGTCCCCCTTTTTCGGACGCGCAAGCGGAGGGCTTTCACCCACTGTACAGAAACGTTACAGATGGGCGAGGTTTGGCGGAGGGTTGTTTTGCCGGCGTACCGGCGAGTGGATGCGAGCATGGGAAGCAAGTCAGGCGGCTCGAACCGGCATGGGTGATTTCTGCCAAACGCCCCGCGCTTTGGCATCGGTTTTCTCTTTTGGCCGATTATTACGGAGCTTTGAAATCGGGAGGAACGAATCAGAAATGAAACGTTTTTGAGGGCAGTTTTTACCGGTATTTGACGCTTCTTAAACAACCCGACACCGGGGCAGGCCGCGCAAACTTGGCAAGAAGCTTGCTGTTTAAGAGCCAAACGCGGGCCTGGACCGGGCTTGGGCGCGCGATGTCAGGTATGCGAAATATATGAGTAATGTTCACGAAAGTAACAATAGAAAGAAGAAGAATTTTGTGCTCGCTGCTCCATAGCCCGCACACTTCGGAAACCGAGGAGCCGAACGTGAATATCAAACATCGGGTGATCATCGCAGAGGACCACGACCTGCTGCGCAATGGACTGCGTTCGATGCTATCGGCGCAGGGCGAATACGAAGTGATAGGCGAGGCGCGCGACGGGAAGGAAGCATGTCAGCTCGCCATGACGCTTGCGCCCGACCTGATCCTGATGGATCTGTCGATGCGCGGCATGAACGGCATCGATGCGACGGCGGCCATCAAACGGCGTTCGCCACTCGTGCGCATCATCGCATTGACGGTGCATCAGAGCGAGGAGTATGTGCGCGAAGCGTTGCGCGCCGGTGTCGACGGCTATGTGCTGAAGGACGTGTCGTTCGACGAATTGCTCTTCGCGATGCGTACCGTGATGCACGGCAAGAAGCATTTAAGCGCCGACGTCTATGGCTTCATGGTCGACTCGTTCGTGACGGGACGCGAGATCGCCTCGCCGAAGAAGGCGTGGGACCTGCTGACGGCACGCGAGCGCAGCGTGTTGAAGCTGATTGCGGAAGGGCGGACCAACAGGCAGGTGGGCCAGTATCTGAATCTGAGTCCGAAGACGATCGAGAAATACCGCGCGAGCGTGATGCACAAGCTCGCCATCGAGAACGTCACGGAACTGGTGCTCGCAGCGATCAGCATGGGACTGCTGACGTCGCTCGCATCGAAATGCGCGGAGCCGGAGACGGACGACAAGCTGTATCACCTGCGCGTTGCGGGCGCGCAGGCCGACGAGGAAACGGGCGATGCGCAGAACGGCGCGATGCCGCGTCTGAGCGGTACGGCGGCGGGCTAGTGCTGTCCGCCTGCTACGCGTCGACAGTACCGCAAGCAACGCGTGAAGACGTAAAGACGTAGCGCTAAAGACGCCAGCGCGCGGACACTTCGGTGCCGCCGTCATCGCATGCGTTCATCGTGAATGCGCCGCCTTGCGCTTCCACGCGATGCTGCATGCCGATCAGGCCGAGCCCATTCGAACTGGCGTCGTCGGGGCGAAGGGGATGTGTGTCGTAGCCGGCGCCGTCGTCGCGTATCGATAGAAGCAGATGCGCGGCTTCGCGCTGCAATTCGATGCGGATCTCCGAAGCGGCTGCATGCTTGACGATGTTGTTGAGCGCTTCCTGGACGATGCGAAAGATGTCTGCCTTCAGATGCTCGGGGATTTCACTATCCTCGACGCCGCACGAAAGCACGACGCGCAATGTCTCGACGCTTTGCTCGACACGCCGGCAAAGCGTGCTCAGTGCAGCGGGCAGCCCCAGACGTTCCAGCGCGAGCGGCCGCAATTCCCCGCATATCTGCCGCATTTCGCCGATCGTGTCGCGTATCTGCAGCACCGCTGCATCGAGCAGTTGCGCGGCATCGTCGGCTTGTCCGCGACGCAGACGCATGCGCGCATCCTCGACCATCAGCTTGATCAGCGTCAGCGCCTGGCCCATGCCGTCGTGAAGCTCGGCGGCGAGGCGTTCGCGTTCGCGCTGCTGGCCCCGCGTGAGCCAGATCGACCGCCTGTACGCATCCTTAAGTGCTTCTTCGAGCGGCGTCGTTTCGCCATACGCGGGCAGCGGCTCGACGAACAGCAAGAGGCGCAGACGTCCATCCGCATCGCCCGACGCAAACGTCTGCTGATACACGTGCAACGGCATCCGATGGCCGGTTCGGCCTGCGAGCGTCACGTCGAACGAGCGGAAGGGCTCATTTGCATCGACGGCGTATAGCTGCCGTTCGACATCCGCGCGGTCCTCTTCGTGCGCGATGTCGGCGATGCGCTTGCCGGCGAGTTCGGCGCCCGTGTAGCCGAGCAGCGCGGCCGCGCTGCGATTCATGCTGACGATGGCGCCGCTCGATGTCGTCACGGCGAGCGCCGCGCCGCGCGCGTCGCTGACGTGCGCCGATTGCGGCTCGGTGTCGCGCATGGCTTTGCCCAGCTTGCGCATCGCATCGATCAGATCGCGCAGCTTCACGGGCGGTTCAGGCGGCGTAGTGGCATCCATGGGCGCTCCCGGCTGGTTGACCCGAAAAACTTTCAAGCCGCTCGGGGATTGTAGGCTGCGAGCCGCACGCGCCGCAACGGGTCACGTGCTGCGATACGTACGGGGGATAGCGTCCCTCATAAGGCGGGTCATCCCGCAGGTGGAAGTCTCCTACCGTGCTTTGGGTAGCTTCATCCAATGACGCTCCCAACCCGATTGACGAGACTGAACGAGCAAGGGCGAATTGCGCGCCGGGCCCTGGTTCGCAGCCCGTTGCTTCATGAAGAGGAGGTTGCGATGAACACCCGCAAGTTCGTAATCGGCGCGCTCGTCCTGACGGGCGCGGGACTGACCGCGCAAGTCGCGGTGAGCGCCGACGCGCAACAGATGCCCGCGGCCGATGCGCAGATGGAGGCGCAACATCGCGACGCTTCAATGAACATGGACGAGGCCAAAGCCGACGATGCCATTGCAGATGCCGTCGAGAACAGGCGCGATGACACGATGCAGGACAGCGCGTCGAAAAATGCCGCGATGCAAGGCATGACGGCAAAAGAGCGGGTGATGAAGGAGGCCGCGTCGGCGGGCATGGCCGCGCGGGACACGACGACGGAAGAAGCCGCCGCGCCTCATGCCCACGCAATGCCCGCCGACATGCCGATGGACAGCATGCCGATGCCCGCCGCGCACGACGCGACGGCGCCCGCCGAGGCGATGCCCACTCACGACGACCCGTCGAACGACAAGCTTCACTCGATGACGGACGGACACGAGATGCACGCTCATCATCACGACATGGCGCCGGGCACGACGCGCACCACGGCCGACTACACGTTGCCGCCCGTCACGCTCGTGCGCGACGACGGCAAGGCCGTGTCGCTCGTCGACGAACTGAACGACGGCCGCCCCGTCGTGCTGACTTTCATCTACACGTCATGCACGACGATCTGCCCGATGATCAGCCAGACCTTGGAGCAATTGCAGAACGAACTGGGCAGCGAGCGCGACAAGGTTCACATCGTGTCGATCTCCATCGATCCCGAAGAGGACACGCCCGCGCGGCTGAAGGCCTACGCGGAGCGCTTCGGCGCAGGTCCGCAATGGCAGTACTACACAGGCACGGTCGAAGCGAGCGTCGCGGCGCAGCGCGCGTTCAACGTCTATCGCGGCGACAAGATGAACCACACGGCCGTTGCATTCTTCCGCGCCGCGCCGGGCAAGCCGTGGCTGAGGCTCGACGGCCTCGCGACACCCGACGAGCTGTTGAGCGCATATCACGAGGTGGTCGGCAGCAACGGTTCGTGAACCCGCTGTGCGGAGGTGCAACGTGGAGAAGATCCACCGTGTGCTGATTGCCGAAGACCAGCCGCTGCTGCGCGGCGGACTGTGCTCGATGGTCCGCGCGCTGCCGCAATACAGCGTCGCCGGCGAGGCGAGGGACGGCGTCGAGGCGTGCAGTCTCGCGATGTCGCTGCTCCCTGATCTGATCCTGATGGATCTGTCGATGCCCGGCAGGAGCGGCGTCGAAGCGATCGCGGACATCAAGCGACAGGCGCCGCAGATACGGATCATCGCGCTGACCATCCACGCGAGCGACATGCACATGCGCGAAGCGCTGGCAGCGGGCGTCGACGGCTACGTGCTCAAGGACACATCGTTCGACGAGCTCGTCGAAGCGATGCGCGTCGTCATGCTCGGCCTGCCCAACGCGACCCTCGACGAATATGGCGCGCGGCATGGCGAGCCGCGCGGTCTCGCGTCGAACGTGCAGCACGCGCAGACCTGGAGCGCGCTCACCTGCCGCGAGCGCACCGTGCTGCGCCTCGTCGCGGAGGGATGCACCAATCGCGAAGTGGGGGAGCAACTGCGCCTGAGCCCCAAGACCATCGAGAAACATCGCGCGAGTCTGATGCGCAAGCTCGGCGTGTCGAATGCGACGGGACTCGTGCGCGTGGCGTTCGAACTCGGCGTGCTCGCGCTGCCCGAGGAGGCGGGCAATGGGTTGAACTACTTCATCTGAGGTGGCCGGAACTGGAGGGTCTTTACCCATTCGTTTGCACGAGTCTCCCTACTTCGCGCGCATGCGGACGTGAACAAGAATGCACTCAGGCGTCCTGGCCGCGCGAAGCGCGGCAGTCATAGGGAGGACAACAACGTGAGCGACATCCGGTTCATGTCCCCATGCGGCAAGCCTGGTGCTGCGCGTGCACGACAGGCCGCACAGACCGCACGCGAAGGTGGCTTCACGCTGCTCGAACTCCTCGTGGTCATGGTCATCATCGGTCTTCTGGCGGGCCTCGTCGCGCCGCGTTACTTCGAGCAGGTCGGCAAGTCGAATACGAAGATCGCGCGCGCCCAGATCGAATCGCTCGGCAAGGCGCTCGATCAATACCGGCTCGACGTCGGCGCCTATCCGACCACGGAAGAAGGCTTGCAGGCGCTGATGACGAAGCCGCAGGACGCGCTGCACTGGAGCGGCCCCTATCTGCAGAAGGCCGTGCCGCCCGACCCGTGGGACCGTCCCTATCAGTACCGCGCGCCCGGCGAACACGGCGACTACGACCTGTATTCGTATGGCAAGGACGGCCAGCCGGGCGGCTCGGGTGAGAACTCGGACGTGATTTCCTGGTAGAGGGAAAAGGGGCGCTTGAGCATGCCTGAGCAAGGCGATGTGAGGAGAAGCGACGTGAAGTACGTGCTGCGGGTCTTCGATACGAGCGGGGCGGTGCAGACAGTGCGCGTCGAAAGCGATTCGACGGCGGCTGCGGCGGCGATCGCGCGCGCACGAGGATTGAGAGTCGTGTCGGTGCGCGGCGAACGCAGCGGTACGCAGTTACGCATGCGCGCGCCGGCGCTCGTGCGCGGCAAGTTCAACGTCGAACTCTTCGCGCGCGAACTCGCGGCGCTGCTGTCGGCGGGCGTCGGTGTCGTCGATGCGCTGCGCACCCTCGCGAGCAACGAGCGGCGCGAAAGCTCGGCGGGCGTCTATCGCGGATTGCTGCGGCGTCTCGAAGAAGGACAGTCGTTGTCGGCGGCGCTCGAACAGGCCAGCGACGTGTTTCCCGCCGTGCTCGTCGCATGCGTGAAGGCGAGCGAGCAGACGGGCGGTCTCGCGGACAGTCTCACGCGCTATTCGCGCAACAGCGCGATGCTGCACGAACTGCGCGCGCGCGTGGTATCGGCGGCGATCTATCCGACGGTGCTGCTCGTTGTGGGCGCTATCGTCGTGCTCTTCCTGCTGGGCTTCGTCGTTCCGCGCTTCGCGACGCTGCTCGAACATAGCGGGCGCGAGCTACCGCTCCTTTCGCAGCTGCTGATCGCGTGGGGCAGCCTGGTTCACGCGCACGACAAGACGCTGGCGATCGCGCTCGCCGTATTGACGGTCGCGGGCGCCATCATCCTGCGTCGTCCGTCCACGCGAGACTGGATCGCCGATCGCATGCTCGCGTTGCCCGGCATCGGCCAGTACTTCCGCGTGTTTCGCCAGTCGCAGTTCTTTCGCACGACGGCGATGCTCGTCGACGGCGGCATTCCCGCCGTGCGTGCTTTCGATCTGGCGAGGGGACTCGTTGGCCGTTCCGATCAGGCGGCGCTCGGCCGCGCGCTCGATCAGGTGCGCAACGGCGCGAAGATCTCCGACGCGTTCCAGCAGGCGTCGCTCGCCGACGCGATCACGTACCGGCTGCTGACCGTCGCGGAGAAGACGGGCGGCCTCGGCCCCGTGCTCGACCGGATCGCCGCGTTTCAGGAAGCTCAGGTTGCACGAGCAATCGATCTGATCTCGCGGCTGATCGAGCCCGCGATGATGATCTTCATCGGCGTCGTGATCGGCGGCATCGTCGTGCTGATGTACATGCCGATCTTCGAAATCGCGTCGAGCGTTCAATAGCAGGCGAGGGCGTCATGGACACGGCGAGCATCGCGAACGGAATCGACGGCACAGGCAGCGTCGATCTGCGCGACGCGTTGCGCGTGCTCGCCGAACGGCATGGCTCGGGCGTGCGCGCGATCGAGGATCTGCTCTCGCAAACAGCGGCGAGCCAGGATGAAGTGCTCGCGCGGCTCGCCGCGCAATGTCACATGCAGCCCGTCACGATGCAAAGACTGAACGGCATGCAGCCGGACTTCGATATCGTGCCGTTCGTCGAAGCGACGACGCGTCTGTGCATCTGCTTTCGCGATTCCGATGAAGGTGATACAGAACCACGCCACGGCCTGCTGTTCGTGATCGCCGATCCGCTCGACCGGCGCACGCGCGGCAGCATCGAGCAGCGCATGCGCGCGCGGCCCACGGTGCCTTATCGCTGGGCGCTCGCGAGCGTCGGCGATATTACCGCGTGGCTCGCGGTGCGCGAGAAAGACGTGCGTGCGATGGACTCGCTCGCGCTCGACCAGACGAGCCAGCATGCCGTCGATCCCGCGTCGCTCGCGTTGACGCTGCAAGGCATCAGCAGCGACGACAGCGCCGTCGTGCGTCTGCTCAACTCGACGATCTACGACGCGCTGAAGATGATGGCGAGCGACATTCACCTCGAATGCCGCGCCAACGGGCTGATGATCAAATGCCGCGTCGATGGCGTGCTGACGGTGGTCGGGCGCGCCGAAGGACGAGATGTCGCCGATCAGGTGCTGTCGCGCGTGAAGGTCATCTCCGAACTCGATATCGCCGAGCGGCGCGTGCCGCAGGACGGGCGCTTCAAGGCCGTCTACGCGGGCCGCGAAATCGACTTCCGCGTGTCGATCATGCCGAACCAGTTCGGCGAAGACGCGGTGTTGCGCATTCTGGACCGCTATCAGCTTTCGCAGGCATCGGGTGGGCTCACGCTCGAAGCGCTGGGATTTCAGCACGAAGACACGCGCTTCATGCGCACGGTCGCCGCGATGCCTTACGGCATGCTGCTCGTGACCGGACCGACGGGCAGCGGCAAGACCACGACGCTCTACGCGATCCTCACGGAGATCAACGACGGCCTCGAAAAAATCGTGACCATCGAGGACCCTGTCGAGTACCAGTTGGGCGACATCCTGCAGATCCCCGTCAACGAGGCGAAAGGGCTGACCTTTGCGCGCGGCCTTCGCTCGATTCTGCGTCACGACCCCGACAAGATCATGGTCGGCGAAATCCGCGATCCGGAGACGGCGCAGATCGCGGTGCAGGCGGCGTTGACGGGCCACCAGGTCTTCACGACCGTGCACGCGAACAACGTGTTCGATGTGATCGGCCGCTTCACGAACATGGACGTCGATCCGTACAGCTTCGTGTCGGCGCTCAACGGCGTGATTGCGCAGCGGCTGTTGCGGCAGTGCTGCCCCGATTGCGTGACCGAGGATACCGTCGATGCCGACACGCTCGCGCGCTCGGGCATCGATCCCGATTCGGCGGGCGGCTATCTGTTCCGGCGCGGCACGGGATGCGCCGCGTGCCGTGGCAGCGGCTATCGCGGGCGCCGTGCCGTCGCGGAGGCGCTGCGCATGGACGATGAACTTCGCCAGCTGCTCTCGGAGCGCGCGCCGCTCACGCAGATCAAGGCAGCCGCATTCCGCCGGGGCATGAAGACGCTGCGCGGCGCGGCCGTGAAGCTCGTGCAGAAGGGCGAGACGACGCTCGAGGAGATCAACCGTGTCACCATGGTCGAATGATTCCCGCGGCAGGGCTGTCAACGTCGGCATCGGCACGCGCGAGATTGCTGTGAGTCCGCGCGCGTCGCGATCGTTGCATTGGGGGCGTTTTCGCAAGACGGCGCCGGCGAGCGAGCCGCGCAGCGTGCTGATGCCCGACGCGCAGCGCTTCACGGAGACGGGCGTTTTCGACGCCTTGCGCGCCGCGCTCGATCCGTCATCCGGCGACGCCGCGCCGCCCGCAAAGCAGGCGCCTTCGCGAAACCGTGGCGCGCACATCGTGCTCGACGACTTCTGGGGCAATCACGCGATATTGCGCGGCGACTTCCGCACGCTGCGCACGCGTGAGATCGACGAGGTCGCGCGCGCGCATTTCGTCGATACGTATGGCGTCGACGCCGAAGCGATCGTCGTGCGCGCCTGCGTGCAACGCGGAGGCCGCGCGGTGTTCGCGAGCGCGTTGCCGCGCACGCTGGTCGATGGCATCCGCGCGACGGGCACGGCGGCGGGCGTCGATGTCGAGGCGCTGAAACTGTGCCTGCCGGAAATGCTCAATCGCACGCTGAACAAAGTCCCTCGCGCAAACGCGATGCTCGTCTTCGCTGCCGATGCGCTGATGCAGGCCGTGCTGATCGAAGCGGGCCACTGGGTCGGCTATGACGCGCAGCGTCTCTTCGATGGCGACGCGGATGATCCCGCGCGGATCGCCGCGCTCGCGGAGCAGGCGTTCGAGCATTGCGCGGAAGGGTCGAAGGCGAGACGCCAGGACTGCGCGCTCGGCCTGTACGGTTTCGATGTCGATCACGCGTCGCTGGAGGCAGGCTTCGCGAGCGTGACCGTGCTTGTGTCGTCCGCTGCGGACACAGCCAATGAGAGGGGCAACGAGGCAAGCCGCATGACAGCCCCGAGCTTCGCGTGCCGTCTGCTGGAGTACGCGAAATGATCGAGCCGCTTCGCATCGACTTCGCTCGCAACCGGCCGCGACTTGCGCCGGCGGGGCTCGTCGTGCTGGGCGTTGCCGTCGTGCTGTTGCTCGCGAGCGGCATGCTGCTGTGGCAGGCCTACGACGACAACGGTCGCGTCCAGGAGCGGGTCGAAGAAGCGCGGCACCGGCTGTTCGCCAAGACACATCACGCCAGGGCGCAGGCCACGCCCGCCGCGATGCATGCGGAAAAACAGACCCTCGCGGTATTGCGCGAGCTGACCGTGCCGTGGCAAGACCTGCTGTCGATCCTCGAAGACTATCCGGACCACGACGTCGCGCTGATCGGCATCGACCACAATCCCGTGCAGAGCCAGATACGCATCACGGCGGAAGCGAAGAACTTCGACGCGATGATCGCGTACCTGCGCTACCTGCAATCGAGCAAGCTGCTGCGCGAGGCCGTGCTCAACGATCACGAGATCGAAGCCAACGTTCCGGGTACGCCTGTCCGGTTTCAGATCACGGCCGTATGGAGCCGGTCATGAACGAGCCGCTCATGACCGCCGATTCCGTGCGCGAGCGCCTTCTGACCTTGCGCTTCGAGCTGGTGCGCCGCTTCGGCGTGCCGGGACTCGCGGGCGTCGTGTTGCTGTGCGCGGCGGCCGTCGTGGCGAATGGCGCGATGCGCATGCAGGCCGGTACGCGCGATCTGTCGAATGAAGTCAGCCCCGCGCGAGCCGCGAAGAAACCGGACGTTGCCGGCGATGCGCGCGCATCCACCGACGCAGCGATGCTGGAGACCCTGCCCGATCTCTTTCCGCGCTTTGTTCATAGCGCGGACGACATTGCGGCGATACTCGCGCGTGCCAGCGAAAACAAACTGACCGTCGGTTCCGCCGAATATCTCGTCGTCGCCGACTCAGGCGGACGATACGTCCGCTATCAGATGCTGCTGCCCGTCAAGGATCAGTACGGCGCCATCCGACGTTTTCTTGCGGCGGTGCTGAACAACCTGCCGAACGCGGCATTGCGCGAGATACACGTCGAACGGCCCGCCGTCGACGGCAGCGTCCTCGATGCGCGGGTCCGGTTCGAACTCGTCTACGGGACGGCGAGGCCATGAACACGAACCTCGTTCGCCGCGGCGTGCTCGGCCTGTGCCTGATCGCAACGATCGCACTCTCGGTGAAGGAGTGGCGTGCGTCGCAAGGTTCGGCGGCGATGGCGGCCGTGAATCCCGCACGCCGTGGGGCAATGCTGCCTTCATCGTCCGCGCGCGACGCGGCGAAAGCGCACCGGGCGAAGGCGCCGGGAAAAACGGCAAGCGCAGCGAGCACGGCCGCGCCGTCCCTATCGCATGCAGCGGATACGTCAAGCGAAAAACTCGCGGCATTGCGCAAGCCCATGTCGCTCGAATCGCGCAACAACCCGTTTGCCGCCTCGTCGTGGCTGCCGCCGCCGCCTCCCGTGGTGCAGGCGCCGCCCGAGCCGCCGCCGCCGCCGACCGCGCCGCCCGTGCCTTATGTGTACCTCGGCAAGCTGGATGGGTCGACGCTCAAGCCGCGTGTATTCCTGAGCAGCGGCGACCAGTTGCTGATCGTGTCGCAGGGCGAAATCGTCGATGGACAGTATCGCGTGGAGTCGATTTCCGACGGCGATATTGTGCTGACCTATCTGCCGCTCAATCAGAAGCAGGTGATCTCCATACCAGGGGAAGGAAAACAATGACAGCCGCATGCAGCCGCGATGGGTGCCGCAACGGGGACAGCGGCTCGCCGACGCGCTATCCGCCCGATCCAGCGTCCCCCACGCGCCGTTCGCGAGGCGTGCCTCACGTGAAGCGGCAGGCCGCGTGCATCGCGCTGGCCGTGCTGGCGCTGGGCGGCTGCGTGACGCAGCCCGCAACGCGCCAGAGCGATCCCACCAACGCGCAATTGCAGATCGACTATCTGCGCGACCGCGACGCTCGCGTGAATGCGCTGCTCGACGACGCGGAAGCGTATCGCGCGAGCTACCAGTACGACCTCGCCGCGCAGAAGCTCGGCCAGGCGTACCAGATCGATCCGACGAGCGAGCGCGGCCGCAAGATCGGTGCCGCGGTCGACCGCGACCGGCGCGATCTCACCGCCTTGCAGGAAGCCGACCGCATGATGCAGCGCGGCTCGTACACGCTCGCGGAACAACGCGTGCATCGCGTGCTCGCGCAGAACCCGACTAATCCGATGGCGCAGCAGATGCTCAAGGAGATTCAGGACAAGCGCAATCAGCAGCGCGCGCTGAAGGAGGAGAAGATCGCCGCGTCGTCGATCATGCGTACGCCTGTCACGCTGCAGTTCCGCGATGCCAACGTGCGCATGGTGTTCGAAGCGCTATCGAAAACGACGGGCCTCAATGTGATTTTCGACCGCGACGTGCGCGCCGACCTGAAGACGACGATCTTCGTGACGAACGCGACGCTGCAGGACACCGTCGACATGATCCTGATGCAGAGCCAGCTCGACAAGAAACAGCTGAACGCGAATACGCTCTTCATCTATCCGGCGACACCTGCAAAAGAACTCGAATATCAGGAGCTGAAGGTGCGCACGTTCCAGCTGTCGAACGTCGATGCGAAGCAGATTCAGGGCTTGCTCAAGAGCCTGCTCAAGCTCAAGGAAGTCGTCGTCGACGAGCGCGCGAACACCGTCACGATACGCGGCACGCCCGATACGATCCGCGTGGCCGAGGAGATGATCGCCGCGCAGGATATCCCCGAGCCCGAGGTGATGATGGAAGTGCAGGTGCTCGAAGTCTCGCACGACCGCATGACCGACCTCGGCATCGAATGGCCGAATACGTTCACGATGGCGACGCCCGCGACGGCCAATACATGGGGCGAGCTGCATCATTTGCCCATCAACGCGCTGAACGTGAGCGGGCTGTCCGCGACGGCCAACTTCAAGCTGAGCGACACCGACGCGAACCTGCTCGCCAGTCCGCGCATCCGCGCGCGCAACAAGGAAAAGGCGCGCATCCTGATCGGCGACAAGGTGCCCGTGATCTCGAGTTCGAGCACGCCGAGCACGAGCGGGCCGTCCTATACGCAGATGGTTCAGTACCTCGACGTCGGCATCAAGCTCGAAGTCGAGCCGCAGGTCTATCGGGACGGCGATGTCGGCATCAAGCTGAACCTCGAAGTGAGCAACATCACGAAGGTGATTCAGAGCGATAGCTCGCAGGCGGGGCTGACGACCCTCGCGTATCAGATCGGCACGCGCAATGCGTCGACGAGCCTCCGCTTGCGCGACGGCGAAACGCAGATTCTCGGCGGGCTGATTTCCGATCAGGACCGGGAGACAGCCGACAAGGTGCCCGGCCTCGGCCAGTTGCCCGTGCTCGGACGGTTGTTCTCGAATCACAACGGCGATCACGTGAAAACCGAGATCGTGCTCCAGATCACGCCGCATATCGTGCGTCCGCAGACAGCCGCCGATGCGGATACGCAGGAAGTATGGTCGGGCACCGACGTCAACGTGCACGCGGACCAGTTGCGGCTCGATCCCGTCGTCGCGGAACTGGAGCCGCCTGCACCGAGCCCCGTGATCCGCAAGCCGGGCAGCGTGGGTGGGGGCACGACGGGAGGTGCGGCCGCCACGCCGCACAGCAGCACGCAGAACCGTCCGCAGACGTCGCCGCCCGCCAGCGCGTTTGGCCAGCCGCCCGTGCAGCCGCGTACGACGCCGCCACCGCAGCCTTACGGCGGGCGCTATTCGACCTTGCCCCCGCCGCCCCCGCCTGCGCCGGGCGGAGCCGCGCCGCCCGCCAACGAAGGCGCGCCGCCGCCTGCCGGGCAGGGCGCGGGCGAGGCGCCGGCGGGCGGAGAGAACGCCAATGCCGGCGCGCCGTCGAACGCTTACGCCGCGCCGTCGAGCGCTTACGCCGCGCCCGCTGTGCAGGGGGCGCCTCCGCCACCGCCCGCGCCTGCGCCGCCACCGATGCTCGTGATGCCGCCTGGCGACATGCCCAGCGACAACCCGCTGCGCTCGATACAGAACGGAGGGTACTAGACGATGTTTCGCGTCACGCGTCCCGACCGCTTGCGCCGCGCGCATCGAGCGGGGCAGCGCGGCTTCACGCTGATCGAACTCGTGGTCACGCTCGCGCTTGCCGGCATCCTCGCGCTTGCCATCGTGCCGTTTTCTCAACTGATCGTGCAGCGCGAAAAAGAACAGCAGTTGAGCGCGGCATTGCGTGAGATCCGTACTGCGCTCGACGCATACAAGGAAGCGAGCGACACGGGGCTGATCGAACGGGAAGCGGAAGCGTCGGGCTATCCGCCGTCGCTCACTGTGCTCGTCGATGGCGTGAAGAACGTCAAGGACCCCAAAGGCGGGCTGCTGATGTTTCTGCGCCGCGTGCCGCGCGATCCCTTCTTTACGGGCGAGCCGGATGCGCCGCCCGAAGACACCTGGAACGTGCGCGCGTTCGGCGAGCCGCCTGCGCGTGCCGATGGCGCCGATCCGTCCGCGCCCGGCACGGCGGGCAAGGACGTGTTCGATGTCACGTCGAAGTCGGATCGCGTGGGCATCAACGGCATTCCCTATCGACAGTGGTGAGTGGACAGTGGTGAGCGCGATCATGAAAGGCAACGCCATGCGCCGGCTTTGCGCCGGCTTCACGCTGATAGAACTCGTCGTCGTGATGGCGATCATCGGCCTCTTGCTGACCATCGCGCTGCCGCGCTACATGCATAGCATCGATCGCGGCAAGGAGCAGGTGCGTGCGCAGAATCTCGCCGTGATGCGCGATGCAATCGACAAATACTACGGCGACAACGGCGTGTATCCGGACACGCTCGACGAGCTTGTTACGCGCCATTATTTGCGCGCGATTCCCGTCGATCCTGTGAACGGCGACGACAAGTGGGCGGTCGTCGCTTCGCCGGACGACAGCAAGCCGGGCGTCTACGATATCCTGCCCGCAAGCAGCGCGCAGGGCGCGGCGTCGGATGCGGCGGGAGCGGGTCAGTGAGCTTCGTCGCAACGCGCGGCCGCGGCGGACGTCCGTCGAGATCGCACGCCGCACGCGAACGCGGCCTCGTGATGCTGACACTGCTGATAGCGTTGATGCTGCTTTCCATCGCGCTGATGGGCGCGCTCGACGTATGGTCGTTTCAACGCAAACGGGAAACCGAACAGCAGTTGCTGTTCGTCGGCAACCAGTACCGTCTCGCGATTCTGCGCTATTACCGCGTAGGACGTGCGTTGCCCGCATCGATCGACGATCTGCTCAACGACACGCGCTTTCCCGAGCCGCTGCATCATCTGCGGCGCGCGTACGCCGATCCCGTCAGCGGGCAGAACGATTGGGTCTACCTGTACGAGGCCGGCCGGATAGCGGGCCTGCACAGCAGTTCGACGGACGCGCCAATCAAGCGTTCGCGTTTTCCCCGGCAGTTCGAGGACTTCGAAGGGCAGCAGACCTATGCGGGCTGGCAATTCTTCTACATGCCGCCGATGCCGCGCTCCAACTCCAACCTCGATGGGCATTCCAGGAAGCCGAGACCGGGCTCGCCGGATGCACCATTCGATCCGATGAACGATGGCCTGACGCGTTTCACGCCGCGCAGCATGGGCACGTCGAACTGGTGATCGCAATTCAATCGGTATCAAGCTCATTGAAATGCGGCTTTAAGCATTCGAGCAACGTAGAATTGACGTCCGTATTCCATTCCTGACTCGCTTCGCGCGCGCATCCTCGCTTTGTTATGCGGTCTACCGCACAGTTCTCAAGCGATTTAGTCGCAAGAGCGCCTTCTTTCACGGAATAAGAAAAAGATCTTAAGGCGTTCTTCAGCTTCATTAGCCGACACTTCCTTTACAGCGCATTTCTCTTTGTTATCGAAGCGATCAGTTTTCCTTTCTAGTTCGGTCCGGCCGGAGAGGCTTCATATGGACGCGGTGACGAGAAAGCTCTATCACGTTTGCCGTGGCAACCGCGCGCTGCCCGACGCGGTGCTGCCGCACAGCGGGTGGAGAATCGACAGGATCGACGTCGGCGCGCGAACGAGACATCGGACACGGCTTGAAGCAGGAGGGGGCGGACTGATCGATTTTGCGTCGATGAAGTTTCCGCGTGACATGGAAGCGCTCACTGAGGTGATCGCCGCACGCGATGTGGGCTGGGTTGCGGCGTTGCGGCCCGAACAACTCGAAGACAATGCGATCCGCTCGCTCGTGCGGGGCCGCTGCATGAGCTACATCACGCTGCCTACGACAGCCGACGAGCTCGGACATGCGGTAGGGCACGCGCGCGGCATGTGCTCGCTGGCGGAGCCGGTGGCCGCTCATCCGTGGACGGTGACGGATGGCGAGATGGTGGGTTCGTCCGAGGCGATGCTCCGGCTCTTTCGCACGATCCGCAAGGTTGCGATATGCAACGCGCCCGTGCTCATCCAGGGCGAGTCGGGGACGGGCAAGGAACTGACGGCGCTCTCGATTCACCGCTATTCCGCGCGGCGGCATGCGCCGTTTGTCGCGATCAACTGCGGCGCAATACCCGAGCATCTCGTCATGTCCGAACTGTTCGGCTACGAGCGTGGCGCATTCACTGGCGCGAACGAACGTAAGACGGGACGCATCGAAGCGGCGAGCGGCGGTACCGTCCTGCTCGACGAGATCGCCGATCTGCCGATGAAAAGCCAGGCGAGCCTCTTGCGGTTCTTGCAGGAACAAAGCATCGAGCGGTTGGGCTGTACGGGCTCGATCGACGTCGACGTGAGAATCGTCTGCGCGACCCATGTGGACCTGAAGCAGGCGACGCTGGACGGCCGATTCCGGGAAGATCTCTATCATCGGCTGAGCGTGCTGCAAATCGACGAGCCGCCGCTGCGCGCGCGGGGTGCCGACGTCGAGCTATTGGCGCGGCATTTGCTCGATCAGTTGCGCGCGGATTCGCGTCGCCGGATTCGTGGCTTCTCCGACGACGCGATCCGCGCGATGCGCGCGCACGATTGGCCTGGCAATGTCCGCGAATTGCGCAATCGCGTGTGGCGCGCTGTCGTGCTGTTCGACAATCCGGTGATTACGGCGAGCGACCTGGGGCTTGCGCACTATGTGGGCACGCGTGCCGTATCGCTCGATCAGGCGCGTCGCCGCGCTGAACAGCTGGCAGTCGAAAGGGCTCTGATACGCCATCGCGGAAGGGTCGCGGATGCGGCGCGCGAACTCGATATTTCGCGCGTCACGCTGTACCGGCTGCTCGAATCGTACGGGTTCGATATTGCGGCTTTTCTGAGCGTCATACGTGCTGATGTTCCGTTGACAACGGCGCGATAGTCAGCGCACTGTGTGAGAGACAGTCGCGAGCGGACACGCGTATTTCTTGGCACTAGTCTTTGGCGCGGCGTGAAAGCAAGTGCCATTCCCGAATAAAAAAGCGCGAGGCCGCGCAATGCGCACCGACGCAAGCTGCATCGCAAGGCGCTCCAGCGCCGCGCATACGATGCAGGTCTCCCCGACATCGTGCAATGTCATCGCACGGACATGGGCGTTCATTTCAGCGCCGCATGAAAAACAGGCGCGAATGTCTGAAAGGAAGTCGCAAAACGTTGAGGTTCTCGATAGCTCGCCGTAAGGCCAGATGCTACTCTTCATAGCTATGACTCACACGTTTCCGATCGGCTTTGCGCGTCGTTGGCGGTTGTTATGCGCCCACGCGGAAGGGGACATCTAAGGTGTTCTGTACAACTTCGGTCCGGTAGACGCGCTGCACTGGAGGCAGTCGAGCGGACGTATCCGGCTTTTCATCGCCATTTCGCTCGCTGAACCTTCCTTCACATCTGGCAATCGCGGCGGGCTTGATCCCCCGCAAGGCGGCCGCGAACGTTGAGCAGCTTTACGCGACCGCCACATCTTGCAACCCTGCTTCAGGACCGGGACGATGAGCTTAACGGATGAACACACGACTTCAAGGAGCCCTCCACGCGAATTCGAGCGAATCGAAGAACGCGACAAGAAGCGCTTGAGCATACCTGCGCAGGCGCATGTTCCCTCTGTCACTGTGGTCATGGCCAATTTCAATGGAGAGAACTGGATCGGAGAAGCCATCGAGTCGGTCCAGAGACAGAGTCTGGTGGACTGGGAACTCATCGTGGTGGACGATGCGTCGACTGACGCGAGCGTGAAGATCGTCCGCGCCGCCGCCGATAGCGACCCACGTATCGTCCTGCTGACTTCGTCGTCCAACGCTGGGCCATCGGTCGCACGCAATCGCGCGCTGAAGTGTGCGCGAGGACGCTGGGTCACAATCCTCGACAGTGACGACGCGTTCGCGGAAGGACGCCTCGCGTCCCTGCTTGCCAGGGCGGAGGCGGACGGCGTAGGGATTGCAGCGGACGACTTGCTCATCATGAACGAGAGCGGCTCGCTCACGGGACACTCGCTGCTCGACCTTACAACCTCCAGGACTTTCGATGCGGTCGCGCTCGTCAACGCGCCGCACCTCGGCTATCTCCAGCCCATGATCAAGGCTGAGCTTTTAGGGGAGCTTCGTTATGACGCGCGGGTTCGCTCTGCGGAAGACTTCGATCTTCTATTGCGCGTGTTGGTGAGGCACGATGTGCGAATGGTTGTCTATCCGGCGATGGGTTATCACTATCGCCGACGTGGTGGTTCGCTTTCCACTGACAAGTCCGCGGATCGACGAGCGCTCCTCGGCATGCTCGACGCGAATGCCCGCTTTCGCGCGTCGCATGCCCTGTCCGGCAGGCTGGCCGACGCATGTGCGCATAGGCATCGATCGCTCGAAACCTCGCTTCGCTGGCTCGATGTCACCGAGGCGATTCGTGAAAGGCGCTTCGCGGCTGCCCTCAGGCACACAATAGATCATCCCCGAGTTCTGGGTTGCGCGGTGCAATTCGTCAAGAAGCGCGTTTATCCTCTGGTATTCAGAAGCAATCGCCGTGTTAAGACTTTAGGGTTGTGAGCAAAGAATCGAGCAGGACAGCATTCTTCCCGCGATGATGTTCCTTTTGTGGCACGTCGAAAAATGCCGAGGGCGCAGAACCAAGTTGTGGGTGCGCTCGTTCAGTCCATTCTCACGTACGGAATTCGAAAGGGCATGTCATGGCAAAAGATGCAGTTGTCTGGGGAATCTTGGGCACGGCAAAGATCAACGACAAGGTTGTCGTGCCCATGCATAAAGCGCCGAAGTGTCGCGTAAAGGGCATTGCGTCGCGAGATCCGCAGAAGGCTCGGGAAGCCGCGGCGAGCTACGGCCTTGCTGTCGCGTATGACAGTTACGAGGCACTGCTGGCAGACCCGGAAATCGACGCGGTGTATATCCCATTGCCTAATCACATTCACATGGAATGGACGATCAGGTCCGTCGAGGCCGGCAAGCACGTCCTGTGTGAAAAGCCGATCGGGCTGGATGTTCGGCAGGCTGAGCGCCTCATCGCCGCGCGCGACAAGAGCGGCCAATACGTACAGGAAGCATTCATGGTTCGCACGCATCCGCAATGGCTCAAAGTGCGAACCTTGATCGAAGAGGGCGCCATCGGCGAATTGCGGGCAGTGACGGGAGGCTTTACCTATTACAACACCGACCCGCACAATATCCGCAACCAGAGCGAACTTGGCGGCGGCGGTCTTCTGGATATTGGTTGTTATCCCGTCACGACTTCACGCTTCATTATCGGGCGTGAGCCAAAGCAGGTCGTCGCGCTGATGGAGCGTGATCCGACATTTGAGGTGGACCGGCTTGGCTCCGTGTTGATGGACTTCGACGGTGTGCAGGCGAGCTTCTTTTACTCCACGCAGATCCACAATTACCAGCGCATGCAGTTTCACGGTACCACGGGCCGCCTGGAGGTCGAAATTCCGTTCAACGCACCGAATGATCGACCGACACGTCTGTTACTGAGTGAACGCTCAAGCGCAGGAGTCGACACGGAACGCTGGCTGGAACTGCCGGTGTGCGATCAATACGGCGTGGCGGCAGCAGTGTTCGCGGAAGCAATATTGAGCGGAGGACCACAGGCCATTCCCCTTGAAGACGCACGCTCGAATATGCGGGTGATCGATGCTGTTTTCCGCTCGGCCCGGTCGGGCTGTTGGGTGAGCATTTAGGACAGTCAAAGCTCGTGTGAATGAGCGCGGTCCCGAATGCCGCGTTGCGCCCTCGATGACCGCCCTGTCAGTTCTCCGCGTGCCACGGAGTGAGCTTGCGTTGCAGCCATCGCAGTCCCAGTTCCAGGACCAATGCGATGGCGCCGATCACCAGAATCCCCGCAATCACGACGTCCGTGACGAGGAAGCGGGAGGCGGAGTAGACCATGAAGCCGAGTCCGCGCGTTGCGGCGATCAGTTCGGCGGCGACGAGCGTCGACCATCCGGCGCCGAGCGCGATTCGCAAGCCCGTCAGGATTTCGGGCATCGCGCTTGGCAACACCACATGGACAAGCAGCTTGAATCGCGTAGCGCCGAGCGACGCGGCGGCGAGCAACCGGCTTTTAGCGACGCGGCTGGCACCCGACGCCGTCGTGATCGTCAGCGGCGCGAAGATGGTCAGGTAGATGAGCAGCACCTTCGATAGCTCGCCGATGCCAAACCAGATCACCATCAACGGCAGATACGCAAGCGGCGGAACAGGGCGATAGAACTCGATCACGGGGTCGAGCGCGCCGCGCGCTATCTTGCTGGCCGCGATTGCAAGTCCGGCGGGGATGGCCGTAACGAGCGCGAGTACGAACGCCAGCGCGATACGCGAGAGACTGGCCTGCAGATGCTGCGTGAGCGTCGCGTCATCGAAGCCGTCCGTCCACAACTGACCCAGCTTGCGGACGATTGCCTCGGGCGTCGGCAGCAGTACGGGAGGAAACCATTCGAGATGACTCGCAAGCCACCACGCCGAGAGCAGCGCCAGCACGGTAATCAGTGTTGCAGCATGTCCGGGATCGATTCGAACGATGCGGGTGCGCGCATGTGCGGACGTGAGTCGGGACTCGTCGGCAAGGTTCGACGTTGGGCCTGCGTGGCTGTTCTTGAGCGATGACATGTCAAGCCTCCTGCGTCTCGCGCACGAGCTGATCGAGTAGTTGCATGTGAATCGCCGTGAACTGCGGGTCCATGCGAATGGAACGGACCGGCTCGCCGGCTGCGTAACGTCGCGCGAAATCGAGCCGATGCCGCTGCACGACACGTCCTGGACGAGGCGAGAGAATCAGCAGTTCGGTGGCGAGCAATACGGCCTCCTCGATGCTGTGTGTGATCAGAAACACACCCTTGCCGGTTGCTTGCCATACGTCGAGCAGCAGTGTCTGCATGCGTTCGCGCGTCAACGCGTCGAGTGCGCCGAGAGGCTCGTCCATCAGCAGGAACGACGGATCGGCGGCGAGCGCGCGCGCCAGTCCCACGCGTTGGCGCATGCCGCCCGAGATCTCGTTGATTCTATGATGCTCGAACCCATCGAGCTTCACGAGCCGCAAGACTTCCGCCGCGCGCGCATTGCGCGCCGCACGGCTGACGCCGCGCATCCGCAGTCCGAAGCCGACGTTGCCCAACACATTCAGCCATGGCATCAACGCATCGTCCTGGAACACCACGCCGCGATTCGCGTCGGGTCCGCACACGGGTTTGCCATCGCTCGTGACGCGGCCGGACGTCGGCGCCTGGAAGCCGGCGAGCAACGACAGCAGCGTGCTCTTGCCGCATCCGGATGCCCCGAGTGCGACGACGATTTCTCCACTGCGCACCGACACGGACGCGTCTTGCAACGCGGTCAGCGGGCCGCGCGCCGTTTCGTAGATAACGGTGGCGTGATGTGCGCTCAGTTCAGCCATGATTTGCGCGCTGTCCTGTCTTGTCAAAGAGCTTGGGTATTGCGATACCGTTACTTCGACGTAGCAGCCGCTGTCACGAAGCGCGTCGTGACGGCAGCGCTGTAGTCAGGCAATGTCTGGTCGATTTTCTTTTGCTCCTGGAGAAAGCGCGCTGTTGCTGCCACGGCTTTTGCTGTTCCTCCGCCAAGCAGCGTCGGCGCTGCCTGTTCGGATGCAATCGGATAGACATTGCCCGCGAGCAGTTGCGGCACGTCCGACGCGTTTGCGCCGCTAAGCCTTGAAATGGCTGCGACCTGCTTCGAGCCCGAAGTCCATGTCTTGCCGTTTGCCCGATAGTCCGAAATGGCGTTCAACGTAACGGACACAAACTTCGCGACGAATTCCGGATGTGCCTGCGTGAAGTCCTTGCGCACGGCCCAAAGATCGAATGTCGGCGCGCCCCACTTTCCGACTTCCGTCGAATCGACGAGGACGTGGCCCGATTCCTTGGCCTTGCCGAGCGCCGGGTCCCACGTATAGGCCGCGTCGATGTCGCCGCGCGCCCATGCCGCGATGATTTCAGTGGGTCCGAGATTGACGATGCGAACCTGATCGGGCTTGATGTCCCAATGCTTCAACGCCGCGAGCAGACTGTAATGGCTGGTCGACACGAAGGGCGTTGCAATCGTCTTGCCGACGAGATCCTGCGGCTTGTCGATATGCGCGCCATTGCGCGCAACGAGTGCTTCCGAGCCTCCCGTCAACGCATTCAGCACGACTGCTTCAATCGGCACGCCACGGCTCACGGCGGCCGAGAAGGGACTCGAGCCGACATCGCCGATCTGGATATCGCCGGAAGCGAGTGCGGCTACGATGTCCGCGCCCGTGTCGAAGCGCCGCCAGTTGATCGTCCAGCCCGTTGCCTTCTCATACGCTGCACTGGCCTGAGCGAGCTTTGCAGGATCGGCGCCGTACTGATAGGCGATATTGACGGTGTCTGCTCGCGCCGCGGTGCCATGGATGAGCAATGTTGCCAGCACTGCGTTCGCAGCGATAGCCTGGACGAAACGTTTAATGTTCATGGAAGATTTCTGGGCAGTTGGAGATGGAAGGAGGTTAGCGCGTGGAGAACCGGCCGCGAACCAATGAATCGTCAGTTGCATATGCGGCTCGAAGCATTGCTGCGCGTAGTCGTGCGGTGGTTCTATTCCACGCTCGCTTCTTTGGAAATGCCGCGCGGCGATTACATCCGATGTAATTGGAGTACTGCACGACGTTCTCTACTCTTTGGCTGTCGCGCCACCATTCCGGTGACGCTCACCGCCAAGGAGATACCATGTCCACCAGCTATCCCGTTCATACGATCGAATCGGCGCCTGCACAATCGAAGCCCGTGCTCCGGCAATTGCAAGAAGCTTTTGATCTGATTCCGAACATCGCGGCCGCAATGGCTACATCGCCGGTATTGATCAACGGCTTTATCGGCCTGTTCGAGCGCGTGCATGCGAGCAGTTTGACGGAGCCGCAGATCCAGACGTTGCTCCTGACCAACGCGGTCACGAACGCCAGCGAGTGGCCCGTCGCGTTTCACACCGCACTCTCATTGAAGCAGGGTGTACGCCGCGCCGATGTCGATGCGATCCGGCATGGCGAATTGCCTGATGACGCCGGACTCGCCGCGCTGTCAATGCTGGCGCGCACGCTGATCGAAAAGCGTGGCCGCCTTGCCGATGCGGACCAGCGGCGTTTCTTTGAAGCCGGATTCAGCGCCGAGCAGCTGTTCGAAGTCATTGCGGTGGTGGCGGCATCGACTATCACGAACTATGTCGCCAGCGTGACCCGGCCGGACCTCGAAGCACCGTTCGAGGAGTTCGTCTGGCGTGCGCCTATCGCGTGAGTCCGCTATAGTCGTGCGCGTTGATCGGGGGAAATCCAATGAATGTGACCAGCCGCGATCGGAACACGCTGCCGGGCGAACTTGGCAGCTTGTTGCGCTATTGGCGCGATGTGCGCGGCGTGAGTCAGCTCGATCTGTCGCTCGACGCAGGTATCTCGCAGCGGCAAATCAGCTTCATTGAAAGCGGGCGCAGCGTGCCGGGCAGGGAGACCTTGCTGACGCTCGCGCAAACGCTCGATGTGCCGCTGCGCGAGCGCAATGCACTGCTGCTCGCGGCAGGATACGCGCCCATGTATTCGGAGGCGCCGTGGAACGCGCAGGAGATGCACAGCGTGATCGGCGCGCTCGAGCGTGTCGTTCGCCGGCACGAACCGTTTCCCGCGATCGTGATGGACCGGCACTGGAACGTTCTGATGACCAACGACGCAGCGCCACGCTTTTTCAACTGCTTCATTGACATGGCTTCGCGCGAAGGCCCGCGCAACATGCTGCATCTGATGTTCGATCCGCAGGGGATGCGTCCGTATCTGGCCGACTGGGACACCGTTTCGCGCAGCCTGTTGCAGCGGGTGTACCGGGAGTCGGTGGGTCGGGTGATCGACGGCGATACCGCGCGTCTGCTCGACGAACTGCTCGCGTATCCCGATGTGCCGCGCGATTGGAAGAGCTGGCACGCGCCCGCCGCCGCGCCCGCGATGCCGATGATTCCGCTCGGTTTCGCGAAGGACGGAGCCGTGCTTCGATATTTCTCGATGGTCACAAGCGTCGGAGCACCGCAAAACGTTGCTGCGCAGGAACTACGCCTCGAATGTATGTTCCCTGTCGACGATGCAACGGAAGCGCGCCATCATGCGATGCTCGCAGCGCATTCATAGAAACATTGCGCGGATTGCAGAGGTTCGCGCCGCTAGCTTCGCACGCGGTCGAGCCCGGTGAGATGCAGCTCACGCCTGTCGATAAACCCCAGCGTGCGGTAGAGTGAAATTGCAGTCAGGTTCGAGGCGTAGACGTGCAGAAAAGGCGTCTCGCCTCGCGCAGTGATGGTTGAGATCAGCAGCCCCATCAGGCTCGCGGCATAGCCTCGCCCGCGAAACGCCTCGTCCACGCAGACAGCGCTGATCTCCGTGAATCCATCGAGCCTCATGCGCTCGCCCGCCATCGCGACCAGCTCGTCCTGACTGCGAACGCCAAAATAAGATCCGAGTTCGATGGTGCGCGGACCAAACGGGCCAGGCCTGGTCGCGGTGGTCAGCGCGAGCATCTCGGGAACATCGGCAACGGCCAGTCTCACGTGCTGCAATTCATCCCGTCGATCGAGCGTGCCTTGCCAGATCATTTGCAGCACGACGACGCGCCTTGTGACGGAAAAGCCGGGCGGAGGAACCACCTCGTCCGTCGTGACCAAAGTAACGGGACCTTGCGCCTCGATGAGAGAACGCAAAGCTGCAAAGGATTCAGGACTGTAGCCGGCCATCGCGGCAAACGGCGCGACGTCGGCCTGATAGCGGATTGCCCCGCTATTGCCGAGTGAAAAGCGTTGATGCGTCGCGACGAGCGCGTTCCATACTACGTCGTCGAGCGGATGAATTCCGCTCGCGTTCCTATTCGCTTCTGCTTCGAACATCGCTTTCTCCATCGAGGCGTGGGCAGCGCTTCCGCTCGCTCTTCCAGGCGTTCGATCATTGCGGCGCTGATTGCCCGGACTATGATGACGTCGACGCTGCGCCATCATTTACTTCTTCTGAATCAGGCGGCCCAGCGGCGCGAGCGGGCCGACAGGCGTCAGTTCGAACGTCATGAAGCCGCCTTCCGTCAGCGGCAGTTCGTCCACTGTCGCCTTCGCTTCATCGATCGACTCGACGTCCATCAGAAAGAACACGCCGGGGCGGTCCTGGCGAAACCAGAACTGCTCGATCTTTCCGTCGAGATAGAGCTGGAGGGTATGGGGGACTTCCTTCGCCATGAGTTGCGGCTGTTGTTCCGCAGTGGGCGGGGTGGTGATCGTTCCGACAGCAAAAACCTTCACAGTGATCTCCTTTCGATGTTTCGTTGCAGTGTGCAACGGAGATCACTCTAGCTCTCGGGTCCGGGAAGCGATATCGTCGTAAATGACAACTTTGGGGGCATTTGCGCCATGCAGGCGATGTGCGCGGCCTGCGCATGGCGCACGCGTTGCGTGCTTTGCCCCGCGACTAAAAGAATTTTAAACGACGCCTACTGCCACGAGCCGACGTCGGCATCGTTGCCTTCGCCGCCCGGCTTGCCGTCCGCGCCGTAGCTGAACACGTCGATCTCGCCGTGCACGCCCGGATTCAGGTACTGATACGTAT
>NZ_JBFRCH010000049.1:0-43211 GCF_040965635.1 Paraburkholderia phymatum
AATCCCGCGCATTGATCGACCGCCATCGCCAGTGTCAGTTGCTTCATCGTTTTTGGTTTTACCGTCGCATGTCCACGCTATAACGCATGACAGCCATGAGTGGTGGACTTGATCAGCATTGCCTTAATACAAGATACAAGAATGTAGGTGTCCCCGAGCCAGTCACGGCAAGATCGATCAATGTCGCTCCGACCGATTAACATACGTTAGGTATCCTTATTTACACCGGCACTTTTCCCGGCGTCGATGAATTGGCACGTCATCACGCCCCAGACTTTTTTCGCGCGGGGACAGGCCGAGAAAAGCGCTTGCCTCAAGGGCTATGAAACGTCAGGGCGTCGCAACCGCATATTCCCCGGTGACTTCGGGGCTGCATGGCACATCAGATGAGACATCAGTGTGCGCCGCAGAACTCCTTTTCAATGCGCCGAATAGGCGCCGGTTTTCGATGCTTACCGCTGAGATCGCGTGCCAGTACCCGGCCGTTTACGTCAGCGCAGCGCCGGGCACACCAGATCAGGAGCCTATTCCGAGAACTTTTTGCCGCAATTTCTTCAGTCCGGCAGCGGTCCGGCGCGGACAGGGGATCGTCCTGCGACACCATAGCACTGCCTTCTGGCAGCAAATACGGACCACGCCCATGCTGAGTCTGTAGCACACCCATTGCTGATTTTGCGGAATGTCATGCTGGAAGCGCACTATGCAAGCGCGCCGGTCGATCAGGCGTTCGCGTCTTCGCGCAGGTCGATTCCCGCGCGGCGTCGTTGCTCGAGGTCCAGGGCGTACGTGAGTCGGGCAATGCCGGTGGAGCAAATCTGACATGCACCGTGGAAGCAAGAACCGCAGTTCTTCTCGCGCGCTTGAAACCGCAATGCGACTCGCCCGGCGTGGAACGCATGGGCGACTTCGGATCTCACGCGCTCGCGCCCGGGGCTTAACGAGCGACTGGTAATATGGATGACCGGTGCACGACTACGTGCCGGGTCCGTTTTCGGCGGCAACAATCGACTGTCACAGGCATGTGCGCAATCAGGTTTTCGGAAAACGCGCGTCTGGCGGCGCCTCCTGCAGAAACTGCTCTACCAGCAAGGCGAAGCCAATCGTGTCGTCGACTCGATTTTCTTAACGGCTAGCGCGCGGCCCTCCGATTACAGCGGCGACCGCCGCAGCTGCCGCCCTCCTCGCGTCAAGCGCTGGGTTGTCGGGTTCCGTGAATCTGTGCGGCCGCCAGATACGTTCCAGACGCTGACCAGAGACCGGCCAGTGAGCCTTGTGACGTGTTCTTATTTAGCCACAGGCCACAAGACCTGCAGCGATACTGGACGTAACGCGCTATTGGCTTTTGCGGCGTGCCAAATACGCCACTTCCTGCCACTGAAGATCTTCGTGACGAAGGAATTCAGACGGCTTCCCAACCAGCGTTTCGCAAGCAAGACACGCTTTCATGGTGTCCTCCTTTTGGACGCTACCAGGCACCGCGCTTCCTTGCTGACTGACTTTTGGCGAAGCCTGGGCGTTCTCGCGAACGCCAGACGGTTAGTTGCATGCGAAACGGCACGCCTTGTTGAATACGGGCGATAGCAGCGATATGCTTCGCAGAACCGGAATCACGATCACTGACACCCTGCTGGCGGGAAACGACTCACAATGCGACTGAAACGCATCACAGCACGACGCTCATCCGTACATGGCAAGGGGCTCTTTGCGCTGCAGCCGATCGCCGCCGGCGAGCGGCTCATCGAGTACAAGGGTGAAGTGACCAGCTGGCAGCGCGCCGCCGCGCGTCAGCGGTCCGAGGCCGGCCACACGTTTGTGTTTGGTCTGTCTGACGGGCGCGTGATTGACGGCAGCCGCGGTGGAAACAGCGCCCGCTTCCTGAACCACGCATGTCCACCGAACTGCGAGGCGATCGAGACGGGCGATCGCGTGTTCATTCATGCGCTAACCGACATCGCGCCCGGCCATGAGCTGTTCATCGACTACGCACTGGTGATCGACGGCGAACTCAACGACCAGGTCAGAGAACAGTACGCGTGCCGGTGCGGCACTGCCGGGTGCCGGCAGTCGATGCTCGGGGCGGCAGGCAACTGAGACATCTGGCCAACGCGTTTTTACCCGCCCGCATATCATTCCGCTTTTGCTGACATTGTTTTCGGCCACGCGCGACTCACACTCTCACCATCCTTTGCCGCCGCGTTGACACCGGTGCGGATGCGACACCATAGCGAATGGTTGTTCCCGGGAAGACCGGATGCCTCTTTGCAGACCCACAACTGCCATTCGCCACCGTGCCCCAGCAAGGGGACCGCTTACCAGGCGAATCGGCCATTTGTCGGTGCCCGTCGGACGATGTGTGGTGGGCGTGGGTTCACTTATTGATGCGGTACGTGGGAGTCCGATAGTAATTCCCATCATCAACTCCCGTGCGCGCGAGCCTTGCCGTTTGCCAGATCTTCGAGCGGACGGATCTAGTCTGACCGATTAATGATCAACGACAAGACGATACTCTCCGGAATACAGGGGAGAAGATGAGCGCGATTCAAATGTCGTTTTTCTTATTTGTAACCGGCTAGGCTGACGGCTGACCGGCGCCTGCTCCGCTCAAGCTCGATGGCCTTCTCGATAGAGTCGCTGTGCTTCGATATCCACTCTCGTGCCCACTGAATCGCGTCGCGCTCGGCCGCTTGTTTCGTTGGGCATTCCCGCAATACCGCAAAGGCCGCTTTCGGGATTGCACGCAGCTTTCGATAGTCTTCCTTTCGGGAGAAGCGAGCCGACGCTGTTCATCCATCCCCGGATAAGCGCTCCGTGACACACTCGACAAAGTAAATCACCGACCAAATACATTGGCAACCCCTATCGATGTCAGCTTTACTAAGCGTATGCCGTGCCGTGACGTTCGGCGAACTGCGTTATCAAACCGGGGGGCATCGCTGCATGTATAGAAATCCCCGACACGGTGGAATCTTCGAGGACATGCCCGCTATCGATCGATGGTGAGCCGAGTGAACAACAACACGACGACGAGCACGACTGTCTAAAGATGCCGACCCCGGAAGATCAGCCCTACCGGCGATTGCTCTTCTTCGGCCACCAAATTTTTGATGCGCTCGTATGAGCATCGAAACCGCGCCGGCCAAATTGCAATCTCGAAGTTTAAGGCCCGCGCTGCACAGGACCCCGTGCCATCGATCGCAATAAAAGGAGCAATCCGTTCCCGCGGAGCAAAAAAGCGCTAGAGCATCAGCCTCACCGCCTCTGGCTCGTCTGGCTCGAACCAGTCTGGATTCAGTCGCGCCACCGGCCCGAGCGACACCAGAATCTCTCGCAGATGCGCACGCATCGCGTTTTCCGCGGCGTCGGGATCGTGCGCCTTGAGCCCGCTCACGATCAGCGCATGCTGCTTGATCAGCAGATCCAGCGGCGACACTTCATGCAGGCTCAGATAGCGCACGCGGTCCATCTGCGCCTTGATGTCCTGGATCGTCTCCCACGCGGCAACGCAATCGATGGACTGAGCGATCAGAAAGTGAAACTGCTCGTCGCAGGCGAGAAACGCGGCCGTGTCGTTGAGCCTGGCGGCTGCCTTCTGCTCGCGCAGATTCGCGGCAAGCTCCGCCAGTTGAGCATCGGTGATGGCGTCGGCGGCCTTGCGCACGACGGCAGCCTCGATCGCCTCGCGAATGAAACGCCCCTCGCGTACCTTGCGCGGGGAAATCCGCTTCACGAATGTGCCGCGCTGAGGCAACACCTGCAGCACGCCGGCCTCGACGAGCTTGATGAATGCTTCCCGTACGGGTTGACGGGACACCTTAAACATCTCGGACACCTCTTTCTCCGAAAGCGGTGTGCCGGGCGCGAGCAGGCCGGTAAAAATCGCCTCACGCAACGAGCGGAAGATCTGCTTGCCGATCGGCTCGTGCGATTCGACGGACAAACCCGCCAGCGCGCCGCGCAGCGGCGTTTTCTGCTCGCCGGACACCACGCGTGCGCGACTCGCGGCAGGTGGTGCAGCGGTCAGCGCGGCAGTTCCTTTCTCGCTCCGCGACGCGGCCTTCGGGCTTGCAATTTTCGTGTCCATACCGGGTTATCGAAGACTAATTTACCCAAGCTACCATACTAGTTTACGCTCTGCCGGCTCTTTTTGCGACCTGGGCTCGCGGATGAAAACGAGCGCACACAGCGCGCCGATCACGGCAATCGCCCCCGCCAGCACAAACGCGCTGCCGTAAGCGCCGTGCGTCGCCTGCACGATGAAGCCGGTGACAGCCGGTCCAATCACGCCTGCGAGATTGGCGAGCAAATGCACGAACCCGCCGACGCCGCCCACGTTCTCACGGCGCACCGTGTCCTGGATCACCGCCCAGTAGACGGAGCCCGTGACATACAGGAAGAAGATCGACACCGACATCAGCGCCACCGCGCCCTGCATGCTCTGCACGCGCCCTGCGAACCCGACGCACACGGCGGCCGCACCGAGACAAACCGACAGCACGATCCGGCGCGACAACAAGGGCTTGCCAGTCAGACGCAGGATGAAATCGGTGATGAAACCGCCTGCCGCGAGCCCGATACTGCCGAGCACCCACGGGATTACCGTAGCAATGCTCATGTCGTGCAGCGACAGATGATGGGCTTCCGTCAGATAGGTCGGAAACCACGACAGGAAAAAGAACAGCACGTAGTTGTAGGAGAAGAACGCGAGCGCGGTCGCCAGAATGACCGGTTGCTTCAGGTAGAAGCCGAGTCCCGTCTTCTTGCCGGCAGGCGCATGTTCCATCGACGAAGCCTGCTGCTGGCCCGAGACGATCAGATCGAGTTCGGCCGGCTTCACACGACGGTTCTGCTGCGGATGCTCGGTCGTGGTCATCGACCAGAGCACGAGCCACGCGAGGCCGAACACCATGATCGCGACGAACGCCCAGCGCCAGCCGAACTGGATCGCCATATAGCCGACGACGGGGCCCGCGAGCGCGCCGCCGAGCGGCGTACCCGAGCTGATGACGCCGATCGCGCTCGCCACTTCGCGGCGTGGAAACCAGTTGTTCACCATCTTGCTGTTCGACGAACTGAACGGCCCTTCGCCCATGCCGAACAACACGCGCAGCACGATCAGGGAAACGATACCGCTCGCGAGCGCCGTCGCGCCGCAGAAGATCGACCAGACGCCCATCGCGCCGCCGAACACTTTCTTCGCACCGAATTTGTCGGAAGCCACGCCGCCGATGAAATTGAACAACGCATAGCCGATGAAGAAGCTGCTGAACACGATGCCCATCTGCGCATGCGAGAAGTTCAGGTCTTTCTGGATCAGCGGCGCGGCAATCGAGAGCGCCGCGCGATCGAGGTAATTGATGACGCCCGCGAGAAACAGCAGGCCGACGACGAACCATCGCTGGCTCTTGATCATGGTGTGTGTCTCCAGTACTCCGCCTCTTTGTGTGTCCGGGCGGTTCATGTGGAAAGGGTTAGTCGAAGTGCAGATGAACCTTCATCGACTGGGTGCGGTCATGCGCGACTTCGAAAGCGCGGTTGGCTTCTTCGAGCGAGAATACGTGCGTCATCAGCGGGCGCAGATCGATCTTCTGCGTGCCGAGTTCTTCGGCAGCGACGGCGTATTCGTCGGTGAAGCGGAACGAACCCTGATACCGAAGCTCTTTCGACATCACGAGATTCGCCGCCACGGGCGATTGCCCCGCCGGCAGATTGCCGACCTGAATGACCGTGCCGCCCGCGCGCGCGGCGCGTAATGCCGTATCGAGCCCAGCCGTACTGCCCGACGCTTCCAGCACCACATCAAAAGCGCCGCGCTGCTGCGCCCATTGATCGATGCGTGCGTGATCGGTGGCGAGCACGGTTTCGTCGGCGCCGAGTGTCGTCGCCATCTGCAACGCTTTCTCCGCGAGATCGAGCGCAACGATCCGGTGCGCCCCCGCACGCTTCGCCACCGCTAGCAGAATGCAACCGATCGGTCCACAACCCACCAGCAGCACCTTCGCTCCGACGAGCGACCCGGCGAGACGCAGCGCATGCAGCGCCACCGCGAGCGGCTCGGCCATCGAGGCCTGCGCGAAATCGAGTCCGTCCGGCACGGGCACGCACTGATGCGCACTCACCGCAATGAACTGGCGGAACATGCCTTGCATATGTGGAAACGTCGATGCGCTGCCCATGAAGCGCATGTTCAGGCAATGATTCGGCATGCCCTTGACGCAGTACCTGCAGGTGCCGCAGTTGAGTCCGGGATTCACGGCAACACGTTGCCCGACGGCAAGGCCGCTCACGCCTTCGCCGAGCACCGCGACTTCACCCGCGACTTCATGGCCCAGCACGAACGGTTCGCGCACCGCAAAGTCGCCACTCTTTCCCTTGAAGTAGTACGAGAGGTCCGAGCCGCAGATGCCGCCGGCACGCACGCGAATCTGGACCTGACCGGCTTGCGGATGAGGCGCATCGAGTTCGTCGATGAGGAGTTTCTTCGGTTCGTGAAGAACGGCTGCAAACATGGTCGTGGTCCTGTATCGAGGTGTTGCCGTACCGGCGTGCTCAGTGATGCGCTAGTGGCGCGCAGCGAATGCGGCGGAAGCGCGCGGTTCGCGCGAGGCCGCTTCGCGTTGCGGCGCGCCCCAGTCATGGAGATCGCCGCCGCGTCGCGCGGGAGCGGTTTCGGGCAGAAGGAAAATGCAGACGGCCGAGATGATTCCGAGCAGCGCCACATAGATGACAAGCCCGATCGAATTGCCGTGCGTCGCCTGAATCAGCTTGACCGCGACGAGTCCCAGCACACCGCTGCCGATCAGCGATCCGATCTGCCAGATGAGCGCAATGCCGCTGCATCGAACGCGCGCGGGAAACAGCTCGGGGAAAAGCGACGCCTGAGGCGCATAGCACAGGCTGTGACCAACCGAGATCGCGAGAATCATCGCCGCCTGAATTGCGAGGCGGTTGCCACTGTCGACTGCATGAAACAACGGTACGACGAGCAGCACTTGCAGCACCGCGCCCGCGATGAAAGTCGTGCACCGGCCAATGCGGTCCGATAGCGCGCCCGCCATCGGAATCGCGAGCAGTTCAAGTACCACGGCGACGATAATCGTCTGCAGCAGCAGGCTTTCGCTGATGTCGTGCGCACGTCCGTAGGCGAGCACGATCATCGTGTACATCGCGAAGGTGCACGCCTCGATCAGCTTTGCGCCGACGCCTTTCACGATAGTCGGTCCGAACTGTTTGACCACCTCGACGACCGGCCGCGACTCGACTGCCCTGGTCTCGCGGATGCTGGCGAAAATCGGCGATTCTTCCGTGCGCAGCCGGATATACAGGCCCACCACGACCAGCACGATGCTGCCCAGAAACGGCAGGCGCCAGCCCCAGTCCATCAGTTGCGCATGCGTGAGCGTTGCGCTCAGCAACGCGAAGAGACCGGACGGAATCAGAAAGCCTGCCGGCGCGCCGAGCTGCACGAGACTCGCAAAAAAGCCGCGTTCGCGGGGTGGCGCATACTCCGCCGTCAGCAGCACCGCGCCCGCCTGTTCGCCGCCGACGCCGAAACCCTGCAGCACGCGAATCAGGATCAGCGAGGCAGGCGCCCAGATGCCGATCTGCGAATAGTCGGGCAACAGGCCGATCACGAACGTCCCAAGCCCGACAATCAGGATCGTGACGATCAGCGCCTTCTTGCGTCCGATGCGATCGCCGAAATGCCCGAACACGATGCCACCAAGCGGCCGCGCCACGAAGCCCACGGCATACGTTGCGAATGCCGCGAGCGTGCCGATCAGCGGATCGCTCGACGGGAAGAACTTCGCGCCGAACACGAGCACCGCGGCCGTGCCGTACACGAAGAAATCGTAGTACTCGGCGGCGGTGCCGATTGTTGATGCAGCCGCCACGCGCCGCAACATCGCACCGGTTTTCTTGTCTGCCATGCCTGTCTCCTGGCCGTCGTTCTATCTATCGATGGGGGCTTACCAGTTCCACAGCGTGCCGTCTTCGAGCCGCGCAACGGGCAGATACGCCGGTTCGTAGGGATAGCGCGCGGCCACTTCCTCATCGATATCGACGCCATGACCCGGCGCCTCGCCCGGATGCATCATGCCGCGATCGAAGGTCCACGCATGCGGGAACACGTCGAGCGCTTCCTTCGGGAAACCCATGTATTCCTGCACGCCGAAATTGGGCACCCACAGGTCGAAGTGGAGCGCCGCGCCCATGCAGACGGGCGACAGATCCGACGGGCCGTGACAGCCCGTGCGCACCTGATAAAGTGAAGCGAAGTCGGCGATGCGCTTCAGGTGTGTGATGCCACCTGCGTGCGTCAACGTCGAGCGGATGTAGTCGATCAACTGCTCTTCGATCAGTTGCTTGCAGTCCCAGATGCTGTTGAACACCTCACCGACTGCAATCGGCGTGACCGTGTGTTCGCGGATCAGACGGAAGCCCGCCTGGTTTTCAGCGGGCGTCGGGTCTTCCATCCAGAAGAGCCGATAAGGTTCGACGGATTTGCCCAGGCGCGCTGCTTCGATGGGCGTGAGACGGTGATGCACGTCGTGCAGCAGGTGGGTATTGAAGCCAAACTTGTCGCGCACGGCTTCGAAGAGCTTCGGCACGAAGTCCAGATACTTTTCCGATGACCAGCTTTGCTCCTCGACGGCACCTTTGGTCGCGGGCTCATACATGCCGGGGCCCTTCGAGACGCCATAGACCGAAGGCATGTTCGGCACGCCGCACTGGATGCGGATCGCCTTGTAGCCGGCTTCAATGTGCTCTTCATAGCGGTCGAGCGCCTCGGGAATATCACACCCGGTCGCGTGGCCGTACACCATCACGCCTTCACGCGACGCACCGCCCAGCAGGCGGTACAGCGGCAGGTTCGCCACTTTGCCGAGAATGTCCCACAGCGCCATGTCGACAGCGGCGATTGCGGTCATCGTTACCGGGCCGCGGCGCCAGTACGCGCCCTTGTAGAGAAATTGCCAGATATCTTCGATGCGTCCAGGATCGCGTCCGATGAGCAACGGGCAGACATGATCCTTGAGATACGACGCCACCGCGAGTTCGCGGCCATTCAACGTGGCATCGCCGATGCCGTGGACGCCCTCGTCCGTCACCACCTTGAGCGTGACGAAGTTGCGGCCGGGACACGTGACGATCACGTCGGCGCGGACGATTTTCATCGGGATTTCCTTGAGTCGCATTCGATGGAACCGATGCTACCATACAAGTATATTTAATCGCCAACAACGGGTTTTCCTGCGCTTCGGACCAGACATGACCGACAGACCATCGCTTTGCCGTAGTGCCCTCGACTCATTGAACGATCATGTGCTCGGGCCGGCATGGCGCGATCCGCGCATCGGCATCGTCCATCTGGGGATTGGTAACTTTCATCGTGCGCACGAGGGCGTTTATACGGAGGAAGCGATGCTCGCGGCAGGCGGCGACTGGGGCATCTGCGGCGTGACGTTGCAGGGCGACGTGGGCAAGCGCGACGCGTTGATGGCGCAGGACGGCTTGTATAGTGTGGTGGAACGCGGACCCGAAGGCGTGCGCGTCACGGTGATTCGCGCGCTCAAGGAAGTGCTCGCAATGCCACACGATCGCGCGCGCCTATTCGAATTGCTCGCCGATGAAAACGTGCGGATCGTCTCGCTGACGGTCACAGAGAAAGGCTACTGCCGCGATACGCGAACGGGCGATGTGGACCTGAGCCACGAAGGAATCGCGCACGATCTGGCGCATCCTGACAATCCGTCGACTGTACCTGGCATTCTCACCGCCGCGCTCGGGCAAAGACGCGACGCCGGCACGCCGCCTTTCACCGTGCTGTCATGCGACAACCTCTCGCACAACGGCGCCGCACTGAAGCAGGCGGTCGCGTCGTACGCACGCGTACTCGACGAGGAACTCGCCGACTGGATTGACTCACATGTCGCGTTTCCGTCGACGATGGTGGACCGCATCGTGCCCTCGACCACCGATGCGGAACGCGACGCCGCGCTGAGCGCATTGAATTTTCACGACGCCGTGCCCGTGCCGTGCGAGCCGTTTCGCCAATGGGTGATCGAGGATCGCTTTCCGGCAGGACGTCCCGCGTGGGAGCAAGTCGGCGCGCAACTCGTCGACGACGTGATGCCGTTCGAAGTCGCCAAGCTGCGCATGCTCAACGGGACGCATTCGACGCTCGCGTATCTCTCGATGCTCGCTGGCTTCTCGACGATCGATGAAGCAATCGGCCATCCACCTCTGAGAGCACTGGTCCACGCGATGATGACGGACGAAATCGCGCCGACGCTCGACGTCCCGCCCTCGTTCGATGTGCTCGCCTATCGAGATGCGCTGCTCGCACGCTACGCAAACACGGCGCTCAAGCATCGCACTGCGCAGATTGCGATGGATGGCAGTCAGAAGATCCCCCCTCGGCTGCTGGCGACGATCGAGGCGCGTATGAACGCGGGACAATCGATCGAACGGTTGACACTGGCCGTTGCAGCGTGGCTCGTGTTCCTGCGCGGGCACGCTGACGATGGCACGCGCTATGAAATCAACGACCCGATGGCTGCGCGCCTGAGTGCAGATGTCCCCACCGAACCGGAACAACTCGTCGAAACCATGCTGTCGGTCAAGGAGGTGTTCCCGCCTGAGCTGGCGAACCACGACGCTTTCCGGCGACAGCTGGTGCAGGCTGTCCGGCTCGTCCAGCACGGGGCACTACAAGCCATTGCGATTGAGCGCAGCTAACGTGGCGTGGCCTCTTTCGCTAGTCAACGGCGCACGGCCATCCATCAGCGACGGAGATATCGTTCCACGCCGCGAAGGTCGTCCGGAGATTGTTGACTTGCAGGGTGTAAAGATTCCGTCGGGAACCCGACGTTCGACTGCCCGTCCACACGGACCGGTAACAAAGCGCTTCTGGCCCGAATCCGGGCGCACAGCGAACGAACCAAACCGACCCGTTGCAGACAATCGGCCGCAGCAAGTTTTATGGCCGCTTGCCGATGCAAAGCAGCCACCGGGACATCCAGTCACCACTTGTCCCGCGACTTATCAGAGAATTGTTCGCTTCTCGACCGCTCTTGCAATGAACACGCGACACGACGTGGCATCTGCGGAACAAGATGGTTTGACCTTGAACTCGCGATTGATGTTGCAGCCAGCCCCGGTTCAGGCGGCACACACGCTATCGTCCCATCACGGGTCGTCTGTTTTCAAGTCATCATGCCATGTCGTAGTTCCAACGGCGGCAGTCGCCGCAACGCCTGGTTATCGCCCGTCTTCACGCGCTCGCGGGAGGCTTACCCAGCGAGCAAACACCAGGAGCAGTCAAGTCTGCTTCACGACCTGCCAATGCGTTCGCGCTCGCTGAGCGGGCTATGTCGCCGTGCAGCCATCCGGCAAACGCATGAATCGCGGTTTCGTTTCGCGAAAAAATAATCCACTGCCCCACGCGTTTAGCGTTGACGAGGCCCGCTCGTTCCAGCTGCGACAGATGCCCCGATACCGTGGACTGTGACAGTCCGCTTTTCGAGTGAATCATTCCTGCCGACACGCCGCGCAATGGCGCGTACTCCGCGTCCAGAAAGTGGCTGGCAGGATCGGCCAGCCATTGCAGCACCTTTCGCCGGAACGGATGAGCCAGCGCGCGGACCATCGCATCGAAATCGTTCATCGCGTGAATCATCCTCTAGAACATATCCGCAGCTTCCTGAGTCCGCTTCGTGCTTCCGCCTGGACGGGAAGGGATAAACGATCCCGTGATCATGTCCGCGTAGGTCTGCCCCGGGCCCACCATCGGAAACACGTCGGCGTTCTCGTCGATCATCACTTCGAGAAACGCTGGTCCGTCGAATTCCAGAAACGCCTTCAATTGCCCTGCGAGTTCGTCTTTCGCATCGACGCGACATGCAAATTCGAATCCGTCCGCCTTTGCCGCCATCACAAAGTTCTTCCGATGCAGCGCCTTATCGCTGACGACCAGCCGCCCTTCGTAGAAGAGGCGCTGCCATTGGCGGATCATCCCGTCGCCGAGATTGTTGAGCAACAGCACCTTGACGGCGACGCGATATGTCGTTGCTGTCTCCAGTTCGCCGACGTTCATACGGATGCTGCCATCGCCGTCGATATCGATCACGAGCGCGTCCGGTCGTGCCAGTTGCGCGCCGATTGCTGCTGGCAGCCCAAAACCCATTGTCCCCATGCTGCCTGACGTGAGAAGGCTCCGAGGCTCGACGAAGTCAAAAAACTGCGCAGCCCACATCTGATGCTGACCGACGCCCGTGCAAACGATCGCGCGTCCACCCGTCAGTTCGCTGAGCTTTTCGATCACGAATTGCGGCTGGATTTTCGGGCTTGCCCTGTCGTAGTTCATCCCATGGGTCTGTTTCAGGTCTATAACATGAGCCTGCCAGGCGGAAGGAGGCAGATCACAGGGTCCGTATTCCAAGAGCGACCGCAGCGCATTTTTCGCGTCGCCCACATGCGACCAATGCGCCCGTTTAACCTTGCTGATCTCGGCTTCGTCAATATCGATGTGCGCAACGTAACGCGCGCCCGGCGCAAACTGCTCGGGACGGCCGCCGGCGACACGATCGTCGAAACGCGCACCAACGGCGATCAGGAAGTCGCAATCCTGCACGGCATAGTTTGCACACGCGGTGCCGTGCATGCCAAGCATGCCGAGGTGCAACTCGTCAGTCGCGGGTATCGCGCCGAGGCCCATCAGTGTCGTGACGATGGGTATTCCGTAGCGCTCGGAAAACTGCCTCAGTTCAGCTGCTGCACCTGACGCAATCACACCGCCGCCCACATACAGCAGCGGACGCCGGCTCCGTTCAAGAAGAGCGAAGAATGCGCTGCGCTTCTCCGTATCGAGGCTTGCGCCCTTCGCGACCATTCGAAGCCGGTCGGAATAGCCGCGAAACTTCAGCGTGCCTTGTCCTTTGTAAGTGCCTTTCCAGTTCTGGATGTCTTTTGGCACATCGACCACCACAGGACCTGGGCGACCCGTGCGGGCGATCTCGAACGCGCTGCGTAAGGTCTGTTCGAGCTTTTCCGGATCGGTGACCAGAAACACCTGCTTGGCACACGCCGACATGATGTTGAAGACGGGCGCTTCCTGAAACGCGTCGCTGCCAATCGCCGCGCGCGGCACCTGACCGCATATCAGCACGACCGGAATCGAATCGCCATTGCAATCGGCAATTGGCGTGAGTGCATTGGTCGCGCCCGGTCCCGACGTCACCGTAAACACGCCAACCTTTCCGCTGGCACGCGCATAGCCTGCGGCCATGAATCCTGCCGCCTGCTCGTTGGCTGGCACGACCAGCCTGATCTGGCGTTCCGGGTTTCCCTCGTGCATTTCGTTGAAGCGAAACACGGCATCGTAGGTCGGCAGGTTTGCACCGCCGCTATATCCGAAGATGGTGTCGACGCCCTGCTCGCTCAGTACGCGAAGGATGATGTCAGCGCCGGATATCGTTTCGTCGCTGTTCTCAGGTTCAAGCTGCGGTGTCGATGCAGCAGGTGCGTTTTGTGCCATAGCCGGCCTTCGTCAAGATGATTCCGTTTTCGGTCGGAGGCGCATGGTTCATCCCAGGCGCGTCCATACGACAAAAGTCTATTGGGCGGACCAGCAAGCGGGAACAACGACGTAGCACGTTCATAGGCCAAACGATGCGCGATTCGGGCCATCGCAGTGGCATATCGGAGGCTCGCGATACCGGCACAAATGCGCCCAATATTTGCACGTCATGCCACAGTTGCAGTACTGTACTTGCGCTATGCTGATCGGCTGCACGCGCTCGGGATTGACGAGGGCTGTTGCTTACAATCGATCAAGGTCATGAGATGAAAGTCGCCATTGTTCTCTTTGATGGTGTGCAAGCCCTGGATGTCGCGGGTCCGCTGGATGTGTTTGCCGAGGCCAATGCGTCGCTCGCCGCGCACCAGTGCTACGAGGTATCCCTCGTCGGATTTCAGCGGGGTACGGTGACCTGCTCGAACGGAATGCAACTCGCCGTGCCTTTCGCCTATGACGACGTCGACACCCAGTACGATCTGTTGCTGATCGCGGGTGGTCCGCGCTTGCCCGACTTTCAGCCGCCAGCCGAATTTCTCGCCTGGCTAAAACATCAGGCAAACGGGGCATCCCGCTTCGGCTCCGTGTGCAATGGTGCATTTGTGCTCGCGCATGCCGGGCTGCTCGATAACAGAGAAGTCACCACGCACTGGGAAGACGCCCCTCGCCTGGCCGACGCCTTTCCGCAAGTCTGCGTGCAATCCGACCGCATTTTCATTCGCGATGGCCGATTGTTCACGTCGGCGGGCGTGACGGCAGGTATTGACCTGTGCCTGTCGCTCGTTACGGAAGACTGGGGACACGAACTCGCCGTACGCGTAGCAAAGCGGTTAGTTGTTTATATCCAGCGCGAAGGCGGCCAATCGCAGTACAGCCCCTATATCGGCGTGCGCAAGGATGATGATCCGATCATCGGCAAGGTACATCGCTACGTGGTCGACCACATCACCGACGTTCTTTCGATCGAACAACTTGCCAGCGCAGTGTCAGTCAGCCGGCGTACCTTCTCGCGGCTGTTCGCGAAGTATGCGAAGGTAACGCCGTCGGCATTCGTCGAACAGGTGCGAGTGGATACTGCACGAAAGCTGCTCGAAGAATCGGATGCACCGCTCAAGACCGTCGCATTCAACTGCGGATTTCATAGCGCGACGCACATGCGGACCACATTCGCACGACGCCTTAACGTCACGCCGAAACAGTATCGTCTGCGGTTTCGCGGCGATGCGGGCGAAACCCAACTGGCGCTCGACGCGTTGGCAGAATGAAGCCGATCAGTTCCTCGGAATCGCATCGAGGTCTTCCTGACATTCTGGAAGCCGGTTTATCGACGGTGTTTTGCGGGATCAATCCAGGTCTTCGTGCGGCGGCGACGGGCCATCACTTCGCAGGCCGAGGCAACCGGTTCTGGCGCGTGCTTCATCTGGCAGGCTTTACACCTGAAGTCCTATCTCCCGACAATGACCGCATGCTGCTGCGATACGGCTGCGGTCTGACGGCGGCGGTCGGGCGTCCAACAGCGCGAGCCGATGAGTTGTCGCGATCGGAGATCAGAGAAGCGGCAGCCGGATTCGAGAAAAAGATCGAACGCCATGTGCCGCGCTACGTCGCGTTCCTCGGCAAATTGGCAATAGCGCAAATGAGCGGATCGCGTGATATTCAATGGGGACTTCAAACGGCAGCATTCGGTGGCGCGCTAGTCTGGGTGCTACCGAATCCCAGCGGATTGAATCGCACCTTCAGTCTTGATGCACTGGTTGACGCTTATCGGGAGCTTTATGTTGCCGCGTTTCGGGAAACTGAAGCTGCGCGTTCCTGCGCAACGTCTCCGTGACGAACTCGACGAACGAACGCACCTTGATACTCTTGCCGCGCCGCTCGACGTGCAGCAGATTAACAGGAATCGATTGCGGCTCGAAGGGCGTCAATACAGGCTGAAGTTTTCCGCTTAACACTTCAGGCGCCGCCTGATACGAAAGCAATTGCGTGATGCCCACGCGATCAACAGCAGCCATCACGGCAGCGGGCGCCAGATCGACAATCATCCGTGGGCGCAGCCGCACAGCCAGTCTCGAACCGTTTTCGCAATACATCCACTCCAGCGGATGAGTCACGCCCGTGTAGGACACGCAGTGATGCCCGGCGAGATCTTTCGGATGCAGAGGCTCACCCCACGCGTCGAGATAACCCGGCGCCGCATAGCTTCGACGACGCACGAAGCCGAGCGGAACAGCGAAGATCGAAGAATCGCCAAGGAGGCCAATACGTATCGCTATATCGACACCTTCGTCAATTAGCCGCGTCGGCCTGTCGACATACACGACATTCACGTTGACGTCCGGGTATAGGTTCGCATAGGCGTTGACCAGCGGCGCGACAAAGCGCTGACCAAAAAGAACCGGTGCAGAAACCGTCAACGTGCCGACAGGCTTGCTTTGATCGGCGAAGATATTCGCCTCTGCGTTGGCGATTGTACCCAGCGCGTTGCGGCAGGCATCAAGGTAAATCATACCCGCATCGGTCGGACGGATGGAGCGTGTCGTGCGCGATATCAGTTGCACACCGACACGCGCTTCCAGCGAGTTCAGCGCACGCGAGACGGCAGGCGCCGACATGCCGAGCCTCTCCGACGCGGCCGTTAAGCTGCCACGATCAACGATGGCGACGAACACCTCCATCTCACGATATTTGTCCATCTCGATTCCTGACTTGCGACTTCTGCTGAGGTCTGATTCTACGAGTCCTTCTCGCGCTGCGTTCCGGCTTTCTTTCGATTGACCGATGAAACATGTCATCTGGCCTGAACTGACTCAATCGATACGACCCGCTCGCGGTGTGGCTCAAATCGAATACTGAATGGCCCAAGATGTTATTCCCACATGCTTCCGTAAGTCGGCGGCATCTTCGACAATAAAATTCCCACCGGGTGGCAGTGCCCACTCTAACTGTCGAAAGGATTTGCCATGTTCTCCGCGATGCTTGAAGTTAATCCGATTCCCGAACAGTTCGATGCCTATCTCGGCATGGCGAAAATGCTGCGTCCAGAACTGGAGAAAATCGATGGCTTCATCGATAACAATCGCTACGCAAGTCTCACGCGCGACGGCTGGCTCCTGTCACTTTCCAGTTGGCGCGATGAAAAGTCGCTGATTCGCTGGCGCATCGAATCGAAACACTTCAAGGTTCAACAGGCCGCCCGCGATCGCGTGTTTGCAGACTACCGGCTGCGTATCGGCCAGACGGTTGCGGATACCCACGTTCCCGCAGGCTACGCGCTGACTGAACAACGCCTCGACGAAACGGAAACGGGCGCCGGCAAGGCGGTCATGTTGATCGACGCTCAACGCCCGGCGGACTGGATGAAGCAATCGGGCGCGGAGGCCGTCGCGAAGTCGCTCAGTCTTGACCTGACGGCTTCCGGTCTGATCGCGTGGGATGTATTCGATGCGTTGTTGGCGCCGGGCGATGTGATCGCCGCAGTTACGTGGCGCGACCTCGCTGCCGCTCAGGCGTTCGCGCAGAACATGACGGTACCCGAGGGTGCACGTCTGCGGCATATTCGTGTGATCCGCGAGTACGGCATGTACGATCGCCGGGAAGCGCCGCAACACTTTGCCGCGGCACAGCGTAATGCGTAAAGCTGCGGCCGGTTTCAACTGCTATGGCAAGAAACCGGTCGCATTCATCGACCTATCCCTCGATAATCCTGACGCTATAGTCTTCGTCCTGAAACGCGACGAAGAACTCCTCCGGCATCAGCCACGAATCGACACTAACACTATTCGCGTCGATATCGATATCGACCTTCGCATCGACATCGACACTCTTCATCGCACGTTCGATTCTGGATATGTCGTCAGAACCGATCGCTTCACTCACTGAGAATTTCATCGCCATCTCCATCCAATAACAGTTCAATTCACTCGACTGGCAGGCACTCCAAACGCGCCGTCGCTGGAACTGATTCTATCTACGAGCTTGTCGAATGACGACGCGTACCGAGCAACAATCTTTTTCAAATCTGGATGATTTACCCCGTGTAATAAGACCTTTTCCATGCGCTTAATCAAAACCATGAAAGTTCCGGCAATGGCCAGATTCCTGAATGAATTGGCCTGAAACGATTCGTCCATCGACTTCAAGAAAGACGGCGTCGCTCCTAGAATCCATCACATCATCACGCGGTAAAGAAACCGCAAAAGTCCGGGTCAAGCAGATACGTCATTACCCGGATTTGATGCATTGTTGAGGACTATTAGCCGGGTGCGATTTTATGAAGACGACTGTCGATTCCCTGACGATTGAATTGGTCGCGACGGTTGAGCCGGTCGCGCCATTAGCGCCCGCGCCTGCTGCACAAACGCCAGCACCACAGGCGCAAGCGCAGCCAGCGTTTTCGCTGCGCCTGGCCGTCGGTCTGATCGGGATGCTGCTCGCGTCGCTACTCGCGATACTGAATGAGCAGGTCACTGCGCAAGCAATGAACGACATTCGTGGCGCGCTATCGATCGCGCATGACGACGGCAGCTGGGCGACCGCGCTTTTCGAAGCGACCAACGTGGCAACGATGGCTTTCGCGCCGTGGTTCGGCATAACATTCACGTTGAAGCGCTTCACGCTCGGCGCGCTCATCGCCTCCATGCTGTTCGGCTTTCTGTGTCCGCTGTCGCCTGATCTGCCTGCGTTCTATCTGCTGCGCGTATTGCAGGGCATCGCCGGAGGATGTATTCCTCCGATGCTGATCATCGTGGCGCTGCGTTATCTGCCACCGAAGATCAAGCTCTATGGGCTCGCAGGCTATGCGCTCACTGCGACCTTCGGCCCTTCGGTGGGAACCCCGCTCACCGCGCTGTGGACCGAGTACGTGAGCTGGAAAATGGCCTTCTGGCAGATCGTGCCGCTTGGCGTGATCAGCGGCATCGCAATCCAGTTCGGCCTTCCACAAGACCCGCTCAAGCTCGAACGATTCGGATCGTTCGACTGGTTCGGTCTGTTGACCGGTTTGCCCGCCATCGCGATGCTGGTAACCGGTCTGCTGCAAGGCGATCGCCTCGACTGGCTGAATTCCTCGTTCATCTGCGTGATGCTCGGTGGCGGCGCCATGTTGTTCGCGTTGTTTCTGATCAACGAGTGGTATCACCCGGTACCGTTTTTCAAGCTGCAGATGCTGTCGCGCAGGAATTTTTCGCACGGTCTTTCGACACTTGTCGGCGCCGTTGTGTTGCTCGTTGGTGTGGCCGCGATTCCAGGTCAATTTCTCGCACGAGTGCACGATTACCGGCCGCTTCAAACGACGCCTCTGTCTCTGCTGGTCGCCCTTCCGCTGCTCGTCACGCTGCCGCTGACGGCTGCGTTGCTGAATCTTCGCCGTGTGGATTCGCGCTGGGTGATGGGGCTCGGACTACTGATGATCGGACTCACCTGCTTCCTTGGCAGCTTTATGACGTCGGAGTGGATCCGCGACAACTTCTACTGGTTGCAATCATTGCAGATCGTCGCGCAACCGATGGTGATACTCGCGATCCTGATGGGTGTGACCACCGGCTTGCCGCCCACCGATGGCCCCTTCGCTTCCGCGATGTTCAACTCGCTCAGAGGCTTCGCGGGCGTCGTGGCAACCGCGCTGATCGAGGGTTTCGGCACCGCGCGCGAACATTTTCATTCGAGCATGCTGGTCGATCATCTCGGCAACAACGCGTTGATCACCACTCAGAGCTTCGACGCGGCGCGCGGATATGGCGGGCTTGCGCAACGCATCCATGAACAGGCCGTGGTGCTCACCTCTGCCGACCTTTATCGCGTGATGGCCTGCATCGCCATCGCCGTGCTTCTTCTCATTCCTGTGCTACCGGTACGCATCTATCCGCCGTGGAGCACAACGCCGCCCACCCCTCGCTAATGGTTGATCGCCATGTTATCCGTCACCCGTCCCTCGCCCAGAATGGTTCGCATTGCCGCAGCTGTCGTCGTGCTCGGCGTCGCCGCATGGGGCAGCACGAAGCTCTTCGTCAGCCCCGGCACCGAGTCCACGAACGACGCCTACGTCGCCGCCGATTTCACGCTGGTTGCGCCGCGCATTGCTGGGCAGGTCGCGGAGGTCTTCGTCGACGACAACCAGCAGGTGAAAACCGGACAGCTGGTGATGCGGATCGACGATCGCGACTATCAGGCCGCATTGCTCAGCGCGCAGGCCGACGTAACGGCAGCGAAAGCCGCCGTTGCGAACTACGATGCCGAGATCGCGCGACAGCCGTCGCTCGTCGGCCAGGCACGTGCCACGCTGCGTTCCGATGAAGCGTCGATCGCCTTTGCGCGCGAAAACGCAGCGCGTTATCAGAATCTCTCGGAGTCGGGTGCCGGCACGACGCAGGAACAGCAGCACGCTGCCAGCGCGCTCGCCGAGCAGCTTGCGCAGCAGGCGCACGATCAGGCGGCCTTGTCTGCAACCGCACAGAACCTCGATGTGTTGCGCACGCAGCGCGACAAGGCGGCGGGCGCGCTGGCGCATGCCGAAGCCGTGCTCGAACAGGCAAAGCTCAATCTCTCATACACCGAGATTCACGCGCCCGTCGACGGAAAGATCGGCCGGCGGTCCGTGCGTGTCGGCGCATTCGTGACACCCGGCGCACCACTCCTCGCAATCGTGCCGCTTGCGGATGCTTATGTCGTCGCGAACTTCCAGGAGAACCAGATCACGCACTTGCGGCCCGGCGAGAGCGTGAGCATCAAAGTCGACAGTTTCCCCGGCGTCGTCATCAAAGGCCATATCGACAGTCTGGCCCCGGCCACCGGCGTGAGCTTCGCGCCGATCGCGCCGGACAACGCAACGGGCAACTTCACGAAGATCGTCCAGCGGGTGCCCGTCAAGATCAGGATCGATCCGAACCAGCGAGGCGCGTCCGAGCTCAGCGTGGGGTTGTCGGTAGAAGCAGAGGTGGCAATCGGCAAGCGCGCCGATATGGCGATAGCAGGAGTGGACGCAAAATGAATACGCGTGAATTTTTTATCCGTGCGTCGGCCTTGGCGCTGACGTTATTGCTCTCGCTCGCGCTGAGCGGCTGTCTGGTCGGGCCGAATTTCGAACCGCCGACCTCTGCCACGCCGGATGTATTCGACCGCACTCAGACTGCGCAGTCGCCGAGCAAACCCGTCGAATCCGGTTTCAATCCGGACTGGTGGACGCTTTTCAACGACCCGATGTTGAACGCGCTCGAAAAGCAGTTGACCGATGCCAACCTCGATGTCGCTGCGGCTTCTGCGCGCCTGCTGCAAAGCCGCGCCGGGCTGCGCGTTGCCGGTGCAGCGCGATATCCGACGCTGGATGGCGCGGCCTCGTATAACCGCGAACGCGGCAGCGAGAATGGCATTCTTTCGTTGCTCGGCGTGACACCGACAAGTTCGAATCCGCAATCTGCATCGGGCAGCGTGCCGCTGGGCGTATCGGCGATGCCTGGCTCGAAAGGCTCGCCCGCCTACAACCTCTATCAGTTCGGTTTCGACGCCTCATGGGAAATCGACATCTGGGGCCGTGTGCGGCGCGGTGTGGAAGCTGCTTCGGCATTGACCGATGCCTCTTATGAGGATCGCAATGCGGTATTGCTCTCCGCGCGCGCCGAGCTTGCGCGCGACTATATCCAGCTGCGCGATACACAAGCCTTGTTGCAGATCGCGAGACAGAATCTCGAACTGGCAAACAATACGACGAAACTCACACAAACGCGCAAGCGCGAAGGCGTCACAACCGATCTCGACGTGACGAATGCATCCGCACAGGCCGCGTCCATTGAAAGCCTCATTCCGACGCTCGAATCGCGCAAGGAAACGACCATCAACGCCATCGGGGTGTTGCTTGCCGAAGAACCGGGTGCGTTGAGCAAGACGCTCGATACGCCGCAGGATGTCCCCGCTCTGCCTGCGCAGGTGCCAATCGGGTTCCCGTCCGAGCTCGCACAGCGCCGGCCCGATATCCGCCGGGCCGAGGCGCAGCTCCATGCGGCCACGGCGGCCATCGGCATGGCCAAGGCCGACTTTTATCCGCGCATCACGTTGAATGGCAGTGCCGGATTCCAGAGCCTTCAGCTTTCGAGTCTCGCCAATTGGGCATCCGGTCAGTTCGTCGTGGGACCATCGATCACGCTGCCGATCTTCGAAGGCGGACGCCTGAAAGGCACGCTTCAATTGCGCGAGGCACAACAGCAGGAGGCCGCCATCGTCTACAAGAAGACGGTTCTCGATGCATGGCGCGAAGTGGACGATGCCCTCATTACCTACGACGCGGAACAACAGCGGCACAACAAGCTTCAGGAGGTCGTGAACCTGAATCTGCGTGCGCTTTCGGTTGCGCAGCAGCGGTATAAAGCTGGTGCGCTCGATTATCTGGACGTGCTGAATGTCCAGAAGCAGTTGCTCGATGCACAGAGCAACCTCGAACAGAGCGGTGCCGATGCTGATGCGAACCTCGTCACACTGTGCAAGGTGCTCGGGGGCGGCTGGGAATCGACGTATGGTAAGTCAGCAACGCCTCAAGACAACGAAAGTACACAGTCGACGGCGCAACGCTGATCCGCATCCGCGTTCCCGGACTGAGTGTCATCGCGTCGCCCAGGCAGCCTCTGTTGGCTCCTGGCCGCAAGCCACCCGTGTAGCTGGACATGTGACGTTTTATCGTTTTGCTGTGTTTTCAATGTGACGAACATTGCAAGGACGGGCACTTGCCATGACGCCGCGAGCAAACCGTCCTAGCATGTGAGGGCGCAGTGCGCGTGGAGGGTTCGCGATGATCGGGTCGAATGATTTCCGCAGCGGGACGGTGGCGCTGCGTGACGGCGGAGACATGCCCGTCATCGGTTTTGGTACGCTGATCGCCGATCCGGCGACGACGGTCAGTGCCACGCGCGACGCGATCGAAGCGGGTTACCGGCACTTCGATTGCGCCGAGCGCTATCGCAACGAGCGAGAGGTAGGTGCTGCGCTGAAGTCGGGACTATCGGCGCGTGGGATCGCGCGGGATGCGATTTTCGTGACGACTAAACTGTGGAATTCGAACCACCGGCCCGAGCGCGTTGGCCGCGCTCTCGACGGGAGTCTTGAAAGGCTGGGACTCGACTATCTGGACCTTTATCTGGTTCACACGCCCTTCGCGTTTCAGGCGGGCGACGAACAGGACCCGCGTGACGCAAACGGAAATGTGCTTTACGACGTAAGCGTGACATTGCTCGACACGTGGCACGCGATGGAAGAACTCGTCGACCGTGGACGATGCCGCGCGATCGGACTCTCCGACATCACGCTGAGCGAGCTTCAGCCGCTGTATGACTCCGCGAAAATCAAGCCTGCGGCGATTCAGGTCGAATCGCATCCATATCTGCCTGAAACGGAGTTGCTGGCATACTGCAACCAGCGGGGCATCGTCTTCACTGCATTCGCGCCGCTCGGGCATGGAATCAGGCCGGGGCCGCTCGAAGATCCCGTCATTGCGCGTATTGCCGCCCGTCTGGAAAGAACGCCGGCGCAAGTGCTGCTCGCGTGGGCCGTGCAGCGCGGCACGGCGGTTCTCACGACGCCAAAAACGGCGGCGCGAGCACGGGAGAATTTCGACATTTCCGCGCTTCCTTCCGATGCCTTCGATGAGATCAACGCAATAGAGACGCGACAGCGGTTCAATGAAGTCGTGAAGACGGGCAGTCCGGGTTTCATTCCGCCGTCAACCGCGTGAGGCGACTCGTGTACGACAGACAAATGCGTGAAGTGCTCGACGCGCACTGGCGTGCTTCGTCGGAAGGTAATCTGGATGCAGAGCATGATATCTACGCTGATGGCGTGGTCTGCGAGTATCCGCAGTCGGGCGAGCGAATCGTCGGGCGAAGCAACCTGCAGGCGATGCGCGGATACCATCCGGACAAGCCGGACGCGTCGCCTTCGCCTGGCGCGCGATGGATGCGTTCCACGAGGAAGACGGGCGCATCATCGGCCATGCCGCCGATCCGTATGATCGCATCGCCCGGTGCACACGAACGCATCGACCATACCACCCAGCATGCCGACCTCGGGACTACATCTTGGTTCGCCGTCCGCGCGGGCGATCAGACTGCGCCGCGCGGCGCGTGGCAGCACACTGGCCTGCCCGCCCACGCGAGCGAACTGCAAGGCGACATTCGCCGGACTTCACGTAAGCTCGTCGTCACGCATGGCGAGCGCGTCGTCGCCGATGCGACGCGCGCACACGTGCTTTGCGAATCGGGCTTCGCGCCGCGCTGGTACGTGCCGCGCGACGACATCGACGTGTCCGCGCTCACGCCTGTCGAGACTCAGACGTTCTGCCCGTACAAGGGCATTTGCAGCTACTACGACATCGGCGACGCGCGTCTGGCGGCATGGTCGTATGCGGAGGCGTATGCCGAGGTGGGGCGCATCTCGGATTTCTTTTCGTTCGAGCCGGACAAGATTTCGGTGCATCTCGGCGACAAGCAGCTTCATCTCGAGCCCGGGCAGACGGTGATTCCGCACGGTGTCGATCGCGAACTGACCATCGCCGAAGTGTCGCCGTCGCACAAGCGGTGACGGCCATGGCGCGACTACTATCGGTGAATGTCGGACTGCCGCGCGACATCGAATGGAAAGGCCGAATGGTGCATACCGGGATCTGGAAAGACCCCGTGCCGGGCCGATGCCGCGCCGGGCGGCTCAACCTCGACGGCGATGGTCAGGGCGATCTGGCGGGGCACGGCGGCGAGCAGCGGGCCGTATTCGTCTACCAGATCGAATCGTCGCGCTACTGGCAAGTGGAATTGAAGAGGAACGACCTTGCCTACGGACAGTTCGGCGAAAACTTCACAATCGAAGGACTGCCCGATTCTGACGTGTGCATCGGCGACCGCTATCGGATCGGCGACGCACTGTTCGAGGTGACGCAGCCCCGCGTCACCTGCTATCGCGTAGGCATCCGCATGAACGATCCCCGGATGCCCGCTCTGCTGACATCGAGCGGACGACCAGGCTTCTACTTCCGCGTCCTCCAGGAAGGCGAGGTTGGAGCGGGCGACGTGATCGTGAAGGTCGGCGAGTCCAAAGAGCGCATGACCGTCGCGCAGGTCAATGCACTCCTGTACTCGGCTCATGATCCGCGCGATCAACTGGAGCGAGCGTTGCGGATCGAAGCGCTGTCGCGAGGCTGGCGATGGTCATTCGAGGCGCTATTGAAGACCAGCGCGAAGGGGGGAAATGCCGGGCTCGCGCCCGCATCGGAATCGAATCCCGTTGCACCAGGTTTCCGGCCACTCACGGTGACGGCGATCGAGCCGGAATCCGCAGACGTCCTCTCGTTCAGCTTCAAAAGCGCGGATGGTGGGCCGCTGCAACCCGCTCTGCCGGGCCAGTATGTGGTGTTGCGTCTGCCGCGAACGGCGGGCGGACAGCCGCTTTTCCGCAGCTATTCGATTTCCGGCCGGCGTTCACCGGAAAGCTACCGGATCAGCGTGAAGATCGAGCCGAATGGCGTGGCCGGGAATTACCTCAAACAACACGTGCGGGTGGGCGACACGATTGACGTTAGCGCACCGCGCGGCAGCTTCGTTCTACAGCCGGGCGACGGACCCGTCGTGCTGCTCAGCGCGGGCATCGGCGCCACGCCGGTTCTTTCGATGCTGCACGCGCTGTCGGCGGCGCGCTCGACACGGCAGGTCTTGTGGCTGTACGCGGCGCACGACGGACAGCATCATCCGTTCGCCGCCGAAGCTCGTCGTCTGATGCCCACGCTCGCTCACGGACGAAGCTACGTCTGTTACAGCACACCCGAGACACGCGACCGCGAGGGCGTGGATTTCGACGCGACGGGCCACCTGTCGCAAGCGGTTCTGAACGAGGCCGGTGTGACGCGCGACGCGGACATCTACCTCTGCGGACCCGCCCGCTTCATGGATGACATGAAGGCGGCGCTCGCCGGCCTAGGCGTGTCGCCGGAACGGATTCACGCCGAGATCTTCAACGGCGGCGAGTCGCTGAACCCGGGCATTGTCGGGGCGGCCAGGCGTAGTCCGCATCTGCCGAAAGACGACGCGAACACGGGGCCGCTGGTGTCGTTCGCGCGCAGCGGCATCGCCGCGCACTGGAATCCGTCTGTCTACCAGATCATTCTTGAACTCGCGGAAGCCTGCGACGTTCCGGTCTGCTGGTCGTGCCGCACGGGTGTCTGCCACAACTGTGAAAGCGGTCTGGTGTTGGGCGCGGTGGCCTACGGGCCGGAGCCGCTCGACAAACCCGCCGAAGGCAATCTTCTCGTCTGCTGCTCGCAGCCGGTTCGCGACATCGTCGTCGATCTGTGAGCGGGACGCGATTTGATAGGCAAAACCGTCACGACCCGTTGCCCGACACGTCTGGCCGCAAGTGAAGCATCAGCGCCGCGCGGTAAATCCGAAGTGCGGGAATTGTCGATCTCAGCCTGCATCAGGCGTTCGAGCACATCGACGTCGCCCATCTGGCCGCCCTTGATCATGCTCTCGATGCTGTCGAGCGACTGCTCGCCGGCGTGCAGACGGTATACCGTGACGCCCGCCGTCAGCGGCGCACGATAGGACAGGCCCTACGCATCTTAGTGCCTGCACCGCATGGCTCGACGTACCGCCCAGAGACGGCAGGCAGCCGTGCGCGGCCAAGGCCCGACGGATGTTCGGACTTGCCATGCTGCCGCCAGTAGGTTCGTGCGGGTAGGCGGCTTCCCGTCCACTCCTCGAGGTGCCGAAATCGCTTGACCGTGTCCCAGCGCAAATGTCCGTTATCTGGTCGGAGCGGTCCTCTGAATGGCCGTGTAAGGACGAGGGCGAAAGGCTGCAGTTGGCCGAATCCAGAACTTTCTGCGCCGGACATTTCCAGAGAGCCAGATAAATGAACTGCCCTTCGAGAACTTCCTATGACGCTGATTGCAGTGTCGTAACAACTCGCTGACAATGATGCAGGCGTGCTATTACGCAGATGTCTCAAAGCGGATCACGCTGCGGCCCACAGGTCGGGCCTGCGATCGTCAACCGAAACATTGCGACTGCGGCGCCGTTCACGATGGGCGCGCGCTCCATGGATCGGCCGGCAAACTCCGCCTGCGCAATGCCTTGCCGGAGGCCGCCACAAACGCTCCCCGATGCCTCATTGATGCAGAATCGGCGCTAAGGCCACAACGACACGACCTGAATACGATGGACGACCCAGAATCGCTTTCCGTGGCACTGCCCGACGGCACTATGGTCTCTGCGCTCCTCCGAGTGCCGAAGGACGCGCGAGCCCTGTATGTCTTCGCGCACGGTGCCGGGGCGGGCATGCAGCACGCCGGCATGTCGTCATTAGCCGACGCGCTTGCGGCGACCAATGTCGCCACATTGCGCTACCAGTTTCCGTACGTCGAGCGGGGCTCCAAGCGGGTGGACTCGCCGGCCGTGGCACATGCTGCCGTGCGGGCAGCCGTCGCAGAGGCCCGCCGGCGGCTGCCAGCCCTGCCGCTCTTCGCGGGCGGCAGGTCGTTCGGCGGCCGCATGACGTCCCAGGCCCAAGCCATCTCCCCGCTCGACGGCGTGCGTGGCCTCGCTTTCGTCGCGTTCCCGCTGCACCCGGCGGGCGCGCCCGGCGTGGAGCGGGCACGGCACCTGGCGGACGTCACGGTGCCGATTCTCTTCCTGCAGGGCACGCGCGACAAGCTAGCCGAGCTTCACCTGCTGAGGTCGGTCGTCGAGACGCTGGGGCCACGCGCCACGCTGCATGTGGTGGACGACGCAGATCATTCGTTCCACGTGCGCGCATCCTCCGGCCGGACCGACGCGGAGGTCGTGCTCGAACTGGCACGAACGATGTCGGCGTGGTTCTTCGCCGAAGGAGAGTTCGTGCCCGTTACCTGAGCAAGCACAGGAATGCAGGAATGCTTGTAGCACAGTCGGGACGGCGAATCCGCCGTGCTGCACTCGCCAGCTCAAACCCTTCGCTATCCGCAGATGGTCTGTCGCATAGCCACGATAAGCGACGCCTGTCGCGTCAGCGACGTTTTCCCAGTGCCGAGTGAGTGAATTTGTCAGATCCGCCTGCGGTGATCCGCTGATTTGGCCGCCGTCGATCCGTGAATGACCGCTTCGGGATGCGGGCGTAACCAGACTGGCGGAGCGTCGAACGATGCGCATTGGCCGGTCACTGCCCGACCTGGTCGCCCGAAACCGACCTTCAGCTGCCCTTCCAAGCGTCGTGACCGCAGCGTCTGCTTCCAAGGTCTAACGGACATAGGTCCACGCTGGGTCGACCGCTGTTCTTCGGCCTTTGAGTGCGTCGACGCTGACCCGGCCACGATAGTTGGCAAATGATCGCTTCTTTCGCCCAAGTCCGATGCCCCGACCTGAGCCTCTGCGGGAGCTTGGCTTCAGCCCGAGCGCTGGACTTCGCTGTGCAGCCATCGCCGTAGCGCTTCGATGGACTCAATCCTTTCGTTGTCGGGTCTCCAGACGACGTAATACGCGTGTACGTCGACCACGCTGCGCTTCCACAGTCGCACGAGGCGACCAGAAGTGAGATCCGCTTGCACGAGCGAGCGCCGCGCGAGCGCTATGCCTTGTCCGGCCGCTGCCGCTTCGATCAGCGCGTTCATATCGGTGTACGCGTGACCATCGTCCGCCTCGGTCATGTCGAGCCCGGCAGCCTGAAACCACACCTCCCAAGGTTGCGATTTATAGCGCAACAGTGTGCACGTGGCGAGGTCAGCCACCCGTCTCGGCAGCTTGCCGTCTCGGTAGCGCGGGCTCGCAACTGGAAACAGTTCCTCGTCCATCAGCTTGTCCGACTGCAATCCCGACCAATGCCCTGGGCCGTAGCGCAGCGCGACGTCCACGCGGTCTTGATCGTCGAACCGCGTCAGCATTGCGCTTGGCCGAACGTCGAGCTGGATGTCCGGGTGCTGCTTGCGGAAACGCTCGAGCCTCGGCAGCAGCCAGCGGGCCGCGAACGCCGGCAATACGCTGACGACCAGTGGCACCGGGCGTTTGCCTGGCGCCGGCGCCCGCGGCGCAGGCGTTACGAACGTGCGCTCGAGGATCCGTAATGCATGGCGTGCCTGTAGCGCGAGCGCCTGCGCATGCGGTGTCGGAATCGCGCCGTGGCGTTCGCGCACGAACAGTACGGTGTTGAGCTGCGCTTCAAGCGCGCGAATATGCTGGCTCACCGCGCCCTGCGTCAGCGCAAGCTCCTCGGCTGCACGCGTGAAGCCGCCGCAGCGGACGGCGGCTTCAAGCACGCGAAGCGTCTGGATTGGAGGAATGTGTGCGCTGATCTTCATCTAGGCATTAATACCACTAATGGCTGGGCCCGACAATTCATCATTTGTCGGTGCGCTCACCGATGCCTAGACTGGCCGCCATGAACCAACGACTCTAATGCTCGCAAGCCGCCCGCTCGCTGGCCGCAGGTGCGCCCCGACAGGAACCTGTTGCCTGCCTCTCGACAACGCAGATGCGTTACGGAGTTGGTCGCGCTCGGCGTGCGGATGAGCCATTAGACAAAGAAGTGAGCTGCCAAATTGAATTCGTCGAATACGTCACCCACACCCGTTGAGTCGATGTTCTTCAGGTATTGGGTCCCTGTGCTTGCTTGTGGCACCGCGTTTTTCATGATCGTTCTCGATACCTCGATTGTGAACCTGGCGCTAGCTCGGATCGGGGCGGAGTTCAGTTCGGCGCTTTCTTCACTACAGTGGCTGGTTGACGGTTACGCAGTTGTTCTCGCCAGCCTGCTGTTGGGGGCCGGTGCGCTTGGAGACCGCGTCGGCGTCAAGGGCACATTCACGACCGGGCTCGTGTTGTTCTCGGTGGCGTCTGCAGCATGCGGCTGTGCGCCCAATATGCCCGCGCTGCAGATGGCGCGCATCGCTCAAGGTGTGGGTGCGGCCTTGCAATTGCCGAATTCGCTAGCAGCGCTGAATCACACGTTTCTCGACCCGTCGATTCGGGCCGCTATGGATACCGCTTGAAATGACTGGCGTCGGGCGCTTTTTTTATAACCTTTGAGAGGTGAATTACGATGAAAATAAAGTCGGTAGCAGCGGTCGGCGTGATGGTTTTGGCTTCGTTGGTCGGCGGCACGTCCGCAGTCGCGCAAGTGTCGACGAGTGGATATGTATTGCCAATGAATCTTGCGTTGGAAGGAGCTCTCGAGGCAGTGCAGATGTGCGCAGCAAAGGGTTATGACGTGACGGCAACGGTTGTTGACGTGTCAGGAACGCCGCAAGTCGTACTGCGAGGCGATCACTCAACCATTCACACGAAGGACTCCGCTTATCGCAAGGCATACACTATCGTGACGATGGGGCCAATCTTCCATATGGATTCAACAAGCGGAATCCTTAGTTTTCTGTCCAAGTATCCGCCGCTAGCTGCACAGGCTTTAGCGTCGACGCCAAACGCTGCGGTACTTCCGGGTGGTATAGCGATCAAGGTCCGAGATGAGATCGTGGCGGGCATCGGAGTAGGCGGATCTCCGGGCGGTGACAAGGATGAGGCTTGCGCGAAAGCGGGGGCGGAGAAGATCCAGGGGAATCTCACGCGTTGACGTATCGTATCCGTTATAGCAATGCTTCTGACCAGTTCGACGGCGGGGTGCGACAGAACGGACGCGACTTACGTCCACGAGTTGCCCCTTAGCGTTGATTTCACCTGGCACTGCAATGAGGGATGGCTGCGAGCTCCAGGCTGGCAGACAATGCAATTGCGGCACCGGAACTAAAGGAGCGCTTGAGAATGACTGATGCACCGCTGACACTCGGCATCGATCATGTTGGGCTGACGGTTCGTGATTTGAACGCCACGCGTGACTTCTTCGTGCGTTGCCTCGGCTGGAAACAGGTTGGCGAGCGTCCCAGTTATCCGGCGGCATTTGTGTCCGACGGCTACGTCACACTGACGCTCTGGGAAGTGACGACCCGGACACATCGCGTTGAATTCGATCGCAAGACGAATGTCGGCCTGCATCATCTGGCGCTGCGCGTCGGGAGCGAAGCCGCGCTCGATGAATTGTTCACGCGGGTATCCCGATGGCCGGGGATCGTGGTCGAGTTTGCGCCTGAGAACCTGGGCCAAGGCCCCAAGCGTCATACGATGGTGTATGAGCCGGGCGGCATCAGGCTCGAGTTCGATTTTGATCCGCGAATGCGTGCTTCGTGACACTGCCTCCTAATCTACAATTGACCGCCAGTTCAGCAAGCTTCTTCAACGGGAATGCGAGCCCCCAACCATCTGAATGCGCTCAGGGCAATGGAAGCCGTGGCCCGGCATCTGAGCTACGCTTCCGCGGCGCATGAACTGCATGTCACCCCTGCGGCGGTCGGCCAGTTGATACGCGGACTGGAAGACACGCTCGGCGTCGCGCTGTTTCATCGCTCGCCTTCTGGTTCGTCGAGGCTTGCGCTCACGGACGCTGCCCGTTCGGTAATGCCTGATTTGCAAGCTGGCTTCGATCTGTTGTCGAGCGCGGTCGAACGTCTGAAGGCGAGCAAGGCACGCATTGCATTCACCGTGACTGTGCCGCCTGCTTTCGCGGACAAGTGGTTTCTGCGCCGCGTGGAGCGCTTCCAGAGCCGATACCCCTGCTACGACCTGCGCATCGACATGAGCGGATGGTTGCTCGATTTCACCGCCGAGAGAATCGACGCGGGTGTCCGGTACGGGGCTGGTCACTGGCCCGGTCTCGTCGCGACGATTCTGCTGCGCGACGACTATTTCCCGGTTTGCAGCCCGTTACTGCTGCGTGGCGAGCATCCTCTCAAAGAACCTTACGATCTGCAGTTTCATCAGCTGATTCACGACGTCTCGATGTGCGACTTCCCGGTGTATCCGACCTGGCGATCGTGGCTGCAAATGATGGGATGTCGCGACGTCGTGGACAGCGACCGCGGACTGCAAATCAGCGACTCCGCCGCGGCCATTCAGACGGCCATTTCCGGCAACGGGGTCGCGCTTGCGCGCACTTCCCTCGTCGAGCAGGACATTCAGGCAGGCCTGCTCGTCCGGCCGTTCGAGAAAGCGCAAAGCTGCGAGCTTGCCTACTACATCGTCCACAAACGAGAAAACGAAAACGCACCGGCAGTGGTTGCGTTCAAGGAATGGCTAATCTCGGAGGTCGGGACGCCACATAGTTCAAGCGTGGCAACTCTACAGCCATCCGTCTCGTCGATGGCTCGCGCACCTGGTCGCCAAACGCCCTGATCGTACCTTCCTCATTTGATTGGCTTTCGCTACGCCCCTCGGGTGATCGCCAACTGTGCGCGGCAAGCTAGATAGTTTTTCTTTTTCGGCCGCACAGAACTTCTCATTTGCCGGAGCACGCCTCCTGCGCCGATAGTGCAGACATCGAGGGCACACTGCAAGCGTCGATTTGTTTCCTGCTTTATGCGCCCGTCATGAAGCCTCGGAGTCTCCCATGTCAATCGAAACCGTTCTGTACCGCGCCCGCGCATATGCCACAGGCGGCCGTGACGGCCGCGCCACAATACCGGAAGCCAAGCTGGATCTGAAGCTGACAAAACCGAACGAACTCGGCGGAAAAGGAGGTGACGGCACCAACCCCGAACAGCTCTTCGCCGCCGGTTACAGCGCGTGCTTCATCGGCGCAATGCAATTCGTTGCGGCGCGCGACAAGATCGCCATGCCCGCGGCTGCCTCGGTAGTCGGCAGCGTCGGCATCGGCCGCATTCCGAACGGCTTTGGCATCGAGGTGAAGCTGATGATATCGCTGCCCGGTGTGATGCGCGAGGAAGCCCAAGCGCTGATCGAAAAGGCTCACGTGGTGTGTCCGTATTCGAACGCGACGCGAAACAACATCGACGTGACGCTTACGTTGGTTTAAGCCACGGCCCAGATCTTACCTTACACCCCTTTGGAGTCATCTCATGCCGATCTTGCTGCATATTGAAGCGTCGCCACGTAAGCGGCGGTCTGCCTCGCTTGACGTTGCGCGCGCGTATCTGGAGGCCTATCGCGACGCCCATCCGGATCATCGGATCGACGTGCTTGATCTATGGGCAATCGGATTGCCGGAATTCGACGGCGACGCGCTCGACGCCAAATATGCAGACCTGAGCGGTACGCGGCTCAGCGCTACCCAGCAGCAAGCTTGGGCGGGCATCCGGAAACTCGCGCAGCGGTTGCACGACGCCGATACGCTGCTCTTCTCCGTGCCGCTATGGAATTTCTCCATCCCGTACAAGCTCAAGCATTTCATCGACGTCGTCTCGCAGCGGAACATCCTCTTTTCCTTCGACGAACGAGGGCTGAAGGGATTGCTGAAAGGCAAGAGAGCGGCGGTCATTTATGCGAGAGGCCTCGACTACTCAATAGACTCAAGCACGCCGGCTCATTCGTTCGATTTTCAGCGGCCGTTTATGGAGGTGTGGCTGCGATCCGTCGGCGTGATCGACGTCGAATCGATCGTCGTCGAGAAAACCCTTCTTGGTCCCGAAGTCGATGAGGTGGCCAGACAGGCTGCGCGCAAGCAGGCAGCGGCGTTGGCGGGGGGCATCCGTTTCGATCGGTAAATGAATTACCGCCAGTTACAAACGCGTAGCATCACTCTTGATTCCTTCCCTGCTTTCTTACGACGCGCCATTTTGAACACGCCGCAAAAATTGTTGCTGCCGCTGGTCATCGCCGGTGCTCTGTTATCCGCTGCCACTGCGCAGGCCGCGCCCGATCCTGATCTTGCCGGCAAGAATATCGTTCTGGTACACGGCGCCTGGGCGAACGGATCGAGCTGGGACAAGGTTATTCCCCTGCTCGAGGCAAAAGGCCTTCACGTGACGTCCGTGCAAAATCCATTGACGTCCCTTGGCGATGACGTATCGGCTGCGACCCGCGCGATCGACCGGCAAAACGGTCCAGTGGTGCTGGTGGGCCATTCGTGGGCGGGGTCCGTCATCACGCAGGCTGGTAACAACGACAAGGTCAAAGCGCTCGTGTACGTCGCGGCATTTGCGCCGGACAACGGGCAATCGGCTAACGACATTCAAAATGGGTTGCCAGCGCCTTCGTGGGCGGCGGAAGTGCATAAGGACGCTGCGGGATTCCTGACGCTGTCCGATAAGGCGATGGCTGAAGATTTCGCGCCCGATGTTTCGCCTGCGCAAGTGCGTTTGCTCGCTGCGACGCAAGGGCCGTGGTATTCAGGCTGTGTGGCCGAAAAGATCGGTCACGCGGCGTGGCACGACAAGCCGTCGTGGTATGTCGTCCCGACGAAAGACGTCATAGTTCCTCCCGACTTTCAGATGAGATTGGCGAAACAGATCGGCGCGACGACCGTCAAGGTTGAGGCGAGTCACGTACCGATGCTGTCGAAACCGGAAAAAGTCGCCGCGGCAATCATCTCGGCAGCGCGTCAGGCAAAGTAGCAAGCTTTCGCGTGCGGTCGGTGAGTCTTTGTGCCAGATCGACTCGTCTTCAACACGCACAACATACGGAGTATTCATGCCAATTCTTAAGAGACTGCGTGTCTTGCTTGCGACGCTTACGTTTGTCGGCGCCGCCTTCGCGCAGGAGCCTCACGTCGAACGCATTCGCGGCGATATTGTGTTGCTTCGGGGCGATATTCTGACGGTACATCGTCGCAGCGGCGACACCGTCTCGATCGAAGTCAAACCGGACGTCACCCTGTCAGCTCTCAAGCCAATGAGGCTCTCGGATGGGTAAGCGTGCTGGCAAGACGTTTGCCGGGTATCGTGACAGTGGGGCAACAAGGGCTCGTCTGTTTTGTCGGCGGCTCGGCCATCTCGATCATCATCGACACCACCCTACGCCTCGCGCAAGTGCCAGGAAATATGGAAAACGGAATTGTGAACGGGCTGTTGCGGTTCTCGGGGGATGCTGCGACCATTGTCGCGCTTCTGCTCATCGCACGAATCTCAAGCGAGATGAAGACTTCGCATTCGTTTGCGGCCGGGAGTGTGCCCGAGATGGTTATCGCGCGTGCGAAGGAAGGGAAGGCGCTGCGGCACTAGTCGGTGGCACTATGTATTGGCGTGTCGAGCCAACCGCTAGATCCGATTCCATTCTGGGACGGACGCGGTGTGCGGGCCGACGGGCGTAGTCATTGTCCGGTCGCACATCGTTGAGAACGTGGTCCGCGCGGAAGCGGACTTTCGGAACACGGGCGAGGAGAATTAGGCGGACGACCGCAAGGCCAAGAAGCAGCATTCGAGCATTTGAATCGAATGACCGTTTGTTGGGTGGAGCCGACGTCTGAACGTCTGGGTTGCGGCACAGCTGAATGTCTCCTTGTGGCCGAACGCGGCCGACCTGCAAGGCATCCACGAGAATCTTCTACGGCAGCAATGCTGACTCCCGCGGCCGACAGTGGCCACGGCCACCCGTCCGCCGCTGTTCAGGACGCCGTGAACCCAAACGGCCCTAGCCGGATCCTATTGCCAAAGAACCGCGACATCGCTCAAGCCTCTATCGTCGAATCCCAAAAGGCCGATAGTGGAAAACATGCAATTGCCAAATCAATGGGACGAAACGTACAGCGACGATCGCGGCCCCGCCTCCGGCACCGCGAAATGCCGCTTCATTCTCCTCAATTCTTCCGAAGGCGTGCCACCAAAGAGCCGCTTGAATTCGCGGCTGAACTGCGACGCGCTCTCATAACCCACCTGTGCGCTTGCCGCAGCGGCGGTCATGCCGTGTCGCGCCATCAACAGCCTCGCCTGATGCAGTCGCGTCGACTTGATGTACTGCAGCGGAGATGTGTTCGTGGCCGCCTTGAAGTGCAGATGAAATGACGGCACACTCATCGTCGCTTCCCTTGCGAGCGCTTCGATCGTTAGCGACTCCGCATAGCTCGAATGAATCTTGCGCAGTACTCTCGATATGCGCCCGAAGTTTCCATCCACGTTGAGCGCAGCGCGCATCGAAGCGCCCTGCTCCCCGATGAACACGCGAAAGTAGATCTCCCGCACGAGCGCTGGCCCCAATAGCGCAGCTTCGAGCGGATCGCGCATCGCGTCGAGGAGCCGCAGCATGGTTTCGCCGAGCGCGACATCGAGCCTCGTCGTGGCCATGCCGCCCGGTTCGCCCGGCACCACGCCCTTGCGCTCGTCGATCTGCAGGAGCACATCGGCGGCAAGCGTCGGATCGAGGCGCACGTACACCGCGAGCAACGGTTCGTTGGCGGTGGCGTCGGTTTCCATCGAGAACGGCAGCGGCAAGGCGACGGTCAGATAGTGCTGCGCATCGTAGACATACAACTTGCTGCCGAAATAGCCGCGCTTGCGGCCTTGCGCAATCACGACGATACCCGGCTCGTACAGCACCGGCGTGCGCGTCAGCGGGCGGTTCGATCGCAACAGTCGAATGTCCGGCATCGGCGTCGCGTTATAGCCTTCGTTCGGCGCGAGTTCCAGCAGCCGGCTCACCATCGAAGCGTGCACCCGGGCCAGTGCTGCGGCTTCGGTTTCCATCGTCGGCAACTTGGGAGAGTGGTGCGTTTTCATACTTCGGGTTCGATAAAAGTGCATTCATAGAATCGGGCAAGCTTCGCAGACGATCACACGTTCTCGTCCCGTTGCAACGTACCTAACATTCGATCATGCATCGGGATGCGTGAATCACGATGCGTCGATGCGCTGAGAAAGCTCACTTACTTCGGAGAATAAAACATGATCGATGTAATCAATCCCGCCGACGGGACGGTCGTCGGGCAAGTCAAACATCATTCGGAAGCGCAGGTGCGCGCGGCCATCGGTCGCACATGCGCGGCCTTTCCGGCCTGGTCGCGCTCGTTGGCGTGCGAACGAAGCGCACTGCTGCGCAAATGGTTCGACCTCGTCAGCGCCGACAAGACCGCATTCGCCGAACTCATGTGCCGCGAAAACGGCAAGTGCATGTCGGAAGCCTTCGGCGAAATCGACTATGGGTTAGGCTTCGTCGAATGGTATGCGGAGGAAGCGAAGCGTGTGTACGGCGACACCATCCCCACGCACGCGAAAGACGCCGCGGTCGTCGTGACGAAGGAACCGGTCGGACCGGTCGCGTCGATCACGCCGTGGAATTTCCCGTTCATGATGATCACGCGCAAGGTGGCGACCGCGCTTGCGGCGGGCTGCACGATCCTGCTGAAGCCTTCCGAGGAAACGCCGCTGACCGCGTACAAGCTGCTCGAATACGCGCGCCGCGCCGGCATTCCGGGAGGTGTGTTCGAGATGGTCACGGGCGACCCCGTGCAGATCGGCAAGCTCATCACCGACGATCCGCGCATCCGCAAGATCTCGTTCACCGGTTCGACCGCAGTGGGCAAGTTGCTCGCCGCCCAGTGCGCCGGCACGCTGAAGAAGATGACGATGGAACTGGGCGGCAACGCGCCGTTCATCGTCTTCGACGACGCCGATCTCGACGAAGCCGCAAAGGCGCTCGTATCCGCGAAGCTTCGCAACAGCGGACAGGTCTGCATCTCGCCGAACCGCGTGTATGTTCAGGCGAGCGTGCACGACGCGTTCGTTCAGCGCGTGAAGACGCTCGTCGAAGCGATTCCGGTCGATCAAGGGCTGCAGGACCGGTTCGTCGTTGGTCCGCTGATCAGTCGCGCAGCCATCGACAAGGTCGCCCAGCTCGTTGACGATTCCCGCAAGCGCGGCGCCAAAGTCGTGCTCGGCGGACATCCGCACGCGAAAGGCGGACTCTTCTATGCGCCCACGATTCTCGTCGATGTCGCGGACGATATGCCGATCGCCTCGACCGAAATATTCGGCCCCGTCTTCCCGATCTATCGCTTCTCCACCGAAGCCGAAATCATCGCGCGCAGCAACGACACCGAATATGGTCTCGTCGCCTATGCCTTCACGCGCGAACTGGGCCGCTCGTTCCGGCTGTCGCGGAACCTCGAGGCGGGCATGGTGATTCTGAATTCCGGCTCGGTCGGCACGGCTTCGGTGCCGTTCGGCGGCGTGAAGCAATCGGGTTACGGGCGCGAAGGCAGCCATCATGGAATCGAGGAATATGTGCACGTGAAATACACGCTGATGGGTGGTCTCGTCTGAACGACGCGAGGCGCGGCATCACGATGCTGCGCCTCGTGCCATCGCGGACTCAGCGCACCGGCAACTGGCCCGCGTCCGCTGGGCTTGCGCACTGTATTTCGTGATTACGCTGACGGATCAGCCGATCCTGCCGCAGTCCCCAGAAGTACGTGACGGCGACACAGGGCAACAGCGACACGATCGAGTACCCGACGCCTGCAAGCGAGTTGCCTGTCAGATTGACGAGCGAAAGACTGATCAACGGAAGAAACCCGCCGAACAGCACATTGCCGAGCTGTTGCGACAATCCGAAGCCCGTGGTCCTGCTTCGCGGCGGAAAACATTCGGCGATGAACGCGGGCAGCGGCGCCATGATCATCGCGGTCAACACAGCCAGCAACGCGACGAGCAGCGTCACCGTGGCCCAGCCGCCTGCGAGCGCGTTCGTCCTGATGCCCGCGAAAGCCGGATACGCTGCAAGAATCCAGAGCACGATGCCGATCAACATCACACGAGCACGGCCGATCGCATCGGACAGACGTCCGAACATCGGATAAAGCGGCACGGCCACGACGATAGCGACGCCGAGGCACAGATTCGCCCGCGACGAATCGACCTTCAACACGTTCTGCAGGAAGTACAGCATGTAGACGATCGACATATAGAGCGACACCGACGTTCCGCCTTGCGCGCCGAACATCGCGACAAGAATCGCTTTCCACGACGTCGCGCTCGACAACGTGTCCTGCAGAGGCGATTTCGACAGACGGCCCGCCTGCTTCATCTCCGCGAACACGGGCGTTTCCTTCATGCCGAGCCGGATCCATGTCGCCACCGCGACGATCGGCGCCGAGATCAGGAACGGAACGCGCCAGCCCCACGATTCGAATGCCGATGCATCGAGCGCGAACTTCAGAGCGGACACGATCGCCAGCGCCAGCAGCAGGCCGAGGCTCGCGGTGCTTTGCAGCACGCTCGTCGCCATGCCTTTGCGGCCTGCGGGCGCATGCTCCATCACGTAGACGACCGCGGAGCCGTATTCGCCGCCGAGCGCGATGCCTTGCACCACGCGCAGCGTGATCAGTCCGATCGGCGCGAGCAAGCCGGCCATCGCGTAGGTCGGCAGACAGCCGATGCCTACCGTCGCGATACCCATGATCCCGAGCGTGATGACGAACGTCTTCTTGCGTCCGATCCGGTCGGACATCGGGCTGAAGATGATCGTGCCCAGCGGCCGCGCGACATACGCGATGCCAAACGTGGCGACGCCCGCCATCGCGGCGACGGCTCGGTCCGTCGATGGAAGGAACAAGTGCGTCAAGGTCGATGTCAGCGCGACGTAGACGAAGAAATCGTAATACTCGAGCATCGTGCCCAGGCTCGATGTGGCGATAATCCGTAGCATGCCGGGCTTTGAATATCGGGCTCCGGAAGTCGTGGACATGGTCGTCTCCTGTGATTCGGTTTGTGAGGCCCCGCGCGATCGGCGCAGTGGCCGTATCGGCACATCACATGTGCGTGCGCTTCTTCGTCGCCTGCTGCTCCATAAACCGGCCGACAGCCTCCTTGTGCTCGTGACCGCACAACAGAATGGCCTGCAGGCCTGCCGCCAGCTCGAGCGTCGTCGAGAGCGAAGCATCGGCCGCTTTGCGCACGAGCCGCTTCGCCATGCGCTGCGCAGTCGGCGGGTTTTGCGCGATGTGTGTCGCCAGCGACCGGGCCTCGATGTCGAGCGCGTCCTCCGGCACCACCTTCGACACGATGCCTAGGCCCAGCGCCGTTTCCGCATCGATGAACTCGCTCGTCAACGTCAATTCGAGCGCCTTCGCGTAGCCCACGATACGCGTCAGGAACCACGATCCGCCGATTCCCGACACCAGCCCGAGCCGCAAGAAGCTCTCTGCGAACACGGCTTTCGTGCTCGCCATGCGGATATCGCACATCAACGCAAGATCGCAGCCCGCTCCGACCGCCGCGCCATTGACCGCGCACACCGAGGGCACGTCGAGACCGCTCATTGCGCGCGTGATTCTGTGCAGGCTGCGAATCAGGCGGTCGTGTACATCTTCGACGCCGCCGCTCATGAGATCGCTGCCGCTTTGCATGTCTTTCACATTGCCGCCCGTGCAGAAGTGGCGCGACGACGAACGCAGCAGCACGCAGTGCACGTCGCGCCGGTCGTTGACCTGCTCGAGCGCGTCCGACAGCGCCTCCGTCATCGCGACGTTCAGCGCGTTGCCGTCGCTCGGGCTATTGAGCGTGAGCATGAGCACGCCGTCATCGACAGACGATTCGACCAGCGAACCGGCATCATTGGGATAAGTTGACAAGAAAAAGTCTCCTGATCGTTTTGCCGGCTACTACCGGTTCGGGAATGCGGCCTGACGGCGTTCCAGAAACGCGGCCATGCCTTCTTTGTGATCGTCCGTTCCGGGCGCGGGCTGCACGCAGCGTCTGCCGCGAGCGGTCGGCAAATCGACTGCGATGCTCGCGTGTTTGACGGGCGAGTCCGATGCCGAGCTTGATCTCCGGCTGGCCGAAGAGCGCGTCGTCCGCGGCGATGACGATGTCGCACATCATCGCCAGTTCGCAGCCGCCGCCGAGCGCATAGCCACCCCCGCCGCAATGAGCGGTTTGCGGGCCGTGCGGATGCGGTCCCAGCTGCGGCCGATGTAGTCATCCGAGAATGCGTTCGCGTAGTCGAGTTTCGACATCGCGACGATGTCGGCGCCGGCGGCGAAAGCCTTTTCGGATCCTGTCAGAACGGTCGCGTGGACCTGCGGATCGGCTTCGCTGCGCAGCAGGACATCGATCGATCAACTGGTCCATCAACGCGTCGGTCAGCGGATTGAGCGGATTGTCCGACGCGAGACGCACGAGCGCGACCCGTCCGCGTCGCTCGCTCACGATCATCCCGGCGCTCATGCGCACACCTTGCGGCCTTCATCGCAGAGTTCGCGCGCCGCGCGGCCCACGCGGATCACGCCCGCGTTCAGCAGTCCCGCGATTTCGCTTTCGGCGAAGCTGTATCGCTGCAGCATCTGCAACGTGTGCTGGCCCGTCAGCGGCGCGGGCAGATCCGGCGCGGCAGGACGATCGGATGGACCAAGCGCGAAGCCGTGCGTGCGCATCGGGCCCGCGACTGGATGATCGATCATCTGCGCCAGCCCGCATTCGGCGTATTCCGCTGTTTCGATGACATCGCCGTAGGTTGCGACCGGCGCGCAAAGAATGTCGCGCGCCGCGAGCCGTTCCATCCACTCCGCAGTCGTGCGTTCGACGAAACGCGCGGCGAGCATGTGATGCAGCGTCGCGCGATGGCGCACGCGATCGTCGTTGGTAGCGAATCGCGGATCCGCTTCGAGCGCAGGCGTTGCGAGCACATCACACAACGCGTGCCATCGTTCCGGATGGTAGGCGACGACCATTATCCAGCCGTCCTGCGTCGGGAACGCTTCGTTCGGGCACGCATAGGGCGCGGCGCTGCCGGTCTTATCCGGCTCGCGCCCGGACGCGAAGAACGCGGCGAAGCCGATCTGCTGCAGCATCAGCGTCGCGTTGTAGAGACTCACGTCGAGATGCTGCCCGCCGCCGCCCGCGCGGACCTGATGCAGCGCGCCGAGAATCGCGATGGACGCAAGATAGCCGCCCATCATGTCCGCGACGGGGATCGGGACTTTCAGCGGCTCGGCGCTCGTCGTGCCGAGCGTGCTCATCAGACCGCTGACGGCCTGGATCACGCCGTCGACGCCAGGCCGCTTGCGATTCGCGCCCGTCTGACCGAACGCGGAGATCGAGCAGTAGACGAGCCGGGGATTCAATCGCCGCAAGGTCTCGAAGTCGAGTCCCATCGACGCCATCACGCCCGGCCGGAAGTTTTCGACGAGCACGTCCGCATCCCGCAGCATCCGGCGAACGGCCCCGCGCCCTGCGTCGGTTTTCAGATCGATCGCGACGCTGTACTTGTTGCGGTTGACGCTGATGAAGGCGGGGCTTTCACCGCTTATCCACGGCGGCCCGATGCGCCGACCGATCTCGCCATCGGGCGGTTCGATCTTGACGACGTGCGCGCCGAGATCGGCGAGCGTCATCGAGCAGACCGGTCCGGCAAGGACGTGGGAGAAATCGATCACGCGCACGCCGTTGAGGCTGTCTCTTGGCATTTTTGATTGTCCTGTATCGTGAGTCGCCATCGCAGCGAATCATGCCGACGAGAATACGTACCCGTCGGCCCTGCGGACAATCGACAATTTAGAAACGAGCCGCTGACTTTTTGTTAAAGGGTCGTCGGCTCGCGGGCGCTATTCGTTGAGCAACGTGAGCAGCCAACGGCGGAAAGTCTTCAGTGCGTCGGATTGCGGACGCCCGGTCGGCCACGCGAAGTAGTAGGTGTGATGCCCGCGATCGAGCTCGAACGAAAACGGTGCGACGAGCAGACCGCTTTCCAGTTCACCGCGCACCAGCGCCTTCTGCGCAATCGCGACGCCGTGCCCTTCTATCGCTGCCTGGTACGCGAGCAGCGACGTTTCGTAGCGCATTTCGCGGCGCCGTGCGTTCAACGGAAAGCCCGCTGCCTTCAACCACAACGTCCAGTCTTCCGGGCGCGCGAGCGTGTGCAAAAGCGTTTCGCCCTGCAACTGCGAGCGTGCCCTGACCTGTCGTGAAGGCGCAGCGACAGGCACAAGTTCGTTCGCGATCAGACGTTGCACGCGCAGGCCGGGCCACTTGCCGTCGCCTAGCTGGATGCCGGCGTCGATGTCCTCGCGCGCGAAATTCAGCGGAGCCGGGGATGTCGTCAGTTGCACGTCGATGTTTTCGTGCATTCGATGAAAGCTCGCGAGACGCGGAATCAGCCAGCGCACCGCGAAGGTCGCGGGCGAGCGGATCTTGAGGACGCGCGCGCGCCGCTCGGACGAACGCAGGCTGTCGGTGGCGTCGCGCAGCGATGCGAATAGCGGCATGAGTTCCGCCAGATACCGCGCGCCCGCCGACGTCAGCTCCAACCGCCCTTTCACCCGTTCGAACAGATCGACGCCCAGGTAAGCTTCGAGCGAGCGCACCTGCCGGCTGACAGCGGCGGGGGTCACGGTCAACTCGTCAGCGGCCTTGGAAATGCTCAGCAGGCGTCCGGTCGCCTCGAACGCCCGGGTGGGATTCAACGGGGGAAGCACTGCGCGACGTTCCATAGCCTGTCCGTGTAGAAGCAAATTGCGATTGTGGCTCGAAATGCCGAAGGATGGTTCGACATGTGGCCACTCGCCAAATAGTGAACCACGGAAGAGCAAGGGCAGAGCAAGAGGTTATTTTGGCTGCGTAACGTCTCGCCCAATAGAAGGTCGGGCTCAAAGTCTTGAGCGGCCTTTCGGCGGCCGATCGGCAGACGGCCGCAAGATCAACGTGCTCGGCTAGACTATCGGACCGGTTTGGAATTGAATGAGCCGTTCGAATGGCAGCTTGCTGCTGTGGATGAGTGGCCGCTTGTTGGCCGATAGTTCGCATTCAGGGAGGTGTCAGGAATTTCGTGTGCTGAGGTCGGGTTAAAAGATCTCAGCTCATGGCGCTCGTGAATCGCTCGCCGAACAGAATGGCGAACTGATTGACTGCTTGCCGCCAGGTGATAGGCGGCAT
>NZ_JBFRCH010000050.1:0-41718 GCF_040965635.1 Paraburkholderia phymatum
GATCCTGTCGCTGATCGGCAGCAGGCAGTTCGGCGGGATGGGGCTGCTGTCGTATGGCTGGGACATGCTGGTCGTGATCGTGTTCTCGCTCGTGTTCTATTACTGGGGCGTGCATACGGGATATCGCACCGGGTATCTGGACGAGCGCGAAGCGCAAGACGAGATTCTCGAAGGCATCGGCGTCTGATCGCCCCGAATTGCCTGATTCGCTAAAGCAAGAGCCCGCCAGAATAACTCTGGCGGGCTTTTTTTCGTCCGGCGACGGCAGTGCTTATGCGTTGCCGAACACGTAGTTCGTCATCGCCAGCGAGCGCTGGAACGTCCCCAGCGATTGAATGCCGAGCTTGTAATGGTCGGCTGCCGCGCCGAGCGCCGCGAATACGGGCAACAGATGCTCGTCGGTCGGATGCATGAACGCGGCGTGCGGCGCCTGGCGTCGATAGTCGAGCAGCGCGTCGATATCGCAGGCGGCAAGGCGTGTCTCGAACCAGTCGGTGAATTCGGTGACGCGCGGATCGGCATCCTCGGGCCGCGCAGAGAAATCCGCCTCGCGCAGATTGTGCGTGATCTGGCCGGAACCGACGATCATCACACCCTCGTCCTGTAGCGGACGCAGCGCGCGCCCCACGCGGAAGTGATGCGCGGGATCGAGCCTCGGCTGGATCGACAACTGGGCGATCGGCACGTCGGCATGCGGAAACATCAGCAGCATCGGCACCCATGCACCGTGATCGAGGCCGTGCGGTTGCGTCGCCGTCGGCATGCCCTGTTCGCCGAGCAATTCCGCCGCGCGTCGCGCGACTTCGGGCGCGCCCGGCGCCGGGTACTGAATCTCATACAGCTGACGCGGAAAGCCGTAGAAGTCGTGAATCGTCTCAGGCGCGTTCGACGTGCTGGCGGCGGGCTGCAACGTGCCCCAATGCGCGGACAGCATCAGGATCGCCTTCGGGCGAGGCACTTTGGCGGAAAGCGACGCGAATTGCTCGCGCGGCATCGACGGATCGATCGGCAGCGTCGGCGCGCCGTGTGACAGGAAGAGGGAGGGCAAGCGGGTCATGGCGGTGCGGGCCGGTGTGGCCGGAATGGTTTCGTTGATTCGAATATACGGCCGCACTCGTGATTGATAAACGGCCCAAGGCGGATTTGATTGTCTCGCCGCTGTTGCGAATCCAGCGGGATGATCGGCGCGTGCGGCCCGCGAGGTGGGACAACAGCGCCCGGCTTATTGCTCCGGACTATTCAGCCCTTGCCACGCCGGCGCGAGCGCCGGGCCTAGCGCGAACAGATCGAGCACGCGCGCGACGGTGTCGTCGACCATCTGGTCGATCGTCGCCGGCCGGTTGTAGAAGGCGGGCAACGGCGGAAAGATCACGCCGCCCATTTCGGTGACGGCCGTCATGTTGCGCAGATGCGCGAGATTGAACGGCGTTTCGCGAACCATCAGCACGAGTCGTCGACGCTCCTTGAGCGTGACATCGGCGGCGCGCGTGATGAGATTGTCGGAGAGTCCGTGAGCAACGCTCGCGAGCGTTTTCATCGAGCAGGGCGCGACGATCATGCCGTCCGTCGCGAACGAGCCCGACGCGATGCTTGCGCCGACGTCGCGCACGGAATGAACGACATCCGCGAGCGGATGCACGTCTTCACGCGACAACTGGAGTTCGTGCTGGATATTGAGCCACCCTGCGCTGGAGATCAGCAGATGGCTTTCGACGCCGCCAACCTTGCGCAGCACTTGAAGCAGCCGGACGCCGTAGATCGCGCCCGTCGCTCCCGTGATGGCGATGATGAGACGACGTGGCGCCGCGGCGCGAGGTTCCATGGCGTGCGGCGCCGTCTGCGTGAATCAGGCTGCGGCGAAGAGCTGCTGCAGTTCGCCCGACTGATACATCTCCATCATGATGTCCGAGCCGCCGACGAATTCGCCCTTGACGTATAGCTGCGGGATGGTCGGCCAGTTCGAGAATTCCTTGATGCCCTGGCGCACGGCTTCGTCTTCGAGGACGTTGACCGTCTTGAACTGATCGACGCCGCATGCCTTCAGGATTTGCACCGCACGGCCCGAGAAGCCGCACATCGGGAATTGCGCGTTGCCTTTCATGAAAAGCACGACGGGGTTTTCGTCGACGATTTGCTTGATGCGTTGTTGCGTGTCCATGACTGACCTTGCGGTTCCGGTATGTGTTGGGGATAGACACAAATGATAGCGGATTTCGCAGATGCCGGCCGACGGCGGAATCCCACATGGCGCGGTGATTTCGTCGCGTGTCAGCCCGGCCAGCGCCCGCCGCTGATGCGTTCGATGCCGGCCAGATCGAACTCGGAACGGACATCGGCGAAGCCTTGCGCCGCCAGAATCGCGCGGACGGCTGCCGCCTGGTCGTAGCCGTGTTCCATCCACAGCACGCCATCGGGCGCCAGCCTCGACGGCGCGCCCGCGACGATCGCACGGATCGCCGATAGCCCATCGGCCTCGTCGGTGAGTGCGCCGCGCGGCTCGAAACGCAGATCGCCTTGCGACAGATGCGGATCGCCGCTCGCGATATACGGCGGGTTGCTGACGATCACATCGAACGTAAGCGAGGCATCGAGCGCGCCGTACCAGTCGCTTTGCGCGAACTGCACGTCGCCGCCGGGGCGCTTCGACTCGAGCAGCCGGACCGCATTGCGCGCGGCAACGGCCAGTGCTTCCGCCGACCGGTCGACGGCCCAGACCCGCGCATCCGGGCGCGACCACGCAATCGACACGGCGATCGCGCCCGTGCCCGTGCCGAGATCGAGCACGCGGGCGCGCGCGGCATGCGCTTCGAGCGACTGCACGGCCGTTTCGACGAGCAATTCGGTTTCGGGACGGGGAACGAGCACATCGCGCGTGACTTCGAAATCGAGCCCGAAGAATTCACGCGATCCGATCAGCTGTGCAATGGGCTCGCCGGCGACGCGTCTCGCCTGCAACTCGCGGAACGCCGTGACTTGCTGCGGATCGAGCGCGTCGTCGGCGCGCGTGATCAGTTCCGTGCGGCGCCAGCCAAGCGCGTGCCCGAGCAGAATGCGCGCTTCGAGCGCAGGTAGCGGTGACGCGCGCAGCAGCGTGGCGACGGTATCGGCTGTATTCATGCGCGGGCGCTCAGTCCGCGTCGCCGAGCGACGCCAGCAATTCAGCCTGATGCTCGGACACGAGCGCCGCGATCAGTTCGTCGAGATCGCCTGCCATGATCGCTTCGAGACGATACAGCGTCAGGTTGATCCGGTGATCCGTGAGACGGCCTTGCGGAAAGTTGTAGGTGCGAATGCGCTCCGAGCGGTCGCCCGAGCCGATCAGGCTCTTGCGCGTCGCTGCTTCCTTCGCGTGCTGCTCGTGGTATTGCTTGTCCTTGATGCGCGCGGCGAGCACCTTCAGCGCGCGGTCCTTGTTCTTGTGCTGCGAGCGATCGTCCTGGCATTCGACGACGATGCCCGTCGGCAGGTGCGTCACGCGCACGGCAGAATCGGTCTTGTTAATGTGCTGGCCGCCCGCGCCAGACGCGCGGAACGTGTCGATGCGCAGATCGGCGGGATTGATCTCGACTTCACCGATTTCGTCCGCTTCCGGCATCACCGCGACCGTGCACGCCGACGTGTGGATGCGGCCCTGCGTTTCCGTCGCCGGCACACGCTGCACGCGATGGCCGCCCGATTCGAACTTGAGCTTCGAGTACGCGGCGTCGCCCGCGATCCGCACGATCACTTCCTTGTAGCCGCCCAGATCCGATTCGCTCGCCGACATCATCTCGACCTGCCAGCGGTTGCGCTCCGCGTAGCGCAGATACATGCGCAGCAGGTCGCCCGCGAACAGCGCGGACTCGTCGCCGCCCGTGCCCGCGCGGATTTCGAGGAAGATGTTGCGGTCGTCGTTCGGGTCTTTGGGCAGCAGCATCTTCTGCAGTTCGCCTTCGAGCTTTTCCATCTGATCGCGCGACGTGCGGATTTCCTCTTCCGCGAAATCTTTCATCGATGCGTCCGACAACAATTCCTGCGCCGTCGCCGCATCGTTCAGCGCCTGGCGCCACAGACCGTAATGTTCGACGACAGGCTGCAACTCCGCGTGCTCGCGCGTGAGCTTGCGGTATTGCTCGATGCTCGACGTGATGTCTTCGCGGCTCAACAGGTCGTTCAGTTCGGCCAGCCGGATGGTGAGCTGGTCGAGCTTGGCTTGCATGCTCGTTTTCATTGGGGCGGTCGGAGCGGACTCCGAAAAGGACGGCTGGATTCGGGATTCAGGACGAAAACCGGGGACGAATGCCCGGGACGCTGCGGATAAGGCACCGTGCGGGTCGGGACGGCAACACGCGCGATGCGTCGGCGTAGAGCGCCGCTAACGCTCCGACGAAGAGTGAGCGTGTTTGTAGAAGCCGCCCATCAGCTCGATCAGCTGATCGCGGTTTTCGCTGCTGGCGCGGTTGAGCGCGTGCGTCGGGCCGTGGATCAGCTTGTTGGTGAGCGCCTGAGACAGCGCTTCGAGCACGACGGCGGGATCGTCGCCGCGCGCGAGCATCTTCTGCGCTTTCTCGACCTCGGCGCGGCGCAGCGTGTCGGCCTGCGTGTGCATGTGGCGGATGACGGGCACGATGCCGCGCGCGTCGAGCCACTGCATGAAATTTTGCACGCGCGTCTCGATGATCGTTTCGGCTTGCGCGACGGCGGCTTGCCGCGACGCATTGCCTTCGCGGACAATCGCGCCGAGATCGTCGACGGTGTACAGGAACACGTCTTCGAGCTTGCCGACTTCCGGTTCGATGTCGCGCGGAACGGCGAGATCGACCATGAAGATCGGCCGGTGACGGCGCGCTTTCACCGCGCGCTCGACGGCGCCCAAGCCGATGATGGGCAGCGTCGACGCCGTGCACGACACGATGATGTCGAATTCGTGCATGCGGGCGGGCAGTTCGGACAGCGGAATCGCGCGGCCATTGAAGCGGCCGGCGAGGCGCTCGCCGCGCTCGGCCGTGCGGTTCGCGACGACCAGCTCACGCGGCTGCTGCGCGGCAAAGTGCGTCGCGCACAGCTCGATCATTTCGCCCGCGCCGATGAACAGCACACGCTGGTTCGACACCTTGTCGAAAATGCGTTGCGCGAGGCGCACGGAGGCCGCCGCCATCGAAACCGATTGCGCCCCGATTTCCGTCGTGGTCCGCACCTCTTTCGCGACTGCGAACGTGCGCTGGAACAGCTGGTTCAGGTACGTGCCGAGCGCGCCGGCTTCCGAAGCGGTGCGTACGGCATCCTTCATCTGGCCGACGATCTGCGTCTCGCCGAGCACCATCGAGTCGAGCCCCGACGCGACGCGAAACGCATGGCGCACGGCTTCGGACTGCGGCAGCGCGTACACGTGCGGCGCGAGTTCGTCGACGGCGATGTTGTGGTACTTCGACAGCCAGTGGATCGCCGCTTCGCGGGCGGCGTGGTCGTCGGTGGCGCAGTACAGCTCGGTGCGGTTGCAGGTCGACAGGATCGCTGCTTCCGGCGCAGTACGGGCCGTGCGGCCGAGGAAGATGTCCTTGAACGTCGACAGTGCCGGCTTGATCTGTTCGAGCGGAAACGCCACGCGCTCGCGCAGGGCGACGGGCGCGGTGTGGTGATTGATTCCGATCGTTAAGAGTTGCACGGGGACGCTACGGCCTTGCAAGGCGACGTATTGGGGCTATGGTTAAGCCCAATATTATAGCGTTTCCACGAATCTTTCATTCGCGGGGGCCTTATCCGCGCCATCCGGCTTTTCTACGGGAATCTGGTCCAGACGGTAGCCGTAGCCGTACAGCGGAACCAGCGTGTAGCCGAATTCCGGCCGCAATTCGAGCTTCGTCCTGATGCGCGACGCATGGGTATCGAGCGTACGCGACTTAACGTCGCGGCGGCGCGACCAGACGGTTTCGAGGATGTGCGCGCGTGAAACGGCACGCGACATATTGGTGAACAGCAGCAGCGCGAACTGGAGTTCCTTCGGCGTCAGCGCGACGCTCTGGCCCCGAAAGGTGACGACCGAGCGGCCCGTATCGAACGCGTACTCGCCGAACATTTCGCGCGCCCGGTTGCGCGGACGGCGGATGCCTGCCCGGCGCATCAGCGCGTCGATGCGCGCGAGCATTTCGGGCCCGCGCGCGGGTTTCGACAGACAGTCGTCGGCGCCCGCCTGCAGTGTCGCAACCAGTTCGCTTTCGCGCGGCGACGTCATGAGCACGACGACGGGCAAGCCCGGCAACACCTCGCGCACGCGCGCGATGACGTCCTCGGCGGCGGCGTCGCCGCAAAAAGCGTCGGTGACGAGCAGATCGAAGAATTCGCGAGCAGCGCCCGCCAGGAACGGCGCGCTGGCGGAAAAGTGGTGACAGGCATGCCCACCGGCAAACAATAGCCGGCCGACGATTTCCGCATGCCGCAGGTCTGGCTCAATAAGGGCGATTCGCATGGGACGAAGGCGGGAAGCAGCGGCTTGGCGCGGGAGGCTTTCGGCTTGCCTAACCTTACCCCGGGCCCCTAAACTCAACCGCTACGCAGAAAGCCGTGCTGACCTTCTAGTGAAAGAGAAAAAAATGCTAGCCATCGATAAAACAGCCGCCTATCAGATGAGTCTTAAATTGATGATCAGCGGCGGAGTGCGTTGATGGGCTGGCCCGGACTGATCCTCCTCGGCGCCGTCGTCGGTCTGGTCAGCTGGTGGCTGCATCCGCTGCGGCGCGCGAGCCGCGTGAGGCTGTGGGTGGCGCTCCTGGTCGGTGTGGCGGGAGCGGCCATCGCGCACATGGCTGGCAACGTCGTCCAGCTCTTCCATGACGGCGATACGCTCGAATGGCCCGTCTGCACCGCTTTCGCTCTTGTTGCCGTTGCCGTGACGGTCGGCTTGTTATCCCGTCGATGACTCTTTGCAGGTGAAACCGATGAATGTACGACTCCCCGAAACCGCCTCGATCCCCGAGCGCATTGCACAACTGCGCAGCGCGATGACGCAGCAAGGGCTCGCCGCCTGGCTCGTGCCGTCGGCCGATCCGCATCTCTCCGAATATCTGCCAGGCCGCTGGCAGGGCCGCGAGTGGCTGTCCGGGTTCACCGGCTCGGTCGGCACGCTGGTCGTGACGGCCGAATTCGCCGGCCTGTGGGTCGACAGCCGCTATTGGGTGCAGGCCGAGGCCCAGCTGGCGGGCACGGGCATTCAGCTGATGAAGATGTTCGGCGGCCAGTTGACGTCGCCTCATATCGACTGGCTCGCGCAGAACGTGCCGGCGGGCGCGACGGTCGGCGTCGACGGCGCGGTGCTCGGCGTCGCGGCGGCGCGCGCGCTGAGCGATGCGCTGACGGCGCGCGGCGTCAAGCTGCGCACCGACCTCGATCTGCTCGATGTCGTCTGGCCGCAGCGTCCGCCGCTGCCGACGGGCGCCGTCTACGAGCACGTCGCGCCGCACGCGAGCGTCTCGCGTGCAGAAAAGCTGGACCGGATTCGCCGCGCGATGCAGGAAAAAGGCGCGCAATGGCACTTCATTTCGACGCTCGACGACCTCGCCTGGCTTCTGAATCTGCGCGGCGCGGACGTGAGCTACAACCCGGTTTTCGTCGCGCATGCGCTGATCGGGCTGGAGCGCGCGTCGCTGTTCGTGACGGACAGTAAAGTGCCCGCGGAACTGGCGGAATCGCTGGCGCGCGACGGCATCCGCGTCGAGCCGTACGCCAAGGCCGCCGACGCGCTCGCCGCGCTGCCTGGCGGCCAGACGCTGCTGATCGATCCGCGCCGCATCACGTATGGCCTGCTGCAATCGGTGCCGGCGTCGGTGGAAATCGTCGAGTCGGTGAATCCGTCGACGTTCTTCAAGTCGCGCAAGACGGAAGCCGAAGCCGCGCATGTGCGCGCGACGATGGAGCAGGACGGCGCGGCGCTCGCCGAATTCTTCGCGTGGTTCGAGGGCGCGCTCGGCCGTGAAAAGATCACCGAACTCACGATCGACGAAAAGCTGACTGCGTCGCGCGCGCGGCGGCCGGGCTTCGTCACGCTGAGCTTCGCGACGATCGCCGGCTTCAACGCGAACGGCGCGATGCCGCACTATCGAGCGACGCCCGCTTCGCATTCGACGATCGAAGGCAACGGCCTGCTGCTGATCGACTCGGGCGGCCAGTACCTGAGCGGCACGACCGACATCACGCGCGTCGTGCCCATCGGCACGATCAACGACGAGCATCGCCGCGACTTCACGACGGTGCTGAAGGGCACGATGGCGCTGTCGCGCGCGAAGTTTCCGCGCGGCATCCGTTCGCCGATGCTCGACGCCATCGCGCGCGCGCCGATCTGGGAAATGGGCGCGGACTACGGGCACGGCACGGGTCATGGCGTGGGCTATTTCCTGAACGTCCACGAAGGTCCGCAAGTGATCTCGCACTACGCGCCCGCCGAAGCGTGGACAGCGATGGAAGAGGGCATGATCACGTCGATCGAGCCGGGCATCTATCGTCCGGGCAAATGGGGCATTCGCATCGAGAATCTGGTGCTGAACCGTCCGGCGCAGAAAACCGAGTTCGGCGATTTCCTCGAATTCGAAACGCTGACGCTGTGCCCGATCGACACGCGCTGCATCGCGCTGAACCTGCTGCGCGACGACGAGCGCGCGTGGCTCAACGCGTATCACGAGCTGGTGCGTGCGCGCGTCTCGCCGCATGTGTCGGGCGACGCGAAGGCGTGGCTCGAAACGCGCACGCAGCCGATCTGACGCGCGGGACGCCGTCGCAGCCACTTGTTGCGGCGGCGTCTCGTGCGTCGATGCCGCCGTGTTCGCGGCAAATGTCCGCCGCAAGAAAAGACCAACGAATAGCGAGGCCCGCATGTCCGGTGTTGCCGTCATCGTCGTCGATGTACAGCAGATGTTCTTCAGCGGCCCGTCGGCCGCTCATCGCGCCGGCGACGTGATCGACGGCATCAACCGGCTCACGTCGGCTGCGCGCGATGCGAATGCGCCAGTGTTTTTCGTGCAGCACGAAAGCGATGCGAACGGGCCGCTCGCGCGCGGCAGCGACGCGTGGCAATTGCCCGCCGCGCTCGTTCGCGAGCAGAAGGACCGTTCCATCTTCAAGACTGTCGGCGATTCGTTCCATGACACGCCACTCGCCGCGCAGCTTCAACAAGGCGACATCGACAGCGTGATCCTATGTGGTTACGCGACGGAGTTCTGCGTCAACGCCACGGCGCGGCGCGCCGAATTGCTCGGCCTGCGCACGACGGTCGTGTCCGACCTTCACACGACGCAGCACAAGCCGCACATCGCCGCCGACAAGATCGTCGAGCACCAGAACTTCGTCTGGACCAATTCGTCGATGACGGGCAAGCGCGTCAAAGTGCGGCCCCTCGCCGACATTCTGCAAACGGAGTTTGCATGACCATCAAGGCAGTCGTATTCGATTTCGGCGGCGTGCTGATCGACTGGAGCCCCGAGTATCTGTACCGCGCGCTGATTCCCGACGACGCCGAGCGCCGCTGGTTCTTGTCCAATGTCTGCACGATGGACTGGGTGATCCGCCAGGACGGCGGTCAGCCGATCGCGGAAGGCACGGCCGAGCTGATCGAAAAGTTTCCCGGGCACGAGCCGCTGATTCGCGCGTTCTACGAGCGCTGGCATGAAATGGTCGCGGGCGTGCTCGACGACGGCGTCGCGACCGTCGAGAAACTCGAAGCCGCGAACGTGCCGCTCTTCGGCCTGACGAACTGGTCGGACGAGACGTTTCCGTATGCGTGGGAGCACTACCCGGTGTTGCGCCGCTTCAGGGACATCGTCGTGTCGGGCCGCGTGAAGATGGTCAAGCCCGACCCGGCGATCTTCGATGAAATGCTGCGCCGGATTCGCGCGCATCTGCCGGATGTGCAGCCGCATGAACTCGTCTTCATCGACGACAACATCAAGAATGCCAACGCGGCAACCGAACTCGGCTGGCATGGCGTGCATCACACGAACGCTGATGAAACGGAAGCGAGGCTGCGAGCGTTAGGCTTGCCCGTCTGAGCCTGGCAACTGCGTCCTGCCGCTGAAGCGAGCGTCATTGCCCGAGCAGATTCTTCAGCGCGTTGCCGAGTCCTTTCACCGTTTCACCCGCGCCCTTCGCGACGCCTTCTGCGCTGACGCCCAGCGCTTTCGCGAAATTCGCGCGCAGTTCGGTCATCAGGCTTTCGTTGAGCTTGAACTTCGGGTCGCGCAAATTGCCGTCGATCGTGAAATGCAGCGTGATGTCGTCGCCGTGTTTCTTCAGCGCGGCGACGGCGGCGCGGGTCGGAATCTGCATGAAGGTGTCGAGCGGATCGCCCGTGTCGGCCAGTTGCAGACGATGCAGCGTGACCGTGCCCGGCGCGTGGATGTGATAACTGGTCACGGTCGCCTGCATGTTCAGGTCGAGCGTGCCGCCCGTTACCTGCGTCCTCGCGCCTGCCTGCCTCAGCAGATACGGATCGAGCGTGACGACGTCGACGCCGCGCAGGGTCGTGGTTGTCTGCGAGTCCTTGCTGGCGATTTTCATCCAGCCGTTGAACGTCACCTTGCCAGTATGCGCCGGACCCTTGATCGAGCCCCGGACCGACAGATTGGTCGGTTCGGTGAGATCGGGCAGATGGATATGGTCGACACTGGCGCTCGCGTCGCTGATGACCACCTTGTACGGCGGCTTGCTGACCGATTCGTCGTAGAAGATGAACTGGCCGTCTGCAAACGCGATGTGCTCGATGAGCTTTTCGGCGGGCAAGGGCGGCCGGCTCGACGCTGCGCCGTTCGCCGCGCTCGCGCCGCTTGCCGCGTTCGCGGACTGGCTCATCGATTGCCGCAGCTTCGGCAGCAGTTCGAGACGCTCGGCCGCCGTGCGCACAAGCGCAAGGCTGAAGCCGCGCAGCACCACGCTTTTCATGTGCACCCGATGCGCAAGCAGATCGCCGACATCGGGCGTCATCGTGATCTGCTCGGCAGTGAGGGAGTCGGCCGTCGGCCAGTCTTTCGGCGCCGTCAGCCGTACGCGGTTGAGCGTGATCGACGTGAGTCCGACGTCGATGCTCTGTGCGCTGCCGATGGGCGCGAGCGCCTCGACGACGCGCTCTTTCACTTCGTGTTGCACGAAATACAGCCCGCCGAGCGCGATCACGGCGAGCAGCACGATCACGCCCGCCAAGGCCGCCACCACGCGCTTGCCCGTCGATATCGCCATGCCATCTCCTCGTCTGCGTGTGACGAGTCAGCAAGCCATATGCCGTTCGCATCGAGCCGCGCGAGCGGCTCGTGTGCGGACGGCGGCACAGCGAACGCTTAACGGGTGATTGGCTTGTAACGCAGACGCTTCGGACGCGCTGCTTCTTCGCCGAGACGCGCGCGCTTGTCCGCTTCGTATTCCTGGTAGTTGCCGTCGAAGAACGTCACTTGCGAATCGCCTTCGAACGCGAGGATGTGCGTCGCGATGCGGTCGAGGAACCAGCGGTCATGCGAGATCACCATCACCGAGCCGGCGAATTCGAGCAGCGCGTCTTCGAGCGCGCGCAGCGTTTCGACGTCGAGGTCGTTCGACGGCTCGTCGAGCAGCAGCATGTTGCCGCCCGCGATCAGCGTCTTCGCCAGATGCAGACGGCCGCGCTCGCCGCCCGACAGGTTGCCGACGATCTTCTGCTGGTCGCCGCCCTTGAAGTTGAAGCGGCCGATATACGCGCGCGACGGCGTTTCGTATTTGCCGACCGTCAGCACGTCGGCGCCGCCGGAGACGGCTTCGAACACGGTCTTCGAGCCGTCGAGCGCGTCGCGGCTCTGGTCGACGTACGCGAGCTTGACGGTCGGGCCCTTGATGATCTCGCCCGAATCCGGCTGTTCCTTGCCCGTCAGCATGCGGAAGAGCGTCGACTTGCCGGCGCCGTTCGGCCCGATGATGCCGACGATCGCGCCCGCCGGAATCTTGAAGCTGAGGTTGTCGATCAGCAGGCGATCGCCGTACGACTTGCTGACGTTCTTGAACTCGATCACTTCATTGCCGAGGCGATCGCCGACGGGAATGAAGATTTCCTGCGTTTCGTTGCGCTTCTGATATTCCTGGCTGTTCAGTTCCTCGAAGCGGGCGATACGCGCCTTCGATTTCGCCTGACGGCCCTTCGGATTCTGGCGCACCCATTCCAGTTCTTTCTTGATCGCCTTCTGACGCGCCGATTCGGACGCCTCTTCCTGCTTCAGGCGGTCTTCCTTCTGATCGAGCCAGCTGCTGTAGTTGCCTTTCCACGGAATGCCGTAGCCGCGGTCGAGTTCGAGAATCCACTCGGCGGCGTTGTCGAGGAAATAGCGATCGTGCGTCACGGCGACGACGGTGCCCGGGAAGCGCGTGAGGAACTGCTCCAGCCATTCGACCGATTCGGCGTCGAGGTGGTTGGTCGGTTCGTCGAGCAGCAGCATGTCGGGCTTTTCGAGCAGCAGCTTGCACAGCGCGACGCGGCGTTTTTCGCCGCCCGACAGATGCTCGATCTTCGCGTCCCACGGCGGCAGACGCAGCGCGTCGGCGGCCACTTCGAGTTGTTGCTCGGCGCTGCCACCGTCGGACGTCGCGAGGATCGCTTCGTACTTCGCCTGCTCGGCGGCGAGCGCGTCGAAGTCGGCGTCCGGTTCCGCGTAGGCGGCGTAGATTTCGTCGAGCTTCTTTTGCGCGTTGAACACGTCGCCGAGGCCTTCTTCGACGGCTTCGCGCACCGTTTTTTGCGGATCGAGCTGCGGTTCCTGCGGCAGATAGCCGATGTTCAGGTTTGGCATCGGCGTGGCTTCGCCTTCGATGTCCTTGTCGACGCCGGCCATGATCTTGATCAGCGTGGATTTGCCCGAGCCGTTCAGGCCGAGCAGGCCGATTTTCGCACCAGGGAAGAACGACAGCGAAATGTCTTTCAGGATTTGACGCTTGGGCGGCACGATTTTGCCGACCCGGTTCATGGTGAAGACGTATTGGGCCATTTGCTTGAATTGGGCGTTGAGTGGATACGGCACTAAGCGTGCCGGCGCCCGGGCGGGCGGATGTGTCATTGTACTTGGGTGTTTGGGGGCTTTCTCTTTCTGTCTGCGACGCGGTTTGTCTTTTGCTCTTTCGCTGGCATCCGCGTTAGCGCCTCCCGGCTCGGGCGTTGCCCCTGTGCGGGGCGGCACTTGCCTTTGTTTGCAACGGCTTTTGTTTTGGCGTTTTTGCCTTTGCGGTGGCATCCGCGATTGCGTGGCTATTTCAGCGTGCCGCTGGCATCCGCAATGCGTTGGCTTGCTTCGCCCTTCGCTGGCATCCGCGTTAGCGCCTCGCGGCGCGGGCGTTGCCCCTGTGCGGGGCGGCACCTACTCTTCTTTGCCGCGGCAAAGAAGAGTAGGCAGAAGAAAGCCGCTCACACCGCCAATGCTTGACCTCTACCCACGGGCTCTCAACGTCCCCGTTCTTCAGCCGGCAGCACACATGACCCATATCCGTTGCCAACGCACTACCTAGACGCCTCACCTGCTCGCTCACCCGAATTACGGCTCGCGACATCGAATATCCGGCGCCTCTTTGCGGCAAACTGTGTGTAGGCGTTCGCGACGCACAGGAAACCCGCGCTACGCGATACGGCTGCAGGTGAGAGCGTTACCCTGTACGACACAACAACCCACATTCACTACCGACATGCGGCTCCGAAACATTTGATACCCTTGGCCGTGCCACATGTGCATGAAGTGGGTGAGGCGTTTGGCCGGAGCGTTGGCAACGAACGCAAGCCAGCACACTTCCGCAAGAAATATGGGGCCGTTGAGAGCCCGTGGGTAAACGTCAAGCACTGGCGGTGTGAGCGGCTTTCTTCTGCCTACTCTTCTTTGCCGCGGCAAAGAAGAGTAGGTGCCGCCCCGCACAGGGGCAACGCCTGCGCCGCGAGGCGCCAACGCGGATGCCAGCGGCACGCTGAAATACCCACGCCAACGCGGATGCCAGCGGCACGCTGAAATACCCACGCAATCGCTGAATGCCAGCGAAAGAGCAAAAGACAAACAGCGTCGCAGACGAAAAAAACCTCAATTCAACCGCCTGCCATCTTCCTCATCAAAGAAGTGAAGATGCTGCGCGGGCAGCGCGACTTGAAGCACTTCACCGGCACTCGGCCGGTGCCCATGCGGCAACCGCACGGTGACGTCGTGCTGCGCCCAGCGCCCATGCGCAAGATTGTCCGCACCGAGCAGTTCGCACGAGTCGACGGCGAGCGGCGCAGCCGGCGTGCCGGGCTGCCCGGGTGTCATGTGTTCGGGCCGGATGCCGAGAACGCACACGCGGCCCACCACCACTTCGCGGCCGATGCACGGCACGTCCGCAAGCGGTAGCTTCCGTCCTTCTCCTGCGACTTCGAACGAGGCGCCGTCGTCGGCGATCCGGCCGTTCAGCAGATTCATCCCCGGCGAGCCGATGAAGCCCGCGACGAAAATCGTCGCGGGCCGCTCGTAGACTTCCGTCGGCGCGCCGATCTGCTCCGCGTGGCCGCGATTCATCACGATCACGCGCTGTGCGAGCGTCATTGCTTCGATCTGATCGTGCGTCACGTACAGGCTCGTCGTCTTGAGCCGACCATGCAGGCGCTGGATTTCGAGCCGCATCTGCACGCGCAGCCGCGCGTCGAGATTCGACAGCGGCTCGTCGAACAGAAACACGGCCGGCTCGCGCACGATCGCGCGGCCCATCGCGACGCGCTGCCTCTGGCCGCCCGACAGCTCGCGCGGCTTTCTCGACAGCAGCGGTTCGAGTTCGAGAATCTTTGCGGCCGTCAGCACGCGCGCTTCGATCTTCGATTTCGGCAGCCCGGCAATCTTCAGCGCGTAGCCCATGTTTTCCGCGACCGTCATGTGCGGATAGAGCGCGTAGTTCTGAAACACCATCGCGATGTTGCGGTCTTTCGGTTCGAGATCGTTGACGACCTTGCCGTCGATCGCGATTTCACCTTCGGTGACCGCTTCGAGGCCCGCGACCATGCGCAGCAACGTCGACTTGCCGCACCCCGATGGCCCGACCATCACGACGAATTCGCCGTCGCGCACGTCGGCGTTGATGCCGTGCAGGACGTTCTGCTTGCCGTCGTACGATTTCTTCACCCCTTTCAGCGTCAGTGCAGACATGATTTCTTATCCTTGTTTTCAGCACCCGTCTTTCGGCCTCATCTTTCAGCCTCTTTTTTCAGCATTCATTTTTCGGCCTCATTTTCAGCCTCATTTTTCAGCCTCATTTTTCAGCATCAATGAGGCCGCGCACGAACCAGCGCTGCATCGCCAGCACGACGACGAGCGGCGGCAGCATCGCGAGCAGCGTCGCGGCCATCACGAGATGCCATTCGGTCGCCGTGTCGCCGGAAGCGATCATGCTCTTGATGCCTACCACGGCCGTCGTCAGCGACTGCTGACTCGTGATCAGGATGGGCCAGAGATACTGATTCCAGCCGTAGATGAATGTGATGACGAAGAGCGCCGCGAGATTCGTCTTCGAGAGCGGCAGCACGACGTCCCAGAAGAAGCGCAGCGGACCTGCGCCGTCGATGCGCGCGGCTTCGATCAGCTCGTCGGGCAGCGTGAGGAAGAACTGGCGGAACAGAAACGTCGCGGTGGCGGAGGCGATCAGCGGCAGCGTGAGCCCGGCGTACGTGTTGCTCAGATGCATCGACGACACGACTTGCACGGTGGGAAAGATGCGCACTTCTACGGGCAGCATCAGCGTGACGAAGATCAGCCAGAACGCGGCGCTGCGGCCCGGAAAGCGGAAGAACACGATCGCGAACGCCGAGACGATCGACACGGCGATCTTGCCGATCGCGATCACGAGAGCCATCACGAGACTGTTGAGCAGCATCGCGCCGAACGGGCTCGCGGCGTTGCCCGTGCCGTGCGTCCAGATGTTCGCGACGTTCTCGAACAGATGCGTGCCTGGCACCAGCGAAAGCGGCACGCTGAACACTTCGCGCTCGCTCATCGTCGCCGCGCAGAACGCGACATAGACGGGAAACACGACCAGCAGCACGCCGACGATCAGCACGGCGTGGCAGAAGAGGTCGAAGCCGCGGCGATTCTCGATCATGAGTATTGAACCCTCCGCTCGATGAAGCGGAACTGCACGACAGTCAGCCCGACGACGATCACCATCAGCACGACCGATTGCGCGCCCGAGCTGCCGATGTCGAGTCCCTGGAAGCCTTCGGCGAAGATCTTGTAGATCAGCGTGCGCGTGGACTGCGCGGGGCCGCCGGCTGTCGCGGCATCGATGACCGGGAAGGTATCGAAGAACGCGTAGACGAGATTGACGACGAGCAGAAAGAACGTCGTGGGCGAAAGCAGCGGCAGCGCGACGCCGAAGAAGCGCCGCACGGGACCGGCGCCGTCGATCGCGGCCGCTTCGATCAGCGAGCGCGGAATCGCCTGAAGGCCGGCGTAGAAGAACAGAAAGTTGTAGCTGACCTGTTTCCACACCGATGCGAGCACGACGAGGAACATCGCCTGACCGGGATTGAGCGCGTGATTCCAGACGATGCCCGCCCTGCCGAGCGCGAAGGTCACGAGACCGATGCTCGGGTTGAACAGGAACGACCACAGCACGGCCGCAATCGCGGGCGCGACGGCGTACGGCCAGATCAGGAGCGTCTGATAGGCTTTTGCGCCGCGCGTCACGCGGTCGGCGCAGGCGGCGAGCAGCAGCGAGATCGCGAGCCCCGAAACGGTGACGAGCGCGCAGAAGATCAGTGTCGTTTCGAACGACGACAGATACAGCGGATCGGCGAACAACTGCCTGAAATTGCCGAGCCCGACGAATTCGCTCGACGTGCCGAACGCGTCCTGAGTTTGCGTCGATTGCCAGAGCGCTTCGCCCGCGGGCATCAGGAAGAACAGCAGCGTGATCGCGAGCTGCGGCGCGACGAGCAGATAAGGCAGGAAGCTGGTGCCGAAGCGGGAGCGCTTGTCCATCGACGTCCTTCCCAACGGTGAGCGAATCAGGCGTGCTTCGTTGCTTTACTCGACTTCATGCAGCGAACGAAAGCGCGCCTCTCGTGCTGATCAGCTGCCCGCTTTCTCGAAGCGGCGCAGCAGATCGTCGCCGCGCGACACCGACGAATCGAGCGCATCTTTGGGCGTCTTCTTGTCGGCCCAGACCTGTTCGAGTTCTTCGTCGATGATCGTGCGGATCTGCGGCATGTTGCCCAGACGCAGGCCCTTCGTGAACGGCAGCGGCGGCTTGTTGAGCATCTGCTTGATGGCCGTGTCGCTGCCCGGGTTCTTCTCGTAGAAGCCTTGCTGCTGCGTCAGCTGATAAGCGGCCGTCGTGACGGGCAGATATCCTGTGTCCTGATGCCATTTCGCGGCGACGGGCGGCGAGCTGAGGTAGGCCAGGAACTTCGCGACGCCCTTGTAGACGGCCGGGTCCTTGCCCGACAGCACCCACAGGCTCGCCCCGCCGATGATCGCGTTTTGCGGCGCGCCCTTCACGTTCGTGTCGTACGGCATCATGCCCGTGCCGAAATTGAACTTTGCGTACTTGCGGATCGTCGCCAGCGAGCCGGACGAATTCGTGATGATCCCGCAGTCGCCGCTATAGAACTTCGATACGGGTTCGTCCTTGCGGCCTGCGTAGGTGAACGTGCCTTCCTTGGCCATCTTCTGCATGAACGCGATGTGGGCGATCTGCAGCGGCTTGTTGAATTCGAGTTGCGCATCGGCGCCGTCGAAGCCGTTGTTTTCCGTCGCGAACGGCGCGCCGTGCCACGCGCTGTAGTTCTCGAGCTGAATCCAGCTTTGCCACCCCGACGAATAGCCGCACGACAGTCCCGCTGCCTTCAGCTTCTGCGCATCCTGTTCGACTTCGGCCCAGGTTTTGGGCGGCGCGTTCGGATCGAGGCCGGCTTTCTTGAAGGCGTCCTTGTTGTAGTAGAGGACGGGCGTCGAACTGTTGAAGGGCATCGAAATCAGATGGCCTGTTTTCGAATCGCTGTAATAGCTGGCGATGGTCGGCACGAAGGCTTTCTCGTCGAGCGTCATGCCTGCCTGCTTGAACACGTCGGATACGGGGACGACGGCTTTCTTCGCCTGCATCATCGTTGCCGTGCCGACCTCGTAGACCTGCAGGATCGCGGGCGCATTGCCGCTGCGATACGCGGCGATGCCGGCGGCAAGCGTCTGGTCGTAGGTGCCCTTGAAGACGGGGACGATCTTGTAATCGCTCTGCGATGCATTGAAGTCGTTGGCAATCGCGTTCAGGCGTTCGCCGAGCGCGGCTTCCATTGCGTGCCAGAACTGGATTTCAGTGGCGGCATGTGCGCCTTGATGAACGCCCAAAGCCAGAACGGCCGCGACGGACAGCGAACGGAACAGCGGCTTGCTTTGCATCGAGAGTCTCCTTGTGTGTCGACCAGAGTTGGCGCTTTAGCGCCTTACTCTGGTCCCATGCAGAGCGGTCGACCGGAGTTAGTGCTTTAGTTGTCGGTTGGAGTTAGTGCTTTAGCACTTACTCCAGCCCCATGCAGAGCACCTTACTCAGGTCCCATGCCCTACAGCGCATCGAACGCGCGTTGTGCGGTGCGCGATTTTAGTTATGGTCGATGACAGGAAAGCGTCGGTGATTTTTCTAAGTGCCAGGTCGTGTGTCGAAGGGGCAATTTAACATCGAAGAATGGTGCGAGAAAGCGCGATTACCCGAAGCACCGATCGGTGTTCGCACAACGAGGGCGAAAAAAAGCCGCGTCGATGCGCGGCTTTTCTTGCGTCTGGCATCTCGCGGTCATGCGGCGAGATGCATTTGACAATTCTTCGTCAGACGTTGAACAGAAAATTCATCACGTCGCCATCATGCACGACGTACTCCTTTCCTTCAGCGCGCATCTTGCCCGCTTCCTTCGCGCCTTGCTCGCCCTTGTACGTGATGAAGTCGTCGAAACCGATGGTCTGCGCACGGATGAAGCCGCGTTCGAAGTCCGTATGAATCGCGCCCGCGGCTTGCGGTGCCGTGTCGCCGACATGGATCGTCCACGCGCGCACTTCCTTCACGCCCGCCGTGAAGTACGTCTGCAGGCCGAGCAGCTTGAAGCCGGCGCGAATCACCCGGTTCAGACCCGGCTCGTGCATGCCCATGTCGGCGAGGAACACTTCCTTGTCTTCGTCGGCGAGATCGGCGATTTCGGCTTCGATTGCCGCGCACACGGCGACAACGGGCGCCTTTTCCGTTTCAGCGTACTTGCACACGGCATCCAGATGGGGGTTGTTCTTGAAGCCGTCTTCCTTCACGTTCGCCACGTACATGGCCGGCTTGGCCGTGATCAGGCAAAACGGCTTGATCAGCAGACGCTCTTCGTCCGTCAGATCGAGCCCGCGAACCGGCTTCGCCTGGTCCAGTTGCGCGCGAACCTTTTCCAGCACGGCGGCGAGCTTCACCGCTTCCTTGTCGTTGCCCGACTTCGCGGCCTTTGCGTAGCGCGTGAGCGCCTTTTCGACCGTCGCCAGATCGGCGAGCGCGAGCTCCGTGTTGATCACTTCGATATCCGACACCGGGTCGATCTTGCCCGCGACGTGAATCACGTTATCGTCTTCGAAGCAGCGCACGACATGCGTGATCGCGTCGGTTTCGCGGATGTTCGCAAGGAACTGGTTGCCGAGGCCTTCACCCTTGCTCGCGCCGGCGACGAGGCCGGCGATATCGACGAATTCCACGACGGCGGGCAGGATGCGTTCCGGCTTGACGATTTCCGCGAGCGCCTTCAGACGAGCGTCCGGCACTTCGACCACGCCGACGTTCGGCTCGATCGTGCAGAACGGATAGTTTTCGGCGGCGATGCCCGCCTTGGTCAGCGCGTTGAACAGGGTGGACTTGCCGACGTTAGGCAGGCCGACGATGCCGCATTGGAGGCTCATGAGGTTCTCTACAAATCAGGTGGTGACGGGCTTCGGCGAACGGGCGGAATTTCCGCATGGGCTCCGCGCGGCGGCGCTCTGCGGCCGCGGCCCGAAGGTCCGCTGGCGCCGGATGGCGCGGCACGGGCGGACTCGTCCGTACTTGTCGTATAGCACCGGCCGCGCGGCAAAAGCGCGGCGGCGTGCCGGATAACCGAAAACCGCAATTGTAACCCTGTCGGGCGGCGCGTTTGCGGCAGCGGAAGAACCGCGGCGTCCGCCGCGCCATGCGAGCGCCGCAGCGCGCATTCCGATCAGTCGATCCCGCCTGCGCCCGACATGCATCAACCATCGATCTACGAAGGCGCAAACGCGGCGGCAGCGCGGTCCCGCCCGTCCGTCCCCGACACCCCTCGCAGCTATAATGCGCGGATGAACGCTCACCACTCATCCTTCGACGTCGCCGTGATCGGCGGCGGGCTCGTCGGCAAGACGGCGGCGCTGGCGCTCACGCAATGCGGGCTGCGCGTCGCGCTGCTCGCGCAGCATTGCCAGCCGCTGCCCGGCGATGCCGTGTTCGACTCGCGCATCTACGCGTTGTCCGCGAGTTCGCAGGCGCTGCTCGAGCGTCTGCGCGTGTGGCAGGCGCTCGACGCATCGCGGCTCTCGCCCGTCTACGACATGCGCGTCTATGGCGACGCGCACGCCGAATTGCATTTCTCGGCGTTTCAGGCCTCGGTGCCGCAGCTTGCGTGGATTGCGGAATCGTCGCTGATCGAACATGCGCTCGACGCTGCGCTGCGCTTTCAGCCCAATCTCACGTGGCTCGATACGCGCGCGCAAGGGCTCGACGTAAAAACGGGCGGCGCGACGATTGGCCTCGCGAACGGCAACGTGCTCGAAGCGGATCTCGTCGTGGGTGCGGACGGCGCGCATTCGTGGGTACGCGCGCAGATCGGCTCGAAGACGAACCGGCGCGACTACAGGCAGACGGGTGTCGTCGCGAACTTCAAGGCCGAGCGTCCGCACGGCGAGGCCGCGTATCAGTGGTTTCGCGACGGCGAGATCATCGCGCTGCTGCCGCTGCCCGACGGCCATGTGTCGCTCGTCTGGTCGGCGCTGACCGATCATGCGAACACGCTCATCAGGCTCGATCCGGCGCAGCTCGCGGCGGAAGTCGAACGCGCGACGATGGGCGCGCTCGGCAAGCTCGAATGCGTGACGCCTGCACAAGGTTTTCCGCTCGCGCTGCAAACGGTCGACCGGCTGGTTGCGCCGCGCGTGGCGCTTGTCGGCGATGCCGCGCATCTGATCCATCCGCTCGCCGGTCAGGGGATGAACCTGGGCTTGCGCGACGTGGCGTCGCTGGTGGACGTGATCGCGAAGAAAGAGGCGTTCCGCGATCTCGGCGACACGGTGCTGCTGCGCCGCTACGAACGCTCGCGCAGCGAAGACATCCGCGCGCTGACCATCGCCACCGACGGCCTTCAGCGGCTGTTCTCTCTGCCGGGCAACATCGCGCGCGCGGCCCGCAATACGGGGATGGCGTTCGTCGGCGGGCAGCCGCTGGTCAAACGCTGGCTGGTGTCGGCGGCGCTGGGTTGAAACGCCGGGCATGGACGTTGCGCCCTCAATCGGGAGGGCGGATGTCTGACAGGACGGGCCGCGAGGCATACCATCCGTTACGCGGCTCCCGGTGCGTCGAACGCACGATCGGGAACACGGGCGAAACATAAACATGGGCGCCGCAGACGGCAGAAGGCCGCAAACTTCGGCGCCAAAATCGAATCAGGAGTAGCAGCATGAAGCAACGTATCCGCATCGCCGCGCTGGCGCTGGCCGTCGTGACGGCCGCACTTGGCTGTTCCGCGCAGGCCGACCAGACCACCGACAAGCTCAAGGCAACGCTGCAATCGCGCCTTGCCGAAGCGTCGATCAAGAGCGTGACGAAATCGCCGATCGCGGGTCTGTACGAAGTGAACCTCGGCTCGCAAATCATCTATAGCGACGCGACGGGCGATTATCTGCTGCTCGGCGAGATGGTCGACGCGAAGTCCCGCAAGAACCTGACGGAGGCGCGTCTGGCGGAGATCAACCGCATCGACTTCGCGAGCCTGCCGTTCGGCGACGCCGTGAAGGTGGTGAAGGGCAACGGCAGCCGCAAGATTGCCGTGTTCTCCGATCCGAACTGCCCGTACTGCAAGCAACTCGAATCGACGCTGAAGTCGATGGATAACATCACCGTCTACACGTTCCTGTACCCGGTTCTGTCGCCGGACTCGACGGTGAAGTCGAAGTCGATCTGGTGTTCCGCCGACCGCGCGAAGGCCTGGGAAGCGTGGATGCAGGATCGCCGCGCGCCGACCGCGCCGGGCACCTGCGATACGGCAGCCATCGACAAGAATCTGAAGCTCGGCCAATCGATGAACGTGAGCGGCACGCCGACCATCTTCCTCGCCGACGGCCGCCGTCTGCCGGGCGCCGTGCCTGCGGAGGAACTGGACAAGGCGTTGTCGGCGGCGCGCTGAACGACGCGCATCGTCAGTCCGAATCTGTCTGAACAAGGAGGCGCGCGGCGCCTCCAATCCCATGCAGCACGATCGCTGCCCGTTTGAAGCCTTCCGAATCCCTTCCCAAGTATTCACACACGAGCGCCGATGAAGCCGATCCGCTACACCATCGTTCCGAAGCACCCCGCCGCCCATATTTTCGAAGTCACCGTCACCATCGCCGAACCCGATCCGTCGGGCCAGCGCTTCATGCTGCCCGTCTGGATTCCGGGCAGCTATATGGTCCGCGAGTTCGCGCGCAACATCGCCACGCTGCGCGCCTTCAACGATGCGGGCCGCAAGGTGCGCATCGAAAAGACCGACAAGCACGCGTGGCAGGCCGCCCCAGTAAAGGGCGCGCTGACGCTGCGCTACGAGGTGTACGCGTGGGACATGTCGGTGCGGGCCGCGCATCTGGACGACACGACGGGCTTTTTCAACGGAACGAGTGTGTTTTTGTCGCCGCTCGGTTTCGAGGACGCGCGGTGCGTCGTCGACATCCAGAAACCGGCGGGCCCGCAGTTCCGCAGCTGGCGGGTCGCGACGGCGCTGACGGAAGCGCGCGGCACGAAGCGCTACGGCTTCGGCGAGTACACCGCGCAGAACTACGACGAGCTGATCGATCACCCCGTCACGCTCGGCGAGTTCGAACTCGCAACCTTCAAGGCGCACGGCGTGCCGCACGACATCGTGATCGCGGGGCGCGTCGTCGGGCTGGATATGGCGCGGCTGTCGGCGGATCTGAAGCGCGTGTGCGAAGCGCAGATCGCGCTCTTCGAGCCGCGCTCGAAAAAGGCGCCGATGGACCGCTACGTGTTCATGACCCAGGCCGTCAGCGACGGCTACGGCGGGCTCGAGCATCGCGCGTCGACGGCGCTGATCTGCAACCGTTCCGATTTGCCCGTCGTGGGCCGCGACGAGATGACGGACGGCTATCGCACGTATCTGGGGCTGTGCAGCCACGAATACTTCCACACGTGGAACGTGAAGCGCATCAAGCCCGCCGCGTTCGCGCCGTACGACCTGACGCAGGAAAACTACACGTCGCTGCTGTGGCTCTTCGAGGGCTTCACGTCGTACTACGACGATCTGATGCTCGTGCGCAGCGGTCTGATCAAGGAAGCCGATTACTTCACGCTGCTCGGCAAGACGATCGGCGGCGTGCTGCGCGGCAGCGGGCGTCTGAAGCAGACGGTCGCCGAAAGCTCGTTCGACGCATGGGTCAAGTACTACCGCCAGGACGAGAACGCCACGAACGCGATCGTCAGCTACTACACAAAGGGCTCACTGGTCGCGCTCGCTTTCGATCTGGCGATCCGCGCGCAAACGCAGAACCGCAAGTCGCTCGATGACGTGATGCGCCTCCTGTGGCAGCGCTACGGACGCGACTTCTATCGCGGCAAGGCAAACGGCATCGAAGAATCGGAGGTCGAGGCGCTGTTCGCGGAAGCGACGGGCGCCGATCTGTCCGAGCTTTTCGCCGAAGGCGTGCGAGGCACGCGCGATCTGCCGCTCGAGGCACTGCTCGAACCGTTCGGCGTGACGCTCGAGGCGGACGTCGACGCGAAGGCAAAGCCGTCGCTCGGCGCGCGCGTGCGCAACGGCGCGGACTGCACGCTCGCGGCCGTTCACGACGGCAGCGCGGCGCAGAAGGCGGGCCTTTCGGCCGGCGACGTGCTGATCGCGATCGATGGGCTGCGCGTGACGGGCTCGAATCTCGACGCGCTGCTGTCGCGCTATGTGCCCAGCGCCAAAGTCGAAGTGCACGCGTTCCGGCGCGATGAGCTGCGCGTCGCGCAGGTCAGGCTCGACGGGCCCGACGTGTCGCGCTACAAGCTCACGCCGAACGACAAGCGCACGTCGGCAAGCTCGGCGCGCAAGCGCTGGCTGGGGAAATAACGGCGCGCAACCGCTCGCCGGCCCCGCCGCCGGCTCGAAACAGGGCGGCGGATTGTTCTATCGATGCAACAATCCGTCGCCGCCGCGGTACTTTTTCCGAGTCGGGTAAAAAAACACAATGGCTCCACTCGCGCAACACAGCGCGCCTCTCACTGGAGTCACAGATGACCACGATCCTGCAAATCAACTCGTCGGCTCGCTCGCAAGGCGCTCAGTCGACGCTCCTCGCCAACGAACTGACGGCAAAGCTGCAACAATCGAACCCGGGTGCGCGAGTCGTCGTTCGCAACCTGCACGAAGAGGCGCTGCCGCACCTCGACGACACGATCCTCGGCGCATTCTTCACGCCCGTCGAGCAGCGCACGGCCGAGCAGCAAGCGATTTCGTCGCGCAGCGAAGCGCTGATCGCCGAACTGCAAGCCGCCGACATCGTCGTGATCGGCGCGCCGCTGTACAACTTCGGCATCTCGTCGCAACTGAAGACCTACTTCGACTTCATCGCACGCGCTGGCATCACGTTCAAGTACGGCGCGAACGGTCCGGAAGGCCTTGTGAACGGCAAGAAGGTGTTCGTGGTTTCGGCTCGCGGCGGCAAGTACGTCGGCACGCCGGGCGACACGCAGACGCCTTACCTGAAGACGTTCCTCGGCTTCCTCGGCATGACCGACGTGAACTTCATCTACGCCGAAGGCCTGAACATGGGTCCGGACGCAGCGACGGCGGCACTCGCGGGCGCACGCGAAGCGATCGCAGCAGCCTGAGCGGTCTGAACGGCCGCCAGCCGCCCGTCGACGCGATACGGTTATCGGCCGCGTCGTGTCAGCAAAACAAAACGCCACGGAACACGATTCCGTGGCGTTTTTGTTTTTGGGCCGCCTTGTTTGGGACCCTTCATGGGTGCTCCAAACCGGCCCGCGCTCAGGCGAAGACTTCGCCGTTTTCCGGCAAACGCCAGTCGATAGGCGGGCGGCCGTGCGCTTCGAGAAACTCGTTGGCGAGCGCGAAGTGCCTGCAGCCGAGGAACCCCCGATGCGCGGACAGCGGCGACGGGTGCGGCGCTTCGAGCACGCAATGCGACTTGCCGTCGAGCAGCGCGCGCTTCGCTTGCGCATGCGCGCCCCACAGCATGAAGACGAGGTTGTCGTGGCGCATCGCAAGCTCGTGGATCAGCGTGTCGGTGCATTTTTCCCAGCCGCGCTTCGCGTGGCTCGCAGCGCGATCGCGTTCGACGGTCAGCACCGTGTTGAGCAGCAGGACGCCCTGTTTGGCCCACGCATCGAGACAGCCGTGTTGGGGCGTTTCATAGCCGAGGCTCGCGGCGATCTCCTTGAAGATGTTGCGCAGCGACGGCGGCGGACGCACCGATGGCGGCACCGAGAACGCGAGCCCGTGCGCCTGCGGCGTGCCGCGGTCTTCGCCGTGATACGGGTCCTGCCCGAGGATCACGACTTTTACGTCGTCGGGACTCGTCAGGCGCAGCGCGCGGAATACGTCGGCGGGATAGACGGTCTTTCCGGCCGCACGCTCGCCGTCGACGAAACGGCATAGCGGCGCGTAGGTGTCGCTGTCGATGAACGGCTTCAGGTGCGCGCGCCATGCGGGCGGCAATGCGTCGAACTGCGATTCGAGCGTCTGGATATCGGCTGCGGGAGAGGGCGCGGCGTCGGTGTCGTCGGCGAACAGGGACGGCTGCGCCGGCTGGATGGGGGAGCGTTTTGCGGAATTCATGGCGGGCTAGTGTGGCAGCAAACGCGTGAGCGCTCAAGCTTCGCTGCGTTCGCGTCTTGCCTTGTGTCTTGCGCTCGGTGAGCCGCGTTACCGCGAGCCGCCGCCTTCGCGCAGACGATAACCGCGCTGCGCCTTGCTGATGTCATCGGGGCGCAGGCCGTGAACCGCTTTCGCCAGTTCCGCCGACAACGCGTGCAGCGCGCCCGCATCGCCGTGTTTCAGCTCCAGTTCGATCTCGCAGATCGGCGCGCGGCGCGTTTCGCCGTTCACGTCCGCGCGGATTTCGCCCTGGTCGATGGCCGCTTCGATGTCAGCGCCCTCGATCCTCACGTGCCACAGCGTCCGCGAGAAATTGGTGCTGAAAAGCGGGATCAGTTCGTTGCGCGCGCTGCGCAGCGCTTCTTTCGACGGCTCGTCATCGCAGGCATCGAGCAGCGCGTCGACTTCGAGTGCATTGCCGTTGACGGGCACTTCCCATTCGTGCCGGTCGTGCAAACCGTCTTTCGACGTGCCGACTGTCTTGTATGTTTGCAGCCAGCCGTCTGGCGTGCGGCGCACGCGCACCGCGCTCTTTGCGCGCGCAAGCGTCAGCGCCGGCGTGTCGAAGTAGCTGTTTTCCAGCGCGATCGTGCGGCCCGCGCGGCGGGTGCACTGGATGAACCATTGCGTTGCCGCGCCGACCTGATCCGTCGGCAGCGACAGCTTGATTTCCTGTTCCATGCCCATCGCGTGCTTCGCTCCCGAACTTGCCGGATCAGAAGAACATTCGCGCAAGCTCCGCGCCCGGCTCTTCGGCGCGCATGAACGCCTCGCCGACGAGGAACGTGTTCACGTCCATCGCGCGCATTCGCTCCACATCGGCGCGCGACAGGATGCCTGACTCGGTCACGACGATACGGTCCTTCGGGATCATGTCCAGCAGGCCGAGCGTCGTTTCGATCGACGTTTCGAACGTGCGCAGATTGCGATTGTTCACGCCGATCAGCGGCGTCTTCAGCGTGAGCGCTTCGATCAGTTCGTTCTTGTCGTGCACTTCAACGAGCACGGCGAGTCCGAGCGAATGCGCGTACGCCTCGAGATCCTGCATCTGCGAGGTTTCGAGCGCGGCGACGATCAGCAGGATTGCGTCGGCGCCCATCGCGCGCGCTTCGAGGATCTGATACGGATCGACGATGAAGTCCTTGCGCAGAACGGGCAGCGTGCATGCGGCGCGCGCCTCTTCCAGATACTGAGCGCTGCCCTGGAAGAACTGCACATCGGTGAGCACGGACAGACACGCCGCGCCATGCTTCGCATACGAACGCGCGATGTCGGCGGGCAGGAAGTGTTCGCGCAGCACGCCTTTCGACGGGCTCGCTTTCTTGACCTCGGAGATCACGGCTGCGAGGCCGGCCTCATGCTTCGCGCGAATCGCACCGACGAAATCGCGCAGATCGCGTGTCGACGCCTGCAGGCGCAATTCTTCGAGCGGCGCGCTTTGCTGCGCGATGCGCACTTCTTCGCGCTTGACGTCGATGATGCGGTCCAGAATGTCGCTCATATGAATCCCGTTGCCTCGTTAAAGCCTGATTGACGCGTAGCCAAATGCCAGGCCAATGCCTGGTTAATGCCTGGTTAATGCCTGGTTAATGCGTGGTCATTGCTTGAATTGCTGCGTGAAGCGGACCAGTTCGTCGACCTTCGCGCGCGCCTTGCCGCTGGCGATGGCTTCGCGGGCCTGTTGAATGCCGCCCGCGATCGATGCCACGACGTTCGCCGCGTACAGCGCCGTGCCCGCGTTCAGCGTGACGATCTCGCGCGCGACGCCCGGCTTGTTGTCGAGTGCTTCGAGCAACAGCGTTTTCGATTCGTTGGCGTCCGCCACTTTCAGCGTCCGGTTCGACACCATCTGCATGCCGAAGTCCTCCGGGTGAATCTCGTACTCGCGCACTTCGCCGTCGCGCAGTTCGCCGACGAGCGTCGCTGCGCCCAGTGACACTTCGTCCATGCCGTCCATACCATACACGACCAGCACGTGTTTTGCGCCGAGACGCTGCATCACGCGAACCTGAATGCCGACGAGGTCCGCGTGAAACACGCCTTGCAGCTGGTTCGGCGCGCCGGCGGGGTTCGTCAGCGGACCGAGGATGTTGAAGATGGTCCGCACGCCGAGTTCGCGGCGCACGGGCGCAATGTTCTTCATCGCGGGGTGATGGTTCGGCGCGAACATGAAGCCCATGCCTGTCTCGGCGATCGATGCGGCCACCTGTTCCGGCTGCAGGTCGATGTTGACGCCGAGCGCTTCGAGCACGTCGGCGCTGCCCGACTTGCTCGACACGCCGCGATTGCCATGCTTCGCGACTTTCGCGCCCGCTGCCGCCGACACGAACATCGTCGCCGTCGAGATGTTGAACGTGTGCGATCCGTCGCCGCCCGTCCCGACGATATCGACGAAGTTCGAGTTGTCCTCGACGTCGACGTGACGTGCGAACTCACGCATCACCGTCGCGGCAGCGGTGATTTCGCCGATGGTCTCTTTTTTGACGCGCAGTCCCGTGATGATCGCGGCCGCCATCACGGGCGACATGTCGCCGCGCATGATGAGGCGCATCAGGTGCAGCATTTCGTCGTGGAAAATCTCGCGATGCTCGATCGTGCGCTGCAGCGCTTCTTGTGGCGTGATCATGGTGATGTCTCCTTGTTGTGCGCTGCTTATGCGGTTCGGACGGCAGCCTTCGACTGCTTCACGAAATTTTCGAGCAGTGCGTGGCCATGTTCCGAGAGGATCGATTCCGGATGGAACTGCACGCCTTCGACAGGCAGCGTCTTGTGACGCACGCCCATGATTTCGCCGTCGTCGGTCCATGCGGACACTTCGAGGCAATCGGGCAGCGATTCGCGCTCGATCGCGAGCGAGTGATAGCGCGTGACGGTGAAATGCTTCGGCAGGTCGGCGAATACGCCTTTGCAATCGGTTTCGATCTGGCTCACCTTGCCGTGCATGATCGTCTTCGCGCGCACGACGCGGCCGCCGAACGCTTCGCCGATCGCCTGATGGCCGAGGCACACGCCGAGAATCGGATACTTGCCGGAGAATTCGCGCAGCACGTCGAGCGTGATGCCCGCGTGTTGCGGATTGCTCGGACCCGGTGACAGACAAATGCGCGCGGGGTTGAGCTTCGCGATTTCGTCGAGGGTGATTTCGTCGTTGCGATAGGTCCGCACGTCTTCGCCGAGTTCGCCGAAGTACTGGACCAGGTTATAGGTGAACGAGTCGTAGTTGTCGATCATCAGCAGCATGGTCAGTCTCCGTCAGAAGTCGCTATCGAGGCCGTCTTGCACTTGCTCGGCGGCGCGCAGCACGGCGCGCGCCTTGTTCTCGGTCTCTTGCCATTCGGATTCGGGCACCGAGTCTGCGACTATGCCCGCCGCCGCCTGCACATACAGATTGCCGTTGGCGATCACGCCCGTGCGGATCGTGATCGCGAGGTCCATCTCGCCCGTGAACGACAGGTAGCCGACTGCGCCGCCGTACAGGCCGCGCTTCACGGGTTCGAGTTCGTCGATCAGTTCCATCGCGCGCACCTTGGGCGCGCCGGACAGCGTGCCCGCCGGGAACGTCGCGCGCAGCACGTCGAAGTTGGTCATGCCCGGCTTCAGCGTGCCCTCGACGGAACTGACGATGTGCTGCACGTGCGAGTACTTTTCGATCACCATCTTGTCGGTCACGGCGACCGAGCCGATCTGCGCGATGCGGCCCACGTCGTTGCGCGCGAGGTCGATCAGCATCACGTGCTCGGCGATTTCCTTCGGGTCGTTCAGCAGTTCAGTTGCGAGTTCCGTGTCGCGCTCGGGCGTGTTGCCGCGCGGACGCGTGCCCGCGAGCGGACGGATCGTGACGATCCGGTCTTCGCCGCGCTTCTCCTGACGCACGAGAATTTCCGGCGACGCTCCGACCACATGAAACTCGCCGAAGTTGTAGTAGTACATGTACGGCGACGGATTCAGCGAGCGCAGCGCGCGATACAGCGACAGCGGGTTGTCGCGATACGGCTTGGTCAGGCGCTGGCCGACCTGCACCTGCATCAGTTCGCCTGCGGCGATGTACTCTTTCGCCTTGCGCACGGCGGCGAGATAGTCGTCCTTCTTGAACTCGCGATAGATATCGGTGCGCACGCTCGACGACGTGACGGGCGGCTGCACGGTCGTGCGCAGGCGCTGCTTCAGTTCGCGCAGACGCTGCTTCGCGCGCGTGTACGCTTCGGGCGTCGTCGGATCGGCGTAGATCACGAGGTACAGCTTGCCCGCGAGGTTGTCGATGACGGCAACTTCTTCCGTCAGCAGCAACTGGATGTCGGGCAGATTCAGATCGTCGGGCGGAGCAGTGTGCTCGAGCTTTTTCTCGATGTAGCGCACGGCGTCGTAGCCGAAGTAGCCGGCGAGGCCGCCCGCGAAACGCGGCAGGCCCGGACGCAGCGCCACCTTGAAACGGCTCTGGAACTGCTGGATGAATTCGAGTGGATCGCCTTCGTGCGTCTCGACGACCTTGCCGTCCTTCACCACTTCCGTCACGCCGTTGCGCGTGCGGACCAGCGTGCGCGCCGGCAGGCCGATGAACGAGTAGCGTCCGAAGCGCTCGCCGCCCACCACCGATTCCAGCAGAAACGAATTCGCGCCGTTGCGCTCGGTCTGCGCGAGCTTCAGGTACAGCGAGAGCGGCGTTTCGAGGTCGGCCAGCGCTTCGGCGATCAGCGGGATGCGATTGAAGCCCTCGTTTGCGAGGGACTGAAATTCGAGTTCGGTCATGTTCCGATCCTGTTCGTGCGTCCGGCCGCGGCGGGCGTCGGACAAAGCGGGGCTGCGTTACCGGTCGAATGTGCTCGTCACAGGTGATGAGACCGGCGAGCTTTCCCGACGACGTGGCACGGCCTCACAGCACGACGATAGTACGCAAGGTACGCGACGGCTAGCTGAAACGCGGTGCAGCGAAGTTAAGCCGGTCGATTTAACGATCGCGGCAGTTCGGGAAAAGCGCGTGAGCGCAGCGAAGTAAAAAACGGGCGCCGAAGACGAGCTTCAGCGTACCTCAGGCGAGGTGTTAGCGCGACCAGCGACGCCAGGGCCAGGCTCCCCGGTCGATCGTGCTCAGACTCCGTTTTTTATTCAGAAACATGAGGAAGACTTGGTTAAGTCAGGGATTAGATGCTGCCGATTGTACTGCATTGTGCGCTGCGATCGCCTTGGCGGCGCCCAACAGCGACGCAACTATACCATCGGATTTTATGGTTTGAACAGATTCGCCGTGATTGTAGCCGTATGGGACGGTGAGCGTCGCCATGCCGGCCGCGCGGCCCGCGAACGCGTCGTTCTGTGAATCGCCGATCGCGACGGCCGCTTTCGGCTCGACGCCAAGCGCTTCGCAGGCGGTGAGCATCGGCAGCGGATCGGGCTTTTTCGCCGCGACGCTGTCGCCGCCCAGCACGACGCCGAAGTAGCGCAGCAGACCATATCGTTCGAGCAGCTGCGTCGCGAAGCGATGCGGCTTGTTGGTCACGCACGCGAGCTTGAGCCCCGCTTCGCGCAACGCGATCAGGCCCGCTGCGACATCGGGATAGAGCCGCGTATGCAGACCATTGATCTTCGCGTACTCTTCCTGGTAGATCGCGAGCGCCTCGTCGAATCGCGACTGCGCCAGTTCGGTCTCGAAGCGCGGCGCGAGCACGCTGCGAATCAGATGCTCGGAGCCCTTGCCGACATAATCGATCACTTCTTCGCGCGTGGTTTCTTCCGCGTCGAATTGCGCGAGCATGCCGTTCAGCGATGCCGTGAAATCGTCGGCCGTATCGACCATCGTGCCGTCGAGGTCGACGATGGCCGCTTGCAGCTTGCCGGCCGGGAACACGGGGACAGGGTAACGGGACGTCGCGTCCATGTCAGCGCCCGATGGAAGCCAGCGCGCCGCGCATCTGGTCGATCACAGACTTGTAGTCGGGCTTGCCGAAGATCGCCGAGCCCGCGACGAACGTGTCCGCGCCGGCGGCCGCGATTTCCGCGATATTGTCGACTTTCACGCCGCCGTCCACTTCGAGATGAATCTCGCGGCCGGTCTTTTCCTTGTAGGCGTCGATGCGGGCGCGCGCTTCGCGCAGCTTGTTCAGCGCCTCGGGAATGAACGACTGTCCGCCGAAGCCCGGATTCACCGACATGATCAGCACCAGGTCCAGCTTGTCCATCACGTGATCGATGTAGTTCAGTGGCGTGGCGGGATTGAACACGAGGCCGGCCTTGCAGCCGTGATCGCGGATCAGCGACAGCGTGCGGTCGATGTGATCCGAGCCTTCGGGGTGAAAGCTGATCACGTTCGCGCCGGCCTTCGCGAATTCGGGCACGATGCGGTCGACGGGGCGCACCATCAGATGCACGTCGATCGGGACCTGCACGTGCGGGCGGATCGCTTCGCACACGAGCGGGCCGATTGTCAGGTTCGGCACGTAGTGGTTGTCCATCACGTCGAAGTGAATCCAGTCGGCGCCGGCGGCGACAACGTTGCGGACTTCTTCCCCGAGCCGCGCGAAATCGGCGGACAGGATGCTGGGAGCGATGCGGAATTGGGTCATGGCAGTGGGGAGGGCGGGAGACGGAAAGCCGTTATTTTAGCGCCGCCACGCGCGCTGCGGCCTTGGGCGAGACGCAGCGGCGGCATTGCTGGCCGCGCCGCTCGACGTTCTGTCTGTGACCTGTCCCCGCCTTGTCCTTTCGGCCGACGCGGTTGCGAGCGTGCGCGGCATGAAGCAGAATGCCAAACCATCAATGCCTCCTCTGCGGCGCGCCGCGATCAGCGCGCGAGCCGCTCGCAGACGGTCTCGCGCGGTCGATAGCCCGCGTTGCTCACCTATCGGAATCAGGCGAACCAGCATGAGTCAGTACGAATTTAGCGTCTCTTCCCAAGTCCGATACATCTCCGAAGAGTCGGACCCGGAGCATCGAAAGTACGCGTTCGCCTATACGCTGAGCATTCGCAACACCGGCCAGGTAACGGCGCAATTGATCGCGCGACACTGGATCATCACGGATAGCGAAAATCGCGTTCAGGAAGTGAAAGGGCTGGGCGTCGTCGGGCATCAGCCGCTGCTGAAGCCCGGCGAGCAGTTCGAATACACGAGCTATGCGGTGATCGCGACGCCCGTCGGCACCATGCGCGGAGAATATTTCTGCGTTGCCGAGGATGGCGAGCGCTGGGAAGCGCCCGTGCCGGAATTCGTTTTGCGCATGCCGCGCACGCTGCATTGAACGGAAAGTGCCGCGCGCGTTCTGTCAGCGACGCGGTTGTTGCTGCGGCGGGACCGGTTTCGCGTCCTGCTTCTGGCGTGCGGCTTTCTTCTTGCCGGACGCCGTCCACACAACGATGAAAATCAGCAGGAAGAGCGCGAGGAGCGACTCCAGCGCGAAGATGAGCATCGGGTATTCGTCGAACAGATCAGACATGGCAGTTTCCATCAAGAACAATCATTGTATGCGCTTTGCCCGCCGGGCCGCCGCCTGGGCGGGTGCACTGTCGGTTGCCGTATTGCTTGCGTCGTGCGGGGGAGGCGGCGCGCTGCGGCCGTCCGTTGCGCCGCCGACGGGCGCCGCGGTCATCCCCGGACAGATGGCCGCCCAGCGACTGACGGCCGTTGCGTGGCGACAGGTACCTGGCTGGCAGGACGATTCGCTGATCGGCGCGGCGGCTGCGCTGCGGCAGAACTGCGTGCGACTCGCGAGCCAGCCGACGTGGCGGCGCGCATGCGCGGCGGCGTTGCTGCTGGATGACCTCGACGTGGCCAGCGCGCGCACCTTCTTCGAAACCTACTTCACGCCGTTTCAGTTCGCCAATACCGACGGGACGCTGGACGGCCTCGTGACAGGCTACTACGAGCCGCTGCTGCGCGGTTCGCGCGTGCGTCATGGCGTGTATCAGACCGCGTTGTACGGTTGGCCTTCGGCGTATCGTCCGGGCGCTCCTCTGCCGGTGCGCGCGCAACTCGAGCGCGCGGGCGTGCTGAACGGCAATGAACTGGTCTGGGTGGACGACCCCATCGAGGCTTTCTTTCTGCAGGTACAGGGCTCGGGACGCATCGTGATGGAAGACGGCAGCGTGATGCGCGTCGGCTTCGGCGGCACGAACAACCAGCCGTACAAGTCGATTGGCCGCTGGCTGCTCGACCATGGCGAACTCACGCCCGCACAGGCAACCATGCAAGGCATCAAGGGCTGGGCTCGCGCGAACCCGACGCGTGTCGATGCGTTGCTCGATACGAACCCGCGCTTCGTGTTCTTCCGCGAGATGCCGTCCAATGAGCCGACGCCGTCGGGCGGCGCCGATGGCCCGATCGGCGCGCTGGGTGTGCCGCTGACGCCCCAGCGGTCTATTGCCGTCGATCCTTCGTCGATTCCGCTCGGCACGCCGGTGTTCCTGCAGACCACGCGTCCGATGACCAATGCGCCGATGAATCGCCTGGTGTTCGCGCAGGATACGGGCACGGCGATCAAGGGCGGCGTGCGCGCTGACTACTTCTGGGGGCTCGGCGACGAAGCCGGCGATCTGGCGGGGAAGATGAAACAGGCTGGACGGATGTGGCTGCTGTTGCCCAATTCGTGAGCTTTGTTCCTTTCTTGGCTTCGGGTCTTGCTCTTGACGCTTTTTGCCGATGAATGGCCCGACGGCGGCTCGTATGGCTACCGTCGGGCTTTGCTTATCCACTCTGCTTCCGCACGCTAACGTCGATGGTCAAGCGCCTGCTTTGCGCTTGTCCACCACGCGACGCGCCTTGCCCACCGAACGCTCGATGCCGTTGACAGCCAGTACGACGACATTCGCGGTGACGCCGATCATCGCCTTGATGTCGTACGCGAGCGCCTGTTTCGCGGCGATGAGCGCGGCCGTATCCGGCGCGGTCTCCGGGCACGGTTCGACGTTCAGCGTCATCACGTCGAGCGGGCCTTCTTTGGTCAGCACGATCTGATAGTGCGGCGCCAGCGCGTGCTGCTTCAGCAAAAGCTCTTCGATCTGCGTCGGGAACACATTGACGCCGCGGATGATCATCATGTCGTCCGAGCGGCCCGTGATCTTTTCCATTCGACGCATCGTTCGCGCGGTGCCAGGCAGCAGGCGCGTCAGATCGCGGGTGCGATAACGGATGATGGGCAGTGCTTCCTTCGTCAGCGAGGTGAACACGAGTTCGCCAAGCTCGCCGTCCGGCAGCACTTCGCCCGTCTCGGGATTGATGACCTCCGGATAGAAGTGGTCTTCCCAGATCGTCGGACCGTCTTTGGTCTCGACGCATTCCGACGCCACGCCGGGCCCCATCACTTCGGACAGGCCGTAGATGTCCACTGCGTCGATACCCATCCGCTCTTCGATCGCAACGCGCATGTCGTTGGTCCACGGTTCCGCGCCGAAAATGCCGATGCGCAGCGAGCATTCCTTGGGATCGATGCCCTGGCGCTCCATTTCGTCGGCGATCGACAGCATGTAGCTCGGCGTCACCATGATGATGTCGGGGCGGAAATCCTGGATCAGCTGCACCTGCTTCTCGGTCTGCCCGCCGCCGAACGGAATCACCGTCAGGCCCGCGCGCTCGGCGCCATAGTGCGCGCCGAGGCCGCCCGTGAAGAGGCCGTAGCCGTAGCTCACATGCACTTTGTCGCCGCGCCGCGCACCTGCTGCGCGAATCGAGCGCGCGACGAGGTTGGCCCAGTTGTCGATGTCGCGCGCGGTATAGCCGACGACCGTCGGCTTGCCCGTCGTACCCGACGACGCGTGAATCCGCGAAATCTGCTCCTGTGGCACGGCGAAGAGGCCAAACGGGTAGTTGTCGCGCAGATCCTTCTTCGTGGTGAACGGGAAACGCGACAGGTCGGAAAGCGACTTCAGCTCTGACGGATGTACGCCTGCTTCATCGAACTTACGACGATAGACGGGCGAATTTTCATACGCATGCGTGAGCGACCATTTCAGCCGTTCGAGCTGGAGTGCAGCGAGCTCGTCGCGGCTCGCCTTTTCGATCGGGTCGAGCGGGAGCGGGGTAGTCATCGGGTGTCTCCTTTCTTTCAGAATAGGTTTCCGCGCGAGAGGCGGAGCAGTGATTTATGGCGCGATCAGGCGCACCGTCAGTTGTCAGTGGGAATCACCGTGCCTTTGATCTGCGCGGACTTGCCGCGAAACATCGCTACGGTTTCATTTGCTCGATTCGTGACACGAATGTCGTAGATGCCACTGCGACCGCTCAACGTCTGTTCGACAGCTTCCGCAGTGAGGATGTCGCCGCCTTGCACAGGCCGCAAGAATTCGATCGAGCAACCGGCGGCGACGGTGGTGATGTTGTATGAGTTGCAGGCGAAGGCGAACGCAGTATCGGCGAGCGTGAACATCAGTCCGCCGTGACAGATCTGATGCCCGTTCAAAAACTCGGGTCGCACGCTCATGCGCATACGCGCGTAGCCCGCGCGTACCTCGACAATTTCGATGCCGAGCGCCTGACTGCAGGCGTCCTTGGCGTACATGGCGTCGGCGGTTGCGCGGGCGAGTTCGTCGGGCGTCATCGTATTGCTCAGGTCGGGTTGCGTGGACATGTCAGCGGCCCTCGAAGCGCGGCGCGCGTTTTTCGATGAACGCGCGGACACCTTCTTCATAGTCATGCGATGCGCCCAGTTCTCGCTGCATGTCGCGTTCGAGATCGAGTTGCTGATCGAGTGTTTGTGTCGCGCTTGCCCGCATGGCCTGCTTGATCGCGGCGATGGCACGCGTCGGCTGCTGCGCGAGTTGCGCCGCCAGTCTAGCTGCCGTGCTTTGCAGGTCGGCATCGTCGACGGCTTGCCAGATGAGGCCCCAGCTTTCCGCCTTTTCGGCGCTGAGCTTGTCGCCGGTGATCGCGAGACCCAACGCGCGCGCCATGCCGATGCGTTGCGGCAGGAACCACGTGCCGCCGGAATCGGGCACTAGACCGATTTTCACGAATGCCTGAATAAAGCTCGCCGAGCGAGCGGCCAACACGAGGTCGCACGCCAACGCGAGGTTCGCGCCGGCTCCTGCCGCAGTGCCGTTCACGGCCGCGATCACCGGCAGCGGGAGGGCCTGCAAGCGGCGGATCAACGGATTGAAGTGCTTGTCGATCAGGTCGCCCAGGTCGGTCATTGCGCCCGGCGTGAAGTCGAGATCGGCGAGATCCTGGCCGGCGCAGAAGCCGCGGCCCGCACCCGTGAGCACGAGCGCGCGGGCGCCTGCCGCTTCGACTTCGTCCAGCGCCGCGCTCAGTTCCTGATGCATCGCGCGTGTGAAGCTGTTCAGCTTGTCGGGACGGTTCAGCGTCACAGTGGCGACGCGCGTGGCCGCGTCGATATCTACGCGGATCGCTTCATATGGCATCGGTTGTCTCCTCGTCTCCATACGGAATTCAATGTCGCGCCGTTCAGACGCGCTCGATGGCGAGCGCGATACCCTGACCGACGCCAATGCACATCGTGCACAGGGCAAAACGTCCATTGATGCGCTCAAGCTGATACAGCGCCGTCGTGATCAGACGCGCACCCGATGCGCCGAGCGGATGGCCAAGCGCAATGGCGCCGCCGTTCGGATTCACACGCGGGTCGTCGTCGCGCACGCCGAGTTGGCGCAGAACGGCAAGACCTTGCGATGCGAACGCTTCATTGAGCTCGATGACGTCGAACTGCTCGAGCGTCATGTCGAGCTGCGTCAGGAGTTTTTGCGTGGCGGGCGCGGGGCCGATTCCCATGATGCGCGGCTCGACGCCGGCCGTTGCCATGCCAAGCACGCGGGCGCGGCGCCGCAAGCCATACTGGTCTGCGGCGGCCTGATTGGCGAGCAGCAGCGCGCACGCGCCGTCGTTGACGCCCGATGCATTTCCTGCCGTCACCGATCCGTCCGGGCGCACGACGCCCTTCAGTTTGCCGAGCACTTCGAGCGACGTTTCGCGCGGATGTTCGTCGAGCGTCACGCGAACCGGCTCGCCCTTTTTCTGCGGAATCTCGACGGCGACGATTTCCTGCGCGAGCGTACCGTCGCGTTGCGCGCGGGCGGCCTTTTGCTGGCTGCGCAGCGCGAATGCATCCTGATCGGCGCGACTCACGTTGAAGTCGACGGCGATGTTTTCGGCTGTTTCGGGCATCGAGTCGACGCCGTAGTCGCGCTTCATCTGGGCATTGACGAAGCGCCAGCCAATAGTCGTGTCGTGGATTTCGGATTGCCGCGAAAACGCGGACGTTGCCTTGCCCATCACGAACGGCGCGCGCGTCATGCTTTCCACGCCGCCCGCGATCATCAAGCGCGCTTCGCCGGCCTTGATGGCACGGGCTGCCGTACCGACTGCGTCCATGCCCGATCCACATAGACGGTTGATCGTCCCGCCGGGCGCATCCGTCGGCAGTCCTGCGAGCAGCGCCGACATGCGCGCGACGTTGCGGTTGTCTTCACCCGCCTGATTCGCGCAGCCGTAGATCACATCGTCGAGCGTGCGCCAGTCGACGCCCGGGTTTCGTTCGATCAGCGCTTTGATCGGAACGGCGCCGAGGTCGTCGGCGCGGACGTCTTTCAGGGCGCCGCCATAGCGGCCGAAGGGAGTGCGGATCGCGTCACAGATAAAGGCATCAGTCATGTCGGAGTTCCTGCAAAGTGAGGGCCGGCGCGGACACCGGCCCATGGACTGCATGTTAGTGCGACGTTTGGTGCGCGATCAGTCGGCCCAAAGTCATAGGCCAAAACGTCGGTCAAACGTCCTACATCGTTCGGCCGACTTACGCCGGAACAGCCTTCGGTTCAACATGATCCCGGCTTTGAACGACGCGGAAGCGATTCGCCACGAAGGCTGCGTCGGCGAGCGCGGCGTTGGCAGCAGGGTTGGCGCCAGTGCCGTGAAAGTCCGAGAACGCTGCTGACTGATTGACGAACACGCCGCCCGTCAGGTTGATGGACAGCGCGACGCCGCCGCGAATCGATGCTTCCTCGGCTGCTTCGATCACCGTGTCGTCGGTGCTGTAGGCGGAAAGCGTCAGCGCGCCGTGCTCGGCGGCGATACGTCCGGCCAGATCGAGCGACTGGTCTGTCGAGTCCGTCGCGATCACGAAGGCGATCGGGCCGAACCACTCTCGTGTGAACTGGGCCTCGTCTTTCGCGGCATCCAGTTGCAGAACGAGCGGGGTGCGTACGCGGGCGTCCGCGAACGCCGGGTGTTCGAGTGACTGGCTGTCCGCGAGAACACGCCCGAGCTTGCGCGCTTCATCGATACGCTGGATCACGCCTTCGTTCTGAATCGCGCCGAGCAGTTCGACGGCGCGCGCGGGATCGGAGCAGAGTTTTTGGACAGCGCCGGCGATTGCCTCAGCGACGGCATCGAAAGAGACCGTGCCTTCGGCGGTGCGAATGCCGTCGCGCGGCACGTAGATGTTTTGCGGAGCAGTGCACATCTGTCCGGAGTACAGCGCGAGGGAAAACGCAATGTTGCGCGCGACCGATTTGAGGTCGTCGGCGGAGTCGATCACGATCTGGTTGACGCCCGCCTTTTCGGTAAACACCTGTGCCTGGTGCGCGTTGCGCTCCAGCCAGGTACCGTTTTGCGTGCTGCCCGTGAAGTCGATCAACTTGATTTCCGGGCGGCGCGCGAGGTTCTGGACGAGGTCTCCGTCGTTGGGATTGGTCGCGAGCAAGGTCACGACGTTCGGATCGAAGCCGGCTTCACGCAGCACATCGCGGGCGATGCGCACGGTGATCGCGAGCGGAAGGATCGCGCCCGGATGCGGCTTGACGATGACAGTGTTGCCGGTTGCGAGGTCGGCGAAGAGGCCGGGGTAGCCGTTCCAAGTCGGGAACGTGCAGCATCCGAGTACGAGGGCAGTCCCGCGCGGCACGATGTTGAAGCGCTTTTGCATCGCGAGCGGCGGGTTCTTGCCTTGCGGTTTTTCCCAGTGAGCATCGGCAGGAATGCGGCGCAGTTGGTCCCACGCGTAGGCGATGGCTTCGAGTGCGCGGTCCTGGGCGTGCGGACCACCCGCTTGGAACGCCATCATGAAAGCCTGGCCAGTCGTGTGCATGACGCTATAGCCGATCTCGAAGCTCAAGCGATTGATACGCGCGAGGATTTCGAGGCTCACGCCGATCCACGCTTTCGGACCGCCTTCGCGCCATTTGCGTTGGGCTTGGGCGGCGGCAGTGATCAGTGCATCCGGCTCCGACTTCGGGTAGCGGATGCCAAGTGGAAAGCCGAACGGCGATTGCTCTGCGCCAACCGTCTCGCCCGTGATTGGCTGGTCGAGTTCGAACGTCTTGTTCAGATGGGCCTTGAATGCCGCTTCGCCGTCCGCGTTCGCGGTTTCCCCGTACACTTTGGGACTCGGCATTTCCGGGAACGGACTCCAGTAGCCGCGGGTCTCGATAGCGGTAAGAGCTTTCTGCAGCGTGTCTTCGTGCTTCGTAAATAACGGATGGGTCATGGCGGGCGAGGTACTCACTGATCGTTAGAAGGAACCTTGTCGATTCATTGACCGACCGGTTGGTTGGTGAATGTTAGCATTATTAGGATGCAGCGCGAGCCCCTCGCGCCTGCAGGTAAACACTTAGGAGGAGTGCATGGCTTTCGAGAACATTCTGGTTGAGACGCGTGGCCGCGTCGGTCTTGTTACGTTGAACCGTCCAAAAGCGCTCAACGCGCTCAACGACGCTCTGATGGACGAACTCGGTGAGGCCCTGCGTACGTTCGACTCGGATGAGGGCATTGGCGCCATTGTCATCACCGGGAGTGAAAAGGCGTTTGCGGCGGGTGCGGACATCGGAATGATGGCGACCTATTCCTATATGGACGTCTATAAGGGCGACTACATCACTCGAAATTGGGAAGCCGTCCGATCGATTCGGAAGCCGATCATCGCAGCAGTGGCCGGTTTCGCATTGGGTGGCGGCTGTGAGCTCGCGATGATGTGCGACATCATCTTTGCAGCCGACACGGCAAAGTTCGGTCAGCCGGAAATCAAGCTCGGGGTCATGCCGGGCGCGGGCGGCACGCAGCGATTGCCGCGGGCAGTATCGAAGGCGAAGGCGATGGATATGTGCCTGACGGCTCGGTTTATGGAGGCCGCTGAAGCCGAGCGCGCGGGTCTGGTGTCGCGTGTGATTCCCGCGGCGACCTTAATCGATGAGGCGATTGCCGCGGCAGCAACGATCGCCGAGTTTCCGATGCCAGCGGTGATGATGGTGAAGGAGTCCGTCAACCGCGCTTACGAAACAACTTTGGCGGAGGGTGTGCATTTCGAGCGCCGGCTGTTCCATTCATTGTTCGCAACCGAGGACCAGAAGGAGGGGATGGCTGCGTTCGTCGAGAAGCGCAAACCCGTCTTCAAACATCGCTGATGGCAATGTCGAAAAAACGCTTGCAACTGCGATTGCAAGCGCCTAGAATTCCGCTCTTTCGCGCGGCGGACACCGCGGCGCGAGGGAAGCGGGGAAGGCGGGGGAGCCGGCAGTAACGCGGTTTTCCGGCGGAGTCGGCGGGGGTTGCGGTAGTAAAAACCTGTTGACGAACACTGAAAGGTTCTTCATAATCTCCTTTCTCTGCTGCTGATGCAGCAACGCAGCGAAGGCAAGGCGCCTCGTGCGAATGTTCTTTAAAAACTAACAGCCGACAGGTGTGGGTGCTCGATGACGGCGCGCGGCG
>NZ_JBFRCH010000051.1:0-41453 GCF_040965635.1 Paraburkholderia phymatum
CGCCGCACCGGCCGGCCGACGAGCCGTTCTGAAACGACAACGGGGGCATCATCGCCCCCGTTTTACTTGATTCCTTCAACATCATTTATCTTGATCATTGCCCCATCGATTTACGTGCTCACGCTCAAGTTGGTCGGGCGCGTCCCCATAGCCGGCGCACTGAAGGAACCACGCCATGTAAGTCGCGCGGGTGAGTTCGTTGACCATGCGGCGGTTGCCGTGGCCGCGACGCCAGCCGTCGAGCGCAACGTGATAGGAGAGTGACGAGTCACGCACCAGTGCCGCGTTCATTGGCAGCAGCTTCGTTTTGGTGAGCGGCTTGCGCGCCATCTTTTTGTCTCGTGCGCGCTTCCGGCTTGACGCCATCTTATCCATTAGCTCCGTTGAAAGGCCCGCCATCAAGGGACGGGCTTCGCGCAATGGTATCAGCATGGAGCATGCTGCCCCGGCGTGCTACCGGCGACGTGACGCAATCGTCGCGAGCTCTGCCTTGAGTTTAAGGTAACTCGACATGTTGCTTTTCCTATGCGCTCGTCTGCAGACGATGCTGGGCCTGCGCCGCTTCGAGGCTATTAAACTTGCCCCGGTGGTCGCGACCCTGCCACAGCATGAAGTGAGATCGTATCGCCCGATGGTCCAGCCGCTAGGGTGCGACCAGCCATAGGGCGAATCCTGCTTCCATTCGGTCTGTGAGGACTACGTCAGACATGGTTAGTTTCGCGGGCGGGTTGCTCGAATGATGAACTACCCGCGAGACGCGAGCGCGCGCTCAATCTTGCGGTCGGTTTTATACTGGCTCAGCGCATAGACCGACCATATCGCGGCCGGAATCCAGCCAATGATCGTAATCTGCAAAATCAGGCAGATGGTTCCTGCGAGGGGGCGGCCGATTGTGAAAAATTGAAGCCACGGAAAAACGAGAGCAAGCAACAGACGCATTTTGATCCTTGTTTGGTTGAGTAGAGTAAGCCGCCAGCGATTTGCTGACGATTGAGGCGAACGCTCGCCGCAAATTCGGTCATTGATGAAGGTTGTTGACATCCTCCCCTCCCTCGACGACCCTGCGGTCGCGCCTATCGGCGGAAAGTGAGGGGGTTCCTACGGCGCTACGCGATGATCAGCGTAGCCGCTTCAGAGGGTTCCTGCTTCGCCGAGTGGCCTGACTGCGCCTTCTCTCCACAGGCTAGAACGGCGTGCCCCGCCGCTAGAACATTGATCGCGCCGACGTGATCGGCGTTGGCCGTGTGCTCACATTTGATGCAGGTGAACAATGCCTGAGTCCTGCGATTTTCGACCGACACATGGCCGCAGCATGGACACGTGCGGCTCGTGTTGTGCGGCGGCACTGCGACGAAGTACCCGCCGCGCCACGCCGACTTATACTCCAGCTGCCGGCGAAACTCGCCCCACCCCTGGTCTAGAATCGCCTTGTTGAGGCCTGATTTCGCGTGGACATTACGACCGGGCGCAGCTGCCGTGCCCCTGGCAGACTTGCTCATGTTGCGTACCCGCAAGTCCTCGACGGCGATCATTGCGTGGTTTTTGCTGATCGTGTTCGATGCCTTGTGCAGGAAGTCTGCTCGCGCGTTTGCGATGCGCGCGTGAATGCGTTGGATGCCGGCCTTCGCCTTCTTCCAGTTGCTGCTGCCCTTGACCTTGCGAGCCATGCGGCGCTGATATTTCGCGAGCCGTTGCTCGTGCTTCCTGAAGCTGGCGAGCGGCGGGATGAATGTGCCGTCGCTCAGGGTCGCGAACCGCGCCACACCGACATCGATACCGACGGCTGGGCCTTGCGGAACCGGTTGGTCTACTTCGCGCGCTGTGAGAATGCTGACGTACCACCTGCCGGCGCGCAACGATACCGTCGCGCTGCGAACATCACCAAGCACCACACGACTGTTCCGGTAGCGCAGCCAGCCGAGCTTGGGCAGGAAGATGCGGCTATTGGCCTGATCGAGCTTGATCTGTTTCGGGTCGGGGTAGCGGAAGCTGTCGTGCTGGCCTCGCTTCTTGAACTTCGGGAAGTCCGCCCGCCTGGCGAAGAAGTTCGCGTAGGCCCGCTCGAGATCCTTGAGCGTCTGTTGCAGCGGATGAACCGGAGCCTCAGCCAGCCACGCGGTTTCAGTGCAGTTGCGCCATTCGGTGAGCAATTTGCACAGTCCGGCATAGCCGAGCTTCTTCTCGCCTAGCCCGTAGCTCGCCTTCTGCAACGCCAGCGCCTTGTTGAAGACGAACCGGCACGAGCCAGCGAAGCGATGCATGTTGCGCCGCTGTTCGCCGTTGGGCATCAGTTCGAATTTGAAGGCTTGGAGTCGCTGCATAGGAGAAAGCTTACCAGTGATCACGCGCTTTCAAGGACGCCTTCTGCGTCCGCGCTTTCCTTCCCCGCCATGAATGACTGATCTTTACCCACAAGTGCAGTCATTCGTCTTGCCTGAAGATGCGATACATCTCGGTGATTTCATACAAGGCAAGAAAGCCGCGCCACATGACGGTGGGACCGGGCGGAGGATCATTCCGGCGATTCAGGTAACCGCCGAGGCTCGCGATCCAGAGCGCGGCCTGAGCCAACGATGGCACTCTGTCCGGTGGTCTCGTCGAGCGATGCACGCGGCAATACAACGCCCGCCATTCGACAGCTTGAAGTACTACTTCGCAAGGCAGCTCGCCATCGAGGCGAGCCAGCAGCGTCGTGTAGAGGATGCGCCAGGCGACTACGGCAAACAGCGCTGTAGCTCTCACGAACCGGTCGAGGGTACCGAACTGGCGTGCCTCGATACTGCAGCCGCTTTTTAGGACGCGGTGCCACGTTTCGATCGTCCAGCGCCGCGCATACCACGCCAGCCTCTCGAAGGCTTGCTGGGGTGATGTCGTGGGCACGGAACTCAGGAGCATCCATTCGAGCGCCTCGACACCGGCAGGAGGATCTTCCTCGATGACGTGAATCGCAAAGACATCCAGCTCGCATAGCTGGCTAGCCCGTGCCTTCGGTGGGCGCAGACGCACCGGCGCGTATCGCAGCGTCAGCCGCGCCGTACGTTGCACACGGGCACCTCTGGCCGGCACTTGCAGCTCGGTATGGCCCGCTGGTGACGTAGCCAGCACGACCTGCCACAGATACCCCTGCGGGTGGCGCGCGCGGCGATTCCACGCTGCCCGGATCAGCCAGTCCACTCCGGCTGGACGCTCAGCCGCAAAAAACTCATATACGTCGCTTTCGCGATCACCGATGCCGACCAGCTGGGTCCCGGGACAACGCGATTTGAGCGCCGCCAGATGCTCAATGCCTTCGATCCACTTGATGCTTTCCTTGTCGTGAATCGCCCGGGATTTGCGCTGGTACTTGCTGCCGAGCTTCTCATTGGGCCGCGCCCAGGTCTTCATCCCAAGCACACCCAGCGGCAAACCCTCAGGTGTCACCGCTAGCAGGCTATGCATCAGGAAGCCACGCCCGTTATCACCCGTCACGTAACCCAATCCTTCTGTGGCGCGCAGATGCGACAGGTTGAATTCGGTCGTGTCCTGTATCGCCAGCACCACCGGTACCTGGTTCATGCGCCCCAAGGTTTGCGTGATATGCGGCGCAAGCACGCTGTTGGTGTCAATCTGCTCGTTATCGAAGAAGCGGTACGCCGCTTTCAGCTCGGCCGGACGCAACGACTGAGGCAACGACACCTGCGGGCTGCTCGCCAGCCGGCGAGCCAGCACGACCAGGCGCCGCGACAGACGCGCATCACCCAGATTTGCGTCGCCGAATTCGTCACTCGCCCAGTCGTCTGCATCGTGCTCGCTGCCCAATCCCGGCCGCCGTCACATGTACAGGATGGACCAAAGTTAACACCGCCCTGGCGCGTTTACAACCGCAACCTACCTTCTTATTTCAAAAGATGTGGGTAATCCTGAGCCATGAATGACGGGGCTTGACGCGCATCCCGGTCAACTCGGCGCGCCATTGTTGTCGCGTACAAAGCGGAAATGCTGTGGATCGTCATTTTCAAGCCGCTCCAGTTTTCCGGTAGCGGCAAGTACGGTCTGTAGCGGCACCTGGTGCATCATTCGGTCATACTCGTTGACGATCGCCATAAGGGCATCGCGCAACGCGTCGGGTAACGCCCATTCGTGTTTGACCCGGGCTTGTTCGCGAAAAATTGCGACGCCCCGGCCGGTGTCGCGGACCATATCTAACGGCAAGGTGCCGCGACCTTCCTCAGTCAGTAGTTCGGTGAGCATGACCACCGAATGCAGAAGTAGCAACGCTGTGCCGTCGCTGCGTCCGGAACGGATTGCTTCGAGGGCGACCCGGATTTGCAGAATGATCCGGTCTGCCTCTGCCCGTGCGAGGGGCGATGTCAGCAGACGTTTCCTGGTGGCCTGTTCTGCGCTTGCGTTGGCCAACTTCCTGCGCTTTTTTGATACGGGCATTGTGTTGCGTGGTGGACTTAAATACTGTTCTCGCAGGTGCCAGCCGCCGGCGCCGGCGAAGCGAGCGTAGCGATCAACGTATAGCCAGGATACTGTTTCCGCGCCGTGCCCGTAAACATCGCGATGGCGGCGTTCTCATCGTCGGCAGTGACGATCGCGTGGATTGGCTTGATGACATCCTTGGTCCCGTCCTGCCGCAAGACGCCCGAGACAATGAACCGGGCAGGCTGCCGGACGTGCCAGCCGATGTGCGCGCCGCGCTCTCCTGCCGAGGCCGGTGCTGCGACTTCCAGGCAGGCGGTACCGATGAAAGAGCCAATGATCAGCGCTTTGATTGCTGTGATTTTTAGTTGCTTGCTCATGCTTCCAGATGTGATGCGGTCGTGTCGCGCCATATTTGCCCCGATAGATTTGCTTCCATCGTACTTGCGCGGACGGGTTGTCAAGCTCGCTCCGCGGTTCCGCCGGGGGTGCGGCACAGATTGTGGCTCACTGGTTATCGGCGTAAAGCGCGTGGAACTGAACGGTGACCGGGCGCACAGGGAACGGAACTGACCTTGGGCGCCAGCGGGGGCGGGGGCAGCGGGGACTGAGGAAAATCCACCTCAATTGGAACGGTCATGCCCGGTGCGTCTCGACTACCCGCTTCCCATATACCGTCCGCGTGAACTATAAAGACAGCTGACGCGCGGAGGCCGCCATGTGGATATGCACCGGCTGTCGGATGATGGTGACGCTGCAGGTCGCCTTGCCAGAGATGGACGAGGAGGGCGTTTATTTCATCTGTCCGGTCTGTCGCCGCCGCAATCCCTTGGCAGCCCTTCCTCGCAAGGATCCAGACGATCCCCTGGAACTTCGAGCCCGCGCCAGTACGGCGCTGACCGCGCCTGGTATCAGCGCGGACGCCAGATACGCGGCGAGACGTCCCGTCACGCTGCGCGCCGGGGCGCTCTGTCACTTGTCGCCGCTGCCGAGTTCGCTGTGCTTGTGCGAATGCGTCGCACCGTGCACAAGCTCATAGACCGCGCCTTTGCCGGTACGTGTCGGCGGGAAATGTTCACCCTCGACGCATGTCACTTCGAACGCTGCCTTGCTGTCGCCTTCGTGAACGACCTTGTAGATCCCGGACGTTTTCACGATCTCGCCGGGTTTGTGCTGCTCTGCCATAACTTGCCTCACTGGTCAAATCGGACGCAAAAAGGGGACAGCAAGCCTGATGCCCGACGGGCTCGGGGAGCCCCTCAACCGTCGCGGTTCAATGTCCGGTAGGCGTTGTAGTGGCGGATCGCATGTGTCTGCTGGCCCAGTTCCTCATGGATGCGCGCCGCGTTGAAATGCGCGTCCGCGAAGTCGTGTTTCAGTTCGATGCTGCGTCGGTATGCGATGAGGGCTTGTTCGAGGCGGCCAGAGTCTTCCAGCGCCACGCCGAGATTGAAGTGAAGCAGGTGATGGTCCGGGTTTTCCAGCAGGGCGTTACGCCATACCTCGATAGCATCATCGTAGCGGCCGCACTCCGATAGCAGGCATCCAAGGTTCAGGTACGCGTCGAGATAGGTCCGGTCCGATTCAATGGCGCGCCGGTAGCCGGCTTCGGCGCCGTCCACATCGCCCTCAGCCTCCCTTGCGGCAGCGTCAGCGAATTCGTCGGGCGCGCGGCGCTTTTGAATCTCCGTGACGATGCCGGTACCGCCGCATGCGGGCGTCGGCTCAAAATCCAGCAGTAGCTGGCCAGTTTGGGCGTCCCACGGTCCGTCGCGGTCCTGCACGGCCACGTCGGCGCCGACGGCAGTGATCCGGATCGCCGTGAGGTCCTTGTCGGGCGACCAGGTCGCGCGCAGGTTTTCCAGTGCTCGCACGATCTTGCGCGGCGGGATGCCCGCCTTTCTCAACGAATGGGCGGTGCGCAGCATGACGACGTCGCGAAACGAAAACAGTGTCTCTCTGCCGTGGCCGCGCGCCGGCTGGACGAAGCCGCCTGCGACGAGCTGGGTGATCACGGTTCGCGAGACGCCCAGCATCCGCTGCACGTCACGCATGCGAAAGCGTTCTTCGCGGGTCATGCTATTTGCGGGTTCCTGTCTTTCGGGCCGGTGCGGGGGCGGCGGGTACTTCTGGAGTTGCAGCACGGCGCGCCGACTTGCGCTGCTTCGGCGCGGCCGGCTCGGCGATAGGTGCGGCGGCCTCGGGTTTTTGCTTCACGGCCGCCGTACCTTGTCCCTTCAGGCTCGCCCGCAGAGCCTCGACGAGGTCGATGATCTCCGCGCCCTCGGGCTGCGCGGCGGGCTGCAAGGTGATCTTCTTGCCCGCGATTTTCTGGTCGATGGCGGCGAGCAGGCGCTCCTTTTCCTCGTCCTTGAACTGCGTCGGGTCGTACGAATCGACGCGGTACTGCTCGATAAGCTGTTCGGCGAGCTTCAGTTCCGCCAGCTGCACCTCCGGCTTGTCAATGCCGATCGCCGACTGCGCCCGTACCTCATCGGCGTAAAGAAGCTGCTGGAGGATGAGCCCGTCCGGTCCGGCACGCACCTGCGCGACGTTCTGCTTTCCCTTCATCACGAACTTGGCGAGCGCGCAGGTGCCGGTCTCGGTCATCGCCTGCGCGAGTAGCTGGTAGGGCTTCGCACCGCGCTTGTCGGGGCCGAGATAGTAAGCCTTGTCGAAATAGATCGGATCGATTGCGTCGGCCGGAAGGAAGGCGACGATGTCGATGCTGTGGCTGGCGGTCGCCTCGAACGCCTCGAGCTCGGACGGCTCGAAAACGACGTACTTGTCCTTCTCGAACTCGTATCCTTTGACGGTATCAGAACGCTCAATGACGGCCTGATGGGCGGGGCAGTAGAGCTGCTGACGCACACGGGCGCCGCAATCCTTGTGCAGCATGTTAAAGCTGACGGCAGACTTGGATTCCGTTGCCGAGAACATGCGGCATGGAATCGACACAAGCCCGAAGCTGATCGTCATCGAAGCGATCGAACGCGGAGCGGCCATGACATTCTCCCGTTGGCAGGCGCTCACGGAAGCAGCAATTTCCCGGCCAGCGCGCCCGCCGGGAATGGTCAGTGCGACGCCGGTAGATTTCTGGAGGTGCAACAGGTGGCGCGTAGAACGAGAGTAGCCGATCGGGCGGGCGAGGGCCAGTTGGACCGCCTGCCGGAGATCATCCGGCCGCAGCTCGCAACGCTGGTCGATCGCCCGCCAGTGGGTCCGAACTGGTCGTACGAAATCAAGTTCGACGGCTATCGCATGCTGTGCCGTATCGACAACGGCTCGGTGACACTGTTCACGCGCAACGGCCACGACTGGACAGGGAAGATGCCTGTCCTGGCGGAAGCATTCGCCCGCTTGCCAGTCAGCCAGGCGTGGATCGATGGCGAGGTGGTGGCGCTCAATAAAGCCGACGTCCCCGACTTCTCGGCTTTGCAAAATGCCTTCTCCACGTGCCGCACGGCAGGCCTGACGTTTTTCGCTTTCGACATGATGTTTCTGGATGGTGTCGACCTGCGCCAGGCCCCACTCCGCGACCGGCAGGCCGCACTGCGGCAGTTGCTTTCCGGCGTCGACGACGCACGCATACGGCTTAGCAACACATTCAACGAGGGCGTCGAATCGTTGCTCGACTCCGCCTGTCGTATGGGTCTTGAAGGGCTCATCGGCAAGCGGATGGATCGTCCCCATACGGAAGGCCGCTCGCCCGACTGGGCCAAGGTCAAATGCCTGCAACGGCAAGAGTTCGTCGTCGGCGGTATCAGCCGCAGCGCGGGAGCGACAGCAGGCATTCGCTCGTTGCTGCTCGGCGTGTATGAACGCGACGGCGGTTTTCGCTTCGCCGGTTCGGTTAAGGCGACGTTGCGGCCCGCACAGATGCGCGCGCTGCGCGAGCGTCTGGAACCGGGCGCCGAATCGCCATTCTTTAACCCGCCGAAGCCTGAGCGGGGACGGGAGCTCGTCTGGATGCGGCCACATGTAGTTGTCGAAGTGTCGTTCCTCGAATGGACTTCGTCTGGGGAGATCCGACACGGCGTCCTGAAGGCGCTGCGCGACGATAAGGAGGCAGACGAAGTCCATGAAGAAAAGCCGGTTGCTCCGCCCGCGACGAGTAGTCGTCGCGGTGCGAGTTCGAGCGTGGCCGGAACGACAATCACCAACGCTTCCCGCATCGTTGATCCATCGGCGGGCCTCACCAAGGCGGACGTCGCACGGTACTTTGACGCGGTCGCCGATTACCTCTTGCCGTACATCAAGGACAGGCCCCTAATGATCGTACGCGCGCCTGATGGTATCGATGGCGAGATGTTCTATCAGAAGCACGCAGAAGGGCAGCGCTTCAAAGCAGTTGCCCAGTTGCCACCGTCGATGCACCCCGGCCATGCGCCGCTGCTCGTTGCGAACACACGGGAAGCACTGCTGGAACTCGCTCAGCTCAACACGGTCGAGATCCATGCTTGGAACGCGATCGCTCCTGATCTCGACCATCCCGACCGCTTCATTCTGGACCTCGACCCCGACCCGCAGCTCGACTGGAGCGTGATGGTTGAGGCCGCAACGCTTACGCGGGTCGTGCTGGACGAACTCGGGCTACAGTCGTTTTGCAAGACCAGCGGAGGGAAGGGTGTTCACATCATTGTGCCGCTCGCGCCAGTCCATACGTGGCGGGACGTCAAGGGATTCAGTCACGCGATCGCGCGCCATCTCGCAAAGGTAATCCCGCAACGCTTTTCGGCCGTGTCTGGGCCTCGAAATCGCATCGGAAAAATATTTGTGGATTACCTTCGAAACGGCAAAGGCGCAACGACGGCCGTCGCTCTGTCTCCGCGCGCCAGGCGCGGCCTCCCAGTATCGATGCCGGTCGCGTGGAATCGACTGCACGGACTCGGCGGTGCCGCCGATTGGAATGTGCTGACGGGGATCGCCGAAGCACGGTCGCGGTTGGAAGGCGGCGCTGCTTATGCGGTCGAGCAGCAAATCACCGACAGAATGCGGCGAGCCGTTCGCGCGACGGACTGACGACACAGATTGAGCGTCGGCGACCGGCCACAATCGGCCGTTCGGCAAACTCTGAAACCTGTCGTTTGATTGGCTGCATTACCTCTGGAACCCGACGGACGAGCTACCCGCCAACGAGGTGCCCTTCGGGACGGGCTGATTGCATCCGCTAATTAAAGTGAGGCGACCACGGGGCGGTTCGACCTCGGACTCGATACATCGACTGGACGCCGTGATTATCACGCCGTGGGCCACGCGCAGGAATACAGGCGCACTCGTCGGGCATGCCGTGACAGCAGGACGGCGCCGCAGACGGATAGATAGGTGCTGCACCGGCCACGCGGGCGTTTGTCTGCGTTACCGCTCGACGCCAGTTGGATCGCAGATGGCACAGACCTTCGAGAACGAACGACCCGGCTTGCCATGTTTAGAAGCGTGCTGACGCGCATAACCCGCGAGCGTTTCAACATCCGAAGCGCAGATCTTTATGTATCCGCGCTCAGTGAATCCGCCCGCGCGCGCATTTCCCGATAACTGACTAACGAGACGACAGGTTGCCCGGTGTAGGACCAGGTACGACGCCGAGTTTTCGTTTCGATAGCGATTGAGGACGAAACCTTGGGGGTTCGCCGCCAACCATGCAAGGTAGCCGCGTTCATCCTTGCGGAAAGTTTCTGCGATCATTTGGCACCTATGGCGGTAAGTCTCAATTCGATCCTGCTCCCGTGTCGGCATTCAGAATGGCATTAGAAAGCAGCTTGCAATGGTGCTTACCGAAAAAGGTCGGCCGCTTTCGCATGACTCGTAGCGCCAAAGTTGCCGCTGCTCTCATGACACAGGAATCAGCCATCAATTGGAAAAAGTCCTGATCATCAGCCTCAAGACGGATCTGGAATTGTCCGGCATCCCGGTAAGGTCTTGCAGTGGAAAACCTGATACCTGGAAACGCTGCTATTAGCTCTCGCGCATTACCGTATTTTTCTGCCAGGGCATCGGTAGCCACGTTGACGAATCCCCAAAGCTTCCAGGGGGCATCCTTGTAATGGCCTAGCACGAACACTTCCATACCGCCGACATTAATACACGCAAGCCGCGGCCACGTAGCCGCATTGGTGCTGGGCATACAGCTAAGGGACCAGAACGAGTATTCAGTTCGTTGTGGCGCAGGAAGGCATTCGTGAATGTACGTCGTCAGGAGTCGGATTACGTTGGCACTCTGAGGCTGGTCCAAAAACCGTCTGTAGTGGTGGCGGAATTTTTCAACCTGCCCTGACGGCAGTTCCATGAGCGATGCTGGATCCCGTTTGTTAAACTGCTTCGGCGATGCCAGCCATGCGTCCTGCTCTTCCGGGGCCAGGATCAGATCAAGGTCAGTGTCCCCAACAACGATTGATGTGTGCAGCCTGTTGCGAATGACCATGCCGAGTTCCTCGGCGTCGCGAATGAGGCGCTCTTCAACGTCGTTGAGCTGCGATTGCCTGACCGGCAGAAATGAAAACCCGACTAGGTCGTCCCATTCTTGTCTATGCTGAGAGAATCTGCTGACGACGTTAACGGACTGACCGATATAGAACTGGTGATCCCGGAATGCCAACAGATAAATGCCGCAGCGGCTTTTGCTGGATCCAAACAGGTGTGCGATTGATCGCAGGGTTTCAACAGGCTCTGGTGGTTGGAAACCAAGCTTTTCGCAGTTTGATGTCGTGTGCCGAAGTGCCTCCATTTCGGAGCGTGTTCTGGCTTGATTTGCTGATTTACGAAGCATTGCTCGTCCCCGTCAGCGATCTCAATATGTCAATCTTTCAAATAAATGCAACTTGATGTCGCCCCGCATTATTGATTGAACACGCGCCGAGAACTGCGGCCTAGCCAACGTTACTGCTGTGCGTTCGGCGAGATTAGGACAAGTTGGCTCAGTGCGGGATGGACGGCAAGTCGCCCCATGAGCGAACGACTGTTAAGGTATTCAGAGCTGTCATTGCCTGGCGACCGCCCGTATGGCTGAAATGGGTCGCGTGTTGCCGTTCGCGCAATGATTTCGTTGATTGCGCACCGATTGGCAATTAACGGCCAATTGCTGCCGCTCGCCCATCGCACAAACTCGTCATTCGAACGGCTGGTCCACTCCGGTTAGGTAAAAGCCGCGATTTGGACTTTCGTCGCAAGGGCCCCTTTGCCCAAAGTTGCGCGCTTATTTCAACTTCGCTCGAATGTGTGGTGCGCAACATAGCACCGCCGCGAATTAACCTAGGCTTTTTGAGTGATCTTCTCTGCGAAGTTGCCAGTATGCCGTCAGATCACGCCCAAGACTCGACCGGGTTGCATTCTATCCATGTCCCTTTATTGCAACGCAATTAAATAAATTTTGCGGTTTTGTCTGACGTTATCGGAGGGAGCTGTCACATGCCGAGGATTTATTATTTTGCGACCTCCGAACTATTTCTCTCTAATTTTCGCGCTCTTGCTATAAAACGAGCCGATACGACCCTCGTAGTGTCGGAACGACTGTACCAACGTGAGCGCGCTAAACTTTTAATCGGCAAAAAATTGTTCGACCGTCTGATCGAACGTACGCAAGCGATGGGTTACGTTCGCGTGTTGAAAGTAACGCAGTCTGTCACGGATTTGGCTCTGGAGCAGGAGGTCTATCGGTTGTTGATTGAAGCATCAGGGCCGCCGATTATTGATAAATTATTCAGAGGGAAAATCCTTGCCGGTTGTCAGACGATACATAAACGCATTCTCGATGACATATATGAAATTCGCGGCGGGGCACAATCCCTTAACGTTTCACCTAACGGATTGTTAAGGAAGTTGAGTTTGAATCACCCTCTCCGCTCAATGTATTCATCCGCGGTCGACATCAAATGGGAGGACGAAGAGAATTATGAAAAGGACGCGACGATTGTGAGGTCAATTGCCTGGCGGGCCGTATTGCTAAAAGAATTGAATGACGGCCTGTATCTAGGACTAGCTCTCGTAACAGGAATCGGCGGTGCGTACCCTATAGCCATTTTTGTTCGCTGGGTGGCGCCAACGGTTCCGAAGCTAGGAGACTTTCTTGCGAATTATTTGCTTACCTTCCCCGTATTGGGGATAGCGGCCATCTTGGCTGTGGCGGGCGTTGCTCTGTATGCGATTCGCAGTCGCTTCCGCTTGTTTTACGGCTTGGTGGAGACTTGGATTGGCATTTACGTGACCTGGCTTGCGATACCGCATGTCGATGCTGGCCGAGCACTGTCCGCTGTTGGCGGCCCAGGATTGGACTGGGTTAAGGTTGTCACAGGTTTGTACGTAATTGTCCGCGGTCTCGATAACATTGGAAAACAGATCAAGGAGCGGCACAGCGCCAAGTTTTTGGGCCAGGTATGGGGACGGCTGTTTGGCGAACGATATTGACGCACCATTTGATGCCCGCAGTCGCCCGACAGCCACTACTTACTACAGCAAGTTTCGTCGCAGGTTCTACACTAGCGAAGCGTAGCCTCGGTGCACCCACGGTGAATGGCGATGTCATGAGCAATGGGCGGGCGGTCAGCCCCGGATTTGACCGTCGCCATCCTGCTGATGGTCACCGACGCGCCGGGCTAGAACGATTGTTTGACCAGTCGCCGTTTGAACTCGGGCGGCAAGTTCGGCCGCAGGTACACGCCGCCCGGCAGTCGGCCGGCGTGGTCAGATGTCCGCTAGACTCTGATACCTGTCGTTGCACCGCTGACGGCTTGACCGGCGGAAGTGGGTCGATCTCGCCTTTCGATCTCTATCGTGGCCGTTGATTAATCCTTGCGGGTTCCCACTGCGCCGAAATCCGCGTTGGCTAAATGGCCGATCGGGCACTATCGCATTTCGTGAAGCGATGGTGCCTGGTCTCCAGCGATGCGACGCTCGCAGCCAACCCGAGCGCCACTTCGGCCATGCGCTCATAGTCGAGCGTTGTCGGGACATCCTGCGCGGTGTGGTAGTGCGGATTGCGCAGGTACGCGGTGTCCGTCACCATGACGGCGGGATAACCGTAGCGCCAGAAAGACGAGTGATCGCTCAATGCGACACCCGGCACCCACCACGGCAGCGCCGCTCTTTGCAGCGGAAAACTGGACGAGGCCTCGAACGCGTCCACGATCCACCGCAGCTGACGCGCAGAGCGAAGATTCGATACAAAGCCGATAAAGTTGCCTTGCGCCGGATAGAAATAACGCAGCAGAGGAGGATACCTTTGTGTGCCCGGCTCGTCCCGGTAGTAGCCAAGCATCTCGAGCGAGAGCATCAGACGAATGCGATCCCCGCGCTTGCGCGCCGCGCCCGCGTATCTGAGGCTGCCCATGTCGCCGCGGAAGAAAAACGGCGCCTCTTCGTTCACGAACGCCACGCAGCGCACGGTATATCGGGGCAGGAGCGTCCGCAGTATCCCGGCGATCTCGAGCAGCGCAGCGATGCCGCTGGCGTTATCGTCGGCTCCGGGGCTATGTCGCACGGTATCGTAATGCGCCCCCAGCACAATTAGTTCGTCCGACTGCACGCGGCCCGCGACCTCAACTTCGATATTGGCGCAGAGGACTCCGTAGACCTGATAGTCCTGACGCGTCACTGTGCAGCCGTGCGCCATCCATTGCCGCTCGATATAGTCGGCTGCCGCGTGCAGCGCACCCGGCCGGAACACATTGCGTTCGCCGATTTCGCCGGCCAGTACCCTTACGTGGCGCTCCAGTGCCGCAGGCAAGTCGGAGACAGTCGAAGTCCGCATGCGTCTCACTCCACCCGTTCACGCATGAATTTCGCCACTGAAGCATCGGGCGTTCCCACTGGGAGTAACCCTCAAGCCCGGATCGAACCCGGCATTCGGATGAACGGGCCTCGGATGCCGGCTTTGTTGACGATGCTGCCGCGCTCGTATCGCTTGGCGACGACACCTCTGGTCGCCGCCGGCCGGCGAGCTGCCGGGTTCGGCCAATAGTTGCCGTTCGCGCAACACTCGAAGCCGTCATTCCAACGACCGGTTCACTTCGGCACCTGCCGGATGCACGATGGAAGCAAGTCGGCCGATCCGGTCGTCGGCATCGTACCGACCATCACGCTGCGCGAATGACCGCTTCGTGTGGATTCTGTTGAAAAACTCGCTCATCGCCGCAGCGTGACCGTGTCGCGAAAAATCGGCCTCTCAGATCGCTCTACAAGCCGCTCGTGAGCATCGGTTAGGGGTAAGCGGACCCGGCAGAGCACCCGATCAGAGTTTTTCAACACTATCTGTGACGCTCACGCCCTTGAGTCAAAAGCTCCCCGGCCCGGAACCGCATAACCGCTTCTAAAAGGCGGTAGCCGTTCTAGGCGGGGAGCGGGTTTGCAGTCGTTACGAAGGCAGCGCGGAACGCAAACGAGACTCTAGGAGCGTAGAAAGGCGCCCGCCGCTCCGTTTTCGTTCCGTTCGTGGCCCGCTCGGCGCGACGGCTAAAAGTATTGTGCCTCGCCCGCCTAGTTCACCGCCTAAGACGTCTCATCGGGCAGTCTACGTTTGCTCTAGCAACCTTGCGCGCATCGGGTTTATGTTCCGTCCCTAGCAGTTGTGCTCAGGATGTACTAAAAATTCGAAAGGCAGGTCCTCGCTCGCAGGGCACTACTCCGCTGAATAAGGAATACGCAATGAAACGCGAAGCAACGGCCTCGAGCTCCACGAACAGTGACTCCGTCTACACCACCATCCTAGCCAATTCGAAACGGCGGGTACTCGCACTTGGAGCAATTCTTTTTGGTGTTCTTTTTATTTTTGGGCTAATTCTTTCGAATTCGGAAGGCGGCTCCAATGTTTGGTTTTCAATATTTGATAATGCTCACAAAGCTCGATTGGCGAGTTCGATAGTTTTTGTAGCGTCACTATTTTCACTTCTCGTTTCGTTCGGCTTAGGCGCTCTTCTGTACCTTCAAACGGGTTTTAGAAGACCTTCGATATCAATCCTTGGAACCACAGTTGAAATCCCTTCATCAATTGAATCTGAAACCTATAACCGTTCTTTAGGGCAAGCTTATGCTGCGGACGTAATCGACGATTTTGGGAACGTAGTCTCCACGCCTATCGCAGGATCCGATCGAAGCCTTGACTCGCACTTGGCGGTTGACCAGCCGCAGGTTTCAACACTGAAAGATAAGGTCGTAGAGCGGCAATTTGAGCAATCCCGTGCGAGACTATCACGAGAAATAGCTAGTCTACAGTGGCGCGGGAATCTGAACTTAGTGCTCGGAATCCTTGTATCAGTTTCGGGGATGAGCATCCTAGGAATATTTCTGTTATCAAGTAATCTCCAAATAGGTAGTATTTCCGCTGGCGGAAACGTCACTATTGCGCCAAACGGCGCAAAAGCGTTTGATGAGGCCATATCCTTCCTCATTCATTTCCTTCCTCGTCTGACCTTTGTACTTTTAATAGAACTGTTCGCCTACTTTTTTCTAAAGCTTTATAAAAATTCACTGTCGGAGATCAAGTATTTTCAAAATGAGATAACCAATATCGAAGCGAAGCACTTGGCATTGCGCGCGGCGTTTCTCGCGAGTTCGGCAACCCTCAGCAATAAGGTCATTAGCTCTCTGGTTGATACCGAACGCAACTACATTTTGGAAAAGGGGCAGACCACCGTCGATCTGGAACGCTCGCGGATAGATCGCGAGCAGTGGACCGATGTTTGCGAAGACTTTTTCTTCGATACTTGACCTAGTAAAGAAGGGCGGCAAAAACAAATAAGGGCGTGCGCGGGACGCACACGGGGCCGTGCGTCCCGGATTGCGTCCCACGCGGCGGGCTTCTGGTCCGGAGCGCCGCGCCTAGGCAGCGTACCGCCTTCCTAGGGCGGTAGCGCGGAGGGAAGGTAGGAGCATCCGCGCGGCGTTCAAGTCCGGCAGAGCGAATGACTGGACCGGCCGATGACATGTCGGGCGCCAAGAGTGACAGGGGACCGTTGTTCTCTCATACCTGCCGTTAGACAGCAATCAGATTGAGCGTCGGCAAAGGGTCGGGAGTACGCGCTGCCGACTGGCCGCTTCCCGGCCGCTGAATTCCAGTGACCGCTTTCGAGCGATGAGTTCGAAGATCGGACTGACGCAGCGCGACCCTGAGCCGCCGGCGGATACAGCGCACGGAACGGCGGTTGATGCTCGGACTTAGGCCACTAGCGTCAGGACTCGTATCCCAATGGATCTCGCCGAGTTTGCAGTGTCGCGCGACTGTCATTCGAAGGCAGGGGTGTTGGTTCGATCCCAGCCGGACGCGCAAATAAATAAACAAAGTCAGAGAGTTGTTGGCGACGCACTCATCGAGACGGCTTGCGTACGGAAAATGTATAGAAATCTCTCTTGAAGAGGGGACGTGGAAAGCTGAGACCGCGCGCCTTGCCGCAAAGTAACAACGTCGTGATGTTTGCCTCAGGTTTCGCCTGCAATATGACAAGAGCAGGCTTCATTAGCGCGAACCCTGATCGCAATTTATTCACCGGATGGCTTCTCGAATGCGCCTCTTCGGAAGGTCTGAGGCCAACGTGTTTCTTTGGACAAAACCAAAACGACCAGCTATAAGGTGGGCTCATCCATAGCAAAAATTTAATCGCCACTGAAAGGGAAAACGAAGGCTTTCGGTCAGGCGCTCTCCTAAGCTTCTTCTCATCCGTGTGTCAATCCAGCCAAGCAAAAGGAGAATGAGATGAGTACACCGGAAAGTCGGTCCAAGTTTGCGATTCCATTGTTTGCAATACATCTTTCCGATCTTCGCGCATATGCGGAAGATGGGAACGATTTTGGTTCTGTTCCTTCGTTGCCCGGTGGCTACGAACTGGTAAAGAACAAGACGATTCCCGTGCCTGATTACACGTATTCGAAACCAGACGGCCAACCAAGACTGACCCTTTCGGATATCAAAGTCACAGTCAATCGCTACCAGGTAACGGTAGATGGTAATCAGCTTTTTTGGACAGGCGCGCAAGCGGCTTTCACGCAATACAACCATACACAGAACAACCGCGGATCGCACGATTGCCGGTTGTCGATGGTTTTCTTAAACGCGTCGGGAGGCCCACAGGGCATCATCTACCAGAACGTGCCGATAATCCGCGATCAATGCTACCTCGTCGGCAGGGCCAATTTGCCGGAAGTGTATTCCGGCAAGGATGTATTCGACATAGTTCAAGCGGTTGAAATCGACATGACGATGACGTGGGAGCAAGAGGGGGCATGCGACTGAAAGGGTACGGGATAGGCGCCCAAACATGTGAAGGGGTATTGAGAGCAGGTGTTTGGGCGTCTTCGCAGACTTCCTTCGCAACTGAAGGGGTGTGGCGAGCAAGCCCCTGCGATGCAGACCTGCGCCGCAACGTCTGAAGTTGGCCAGTCTTGGGCCGCTACGCGCCCCATCGCGAACGTCCCTTCATGGTCGGTTTGAGTCGGTCCGGCATCCGAGACGTGCGTTCGGCGAACACCTCACCGCGCTGGCTGTCGTAGCGGCCTGCCGCGGATTTGCCGGGACGGCAATCCCCGGCAGTCTCATCAATTCGGTCTTTCCAGTCTCACGAACTCGCCACCAGTCTCACGAATTCCGTTTACCTGCACTTCTTCTGCAGGGAAACGGAATTCCCTAGACTGCGGTTCCTTGAGAATCAACGACTTGCTAGCTAATTGCGTCGCTTCGGCCCGGTTCGCGAACCGAAATCGATAGACTGACCGGATTGCCGGTGCGAATTGGCTAGACCAGCGCGAATGTCCCCGACCGGCCATCAATCGTCATTTGCCTGGGGTACCACAAGACATTCGTGCGACAACTTCCCCCATCAACTGCCGTTCAAGCGGCGACGATGCGCGTCGCATCATCCGCCCATCGCTATTCATGCCTCCGCATGTGCAGCAATTCCCCGTAAAGTCTGCTTCCTAGAAATGCAAAACAAAAAATATTGACGCATCTGAGCAGATGAACATTGGGGTCGAGGCTCGCGTCGGTGCGTTTAACCCTGTGACGCCGTGAGCGCTGATCTCTTGAGAGTTGCCCGTGGGGTCACAGGGTTAAACGGACCGGGGCGCTAGATGCGACCTGTAGTGCGCGCCGGTCGTGAGAAGCTATCGAAACCTAACAACGCATGCGCGTTGGGTCACAGGGCGATGGCAAAGGACATGAATTCATCACGGGTGAAGTAGCATTTGCTACCAACGCTCCTGTACTGTCGTACAAAGCAGCGCCAATCGAAGAAGGAATAGTGTAAGGGGGGTTCGTGAAAAAGAGAATGCCGAAAGTCGAATTCTCGTACAACATATTTGTATCGGACTGTCCGACCATGCGCTGGCATTCACCATTTTGATTAAGGGTCCACCGAGAACAACTAGGGCCGCCAACAAAATCATTGGTCAGCACCAGTCTCGAACCCACAGGACCCGTCGCAGTCACGGCGATCGTAAGGCTAATAGTGGTCGTCGTTATTGGGTCTGCAAACGCTTTACATGATGCAATTTGAATATTAATCGGACTACAGTTCACGATGCTTCCGTTGTTCTTACATACTTGGAAAGTGTCACTCTCATTCCAGTAATAGAAAGTCTGGGCGACGGCACCCACTGTGTTGGCGAGATTGCGAGCAAATTGGAGTCTTCTCCAAATGGAACCAATAACGTTTCCAAAGATTTGACTGACAGAAGGTAGGAGCCCGCATGTCGAAAATTTCTGATAGACCACGTCACCGGTGGCGCTGATTGGAAGGAGTTTCGCAATATATGCTCCGGCGGTCGTTCCATCAGGTTGCGTAACGAAATTCGGAAATTGATCGTTGAAAACTGAGGATGCGACGGCCGTTATACACCTTGTTGTGTCTGGGTTCGGATAGAGCCCAGCGACGCTTGAGTATGTGAATAACATGTACTTAACAAATGCAGTTATCCCATTTATTTGCCTGGTTTTTGCGCTTTGCGAAAGGACTAACGTGAAGTTAGGTGAGGTTCCGTTTACTGGTGTCACAGATGCACTACCCTTATACGCTCCGATCAGTTGCGCACTAGTCGTTTGCAACGGTGGAAGGCTTTTAGTATCGATCCCCTTTCCGGTCGGATCCTTCGTGTCAACTTGCCACGTTATGAAGGTTTGGTTGCTGGTATTGACACTGTTCCCGGCAAGATCAGTTAGCCAGATCCTGTTAAAAGGTTCGATTCCGTTGAGCAGATAGAAAGGTAACGGGAGAGTGACCGTCGTCGTCTGAGCCGCAGCGACTGCGCCACTCGATGTGTTACCGATTGATGCACTTGCGTCTTGGGCAACGGTCCATGCGGCGTCTACGGTCGTGGTATCAGATAACGGAGAGTTGCCGGCCGCGAGGTCCTTATCCGCAGCGGATAGCAGCGCTTGGTAACTGGATGAAGAATGTATCGCTTGTACCAACTGATCGCTGGTTAGTCCGGAAGGCAGCTGCACCAGATCGAGACAGACACGCACCATGGCAACCACGGTGCTTTCAGCATCGAGTACGCCAGTAGTACTACCTATTGCAAGCAAGTAGGGGTTACCAGATTCATCGCTGCCAACAAGGAAAGGTATCGTCCCGTCTGCCTGCATCGGCAAAGTCTTGCCGGGAGCAGCTTCCGCGCCCGATGAGGAGATCGTTGTTATCTTGCTGGCGGATACAGGCGGCACGGATGGGCTGACCGACACGGTCAAAGCGGAACCGGCAGACGTACTCCCCGGACCACCGCTGCCACTGTTGCCTCCGCCACAGCTCGAGACTGAAAGTATGATTGATGCGGCGATGACGAGAAGGAAGAATCGAGCTTTCATGATCGACCTCGTTCGGCGCGCAGCTAACGCGTACCGGAACCTGCTCGAATGTCTGCTGCGGGTCGGTGGGTCGATCGCCGCCAGTCCGCATCAAGCCATCGATTTTTTCCGAATTCTGAAGCCACCCCTGGTAAGAAGTGAAGACTATTGCCCAAAAGCGATTCGCCAAAACAGAGTGCTGATCAGCCATTAGAAGCTTAGAAGCGCGTCTTATGGTCTGTTGATATGGCATTACAATTCCTCGCCAATTGCGCGTTCGCCGCTTGGTGAGCATCTGCGGGCCGGTTGAGCGAGCCCCCGGAGCGGCTTGCGCAACGTCGCTGGCGTAATCGAAAGCGACACGACCAACTGCTTCGCGTCATGGCAACAGGAGGAACCGAGGAACGACCGCTGCGACTCGGAAGCTGCCGTTACTCCGTCATCAGATTGTTTGTCCGTAGTGGGTCGCGTGTTGCCGCTCGCGCAACGATTTCGTTGATTGCACATCGATTGGCAATTAACGGCGGCCACCTAGAGACAGCCACCATGCAGCTTCGAACGACCCAGACGCCGCCGAGTCCAGTCATTCGATGGAGATGCGCTACTGTGCTCCGGCCTCCTGCCCTGAACTAGTACCTTCGATCGCGTTTGCGTCCGTGCTTTATACGGGCCGCACAAACGCCATTGAAGGCCAGTGGTGAGACTTTGCCGCTGATTCAGGCGGCACGGGAAATCGGACGACCACCAGCCCGCCACGTAGGGCTCCCGGCGGGAACCGGCAAGACCTCCAGGCTAATTGCGCAGCCCGCACTGCTCATTACGGCCTACATAGACCTTTCAATCACGAAACGCTGCTCAAGAATTAAGCACCCACTGGCGACCGCATGTCGCACTGCACACATGGGTAAAACCTTTATAGTGGCTGGGTTTGGGTCGCCCTATTTTTGCAGTGCGGTCTAGATCGCCAGGCGCGATCGGACACCGTGTGCGGCCTTGCCGGTTGTCGACAGAAGGGCGCCGAAGTGATTCGGCCCCCTGTCAGCTTCGCCAGTTTCTGCCTACACCTCAAAAGGAAGTCCCTGTGAAATACATTCCCCGCATCGCCGCATCTGCTGCCCTCGTCGTCGTCGCTTTGGCGGCTGTCACGTTTGCCCAGATCAAGTTCGCTCCGGATTCCGCCGACAACAACCCGGTCGCCCGGATCGTCCTCAACGTCGAGTCGCAACTGAACGGCTGATCCCCGCCGTCAAAGACAGGCGTCGTCGTCCTCGGCGCTCTCGCGCCAGTTGCCACCCCGTACCGCGTACCACGCGCACTGCTGGCAGGCAGTGCCAAACTCATGTTTGAGCGTTTCCAATCCCTCCTCGCACGCCGGATTGCTGCACGGAAAGAACGTCTGCATTTCTCCCCCTGAGCGTGCACCACAGCGCCAGCGCACACGATTGAAAAGCCCGTCGCTATCCACATGGGATGTGCAGCGGGCTGCACGGATCGTCCTGAACGTCGAGTCGTGGAACGGCTAACACGCCGATCGAAGGCGCCGCGCATGGCGCAAATCGGATCCTCTGCGTCATAGCTCCGCAACACCTGGAGCACGATCCAGCGATGTCCCTCGCTGCGCTTCCGCGCGCGGAGCACCGTCACGAGCGGTCGCGGTTGGAGTGGCTGCGCTGTCAGTGGCAGTTGCGCTTGGCAGGTGCCCATGCGATACCGAAGCCGCCACCCATAGTCGGGCCCATTGTGATCATTGGCCGTGACAAGGTGATCCGGGAATCTCTAGCCGTTCTGCTTAACGTGACGGGTTATGGGAGAAGGCATGTAGCTCCGACATCGACGTTTCGGAATTTGTCGCGGCGCCTCCGCGTGGTTCGTGGAGAGCTTTGATACGACCATCGGAAGGCAACGCATCATTGCGCTCGTATGGCCGCAGGACGCACAGAATTTCAAAGGCAAAGTTGAAGAGGTGGTTACCAAGCCACTCGTGCTCAAGGAGCTGCTTCGCACGATCGATAAAATCAATTCGGAGGCCGTGGCGCTGAGCGCATTACGAATGAATACGCACCCGAGACAGCCTATAGCAGACGCGTCATAGTCATCGTCAACACGACTTTCCCCTAACGAACGGCTGGCAGGTTTCCCAGCAAGAGCGGACACAATCTTGCCGACGGCGGATGGCGGCAACGGGTCGATCGGAGGCGTTGAGGAGGTCGCGCACGAAAGCGCGCTAGAAGGCGACCACGACTCATCGCGGTCGCCAGATGCGGGGCCCGACAAGCGGCGTCACCCGCCAGAATTCGCCATCGCGCGATGCGGTCGCGTAGGGCGTGCGGCACGCGCCAAGCTTGACGAGAGTTGAGCCGCTCGTACTGGTGTACTTAAACCCCATGCTGATGAGAGCCTCAGTGCAATAACGGCGGCGGAGCGTTGCGTAAATCTTCGGTTGGCGTCGGCGCATTTGAGAGGAGTGCTGAAAAGGGGATTCGCCCACCTTTTTACAGCATGCTGCGCCATGTCAAGCCTGACGCCGCCGACGTTTGTCTCTGCGCCTCGTCGTCGTTATCGTCGATCGCGTTGTCTCGACACCCATTCTCGTACCTCGGCTCACGAGCCGTACTTCGGATCCTTCAGCCATGCCTCGAAAGCCTCCCGGCGCTCTCGCCACTCGCAATCGTCTAGATCGAACTCCTCTTCCACTCTCCTGGTGTCGTCGTCGCGCAAATGGGCGAAGACGATATCATTGCCGTTCCACCACGCCACGCACAGATCATCGAGCTCCGCCGTTACTCCGGGCGGCTGATCACGGAGCAGCATGCCCAGCTGTATTCTGAATGCGGGGACCTCGACCGCCTCTTGGTCGTGCTGGCTTGGCGAGCCAACGGCGAGGTCCCGCTGGCTATCTTCGGCAGATCTCCAGGCCGACAGATAGCCATATTTCGCCCAAAGGAAGGGAAGGCGGCCGGCCTCTTTCTCGGACAGGCCTGAGTAGGCGCAAAAGTGCTCAAAATCATCCAACGCTGTGTGGCCGTGCACGCTCTTCAGATCACCCATTACTTCGAGCAACAGCGCAATGCCTTTCTCCGGATCGTTGTAACACATGGGGTGCCTCCTTCGTGATGAAGAGCGGGCAGCATTCGACGTTCCACTAATGTACCAGTCGCCAGGCACGGTCGATCGCCGAGAAGACGATCGGCACGAAGTCATGGCCTTCGAACGAAACGGGCCGGTCGTCGTTCGGGTAGGAGAGGGCGGCCGGCGCGCAGATCATCTGCAGCAGGTGATTGCTGAACCGTCCCTCCGCGCGGACCGCGGACAACACCTCTTCCTCAATCTGGTGGATCAGTTTCCACGTCAGGACGCCTTTGGAGCGATGCCGCGCAACTACATCCGGGAGCACCGCCTCGACGGCGGCCTGCGCATCAAACAGCACATTGAAGTTTTCCATCGATCTTTCTTCTCCGTAGAGTTCAGTGAAAATTCCGGCTTGCCGTCGGCAGTTCGCCGAGCAGGTGCGAGACGTCGACGAGCCGTTGGGCGACGAGATGCTTCACATCGCCCTGGCGTTGCCATACGCCGTAGACCGCAAGCAGTGACGAGCTGAGCGCTTCGCGCCGCTGCCGTTCTAGCACCGACTGCCAGACGATGACGTTGACGGACCCCGTCTCGTCCTCGAGCGTCATGAACATCACGCCGTTCGCCGTGCCGGGGCGCTGGCGTACGGTGACGATCCCGCAGGCCCGCGCGAGCTGTCCGTCGCGATAGCGCGCGAGCGCTTCGGCGGGCATCAGGCGCATCGATAGCAGCTTCTTGCGCAGCACCGCGAGGGGATGGCGGCCTAGCGTCAGGCCGGTCGAACGGTAGTCGGCGATGAGGTCCTGGCCTTCCGTTGGTGCCGACAGCGCCGGCGCTTCCTCACCGCGCGACGTGGCGCGCAACAGATCCTTGTCCGGAACAGCTGCAACGGCTTCCCATAGCGCCTGCCGCCGATCGCCCGCGAGTGGCTTCATCGCGTTTGCGGCCGCGAGTACCTGCAGGTCATGGCGATCCAGTTGTGCGCGGTTCGCGAGATCCGCGACGTCACGGAACGGCCTCACCGCCCGCGCCGCTTCAATACGCCGCGCTGTTTCCTCGCGCATGCTGCGGATCATGGACATGCCGAGACGCACAGGCGCCATGCTCCCGTCGCCTTCCATCGTTGAATCCCAGTCACTGACAGTCACGTCAACGGGCAGCACGCCGACGCCGTGACGCTTCGCATCCTGAACCAGTTGCGACGGTGAATAGAAGCCCATTGGCTGGCTGTTGAGCATGGCGCACAGGAACGCGGCTGGCTCGTGGCGTTTCAGCCAGCAGCTCGCGTACACAAGCAGCGCGAAGCTCGCCGCGTGGCTCTCGGGAAAACCGTATTCGCCGAAGCCCTGGATCTGCGCGAAGATCGATTCGGCAAACTCGCGGTCGTAACCGCGCTGGAGCATCCCTTCAACGATGCGGTCGTGATAGTGCTGGAGGCCACCCTTGCGCTTCCATGCGGCCATCGCACGGCGCAACTGATCCGCCTCGCCAGCACTGAAGCCTGCCGCGAGCATCGCAACCTGCATCACCTGCTCCTGGAAGATCGGCACGCCAAGCGTGCGCTTGAGCGCCTGTTCGACGTCGGGACTCGGGTAGCTGACGGGTTCCAGTCCCTGCCGACGGCGAAGGTACGGATGAACCATACCCCCTTGCACAGGTCCTGGTCGAACAATAGCGACTTCGATAACGAGATCGTAGAACTCGCGCGGCTTAAGGCGCGGCAGCATGCTCATCTGTGCGCGCGACTCGATCTGGAACACGCCGACGGTATCGGCCGCGCAGATCATGTCGTATGTCGCCTCATCCTCGGCGGGGATGTCCTGCATCTCGAACGGCTCGCCGCGCTGCTGCGAGACGAGTTCGAGCGTGCGGCGGATCGCCGACAGCATGCCGAGCGCGAGCACGTCGATTTTCAGCAGGCCTAGCGCTTCGAGGTCGTCCTTGTCCCACTGGATCACGGTACGATCCGGCATCGAAGCGTTCTCGACTGGTACAAGCCGCGAAAGCTTGCCGCGTGCGATTACGAAGCCGCCCACGTGCTGCGACAGGTGACGCGGAAAGCCGAGCAGCGTCGCGGCGAGCGTCGCCCACTGCTGGATGATCGGCGTCTCCGGGTCCAGTCCGCTATCAACGAAGCGACGCATCAGGTCAGCGCTCGAATCAAACCAGTGATGCTCCTTCGCGACGCGATCAACAATCACCGGGTCAATGCCGAGCGCCTTGCCCGAATCGCGAATCGCCGATCGTGGGCGGTAGGTTGTGACGGCAGCCGCCAGTGCCGCGCGCGTGCGCGTGTACTTCCTGTAGATGTACTGGATCACTTCCTCGCGCCGCTGGTGCTCGAAGTCGGTGTCGATGTCGGGCACGTCCCCGGCTGCGGCCCGCTCTTTCGAGATGAACCGTTCGAACAACAGAGTGCCGCGAGCAGGGTCCACCTCGGTGATCCCGAGGCAGTAGCAGATGGCCGAGTTCGCAGCCGAGCCGCGCCCCTGACAGAGGATGCCTTCGTTGCGCGCGAAACGGACGATGTCGTATACCGTCAGGAAATACGGCTCATACTTCAGGTCCGCGATCAGTGACAGTTCGTGCTCGATCTGCGTCTGCACGTTGTGCGGGATGCCGCGCGGGTACCGGCGATGTGCCCCAAGATAGGTTTCGCGCCGCAGGTACGCGGTTGGGGTGATGCCGGGCGGCACGAGTTCGTCGGGATACTCGTAACGAAGCTCGTCGAGTTTAAACGTGCAGCGCGACGCGATGCTCAGCGTCTGCGCGAGCGCGTCCGGCGGATAAACGTTGGCCAGCCGCAACCGCGAGCGGAGATGCTGCTCGGCGTTCGGCGCCAGCTCGAACCCGCATTCGGTCACGGGCCGGTTGAGGCGGATTGCCGTCAGTGTGTCCTGCAGTGGCTTCCGTGAGCGCACATGCATCAGCACCTGGCCGGTGGCGACCACGTTCAGTCCGTGCCTTTCTGCGACGTCGTAGACGGCATTGCGATGCAGGTCATCGAGCGCGCGAGCGTGCAGGGTCAGTCCCATCCAGCAGCGATCGGTGCCGAACGTCTGCGCCGCCCATTGTGCCTGCGCGTCGAGGCGCGCGTCCTTCGCCGGAAAATCGGGCGTCAGGATGATCAGACAGTCGGGTAGCGCGCGCAGATGCGTGTACGGCGGATCGGGATGATCGAGATCGTGCGGATACACGACATACGTGCCCTTGGCCGTGCGTGTGCGGGCGAGCGTAATCAGTTCGGACAGGTTGCCGTAGCCATCGCGGTTCTGGACGATCGCGGTGAAGGCGAGGGCGGGTGAGCCGTCCGCGTTCGTGACGCGGAAGTGCGCGCCAACGAGCAGTTTGACGCCCGCTTCCTTTGCCGCGACGTGCGCGCGCACGATGCCCGCGAGCGAGCATTCGTCGGTGATTGCAATCGCCTCGTACCCAAGCTGCGCCGCGCGCGTCGCCAGTTCCTCGGCATGCGAAGCACCCTGCAGGAAGGTGAAGTTGGAAGCGCACTGCAACTCGGCATAGCCGGGCAGGCCGAACGAAGCGGGCAGCATGACTTATCCGAACAGACCATGCAGGTACCAGCGCGGCTCGTCTTCGTCGACCGCGCCAATCCGCTCGCGATAGATCCAGTAGGAGATGTGGTCGTCGGCCTCGGCAACGAAGTAGTCGCGCGTTACCGGCTCGCCCTGGAACCAGCCCGCCTCGACACGCTCGCCGGATGACACCGTGCGCAGTGGCGAGCCGTAAAACGGTCTCTCGCCGCGCATCAGCAGCTTGATAGGCGACTCCAGCAGCCAGGCGGGGCGGGGCGTGTCCGTCGCCGGCGCGACGTATTTCGTCTTGTCCGTAACCGGCACCCAGCGCGCGGCGACTTCCGGGCGGTGGTCGGCAACGGGCGCGGGCTTCAGCACGTTCTCCGCGCCCAGGCGGGCGACCAGCAGTTCAAGCAGTCGCGCGTGATCGGCAGCGGTGCCGCCCGGCTCCGGAAACAACGAGTCCGACGCGGGCTCTGCCTCCTTCACTTCCTGCACGACGAGCTGCAACGCAATGACGGCCGCGGCGAGTTCGGCGCGGCCCAGCCGTTCTTTCAACAGGCGCATCAGATGGTCTTCGCGCCACGTCGGCTCGGCGAGCGCCACCTCGATCGTTGTCGGGGCGATCGAATCGCGCCCGCGCTCATGTTCGAGCAGCAGCGCGATGCGCGTGACGGCAAGTTGCTTCTGCGACAGCCAGCCCGTTAGCTGGACAATGAGCCGGCGGGCCGCAAAGAGACACGCTTCTGCGTGCTCGATGCGATCGGGCAGTTCGACGCGCGCCTGGAAAGTCGGCGGCGTTTCATACCATTCGTACACTTCGGGTGCCACTCCGTTGGCGCGGTCCAGCACATCGAGGAGTGCCGTGCCGCAGCGTTTTTTCAGTCCCGCACGGGGCAGGCGCATCAGCTGGCCGACCGTCTCGCAGCCGATGCCCGTCAGCCAGTCGAGATGACGTCGGGCGGGCGTCGGCAGGCTGACCGGCAGTCCGGCGAGGGCGCGCGAGAGCGAAGCGTGCGACAGCGCGACGCTACCGCGGTACCGCGCGAGCAGCCATGCCGCCTGACCGGTGGGTGCGACGCTGATCGTGGCCGTTACACCCATTGCGTAGGCGACCCGGCGCGCCATGCGACGCATCGACCGAATGCCGCCAAAGAGCCGCAGACTTGCTGACACGTCGACGAGCACTGTGCTTTCCTCGGCAATCACGACCTGCGGTGACAGGTTCAGCAGTCCGGTCGCGATCTCCCGCACCGCGTTGACTTCGGCCGCACAGTCGCGCTCCTGCATGACGGTCGCCGGAGCAAGCGTCAGGACGCCGCCGCGCCGCATGCCGATGCAGACCCCGGCCGCGCGCGCGCAGGGGTCAGCGGCAATGACGCGCTCTTTTTCGAGCACGGCAAGGCCTGCGCCGTCATCGGGCTCATGCGACCACTTCGGCCGGAACACTTCGAGGCACAACAAAGGGAGATGGACGCCTATCCACAGTTGCATTGCGTTTTACGTTAAGGATCGCGGAGGGCGTCAGGGCGACGAACAACGGTTCATCGCGGGCGGGGCCACGGCGCTTCAGAAACTGGACATCGACGCCGCCTTTTGCCGCGCGGATCGCGAGCCGTAGCGGGGCAGGCGAGGCGTCTCGCGTCGTCGCCAGCGGCCGCACCATGAAAAAGAGCGACTCGGACGTCTGCGCGGCCAGATGCAATCGGCGTACCGCTTCGGGCCGTACGTGCTGTTGCCAGAATACGAGCGCGCCACAGGTGCCCGCACGCAGAATCTGCTCGGCGGCCCACAGCGCATCGGCCGTCTTCGGCGCTTTCACCGTCAGCAGACCGGATGGATCGAGCCCCCACCAGGCAAACGCGGTCGGCTGGATGTTGTGCGGCGGCTGCAGGAGCACAACCGGCTTCAACCCAAGGCGCTCGAAGGCGGGTCGCAGCAGACGCAGTTCGCCGCAGCCGGTCTGCTGGACGAGCAGATCGGTCAGCGCGCCGCGCGGCCAACCACCGCCCGGCAGTTCGGCCGCAAGGGCTTCGTCGCCGCAAGGAATGACCCTTGAGGCGGCGTGGGCAAGCTGGTTGCCCTTCCAGAGGTCCGGGTGGATCGCCTCGGGTAGCAGTACGGCGCTCATCGCTCCCCCTTAAAGTACTGTATATATAAACAGTATAGCTGGAAGCGGACGGCGGTAAAAGCGGGCACGGACACCCGAACGGAACGCTCGGCGTCGGTTTCTTACCCTCGTCGGTCAAACTGAAAATCGCTTTGCTGCGGAAGTCTCGCGCACCAGGATTCTCTTTTTTCTACGTAGAAACTTAGTCGCGACTCTCGGTCGTGGTCCGGTAACAAAAGGGCTTAAAATGGGTTGCTGAGGTCAGTACGGCCCATAACAACAGAAACTATGAGAAGACCACAAGCAGCGCGGCAGAAAATCGTGCAACGCATCGGGGCGCGCCGCACGGCCGACGAGCGAGCCCGGCGACTATCCTACCTAGGCGAGAAGCGCGCCGCTTCGCGCGCGCCCTCGTTGCGCGGAGCGTTTGATCCGAAGCAGCAGCGAGAAATTGTCCCTGTACCGGCGACCCTTGACCTCGGCCAAAATCGGGAGGCTACTTTGGCAGTCGCTCGAACCTGCCGGGAAAACTGCTTCAAACGCCGCCGCAGCACGGTTCTCGATTTCACGCACACCAAGAAGATCAGTTCCGGGGCGGTTTTGTTACTGGTCGCGGAAATTGATCGGTGTCGCAGATTGGCTGGTCCAAAAATGCTGACCGGCACCTACCCCAAGGACAAGAAGCTTCATGGCCAGATGCGAGACTCCGGATTCTTCGAGGCGTTACACGTAAACTCTCGCCTCGATGGGGAAGAAAGAACGTATCCGATGGAATATATAAAGGTTGTGTCGGGTTCGGAGGCCGACGGTCACCTTGCACGCGAGCTTCGCCTGAAGCTGCTGGGGCCACTGGACGTCCAGGTGGCACAGGAGGCGAAAACCTCATTCTTCCGGAGCTTGTCGGAAGCGATGACAAATGTGTCGCAGCATGCCTACCCAGATGAGTCGTTGCGGGGCAAAATCCATGTAATACCCAAGGGGTGGTGGATGCTTGGTCATATTAATAAGCTACGGTCCGAACTTAAGGTCATGATCGTTGACCAAGGTATCGGTATTCCACGAAGCCTGCCGAAGAAGCACCCGATGGAACTGATTAATGAGGTGCTGTCGAAGTCGCTTTCGCTGCTGGGGATAGTTAAACCAACCGACGGGCAGATGATCAAGGCAGCAATGGAAGTCGGCCGCTCTAGAATGGGACAAGACAACCGGGGAAAGGGTCTCAACGATCTAAAAAAGCTGATCCAAGCTTGCGGCAGTGGCCGTTTGAGGATCTTGAGCAACCATGGCGAATACACATATACAGAGGGCGGTAGTGAGAGACTCCATGCCTATGATGACAGCATCAACGGAACGTTCATCGAGTGGACAGTCCCACTCAAGGCAATCCTGCCATTCCTTGAGGAAGGTCGAGATGAAAAGCATTAGCGTTGCAAGACAATTTTCTGAAGTGCCCGTCGGGCGCTTCTACAGCGACGGCCCGGATAGTGGCGAACGGTTCCGCGACACGTTGCTTGAGCCCGCCCTAAAAGAGCATGACGTCGTCCAGATCGATCTTGACGGAACCGATGGCTACGGCTCATCGTTTCTCGAAGAAGCTTTCGGTGGCATCGTGCGGAAGCTGCACTTGAGCGAGCAAGAGGCGAAGCGCAGGATTCAATTTCACTCGACCGACCCGTCATACGTCATCGAAATAAACGACTACATGAGAGATGCCGCAAAACGAACCGCTGAACAACATTGAATGGTGGAAACTTGGGATTCAGGCGGGAGCTTATGCTGTTACCTGGATTATCGTGTTTGTCGGCTGGCGAGTCAGCAGCAACCAAAATGATAGACGAGATGCTCGTAAGGAACTGCGCGAACATGTTGACGCGGTTGAGGAGCTCATTCGAGAGGCCGAAACCAACGGGGTGAACTTTCTCAGTCAAGACGAAGCGAACGTCGCGCTGTATTGGTCCACATACTTCGCCGTTCAGCGAATCGACGTGAGTAACCTGCCCCTTCCTAACCTGGGCGACATTACGAGGCAACTCGTGCTTTTTCGTCGCCTCATGACCAACAAGGTGACGATTGGGCCGGATACTCCGCTGCCGTCGGCCGCAGAGCGCCGTCAGCTCATGCTCGAGGTCAGCCGCGGGGCGAATCGATTTATCGCCACCCTAGAAGACGGCTATCGGAGCCGCTACCCTCTCCGCTAAAACGAAGCGACGCAAGGGAAAAATGAAGAAGATCGGAGCGTCGTGAGTGATTCGCCGTCGTTTGATTTGACCGTCAAGATACCTGCGGCGAAGATTTGCGCGCCCGTGTTGCCCCAGTCGGAGACGTAGCGCCCGGCGATCACTTTTCGCGCCGAAAGATCGATGAGGATCCGGTGCGACATATACGGATCGCTCGCCCACAGCGATTCCCACCGACCCACGGCGTATTGAGGAAGCCGGGGGCTGTTCATCGCAGCATTCTCGCAACAACGTCGCTTGCAGGCTTTCCGCCGTCGCGGTCGACGTAAAACGCGACCGAGCCGCCAACCACGTCGATAGAGCGGATGTGGATCGGCTGGTCGGAGGTGCCCGGGGGGCGCGGTGCGCGACCGCCGTGGCTCTTCAACTCCAGCGCGTTATAGGTGATGGGGTAGTCGGTCAATTGCGCGCCGCTTTGAACCACGAGCCGGATGCAGTCGTGACGCACGCCCGTCAGTTCGCCGTCGATGATCCTGTTCAGGATCACGTCGATTGCCGTGGGAAGGTCTGTGCTTTCCGGCTGGGTCGGCTCATCAGCAACGAGATGAACAAACGCGCGCACAAGTCGCGAGGCCTTTGCGAGCACGATGCGGTAGCGCGTGGCGCGCGGCTCCCGGTTCTGCGCTGGATAGATGATGTCTCTGAAGGCGCTTTTGTAGATCATGACTGAAACCCGTATGTGTGGCCGCACCCGTGTACGGCTCACTCACCAGGCTACGCGTCGCTGGCCAAAGTCAAGGCGACGGATCGCGCGACAGCTAGGCAGTGTCGGCAGTCCGGTCGTCATCATCGCGGGGGTCAAGGATGGTTTCCCGTAACCGCGTAGCCGTCCTGCGGCTCGACAGGCCCAACAGGTTGCTCACCTGTTCGTTGGTCTTGCCTTCCAGCAGGTGCCTGCGTCCATACGTGTTGCGTAGCAGTCGCGGGCTCTCGTCGTCGGCCGTCGCGCCGACGAGTCGCAGTGCCGCCTGCACACACTGTCCGAGGGTGCCTGGCTTCATCGACTTCCCGCTCGCCGTCGCGATGAACAACAGACCATCGCTGATGGACTGTCCCGTACGCGCCTTCGCGTAGGCACGGAGCAGATCCACTGCGAACGCGTCAATGGGCACGCGGCGCGCGATACGTGGCCCGCGTTTTTTAACGAACACGCTGGGTCGCGTGCCTACTTCAAGATCGCCAACGGTGAGCGCGGTCAGTTCAGCGGCAGTGATGCCGGTGCCAAGCAGCGCAGCGACGATTGCACGGTTGCGCATCTCCTTGAACGACTCGAAGTCCACTGCGCGGCAAAGTTCCTGCAACCGCGCGTCCTCATCCGGCCACAGGAAAACCGGCACCGGCTCGTCTTCCGGCCAGTGTTCTTGCGGAAGCAGGCTTGCGGCCGGATTGTCGGTGCGCAGGCCGAGCATAGAGAGGTGGCGCGAGAGCCGGTCTAGCAGTTTGAGGTAGCGCAGGCGCGTCGATGTTCCCGGCGCGCAGTCGCGATCCAGATCGGTGAAAAAGCCGTCGATATGGTCAGTGCCGAACTCCGTCACCGCGACGCCGTGGCTTGTCAGATAGCGATGGAAGCGCGCAAACATCGCGCGGTGCTGAACGATGGAGCGCTCGGCAAACGCCCGCCTGTCCGCACCGGTGGCTTCTGCATGCTGCCATTCAGCGTAGGCTGTTTCGGGATCGGACCGCCACAGGTCTGCATTCATAAAATGTATATACTGAATTGGCGCGCTCCCCATCATAACGAAGCTGCCGCTTCGCCAAAACCCCGCCATCAAGGGCATGGGGTCGCTGCAAGGCGGGTGAGGGGAGACGGTTATTCATCTGCGGGCATTGCCGAGAAAGGCATATGCGGCCTATCGTACAGATCGCCACGCAATGTCAAGGCGCGGTGGTGCGCCAGAAACATGAGACCTCTATGAGCGAGCTATCACAGCGGTGCCGCAAGCTGCTTTACCGAATGATGTGGCAGACGCCTGATGGAATTGTCGACGCGTTCGCGCTGTGCGCGACGCGCGAGGATGCGCGGCGATTTTTCTGCTCGGCGATATCGTTGATATCGGGCATCCATCAGGACGAGCTTGAACTGTTCAACCTCGAGTCGTTTGACGATCTCGTGAACGCGGGCGTGAGCGAGGACGAAGACATGCGCATCTTCGAGACGCAATGGAACGGCGGCCATGTCGTCGGTTGGACAACGCGGCCGCTCTTCCTGACGCCAGATCCAACGTTGATCGCCAGGTGGGCAGACCTGCGGGCCGAACTGGCAGCCGCTCAGACTAGCTCGGTCATCTCACGCATCAGCGGGCGTGGATACGAGGGGGCATAAAGGGCGATTGGCGGCAAGCCAGTGGACAATGAAATCGTTGTCGCAGCGAGTCCAACGCATTAGCGGAACAGATGTTCCGGACGTAGGAACTACCGCGAGGGGTTCACAACCCAGCCGTCGTTTGTCAGTTCGACGTATAGCTCGCTGTGGTACTGATCGTTTTCTGTCTCAATCAGATCGGGGTGCAGTGTTCGAAGCACTGCCTCATCGTCCCAACGCGGCCGATCAACAAGCTTCGCCTCATACTTGATATTAACCCTGTCGCCCACGTGAGGGTTTTCGGCCGACGACGCGAAGGTGATTGCGAGAAGCTTGGCTTTGCCCCCACAAATTTTCGAGTTCTTTGCTGGATCTGCTCGACGGTAAGCTTTTTTTCCTTCGTCGGTCAGCGCATAGTGGAAGCCAGGGAGTAGCATGTGCGCCGAGCCGTCATCCTGCACATGGGTCGATTCTTTGGTGAGAAGACCGGTTTTCACGAGCGGCTCGGCAAACAGCGCCTCACTCGAATGTTCGGCTGCATCGAACGGCACTGCGCCGACCAACATGCACACCGCGTCCTTGCCGTCGAAGTAGGTCTGCACGGCCTTCGCGTAGTTCTCTTTCGTTGGCGACGACTTGCCGTCACAGGCGGCTAGCGAAAAACTTAAAAGCAAGGCGGCACAGGTGCCGGCGATTTCTGACGACTTTATACGTTGCATATTCGACATTGAATTGTAGGGGGCTGATACCTGCGCTTAGTCAGCGTCCGGCAGCATGCGGCGATGTTCCGGCGTGACCCGCGCGGCCTTGCCGGGCCGCTGTGACGAGCGTTGGGCAATTCGAGCAGTCCCGATCGTACGAACATCGAAGCCTATCTCGCCAGCTGCTCTGACGGCGGCATCGAGAGTCTTGAAGTGACGCACCTTGTGAGTATCGAGTTCGCGAGCGGTGCGCAACTGGATCTGCATCTGGCGACCTTGCCGACCGACGACGAGCAGAGTAAGCACCCACTGATCGTCGCCAAAATTAGTAGCGAAGAAATCATCTACCATCCCGGCGCGAAAGAACGACTTGGCCTGAGCCGGTGTCCACGTCTCAAAATCCTGCTCGAACAGTTCGCCTGAACTCGCCATGCAATCAACTCCTGTCGGCCGCGTGTCCGTCATCGACATGATCCAGCACGCTCTCGCTTCCTGCATCCGAGTCAGACAATCGCACCAAACATGCGAGGATATCCCGTTGCGCGTCGGCCGCGGAATCCGCGCACCCTTCGGAAACAGTCACTATCCGAGGCTCAACGCGTGATTTGCCGTCGATGACGTGGATTCTGGTCAGCGCAACTTTTTTGATGCTCCAAGTCCAGTCAAGCTTCCAGTCTGATTCTCCGCGCACAGGCCTCAGGAACGCGTTATATCCACCACTTCGGAAAGTGAACGTATTATCGCCGCAGATTTCGAACTGTTGCTTCATTTGCTTTTCCTAGTTCTCTGTGCTGCCGTTGCGCTGCTCAGGAGCGATTTGAACGGCGGCATTGTATCAAGACGTTTTCGAAAAATGTCGCCACGAAACTCGATGAGCGTAGACGTCGCCCCGCCATCTTTCTTTTATCGGTGTGGCCTGTGTCGGCCCCTTTCGCATTCATTGATCGCGTTTAGCCATGCTCAATCAGATGACGATGCACAGTGATTCGGTCATTCCGCTAGGTCCGCCCAACTCTACTTGGCAAAAGAAGGGCTGACAGAAGAGAAATCTCTTGCGACCAGTCGCGCCCATCGTGCCGGTTGCCTTGATCCCTGCCCATGCGTTAGGGTGTGCGCTTGTCCGCAAGGGGCGGACATTGGACAAAGGGAGTTTGTAGATGAACAAGCAGGAACTGATCGACGCAGTCGCAGCCAGCACGGGCGAAAGCAAGTCGAGCACGGGCGAGGCACTGGACGCGATTATCGCGGCCGTCACGGCAGCCCTCACGCGTGGCGAGACCGTGCAGCTCGTTGGCTTCGGCTCGTTTTCGACGGGAGCCCGGGCTGAGCGCACCGGCCGCAATCCTGCAACGGGCGAAACCATCACTATCGCCGCAGCGAAAACCGTCAAGTTCACCGCCGGGAAGGCGTTCAAGGACGCGGTTAACGCCTAACGCTCAGCCGGGTCCGATTTCCGGAGCGTCTCACGCCGCGTTGCCAGCCAGGCGAGGGTCTTTGCTGAGGCAACGCGGCGCCGGTTGACTCACGGCGGTTGTTTCGAGCCATCGGATCGCTGATCCAGTCAATATTTGTCAAGTTGCTTCGATGCGTCCAGCGACCTCTATACGCATTCCTACCAAAGATTGATAATTCGGTTTATGTCAAATAGTTAGGATATCAACGTGATATTACGTGCATCAATGGTCGTAATAGATTTTTGTCTATTGACACAGATACGACGCTTAGTATTCCTTCGGTTCATCCCCTCACAGCCATGGACGCGGTCCAAGACTACCGGGATTGGAAGCTGGCGCGGGGCCTGGTGCCGTGCGGACTGTGTCAATGGATCTCACCGTCATTGCTCTCCAGCCACGCCGGAATATCACGCTTGCCGTTGAGCATGCGCCAGACCTCGACATGAGCCTTGCGCTCGATGTAGAAGATCAAGTGCGGATAGCAATCAAGCGGCCACGAACGCAGGCCCGGGATGTCCAGCTCGTACGCGTAACGCGGAGACCCGATGTTGGGGTGCCTGGAAAGACGCTCGTATGCCTGCTCGATCTCCGCGATGAATCCGAGCGCTGCCTGCTCCGAGCCTTCGTCCACGAGGTAGTGCGTCACCTCGTCCTCTACGTCCTGCCTGGCCAGCCGTGTCGGGATGACGGGCTTGGCCGTCATTTGCGAGAAGTACGCACGCGAGCGCGCAACGATTCGAAGTAGCTGGCGTCGACAGGCGTTGCGAGGCCGGACGTCGCGCCCTGCAAGATCATCGCGCGCAGACGCTTGCGATCCTGGTCCTTTCGGATCAGTTCGCGGACGTACTCGCTGTTCGTGCCGTAGCCGCCCTCGCCGACCTGTTCATCGACGTAGTCCTTCAGCGAATCCGGCAGGGAAATGTTCATCGTGCTCATGCAAACCACTCTATCACTCTTGGCAAATTTTGCCAAACTGCACCGACGGTAGCCTTTGAATCGCATGTGCAGCCTATGGACGGTGTCCGTTGTCATATCGTGATGCATCGGAGCAATCCCGCGTGCAATCAAACGTTTGCAGGGTTCCCGGACAGATTATCCACAGGCTCTTCCACTTTTTCTGTGCACAACTTTCACCAAGGTGTCATGTGATAGGAAGAGATCGCCATCAGGTGCGGCCCGGGCGTCAATTGTTCACATGGCGCTCAGGTGTCGGACCATGGTGCGGCCCTGACGTCAGGCGAGAATTGTGCCGAAGGTCTTGTTCCGCCCGCCGGCCTTCGCGCTGTACAGCGCGTCGTCGGCGGCCCGGATGACTGACGCCACGGTATCGGCGACCTGCCCCCGCCAGGTCGCGGCGCCAATGCTCACCGTGACATGCCCCAGGGCGGCTGGCGTGTGTTCAATACCCAGCCGCGCCACGGCCTTGCGGATCGCTTCGGCGACCGCCAGCGCGCCCGCTGCGTCCGTATGTGGCAGCACAATCACGAATTCCTCACCGCCATAGCGGGCCGCGCTGTCACCCGGGCGCCGGATGTTTTCGGAGATGCAACGGGCCACCGTGGCGAGCGCGTCGTCCCCCGCCTGGTGACCATAGGTGTCGTTGTAGAGCTTGAAGTGATCGATATCGACAAAGAGGATCGACAGCGACCCGCCCAGGCGCCTGGCCCGGCGCCATTCATGATCCAGCAACTCGTCGAGCGCGCGGCGGTTGTTCAGGCCGGTCAGGCTGTCGGTGCGCGAGAGCATCGTCAGCATCAGTTCTGCTTTCGCCCTGCGCGACAGTGACGAGGCGAGCAGCACGGATACGCCGACAAAGCTCAGGGCAAACGCTGCCATGAGCGAGCCGAGCCGGATTGCCCGCTCCCGCCAGGCGGCGTAGATGTCCGGTTCGGCTGGTGCGACCTCGACAATCAGAGGCAGGCCCGGCAGGTGGCGGAATTCATAGACGCGGCGGATGCCATCAATGGAGGCCCGGTCCTCAAACGAGCCCTCGGGCTGGGCCATCATTTTCGAGAACGGTCCGGTGCCCGTCAGGTCTCGCCCGATGACCTGCAGGTTGTAGGGTGCACGCATGATCAGGTGCCCGTCCGTATGGATCAGCGCCATCGTGCCGTGGGGCCCGAGCTTCAGCCCCGACTGCAGCCTGCGGAAGTATTCGAGCTTCAGGGTGCCGACCGCCACGCCCCGAAAGGAACCGTCGGGATTGTTGATGCGCCGGCTTAACACGATGATCGGGTCGCCCTTGCGGATCCGCGACACCAGCGGGGCACTGACATAGAGACCCGCGGCCGGGTTGTCCCGATGCACCGTGAAATAGCGCCGGTCGGCCAGATTCACGTGGGACGGCACCTCGGAACGGGAATCGATCAGCACGTTTCCGGCCGCGTCCAGGACCAGCATGGAACCGAGATCCTTCGCGGTGGTGGCGCGGTCGAACAGTAGCGCATTGCGTAACCGCGCCGGCAGTGCCATCACCTCTGGCTGTCCGACGCCATCGACAACGGCCTGCAGCGACAGGTCATAGAGTTCAACGTTGCGCAGGATGTCCCGCTCGATGACTAACAGCGTATTGCGTGACGCGTCGAGGGCGTGCTCGAGGGCGTCCTGCCGCCCGTCATACAGGAGCACCGCACACACTGTCAGCATGGCGAACGCGATCACCAGAGCGCCGCCAATCACCGCACGGGGTGAACCAAGGCGTGCCAGCAGGCGGCCAGACAGGGAGTGGACCGGAATCACGCGCTTTGCCTTCTTGATGTTTTTTGACAGAAACCGGCCATGCGTCGACGACATTGATGGTCCAGCCGGCCAGCCCGTCTGGCTTCAGTGCCGGCCTGTCCTTCAATGGCTGCGGGCCCGGTCGGCAATGTATCAAAAAAATTGTCGGTGCGGCCGGCGACCAGGTTCCTGAATATCGGGCCCGTTCAGGGAGCGCGACGGTCAATGACGTGGTCGACCGCAGCCGCCGGAGAGTGTCGCTGAATCGGCGCGCGCCGTCAAAACCGCGAACTCCCTGCCATTCCTGCCTCAATTCGCTGCATTGAGCACCAGTGAGCGAGATGAATGAAGAATCGGTACGTCCGGGCCGCCGTGCGTCACGCAGTGCAGCCGGCGCGCTGCTGTTGTATGTTCAGAATGTTCAGCCGCGAATTAGGAGGAGCCCATGACTCAGAAGGCGCGAGAGCTTTACAGGAGTGCGAACGGAGACCGTTGGTCGCTCGTCCACGACTACGACTCTGGCCTGGTGTTTGTCCGCCATGAGCCGAACCTTTCCTCAGGTGGCCGCCCGTCCGACATTTCAGTTGGTGACTTCCTTGTTCGAGATGGCAAAGGGCCGGAACATACCGAACTGCTGCGCCTGATCGGAACATTGGTAGAGACGCCAGTCGCTAAATAGTGCTTACCGAGGACGAGGTGCTCTCGAATTGCGATGGCAGCGGATGGATCAGGAAGTCTCCATTACGCGGCCTTCAGATCACGAGATAGCCGCCTGCGGAAGCTAACGCGGCTATCACCGGCGCCTGGAACCACCATCTCTGTCAGGCTTATTTCCCATAGTGCAAGCAGCCCAATGCAGTCAACTCATTGCACCGAGGCGACCGGGTCGGGCGGGCGAAAAACTGGCCCAAACCCCACTGATCGAGCGCGACCCGGATCCAGGCACCACCTCGCCACACGACGCCCACGGAACGCCAATCGCGGCAATCCTGACTGGCGCAATTCTTAACGAGGTGACGCAACTGGCTTCGCTGATTGAGGCCATCGTACCGGTGGGCGAAATGCGTGAGCGACCTCTGAGCCGCCCTGAACGCGTCTATGGTGTTCGAGATTACGACCGCGACAAGTAGCGACACATTCGATCGTGTCCATGATTCTTGCCGATATGGACCGCGTCGTTGCCGGCGAACTGCGTATCGACGTACTCGTTGATGGCATCAGCGACGACACACGAAAGCGAGACGACACCGAAGTCCGACGAAGATGGCGTGGAAGCGCACGCTTCCAGCGACGACCGCGAACGACACCTCGGCGGTCACCACATTCCACGGCCCGGTCTTTCCCTTCCGCGGGCCCGTTCTACTTGGAGACCGCGCCAAAGCATCACACGGCCGACGCTTTGCGGCGCTTCGCTCATTGTCGCGCCGGCTTCCTGCACGAGCCTGTTGCCGTTGTCCACAGCGTGAATGACTCGGGCATTGCTACGAGGACCGCCGTGCCAAAGCAGAAGTTGCTCGATAATTTCCGCATCAACCGATTGCCCTGCCGCCCTGCATGCACCCCCGATCTTCTTCTGCGCGGCAGTGTCATCCTGAACATCAGGCAAATCCTGTAGCAGGCGATCGTAGAAAGCCTGTTCGCGTGGCGAGAGATAGCTTTCGCCATTCGACAACTTTGCACAGGCGCTGGCGATCAACGTCTGGCACGGGCAATGTCTCGAACGCATCCAGTTCGTCGTCATGCGCCTAAACGAAGAATGCGCCATCGTGCCGAACAATGGGACGAGGCCGGTCAGGGTCAAGGTGCTGCGGAAGTCTCTGGACCTTTCCCGAGCGCTTCCGCTGGTACTACGAACGAATATGGCGCTGTGACGCAGTCCGGATCAGGCGCAGACTAGAGCGCTTTTGACGCCTGTTCCTTTGCCAGAAGCCGCTTTGCCTGAAGGTCACCGCGATTCGCTTCCTGCGCGGTTTGAACCGACGTCTCGGTGGCTTCAAGCAACGCCGCACGCGCCGCGCCGCTGATACTGACGGTATACGAGGAAGGGGAAGACGTCGACGTCGTCTTACTGGTTGAGGGTGTACCCCCTGCAGATTGTGATGGAGGTGTGGTGACAGACTGGGTCGAGTTCTGGCCGACTGCCTGGATTGACATGGTTCTCTCCAAAAGTTACGCCGTATTTCGGCAGCAGGTCTATCGGCAAACTGACCGGATCACTTGAGAACTATATTTTTCAGAAATCCCCATCCGGTTAAGGCAACCTTAATGTTTGACGGGTTCTCGTCTGAATACCCGACCATTCGCGTTGCGGATTACGCTCACACCACCTTACACACATCGAATGTTTATTGCCCGCCCATAGCCGGGACGTCGGGCACCATGCATCGGCGAACAACGACTTTCGCGCTACGTCAATCAGACCACGCATCAAACGCACACTCAACGTAAGCATTCGATAAGGTTCGCGCCGTCATAGTATGGCGCAACAGAACGGACTTCATATTGGACTCAATGAAGCCGAACGCGGTAAATCAACGCCTTTGAACAAAGGAGTGGGGAGAATGTCTGACGCGCACGTCACACCAATGCAAAACAAGGTGCCTGAAGTTACGGCCGCATTCTGGACGATCAAGATCCTGTCCACGACGGTCGGTGAAACAGGTGCCGACTATCTTGCCGTCCATGTCGGGCTCGGCACCACCACCACGATTGCCATCACGTTGTCGCTGCTTGCGGCTTCGCTGGTCACGCAATTGCGCAAACGCGCTTATGTGCCATGGATCTACTAGATACTATGGAAGGGCCGCGGAAGTAAGCCTCCTGGAGTAAAACGAGGATTCCGACACCCGTTTTCCCCGAGAGGAGTACGCAAATGAATGCGCCTCGCACGGCCCTTCACGGGCAGGATACAACCATCACCGGATCGCTGTATGTCGCCTTTGAACTGGGTGACAAGAGCTGGAAGCTCTCGCTCGGCGATGGGGTGCGCTCGCCGAGCCGCTGCACAGTGGCCGCTGGCGATACGGCCGCAGTCTTCACGGCGATTGCAAAGGCCAAAGCGCGCTGTCATCTGGCCACCGATGCCCCGGTGCGCAGCTGCTATGAAGCCGGGCGTGACGGCTTCTGGCTGCACCGCTGCCTGGAAGCACATCAGATCACGAACCT
>NZ_JBFRCH010000052.1:0-37032 GCF_040965635.1 Paraburkholderia phymatum
CCGCAAACCGCAAACCGCAAACCGCAAACCGCAAACCGCAAACCGCAAACCGCAAACCGCAAACCGCAAACCGCAAACCGCAAACCGCAAACCGCAAACCGCAAACCGCAAACCGCAAACCGCAAACGGCAGACCGCAAACGGCAAACGGCCAGGAAATACCCTTGGATATCTCTCCCCGACCACGCGGTCGGTTTATTCTACGAAACTTCGCTGTTTTTCCCGGATAGTTGGGGGCATTGTGTTCGTCCATCACCAGTTCTTCGACGATGCCGATCAGCACGCGGCCGCGCTGCGGGGCTGGGATCAGCGTTACGACCAGATCGGCCCGGGCGCGTTTCGCAGCGCCGTGAAGCAGATCGAGCTGAACGGCGTGCACCTCTTTCACGAGTCCGCCAATTTGCGCGTCGTGCAGCGCGGATACTTGCCGCCTGATCAGATGACCTTCGGCGTTCCGCTCACGGGCGCGGGCGCGTTCACGTTCGGCGGCGCGCGTATCGATCGCGGCGTATTCGTGATGGCGCCGGGCGGCGAGCCATTCGAGTTTCATTCGCCCGATGAGATGTCGCTGGTCGGCGTCGTGATCGGCTCGGACATGCTGCAAGGGATCGCCGACAGCGCGGGCGTCGATCTGACCGACGCTCTCTTTCGACGCACGGTGGTCGATATTCCGAGCGCCGCCTGCGCACGCGCGGGCTTGCAGATCGCGGTGCTGCTCGAAAGCGTGCTCGCGCAGCCCGACGCATTCGACGAAGCGCGCGCACAACACGCGCTGCGCAGCCGCGTCGGCGAGGTGCTCGTCGATCTGCTCGCGTATCACGTGCCGGCATCGACGAACCGGCTCACGCACGCGTGCCAGGCCGATACCGTGCGGCGCATTCACGACTTCGTGATCGAGCATCCCGAAGAGCCCTTCGACATTCAAAGCCTCTGCACGCGGTTGCGCGTAAGCCGTCGCACGGTGCAGAACAGTTTTCAGGCCGTGGTGCAGACGAACCCGTTGACGTATGTGCGCTCGCTGCGTCTCTCGCAGGTGCGGCGCCTGCTGCTCGATACGCGGCAGGCCGATCTGTCGGTTAGCGACGCCGCCGCGCAATGGGGGTTCGTGCACCTCGGGCATTTCGCCAATGCGTACAAGGCGCAGTTCGGCGAGTTGCCATCGCAGACGGCGCGGCGATCGTCGCGCGCGTCCGTCGCGCGATGACGTTGGCCCGTTCCTTTTCGGGCCTTCGGAGCTTTTGCCGATCGTCGAATCACAGCGCATGAAAGCACACGAAATCGCGTAATCCGTCTTGCGCGGTCGGCTTCTCATCGTTATATTTTTTATAGCTAACGCCGAACGGCGACGGCGGGATGTTTATCGCATGAACGATCGCTGATCGGCAACGTCGTCGTTCGGCGACAGTTGCGAACGGACTCTCGCCATGAGTGCCGCTGAATTGTTATAATTTCTATAACGATGAACCTGAGAGAGCTGGTCCAAACAGCAGTACATAGGGAGCGCGCTGTCCATTCCCATACGCTGGCACAGAACGGCGAGGTGGACAGCAGCGCATCCACATGGCTGACGCGCTACCCGGCGTTTCGGGACGCGCTTCATCACGGCGCGACGCGTTTCGGCGCGTTGCCGCTGCCGGCGAAAATGGCGGCGATGCGACGCACGCACGCCGACGCATGGAGTTATCACGGCATCGCGCCGTATATCGATGACGTCGCGGCCTCGTACGTCGAGATGTTCGCGCATCAGGTGGACGAAGCCGTGACGGAGCATCTCGCGGCGCAGTTCGGCGACGGCGACGAGGCCAAGGCGGCCGCGCGTGCGCAACTGGACGCGCTCGCGCGTGAGGTGCCCGTGATGCGCTATCCGGCGATCGCGCGGCCGCCGTGCCTGTTGTCGACGGGCAACGCGGTGATCATGGAAGGCTGGATGCGCTACTTCTTCTACCGCGCGCGAGGCGACACGACGATACCGTTGCTGGCCGTCGACTGGCCGCGCTTCGATGCGCAGCTTCAGTTGTGCCGCGCGTAGGCTTCAACTCGAACCCGGCTCGGCCGGTCGCGCGATACGGCGGCGCGGCAGCAGCGACAGCAGCCCCTTGAGCGTATAGATGACGATGAGCGTGCCCGTCAGATCGCCAATCACCATTGCGAGAAAGCGCTCGACGATGTTCTGCGTATCGCCGCGCAGCACGAACCAGATGTGATGCAGCAACGGGCTCGCAATCGAATACGCGAGCACGAGGATCAGCAAGCGTTTCGCGGTGAGATTCGCGAGCGATGACTGCAAACCCCAGAGTTCGCGCGAGAGGCGATAGACGCCGTATGGCGCGGCCGTCGCGATGATGCCGCCCGCGAGCGAACGCACGATGTCGTTCGGAAAGAAGTACGCGAAGTTGACGATCCAGCTTGCGATCAGCAGGCCGAGCGCGCCGTCAGCGCCGAGCAGCAGCGTGCTCAGCAGGCGGATACCCGCGGGCAGGTAGATCCAGTTCACGCCGCGCACGAATTGCGAGTGCGTGAAGATCTGCTCGTTTGCCCATAGCGAGAAGATGAACACGACGACCGTGCCCGTCACCGAATACAAGTGCAACTGAAAGCGTGACACCGTCGTAAAATCCAAATGTTGCTGTTGCAAACAGCCGCGATGATAGCCCATCCAACTTTTCCACAACCTGAACCCGAGCGCGACCGGCAAGGCGCCGAACCGGAACTTCGTGCATGACGCGTCCCGCGGACATCTACCTTCGCTTCCTGCAACTGGCCGAGGCATTGCGCGGCCTGCCGTCGTTGCCGTCGCTGGACCCGCTGGAAGAGAAGATTCTGGAACTGGTCGCGCGCGCGGGTCAGAGCAAGGAGCGCCTGTCCGTGCGCGACATGATGGCGAGGAGCGAACTGGGCTCGCCCGCGACGCTGCATGCGCGGCTCAAGTCGATGCGCGACAAGGGCTGGATCATGCTTACGGATACGGAAGACACGCGTCGCAAGCAGATCGAACTGACACAGGCGGCGCTCAAGCACTTCGACAAGCTGTCGGAGTGTCTCGTGAAGGCGGCGAAGAGCCGTTAACCCGCTGTTAGACCCACCGACAGTCACTGGCGCGAAATGATCGCGCGAAACGCGATGCGTCGCGCGAAAAAAGAATCCGCGCTCGCATGAACGCGGATTCAAACGCACGCTTGAGCGGAGACTGCAAGCGGCTTGATCGTCAATAGACCTTGACGAGGAGAGAGCGGTCTTTCGCGCTTACGCTGCCGTCGCGCGGTCAGGCATGGGGTTATGCGCCGGATTGCGGCACGCGCCGACCTGCACGTTCGAGTCGTTCCACGCCGAGCCCAGGATGATGCTGCAGAAGTTCAGGCGCTTGTATTCCGGGTCTTTCAGCGCGAGCACATCGGCCTTCACGTTGCCGAAAGTCGTCAGCGGCTTGTGCTTCGTGCCGTTCGCGAATGCTTCGATGATGTTCTCCTTGAAGCTCTCGCCGCGCGGATGCGCAGCCACGACCAACTTGCGATCCTCGGACGAGAACTCGTCGTACGCGAGACCCAGCACATCCATCTCGACGCCCGCCGTCACCAGCGCGACCACGGGCTTCTTGTACTGCGGAATGCCCGGCGTCGTATGCAGCGCGATCGCGTCCCACACCATGTCGATGTCGTTTTCGTCGATGCCATAGCCTTGCAGGAAATTGCGCGCAGTGTTCGCGCCATCGACTTCGAAGCGATCGTGCTTGCTGCTGTACTTCTCCATCAGGCCCATGTCATGAAACATCGCGCCGATGTACAGCAGCTCCGGGTCGTACTTCAGATGCTTGCGCTCGCCCGTCAGCGCGCCGAACAGAAACACGCGGCGCGAATGGTGATAGAGCAGATCGGTTTCGGTGTCGCGCACGAGCTGCGTCGCTTCGCGCGCCATCTTGCTGTCGGGGATCTTGATGCCTGCAATGATTTCGCTCATTTCGTGTTCTCCAGAACGTGATCGGCGGTGGCCGTTCGCTTGGCTGATGTGAGCGAGCGGCGTGTGACCAAAGTGTAGGGAGAGCCCTTGCGTGCAGCAAAAGCATTGATACGCGCGATGCTGCCAACCGCGCGCGGTTTTCTGCCAACGTCCGCCGATGGCGCTTCAGGTGAGGTTTTTCGGGAGCTTCGCGGCGCTTTCGAAGCGAATCACGCGTGCCTGTTTCGCGCGCGCACGGTGCGCGCGTACGACGCGATCATCGTCGCGAGTTGCTGTGCGGCGGGTGTGAGCGGCGCGGCGGCGCGCTTCAGCACGCACACCTGCTGCTCGCTTGCGCGCTCGCGCACGTCGATCGTCGTCAGCGCGCGCAAACGGCCCGCGCTTCGTGACCACCGATGCCTCCCGCGACAGGCAATCCGTTTCGCTCACGGGATGCAGCGACTCGAACAGCCCTTCGACCTTCGCGACGACTTTCGGCGGCTTCAGCCGATGGTGACCGACGAGACCACGACCCTCACCAGCCATACGGAAGGCGCGTTCTACATGCGCCGGGCGATCCGTTTCGTGACGGCGGGCGCGCCGCCTGGCCGCGTGACGTGCACTGGGCCTTTCCGCACCGGCATGCTGCTCGGCGCGTGAGGTTGCCGGGCGAGATTGCCGGCGAGGTTGCCGAACGAGGTTGCCGAATCATGGGGAGCGAGTTTAGGCGCATAAACTCGCCATGCGAGGGGCGCGGCATGCGGTGCAATCAAAGATTCGCACCGCGTGCCGCAGCACTGCGTCAAGCCACTTTGAACCGCTCAGCCGGGACGCTGCGCGACAGGTTGGGCCCGAGTGCCGCGCGGGCCGATTCGAACGCCTGCCAGTCGGCGTAGTCGGGCAGTGACGGAATCGTCGCCAGCTCGCCGCGGTCGAAGCCGACGAGAGACGCATCCACCATCTGTTCCGCCGACATCAGGATGCCTTGCTCTTCGAGCATTCCGATGGGCACGCCCGCGACATCGAAGAACTCAGTACGCGTCGCGCCCGGCATCACGGCTTGCACCTTGACACCTTTGCTCGCCAGTTCGTGATGCAGCGATTGCGTGAACGCGAGCACGAACGCTTTCGTGCCGCCATAGACGCCGTTCAGGATCTCCGGCGCAATCGCCACGATCGACGCGATGTTGATGATGTTGCCGCCTCCGCGCGCGACAAACGCGGGCGCGATCGCGTAGGTGAGCCGCGTCAGCGCGACGACGTTCAGCTTGATCATCGATTCCATCGTATCGACGTCCGCGTCCAGCAGCGGCGCGGCTGCGCCAAAGCCCGCGTTGTTCACCAGCGTCGTGATGCTTGCGTCGGTGCGCAGCACGTTCTCGACGCGGCGGATATCGGCGTCGTCGTTGAGGTCGGCGGTGATGATTTCGACCGAGCGGCCCGTTTCGTTCGTGATGCGCTTGGCCAGCTGTTCGAGACGCGCGCGGTTGCGGGCGACCACGATCAGATCGTAGCCGCGGCGCGCGAGGCGGTCCGCGTACACGGCGCCAATGCCCGACGAGGCGCCCGTCACGACGGCCGTGCCGAGGCTCGGGTTCAAAGAATTCGGGTTCGAAGAATTCGACATGACAATGCTCCTGAGGATGGGGGGAAGCAGATTCGACGTCGCGTCGGCTGCATGTCCCCAAGATTAGGTGCATACTCACATGGCCTCAATGTCATAGATGCCACCTTTTAGGACATCGCTGGAGTCAAGCCATGCTGCGCGTCGGAATCGTTCTGTTCCCCGGTTTTCAGGTGATGAATCTGGGCATGACGACGGTGTTCGAGTTCACCAACCGCGAGGTGAGCGAGCCGTTGTACGAGTTCGTGCTGCTCTCCGAGCACGGCGGGCCGGTGCGCTGTTCGTCGGGATTTACGGTGACGACCGAGCCTTTCGACGACAGCCGCTTCGACACGATTCTGATCGTCGGCGACAACGACCTGCTGCCCTCGACGCCGTCGCTGATCGAGTTTCTGAAGCGCGCGGCGCCGTCCGCGCGGCGCGTCGCGGCGGCGTGCACGGGGGCGTTCCATCTGGCCGAGGCCGGGCTGCTCGACGGGCGGCGCGCCACGACGCACTGGTTTTACGCGGACGACCTGCGCAAGCGTTACCCCGCGGTGAAAGTCGAAGAGGACCGCATCTTCATCATTGACAACGACGTGTGGACGTCGGCGGGCATGACGGCGTGCTTCGACCTCGCGCTCGCGTTCGTCGAAAAGGACGCGGGCGTCGAGCTCGCGCGCCACGTCGCGCGCAAGCTGGTGCTGTATCACCGGCGCGCGGGCGGACAATCGCAGTTCTCCGCGCTGCTCGAACTGGAGCCGAAGTCAGACCGCATCCAGACGGCCCTTTCGTACGCGCGGCGCAATCTGCACACGCCGCTTTCCGTCGAGCAGCTCGCGGACGCCGCGCATCTAAGCCCGCGCCAGTTCACGCGCGCATTCAGGGAGGAGACGGGGCAGACGCCGGCGAAAGCCGTCGAGCGCCTGCGCGTCGAGGCGGCGCGCCTGATGCTCGAGACGGGACGGCACGGCGTCGATGTTGTCGCGCGCGACACGGGCTTCGGCGACCGCGAGCGCATGCGCCGGGCGTTCCTGCGTGCGTACGGCCAGCCGCCGCAAGCGATTCAACGGATGACGCGGGGGATCGAGTGATGCGATCGGTCTGCCAGGAACAATGACGGTCGCTTGCAACTCGCCGTCGTTGAGCAGGGTGGTCGTGCAATAAGGAAGCTTTGCGGCCTTGCCGTGGAGGCGCTCGAAAGGTGCCGGGAGTGGCGTGACGTGCCGCTTCTCACAGGTCACTGTTCACGCGAAGGAAAGAACGGCGCGCCATTGCGCTGGCCCGCCATTTACGTCATCGATATTCACGCGCGCCGCTGCGCACCAACAGCCCGCGGCGCGCGCATTCCAGCCGTTCAGATCGTCAGCTTCGAGACCTTGGTGCCCGCGAGCGACACGTCGCCCATCAGCCCCGAGTTCGTCATCACGATGGCTTCGACAGGCGCGGTCGCCGTCGAGGTATCGATTGCGCCGTTCGCCCCCACCTTGATGAGCGCCACCGATGCATCCGCTCCCGCGGACCAGCCCTTCGAGTTCTGGAATGTGTCCAGCGCATCCTGTGTCATGAAAAGGAAGATGAGCGCCTTCGACTGCGCGCCCGCCGTGAGGCCGAACGATCCGGAGATCGTGCTGTAGTAGCCCGCCGTGCTGCCGCCGACGCGCAGCGCGCCCTCGCCATACTGCCCTCCGACGACGAACCCGACCTGCAGCACGGAAGGAAACACGAGCACGCCGCGCGCCTTTCCCACCAGTTCTCGCGAGCCCTGCACGCTCGTATAGAGCTTCGCCATCGTGCCGTCGACGCCCGCATCGATCGACTGGCGCTTGGACATGTCCGTAGCGGCCGATTCCCCGCTACGCGTGGTGGTGCTGCAACCCGACAGCATCAGACCGCCGTACGCGAGGGCAGCAACACCTGCTGTTACGAAGTGTCTTCTTTGCATTGTCGTTCTCCGTGTATGAAGCATTGAGGGAAATGCACATTTGCACGCGCTCGATCTCGCGCATCACGCGATACGTCGCGCATCGCGACATGCGTTCGCGATCACGCGTGCGGTCCTCCTGATCTCAAGTGCTCGACCCTCGTGGCTTTGGCATGACGATCGGGAACAGTCGATCGAAGTGGTCCATCAGCGAAGGATGTTCGGGTGTGGAGACATACAGAAACCCGACAGCCGCGCTGCTTCAACCAATATCAGAAATGCGTGGAAGTTGCGAAAAACACTCGCGGGAATAGCGTCGAAGAGCCCCGTGACGATGAGCGATTCTTCATAGGGTGACGCCAGTGTGTCGCGACGTGAAACGCCATGCGCGATCGTTTCCTTAGGCGAGCCATCGGATATAAAAATCGCCGCGTGGCAGCGGCGATTTTCGATTCGGGTCTATGCAGCGAAGGCGCGCTTGCGGCTACTGCGGCGACGCGGCTGCGCCCGATGCCGGCGACGCTGCAATCGCCGGCGTGCTGTCGAGTGCCGTCGTTTCGTGCGCGGGCATCATCGGGATGGTGGGGCCGAGGGGTGTCACGGGTGCGATGGGAGCTGCAACGGGCGCCGCGCGTGTTGCGGGTACTGCCGATGTTGCAGGTGTTGCAGTTGCTGCCGCTGCCGCTTGCGCCGCAGGCATGATGACGGGCGCCGCGTTGCCGCCCAGCGTCGCGGGCATCGGCGTGACGACGAGCGCGGGCGGAGCGGGCGGCATCGGCAACGGCGTGGCGCTGATGGTATCGCCGGGCACGGGCGAACTGCGCACCACGTTGGCAAGATAGTGGCCGACGAGATCGAAGAAGCCGTTATAGAACTTGCCCGACTGAATCGTCTCGCTGGAGATTTTCACCATCGCGTCGCTGTTCGAGCGGATCGGCAGCGACAGCGAGCCGAGCACGCTCAACCCCACGCTCGCCGACGTATCGCTCTTCTTCAGCGCATAGCCGTTCTGCACCGCGTTCGCATAGACGATGCTGCTGTTCGTCGCGTCGTCGCCCGCCGTGCAGACGATATGAAACTCGACGGTGAAATGGGAGTCGCTTGCGGGCTGGAAGTTCTTGGTCGCGTCGACGGTATCCGGGCGCACCAGCGTCGTCATGTAGCCCTGGCTCAGCAGCGCGCGGCGCGCGCCTTCGCAGGCTTCCGTGCTTCCCACCTGGAACGCGCGGGTATAGGGGCTTGCGCTGCCGTTGACGAAGTCTTCCTGGAGCTTCGCTTTGGGCGGCGTCGAACACGCGGCAAGCACGGCAAGCGCGGGCAGGGTCAGAGCGAGAGCGACTCGGGATGGGCGGCTGAACATGGTGAAAAAAGCGGACTACGAGACGTCGGACGGCAAGCATTGTAGTGCGGTTTTAGCCAGGCCGTTATTACGGGCAGCGATGATCGTGCGGGACGCAACACACGCCGCCGCATGTGGCGACAGACGCCGCAACGCACGTAAAACGGGGCGCGGACGTCCGCCCGCGCTGCACGAGGCCTTAAGCCGTTCTCCAGTGCATGAGTGACGATTTCGAAAGCTGCGCAGCGCGGCACGATGCCGGCGCGATGTTCAACGCACCCAGCCTTGCGCAACGCGCGGCAGGTCGAGCGAAAACACCGTTCCGATGAATGCATCCGACTTGCCCGTCACCTTGCCGCGATGCATCAGAAAATACGTGCCGGAGTTGAACGCGGCAACGAGGAGAGATGGCGATGCGATTCGCTACGACGTCGCACCGCGCAATCGCGAGGCCGCACGCAAGAAGTACCGCGTGCGGCTCTGTGAACTGAATGTGAAGGTTACTGGCTCGCGCCTTGCCCGATGCCCGCTTTCTTCTGCGCGTCTTGCAAATCCTGCGGGTAGTTCGGATCGTTGCGGGACGGCTTATAACCCGCGTCTTCGAGCTTCTTCAATTCGGCGTTGCGCTTCGCGCGCGCTTCCTTGCGCGCCTGCTTTTGCTGCGCCTTGGTCGGCTTCGCGGCCGACGCGGCTGCGCCCGCCGTGTCCGTGCTGCCCGAGGCGCCCGTGTTTTGCGCGAACGCAGGCGCGGCCGCGCCGACTCCCAGCGAGGCCGAGGCGAAGAGGACGATCAGTTTGCTCGCAATGTGCATTTCTTTCTCCTGTGCCATGGAAGGTGGTGGCTGCTCTCACGCCGGACGACACGCCGATTCGGCCGGTCCAATGTATCCGACACGCAGGGATCGCGCCTGGAAGGGGGGCCGCAATCGTCCCGGTAGAATCGGATGGACCTGTCGCGCTGTTTTTGTGCGGACACCACCGAAAACGAAAGGAGACCCGATGTCCATTGCTGCCACCGTCTATCGCGGCGCCATCGTCGAGAACACACACGCCGCGCATGCCGCCGTCGTCGATACGGAGGGACGGCTGCTGGCTTCGTGCGGAGACCCGTCGCGCGTCACGCTGGTGAGGTCGGCGGCCAAGCCGGTTCAGGCGCTGGCCGTCGTCGAAACGGGCGCGCTCGAACGCTTCGGCTTCGACGAAGCGGACCTCGCGCTGATGTGCGGCTCGCATAACAGCGAAGAGCGGCACATCGAACGCGCGCGCAGCATGCTCGCAAAGGCGCAGGCGACCGAGGCCGATCTGCGTTGCGGCGGCCATCCGCCCATTTCGGATGACGTCTACCGCGAATGGATCAGGCGCGACTTCGTGCCGGGCCCCGTGTGCAGCAACTGCTCGGGCAAGCACGCGGGCATGCTGGCGGGCGCGCGGGCGATCGGCGCGGCGCTCGCGGACTATCACCTCGCCGGACATCCGTTGCAGCAGCGCGTGAAGCGCACCGTCGCGCAAGCATGCGACCTGCCCGACGACGGCGTGCAATGGGCCATCGACGGCTGCAATCTGCCCACGCCCGCCTTCGCGCTCGACCGCCTGGCGCGCCTCTACATGAAGCTCGCGCGCGCGGCCGACGAGCGGACGTCGGGTTCACGCGAAGACGAGGCGCTCGCCCGCATCTATCGCGCGATGACGTCGCATCCGGAGATGGTTGCGGGGGAGGGGCGGTTCTGCACGGCGCTGATGCGCGCATACGAGGGCGCGCTGGTCGGCAAGTTCGGCGCCGACGCGAGCTATGCGATCGGCGTGCGGGCTTCAGCGCAGACGGCGAAGCTCGGCGCGAAGGGCGCGCTGGGCATCGCCGTCAAGGTGGAGGACGGCAACTCGACGATTCTCTATGCGATCGTCGCGCAACTGCTGACGCAACTGGGTATCGGCGATGAAGCGCAGCATCGTGCGCTCGATCCGTTCCGCCTGAGAAGCATGCGCAATACGGTCGGCCTCGAAACGGGCCGAGTCGAAGTGGCGTTGCCGCTCAGCAAGGTCCCGTAGGGTCTGTTTACATATGGAACGTACATGCGTTGCCCCGTAAAGGGCCGCTCGCAAGGACTGCGACGCAGCGAATACTGGACGTCCCCCAAGGGGATTTCCTTCGGGGCATATTCGCAAGGAGCGTGACGCCGCGAGCGGCCCTTTACGGGGCAACCCCTGACTTTCGGATTCAATATAGGGGAACGCCCGAAACCGGCCGCAGGGCGGCGTCGCGCGTCGCTTGTTTGGCTCGGCCAAACGGCGCTCCTTGCTCCTTGCCCTGCGGCCGGTTTCGGGCGTTCGCATGTACGTTCCATATGTAAACAGACCCTGGAACCCGCTACGAGCCGTCGGAGCCCGCCTGGCGAGAGGGCGGGTTGTCATCGTCGGGGGCGTCGAACATCGCCTGGCATTGCGGCGACAGCTTGCCGTAGTGGGCCTTCATGCATTCTTCGATCTTCTGCCTGTTCGGGATGTGGATCGCGCAGAACTTGATCGCGTCGTGCTTGCAGGCCTTGGTCTGCTCGTCGCGCGTGGCAGCCGTCCCGACGTTCGCCGCCGCCACGCACGCAACAAGGAAGGCGAGTGATGTCAGCTTCATTGCCGTGGTCCGTGTCGAAGTGAATGCGCTTGTTGCTTCCCGTCACCTGATTTGAAGGTGGCCGCTGGCGCTGCTCGCGTTCGATTCGAGTAAAGCAGCCCTCCCGACGACGATCAAGCAAAAAATGAACCCCACCCCATTGACCGCACGCTTGGCGACATGCGCCCGTCGACATGACGCCCGCCGCGCATGAATCGCTGAAGCAGACGGTGGCGCGTGTGCCCCATGCTATGCTTGAATGGCCCATACGGAGCGATCGCGCGAGCCTTGGTCGATGGCGCGCCGCAACGGGATCGGTCCGACCATCCGCATACGCACGGTTAAAACAAATAGATCATGGACTACCGGCATCTTCAGAAACGCAAAAGCCTGCATGCGCGGATCGTGCAGGAGCTCGGCATTGAGATCGTCAGCGGCCGGCTGCTGCCGGGCGAACGGTTGCCCGCCGAGGCAACACTCTGCGAAAAATATGGCGTGAGCCGACCCGTGCTGCGCGAAGCAACGCGCGTGCTCGTGGCAAAGGGCCTCGTGATTTCGAAGCCGCGTGTGGGCAGCGTCGTGCGGCCGCGCGAAGAGTGGCACATGCTCGACCCCGACGTGCTCTACTGGACGCTCAACAGCATCCCCGAAGGCGAGTTCTTTCTGTCGCTGATGACGGTGCGCCGTATCATCGAACCGGCGGCGGCCGCGCTCGCCGCAACGGCGGCAATCGACGAAGACCTCGCGCGCATCGGCTGCGCATATGAGCGCATGGAACGCGCGCAAACGGCCGGCGATCTGCTCGAGCCAGACCTCGAATTTCATCGCGCGATCATGGCTGCGACGCACAACGACATGCTCGGCTATATCGGCAACATGATGTCGCTGGCGCTGTCGGAGTCGATCAAGCTGACGAGCCGCCATCCCGACACGTACGCGCTGTCGCTGCCGCGCCATAAAGCGATTCTCACGGCGATTCAGAACCGCGATCCGCTCGCCGCGCGTCAGGCAAGTCTCGTGCAACTCGAAAACGCACGCGCCGACGCCGATACGATTCTCGGCATCGACCACGCAGACATCGGCGCGTACCGCGTGACGTGAGTCGCGCAGCCGCGACGTGTCAGCGCTGATTTCAGCGCAACATGAACGACATCGCCGACAGACAGTTCAGCGTGCGCACCGCGTGCTCGACGGATGGTGTCGAAAAGCGCAGCGTGACGCCGTCCAGGCGTTCCAGTGACGGCATCTGACCGAACAGGTCCGCGAGCGCAGTGGTTTGCACGCGCAGTTCGATGTCGACGGACTGGGGCGTTGCGCGTTGCAAGGCGTCGCGGCCTGCACGACTTGTGACGACATCCATCGCTGCTTGCCTGATCGCAGCGCACGCACGCTCCGGCGTCAGCGTCGAGCCGCTTGCATAACCCATCGCGTGCTTCGTGACCACGAACGTCGCGTCGGGAAACAAGGGCTTCGTTTCTTCGGCGAACACATCGTCGCCGGAAAGCAGCGCGACACGCGCGCCGTATTCGCTTGCGAGCGCGCCATAAAGTCCCGCTTCGCCCACGTCGCGCCCGTTCATCTTCACGTGCGTGAATGCAAAGCTGTTGATCGTGTGCGCGAGCACGCCGCGGCTTTGCGCCATCGCGTGATAGCCGATCGTGAACACGAGTTGCGGACCGTACTCGAGGCCCGCCATCATGCCGAGCGTGCGGGGCTTGCCGAGTATCACGTTCGCGCGAGCATCGAGCATGTCGGGCAGCAGATTGCGAAAGCCGCCATGCGAATCGTTGATCCACACATGCGTTGCGCCGCCCGCGAACGCGCCTTCGATCGCCGCGTTTGCTTCGAGCGTCATCCAGCGGCGCGCGCGTTCGTATTCGCAGTTGCCCGCGCGCGTCTGCTCGGGATTGACGACGCCTGCGACGCCTTCTATATCGACTGAGATCAGGACTTTCATGCGCTGCGTTGCTTGAGGCGTTGTTCGAGATCGGGCACTGCATCATGCAGCGACAGACGCGCGTGGCCGTCGCGACCCGTGACCGACCTGGCGGACCATAGTGCATCGACAATCGCGTGCTCGACGCTATCGGCGCACGCATGGAACAGCGGATCGAGGCGCGCATCGTTGAGCAACGGTGGCGTCGCGATGTGATCGCCCTCGTGCGCAACGGTCCACGCCGTCGAGAACGCGAGCGCGATGTCGCCGCTGCCGTGTCCATAGACCGAGCCCGTGCGCGAGAGACCGGCGGCGGCGCGCATCGAAAGACGCTTGAGCTGGCGTGCGTCGAGCGGCGCGTCGGTGGCGACGATCATGATGATCGAGCCTTGCTCGGGCTTCGTTGCGGTTGCGTGTGTTGCCTGCTTGTGTCGCGCGAGCGCGAGTTCGCGGCCAACAGGCACGCCGTCGATGGTCAGCATTGGCAGACGGCCGAAGTTCGCAAGCACCAATGCGCCGACTGTGAAGTCGCGGCCCGCCACGCTGACCACGCGCGACGCTGAACCGATTCCGCCTTTGAGATCGAAGCACGACATGCCGCGCCCCGCGCCGACCGAGCCGCGATCGAACGAAGCGGCCGCCGCATCGAGCGCCTGCATATAGTGCGTCTCTTGAATCGCGAGCGCCTGAATGTCGTTGAGATAGCCATCGTTGCATTCGAACACGAGCGGATTGACGGTCGGCCACTCGCGCCCGATCTGCGGATTGCTTGCGATGGCGGCGCGAATCTGCGCCTGCGCGACGGCGCCGACGCCGAACGTGTTGGTCAGTGCAATCGGCGTTTCGAGTGCGCCGAGTTCTTCGACCTGCACGAGGCCGATGCTCTTGCCGAAGCCATTGATCACGCTCGCGGCAGCGGGCACCTTCTGACGATACGGATCGTCGCGATGCGCGCGGATCACGGTCACGCCCGTCTGTATCGCGTCTTGATCGAGCGTGCAATGTCCGACGGTCACACCGGACACATCGGCGATCGTGCCGAGCGCACCCGAAGGCAGCACGCTGATATGCGGCATCCGCGGCGCGTTCATGGCCGGTCCAGCTTCGGGTCGAGCGCGTCGCGCAAGCCGTCGCCGAGCAGGTTGAACGCAAGCACCGTCAGGAAGATCGCGAGACTCGGGAAGAGCGCGATATGCGGCGCAGTGACCATGTCGGCGCGCGCTTCGTTGAGCATCGCGCCCCACTCGGGCGTGGGCGGCTGCGCGCCGAGTCCGAGAAACGACAGGCTCGCGGCCGTGATGATCGACGTGCCGATGCGCATCGTCAGGTACACGATGACGGACGAAATCGTGCCCGGCAGAATGTGCCGCATGATGATGGTCCAGTCCGACGCGCCGATGCTGCGCGCCGCTTCGACATAGGTCAGGTGCTTGAGCATCAGCGTATTGCCGCGCACGAGCCGCGCGAACGCGGGAATGCTGAACACGGCCACCGCGCAGATCACGTTGACGATTCCGTTGCCGAGAATCGCGACGATGCCGATCGCGAGCAGGATGCCAGGGAACGCGAACAGCACATCGGCGACGCGCATCGTGATGCGGTCCCACCAGCCTTCGTAATAGCCCGCGAGCAGGCCGAAGAGCGTGCCGACGACCGCGCCGATCGCAACCGAAACAAACCCCGCCGCCAGAGAGATGCGCGTGCCCGCGACGATGCGGCTGAAGATATCGCGGCCCAGCGCGTCGACGCCGAACCAGTGCGCAGCGGATGGCCCTGCATTCAGCGCGTCATAGTCGAAATAATTTTCGGGGTCGTACGGCACGATGTGCGGCCCCGCAATCGAAACGGCGACGAGCAGCAGCACGAACACGCCCGCCACGAGGGCGACATGCTGCTGGCGGAACTTGCGCCAGAACTCGCTCCACGGCGTGCGGATCGCGCGCTCGCCGTGAGGGGAAGCGACGGCGCGGGTGTTGTCGGCGGTCGTGCTCATGCGTGCCTCACTTGAAACGGATGGTCGGGTTGATGACGGCATACAGCACGTCCACGACCAGATTGATGACGATGAATTCCAGTGAGAACAGCAGCACTTCGGCCTGAATCACTGGATAGTCGCGCATCGCGACGGCGTCCACCAGCAGCCGTCCCATGCCCGGCCAGTTGAACACCACTTCGACGACGATCGAGCCGCCGAGCAGAAAGCCGAACTGCAAGCCCATCATTGTGACGACGGGAATCATCGCGTTGCGCAGGCAATGACGGATGACGACCCATTGCTCCGCGACGCCTTTCGCGCGGGCGGTCCGCACGTAGTCTTCGTTCAGCACCTCGACGAACGATGCGCGCGTGAAGCGCGCCATCACGGCGGCGACGGCCGCGCCGAGCGTGACGGACGGCAGCACGTAGCTGCGCCACGAGCCATCGCCGACGATCGGGAGCCAGCCGAGCTGCACGGAGAACACTTCCATCAGCAGCATGCCGAACGCGAACGCGGGGAACGAAATGCCCGACACGGCGAGCGTCATGCCGAGCCTGTCGGGCCACTTGTTGCGCCACACGGCCGACACGATGCCGATCGCCATGCCGAAGATCACGGCCCACACCATGCTGACGAGCGTGAGCATCAGCGTCGGCATGAAGCGCTCGCCGATCTCCGCGGCAACGGGACGCTTGCTGCGCGTCGACGTGCCGAAGTCGCCATGCGCGATGCGCACGAAGAAGTTCACGAACTGCTGCGGCATCGGCTTGTCGAGACCGAGATCGGCGCGCACGAGCGCAACCGTCGCATCGTCGGCTTCGGGGCCGGCCGCGAGCCGCGCGGGATCGCCGGGCAGCAGGTGCACGAACAGGAACACGAGGCCGGCGACGATCACGAGCGTCGGCAGCAGGCCCAGCAGGCGTTTGACGAGAAAGTTCAGCATGAGAGCGATCCGCTATCGAAGAGCATGCGCGGCGTGAAGCGAACATGCCCGTCCCGAAACGCGCGCTTCGGAACGGGCATTGCGCGCGCTTACTTCACGGCGATTTCATCGAAGTTGAACGAGCCGTCCGGCGCGACATACGCGCCCGACAGGCGCTTGCTGCGCGCATAGACGATCTTCTCCTTGACGAGGAAGATCCACGGCGCGTCGGCCCAGATACGCTTTTGCGCGTCGCCGTAGAGCGCGGCCTTCTGCGTGCGGTCCGTCGTTTCGAGCGCCTTCGTCAGATCGCTGTCGACGGTATCGTTCTTGTAGTAAGCCGTGTTCACGAGCTTCGGCGGGAACGACGACGACGCGAGCAGCGGCGTGATGCCCCAATCCGCTTCGCCCGTCGACGACGACCAGCCGATGTAGTACATGCGCACAGGCGCCGTCGCCGGGTCTTGCGCGCTTTCCACCTTCGCGACGCGCTGGCCTGCTTCGAGCGCCTCGACGCTCGCCTTCACGCCGACTTGCGCAAGCTGCTGCTGCACGAACTGGATGGTCTTCTGCGACGTCGAATTGTTGTACGCCGACCAGAGCGTCGTCTCGAAGCCGTTCGGATAGCCCGCTTCCTTCAGCAGCGCGCGTGCTTTCGCCGGGTCGTAGGGCCACGGGCCGAGCTTCGTCGCGTAGTCGACGCCTTCGGGAATCACGCCGTCGGCGGGGATCGCGTAACCGGAGAACGCGACCTTCGCGAGCGCCTCTTTGTTGATCGCGTAGTTGAGCGCTTCGCGCACCTTCGGGTTGTCGAACGGCTTCTTCGTCGTGTTGAGGCTGACGTAGCGGTTGATGATCGACGGCGTCGCGATGACGTCGACCTTCGGGCTCGATTGCAGCGTCGCTGCCTGTTCGAACGGAATGCGGAACGCGAAGTCCGCTTCGCCCGTGCGCACGAGCGCGGCGCGCGTGTTGTTGTCGACGACGGGCTTCCAGTCGATCTCATCGATCTTCGGATAGCCCTTCTTCCAGTAGCCGCCGAATTTCTTCACGGTCAGGTCGCCGGCGGGGTCCCACTTCACCAGCTCGAACGGGCCCGTGCCGACAGGATGGAACGCGATGTCCTTGCCATACTTCTTGATCGCGTCGGGAGACATCATCACGGCCGACGGATGCGCGAGCACGTTGACGAACGCCGAGAACGGCGCCTTCAGCGTGATCTTCACCGTGTACGGATCGACCACTTCCGTCTTTTCGATGCGGCTGAACATGTTGTAGCGCTTCAGCTTGTTCGCCGGGTCGGTCACGCGGTCGAAGGTCGCCTTCACGGCGGCCGCGTTGAAGTCGGTGCCGTCCTGGAACTTCACGCCCTGGCGCAGCTTGAACGTGTAGACGCGCGCATCGGGGCTCGCTTCGTAGCTCGTCGCGAGCACGTTGACGAGCTTCATGTCCTTGTCGAAGCCGAACAGGCCCTGGTAGAAGGACTTCGACACGGCTTGCGAGAGCGTGTCGTTCGCGTCGTACGGATCGAGCGTCGTGAACGTCGAGTCGACGGCCATCACGGCCGTCTGTGCCGCATGCGCGGCACCGGACGCGAGCATCGCAAAGACCAGCGCACCGCTCGTCACGAGCGAACGCAGGCGCAACGGTTGAAACATCAAGGGCGTAGTCATCGGTTCTGAACTCCACTGAGCAAAGGAACTGCTTGTTGTCATGCCGCTGGTCCGCGCGGCTTCTGTGTGCTGCCGGTAATGCGTGATTGGCCTTGCCTGCCCGATCGATAAGCTAGTAAGCGCCGCCGATCGAATGCGCGGCCACGAAATGATCCGGCCCGACGGCGACGAGCGGCGCGACGACGGGTTCGTCGTCGAGCGTGCGAATCGGGCTCGGCAGCTCGTCGGCGGCGAGCATGCGCTTCGCGTGGCGGCGCGCCGGATCGGCGACGGGCACGGCGCCCATCAGTTTCTTCGTGTACGGATGCTGCGGCGATTCGAACACCGCGCGGCGCGGGCCGATCTCGACGATCTGCCCGAGATACATCACCGCGACGCGATGACTGACGCGCTCGACAACAGCCATGTCGTGCGAGATGAACAGATACGCGACGCCGAGTTCGCGCTGCAAATCGAGCATCAGGTTGACGATCTGCGCCTGCACGGAAACATCGAGCGCCGACACTGATTCATCCGCGATCACGACTTTCGGATTGAGCGCGAGCGCGCGTGCGATTGCGATGCGCTGACGCTGGCCGCCGGAGAATTCATGCGGATAACGGCGCGCGGCATCGGCGGGCAGGCCGACCTTGTCGAGCAGCCACGCGACGCGCTCTTGCGCCTGCTTGCCGCTCGCGACGTTGTGCACGAGCAGCGGCTCCATGATCGAGAAGCCGACCGTCAGGCGCGGATTGAGCGACGCGAACGGGTCCTGGAAGATGAACTGGATATCGCGCCGCAACGCCTGCAACGAAGGGCCGCTAAGCGAGCTGATGTCCTTGCCGTCGAATTCGATGCTGCCGCTCTGGCTTTCGACGAGACGCAGCAGCGAGCGGCCCGTCGTCGACTTGCCGCAACCCGATTCGCCGACGAGCGCGAGCGTTTCGCCCGCATGCAGATCGAAGCTGACGCGCTCGACGGCATGCACGCGGCCCGTCAGCTTGCCGAACAGGCCGCTGCGCACGGGAAAGCGCGTGACGAGATCGCGCACGCGGAGTATCGGCTGCGCGGTTTGTGTCTGCGTGATTTCAATTTGCGCAGCGCCTGCTTCGCTCGAAGGCTGCGCGTGCTCGCCATCGAGCGTGAGCAACGGAAACTTCGCGGGCGCATTCGTGCCCTGCATCGCGCCGAGCTTCGGCACGGCGGCAAGCAGCGCTCTCGTATAAGGATGCGCGGGCGCGGCGAACAGCGCGCCCGATTCGCCTTCTTCCACCTTCTCGCCGCGATACATCACGAGTACGCGGTCCGCAACTTCGGCGACGACGCCCATGTCGTGCGTGATGAAGATCACGCCCATGTTCATCTCGTCCTGCAGTCCGCGTATCAACTGGAGGATTTGCGCCTGGATCGTCACGTCGAGCGCGGTGGTCGGCTCGTCGGCGATCAGCAGCGACGGCTTGCACGACAACGCCATCGCAATCATCACGCGCTGCCGCATGCCGCCCGACAGTTGATGCGGATAACGCGCGGCCACGCGGCGCGCTTCGGGAATGCGCACGAGATCGAGCAGACGCAATGTCTCCGCGTGCGCATCGCTGCGGCTCATGTTCTGATGCAGCGCGATCGCTTCGCCGATCTGGTCGCCCACCGTGAACACGGGATTGAGCGACGTCATCGGCTCCTGGAAGATCATCGCGATGTCCGCGCCGCGAACGCCGCGCATCGTCGCTTGCGACGCTTGCGCGAGATCGAGCACGCTGCCGTTGCGGCGGCGGAACGCGATGCTGCCTTTCGCGATGCGTCCGCCGCCGTGTTCGACGAGGCGCATCAGCGCGAGCGACGTCACCGATTTGCCCGAACCGGATTCGCCGACGATCGCGAGCGTCTCGCCGCGATCGACGGTGAGCGACAGGTCGCGCACCGCGTCGAACGTGCTTTCGCCGCGACGGAACGAGACCGTCAGGCGGTCGATATCGACGACGCGTTGCGGCGGCAGGCTATCGAGCGGACGTCGCTGGTTCGGCATGTTCGTCACGATGAGTTCTCCTGGCGTCTGTTGCAATGAAGGGCATGCGGCGATGTTGCGTCTAACCGTAGATCGCCGTGACGGGCGCTTCGCCGACGCGCGCATAGCCGCGATACATGCCTTCCGTGTTGAACGGCAATACGACGTTGCCGTGCGCGTCGACGGCGATCAGGCCGCCGCGTCCATCGATGCGCGGCAGACGGTTCAACACGACGTCGTTCGCGGCCTCTTGCAGCGAGACGCCGCGATAGGCCATCTGCGCGGCGACGTCGTAGGCGGCGACCATGCGCATGAACATTTCGCCCGAGCCCGTGGTCGACACGGCGCAGGTGGCGTCGTCGGCATAGCAGCCCGCGCCGATCAGCGGTGCATCGCCGACGCGGCCCACTTGCTTGTTCGTGATGCCGCCCGTCGACGTCGCAGCCGCGACGTGGCCGTACAGATCGACGGCGACCGCGCCGACCGTGCCGAACTTCCGGTTCGGATCGATCGGCTCGTGGGGCAGCGCATCGTCTTGGGCTTGCGCCGCTGGCGTTTGCGCGGCGAGCGTCGCGCCATCGTGGTCGAGCATCGCGCGCTGCTGCTCGCGTGCGAGTTGCCACTGACGATAGCGCGCGTCGGTGTGGAAGTACGACGGATCGACGAACTCGAGGCCCTGGGCTTGCGCGAACGCTTCCGCGCCGTCGGCCGTGAACATCACGTGCTCGCTGTATTCGAGCACGTGACGCGCGGCGACGATGGGATTGCGCACGCGCTTCACGCACGACACGGCGCCCGCTTGCAACGTGCGGCCGTCCATGATCGACGCGTCGAGTTCGTGCGTGCCCGCCGATGTGAAAACGGCGCCGTGCCCGGCGTTGAAGAGCGGGCAGTCTTCGAGCAGACGCACGGCTTGCGTGACGGCGTCGAGTGCGCTGCCTCCATCGGCGAGCACGCGCTGCGCGGCGGCGAGCACCGCGCGCAACTCGGCGTGATAGCGGGCTTCCGCATCGGGGGCCATCGACGCGCGCACGATCGTGCCCGCACCACCATGAATCGCGATTACCGCTTTGGACGTCATTGCTTTTTCTTCGCTCGGTTAGAGGTTGGTCGCGGGATCGGCCGCGTATTCGCCCGCGTGATCGTCTTCGGAGTGGCCTGCATCGCGGACGTTTCGGTGAGCCAGGGCAGCACGAACTCCGTCATGTCGGCGGCGGCCTGGGCCGAGCGCTTCGCGCGATACGCGACGGCGTCGCACAGCGCTTCGATCACCGCGAGCACGGTCGCTTCGGACGTCGCGGCGAGACGCCGCTCCGCGCGGATGAAAAGCGAGCGCGTGGCCAGCGCCGCGAGCGGCGACGCCGGGCTGTCCGTCAACGCGAGCACGCCGGCACCGAGGCTGGCGGCGCGGCGCGCGAGCTCGATGGTGTCGTCGACATAGCGGGGGAACGCAATCGCGATCACCAGATCGCCGCTGCGCGCATTGAAGAGTCGGCGCGCCGCGTGTGTCGGCCCGCCGATCAGCGCGAGCGACTGCACGTTGTCGTGATACGGCAGCAGGTTGTGCTCCATCAGGCTCGCGAGAAAGGCACTCGCGCCCGAGCCGACGATGAACACGCGCCGCGCGCCGATGATCGCTTCGACGGCGGCGTCGGCGGCTGCGCCATCGATCGCGTTGCGCGTCGTGCCGAGATTCGTGGCGGCCTGTTCGAGCGACGCGCTGAAGAGTTCGTCGCCATTGGTCCGCGATTCCTGCGCCGAGCGCAAGCGTTCGACGGGCGCGAGCGTCGCTTCGAAACCGCGCACGAGCGCTTCGCGAAACGCCGGATAGCCATCGAAGCCGAGCGCGCGCGCAAAGCGGTTCGCCGTCGCGACGGATGCGTCGACGGCCGTCGCCAGTTCGTCGATGCGCATGGTGGCCGCGCGAAACTGGTTGGCCAGCACGAACTCGCCCATGCGCCGGTGGACGGGCGTGAGGATCGGCATCGCGGCCGTGATGCGGGCTGCGATGGCCGGCTCGGGGACGGCGGAGGGCGTCGGGTGACGGGGCATCGGGTGGCGCTGGTTGTGTGCGTGCTCGGGAATGTAAGTAAATTTACATCGAATGTCTACGGAGAAAATAAATTTTCACAGACCGGTAGGGGTTTTCACGAAGGAAGCGCGCGGACCACTTGGGCGTTTGCTGGAGGAGATGCAGGGCGATCGGCACTTGGGGGATTTCTGGAAGACGCGCGGCGGCGTGAGTGCGGACGCAAGCGCGGGATGCGGCGGAGGCAGCGCGAATGGAAGCGGCGCGCCCCCCAGTCGGACGGCGCGCCTTCTTGTTGATGGGCGATACGCGCCACGCCAGTAAGCCGTGGCGTGGCGCAAGCGGCGTGATGTTAGCCTTCGCCCAGTTCGCCAGCGCCGATCGACCCCGTCACGGTCGGCGCCGTGGGCTTCGTTTTCGGTGTAGCTGCAGCCGGTGCGCTGGCCGCGCCAGGCGCGCTCTGCTGTGGCGCGTCGTGTCTGACGGGCTCCGGCTTCGCATCCACGAGTTCCAGCACGTTGTCGCGTACGAGGATCTTCACCGGGTCGGTTTTCTTCCACTGCTTTTTCGGCACCAGCAGCTTCCACGTCGAATCGCGGTCGGGGTTGCGGAAGAACGCGACGACGCCCACATATTGCGCGTCGTCCTTCATCGGTTCGTTGATGCTCGCGCTGGCGTTGGGGCGCAGCACGACGTCTTTCGTCGCCAGCAGATCCGCCTTCAGCGCTACGAGATCGTCGGTTTGCAACTGCGTGTACTCCAGTTGCTGGAAGCTTTGCGCATCCTTCAACTGATACAGACGCACGACCGTCGACAGCGACTGCCCCGAGGCGTTCTCGTTCAGCGACGCGCGGCTCACGAGATCGACGGTCATCGTCTTGACCTGCGTTGTGAAGACCCATTTGGCCGCATCCACCGTGCTATCGGATACCGCCTGGGTGAGGCCGCAGCCTGCGAGGGCAAGCGCAGCCATTGCGCAAGCGCCCATGCCGAGCACATTCATTGTCCTGTTCATGTTTTGACTCGCTGGTGTGTTGTGTCGATCAGCGCATCGGCGCATGAGGTTTGCTGCTGCCTGTCCACACGCCCAGTTGCACGCGCGTATGCCCGCCGTTGCGTAACGATGCGCCCCGGCCCGGCAAGCGGGTCGTGAAGCCGAGACGGACCTCGTCGGCGTTGAGCGCCTGTTGCGGCATCAGCTCCGGGTCGACGTTCATCTCGAGATTCGCCTGAGCCTCATAGCCGAGATAGAAGCGCAGCAGCGTCATCACCTCGCGATGAGCCGCGTGGCCCGGAAGCAGCGCAAGCACGGCTTCGCGCGTGCGCGGCGTGAGCGCGATGCGTACGCTATTGCCCTTGTCGTAAAAGCCGCGGCCGAGCAGGCAGGTCTCGCCGAGCGCCATGCGTTCGGCGTTGTCCGCCTTGACCCAGACGGGATGAAATTCGTCGACGTCGACATCCGTGTCGGGTACGGCATGCCGAAGCACGCCGGCCAGTCCTTCGGCCGTGCGGGTCTTCTGTCCCGCGAGGCCGAGCATCGACAGCAGCTTGCGCGTGCCGACCGCCCGCGCCGTTTCGGGCGTGCCGATGCCGAGCCCCGCGAAGCTGAGCAGATAACGCGAGACGTCATCGGTGCCGTCCTTTCTGAAGCCGGCCGGATAGCGGTACTTGCGCCACACGCGGTAGTGCTGCGTGACGACGCGATGATGAAAGAGATCGAGAAACGCGGCGAGCGGCTCGGCGCCTTCGCGGTTCTGTGCGATCTCGTCGGCGAAATACGTCGGCATGCGCGCATCGACGCCATAAAGACCAAGGAAGGTCGTCACCACGGCAGGCGGCCTGGACGGATCGTCGAGGTCGTATCCGATCGCATCGATTTCGCGACTCGGGAACCCCAGCCGTGTGCGCGAGCGGAAGCGCACGGGCTCGGTCGTCAGCGAGTCCGTCGTGCCGATCGGCGCGCGATCGGGCGCCGAGAGTTCGATCAGCTCGCAGAAGCGAAAGAAGTTCATCTGCGTCGCGTGATCGAGCAGCGCGGCCAGCAGGGGACGTTCCGCATCGACGGCATCGCCGCTGCCGGGCGGCCGAACTTCAGGATGCGGGCCCTTCAAAACGGTGCTCCTTCACCCTTCGTATCGGGCCATTCGATGCGGCGCCCCGTGGGCTGCGAGACGATCACGAGTTTCGTGTACAGGTTCAGCGATGCATAAAGCCCGAGGAAACGGTTCAGCATGCCGCCGAACAGTTCCAGATCGCCGTCGCCTGCAAAGCGGCTGCTGTCGATCGTCACGACGATCTCCACGCCGCGCTGCAGGCCGCCGCGTACGAGCTTTTGCAGCAGCCGGTGCTGGATATCGGTGATGGCGTCGATGCGCCGCCGGTTCAGCTCGCCGTCCGTCCAGTCGTAGAGCGCGAGGCTGCCGCGCAGGATTTCCGCATTCAGCAGTGACAGGTAATTCGGCGCGAGATGCGAGAGCACGCGCCACTGGAAGCGGTCGGCCGTCGGGGGATAGACGGGCAGTGTCGGCGCGCACAGGTTGCGCACGGCGCCGATGTTCGTGAAGCCGCCGCGCATGCGCGTGATGCCCGCTTCGCGCAGCGCCTTGCGCGGCAGCATGCCGTTGGTGCCCGTCACCGAAAGCGAAAGCGTCTCCCTGGGCAACGTGTCCGCGCGCTCCCAGGCGTGTCCGCCGAGCGCCAGCCATGTGTCGAACCGGCCGGCGGGCCCACGCCGCACGCGCGTATGGAAATAGCGTTCCGGCAACTCGTGGCGCAGCATCCCGCCGCGATGGCGGAATGCGGCGAACGGCACATACGCGAAGCGCTGACCCGTGCCCGCTTCGAAACCCTGAACGGAGTCGACGGAGTAGACCTCGACGCTCGCGCCGTATTGCTCGCGCGCGTTCACGCGATACTCGGTTTCGAATTGCGTCACGGTGACGGGAGCGGCTTCGAGCGCGAACAGATTGATGATCGGCGTGCAATACAGGCGCACGTTGTCCGCGCTGAAGCGCATGTCGTCGGGGTACGGCTGCGCCAGCACGATCTCGACGTCGACGTACGTCGCGGATGCGGGAATGGACTGCACGTCGAGGCCGAGCAGATCGACGAACATGAACTTCTCGGGGAACGTGAAGTATTCGAGCAGCAACTGATAGCCGCCGAACGCGTTATCGGCTTTCGGCCACAGCCGCTCGTCGGTGGCGAAGCCAGCGGGTTCGATGCGCAGCCCCGGCATCGGTTGAGGTGCGCCCGGACGGTCCGCCGGAAAGCCGGGCAAGCGTATCTGAACGGCCAGCGGAGCAGCGGTGAGCGCGGCATACAGTGCGAGCGCCACGGGCCGCTCGGCATTGAGATAGAGGCGCAGACGCGGCACCTGCAACTGTTCGCGCCGCGCCTGCGGCTGAAGTTCGAGCCGCAGACGGATCACGGAGCGGCCGTCTTCGCGGGCATAGGTGTTTGCTTCCTTGAGAAGCAGCGGATACAGGTCGACGGCTTGTGTCGTGCGATAGATGCATTGCTCGGCATCCTCGCCGATCGGGTCGGACAGTGCTTCAAGGCCGGACGGAAGTGTCTCATGCTTCTGCAGTGCACCGTGTATCGGAATCATCTCGAGGATGGAGAGCGACGGAATCATCCGCAGATAGTGCGGCCACAGCATGCTCACCAGGCCTTCCGTCAGTTCCGGCAACTCGTCGTCGAGCTTGTGACGCAGCCGCGCCATCAGGAACGCGAAGCCTTCGAACAGGCGCTCGACGTGCGGATCGCGATCGCCGACGCGATCGATATTGAGCATGCGCGCGCGGTCCGGAAACGCACGGGAGAATTCCTTGCCCGCGTCGCGCAGGTAGCGCATTTCCGCTTCGTAATAGCGCAGGATATCGCTGTCTTTGGTAGGTGAACTCATTGTGAATGTGCCTGAATGCCAGTGGAGGCGGTGGTCCGATCAGGCAAGCGTCACGGCGCGAGCCGGATCGATTGCCGTCAGCTCGCCTGTCAGCGCGTCGATGCGCATGCCGAGTGCGGCCTTGTCCGCGTCCTTGCGGTTGTTGCGGAGCTTCAGCAGCCTGAGCAGCTGATGCTTGACCTCGAATGCGAGCGACGGCTCCCACGTGGCGAGCTGGAAACGCCGCGCGGATTCGTCGAGCCATGCGAGCAGATGCAGCGCGGTGTCGGGACGCTGCGCACGCTCCGCGATGCGCGCCATCACGAGCTTGCGCAGGAAGTGTTCGCGCTCCCCATGTTCGCCGCCGCGCGAGGGCAGCCGCTGCAGCCAGGCGAGCGCCGCTTCGATGCCTTGAGCGGTCGCGAGGTCGAATGCCTGGGCTTCCGTTTCGGCCCAGTCGGTGTCGGTCGATGCAACGCTGATGGGCGCGACCGCGTCGCCCCTTTCGACGTCGCGCACCGTCGCATGACGCGCAATCCATTCGAGCGTGGTGTCGTCGGCGAAGGGCAGACCGTCCGAGAACGACAGACGTTCGAGTCCGGGCAGACGTTCGAGCATCAATGCGCAGTCGGTCGCGACGAGTTCGCGCACGCGTGCGTATTCACCGCCGGCCTGCGCCTGGGCGGCGAATGCGTAGTACTGCAGGTCGAGCCAGAAATGATTGGCGCCTTCGGCGAACGCCATTTCGACGCGTTCGAGCAGTTCAGGCCACTGCTTTTGCAGCAGCAGCCGTTTCAGGTTGGCGCGCAGTTCGGCGCGCGGCGCGACGAGCCGCGTCTTGCCGCTTGCTTCGTGGGGCGGCACTTCCGTCAGCGTGTCCCAGCGCACGCACCGTATCAGCCGATAGGCGGCCAGATAGCCCTGCGGCTGTTCGCGCAGGAACTGCGCCATATAACGGGCGCGGTCGAGCAGATCGCTCGTCGATGCGACCGTGGTGGCTGCGGGCAGACCGGCGGAAGGACCGGCGGCGACAGTCGACGTTGCCGCTGCGCCCGTGCTGGCGGGGGCTGTGTCCGACGCTTGCGGCGTTTCGAGGCGGCTTTCGAAACGGCGAAAGAGCGGCTCCAGGGCTGGACGTGCCGTTTCGGGCCATTGCGCCGTGCGTTCGACGATCAGCGCGATCGCCGAGAGCGTGCGTTCGAGCAGCGTTCCCGTCAGTCCGTGCACACGATCGAGACGGTCCGCGAAGGTGGTTCCCGCGAGCCATTCGAATGCCGCCTTGCGCGTCGCGACGCGTTCGGGCAGCAGCGTGTCCCCGAAACGGTCGACGAGCGCCGACAGCAGCTCGAAGCCGCAGGCCACGCCTTCCGCGCCGTCGCGGCGCATGCATCCGTAAATGTAATAGGCCGCGACGCGTACATCTTTCGCGCTGTGCTTCAGCAGCCGTTCGGCCGTTTCGACGATCTTCGTATCGTTGATGTCGGTGAGCTTGGCGACTTCGTCCTTGATGGCGAGAAAGTCATCGTCGTAGGCGGGATCGGCGCCTGTCGGCGAGGCCTCGGTGATCGGCTCAAGCCAGTCGTCCCAACGCGATTGCGTCGAGCGCGCGAGGTCCGAAGGCGCGCGCGTGCCGAATAGCGCGTCGAGGAGGTTGGAGAATTTCATCGGTTCTTCTTGTGTTGTGCGCCGCCTGTTCACTCAGCTCCGCGGCAAAGGCATGGCGGCGCGTTTGCCTGCATCGAGTGCGGCTTTGGGCAACGGCGGTGGACTGTTATCCCTGGCCGTATTCGTCGTTGTGCCCGGCGAACGCGTCATGAAGATGCGCGACGGCAACGCGAAGCCCCTGAGCGCGAGCAGATCGAGCGGACCCTTGCCCACGTCGGTGCGCATCGTGTAGCTCAGCGCGTGCGTGTCGCTACCCAGCGCGGTCTTGCCCGGCTCTTGCGCGATCAGGGTATCGATGTCGTAAGCCGGGTCGCTGGCGGACTTCGCCGCTGCGGGCCTGATCTCCTTCACGAAGGGCGATGCCTGCCAGGTCAGCACGTACGTCGCGCCGTCGACGGGCTCCACGCGCGCGTGTTCGAGCATGCGCACGAGCGCCCAGCGTCCGTCGAATTCGAGGCTGCGGTTCGTGCCAGCCTTTTCCGTTTGCCATTCGAGACGCGTCCCTGTCTTTTGCGGATCGTTCGATGGCCAGTTCATTGCCTGCCAGGTTTCCTGCTGGTTGAAGTAGTGCAGCTTCTGGCCGTCGACGGTGAGCAGCGTGTCGGTGATGCCGGGCGAAGGCACCGGCTTGAAGTCGAAGCGGTATTGCGGCTCGCCCTGCGCGAGCAGATGCCCGGCGATGCGTTGCAGCGTGTTGATCGCCGTGAGGAACGATGGGTCGAAGGCGAGCGATGTCGTGCCTGTCGTGACGGGCACCCATTGATCGCCCTGCAGTTCCAGCACGCCCGCGAGCTGGCTGGCGAGAAACGCGGAGATCAGGCCGCCCTGCGGACGCAGGAAACGCGCGAGTTCGGGCAGCGACGCGTCGTTGCTTGTGCTGGCGAACGGATAGCGTCCTGCGAACGAGCGGTTCCAGGTCGAGACGATCGTCTGCTGCCAGGCCTCGTTGAGGCTGGTCTGGGCGGGCTGCAGCACCGTCTGCAGTGCCTGCGCGACGGGGCGCACGAACAGCGAATCGCCCATGCCGGCCCACTGCGCGCCGAGGCTCGCCGCGATGAGGCGCGCGTAGGACTGCGTGTCGGCCAGGTCGGAGCCCTTGCCCTGGAAGAGCGTCTGCGCGACCTGTCTGGCCTGAGCGTCGGCGTCGGGACTGTCGCCGATCTGCTGAAGGCGCAGCCGCAGTGTCGTGACACGCTCCAGATAGCGTTGCAGGCTCAGATCGCTGTAGTCGGTGCGGGCCGCCTTGCCGTTGGACGGCACGTCGCCGACGTTCCCCGGCGCGACGAGCCGCAGCACCGGACCGAACGACGGTCCGAGCGGTCCGGCGGGATCGGGCCGCGCGGCCTGCGGTTCCTCGGTTTTGCTGCCGAAGATGTTCTGCGCCTTCGTGACGAGAGTGTCGGAGAGCGAATCTTTCTGCGCGCCTGCGCCGCCCTGATAGTCGAGCGCTTTCATCAGCGCGATCAGCGGCGACTGGCGCGCGTCGGCCATCGCCTTGAGCTGGCCGATCGCGGCGGGCATCGATGGCGCGCGCTCCCACTGGATCGTGTTCATGAAGGCCTGCCAGTGCTCGGCGTAGTCGGCGAAGTAGCGGCTCGTGAGCGCGGCCTTGAGGGCTTCTGGCGACGACGCGGACTGGTTCTGCTGTGCGCCGTTCGCATTGCCTGCGCCGGCCAGAACCCAGTCGCTGGCGGTGCCGTTGTGCTTCGCGGCGTCGTCGATGGCCTGAGCGATCGTGCCTTCCCACGCCTCACGCGTGAACACGCCTGGCACAGTGGCCGACGTGCGGAACAGCCCGCGCGTGTCAGTGCCTGCCGTCAGCGAGGCGAGTGTCTGATCCGGATACTTGCGGCCGACCGAACCCAGGATTCCTTCGTAGATCGTGTCTTCGGAGTTCTTTACGCCGATGACCGCGAGCAATGTCTGACGCGAGCCGCTGACGACATCGTCGCGCGTTTCAATGCGCCAGTCGGGGTGCTGCTTCAGATGCTGTGCGTAGAAAGCGAGCAGACGTTGCGAGAGGTCGAGTTTCTCGCCCGGTGGCAGGTCGGCCGTCGTGTTCCAGTAATGCGGCAGGAGCGGCGTCATGAAGGCGGGCTCGGCGTGCGCGGGTTCGGCCATCATCAGATAGGTCTTGAGCGCCTTGTGACCGTCCTGCGCGAGCCGGTTGACCTGATCGTCGAGCTGGACCGTCTGCATCTGGTTCAGGTCGACGAGCTGTGCTTCGAGGTTCTGCTGGACGGGCGCGATGAGCGTGTCACGGGCGGCACGTGTATACGGCTTCCAGACGGCGGCGAGTGTTTGCGCATCGTGGTTCAGGCCGAAGCCGGTGAAGAGCGGTGTGTGGTGCTGCACGCGGTCTTCGTAGAGGTCGATGCGCTGTTGAAGCGCGAACAGGTTGCGCAGACGGGTGGCGGGGTCCGGTGCCGTGTTCAGGTTGCGGACGGATTCGCTGGTCAGTGTGAGCTCGCGGGCGTTGGTGGCGGCCGAGACGAGCATGGCTGTGGACCAGAGGGTGATTGCGACCAATGCGGCTGTCGTGAAGATGGTGAGGGGGTGCGGGCCGGTGCGGTGGCCTGGTGATTCGCTGGCCGCGTCGCCGATCTGTTCCCATAACGCCTTGTACAAGATTCGCTGTGCGGCGACTGGCGTACCTCCATTCTCTGGCAGATGTTCATTAAGCGCGACGCCAGCGCGAGTTAACGTTGATTCTGAGGCCGATGGCACGGGAAAAAACCCGGCCGCGATTTTCGCAAAAAGCGGTGCGAACATGACGCCGCCCAGTGGTACTCGTAGTCGAGTCGACGCAACGAGACTCGCCCAAATCGAAGCGATGTTTTTTTGCTGAGCACCGATGCGGGCCGAAAATTCCGCAAGATAGGGTTGTCGGGCAAGCTCTCCGCAAAGGACGACACCTATGTCCGCAGTACGTTGCTCAAGCTCCATTAGAGCCTTTTTCATCGCATCGATCGATGATTGCATTGAAGCGCTTTTGTGTTGCGGTACTAAAACGCCAACTGGTTGAACGTGTTGCGCTTCACATTTCAGTCGTAGTGCTTTCAAAACAATGACCGGCGCCGCCCACGCAACTACGGAGGTAATCGATGAAATCGTGCGAGTGAATAAAGGCTCATGAGCGCTCTCGTCGCTCTCCGCGGCTACCCAGACGATGGCGTCAAGTGGACGACGACGACGCAGGCGCGCGATTTCCCGATGCCATGCCGCTGAGTCAATTCCGTCAGGACATGCGTGCATCAGAACCACGTTTCCAGCTTGCAAGACCGCGGACTGGCGCAGTTTCGGCGCAATCTCGTCAATAAGACCCAAGTCCCCTGACAGCATTATCCACCGCTCGCGATAGCGCCATTGCCAGCCGTGCTGAACGCGCAGATCGTCGCATAGTTGCTGCAGTCGACGGTCCCGATTCGACGCCTGCGCGGCGTCGACGCGATCACCGCCCGTCTCCTTGCGAGTTTTTCGTTCGGCGAGCGCGTAGGCACCCAAGAGGAGCGCAATCAGGTGCAGGGCAATCACGCAAACCGTTGCACCAGTGATCCATAGCAGTACAGAAGTTCGGGACTCCTTTGACGTAAAGCCGAATGCTTCTCCGTTGTACCAAAACGCCAACGAGGCTATGGTCGCGACTGCGACTGCAAAGACGGGCATGCCCCAGACCATAAGAATCTCGCGCTTACCTGACTGTTCTGCGTTCGATTCAAGCGCTTTCATGTTATTGGTCGGGTTCGACATATTGAAGATCTGTATTAATGTGAAAGACGGCCGCTCGTGCGCCGTCGACAATGAATTGCGGACCTTCGTAGCAGCATTCCAGTGCGGCGGCGACGGAAATCCAAGGGTTTAACGCTGCGCCATCTCCGATGACTCGGTCTGGTCTGCTTTGCTTTTCCATCGTGGCTATCGCCGAGAACGATCGTGTATGCAGAGTGTTGAGGAGCGAACGGTCGTGTTCCTGATCGATTCCCGTTATCCACACATGACGGAGCGAGGCCGGATTTACATTGCCCCACAGCGTAGCGTTCTCCAGAACATCCCCAAGAGTTCCAATCTCGCCAGCGACGGGGCGGTGAAGGGAACCGGCGACATGGACATCATTTGGCAACTGATAGAAGGTTGGTGCTAGCACGACAGCAATGCAGCCCTCAGAACTGCGTTCTGGCGGCGTGGCATCGTGCCATTTCATCGCAACTATAAGCAACGGTCGACGCTCATTTGCGTCCAGCCAGGCGTCCACGATCATCATGGAGTCCGATGCGGATGCGGTATCACATTCCAGTTCAGGCAATCGCGCGATGCGCAGGGCGTCTTTGACCTGCTGCTGAACTAGTTCAGCTTCTTCGGGAATAGCGAGCACGCGTACGGCAGGCCAATACGATCGATCGTATTGCGACAGCGCGAGTAAGGTTTGCGAAACAGGTCCAAGTGCCTCGACGAGTTTCATGACTACTGTCGCGACTGAGGTAGACGGATGCCGCGACTCGGCGGGTGGATGCAGATCTTCGCCGAGAGAGACGTCTTCTGTTGCCAGCATCTCGTATGTAGAGGTGTCGTCAAAACGGTTATGTATGACCATGCCGGAACCGCTGCGTGGCGCGCGCGATCTTGTGAGAGTCTTTCCGGACTTAATCACATCAGAGAGGGTTAGTCCGCCGAGCGGCAGGCTGTAGCCGATTCCGAGTACTTGAAATGGCCGTTGCGCTTCACCTATACGCTTATTCAGCCATTCCTTTCTCAGGATGTTGCGATAGTGAGCGCGATACCATTGCGCTTCGTGCCCAACACGAGCGATAGCGAAAAGGCAAAGAAATGCCAGGTTAGGAAAGACAACGACGCAACACCAGAACCACATGCCATGAGCGGGGGTGTTCGTGGGCCAAAGTAGCAATGCACCGCCGGCACCAAAGACATTGCACGATACCCATATGCCTAACCATGTAAGCAGGTTGGGTCCTGCAATCGGATAGGGGCTCGGGGGACCGGCTCTTAACAGGTCAACGGGCATGTTTAACGAATGTGTACGTTTAACAGCGAGGAAATCACCTTGCATCCGCACATGCATTGGTGAAGATGCATGGCGGCGTATTTACCGTCCTGGTCGGGAAAGTTTGCGTTACCTTCTGCGATTGCGGTCTCACCGTGGATGACACAGACTGCTCCGTCACCTTCGCGGGCTAAGGGAAGGCCCATGAAAGTCGTTGTCGTCGAGCCACCGGTGACTTCGCCGCCATTTTCGAGTTTGTCGCCTTGGCGGATGGGGGATTTCATTGGGCTTATTTTGAGTCAGACTGGATAATTGCGACGTAGCGTAGATTTCGAATGGACACACAAGCGAAATTTCCCGCCCAAGCGTCATCTGTGGAAATTTGACGATGTGCGAGAGATAGATAGAAGGATCTTTCTCGCTATCTTGATCCTTTGGGTTCTTATAGAGGCATTGGTGTCGACGGTATCACCGATCCAATACGTAAGCGAAACAGTTGATTCATCATTAGCGCGGAGTCCCACGTAGCATTCTGCTCCGTACGGCTTGGGGTATTCGCATCTCTGGGATAGACGAGCAAAGTGGAAATGCTTCATATATGTCACCGGCCTTCATACGCTTGCGGGTTATAGCAGTTGTAAAGTCATACAAAAATAGTCTGCCGGTCTCACTATCTATCCAGTACGGTGTAGTTTGACGCCTATCGAGAGCGCAGAACGCCAAATCACCATTGCATACGGTGATCAGATCGTATAGGTCACCATTACGTGGCGCCATCTCGTAGTAACGCACAGAATTATCGGACTCGATGTCACCTATCGATTTGATCGATCTGTATAGGTTAAAAGGATATAGAAATTGAATCTCTGCGTCGCGATACAGTGCATTGTTATCCGAGGGGCGAGAGGTCGAGTTGTTCGCGAAAACCAGTGTTAGTGCTAAAAATGGGACGATCAATCTGGATTTGCTCACTGCCATGTCATTAATTTAGCGGGCCTTAAACATAATTACTCGACATATATCTCCGCACGCGCTCTGTAACCCCTAGTCGGGGATTGGCTTGCGTGTTCGAGTGACATAGTCAGGCTGTCATCGGTTGCCATTTCACTTACGGAGTGGGTTATAACGCACGATTGGGTCGGAAAATCAACATTGTATAAAAGGCCAAACGATTTGACAGTCCGTTTTTTTATATCGACTACGTCAGTTCCGTATTGATTTGGAACCGACAAGGATCGTTGGTCGGAACTGAAAGCTGGTGTATATACGCCTCCTCCGTACACTTTCTTCCAAATAATCGTTGGACGCCTGTACACTGAAAGAAGTGTGAGGTGCGTTGTTTGAGGGTAAGACCGATTAACATGTCTTTGGTAGTCCGTACACGGCAAGTAGCGAACCATCGAGACTAAAGACGCCGTCCGAAACGGAATGGGTAATATTCACGGTCCCAATTGTGCGAGTTCCCTTTTTAAGAAGAATCGTATTCGAGGATGTTGCGATGGCAATATAGAGTCCATTGCAGGAACTAATGCGGACATCTGCGTGTGTCGAACACATCCAAATAGAGAGTAACACTGTAATTGTAAATTTTCTCAAGCTAATCTCCCGAAATTCTGTTGGCTTCTTGAGTTTCTGCGCATCGGTGCGGCGAACTTGTTGTGTCACTCGGATTAACAACTCTAGTGGCGCTGCGTGAGCCAGCTTGATTTTCATATTGAGCATTTCGATCAGCAGCTCAGCCGTCAGCTCGACGCGATCATGCACGAGACGTTCAAGAAAATCGAATCAGCATGGCGCGGGATCAAGTTTCTGGTCGATCACACGAATTTCCTCAAGAATGCCTAATTCTTTTCTTGCCTGAATCTCCGAAAAACTGTTCGGTATCCTGATTCAACTACATACACTGCTTTTTTCCGGTCATGCAGAGATCACCTTCCTTGGTGGATATTTGAGTTGTTTTCCGACGTCGCATGCTTCCCGAAGCAGAAATATCCATAAGATTGACGATGTAGAAATTTTCATCGATAGGGCTAAAGGTGATTGCCGTCTTAGCACGGAGTGTGTCGCATTCTACCGCGTAATAATAGAGGATTGGTTGATAATTGCCAGTGCTAGATACCAGCGCCGAAAAGAAACCTTTTCTAAATCGATCAGAAGTGAGACCGGGTGCCTCGCCAAGATCAAGCATTGATTTTCCGTTCTTCGTGACCTTCCAATAGTGCATGCCTGTCGCATCGCGTCCTTTACCCGTTGCCACACCGAGCCCTTGATTTGTCTGACCGTCAAAGGTCATTGAATTGTCCAAACTCAGTACATACGCGGAACCTACATAGAAAGTGCGTGCCGAGACCTGTCGCTTTCCTCTGACTAATACTTCGATTTGAATCGTGCCTCCCTCGCCACTTGAATTGGCGCATGATGTGGCTCTTACCACGCCCTCGCGTATTTGAGGAACGCTAGTAGTGGCTTGTTGCTTGTCAATGCACGCGCACCACGCCGGGGCGCCAGGAGGAAAAATAATCGCGAATAGCACAAAAAATGGATGGCGCCACATCGAATATCCAGGAAAGTATCTCGCTTTATTACTGCAAGAACATAGGCACGACAGACGGGCTGATGGCCGTGTTACTGACGCATGGATCATATGTTTTGAGCACTTTGAATTTGAAAAAATCGAAGTAGACCTTATGGCAGTCAAGGTCGTCATTTGCTTAAGAACAAGCCGTTGCATGTAACCTCATCGGTCACCACCCGCCTATTGAGTTTAATATTCCAAACACCCGGGTAAGCATCAAGCACACAGCTTACTTTGCCATTAGGGGCAACATAACGGCCATCTTGAGAGATAATCGAGGCCCCCGCTTCGCCATCGCTATCAAATCCATACTTCGAAAGATATTTCAAGGGCCTTCCTTTCAAGTACACCCCATTCAATGTCACTAGATTGCGCTTTGTCCCCACGCGTGCGACCATAGCAAGGTAGGAGGCAGGGGTAACAGAGATCAAGTCCAAAGAGACGTAGATTCCTTTGGCAAGGTTTATATCGGAAAGGAACCCAACATGATCAGGGATTGAAGATACGACAACCGTTTCGTTGGGTTTGCAGTTCTTCAAGCGATCAGCTTTAACATAGTTGCGCTGTGACAAAATTAGCGCAGAACGGTCGTAGCTTTCCTTAGCGTAAACGGGGGTGATGTTCAACTTGCAGATGTAAACACCCCGTTCGTTCTCTATTTTTACTGAATTCCCATTTATTTCGTAAGTATCTTTGGCGTACGAGATTACTCTACACAACAATAGCAGGAGGAAAACCAAGTATTTAGGATATCGAAATTGCATTTTATAAAAGCACCGTCTTTGCTAACCGTGTAAAGGCGAGTCGCGAAGTTTCATCCATGTGCCCGCCGTTGATTGCGTAGGTCACTGCTGCAGAGATTTCTTTTTCCTTCGTCAGTTCAGTGATCGAGTTCGCCGGCATTGGCTGGTCATGATCAATGCAGCGAGCCACTTCGGGGCGTTGGAACCGAAGATAAAATCCTCCGCTGTCGATGCAGTTCTCCGGCAACGCAACGTCTTGCGGAGATCTTATTTCAGCAGGTATCTTGATCATTGCTTGCCGATTGTGATTTCGATAGGCCGGATCTGTCCACCAATTCGGCGAAAAGCTCGATGAAAGAATCCAACCCCGAAAGATCCAGTAGTCAGCATAATTGCTTCTACCGGTCAATTGCTTGAAGCCTCGACCTCTAAATTTCTGTGCATCTATTGGATCACAATTACCATTCTTCCAGTCGTAGCTGCCCGAAATTAACCCGCCGTGACTATTGAACTTTTTTGATCGATACCATGCGTCGGCCTCGACAGGAAGTTCGCCGTACCAGTGGCCTAGCTCCGTCTCAGGTAGCATCGAAGCTGGGTTCTTTACGCTTCCATGAAACCCCGCGTCGTCGAGTCGCCCTGCCATGCTTGTTTCTTGCATGGAAGACAGCCATGCGCTCTCTACCGCACCTTGTCCAAGGAAATGCGCCATTCGCGTGGGCGAACTCAACCCGAACTTGCGAATTGCCAAATTCAAGGGCAATAGATATGTCGAGCGCAGTTGCTGAGGCGGAGGTCTTTGATGCTTGCTGTACCGTACATCGGCGTAGATTTGTTTAAATTCTTCTGTGAACAACCATCCGCATTTTCGGAAATGCCTAATAAACGCAAGCGGATGAAAGAACCAAACCTTTTCTCCCTTCGGTAGACCTGTTTTGTCCCAGAACTGAAATTGCCTGACAAAGGCAATAAACTTGTCGTAATTGTCTTTCTTGCCTTCAAAGTGCTCGCCTGTCTGTAGCAGCTTCGCATATCGTCTCTCAAGGTTCGTGCTATCCCACTCGCTCGGCGCAAGACATATAAATCCACGCAACTGATCACGAACATGCTGGGGAAGGTCTGAACAACCCGTTTTTTTATCGCACTTCTGCCGAGCGCCCGAGACAGGGATCGCGGTATCACTGGCACGGCGTCAGACCACTACCGGTCGCGTCTTTTACCCAGCGGCTCGACATCCGT
>NZ_JBFRCH010000053.1:0-36575 GCF_040965635.1 Paraburkholderia phymatum
AGGACCTGGGCGAGCTGGAAGCGGCGGCGAAGAGCTACGGCAAGGCGCTCGCGCTGGCGCCGGATTACGCGCAGGCGTACAGCAACCTGGGCCATGTGCAGCGCGAGCAGGGGAAACTGGACGAGGCAATCGGCAGCTATCGCCAGGCGATCGCGTTGCAGCCGGATCTGCGAGCGGCTCATCATGGCCTGAGCGCGGTGCTGCGCGCCCGGGGCGATCTGGCCGGTGCTGCCGCGGGTCTGCGTCATGCAATCGATGCCAGCGATCCGCACGCGCACAACGATCTCGCCAGTGCACTATGCGAGACGGGCGACCTGACGGGTGCGGAAGCGCATTGCCGGATCGCGTTGAGTCTCGATCCCGGGTTTGCGGTTGCGCATAGCAACCTGGGCGGCGTGCTGAGACGGCAGAAGCGTTTTACGGAAGCCATCGAAAGTTGTCGCCGTGCGATCCAGCTCGACCCGCAATTGGCAGCAGCCTATGGCAATCTGGGCGACGCCTATTTCGGCAGCGAAGACTTTCCCGCCGCGGCGCTCAGTTATCGACACGCGATCGATCTGAACTTCGCCAACGCCGATGTGCACCACAATCTCGCCGTCGTGCTCTTCAGGCAGGATCAGGTGGACGAGGCGCTGACGAGTTGTCGCGAGGCGCTGTCGTTCAAGGAGGCGACGGCCCAGATGCACGCCACCTTTGGCGACATCCTGAGCGCAAAGTGGAAGATCGGCGAGGCGCTCGACAGCTATCGGCGCGCAATCGAGCTCGATCCGGGCCTGCGCTTCGCGCACATGGGGCTGATGTTCAATCAGGCGAGCTGGAGTCGTTGCGAGCCCGCGCAGTTGCTCGCGGACTCGTGCCGTTTTGGGCGGAGCATGGCTCTCGAAGCGAAGCCGCGCGTGCATGAACCTGTTGCTGCTGTAGCACGTCCGTTGCGCGTCGGTTTCGTCTCGGGCGATTTGCGATCCCATCCTGTTGCAGTATTCATCGAAACTCTGATGCGCGAGCTCGATCCGCAGCGTGTGCAGATCGTTGCCTATTCGGCCCAGCCGTCAGGCGACGAGACGACGGCGCGGCTGAAGCCTTACTTCACAGCATGGCGCGAAATCGGCGAACTAAGTGACGAAGAGGCCGCCAACCTGATCGAGCGCGACGGTATCGACGTGCTGCTCGATTTGAGTGGCCATACGAAGTTCAACCGGCTGCCGCTTTTCGTATGGAAGCCGGCGCCCGTACAGGCGACATGGTTGGGCTACTTCGCCACGACGGGCATTGCGGAGATCAACTATATCCTCGGCGACCGCCATGTCTTGCCGGTCGAAGAGGAGTGGCATTTCACGGAAAAACCGTGGCGTCTGCCCGACAGCTACCTGTGCTTCACACCTCCGCCGGAGACCGTCGACGTGAGTCCGCTACCAGCGGACACCCAACGCGCCATCACATTCGGTTGCCTGAACAATGCAAACAAGCTCAACGACGGCGTCGTCGCACTGTGGGCGCGCGTGCTTCTCGCGATACCGGGTTCCAGACTTGTGCTGAAGTCGGCGCAATTCGGACAGGCATCGTTCTGCGAAAACATGACAGGCCGGTTCGGAATGTATGGGATTACTGCCGACCGGATCGTTCTGCTCGGCCAGACTTATCGCGAGCAACATCTGCAGACGTATCACCTCATGGATATCGCGCTCGATCCGTTTCCCTATCCGGGCGGCACGACAAGTGCCGAAAGCCTGTGGATGGGCGTGCCTGTCTTGACCCGCAAGGGCGACCGGTTCCTTTCGCACGTCGGCGAAACTATCGCGCATGCCGTCGGCATGCCGGAATGGATCGCGCGGGATGATGACGAGTATGTGGCGAAGGCCGTCGCATTTGCTCGCGACATGGACGCATTGCGAGTCTTGCGCGGCACGTTGCGGGAGCGGCTGCTTGCGTCGCCGCTCTGTGACGCGCGCCGCTTCGCGCGTCACTTCGAAGATGCGATGGCCGGAATGCACGCGTCCGTCGTGAAGCCTGCGTCTCGCACTGGCTGAGCCTGGTCCTGTGTCGTAACGGCGCGCTATCGATAGACGCCGCGTCGATGTCGATTCCTGTCCACGAAAAAGAAAATGTCTCACATCGAGAGTTCGATGTGAGACATCTGCGCCGTCGGACCTGTGCTAATGCAAGCGTGCTGTCGAGTGCTTCAACGAAGATGCGTCGACATCATGCCCGTCGCCTGGTATTGCCGTGCCGCTTCGATCTTGCTGACGGCAGCGCTTTGCCGTGCGGCAAGCTGGTCACGCCCCGCTTCCGCTTGCTGCATGATAGCCGCGTCGATACGTTGGATTTCACGAATCATTTTCAGCGCTTCGGGTGTCTGGTCGGCAGTCAGGCGCATGAGCAGCGGCGAGCGCTTTTCGGCCAGCTGCGCAGCGGTCGTATATGCGCCTTGCGAAATAGCGTCCTGAAGCGCGTGCGTGAGTTCGTACGCAAGCGACAGGGATTTGTCGATCATGCCTTGCTCCGATGTCTGGATTCCCGCGCGATCACTTGTTCGCCGCGAGCGTACCGGAACTGTTGGAGCCGCCGAACAGTTGCGTAAGGTATTGGGTGTTGCTCTGCATCTGCGCCATCAACGTGTTCAATGCGGTGAACTGCGCATTGTATTGCGCGGTGAGGCTCGTCTGATAGTTCTGCAAGTTCGTGGACTGGTCCTGCAGGTTCTGCAGGTCGGTGTTGAGCGCGCTGGTGCGCTGGTCGATGACACCCGAGGCTTGCGTGTACGTGTTGACCAGATTGTTCAGCGTGACGCCAATACCGTTGGTCGTATTGAAGACTGCGGATACGGCGCCGCTATTGGACGTCAGTGCTGTTTGCAGCGCGGTCGCGTCCACCTGCAGCGTGCCGTCCGGTTGCAGGTTGATGCCGATCGACGATAGCGACACTGTCTTGCCGCCTGTCGTCACGCCGCTACTGATCGCGGTTGCGAGACCGCTCGTGATCGAATTGAGCATGGAGTCGCCGAGCAGCGGACCCGCCGTCGACGTGCTCGTGTCGTACGAAGCCAGCGACGAAGCCGTCGTGACGAAGTTCTTGTACGCCGTGACGAAATTATTGATTGCGGTGGTGGATGCGCTCGTGTCGTTGGCGATTGCGACCGTCTGTGTCGTACCGACTGCTGCCGACGAGAGGTTGATCGTCACGCCCGTTAACGCGCCCGTAATCGTATTGCTTGCGCTAGTGACGGTGTTGCCGTCGATCTTGATCGATGCGTCCTGCGCTGTTGTGACGGTCGTGTATCCGCCCGTCAGCTTTGCGTTGACACCCGTACCGGAGACGGAAACGGTATTCGCCGCGCCCGTTGCATTCGACTGGAAAACGAGATGCTGGCCGTCGGCCGCCGTCAGCACGGTTGCGGTGACGCCCGGATTGCCCGAAGCCGAGTTGATAGAAGCAGCGATGTCCGAAAGCGACTCGCCCGCCGTGACGTTCACCGTCAGGGGACTATTGCTGCCAAGCGTGATGTTCAGCGAACCTGCTGCGATGCTGTCCGAACTGGTGATGGCCTGGGACGAAATCTTGCTCGCAGTCGCCAGGTTCTGAACCTGAATCGAGTAGTTCCCGGCCGTTGCTCCCGTTTGGGTGGTAACGGTCAGGCCACTGCCACTCGGCGTCGCCGTCAGCTGCGACAGGGACGAGCCGTTAGCAAGGCCGGTGAGCGCGGTTTGCAGTGCCGACAACGCGGACTTTATCTGCCCGATCGCCGACAGCTCGGTATTGTCTTTCGTCTGCTTTTTCGAGATCGTGCTTGCCTGACCGGCCGTTTTTGCCGTGACGAGTGCGGATACCAGCGAATCGACGTCGAGCGTGGACTTGGTTGAACCACTGATGATGGACTGTCCCGCCTGGGAAATGACGCTGTTCAGGTCGGTAGAGCTGGTAGATGTCGCCGTCGTGGTCATGCGGTGCTCCGTTCTCGGTCGCAGGAGGTACGCGAGGCAGCGCTGCAATGCGCTGATTTCCTAATGCACTTCGGGAGGCATGCCTCCCGAAGCGACAAAACTGCTTTAAGTTGCCGAGGCCGCATGGCTGCGGCCGGCTATCGATGCGCGACCCAAAGCGAGCCGCGCCTCCATTCTTACTGGAGGAGCTTCAGGACTTGCTGCGGCAGCGAGTTGGCTTGTGCCAGCACCGAGATACCAGCTTGTTGCAGCACTTGAGCCTTCGACAGGTTCGCCGTTTCCGTCGCGAAGTCTGCGTCGGTGATCTGCGAACGTGCCGCGCTCATGTTGGTTGCTTGCGTCTGCGTCGTGGTGATGGCAGCCTGGAACGTGTTCTGCGTTGCACCCAGCGTTGCCTGGAAGGTGTTGACCTTCGTCAGCGCCGTGTCGATCGATGCCATTGCCGTTTGCGCGGCCGTCGCCGTCGAAACGCTCAGCGTGTTGACGCTCAGGCCCGTCGTGTTCCACACCGTCGTGCCGAAGTTGATGCTGATCTGCTGGCCCTTGAATGCGCCGATCTGGAAGTTGACCGTGCCTGCGTTCGACAGGATGCTCTGGCCGTTGAACGTCGTCTGGCTTGAAACGCGATCGATTTCAGCCAGACGCGTTTGAACTTCGGCGTCCAGGTTGGCCAGTGCGTTCGAATCCAGCGAGCCGTCGCCAGCTTCGACTGCGAGTTGGCGGATACGCTGCAGGTTGTCGACCGTCGATTGCAGTGCGCCAGCGGCCGTCTGCACCATCGAGATACCGTTGTTCGCGTTCGCGGCGCCTTGCGTCAGTGCGTTGATCGACGCGGTTTGCGACGTCGAGATCGCGAGACCTGCCGCGTCGTCTGCAGCCGTGTTCACGCGCTTGCCCGACGAGAGGCGGTTGATAGCCTGCGACAGCGCGCTTTGCGAGCCCGACAGGTTATTCTGCGTGGTCAGCGACAGAATGTTAGTGTTGATATTCAGCATTTGCGTCCTCGTTTTGTAAAACGCCTCGGAGATAGGCTGTTTTGGCTGGGCGTCGCGCTCGACTAGATGCATTGCGTCGCCGCCTGTCCTGGTTGACGGCGTGGTCAGAAGAAAACTTTAGGGGGCATTTCGCGAAATTTGGGGGCTTATGATTCGCGCCGCCGCGCGGCCAGGCATCGGCATCGCGTGGCGATGCCTGGTCGCGAGCGGGTGTATGCCTCGCTTTTCGCCTTTCCCGTTTATGGTGATCTCATGCGCAAACGCAACCTCGGCAAGTCGCATCTGCAGGTCGTGCCGCTAATGTTCGGCGGCAACGTGTTCGGCTGGACGGCCGACGAAGCCACCTCGTTTTCGATCCTCGACGCATTGACCGACGCCGGACTGAATTTCGTCGACACGGCCGACGTCTATTCGGCGTGGGTGAGCGGCAACCACGGCGGCGAATCGGAAACGATCATCGGCAAGTGGTTCGCGAAATCGGGCAAGCGCGACAAGGTCGTGCTGTCGACGAAGGTCGGCATGCTGGCAAGTCGCAAGGGACTGTCGGCGGGCAACATCCGTGCGGCCGTCGAAGATTCGCTGCGGCGCTTGCAGACCGATTACATCGACATCTATTTCTCGCATCTCGACGACGAGGAGGCACCGCTCGCTGAAACGCTCGGCGCGTATCAGCAGCTAGTCGAAGCGGGCAAGGTGCGGGTGATCGGCGCGTCGAACCATAGCGGCGCGCGCCTCCTGGAGGCGTTGAAAGTTTCGCGGGACAACGGGCTGCTGGAATACCAGGTGATCCAGCCGGAGTACAACCTGTACGACCGCGCGGCATACGAGACCGACCTCGAGCCCGTTGCGTTGGCTGAACGGCTGGGCGTCGTGTGCTATTACAGCCTTGCAAGCGGCTTTCTGTCGGGCAAATACCGTTCGCGCGAGGATCTCAAGAAGAGTGCGCGCGGCGCCAAGGTCGAGGCGTATTTGAACGAACGCGGCTTCGCGATACTCGATGCGCTGCACGAGATTGCGGCGCGCCACCACAGCACGCCGGCTTCCGTGGCGCTCGCATGGCTGATCGCGCGACCGGGCATCACGGCGCCGATTGCCAGCGCAACGTCCGTCGAGCAACTCGAAAGCCTCGTCGCGGCGGTGGATCTGAACCTCACGGACGCTGATCTGCGCGCGCTGAACGATGCAAGTGCCTGAAGCGGTTCGCTAAAATGATGGTCTGTGGGGCGGTTTCCTGATATCATCGAGAGTGAATTGAGATCTTTGCTCGTTTCGTCATGGGTTACTGGTGGCGAAACGCTAGCTAGGCGCGGCGCTGCAACGTGCGCTGCCCGCGTTTCGCGGTGAACTCCCACCTCTCTTTTCCGGCCTCCGTGGCCGCTTTGCCTCTCGTTTCAGTTGTGCTTCGCCAGAGTCTGGAACGACCGGAGGGCCGGCGCGTGAGTGGGCTAACCGCCACGCCATCAACCGTATCAAGCGTATTTAGGAATTACATGACGACGATTCTTCTGAAAGAAAACGAGCCGTTCGAAGTGGCAATCCGCCGCTTCCGCCGCGCAATCGAAAAAAATGGCCTGATCGCGGAACTGCGTGAGCGCCAGGCATACGAAAAGCCGACGACGGCACGTAAGCGCAAGAAGGCAGCTGCAGTGAAGCGCCTGCACAAGCGCCTGCGCAGCCAGATGCTGCCGAAGAAGCTGCACTAAGCACGCTTCCTTCCGGCACGCGAAAGCACGCCAAACGGCGGTGTGAGCTTCGAAAGAAGCCGCACCGCCGTTTTTCGTTTGGTGTGTCGTGTTCGAGTTATCGGAAGAGAAGGCGCGTGGATCGGATGGTCTGCCGCGGCGCGCACCGATCACCACGTGCCCCGGTGTTGCAACGACGCGACGTGAAAGGGCGCTCCGGCCCGCGCAAGATCGGCGCCGGATACATCACTTCGAATTCTTCTTACGCCCTTTCTTGCCGAGTGTCGCGCACCGCATATGGCAGGCGCAGTCGAGCTGATGGTCGTTGACCATGCCTACCGCCTGCATGAACGCGTAGCAGATGGTCGTGCCGACAAATTTGCAGCCGTAGCGTTTGAGCGCCTTGCTGAGCGCATCCGACACTTCCGTCGACGCGGGCGCGTGCTTGTAGGTGGTCCACGTATTCTGGATCGGCGTGTTGTCGACGAACGACCACACGAAATCCGCGAATGAACCGTGCTCCGCCTGGATCTGCTTGACGGCCCTGGCATTCGTCACCACGGACTCGATCTTGCCGCGATGGCGCACGATGCTTTCATCCAGCACGAGCGCGTCGAGCTTTTGCGCCGAGAAGCGGGCGACCTTGTCGATCTCGAAGTTGGAAAAAGCACGTCGGTATCCGTCGCGCTTGTTCAATATCGTCGACCACGATAGCCCGGCCTGCGCGCCTTCGAGCACCAGCATCTCAAACAGATGCTGGTCATCCCGCGAGGGGACGCCCCACTCCGTGTCGTGATAGTGTGCGAGCGCTTCGCTCGTCGCCCAGTTGCATCGCTCGTCAGCCACGTTCAGGCTCCTGCATGGTTGGTTGATCGCCCGTCGATCGGGCCACGCCAGAATAGCGGAACGGAATGGGGCCGCAACCTGGCCATTCGGCTAATTGTCGCGAACGGGTAGACCTGCCACGCTATGCCGTAACACACCACTGAGCATATCGATGAATCAAAACCTCTATCTGATCGGCGTCGACGGCGGCGGCACCGGCACGCGCGTCGTGCTGGCGAACGCCGCAGGTCGCGAACTCGCGCAAGGCACGGCCGGACCGTCGGGACTCGGTTTGGGCGTCGAGCGCGCCTGGGAAGCCATCCTGTCCGCGAGCGCGCAGGCGTTCGAGCGCGCCGGCGTGGTTGCGGACTGGTCGCGCTGCGTGCTCGGCTGCGGCCTTGCGGGCGTCAACAATCGGGACTGGCTCGCTGCGTTTTGCGCGAAGGCGCCTACGGTGGCCGGACTCGCGATCGAAAGCGATGCCTACACGACGCTGCTCGGCGCACACAGCGGCGAGCCGGGCGTGATCGTCGCGCTGGGAACGGGCAGTGTCGCAGCCGTGCTCGATCGCAGCGGCGCAAGCCGCATGGTCAGCGGCTATGGCTATCCGTCTGCCGACGAAGCCAGCGGCGCGTGGCTCGGCTTGCGTGCGATCGTGCACGCGCAGCAGGCGCTCGACGGCCGCGTCCCCGCTGACGAATTCTCGAAAGTGCTAGTCGAGCGTGTCGGCGCAACCGATCGCGACGGGCTCGTCGTGTGGTTGTGCGACGCGAATCAGACGGCTTATGCGAGTCTTGCGCCTGTCGTCGTCGCGTATCGCGAGCACCCGTTCGCGGCGCGGCTGCTCCAGCAAGCCGGCGAGGAGATCGCCAAGATGATTGCCGCGCTGGACCCTTCAGGAGAATTGCCTGTCGCGCTGTGCGGCGGGCTCGGCAAACCATTGAGCGAGTATGTGCCAGCGCCATTTCGCGAGCGTCTGCGCGAGCCCATTTCGGATTCGGCGCACGGCGCGCTGCAACTCGCCCAGCGCGAGGCCGGGCGAATCGGCGCCGGGTAAGCGCTTCAAAGCCGGACAAGCGCCTCGATCGAGAGCCGTTGGAAGGGCATGCGCCCAGGAGGCGATAAAATGGATGCTTTCAGACGTCGCCTGCCCGCCTTCCCATGTACAAAGTCATCGCCAGTGATCTCGATGGAACGTTGCTGAACAGCAACCATCAGGTCGATCCTTTTACGATCAGCACAGTACGCGTGCTCGAATCGCAGGGCGTGCCCATCGTGATCGCTACCGGGCGCCACTATTGCGATGTCGCTGGCATTCGCGACGTACTGGGCATCCGGCCGTATCTGATCACATCGAACGGCGCACGCGTTCATGCGCCCCACGATGAAATGATCTTCGCCGACGATCTTCATCCGAACGTCGTCCAGCAACTGGTCAAGCCGGAGATTGCGGGCGAGCATGGGCGCGTGATCGTCAACCTGTTCGCCGATCGGGAATGGCTGATCGATCGCGATGCGCCGCACCTGCTGCACTATCACCAGGATTCGGGCTTCACGTATAACGTGATCGACCTCCAGCAGCACGACGGCGCCGACATCGCGAAGGCGCTTTACATCGGAGATCCCATCGATCTCGCCGTGGTGGCAGGCAATCTTCAGCGTACGTTCGGCGACGCGCTGTATGTCACTTACTCGCTGCCGGATTGTCTCGAAGTGATGACGGCAAATGTGTCGAAGGGGCGGGCATTGCAATTCGTGCTTGACCGGCTGAATGTGCCGACGGCGAAGTGTGTCGCGTTCGGCGACAACATGAACGACATCGACATGCTCGAAACGGCCGGCCATCCCTTCATGATGAACAACGCAAATCCCGATCTGATTGCGCGTCTGCCAAACGTGCCGCGCATCGGCAACAATTTCGAAGCGGGCGTCGCACACCATCTGCGCAAGCTCTTCGAACTCGATGACGAACTGACTGCGTAAACTCGCAACGTATCCGATTCAAATGGCGCGCGGCCCGTAACGGCACGCGCGCCATGCAAGGCTTCGAGGAACTGGCGTTTGAGTGCGCCCGAACTGGCGTCGAGATACTACCGACGTCGTCTGTCTCAAGTGCACCGATCCCCCGATCACGGCCTCGTCTAAGCCTTAGTCGTGATACCCCCAACCGCGGCCGTTCTCGTTCCAGTGGTTGCCATGGTTGTCGTTCCAACGGTTGTCGCGATCCCAGCCGCGGCCGCGATTCCAGTCGCGGTCGTGTCGATAGCCGTCGTAGCGATGGTCGCCCCAGTACCGGTTGCCGTAATAGACGGGTTGCGGAGCCGCGTACATCGGCGCCGGTGCGACGTATGCCGGAGCAGGCGCGCCAAGCGACAGACCGACGCTCAGATTCGTGTGCGCCTGTGCGACACCGCATGCGCCAGCGGCGAGCCCAGTTGCGACGACCATGTGAGTGACGATGCGCTTCATGTTGCTTCTCCCGTGAATGCGGCGTGTTTGCCGTACAGGTTCAATCTACGCGTCGTCGGTGGGCGAGACTGCGACAGGTTGTTACGAAGTGAAAGCGTGCAATGGCGCCGCGAAAGCTTCCCAATGCCGGACTCGCCGATGCCGACATGCGAGCCGCAGTGCCACACGCAGGCCCAGTCCTCGCGGGCCAAAGGCTTGATCATCCTTCAGCCGACTCGCTCATATCGGTGCAGTAAATGCGACCGTAAACCTGCCTTACATTTGAACCATCTATTAATGCAGGGGCGCCTCGTCCGCAAATAAAAACGGGGCGCCGCGGCGTCCCGTTTTCTATCAGACGGATCAACGGACTTCAGGCGGTGGCCCGCGTACCTTGCGCGTCTACGGCTTGCCGGGTGTCGCCCGCGACGAGCGGATACACGATGCCCGCGATCACGGCGCCGACAATGGGCGCGACCCAGAAGAGCCACAACTGGTCGACGGCAGCGCCGCCGACAAAGAGCGCCGGCCCCGTCGAGCGCGCCGGATTCACCGACGTATTGGTGACGGGAATCGAGATCAGGTGAATCAGCGTCAGGCACAAGCCGATCGCGATAGGCGCGAAGCCGGCGGGCGCACGCTTGTCGGTGGAGCCGAGAATCACGAACAGGAAAAATGCCGTCATCACCGTTTCGCAGACGAATGAAGCCGGCATCGCATAGTGGCCCGGCGAGCGCTCGCCGTAGCCGTTGCTGGCGAAGCCGCTGGAGACCAGATGGAAGTCCGCGTTGCCCGAAGCGATGACCGACAGCACGTAGGCGCCGAGCACGGCGCCGATCACCTGCGCGACGACGTACGGCACGAGGTCGCGTGCCGGGAAGCGCCCAGCGACGGTCAGCCCGACGCTCACCGCAGGATTCAGATGACAACCGGAAACATGGCCAATGGCATAGGCCATCGTCAGAACAGTCAGGCCGAACGCGAGCGACACGCCCACGAAACCGATGCCGAGGCCGTGAACAGGACCTGCGAAATTTGCCGCAAGGACTGCGCTACCGCAGCCACCGAGAACGAGCCAAAAGGTGCCGAACAGCTCCGCCGCAAGGCGCTTGAAGAGATTCATCGTGTGTAATCCTAATAAGTGCGTGGAAATTCAAGAATGGGAAGCACGCGCTCCAAGCGCTTGCGAGCGGAAATTTTAAGCACCGTAGCGGAAATGGAGTGTCAAGAATTGTCATTCACGAACGCGGAATTATTTCTTGATAAAACGCTGGCTCTTTGAACGATTCAATCGGATTTAATAAATTACTCAGACGAAAACTTTTGATAGATGCATTCATCTCCATTGCGAATTTCGTTTGCACGGGCTAATCTCCGTGCTAACCACTTTAGAAAAAAGAGGGGAGCCCAAATGTCGCAATACGCAGATCTCAAGGCGCAAATCGCTCGCTTGCAGGCCGAAGCGGACGAAGCGCGCCGTCATGAAGTCGGCAATGTGATTGCCGAAATCCGCCAGAAAATCGCGGAATACGGACTGAGCGCCAATGACCTCGGTTTTGTCGAGGCGGCCCGCCGCGGGCGCCCGCCCAAGAAGGCGCCGCTGCCCGCCAAGTATCAGGATCCGAAGTCGGGGAGCACGTGGAGCGGCCGGGGAAAGCCGCCCAAATGGATTGCCGGGAAAAATCGCGAGCGCTTTCTGATCGGCGAGGCGTAATCAATCAGACGATGAAAGCCGCTTGAAGGTGATCAGGCTGTATGCGCCAGTGCGGATTCGCTAAATGCGCGCAAAAGGGTCCAGGCATGAGGGAACACTGACTGCGTTAAGACGGATTTAAGAAAGCGTTTCCACTGCCCGTCGAGTTCGGATCGATCGGAATAAAAAAGCCGCCCAGGGAGGCGGCTTTTTTCTGGAAGCGATTCAAATGGAGGCTTGAATGGTCGCGCAAACGATTGACATGAATAATTTACGCGTCCATTGCGCCTTCCGGCAGAGTTGACCGATGAGGATCAGCCCACCGCCACACGACGCAGCATCGGGCGGCGCGTTGCTTCGAGGAGCGCCGTGTAGCTGTCGACGTAGTTCTGCGCCATGATCTTCGAGCTGAAGCGGCGTTCGAACTGCGAGCGGATCTCACTGCGAGACAGTTCGTCGATCCGCTGCAGCGCTGCGACGGCACCCTGCACGTCCTCGCAGATGAAGCCCGTCACGCCGTGGTCGATCACTTCGGGCACCGAACCGCGGTTGAACGCGATCACTGGCGTGCCGCACGCCATCGACTCGATCATCACGAGGCCGAACGGCTCCGACCAGTCGATCGGGAACAGCAGCGCCTTCGCGCCCGACAGGAACTCCGGCTTCTGCGCCTCGTTGATCTCGCCGATGAACTCGACGTGCGCCTGCGACAGCAGCGGCTCGATTTCCGTCTTGAAGTATTCCTGGTCGACCTTGTCCACCTTGGCGGCGATCTTCAGCGGCAAACCGCTTTGTGCAGCGATCTTGATGGCTGTATCGACGCGCTTTTCCGGACAGATTCGGCCAAGGAACGCCAGATATTCCGGCTTCTTGTGGCTTTGCGGCGTGAGCAACTGGTCCGGCAGGCCGTGGTAGATCGTGTTGAGCCAGTTCGCCTGGTGCAGCGGCAGACGCTGCGAATCCGAAATCGAGACCACGGGCGCGTCCGTGAACGTGTCGAACACCGGCTGCAGTTCCGGCAGATCCAGACGGCCGTGCAGCGTCGTCACGAACGGCGTGTCCAGCGTCGAAAAGAGCGGGAACGGCAGATAGTCGAGGTGAAAGTGCAGCACGTCGAACTCGTGCGCGATCTTGCGCACCCGCTCGAGCAGCAGCATGTGAGGGGCAAGCGCGTCGCGGATCGTCGGATCGAGACGCAGCGCGCGCGGCCACGCGGCTTCGAGCTTCGCGGACGTCATCGAATCGCCGCTCGCGAAAAGTGTCACATCGTGACCCAGATCGACCAGCGCTTCGGTCAGATAAGACACGACGCGTTCTGTGCCGCCATAGAGTTTCGGTGGGACAGCTTCATACAACGGCGCGATTTGTGCGATTCGCATGCGTGATCTCCTTTTGCAAAGGGCTTCGCGCCGCGCTGCATGGCGGGTGGCAGGAAGCGGAAGCCTGTCGGACGGTTGGGCGCGGTGTGCCGCCGCCCGTCGCAGGAAACCCGATCGGGTTATCCCTAACTGTCATTATCGGGATTGGGCGCGCCAATTCGAGCTATTTTTCAAACACTTAACGTTGTTACAGCGCGAAACATGATGCGTAATAAGTGCACGGATGCTACCGGAATGCTCACCGTGACCGGCATCCAGACAATATCCCCCTCACTTTGCGCCCGATGTCGCAGCATGTTGCGCCATGCTTTCGTCCGACGTAATCGTGCATTCCCGAACGTATTGGCGCGAAACTGCTTGGTCGGCTTCCAGATATGAGCGCATAATCCGCTTCCCAATCCTTTTTGCGCGCACTCGCGTGCAGGCGGCTTGCGCTTTCAATGCGCTTTATGTCGCTTCAGATTCCCCGTCGAAAATTTGTAGGAAAAAGACCTACAGAAATCCTGGATTTTTCCGTCAACCAATTGAGGCGGATGTCCGATTCCCATCGGCTGGCCCTTTCGAGAAAATGCATGCTGACCATAAGCGTGCCGTTCGCATTTTTTTAACGCGACCGAGCAAACGTTTTACATAGGCCTGACCAGCCAGATCGAATCGGGGGATTCATGAGCGCTCAAAGCGACATGCTCAATGAAATTAGGGAAGTGAACTTGTCGTATCTGCTGCTTGCCCAGCGTCTGCTGCGCGAAGACAAGCCAATGGGCATGTTCCGCATGGGCATCTCGGAGCAGCTTGCCGACGTGCTCGCCAATCTGTCGCTCGCGCAGACCGTCAAACTGGCCGCGTCGAACCAGTTGCTGTGCCGCTTCCGCTTCGACGATCACCAGATCCTCTCGTCGCTTGCCGACAAGGGCAAAGCGAGCGTCGTCGCCCAGGCTCATTCCGCAATCCTGATGGCTGGACAGCCTGTCGAGCAGATCGGCTGACGCCGGCCGGCGCGCACGCGCCGAAGACACGCAGACAGACGCAATCCTATGCGCGCCGGCGACGGCGCTCTTTCACCGTTCCCGCCGCAGCGCCGCATCGCGCGCCGAAGAGGCGAAACGGGCCACGGACGCGGGAAGCGAGGCGGATGGCACAAAAAAGCGTGGTGCTCGAAGTCAGGGAGATCACCCTGGCGATTGAACTGATCGAACTCGGCGCGCGTCTGCAGTTGCTCGAAGCGGAAACGACGCTGTCGCGCGACCGGCTCACCAGGCTGTACAAGGAAGTGAAAGGCGAGTCGCCGCCCAAGGGCATGCTGCCGTTCTCGACGGACTGGTTCATGACGTGGCAGCCCAACATTCACTCTTCGCTGTTCTACAACATCTACCGGTTCATGTCCCTGCGGGGCCGCTGCGAGACGATCCATTCAATCGTCAAGGCGTACCGGCTGTATCTCGAACACGTGCGGCTGCACCTCGACGAGCCGGTGCTGAGTCTCACCCGCGCGTGGACGCTGGTGCGCTTCTTCGACTCCGGCATGCTGCGGACGACGCCCTGCACCCGCTGCCGCGGGCATTTTGTCGCGCACGCGCATGACCCGCATCGAGACTTCGTATGCGGGCTGTGCGCGCCGCCGTCGCGTGCCGGCAAGACCCGCAAAGCCGCTGACGCCCACGGCGGCGGAACGCAAGCGCCCGTCGGCAAGCTGTCCGGCGTGGCCGCGGAAGCCCTGCCGGGCGGGGCCGAGGCGTCCCGGTGAGCGCGCGCTGCGCCACATGATTTGCATGCGCGGCGGCTGATTTGCACGCGCTCGCGCATCCTCTGGTTAACACCGCCCCGCCCCCGAATTCAATCCGCCAAAGTTTTCCAATCGTTTGCCGTAAACCTGAATAACGACGGTCTCCGTCGACTTTCGTGAGGGCTCGGCAGTGCTGATTTTCGTGGGAACACTCGTTACGCTGTTGTCCGTCTTCGGCGGGTACGCGCTTGAGGGCGGCCACCTGGGCGCGCTCATGCAGCCCGTCGAAGTGCTGATGATCGCTGGAGCGGGTCTCGGCGCGTTCATCCTCGGCAACGGGATGAAGACGATCAAGGCTACGCTGCGCGTGATTCCAACGCTGTTCAAGGGCGCCAAGTACAACAAGGACGTCTACATGGAGCTGATGGCGCTCCTCTACGTCCTGCTGGCGAAGGCGCGCAAGGAGGGCACGCTCACGCTCGAAGCCGATATCGACGATCCGCAGAAGAGCCCGATTTTCACGCAGTACCCGAAGATCCTGGCGGACCATCACATCGTCGAATTCCTGACGGACTATCTGCGCCTGATGGTCGGCGGCAACATGAACGCGTTCGAGATCGAAAGCCTGATGGACGAAGAGATCGAAACGCATCACGCCGAAGGCGAAGCACCCGCGCACGCGCTGATGAAAGTCGGCGACGCGATGCCCGCGTTCGGTATCGTCGCGGCCGTGATGGGCGTCGTGCACACGATGGCCTCCGCCGACAAGCCGCCCGCCGTGCTCGGCGAAATGATCGCGCAGGCGCTGGTCGGCACGTTCCTCGGCATTCTGCTTTCGTATGGCCTCATCAGTCCGCTCGCGAGCGTGGCCGAGCAGCGCGTCAAGGAGTCGACCAAGATGTTCCAGTGCATCAAGGTCACGATCCTCGCGAGCCTGAACGGCTACGCGCCCGCCATCGCCGTCGAATTCGGCCGCAAGGTGCTGTTCTCGACCGAACGCCCGTCGTTCGCCGAGCTGGAAGAGCACGTGCGCCGCGTGAAGGCGAAGTAACGGCGGATACGGAGCGAGGAATCGGGCAATGAGCAAGGACAAGGACCGCGCAATCGTCGTCAAGCGCGCCGCGCCGAAGAAGGACGGCCATCACGGCGGCGCGTGGAAGCTCGCGTATGCGGACTTCATGACGGCGATGATGGCCTTCTTCCTGCTGATGTGGCTGCTGAGTTCGGCATCGTCGGCGCAGTTGAAGGGCATCGCCGACTACTTCAATCAGCCGCTGAAGCTCACGCTGTGGGGCGGCGACCGCAGCGCCGTCGATTCGAGCATGATGAAGGCCAGCGGCCGCGACATTTCGACCGACAGGGACGGCATCACGCGTCAGAGCGACGGCTCGACGAACCGCGCCGAGCACACGGCGATGCGCGCCGACGACCAGGCGATGCAGCAGCTGCAGGGCGCCGTCGAGCGCCACGAGCAGGTGCGCCTGCACGACCTGCAGGTGAAGCTGATGGCCGCGATCGAAGCGAACCCCGTGCTGCGCCAGTTCAAGCAGCAGATTCGCATCGACTCGACGCTGCAAGGGCTGCGCATCGAAATCGTCGACACGCAAAAGCGCCCGATGTTCGCGACCGCGCAGGCCGTCGTCCAGCCGTACATGCGCGACATTCTGCGGGCGATCGGCAGCACGCTGAACGACGTGCCGAACCGCATCGTCGTGCAGGGCCACACCGACGCCGTGCCGTACGCGGGCGGCGACAAGGGCTACAGCAACTGGGAATTGTCCGCGGACCGCGCGAACGCATCGCGCCGCGAGCTGATCGCGGGCGGCATGGACGAGACGAAGGTGTTGCGCGTGCTCGGCCTCGCGTCGACTCAGAACCTGAACAAGGCCGATCCGCTCGATCCCGAGAACCGGCGCATCAGCATCATCGTGCTGAACAAGCGGTCGGAAGAAGCAATGATGCACGACGACACGTCGTCGACCACCTTGTCGAACGACGCAGCCGGCGCCGGCAAGCCGCTGCTGCAAAAGATCACGCAACCCGCTCCGCAACCCGGGCCGCAACCAGCCTTGCGATCCGGCGTGGACGGTGTGAAACCCAGCTCGCAATCCGCTTCGCCGCCGCCGTCGCTTCACGCCGCAGCGCCTGAAGCGAAAGAGAACAGCGCGGCCGAAACGACCGTGGTCGAGCAAAGCGTGGCCGACAAGGGCGCGGCGCCGGGAACGGCGACGCAATGACAGACAGCGGATCGCGGACGCGCCCCGGACGGCGCAGCCGCGATTCATCGTGAGCGCAGTGAGGATGCAATGATCAGGCACATTCTGGCAATCGACGATTCGGCCGCGATGCGGCAAATCCTTGCCGCGACGCTGACGGGTGCCGGCTATCAGGTGACGCTCGCGGCCGACGGCGACGAAGGGCTCGAGAACGCGCTGGCGATGCCGTTCGATCTCGTGCTGACCGATCAGCACATGCCGGGCCGAACCGGCCTCGATCTGATCGCCGCGCTGCGCGGCAATCCCGCTTATCGCACGACGCCGATCCTCGTCCTGACGACGGAATCCGGCGAGCCGTTCAAGGCTGCCGCACGCGACGCGGGCGCGACGGGCTGGATCGAAAAGCCGCTCGACCCCGACACGCTGACCGAACTGGTCGCGGCGCTCGCGTGAGCGCGGCGGCGGGCAGGCGGCAAACGACAAATGGAAGTGGCATAGCAAGCCAGACAGGACTTTCGCGGTGACACAGGCATGACACTCGACATCACTCAGTTCTATCAGACGTTCTTCGACGAAGCGGACGAACTGCTCGCGCAGATGGAGCAACTGCTCCTGAATCTGAACGTCGGCCAGCCCGATCCCGAGGATCTGGCGGCCATCTTTCGCGCGGCCCACTCGATCAAGGGCGGCGCGGCGACGTTCGGCTTCACCGCGCTGACCGAGACGACGCACATTCTCGAATCGCTGCTGGACCGCGCGCGCAACAACGAGCTCGTGCTGCGCAAGGACATGATCGACACGTTCCTCGAAACGAAGGACGTGCTCTCGGGACAGCTCGCCGATTACCGCGCGAGCGCCGAACCCGATGCGGCCGTCGCGGCCGCGATCTGCGCGAAGCTCGAACGGCTGAACGCGGAAAGCCGTGGCGAGGCGCCCGCGCAAGCCGCTGCACCGGCACCGGCGGCGGCAGCGTTCGCCGCACCGGCCGTTGCGCAACCGGCCGCGAACGGACATGCGCCGGAACACGTTGTCGAACAGGCAGTAGAAGCCGCAGGCGAATGGGCAGGCAACGAACCGGCAAAGACCGGCGCTGCGCCATCCGACGCGGCCGCAGGACCCCATCTGAAAATTACGCTACGGGGCGTTGGGGAAAAGGACCAGGCACTCCTGACCGAAGAGTTGGGCAACCTGGGCCGAATCGTCGGACAGGTGAAGACAGGCGGCGACATCACGCTGTGGCTGGAATCCGATGTGTCGTCCGACGACATTGTCGCCGTGTGCTGTTTCGTGATCGACGAAAGTCAGATCGAGATTGGCCGCGGCGCGGCGCCAGCCAACGACGCAGCACAGGACGCGCCTCGCGCGCCCGAAGCCGCGCCCGTTGCGCAGGCGTCTGCGGGGGGCATGGCGAGCGGCGGCGCGGGGGCGCCTGCCGCAGTCGTGCAGTCGGCCGCCGCAGCTCCGGCGGCTTCAGCAGCGGCTGCGCCTGCCGTGGCTGCGCAGCCCGTCGTCGAGCCCGCTTTTCAACCGGCTATGGAGCAGGCCGCTCAGCCTGCCGCAGCCGCAATCGTTACACCCGCTGCGGAGGCGTCGCAGCCGGCAGCGGCCGCAGCGAAAGCCGCGCACGCATCCGTCGAAGGCGATCGCAAGGCGCGTCCGGCGGCAGCCGCGAATGCGGGCGAAGGCAGCTCGATCCGCGTCGGCGTCGAGAAGGTCGACCAGCTGATCAACCTCGTCGGCGAACTGGTGATCACGCAGGCGATGCTCGCGGAAACGACCAGCACGTTCGATCCGGCGCTGCACGACCGTCTCTTCAACGGCATGGCGCAACTGGAGCGCAACGCACGCGACCTCCAGGAAGCGGTGATGTCGATCCGCATGATGCCGATGGACTACGTCTTCAGCCGCTTCCCGCGCCTGGTGCGCGATCTGGCGGCGAAGCTCGGTAAGCAGGTTGAACTCGTCACCTTCGGTCAGGCGACCGAACTCGACAAGAGCCTCATCGAGCGCATCATCGATCCGCTCACGCACCTCGTGCGCAACAGCCTCGATCACGGCATCGAAACAGTCGAAGCGCGCAAGGCGGCGGGCAAGGATTCTACGGGCCAGCTCGTGCTGTCGGCGGCGCATCACGGCGGCAACATCGTGATCGAAGTGAGCGACGACGGCGCGGGCCTGCGCCGCGACAAGATTCTCGCGAAGGCCGCGAAGCAGGGCATGCAGGTCAGCGACACGATGACCGACGAAGAAGTCTGGAACCTGATCTTCCTGCCGGGCTTCTCGACGGCCGAGCAGGTGACGGACGTGTCGGGCCGCGGCGTCGGCATGGATGTGGTGAAGCGCAACATTCAGGCGATGGGCGGCCACGTCGAAATCACGTCGCACGCGGGCAAGGGCAGCACGACCCGCATCGTGTTGCCGCTCACGCTGGCGATTCTGGACGGCATGTCGGTGAAGGTGGGCAGCGAGATTTTCATTCTGCCGCTGAACTTCGTGATGGAGTCGCTGCAGCCGCGCGCCGACGACATCTACACCGTCGCGAACGGCGAACGCGTCGTGCGCGTGCGCGGAGAATATCTGCCGCTCGTCGCGCTGCACGAAGTGTTCTCGGTCGACGACGCGCGCACCGATCCGACGCAGGGCATCGTCACCATCATGCAGACGGAAGGACGCCGGTTCGCGATGCTGATCGATGAACTGGTCGGCCAGCAGCAGGTGGTGGTGAAGAACCTCGAAACGAATTACCGCAAGGTGCACGGCATTTCCGCAGCGACCATTCTCGGCGACGGCAGCGTCGCGCTGATCGTGGACGTGGCGGCACTCAATCGCGAATCGCGGGCATCGCACGGCGCGTCGCTCGCGTTCGCCTGATATTCAACTCATCCCAACTGTTTGGGGGCTAACGTGGCAGAAGTCCAATCCATCAATTCGAGCGGCCTGGCCGGCTCGAACGGCCGCCGCGACGCGCAGGCCGACGCGGGCGGTCAGGAGTTCCTGATCTTCACGCTCGGCGCCGAAGAGTACGGCATCGACATCCTGAAGGTGCAGGAAATCCGCGGCTACGAAAGCGTGACGCGCATCGCGAACGCGCCGGAATTCATCAAGGGCGTGATCAATCTGCGCGGCATCATCGTGCCGATCGTCGACATGCGCATCAAGTTTCATCTTGGCCGCGTCGAGTACGACCATCAGACCGTCGTGATCATTCTGAACGTCGCGGGCCGCGTGGTCGGCATGGTCGTGGACGGCGTCTCCGACGTGCTGACGCTCGCCAACGACCAGATCATGCCCGCGCCGGAATTCGGCGCGACGCTGACGGCGGAATATCTGACGGGCCTCGGCACGGTCGATGGCCGCATGCTGATCCTGATGGACATCGAAAAGCTGATGACCAGCCGGGAAATGGCATTGACGGAAACGCTCGGCTAGTCACGCGGGCTGCAGGAACGCGGCAAGAACGACAGCTATGCATGAGACCGGAGGAAGCGCTAACACGCCGACTCTAATCGACAGCGTGCATGGGACGGGAGCAAGCGCCAAAGCGCTACCTCCCGTACAGCAAAATCAGGGAGCAGAAAAATGCTGAGCAGATGGTCGATCCGGACGACGCTGACTGTCGTAGGGATCATTCTCGTTGCGCTGACAGTGGTCGTCGGGGCGCTTGGGCTCACGGCGCTGAGCCACTCGGGCGACGCGCTGGAGGGCATCGCGCATGGCGACATCGTGGCGATCCGCACGCTGAACGACTCGTCGTCGTACCTGCTGCGCGCGCGCGTCACGTTCGACCGCGTCAACGCGCTGACGGCGGCGGGCGAGATCGAGCAAACGAAGCAGGTGCTTGACCGTGCGGCCGCACTGCTCGGCAAATCGAACGAAAACTGGCAGGCGTTTCTGAATACCCCGAAGAAGGGTATCGATCAATCGCTGGTCGACGCCGTGGTTGCGAAGCGCGCGTCGCTGATGAACGACGGCGTGAATCCCGAATTCGCGGCGCTGCGCGCGAGCGACCTGTCCGGCTATCACGCAATCGCCGACACGAAGATCAGCCCGATGTTCGTCGCGTATGACGACGCGGCCAGTCCGATGATCAAGGCGTTGCAGGCGCACGCCGACCAGCAGCAGGCGAACGCCGCCGAGCAGATCGCGACGATGCGCGCGCTGATCATCGGCGTCGTGGTGCTCGCGGTGGTGCTGGTGATCGCGATCCGCTTCGCGCTGCGCGGCATGATCGTGCAGCCGCTGAACGACGCGATCGCGTGCTTCGAGCGCATCTCGAAGGGCGACCTCACGCAACAGGTGAATACGTCGGGCACCAACGAAATCGGCCGCCTCTTCCGGGCAGTCGGCCAGATGCAGGAAAGCCTGTCGGCGATGCTCAAGTCGATGCACGCGAGCGTCGAGTCGATCGACACGGGCGCGCGCGAGATCTCGATGGGCAACACCGACCTGTCGCAGCGTACCGAACAGCAAGCCGCCTCGCTGCAGGAAACGGCATCGAGCATGGAGCAACTGACGGGCACCGTGCGCCAGAACGCCGAAAACGCGCGCCAGGCGAGTCAGCTTGCCGTGAACGCGTCGGACATCGCGACGCGCGGCGGCGAAGTGGTGAGCCAGGTGGTCAGCACGATGCAGGACATCGCGACCAGCTCGAACAAGGTCGTCGACATCATCAGCGTGATCGAAGGCATTGCGTTCCAGACGAACATTCTCGCGCTGAACGCGGCCGTCGAAGCGGCGCGCGCGGGCGAGCAGGGCCGCGGCTTCGCGGTCGTTGCGGGCGAAGTGCGCAGCCTCGCGCAACGCAGCGCGAGCGCGGCGAAGGAAATCAAGGAGCTGATCGGCGATTCCGCCGACAAGGTGCAGAGCGGCTCGACACTCGTCGGCCGCGCGGGCACGACGATGGACGAAATCGTGCAGGCCGTGCGCCGCGTGACGGACATCATGGGCGAGATCAGCGCGGCATCGGAAGAGCAATCGGGCGGCATCGAGCAGGTCAACCGCGCCGTCGTGCAGATGGACGCAGTGACGCAGCAAAACGCGGCGCTCGTCGAACAGGCAGCGGCAGCGGCAGCGTCGCTCGAAGAGCAGACGCGCTCGTTGCAGACGGCGATCGGGCACTGGCACGTGAACGGCGCGCAAGCGGCACAAGCGGCACAAGCAGCGCGCGCGGCGGCCACGCCGTCCGCGAACGCAGCGAAGAGCCGTGTGAAGGCAGCCGTCGCCGCGCAGGCGGCGAAGCCCGCGCAGCCTGCCATCGCGAAGGCGGAACCGGCAGCGCCCGCGCCCGCGCGCGTCGAACCGGCCGTCAGAAAGACACCCTTGACGTCGGCGGAACCCGCCGCGCGTCAGACGGCGAAAGCGGCTTCGACGTCGGACGCCGATTGGGAAACGTTCTGACGAACGACACATGGATGGATCAGATGGCCGGCACGCACACGCGGTGCCGGCGACAACGCAGGCAACATTGAACGCAACAGCGGCAAGGGCAGGATCGATGAGCGGTGCGGCGCTCGCTGTGGCAGACGGAAAACATCATGATGGCAACGCGCGCGCAAGCACGCCCTGAACGGGCAGAGCCGGCGAAACCCGGCGAACAGGCTCGCGATTTCGAATTCACGTCGGCGGATTTCGCCCGCATTCGTGAGCTGATTCATCGCAGCGCGGGCATTTCGCTGTCGGATCACAAGCGCGACATGGCGTATAGCCGGCTCGCGCGGCGTCTGCGCGCGCGCGGGATCGACTCGTTTCGCCAATATCTCGACCTCCTCGAATCGGACAACGATCCCGCCGAGTGGGAAGCGTTCACGAACGCGCTCACGACGAACCTCACCGCGTTCTTCCGCGAAGCCCATCACTTTCCGATTCTCGCCGATTTCGTCGCGCGCCGGGCGGGGCCCGTGTCGGTCTGGTGCTCGGCGGCATCGACGGGCGAGGAGCCGTACTCGATCGCGATGACGCTGATCGAAGCGCTCGGCGAGCAGGCCGCGCGCCAGGCGAGCGTGCTCGCGACCGACATCGACACGCAGGTGCTCGCCAAAGGCGAGGCGGGCATGTACCAGTTCGACCAGGTCAAGCATCTGTCGCAGGAGCGGCTCAAGCGCTTTTTCCTGAAGGGCACGGGCGCGCATGCGGGCATGGTGAAGGTGCGTCCCGAGCTGCGCGCGATGATCCGCTTCGAGCAACTGAATCTGACCGAGCGCGACTACAGGCTGAATACGCAGTTCGACGCGATCTTCTGCCGCAACGTGATGATCTATTTCGACAAGCCGACGCAAGGGCAGGTGCTCTCGCGCTTCGAGCCGCTCGTGAAGCCGGGCGGCCTGCTGTTCGCCGGCCACTCGGAGAACTTCACGTATGTCACGCAGGCATTCCGTCTGCGCGGGCAAACCGTCTACGAACTGACCCGCGATGCAGGCGCTGCGCGCACGGCTCATCGTGCGGCGAGCCACGGCGCGACGAGCGGGGTGCCCGCATGAGCAGCACCCTGCCGATCGCAACGAATCTCTATTTCGACAATCACTTCAAGCGCCCCGGCGTCAAGCTGCTGCCGAACGAGTTCTACACGACGAACGAAGACATGGTGCTCGTCACGGTGCTCGGCTCGTGCGTGGCGGCCTGCATCCAGGATCGCACGGCGGGTATCGGCGGGATGAATCACTTCATGCTGCCCGACGACGGCGCCGATGTCGCGCAGGCCGCTTCCGACTCGATGCGCTACGGCGCCTACGCGATGGAAGTGCTGATCAACGAGCTGATCAAGGCGGGCGGCCGCCGCGAGCGTTTCGAGGCGAAGGTGTTCGGCGGCGCGGCCGTGCTCGCGGGCATGACGACGATGAACATCGGCGACCGCAACTCCGCCTTCGTGCGCCGCTATCTCGCGCTCGAAAAGATTCCCATCGTCGCCGAAGACCTGGAAGGCAATCATCCGCGCAAAGTCGCTTTCATGCCGCGCACGGGCCAGGTGATGGTCAAGAAGCTGCGTCTGCAACAGGAAGCCGGTGTCGCGGAACGCGAGCAGGCGCTCGCGCGGCAATCGGCCGAAGCGCGCGCCGAGCGGCTTGCAAAAGCGCGCGCACGCGTCGAGCTGTTCGCGGCGCCCGCTGCGGGTAAGCCGCGCATCGAGCTGTTCGGCGCGGGCGTATCGGCTGGGGCAAACGCGGCGGCAAATCCGGCGGCGAGCCCGAATGCGGGCGCGGCACGCCCGGCCGGCGCGAAGCCGCGCATCGAATTATTCGGCGCGTCCGCGCGCCCGACTCAATCAAACAACGCCAGGACTGTAGAGGAGGCGTGAGCGCTGTGCAAAAGATCAAGGTACTGTGCGTCGACGATTCGGCGCTGATTCGCAGTCTGATGACGGAAATCATCAACAGCCAGCCCGACATGACGGTCGTCGCCACCGCGCCCGACCCGCTCGTCGCGCGCGAACTCATCAAGCAGCACAACCCGGACGTGCTGACGCTCGACGTCGAAATGCCGCGCATGGACGGCCTCGACTTCCTCGAAAAGCTGATGCGCCTGCGTCCGATGCCTGTCGTGATGGTGTCGTCGCTGACGGAGCGCGGCTCGGAGATCACGCTGCGCGCGCTCGAACTGGGTGCCGTCGATTTCGTCACGAAGCCGCGCGTCGGCATTCGCGACGGCATGCTCGAATACGCGGAAAAGCTCGCCGACAAGGTGCGCGCCGCTGCCCGCGCGCGCGTGCGCCAGGCGGCGCCCGCACAACACGCGCCCGCAGCCGGTCAGGCCGCTGCGTCCGCCGCGCCGCACGCGCCGCTCTTCAACAACCCGCTCGTGTCGACGGAAAAGCTGATCATCGTCGGCGCATCGACGGGCGGCACGGAAGCGATCCGCGAAGTGCTGATGCCGCTGCCGCCCGATGCGCCCGCCGTGCTGATCGCGCAGCACATGCCGCCCGGATTCACAAAATCTTTTGCGCAACGCCTTAATGGTTTGTGCCGGATTACCGTTAAAGAGGCTGAGCACGGCGAACGCGTGCTGCCGGGGCATGCGTATATCGCGCCCGGCCACGCTCACCTGCTTCTTGCCCGCAGCGGCGCGAACTATATCGCGCATCTGTCAGACGACCCGCCCGTCAACCGGCATCGTCCGTCTGTCGATGTGCTGTTCCGCTCGGCTGCGCTGCATGCCGGGAAGAACGCCGTCGGCGTGATTCTCACGGGCATGGGGCGCGACGGCGCGGCGGGCTTGCTCGATATGCGCAAGACGGGCGCTTACACGCTCGCGCAGGACGAAGCGAGCTGCATCGTGTTCGGCATGCCGCGCGAGGCGATCGCGATGGGCGCTGCGGACGAGATCGCGCCGCTTTCGGAAATGAGCCGGCGCGTGATGGCGCGTCTGGCTGCAATGGGTGATCGCGTTCAGCGCGTATGATGCGGCCTCGGCCAAATGTTTGAGATGGGCCAGTGACCGCACCATCTGGATTGGAAAAAGGAACAGGACATGGATAAGGGAATGAAGATTCTGGTTGTGGACGACTTTCCGACGATGCGCCGGATCGTCCGCAATCTGTTGAAGGAACTGGGCTACTCGAACGTCGACGAAGCGGAAGACGGTGCAGCGGGCCTCGCGCGTCTGCGCAGCGGCAGCTACGAGTTCGTGATTTCGGACTGGAACATGCCGAACCTCGACGGCCTCGCGATGCTCAAGGAAATCCGCGCCGATGCGTCGCTCGCGCATCTGCCCGTGCTGATGGTCACGGCCGAATCGAAGAAGGAAAACATCATCGCTGCCGCGCAGGCGGGCGCCAGCGGCTATGTCGTGAAGCCGTTCACGGCCGCGACGCTCGACGAGAAGCTCAACAAGATCCTCGAGAAGATGGCGAAAGCCGGGAGCTGATGTGAACCCATCGATCAACGAGCAAGGCGCCAGGGAAGACGGCACCGACCTCGCGACCGACCGCATCCTCGCACGCATCGGACATCTCACGCGCACGCTGCGCGATTCGATGCGCGAGCTGGGGATCGACAAGCACGTCGAGCGCGCGGCGGAAGCAGTGCCGGACGCTCGCGACCGTCTGAAATACATCGCGACGATGACCGAGCAGGCGGCCGAGCGCGTGCTGTCGTCGATCGAGGTCGCGAAGCCGATGCAGGAGCAGTTGCAGCAGGGCGCGGCCACTCTCGACGCGCGCTGGGAGCAATGGTACTCGGCGCCCATCGAGCGCGAGGAAGTGCGCGCGCTGATGAACGACACGCGCGCGTTCCTGCGCGGCGTGCCCGAAATCACGTCGGCGACCAACGCTCAACTGCTCGAGATCATGCTGGCGCAGGACTTCCAGGACCTGACGGGCCAGGTCATCAAGAAGATCACGGACGTCGTGTACCTGATCGAGCAACAGCTTCTCGGCGTGCTGATCGACAACATCGCGGCCGAGCGGCGCGAGCAGTTCGCGGCGACGGCGGCGCAACTCGCGGCGCAAGCCCAGCACGACCCGATCTCGCCGACAGGCAGCCCGCAGAGTCTGTTGAACGGTCCGCAGATCAATCCGGAAGGCAAGCCCGACGTGTTGCAGGACCAGAGCCAGGTCGACGATCTGCTTGCCAGCCTCGGCTTCTAAGGCGCACGGCTGCTTCCTGGGCCGCGCCGGACATGGCCGGCACGGCCGCCGCGGCGGCGCGCGCGTCTTGCCGCGCCGCTCGTTGAGTTCCCTGGCGTTCTTTGCGGACCACTCAGGCCCAATTCGGGCCCAATTCGGGCCCAATTCGGGCCCAGTCTCTCCCTCGGTCATGTGTCCGCGAACGCCCATCCGGGCGTCCGCTTCAGGCTTCGCGCGAAGCCGTGAGCGCCGTTTCAGCATCTTCCGTATCGATGCTCACCGCATCGGCGCGCGCCCGTTCGTACGATCGCACACCGCTTCACGTCATCAACCGCTGGCATACTTACGGTCGGGGGAGGATAGCGTGGGACGGCGCCCGATGCCGTCTGACGCACGGCGCTCGCATGCGCAGGCGCGCGGTTTCCTCCTGAATGAACAGACCGGGTCCGTGAACTGCTGGCACTGTCCAGTGTCGATTGGGCGGAGGAATATAACCATGTCGATTAGCTTCAGCCGTGCCGCTGTCTTTTCAGCGTTTGGATTGTGTTGCGCGCTGCCGGGACTGCTCGTTTCGCAGCCTGCCAGCGCCGCTCTGGGCGGCAGCCCGATGACCCCGCCCGCCGGCGCTACGACCCAGACGGTGCCCGCGCCGTCCGGTGTCGCCGTGATGCGCAGCGCGTCGGGCGGTTCGGCCGCGTCCGCTTCGTCTTCTTCCGCCAGCACCGCCGCGTCGTACACGGTGCGCGAGACCACGCTCGGCAACGGCACCGTCGTGCGCGAGTACATCTCGACGGCGGGCAGCGTCTTCGGCCTCGCGTGGAGCGGGCCGCAAATGCCCGACCTTTCCGACCTGCTAGGCAGTTATTTCCCCCAGTACGTGGCGGGCGTGACAAATGCACGTCAGTTGCGCGGCGGCGGACACGGCCCCGGCGTCGTGCAGGAGAGCGGGCTCGTCGTGCATTCGGGCGGCCATATGGGCGCTTTCTCCGGCCAGGCTTACCTGCCGCAGGCACTGCCGGCTGGCGTGAGCGGCACCGATATCAAGTAACGACGGGAGACGAACCATGCGATTCGCGAAGATCGAGAAGTCCATCCACGTCGTAAAGGCCGTGCTCGCCATCTGCGTCGTGTCGATGACGGCATTCGTCGCCGGATGCGGCGGCGGCGGTGGTGGAGGTGGCGACGGGGGCGGAAGCTCGTCGTCCTCGTCGGGCGCCAGCAACGCCCCCAACCAGCAGCCGATTGCCGCCAACGCGCCGAACACGGTGGCCGTGACGGTGGATCGCGGCGTCGCGAACCTCATCAACATACCGACTGTCAGCGTGACCATCTGCCAGCCGGGCACGCCACCGAGCAGCAACACCTGCACGACCGTCGACCATGTGCTGCTCGACACGGGCTCGTTCGGCGTGCGCATCGTCAATTCCGCGCTCGGCTCGCTCGCGAGCGCGCTGCCCATCCAGCAGGCGACGGCGGGAGGCCAGCTCGCCGAGTGCACGCACTTCGCCGACGGCTTCACGTGGGGTACGACGCGCACGGCGACGGTGCAGGTCAGCGGCGAGGTGGCGAGCAACATTCCCATCCAGGTGATCGGCGACCTGGACGCTTCGACGATACCCTCGGGCGGCTGCATCAACGGCGCGGCCGAGAATACCGCGCAGACGTTGGGCGCGAACGGCATCATCGGCATCGGCGTGGCGCCTTTCGATTGCGGAGCGGCCTGCGCGGTCCAGGCCAATGTCGCGCAGTTCAGTAACTACTACGCGTGCACCGGCACGAACTGCGTGCGCACGCTCGCGGAACTGTCGAAGCAGGTGGCCAACCCCGTGCCGAACTTCGCCGCCGACAACAACGGCGTGATCGTGCAGATGGCGCCCATCTCCGCGAACGGCCAGGCATCGGCGACAGGGACGGTCGTGTTCGGCATCGGCACGCAGTCGAACAACGGCCAGGAACAGGGGATAACGACCTTTACGACCGATGCGTCCGGCGACCTCGTCAACAGCAAGTTCAACGGCGCGACGACCAACACGTTCATGGACAGCGGCTCGAACGGCTACTTCTTCCAGGACGGTTCAATGCCGTTGTGCACTGGCAATCTGGCGTCGTTCTACTGTCCGGCCACGACCCAGCAACGCACGGTCACGCTCGTCGGCGCGAACGGCGTGACGGGCAACGTGCTGCTCAACGTCGCGAATACGCAGAACCTGTTGAGCGCGGGGAGCAACTTCGCGTTCAACGACCTCGGCGGGCAGATCGGCTCGTTGAGCGCGTTCGATCTCGGTCTGCCGTTCTTCTTCGGCCGCCACGTCTACTACGGGATGGACAAGCGCGCGTCGGGCGGGCAAGCGCCGTTCGTCGCGTTCCCGTTGTGATCGCGTGCCGGCCCGCAGCTCGCGGGCCGGCGCATTGAACGGAAGCGGACGTTCCTCCGCTTCCGGTTCCCTGGGCGGCGCATGTTCGCGCCGCCCCATCGTTTGAAATACCCCCCTTTCCCCGCCTTTATCCGCCAATCGCCGCTCGACGTCTGCGGGAATAATCGCTCTGACTGAAAAAGGGCATGGTGCCCTCGCAGCCGGAGAACGCGTTGGCAGAGGATAGCGACCTCGAAAAAACCGAATCAGCCACCCCCCGGCGCCTCGACAAGGCGCGGGAGGAAGGGCAGGTCGCGCGTTCGCGGGAGCTGGCGACGTTCGCGCTCGTCGCGGCCGGGTTTCTCGGCGCGTGGGGCATGTCCGGCATGATCGGCGAGCACGTGCAGACGATGCTGCGCGCGGCCTTCACGTTCAATCACGAAACCGTCTTCGACACGAAGCGCACGCTGTCCGACGCGGGCGCCGTCGCGCGCGAAGGCCTCTACGTGCTGCTGCCGATGCTCGTGCTGACGGGCCTCGCCGCGCTGCTCGCGCCGATGGCGCTCGGCGGCTGGCTGCTGTCGACGAAGTCGCTGTCGCCGAATTTCGGGCGTCTGAACCCCGTGACGGGCCTTGGCCGCATGTTTTCGATCAACGGGTCGATCCAGCTCGGCATGTCGCTCGTGAAGATCATCGTCGTCGGGCTGATCGGCGGACTTGCGATCTGGCACAAGCACGACGACATCCTTGCGCTCGCGACGCAGCCGCTGCATATCGCGCTGTCGAACGCCGGACATCTGGTCGCCGCGTGCTGCGCGATGACGGTCGCGGGCATGTTCGTGATCGCCGCGCTCGACGTGCCGTATCAGCTATGGAGCTTCCACAAGAAGCTGCGCATGACGAAGGAAGAAGTGAAGCGCGAGCATCGCGAGAGCGAAGGCGATCCGCATGTGAAGGCACGCCTGCGTTCGCAGCAGCGCGCGATGGCCCGCCGCCGGATGATGGCGAACGTGCCGAAAGCCGACGTCGTCGTGACGAACCCGACGCACTTCGCCGTCGCGCTGCAATACACGGACGGCGAGATGGGCGCGCCGAAGGTCGTCGCGAAGGGCGTGAACCTCGTGGCCGCGCGCATCCGCGAACTGGCGGCGGAGCACAACATTCCGCTGCTCGAAGCGCCGCCGCTCGCGCGCGCGCTCTATCACAACGTCGAACTGAATCGCGAGATTCCGGGCGCGCTGTACGGCGCCGTCGCGGAAGTGCTCGCATGGGTCTATCAACTGCGCCGCTTCAAGGAAGACGGCGGCACAGCGCCTGTCGCACCGACGGACCTCGACGTTCCGCCGGAACTGGACAAGGGCGGCGTGCCGGACGACGAAGCGGACCAGGAAGCCGCCGATGCGCTCGGCGGCGACACTCAAGGTAACGGAGCATCAGCATGAACGCCCGCGCGGGTTTCCTTTCACGACGGCCGGAAGCGCTGAACGGCACCAATCTGCGGGCACTGGCGGGCCCGCTTCTGATCTGCATGATCCTCGGCATGATGATCCTGCCGTTGCCGCCGTTCCTGCTGGATCTGCTGTTCACGTTCAACATCGCGCTTTCCGTGATGGTGCTGCTCGTCAGCATGTACACGATGAAGCCGCTCGACTTCGCGGCATTCCCGAGCGTGCTGCTGTTCTCGACGCTGCTGCGGCTGTCGCTGAACGTCGCGTCGACGCGTATCGTGCTGCTCGAAGGCCACACCGGGCCGGGCGCGGCGGGCGCCGTGATCGAGGCGTTCGGGCACTTCCTCGTCGGCGGCAACTTCGCGGTCGGCATCGTCGTGTTCATCATCCTGATGGTCATCAACTTCATGGTGATCACGAAGGGCGCGGGACGTATCGCGGAAGTGTCCGCGCGCTTCACGCTCGACGCGATGCCCGGCAAGCAGATGTCGATCGACGCCGACCTGAACGCCGGCATGATCAATGAGGAGCAGGCGCGCAAGCGTCGGATGGAAGTCGCGCAGGAAGCCGAGTTCTACGGTTCGATGGACGGCGCGAGCAAGTTCGTGCGCGGCGATGCGATTGCCGGCCTGCTGATCATGGTGATCAACATCATCGGCGGGCTGATCGTCGGCATCGTCCAGCACGGCATGGACTTCGGCGACGCGGGCAAGACCTACACGCTGCTCACGATCGGCGACGGCCTCGTCGCGCAGATTCCGTCGCTCGTCATTTCGACAGCGGCGGGCGTGATCGTGTCGCGCGTCGCGACCGACGAAGACATCGGCACCCAGCTCACGGGCCAGCTGTTCACGAATCCGCGCGTGCTGACTATCACGGGCTCGATCCTCGTGCTGATGGGCCTGATCCCCAACATGCCGCACTTCGCGTTTCTGCTGCTGGGCGGCGGCGCGATCCAGCTCGGCCGCGTGATGAAGAAGCGTGCCGCGAAGAGCAAGACGGCTGCCGCGCTCGTCGATGCCGTGCCGCAGGCGCTCGCGTCGACGGAAGCGGCGGAAGCCAGCTGGGACGACGTGACGATGATCGACGCGCTCGGCCTCGAGGTCGGCTATCGGCTGATCCCGCTCGTCGACAAGAACTCGGACGGCGAGCTGCTCAAGCGCATCAAGAACATTCGCAAGAAGTTCGCGCAGGAAATCGGCTTCCTGCCGCCCGTCATTCATATCCGCGACAACCTGGAGCTGCGCCCGAACGGCTACCGGATCGCGCTCAAGGGCGTCGAAGTGGGTGTCGGCGACGCGTATCCGGGCCAATGGCTCGCGATCAATCCCGGCCAGGTCACGGCCGCGCTGCCCGGCACGCCGACCCAGGACCCGGCGTTCGGCCTGCCCGCGATCTGGATCGACACGAACCTGCGCGAACAGGCGCAGGTGTACGGCTACACGGTGGTCGATTCGAGCACGGTCGTCGCGACTCACCTGAATCACCTCGTCGTCACGCACGCGGCGGAACTGCTCGGCCGCCAGGAAGTGCAGGCGCTGATCGAGCGGATGCAGAAGGACGCGGCGCCCCTCGTCGACGATGTGGTGCCGAAGGTGATTCCCGTCGCGGCGCTGCAAAAGGTGCTGCAGAACCTGCTGGAAGAAGGCGTGCCGATCCGCGATATGCGCACGATCCTCGAAGCGCTGTCCGAGCACGCGCCGAAGCTCACTGATCCGCACGATCTCACGGCGGCCGTGCGTCTCGCGCTGGGCCGCGCGATCACGCAGCAGTGGTTCCCCGGCAACGGCGACATCCAGGTGATGGGACTCGACGCGCATCTGGAGCGGCTCCTGAGCCAGGCGCTCAACACGGGCGCGAATCCCGGCCTCGAACCGGGTCTCGCGAACACGCTGCTGATGGAGACGCAAAAGGCGATGACGCGCCAGCAGAACATCGGTCTCGCGCCCGTGATGCTCGTCCAGCATTCGCTGCGCGCGATGCTCGCGCGCTTCCTGCGCCGCAGCCTGCCGCAGCTGAAGGTGCTGTCGTACGCGGAAGTGCCCGATACGCGGCATGTGAGGGTCGTCAACGTGATCGGCACGCAAGGGTGAGCCTGAGCGCGTTCGTGTGCGGTCCTCGCGGCGCGTTCGCGGCGCTTCGCCACCATCTTCACGAGCGCTACGATCGCCGCCGCGATTGCCCGCGGCTGTCTCGCGGACTGGATGTCCGATTCGAAGGCCGTCCGCTTCACGCGGCCGGCCTTTTTGGATTGACGCGCACGGCGCCTTGATGCGCAAGGCCTCGCGTCCGCTGAAGTTGATGAGCGGTGCATGTTGCCGGTCGGATCGGCCGGCTTCGACGGTCGTTCCCGGCTTCCGGAGCAGGCGCCGAATGCGTGAATTGCCAGCGTTTCACCGTCTTTATTGCCCGATGGACGGTGGACGTCTTTCGCAATAATTCATCTCATCGGGAAACGGTATGTCGCCGGTCCGCGCTGCTCATCGGAGAACCAGCTTGAACATTCGTAAATTTGTCGGTGCAACGAGTCGTGACGCGCTGCGTCTCGTTCGCGAGGCATTGGGCTCCGATGCAGTCGTATTGTCGAATCGCACGAATGAAGATGGGACCGTCGAGATCGTCGCGGTCGCCGACCGGGATCTGAACGCAATCGCGCCGCGCGCCCAGGAAAGCGCCGCGGTGCCCGCGACGGGCGCAAGCGCGCCGGCAGGCACGGCGCTGATCGCCGGTCCCGCGATGAACGCAGGCGCCACCACGCGCGCGCCGATGCCCGTCAATCCGTACGCGAGCGGGATGCCCGACGTGTTCTCGTCGGTGTTCGGCGCGAGCCCGGAAGCGGGCACCGAGCGCATGCCCGCCGCGAGCGAAGAGAAGGCCGAGCCGCAACGCGCGATGGCGGCCGCCGGCGAAGGCCCGGCAACCGACAGCAAGCCGATGGGCGCATCGAACGCTGCGCGCGCAACCGACGACGTACGAGTCGAACTGCGCCAGGAATCGCGCGGCGAACTGCGCGCGGATGCATCGGCTGCACCTTCCGTGGCAAGCAAGCCCACGATGCCTGAAGTGCCGGCCCGTCCCCGCACGATGGCCGAAACGAATCCGTGGCTGATCGATCACGCGCGCCGCATCGCGGCCAAGGACGTGGTCCCCGCCGCCAATCCGACGATGACGCCCGCCGCCGCGATCGCGCGCGGCCTGGGCACGCCCGTCGATCCGCGCGAGCCGGCCGTCAACGAAGCGGCGACGCCCGAGTGGGCGCGCGAAGCCGCGCAACTCGCCGCGCGCCGCGCATCGCCGAAGAACACGCCCGCGGCGTACGAAGTCGCGGGCGACATCGCTCACTCGGCCGATGCGCGCCGGAGCGCCGCCGCCGAGATGACGCCGAAGTCGGCCGCCGATCTGATGGAGTCGGTGAAGTCGCGTATCGAGCAGATGGTCAACGAGACCGTGATGAACGAGCTGACGTCGATGCGCGGCATGATGGAAGAGCAGTTCGCAGGCCTGCAATGGGCCGATCGCCAGCGCCGCAGCCCGACGCATGCGGCGTTGACGAAGCACCTGTTCGCGGCCGGCTTCTCCGCGCAGCTCGTGAGGATGGTCATCGACAATCTGCCTGACGTCGAAAGCATGGACGAGGGCCTCGATTGGGTGAAGACGGTGCTCGAATCGAACGTGCCCGTGCTGGAAAACGAAGACGCGCTGATGGAGCGCGGCGGCGTGTTCGCGCTGATGGGCCCGACGGGCGTCGGCAAGACCACGACGACGGCGAAGCTCGCGGCGCGCTGCGTGATGCGCTTCGGCGCAAGCAAGGTCGCGCTGCTCACGACCGACAGCTACCGGATCGGCGGGCACGAGCAACTGCGCATCTTCGGCAAGATCCTGGGCGTGTCGGTGCATGCGGTGAAGGACACCGCCGATCTTCAGCTCGCGCTCTCCGAGCTGCGCAACAAACATATCGTGCTGATCGACACGATCGGCATGAGCCAGCGCGACCGGCTCGTCTCCGACCAGATCGCGATGCTGTGCCGTGCGGGCCAGCCCGTCCAGCGCCTGCTGCTGCTGAACGCGACGAGCCACGGCGACACGCTGAACGAAGTCGTGCAGGCCTACCAGAACGCGCCGGACCAGCAGCCGCTCGCCGGCTGCATCCTGACCAAGCTCGACGAAGCGACCAATCTCGGCGCGGTGCTCGATACGGTGATCCGCTACAAGCTGTCCGTGCACTACGTGTCGACGGGACAGAAGGTGCCCGAGAACCTGTACGTCGCGACGAAGAAATTCCTCATCAAGAGCGCTTTCTGCATTCCGCGTGACAACTCGCCGTTCGTCCCGCAGGACGAGGATGTGCCGGCGCTGCTGTCGGCGCTGTCGGCCCGTTCGACCGCCGATCTGCATGAGGTTCGCTTTGGATAAGTTTGTGCAGGATCAGGCGGAAGGACTGCGGCGGCTGCTCGCTCGCACCGGCTCGCGGGTCGTTGCGGTCGCGGGCGGCACGCGCGGAGTGGGCGCGACGACGACGGTGGTGAATCTGGCGGCGGCGCTCGCGGAGCAGGGCAAGGACGTGCTGGTGATCGACGAGTGTCTGGGCGAGCGCTCGGTGAGCGCGACGCTCGGCGGCGTGCGGGGCGCGGGCAACTTCTCCGCGGTGATGCGCGGCGAGATGACGCTCGAAGAAGCGACAGGGCGGCATGCGCTCGGCTTTGCGGTCCTCGCTGCGTCGCGCGGCAATTGCGAAAGCTGCACGAAGGAGCAACTGGGCGTGGTGCTGAGAGGATCGGCGGATGTCGTGCTGATCGATGCGCAGGTGGGCCGCGAGGGCGCGTTGTCGGCGCTCGCGAGTCAGTCGCATGACGTGATGGTCGTCACGCGCGTCGCGGCGCAGGCGATCACCGATGCGTACGCGTGCATGAAGCGTCTGCACTTCTCGCATGCGATCGCGCAGTTTCGCGTGCTGATGAACCACGTGCAGAGCATCGCCGATGCGCACGTCGCGTTTGAAAACCTGGCGGGCGTGGCGGGGCGCTACCTCGCCGTATCGCTGGAGGAGGCGGGCTGCGTCTCATCCGAGCCTTTGATGGCGCGAGCCATGGAGTTGTCACGCTGCGTCGTCGATGCGTTCCCATCGGCACCTGCAGCGCGCGACTTTCGGCATATCGCGGCCGAACTGCAGTACTGGCCGATGCGGCCAGCGATTTCGTCACGGGCGCACAGTGTGCCGCCGGCGGCGGTGACAGCGGCGCAATTCGCCGACCAACCGTCCGCGCAGCACGCCTGAAGGCGGCAAGAACAAGGGGAGCACGATGTACAACGCTCAAGGAAAGATATCGCAGGCCGACGTCTTGACGAAGTACGCGCCGCTGGTGCGCCGTCTCGGCTTGCAGCTCGTCGCGAAGATGCCGGCGAGCGTGGATCTCGACGATCTGATCCAGGCGGGCATGATTGGCCTGCTGGACGCGGCGAGCCGCTACAAGGAAGATCAGGGCGCGCAGTTCGAGACGTACGCGAGCCAGCGGATTCGCGGCGCGATGCTCGACGAGCTGCGCAGCAACGACTGGCTGCCGCGCAGCTTGCGCCGCACGTCGCGCGAGGTCGAGACGGCCGTGCACAAGGTCGAGCAGACGCTGGGCCGGTCGGCGAGCGAGGCGGAGATTGCCGAGCATCTGAAGATGCCGCTCGAAGAGTATCAGTCGATGCTGCAGGACCTGCATGGCAGTCAGCTGATCTACTACGAGGACTTCGATCGTTCCGCTGACGACGAGCCGTTTCTCGACCGGTATTGCGTCGATCACTCCGATCCGCTGTCGGCGCTGCTCGACGAGAGCTTGCGCGGCGCGCTGGTCGAGGCGATCGAGCGGCTACCGGAGCGCGAGAAGCTGCTGATGTCGCTTTACTATGAGCGCGGATTGAATCTGCGCGAGATCGGGGCGGTGATGGAGGTCAGCGAGTCGCGGGTGTGTCAGTTGCATTCGCAGGCCGTCGCACGGTTGCGGACTCGCTTGCGCGAGCAGGCTTGGGCTTCGGCGGAGACTAACTGATTTTTGTTTTTGCCCTGCGGGCGGCTTGTTTTTTTCTTTCTTAGAGAGCTGATCTTTTTTAAGGTCGGCTCTTTTGGTTTTTTGTTCTTCGCTTTTGTCTGCGACGGCTTTTTTGTGGTGGTGCTTTTGTCGTTGCGCTGGCATCTGCGATTGCGCCCTCGCGGCGCGGGCGTTGCCCCTGTGCGGGGCGGCACTCACTTTCTTTGCCGCCGCAAAGAAAGTAAGGGAAGGTCTGAACAACCCGTTTTTTTATCGCACTTCTGCCGAGCGCCCGAGACAGGGA
>NZ_JBFRCH010000054.1:0-34764 GCF_040965635.1 Paraburkholderia phymatum
GTTGATCGATCAGCTCATCGGGGAACAGCTTCGGCGCCTTCGGGTTCTTGCTCTTCTTGGTCACTGTTGCTTCGGTCATAGGACGTTATTTCCGTTATCGTCTCATGACCTCGGCACACTAAAAATCCGACAGGCTCCAACTTAGCCATGACTTTTTTCTACTCGTGATCGGCAATCTGGTGCCTGCGTGCTTCCGTCGCGGGCAGCGCTACAGGCTCGCGCGCAATCCCCCACGCTTCAAGGAGACCATCGAACGAAGGAAGCGCGACATGCATTCTAGGCGCCGGCAACGCAACGCCGGTCGCGCGATACCGCATCCGCTCTTTGGCGCTCGCGCCTGCCCGGACGACGCGCTCAAGCGCACCGCTCCGAACGGCATACTGGATCGCATCAGAAGCGGTGCGCGACTTCATTAGACCGGACGCGGCAATCTCCTCTACCGTCGCGCTTTCGCGATCGCGAAGCCACGCCAAAAGCGCCTTGGCGTTTGCGTGCGTGCTCATGCTCAACCTTTCCCGTTTTCCGTCTTGTTGCCGCTCGTTAGTTGGTAACTGCCACAATCGCGCCCCACGCTGCCCTAGCGTAGATCACTCATATCATCAGTGGCCCTTTCCTGTTTTCCTATCGATCTACCTTACTTATGCCAAGATTTCCGAGCATTGGCAGGACTCCGCTACTCCCCAGTACTTCCGGCAAGTGGCCATCCCACTTTGCTACTGCCTGCTGCTGAATGATCTCGGGTGTGATCGTCTGCTGAAGTAGTTTTTGCGCTTCGGCCTGCGCGTGTGCCTCGACTATCTTCTGATCAGCAAGGACCCTGGCTTTCTGCAACTCGTATTGCGCCTGCTGTGCACGCTGCTGGGCTACCTGCTTCTGCTCGATCGCCTGCGAGAACTGCGCGCTGAAGTGGAAGTCTGTGATGTTCACAGAATCTACCACCAGCCGATATGGTTTGAGTTCGGCGGTGATTTGCGCCTCGATTTGTCCACGCACCTGATCGCGGTGAGTGATCAAATCCTCCGCATTGTAGTGGGCGGTCACTGCTTTCACGGAGTTGCTGATCGCCGGCTTAATGATCTTGAGGACTAGAGCGGATTCGTTGCCAATGCGCTGATAGACCCACTCAGCGTCGGCCGGCAGGATGTGCCAGTTCGTCGCCACCGTCGTGGTCACATCCTGCAGATCAAGGCTCGCCGCCGTCTCCGCATCCTGGGAGTTTTGCACCTGAACGTCCATTTTGGCGACCGACTGCGCGAATGGGACCTTCAAATGGAGGCCCGGGTCAAGTACACCCGGTTCGACGGCGCCCCATGTCATAAGCACGCCCCTTTGCCCGGGGCCGACGGTCACAAAACCGCCGGCAATCAGCGCGAAAACAAAAAAAACGATCACAGCGAGACCGAAAGCGCGAGGCCTGGCTGGCAGATTCACCTGTACGCTCATTGTTGTTTTCTCTATTCTGAATTATTGGAAACCGTTGTTCAGCAACAGACACGTTTTATTGCGCTCGCGCTGATCCCCGCGCTGTTGTGCAACCTGGCTAGCTATGTACCCGATTTCGGGTCTAGATCACCCTGCTGACAGAGAACGCCGGCCGAACCGGATCAGCCTCTATCAATCCGTTAACGGCAGACAAGCTGAAAACTCCAATCAACTCCTGAATCAGCTTTAACGACCAGCCGTCACGGGGAGGCGAACAGCAAACGTTCGGCGAGCGGCACTTGCGTTCCAGTTCTCTTTTCCTCTACAGCAGCTTTATCTGGCCGGAATTGGCCTCGCACGGATCGCGCTCGCCCTCGGAGACCGCGCTGGCCACTCGCCAGGACGACGGTTCGACTCGACCAGCTGGCGCAACCGTACGGTCCTGTCGATACTCGCGGCCCCATGCCGGGCTCAGTATCTCGGCAGCGAGCAGGACGTCCGGCGCGATCTGAATGTAATGACCCATTTGACGGCGTTCTCCCCGTTTTCCGCTCTATTTGCTCAATCGAACGATCCCGACTCCAGGTCGTTCTCGAAGTCGGCGATCCAGGCCCTTCCGTGGCCGCCGTCGTATAAAGCCACGGATGACTTTCCGCGCAGCGCCACGGTCACTTGCCGGCCAAACGGCCCGACTCGGCCCCCGCCCGGATATTGGTCCTCGTCGACCACTTCGAATTCGCTGACGGCGCGACCGTACTTCTGGCATACGGCCGAGAAGTCGTCTTGCTCGTCCTGCGGGAACTGAGAGAGCAGGTGACTCGCCATTCCTACCTCCGTCGCGCTTTCCTATACAAACTTCGTGGTTCCTTGGCCCCAGCAAATGTCCATGAACAAACCCGTCGCGTCATCGAGTAGTTGCGGGTCAGTGACAGGCGCGGACTCAATCTCTTTGATCGCTTGCCACACAATGTCATGGCTCGCTCGGCCACCTTCCGAAGCTCTCGAACCTTGCCCTTATCGATCGCGTCGTTGTATTCCTTCGCGACCGCCTGGAGATGTTCACGCATGTGCATGTATTCCTACTCTTCGAAGGGAATGTGCTGGCCGGCGCGCGACTGCATTCCGAGCTTGCCCTCACTCCCCATCGCATCCTGCCAGGCGATCATTGCGTCTGCAACGGCATCCTTTTCGCCACTGAATGCGAGCACGGTTTCACTGCATGACGGGCAGATGCCGCCAAATGCAGCACCAATGCTCCGCATGTTTCGCGTGTCCATAGCATCAAAGTCGGTGAATGCCGTTTTGCAAGCACCACACACCAGCTTCTCCGGGCGCAACGCATCGGTCTTTGCCTTCGCTTGTGCGATCCGCTGTTCCTTCGTGCCACGCTGCTTTGCTTGCCCCATCAAATTCCCCTGATTCCGTATTCCTCGTTGTCCCCGGTATTACTCGCGGCGCAGAGCAGAGGCAATTCGGCCCTTCCATGTTCCTGGCTGAACTTCATATCGTGCCAGTCGGTCTACGAGCCTCTCACGCGGCGCGGTGCTCGTATATCGGCTGCCTTCAGGCCACGAGTCGGTTTGAAGCCAGCCCATCGACTGGCCAACGCCCAGTGACTCCCGGTAGGTCAGCGCGTAGATGATAGCCGTCTCCGGTTGCCCGACACCCCACATGTACGCCAAAGGGAGGTCGGGGAATTTGGCATACTTCCGGTCGATCGAGAACGAGCGCTGCGTCGCCGCTTTGATCTGTATCGGAACGGCTGTGAACTTCCCAATCTGCTCGTCGATGTCCACGTACGCAATCAGGTCGACACCCCCAATCGCGGACCGGCGTGGCGACCTCAACACCGCTCCGCAAGAGATCGTTGATCAGCCGATTCCGTCCAAAGATCGCCGTTAACTGTGTATCCGTCGCCGTCGGCATTCGCGCAGCCCGTTTCCTGTTTCCCTACTTGTTGAGCCAGTTTTCGAGCCTGATACCGGGATAGCTGGCAAAGTCGCGCTCGTTGTTGGTAACGAGAATAACGTCCAGCGCAATCGCGTGTGCGGCGATCAGCTTGTCAAGAGCATCCTTCTTGCGCTCGCGCGTCGCTTCGCGCACAGGCCCGTAGGCCGTTGCTGCGGCAGCGTCGAACGCGGCCACAGGAATATCCTCGATTAGGGCGGCGAGATTGCGGCGCTCGCGAGTTCGGTTCGCAGACACTACGACGCCGTATTCAAGTTCAGCGTAGGTGACTGCGGACATAACCACATCCCCGACGTAGCACTGCGCAAATCGCTTCGCGACTTCTTCAGGCTGATTCTTCATCAGGTAGATGCACATGTTCGTGTCGAGCATAAAGCGCGGCATCACAATCCCTCGCGCTCAGCCTGCTCTTGCTCGCCGCGCCCTTCAGCCATGAAATCCGGCCCGAATTTCGCGAACTTCTTGAGCACTCCCGCCAGCGGACGACGCGCCGGACGGATCCGGATCTCATCGCCTACGCGCTCAATTTCGACCTCGACATCGCTCCGGTCGTAAGCAAGATCGGCCGGAATGCGAACGGCTTGCGAGTTGCCATTCTTGAAAACGCGGGTGGTATGCATAGCGGTTCCTGCTGTGTGTACGGTGGATGTACTATAGACTATCTCTCGCTCCATGTAAATACGCGTATGCACATGGGCAGCGACTACACTCCACGGCTTGAGCGGATCGTGCGCGGTCATGCCTCGGAACAAGCGCGCCTTGGGCCACTGTTACGAGGATGTTTGCCTCCACGAGCGCAAAAGCCGGTCCGCGAGCCCCGAATTGTCGGCTTTCCTCGGAAAACCCGGAGCGGTGCCGCGCCTGAACATCCGAGTCCGTGATCGGGATAGGGGTAGGCCTCGCGGCCCGACCCCTCCCACGCCACCGTGCGTACGGGTCCGTACACGGCGGCTCGGATCGGTTAACCGACTGGACCGACCGAGGGAAGTCCAAGAGAGCGTAGATACCGGTTTGGCAGTGCGAGACGCCGCGCAGGCCTCACGAGGTAAGCCCAACCGTCTTCACCACACACCTGCCAGATCTACCGACCAGCCCTTGATGGTTGGACTTCCCGATCATTTGCTCGCTCGTCCGGCTGGGTAGGCCTCGTATCTGGTTTCTGTTCGTCAGGTCGTGGCTTTGCTACACGCGTCCTTCAGACCCCGCCTCGCGACGACGCCCTTGCGTTTCGCTAGCCCTTCGCCACCATCAGGCTGGGCAGGGGACTTTCACCCCGAAGCTGTTGCGCATGCTCGGCACACAAAAAAGCCCGCGCGTCTATCGACGCACGGGCTCGTTACCAGGAAACTGAATCAGCGTGAAAAGCGAGGCGGAACTGATCGCCGCTAGCAAGCGTTGCGCGCAGAGTCGCCGACGTCATCCAGCGGTTCATTTCAGCCGTACGGTTCGCAATCGTATTGGAGACTCCCGCCTGTCGTGCTTTCATTCGCGCAGCGAAGTCGGCCGCCATCGAGTCCACACTGGCCACCCAGTCATACATCTTCACGCGCTCCAGCGCTTGTCCCTTCACACCGAACAGATGAAGCTTTGCGCCGAGCGGAAGATGACCTTCCAGGCCTTCGAGAATCGCGAGCAGGCCGTGATGCGGATCAGTAACATGCCGCCGACAGACCGAACCGAGTCCGATAAGCGCTGGCGGTGAAATCCACGGCATCCAACGCTCCCACACGTGCATCATCAGGTCGATGCTCCGGCGGTAATCGCCAACCGACCAGCCCTGCGCCACTGGTACGGGGATACGAACCATGTTCTGTACGGCATTCGCATTCATTGTCCGGGCCAGCTGCTCCTGCCACGCATACACGACGCGAAGCATGCCTTCGAGCAGCGTCGCCGTCGCGTTCACCCGATAGTCGATCGCCTGCTGATCGACGGCCAGCTCCGGCTCACAGCAAAGGTCGGGTTGCGCGACCCATGCCGCCCCGGAGAACGAGACCAGTTCAACAAACTGTTCCATCGTCCACGGATAGACGCCGGCAATTCCGGACTGCTGACCCTTCGACTGGAACAGCTTCATTGCGGTAAAGCCCGCGCTGTCCAGCGCAAAATCGACCTCCGTCAGATCGGTTGCTTGAGGAATTCGGAAGCGTCCTGCCTTCGGGTTTCAGAAGGCAGACGCGGACACCATACCGGCGAATCCCTCATTGAAGGCATGAAACGCCAGCTTGCCGCCACTATGCGGAATCCCGCCGCGGATCAACAGGCCGTCATCGACGTGCGCATTGAGTTGCGACATGGGCATTCGGCTGACGTGTGATTCACGTTGCATAAACGTGCTCCAGTACAAGCGCGGAGCAGCCCATGCGGGCCGCCCCGCATGGGTGAGAAAGGAGACCGCTTACGCGGCCAACGGAAAGAGATGCATCTGTTGCCCTTCGATGCCGCGCATCTGCGCGTCACTGATGGCGTTGTCGACAAGGTGCCGATCGAGCTCGGCCGGTGTGAGATTCAGCCGCTCAGCGAGACGCGCGAAATACTGCCCGCGCGTGGCAATGTCCTGATAGCGTTGTGACGCGCCAACAGGAAGCGTCAGCATCGTCTCGTTGAGCCAGAAACGTGCTGATTCGATTGCCGCATACCCTTGAACTCGCGCATACCACGCGTGATCAAATGCGCAGGTTACGAACTCACACGCCCGCGAAGCATCCACGTCGAGTTGATCGCTCTCCTCGAAGTAGACGGTGCGTTCGCCGCTCGTCGTCTGCGCATACGCGGATAGCCGTTCCGGATGTCGATACGGATTCCACTGTTCGGCCGCATAGTCGCGCAACCCGTCGGTCGGTGCTTCTGCATCAAAGCCGCCGACCCGATACCAGCCATGCAATGGAATCGGGACTTTCGGGAATACCTCTACCTGTGGGACGCGATAGCGAAACCCGAGGCGATGCACTTCAAACCAGATGGATATTGCTGGAAACGCGTGCGGCGCGTAGTGATGCATCGACAGCATGAAATCGATCGCCACCAGTTGGGCGGGTGTGATCATTTCAAACTGTATCTCGCACAGCTCGCGATTTTCAGGTGTGTCAGGGATGCGACCGCTCGCGAGATCCGCATCGTGCTGCTCGGCGCGCTCCACTTCGAGTGCGTCGAGCGTCAGCAGGTACCGCAGCAGATTGATCCGCTCCTTGTACGAAAGCACATCAGGCTGAACCCGGATATAGCCGTTGTCGCCCAACGAGCGCCCCACCAGCTCGCGCCGGTCGAGATCCCATTGCGTCGCGAGCAGATAGTTCCGGAAATCGTTCAGGCCGGACATATACGCGTACTCCGGCTCGCGGACCATCGATTCGAGCGAGCGATCTCGCTCGCCCGCCACGCAGCAGAAAACGCAGCCAAACCGACTCCCGCACGCAGCACGCTGACCGTCCTCGCCGAGCACGACACCGCACATCCCATCGTTGGCCGCACGGTACAGATCCGAGAGGCGTTCGATGGTCCGTTGCGAGAAGGCACATGGGAAAGGCCGCTTCGCTTCATCAGCGAAGAGTGTGAGCATCGTCCAGACGTCGTCAGTGGTCCAGTCTCACAGCGGTGACACGGCGAGCGCGCCGCGTGTATCGCGTACAGCCGCGTTTGCACTTTCACCGCGTTTGATCATGGCCGCGCCGCGGGCCGCGCTTTCGGCAAGCCGGGTGCCCAGCACGGTCACGATCTCGCGATCGCCGCGCGTAGCCGCGTCGCGCTCGAGGGCCGCACGCAAGCGCCCCTGCGGGATCAATTTCCAGTCCGTGGCGTTATGCACGAATGCGCTTGCCGTTTCGTACACCGTTTTGTGGCGTGCGAATCAGTGTGCCTCGACCAATGGTCGAGACAACGAACTGCGCCGCGAGTGATGGCGTGGCAACATGGGTCGTAACCGACAGCGCCCGCCTGACGGCGAAGTGATCGATCTCTTCGAGCATCGTTTCGATGTGGCGGGCGAGGCTGCTGTTTTCGATGGTCGTGTCCGCAGTCGAGATGAAATGGCTGGGCTGCACTTCGCCTTTTATAGCAATACGGCGCACCGCCTCAAGCATGAGGATGGTGGCGCAGGTCGAGTCCTTGCCGCTTACCGTCCCGCAAAGCGGGTGGCCGGCGCGGATGAGACCGATGAGTGCCGCAATCGCGGCTTCCATCTTGAGGATGATTTCGTCAAACATGATTGCTCCAGTTCACGGGAGCACTCCCCTGCGGGAGTGTCGCCCACAGGGATTAATGAATTGATAAGGTCAGTCAGCGAGTGCGCCTATTTCATCCACCATCTGGCGGTAGGTGATGAGGCCTTCCTGATGCTTCTGCATGATGGCCGCACGTCGAATACCCCGCGCCCATCGAGCAGTTGAACCGATGCGGTCGAGCGCTCCGGGATCGGTCACGACGTAGCCCATGCGGAGCATGTCTTCGACAGCTTCGGGAAGCGAGTCAAAGCACATGTGGCCGATGAAGCCGTCCTGATCGAACTGCTGCACGCGCCATGACTTCGCGCCGGAGGCATCCGGGAGTGCAAATGCCCACGACTCGCGCTCGTTCTGGCGGCACTCGATGCCAGCCGGCTGGCCGTCATACGAAGACATGAGACGTTGGTATGCGATCTGCAACGGACGGACTTCGTCACGCAGGAGACGGGCGAAGTCTGCTGGGATGTCATCCGATGCTGCACAGACATTTTCCCAGGACGAGGAACGGTAACGTTTGATGGTGCTGCGATGGATGCTGTTCACGGAGGCTCCAGTGGAAGGGAGCCCTCCCATGTGGGGAGAAAGCTCCCACAGGGAAAAAAGAAAGGCCCGCACGGAGCGAGCCTGTCGATGCGCCAGTGGCGCGGGTTGTCTACACAGCGTAACGCCAGAAATTGGCCGTGACACCGTGGAAAGATGCTGTATTTGCGTTCTCTTTCGCGATAGCGATGTTTATTAAAAAAAGCCCGTCGAAGCCTCCAGGTTGGAGACTCACGACGGGCGGGTGCAGGTTGTCGAAAGCCGCCTATGCAGGTTCGGCCACAACTATGTGTGTCATCCATGCGGACGCCGATGGCAGGCGGCCAACGAGCGCCAGAAGCTCCGTGTCTTCAGCGCCGCGCGCCTCAACGCTGGAACCGTTCAGAATCGCGGCCTGTAGATAAAACAGGAATGCGAGACCGTCTGGCCCATGCTCTTCGGCGACCGCACCGAGCGATTCGACTTCGTCGAGCAGCTCGCGCACGAACAGCGATGAGAGGCCCGCGCGATGCATGGTCACGATGGCATTGACCGCGATATCAGCGCCGACGCCAGGATTGTCATCAGGAATGTCCGTGCCGTTGATTGCCTTGGATTCGACCAGGCAACGCATCACGTCGTCGAAAAAATCACTGCAGGAGTACGTCATCGATTTGCTCCAGAGAATAGTGCAAGCAAACCGCGCCAACCGGGCGGTTTGCCCGGTTGGGAACGTGAATAGAATTGAAGGTTTGCGGTGTCAGGCGGAGTGAGCAACCTGCTGACCGAGGACAATGGTCCCGCCGCGACCAACGTTGCTGCGAATCAGACCGCGACGTGCCGCCTCGCGAAACGCCGCATTCACCGTGTTCAGGTCGAAGCCAAGGTCGTCGGTAATCGCCCGCTGTGATGGCAGCCGGTCTCCGGGTGCGAAGATGCCGAGGCTAATCGCTTCTTCGATCTGGGCAGCGATTGCCAGATAGACACGTCCGCGCAGACGCGCAAAATCAGGACGCCAGCCCTGCTTCGGGTCCTTAAACATTGCTGTACCTCAAATGCCGGTCGAACGGCGACGGGTTTGCGCGTAAGGCTCGGGCGCCCGCGCCATGGTTGCCCATTGCTGCAACGGACTGCTGTTCCCAGAGCAAACAGCCAAGCGCCAGTAACGCTCCAATCACAGCCGCGGTTGCAATCTGCTTTTTCATGATCGCCTCTAAGTTTAAGCGAGAAGCCCCGACGCTCTGTCGAGGGTCGGGGCATTCGCGTCAGGAGCAGGTTTTCGGATGGGCGGTCGGGAATACCAGCACGCGGCCATCCTTGCAGAGAACGAAGTCGCCCGGCTCGCCCTTCGGTTGCTGGACGACAATAGTGGGGACAGGCTTCGCCGTCTCGACCCTCGCCTGGGGTTGGGACGAGCAGGCGCACAGCGATGAACTGCCTGCTGCAATGAGCAGCATCAAAAGGTTGTTCATGGGAAAGACCTCACAGGGGCGGCCGCTTACGCGGCGTGCGATTCCAGGGGGATGCTGGCGTGAAGCGTCACCCACTTTCCGTCGACGAGAACGTCACGCATGAGCGTGCCGTTCAGGACGTAGGTGTGAGTGGTGCCAACACGCGGCGTTGAGGCGCGGACCGACACCGTGACGGTTTCGATACGCGCGTACATGTCTTGCTTGGATTTCATAGCGTTCCTCGTTGAAAAAAAGCGAGGGAACGCCCCTGTGGGGAGCGGTCCCCACAGGGTTGAAAAAGCATCGTTCAGGCTGCCGCTAGCGCGGCAACATCAATCACGGCATCGGCTTCTGCGACAAGATCGGGCGTTTGCGAGATGAAGAACTCGCGCTCATACCCGCCCTGCCGCAACACTTCCCGCTTCATCCGCATGAACTGCAGCTTGCGTTGCGGATCGAGTGGACCATCGGACTCGTCGCTGAACAGGGATTGATACGGCTGACCTGCGTTGCTAGCCAGGTACAGCGCTATCCCTCGCGTCAGACACTCGTTGATCCAGACCTTCTGGCCACCCGACATCACCGTGACTGCCTTGGTGCTGTCGTGATCGGCGTCGTGTACGAGGATTTCAAAACCCTCGCGCAGTTCGCCGCTAGCCAGTGCACGCTGAGTCTGGATCTCGACCGTGAAGCGCATGCCGTAGCATGCGAGCAGCAGGTCGTTCACCATCTTCGTTAGCGCAGGTCCAGCATCGTCGATCGTCAGCGCAATCACTCCCTCGTTGCCGAGGCCCTTGGCCAGCAGCTTCCAGCGAGCGATCTCGTCCGAAATGCGCTGGGCACGCGATTGCGTCGCGTCGAAGCCCCCGAGTTCGGTTGCGATGGTCTGCCGCTCGACCTCACGTGTAGCCTGGGAACGGATCAGGGATTCGATCCGTGCTTCGGCCGCGGTGATGGCTTCACGGCATTGCGACAGTTGCCGGTCGATGTCAGCGATAGCGCCGGTCACATCGTCGACGCCGAGGCGCGCGACTTCCGTGTCCAGTTCCGTCGCCTCTGTCGTCAGCTGCAATTGCTGCGCCTCCCGGCGAGCATGCAACGTCGCTTCCTCAGAATCGAGCGCGGCCAGTTCTGCTGTGGCCTTGCTCAGTCCCTCGGTTGCGGCATCGAGCAGCGGCTTGCGCGCGGCGAGATCCACGGCCTTCTGCAGATCGCGGCGTGCGGTCGCAATCTGGTCGGTGACCGATTTCAGCTCCCCACGTTTTCCCGCAAGTTGCTGGACCTCGGGCGTGAGCTTTTCGACAGACTCGCGTTTCGTGCGGAACTCGGTACGAAGGTTGGTGAGCGAAATGCGTTGCTCATGCACTTTCGTATCGGCCTCGCGCGCCTGCGCAAGCAGCGGGCAGGTGTTGTGCATCTCGTGGCCGGCACACGGCACGGTTCCGATCACACTCGCCTGCTGTTCAAGGGCTTTTAGAAGCGTTGCCCGTGACGACCCTTCCGACTCCAGCCCTTTCAACCGGGACGAAGCCGACGTCAGTTCAAGCTGCTTTGCTTCGAGCACATCGATAGCCGCCTGAATCGGCGCAATGCGGGCTTCCTCCGCAGCGATGCGTGCCTGTGCGGCGTCGCGCGCCGCGGCGGCTCCAAGAATCGCCTCTCGCTGCGCGATCACAGCGTTGTGCTCCGTGACCGCAGCGCGCAAGGAAGTGCGCCGCTGTCCAAAACGGCGATCGTCAGCGGTCGCGTCAGTAGCGAGCGTTTGCAGCGCCGTGGCGATCTGACTGCGCCGCGTTGCCAGTTCGCGTAACCGGGCCTGTGCGCTCGCATTCGCTGTCTGTTTCGCCACAAGCAATGCGCGCTGGTCGGTCAGGGCGACAACCTTGACGTTCAGCGCTTCGCGGCTCTCGCGAGTTGACGCTACTGACTGAACATCGGAAGCGATCGCCTGATCGATCTGTGCAAGCCGGTCACGTTTCGCGCCGAGCGCAACTAGTTGCTGTTGCGTGGTGTCCAGCGTGCGGCCAAGCACCTTTGCGACCTCGCTGGCTTGCGCCGACAGCGTACGAAGATCGTCGATATGCAGGAGTTCGGCCAGCAGCGCCTTGATCTCGCTCGCTCCATAGGAGGCGAGCGGACGCCGGTTCTGCGCCGAAAAGACGCTGGTGAAAAACGACTCCAGCGATCCGCATACCGATTCGACACACAGATCGTAGGTTTCCGCCTTGCCGTCAGAGACAATGCCGTCGCCCGTCTGCATGGGTTGCCATTTGCCGTCCGCGTCACGCCAGGCCAGGAAATACTCGGCCTTGCCAGTCTTGCCGGGCTTGCGAAAAGCGAACGATGAGCGGTAACGAACGCCGCCGTGCTCCCATTCGAACTCCTTCAGTGCCTGCACACCGTAGAGGTGATCCCAGTAGGAGAATCCATCGACGGACAGCTTCGTCGCGCGGGAGGGCATGATCCGGTACGGATGGAGGTTGTCCATGAGGGTGGACTTCCCCGCCCCGTTCGGGCCCGTGAGCGCAATCAGGCCGTTCGGAAGCGATTCGAGATCGAGCGTGATGCTGTCGCGTTTCATCCCGTCCCGAACACCGATAAAGCCGGTAAGTGTCAGCGTCAGTGGGCGCATGGCTGCACCTCCGGCGCGTCAAACAGATAATCGGAAGGCAGCCACGGCGCGTCGTCGTCGCTGGAGAACATCCTGCCAACGACGGGGTCGGGCATTGCGGCACGCTTCGCCGCTTCCGCTTTAGCCGCTTCAGCCGCTTCAGCCGCGGCCGCAGCCTCGACAACCCGCTTTTCAAGCGAGCCATCAACGGCATCTTCGACGGTCTTGCAGACGGCAGCGTATTCGGAACTGGTGCGCCGGATCAGGCCGTCCCAGTTGTCCACGCCAGTCAGCGCGAGCAGCTCGCGCGGCCCCCACTGGCTTGCGTATCCCGTCTCGAACGACCAGAGCAGGTTTTGCATCTGGATGTCAGGGACGACGGCCAGATCGGACTGGTCCACGTTGACGGCCGCAGCGAGGATGAGAAATCGCCCGGACTGGGCAATCACCGCACCGCGATGCTCGCCAAACGGCGTGTGAAAAATGCCAGCGCTGAATCCGGCGTGGGCCGTGAGGACCTTGCCGATATCGCGTGGCGCGCGCTTTGCGCTGAAATGCCGGACCCATTGGGCTCCAGCAGGATAAAGACCAAACATGATGACACTCCGCAGAAAATGGACGGAGTGCATCCCGGAAGGGATGAATCCCCGCCAGGGTTAAAGACAAAAGATGGATGCAGCGAACTGCGATCGATGCGTCAAAGACGCGGGTGAACCTTGTTTCGGTAGCGCACGTCGCGGCGCGCTACCGGAACACGGCTGTGTTCCGCGCGAGAGTGCCGTGTTGGCCACTCCCGCTATGGCGGCTAGGCCGCAAACAGATCATCGTTGAGCCAGTCGAGCGTCGATGCTGCGGGAGCCGACTCTGCCGGTTGAGGCTCGGCGGCAGGTGAAGCGTCTTCCAGCATCGGTGTTGATGCCGCCGGATGCGGCAGCACGACGGCGAGGGACGGCGACTGCGCCAGCGAATCAATGCGTTCCAGCACACCGGCAGCGATCGCTTCCGCGTCGCCCGAGGCGAGCAGCTGCAATCGCTCCTGCAGCTGGGCGGCTTCGACATTGGCCAGATCACACCAGCGAGCGAGCTTGCCTTCGACAGTCGTCTCCAGGCTGATGCCCTGGGCACGGCTGCGCACGACAGGCAAGATCCGGGCTTCTACCTTGAGATCCGCCGCACCGGCAAACAGCGCCTTGATGGCTTCGCGGTCGACCGCCTGCCGATGCTCCTCGTCGATCTGCCAGCGCACCCGCACGAACTTGTCGGCGGCGGCCGCCGCAATCTCTTCGAGCCGCGCCATGTCGGGTGGCCCGTCGAAATCGATGCAGATCATCTGGCGTGAGGGCGTCGGAACCAGCGTCGCCGTCGCACTGCCCGGCTCCACATTCCATGCGAGATAGCCCTTATCGCCCTCCTCGCCGTAGTGGAACCGCCCGATCGATCCGGGGTAGGCGACGAGCCTGCTATCGCGCTCCCACTGCTGCTCCTTGTGGATATGACCGAGCATGAATCCATCGCATTCGGCATCAAACAGCGCCGTCAGAGAGAATTCGTGATCGAAGCCAGCCATAACGACGCCATGCTCGGTCGTGCAACCGTTGACAGTGCCATGCGACACGCCCACCGTCCGGATTCCCGAAGCGCGAAACTGCCTGTTCACCCGGCCTGCCGCCGCCAGAAATGCGGCAAGCACATCGCCCAGTCCCGTACCTGCCTCGAGCGCGCCAACGCTCGCGGCAAGCTGGCCCTTGTTGACCGTGGGAAGGCAGGTGAACACGACTTCGGGGTTCAGGTCGATGAACTGGCGCAGCTCGTCATCGGAAAACACGGGCCCTTTCGACGCCCAGAACCGACCATCGATCAGCGCGACCTGAGACACGCGGTCCGCTACGAAGATCTGATGCGTGCCGCCCATAAGCGCGAAGTTGTCGAGCGTGCCAGGAGGCTCGTGCGAAAACGTGCCCTGAAGCATGAGAACAGGCATCGAATTGGCCAGCCGGTGAACCTGAGTGGCTAGCGAATTCAACGACGGGGCATGGGCGTCGAGACGATGGTCAGTCGAGTCGCCCGAGATCACGCCGACCTCGGCGCCGCGCTCGATCGCAACGCTGACAGCGAAGCTAAAGCACCGATCCGATTCGATCAGATTGTCCGGCGCGTAATGCAGATCAGAGAAATGTGCGAGTTGCAATTTCGCCTCCAGAAATAAAAATGGCCGCCCGTGGGCAGCCTGGATGGAATTGACGTCCGCAAGGACGTGTGAAAAAGAGGTGGCCGTGATCACGGCGTGATCTTCGATGCGCGGGATGCGCGGTCGAAAGCGTTTGAGCAAACGACGGTTCGCTTGCTAAAGCGTTTTCGTCGTAGATGAGAGTAGCCAGCGCAATGGCTGGCTATACACGGTAGAGCGTCAGTTGAGCAGCGACTTGCCCGATGACGAGAACTGCCCGGTTGCAGCGTTCCAGTCCAGCGAGTTCACGGCGTGCTGCAAGGCAGCATAGAACAACTGGTTCGCGACGGTCTGACTGGGCGTGGCCTTCCGGTTAATCCGCGTGCTTATGCCGCTGTTCGTCGAAATGACGTGGTCCGCGTTCATCACGGACACGTCCGCCCACGCCAAATTTACGCCATCGAGGACGACCGCATCACCGTCTACGTGAATACGCAGATGGTGGGCGTTCAACATGGCACATTGTTCGTCGCTGATCGGATAGCCGCCCTGCTGGTTGATGATGTTGCGCAGCGGCTCCGTCGTAATGTCCTGCAACGAACAGGAAAACGCCGGTGCCGCCGACAAGCCAGCAATAGCGGCGACGAGCAGGGTCTTTGCAAGCTTCTTCATGGTTCCTCTTGGAAAGTAGTGCCTCTACGGCACGGATGGCCACTTGCGCGGCATTTCGATGCGCGGGATGCGCTGTCGAAACGATTTGAGCAAACTCAGGCTTGCTGAAATGGTCTCGTTGGAAAGGCGAAGGAAGCCAGCCCCGAAGGGCTGGTATTGCGTTAAAAAAGGTCAGCGAGAGATGGCCGCGGCTTCGCTGCGTCGATCTCACGATCAAGCTCGGCAGGATCAGTCAATGCCTTGATCAATCTCTCGTTCATGCGATCGACGTCAGCCATTCGCTCGGACCAGCCGCGCCCAAACACACTGTGCGCGTATATCCGGAAATCCTGCTTCCGGTCTTCCGCGCTCAGGCCCAAGCGCTGAAGCAGGTCAGACATGCGCTCACGTTTGTCGGACAGCGACTCGGGCGCTTCGCCTTCGCTGCTGTCGTGAACCGACAGAACGTGCTGCAGGAGCGGACCGCTAGCAGCCGCCGTATCCGTCGGATTCCCGGTCGGGTGCTCCGACGGCGAAGCTGCTGGTTGCGTCGAGGCAACCGCCGGCGATGCGCCACCAGCTTCGGAGGCCTCGTTCGGTTGCGTCGCCAACTCACCCGACTGCTCTACGACGTTGACGATCGGAACCACGTTACCGCTGGCCTCGATCAAGGCAACGGTCTGATTTGCGGCGTCAAGCGCAGGAACCGCATCGTCGGCCGCATCCAGCAGCGCACCGATGTCAATGTCGGCATCAAGCACGGTCAGAGGTTGCGTGGTTCGGACAGCCTCGCCGTTCTCGTTGATCCGCGTGATATCGAACTCCCGCTTCGTGATCCAGAATCGCGTACCTGTCAACTTGCCTCGCGCAAGCTGTACGGTCTGCATCGCCGAGTAAGCTTTCTGAAGCACATAGATCGAGTTGGTCGGCAGTTCGATGAGACCAAGACCCTTGATGTCCGGCACGGCGAAGATGAAACTCGCCGACAGGTTGCATTGACGCGCCTGATACTGCGGACACTGTTCGGGGTCGCAGATGCCGTCGGGAATCGCCTCATCCTGACGGCGGATGACTGTGCGGCCGCCGAAGTGCCGAACGGCACGTTGCGCACGTTGATCGCGGGCGACCTTCGCATACGTCATGCAGTACCGGATGCCGTCACGCTCATACTGTGACCAGAACTTCCGGCCATTCGTACCGTAGACGGTCATCTGATTCGGCAGATTCTGCATCCAGTCGTTGAACGCAAACAGCACCGGGAAGCGATATAGCTTGAGCCCATCGCCGCGATCTTCGCCGTAGAGTTTCAGGATCTCGTCGGCAACATCGGGATTGGTGAAGTCCGACCGGCGACACGTAAAGTACGGCGTGTTCCTCGGCGCGAGTGCGTTTTTCAGGTTGCATTTCGATTCGAGCGCCATCGCGATCGCGTCGAACGATTCACCTGCTGCGACCATGCTGTCGTAAAGCTCAACCGCGCGTGCATTGCCGCGTGCTCTCGAGGTGAGAACCTTGATGCCCGGGCGAATGTGCCCGATCACCGGCGGACGCATGGCCCGTTCTTCAACAACGCTGCGAACAGGGCCGTTGACCAGATTGACTACTGCGTTCATGAGAGTTTCCTCGCGAGAAAGAAAATGGCCGTTGTCCGCAACTCACCGGCTGACTGCTCCAGTTCGTGTGCTGCCGCCTCTCCGCGGCGTTCGGCTACATGGGAAAGAAAGACGCGGCGTTCCGGATCGCTGTATTTCGCGACCTGGGCAACCTCGCAACGCTGTCGCCATGCCGGCGACGTGGTGTCGGCATACGCGCGCTCTTCGTCGATCGTGCGGCTGATCGCTTCGGCTATGCGCTGGTCAAGACGGTCAGGAAGCAATGAAGACCTCCAACGGGACAGAAACAGCGGACGAAAAAAAACGCGTCCCTCGGTGTGAGGAACGCGTTTCGGGATTCGATGGAAATGACCCGAGCGCCACAACCCTTCCGGGGTCGTGGCGCTCAGGGAGCCGCAAGGCTCATATACGAGGGCGTAAGTCGCCCTCGCGCAGCATGGTCACGCTGCGCAACAGCCCATTTTCGGAAAATTCATTCCGCCGCAGGATCACGGTTCAGTCCACTTCGATCGTTCTACCCAGACGGGCTCTGGAGAGAGAACACCCGATGTCCGGGTCCGAACGATGTCACGGCGCAAATGAATGCGGCCGGTGACGAGTTTTATGACTGAATGAATGGGGAGCGCGGGCTAGGCGCTCATCAGAAGAAAATTCCACACCAGTTGCCAGCTGGTCGGAGCATGCGCAGAGGCACGGCTTGTACAGAAGATGGACTCCGGGCTAGCCGGGTCAGTGTCGATGCGTCAGCGACGCAGGAAGTAGAGTCAGTATTGCGCAAAATCTGGCCAGCAATGCCCCGAAAGATCACGAAAACAGTGCAGCTTTTGACCGCATATCGTCTGACGTGGTCGCGCAAAATGGCCGGTGAGAGAGACCACCCGAAAAATTCACATGGCCGCAGTTCTTGAACAGACGCCGGAGCCGGACCCGCGCCCCGACATTGCACCAGATCATCCAGCACCGGGCACGCTCGCGCAACCTCAGCAGTCCCCTGTTTCGGTAGCGGCGCGTAGTGGCCTGAAACCGATTGAACGTCTTACGAGCGATTCACGGGTTGCGCGTATCAATCCGGAGTCGGATGCCAAAACCGTTCTGCGCTACTCGTCCCTGTTCGCGCGGAACTACATTCGCTCCGACTACAACTTCTGCGCGGCGAAGATTGCCGTCGCGCGCGGTGGAAAAGTGCGCGCGCTCGAGGCGGCGCTGCGCGAGACCTCCGAGTGGCTGCGCAAGACCGAGCAGTGGTTACTGCGCCATAACGCGCGCCCCATCGAACTGCCGCACGACCTGATCGAATTGACGATCACGCGGCCGCTCGCGGGATTGCTCGTCCGGTGTCTCACGCAATACGACCGTGTGTACGTCCGGGCTACCGAGCGCGTCGTACTGGGCAAGATCACTGGCGACGACCGCGCACGCATCCTCAACAACGCTGAGCGCAGGCTCAAACACATCGTGCAGATCTGCATGCCAGATAACGATCAGTACGACCTCGTCGGCGAGCGACGCGAGCAATAGCGCTCCGCCATTCTTTGCAGACCATGACAGCGTCCGGCGCGACTTGACTTCGCAGCGGGATGGCTACGCTCGAACTCTGTCACAGGAGAGAAATGATGGACCTAAGGGAAATTCAGGCACTGCACGCGCAGTACACCGCCCAGCCGGTGATCATCGACATTGCCAGTCATACGGCGGCCATGTCCGCCCTACCAGCCCCCGATGCCGGACCGGGCGCGCGCATTCGCGCCCTGGCCTTCGCCGGCGGGCTGCGCAAGGCGGGCAAGCCTGCACTCATCGCGCTTGCCATCGCAGCCGTTGCGGCGAGCGGTGGGATGAGCATCGCACGTATCTGGCACGCGATGCATGAGACCGTGGTCGCCCCAACCGCCGCTGTCGCGAGCGCTGCGAAGCAGGCACCCGGCTCGGTCCCGGCGAGCGGGCCGCAAGGCGAGATGCCGATCGACGTCAATCCCGCGCGACCGCTGACGTCGAGCGATTTCGACACGCACAGGCCCGTCGCTCAATCCGCGCTCGCCAATGTCGACGCGCGTTCGCTCGCGGCAGCCAATTCCAATCCGGCGGTCGCACAAACTGTGCCGACCAGTCGCCCCGCCGCCGAGAACGTGGCTGCTGCGGCGTCCCCCATTCGAGCGCCGCGACAGTCGCCACCAGTTGCACCGGTGAGTGCTGTTGCGACGCCCTCGCCGGCTGGCCCGACGACGCCGCCCGCGACAGCGGAATCACAGATGCGAAACCAACCAGCGCAGCCCTCCGCCGGAGCCTCGTCGACGACACAGGTCAAGTCAGCCGCGGCCACGACGCCTGAAGCACCCAAGCCCGAACAACGCCCGGCATTGCGCCCACTGCATCGGGTTACCCATCACGCGACCACCGCCGCAAATAGCGAGACATCGCCTGAATCGGCCGCGCCCGCTCAACCCAAAGCACAGCCCGCCAAGTCTGGCGACGTACAGCTCTTTTGAAGAGGCATTCTGATGAAGCCGCAACCGCTTAATGTCACGCTCCTGTCCGCAGGTCTTTCAATCCACGGCAATATTTTTCTCGATCACGGGCTCAGCAGCTTTGCCATCGTCGACGGCAACATTGTGTCGAACGCCGGCCTCCTGCATATCGGCCAGGGCGGCATGGTCAAAGGACAGGTGGAAGGCGAGCACGTCCGCGTGGACGGCACGGTCGAGGGCGATGTGCACGCGCGCGGAGTTCTGGAAATCAATGGCCGGGTCATTGGGAACGTCTACTACTACGGGACGATCCGTCTCGGGCCGCGTGCATCGCTCGAGGGCCAGGTCAAACGAAAAAGCGATCTGACCATCGAGAACGCCCCGAGCAACGTGCAGCAGCTGTCGCGCACGGCGGCAAGCGTGTGACGTTTCGAGGGTGACAAATGAGAAGGGGCGCCCGCGGGCGCCCCTTTTTCGTTCGGTTGCCGACGAATCAGGGCCACTGCTCTGCGTCAGTGCGAAAATGGAGCGCCTGGTAGCCCGGCATATACACAAGCTGCTCTCTCCGGTCGACCGTCAGGCCTCGGGCTTCTAGCCACAACGCCAACCATTCGAGCACCCGCTCAAGCGCGTGTTCGTTCGTCTGAGCGGCGAGCCGGAGCGTGTGATGTAGGGCGAACCTGTTGAACGCAGCCGAGTTGCCGAGCCGCTGGATTGGAGAGGACAGATAGTATCGCTTCCACGTGAGCGCGAAGAGTTCCGCCATTTCATTCGCTTTGACGAGCGGCGCAATCTCGTGCTCCGAGCCCGCGACCGATAGCGCCTGCTGTTGCGCGCTGCGCTCGTCCAGCCGGGTTCCGAAGCCCCGCATCACATTCCGGTTTGCATCATGCCACGACGCCAGCATGTCATGTGCAATCCATGCGCGCGTGCGCAACGCCTCGTCCAGCCACGCCCGGCACTCGCCGTTGTCTGTAAGGCAGAAGCCGGCGGCCGCGAGTGGTACCCAGTCATCCCGTCCGACGGCAAAGTGGGAGCCCTCACCGTCTTCGTGCCACGCGCATAGCGCATCCGTACTGGCACGCGACCTCTCGAAGCCGTCCGCGTGCAGGCGATGCAAGGGTTCACGCAAAGGGAGCGCCTCGCTATGCGGCACAAGGCTTGACGTCGAGATCGGCACATAGCCGAATCTGCGAAACACGCGGTCGAGCATGATCACTCCGAGGAAACGAATCAGCAGTTACTGGATAGACGATTCGATCAGGAACCGGGAGACGGGATTCTTTTTGATGGTCGCGATGGTCAGGCCGTCGCGCGCACGGGTCATCGCAACATAGAAAAGGCGGCGCTCTTCAGACTCGGTGCTCTTTTCGTCCGGCACGACGCCCTCTTCCGCCCGCGAGATCCACACGTGATCCCATTCCAGCCCTTTCGAACTGTGCATCGTTGTCAAGACGAGTGCGCCATCGGCTGGTTTGTTGTTGTCGCGGCGAAGGTATTCGATCCGCTCGGCGAAGGTGCCAGAAAGCCGCGATATCACGTCGTAGGTGCCCTGAATCGCGCGGATGGACTGGTCTTTCTTTGCGTATGTCATCATCAGCTCATGCACGCCGTCGAGCACGAGCGAGTAGAAACTCCGTTCGCACATCGCCTGCCATTCGGACAGGCGCTTCATGAAGCTGCGATAGACCGTCGCGGTGTCTTCGGGCAGACCAAGCGCGACAAGATCCTTCTTGAGACGTTGAACAAGCTCTGGCCCCATGTCACGGTGCAGCACGGCAAGAAGTGGTGTGCTCACGCCCATGTAGCCGAAAACCGCATCCAGCCCGTTCTGCTTGCGCCCTTCCGCGATGCCGAGCAGGTTGCACATGAGTGCGCCCTCCGGGCGATTGAGCACGGAACTGCCGGACGCACGGAAGTATGGAACGCCGTGCGAGCGGCACACGGCCTCGATCGGGTCCAGAATCCGGTTCGTGCGCGCGAGGATTGCACACGACTTGCCTGCTTTCAGGAGCGGATGCAACGTTTCGACGGCCGCAACCGCGTCCGCATATTCGTCGTCGGACCGCTTTGTTGCAACAGAGCCACCCGGTCCACGCTCTGCATGCAGAAACTTCGCGATCCGGTCGCTGTTGTTCCGGATCACGCGGTCCGCCGCTGAAAGAATCTCGCCATGGCAGCGATAATTGCTACCGAGCACCACCTTCTGGGCGTTGAAGGTGGACGCGAAATCTTCCATGCCGCGATAACCAAGTGCTGCGCGGAATCCATAGATGCTCTGGTCGTCATCACCAACTACAGTCACCCTTGCATTGGCTTTTGCGTGCAGTTCAACCCAGCGGTATTGCAGCGGGTCCGTATCCTGGAATTCATCAACGAGCAGATCGGTGAAGCGGTACGGCGCAATGTCGCCCGCTTCCATTCCGGCGACGGCCAGGCGCAGCATATCCTGAAAATCGATCTTGCCATTGCGCTCAAGCGCGGCCTGATAGGCGGCGTAGATCTGCGCGTCTTCGGTGCCCGCCTGTACCCGGCCGAAATTGGTCTTGACACGCTCGATGGTGGGTACGACCTCTTCGGGCTTCCACGCGAGGCCGAGCTCCGCGATGACCCGCGCAATGAGGCCCATGCGATCGCCGTCCGTCGCGATGTCCCGCTTGCCCAGCTGCTTGAACGCGAGGGAGTGAAACGTGCCCGCGATGAGCCGCTTTCTGGCGCCATCACCTGCAAGCGCCAGGATGCGGTCGCGCAACTCGACTGCTGCGTCCTTGCTGAAGGTGACAGCGCCGACGATCGCGGCGGGGTCAGCGAGCAGAAGGGCTGCCTTGGCCGCGATGGTCTTGGTCTTGCCAGCGCCTGGGCACGCGATCGCTACACAGTGCTGGCGCAGTTCCGCTACCTCACGCTGCTGCGGATTGAGCCCGTCGAGCATGGTGGCAGTCCCGTTAGCGGCCGCGCACCGTGGTCATCAGGCGCAGGTGAGTCATGTAGCCGCGCACGCCGATCGGATGGAACTTGCGCAGGAAGCGCATCGTTTCCTCGTCGACGTCGGACTGGTCGCGCACGCCGTTCCAGACGAGAAAGTCGAAATGATCCATCACCTTGTCGAACTTCATCAGCAACGACAGCAGGCGCATCGAGAACCGGGAGTAGGCTTCGACACCGATCTCCAGCGACGGCTTGGTGACGCTCGGCGCAAACACGATATCGCCCTGCTCCTTCAGGCGGGCTTCGGTCTTTTCGCGGAATCCCTGCGCGACGCTCAGTTGCTCGTCAACATAGGCTTCCAGGTCGCCCACCTGCTTTTCGAAGAACGCCGTAACCGCGCCCTGATCTTCAGCGCCGAAGGTCGACCGGCCGAAGCGCTGCAGGTTGATGCTCATACGGTTCAGATACGGCCACCATTGTTCGAACAGCGGCTTGAGGCGTGTGTGATTCAGGCGAACGGCGGCCTGGACCACGGCTGCGCCCGACAGCTGTCGATCCATCAGTTCGCGGCCGATCTCGCGGCGGCGCTTCACGATAGCTGCGCGTTCCGCCGGCGACAGATCGCGGAACATCTTTCGCGTGCGGGCGACCTGCTCGCGCTTTTCCTCAGCTTCGGTCTCGCTGATCATCCCTTCCTTCTGAAGGGTTGTCGCCGCGTCTTCCATCTGCTGCAGTTCGAGTTCGATCTCGCCACCGTCAGCGCCGTCGGTCGTTGCCGGGCCGTCGTTGCCGGTCGCGTGTGCCGCAGCGCCCGAGGCATGCTCCGGCGCGCCCGCCGTGGTTGCATGTACGGCCGCGGGTTTGCTGGCAGCGTCGAGGTTCGTCTCTTCCGTGATGGTGGTCATAGTGAATTCAGTCCTGTGGAAAGTGCGCCCAAACGCGCGTGGTACGACCTTATTGTTACGACGCTACGGACGCGGAGACGTCCGAAACATGGTCGATTTCAATTCGCTTTTGGGGAGATTGCGGCGAAGACGCAAGCGCTCACGGTTGACGGGGGCGGACCGGACACAGATACGGTCGCTCTCTGCATCCTGAGGATGGCGTTGTCGTGCCGATCGCTGGGAATGCGCATCGCGGACGGCGGCAGCGCGGAGAGGTAGGGAGCCGAGCCGGCTCAGGTGCCTAACCCGGAAAGCTACATGGTTTGCAGCAGCTTTCCGGGAAAAGTGTTACTGGAACGAGGAAGCTGCCTTCCACAACAGCGCACCGAGCACTGCGGCGACTGCGATCCAGTATTGCGCGAGCACCGGGAACGGCGCTGCGAGAACGGCAAACGTCATCCCGAAAACGAGGAGGATGCCGTGCCCGGCGAGGTGGAAGGAAAGCGGACTGGCGAAGCCGGCTGCTGACGCCTTGATCTTGCGGCGCACTGAACCGTCAACGAAGGCCGCTGCGCAGAAGATAAACGTCCCGATCAACCACAACTTCATGACGCTCGCACGATAAATCACGCGATACACCTCGAGCCAGAAGTTGTGGACCCATCCATGGGCAAATTCCGACACGCCTGCCTCGCCGATTTCGCCCGAGCCGGATGCATCGAGGGTCGCGCGGATGATCCCGGAATCAACGAACCAGCGGCGGAACCGATCGTTGGTGAGTGCCACGACGTCGTCGGCACGCTCGACGCCCACCACGCTCTGAACCGACTCCGCCTCTTCTGACGGCACAGAGAACAGCGACCGGTCTGGAATCGCGGGCATGACAAAGAGCGCCAGCAACGGCACAAGGAAGAACCACCACTTGACGTGGGAGGCGAAGCGGCTACCGGCCATACGCTTGCATCCCCCACTGGACCAGCTCGGGCACAAACTGCCACAGCATGTACAGCGGAAACAGGATCAGGCCGAACATGCCAGCGTAAAAGTGGACGGGACGCCGCGAAATGAAAAGCGCCATTCCGTATGCCCGCGCGCCGGCGCCGCGTGAGAACTCGGCGGGGCGCGACTCATCCAGTCTGTCCTGCGAGTTGGCCGTGCCCAGCGCGCGGCGCGCGACGTCCAGATCAACCCTCGACAGCTTCGCAATCAGAATAGGTGTGAGCGACATCGTAGTCCTCGAAGTAAAGCCGGAAGTTCTCGCCCGTCAGCGCGCGTGCTGCCAGCTGGAAAGCCGCTGAACGCTGCGTGATGACTTCCGGGCAACGCTCTTCGACCATCTCGGTGCCGCGCGCTTCGTGCCGCGCCTCGAATTCCGTGACGGGTTCGAGCATCGGCGGCCAGACGTAATAACGCTCGCCGTCGCGCGCGACGTAGCGCTTCGCGTACAGCAGGTTCGCATGGCAGAAAAGCCCCTGCATGAACGCGATGTGTGGATTGCCCGTCTTGCGGGTGCGCTTGTACGCAGCGATCGCGGTGTCGAGCATCTCCTTGATGAGCGGCTCCGACTCGCCCATGAATTTCTCCCCGATGAAATCGGCCACGCGTGCGCAGGCGAGCTCCAGTTCCGGCGCCAGCGTGAAGACAGGGATCAGGCGGGACGACAGTTTGTGTTCGCGAATGATTTTTTTGAATACGGCAGACATGCGTAGGTTTTCAGCCTTGAAGGATTGGAATGCGGCCCTGGTACACGGCAGCGCCCGAGATGCGCATGAAATACTGCAGGTTGGGCAGGCTGTGAATCAGGCGGGTTGGAATCAGCGGGGCTTTCTCCAGTTGAAGTGAACGCGACACACCACCGGTAAATTCGCCGAGGTGCGCTTCCGTCCCGGTACTGGTACTGCCAGTGATCGTGATGTTGCGAATCGCCGTCTCTCCGACCTTGTCGGAGAACCACTGTGCCGTATCAGTGTCTTCGAGTCTAAGGATGATCTGGTTGTTCAGGTTCCCCAAAACCTGCAGCATTTTTGCGGCGTTTCCGAGTTTCGCTTCGAGGTCGGCACGCGTCTGGAACGCGACAAACGCCTTGAAGCCTGCCCCGCGTCCCTTGTTGAGGATTTGGATCACCTGTTCGTTGATGGCTTCGGCCACCTCGTCAATGATCAGAACCACGTCGGGCGGCGTCTCGTAGAAGTTGTAGATCGAGCCGCAGACGGCAGAGACATCAGCCAGCAGCATCGACGCGATGGCCTTTGCCACGATGCTGTTCGAGAGCGAATCCAAACCGATATGCAGGATCGCTTTCTGGCGGATCACCTTCTCGATGGTCCACACCTCGCGCTCGTCCTCGAAGTCGTCGACCTTCGGCGCAAGCATGAGGCCGGTTTCGCCCGTCGCCAGCATCTGGAGCAACGGGAGCGCCGACGCGATGATGCGCATGTAGTGCTCGCGGTCGTGGGTGTGCGTGGCGATCAGGCCGTCGATCGCTTCATGGCCCTGCTCCTGCGATGCGAAGCGCGCGTTGTACAGGCCGATCATCCCGTCGACGAGCGACGCGGCGTTGTTGCGTTGTCCCTGACGAGTCGTTTCCGTTGCTACTTCCGTTTCCCAGCTGGTCAGCCCTTTCTCTGCAAAGAACCGCCGCAGCGCCTTTTCCAGCAGCGGCGCAATGCCGCCCTGTGCATATTTGAGGATCGAGCGAAGATTCGGCTTGTCGCCGATGTACAGCTCACCGTTCACTGAGCGACTGATGAACAGATAGGCGAAATCACGGAAAGGCCCCTCTTCCATCAACTGCGCAATGCGGCTGGGAATTTCCGATGGCTGCGACCAGCTGTCGAGTGGTTCGAGCCGGACGGACTCGGACGGCTTGGCCTGGTTGAAGTACAGGAATTTCCGGCCGGTTCGCGCGGCTTCACGCTCGGCGCGCAGCTTCCAGTCCTTGTCGTTCTTCGGATCGACGTTAATCAGCACGTCGCCAAGGTGAATAACCTGGGTCGAGATCACCTCATAGGTACGGGTCTTGCCCGAGCCCGTCGTGCCACCAACGGCAGTGTGGCCGCCCATCGACTTGTAGTGGAACGGGACAAGCGCCTTTTTGGGCTCAAGCCCGTGTATCCACGACGCACCCTGCGGCATGCGATCGCGGATACTGTCTTTCGGCGCGAAAAGACCTTCAATTGCCTCCTCGATCTTGCGGCCGGTCTTCGTCTTGTTCAGCCATTTCGGCAGCCCCGGAATATCGGTGGTTGGCATGCGCAGAATGTCGTGCGCGATCTGGCAGTGCTTCTGCGTCCATTCGAACCCGATGCCGAGATACATCGAGTTCGCCTCCTCCTTCATGCGCTTCTGGATCTGCAGCAGCTTTGGGATCTGGAGTGTCGTCAGCCACTTCGTTGAAATGGCCATGCGGAACTTCAGCGCGCGCCAGATCTGGAGTGAGCGCATCATCAGAAACGCGAGCGCGACCAGTGCGAATATCCACGCGAAGGGCATTCCCGACAGGGGCAGCATGACGAGTGCCGCGAGCCAGAACACGGCCGCGCGAATCTCGTAGATCGGCCTGAAATGATTGATGTAAGGGGTGATCATGCGGGTCTGTCGAGAATGAGTTGGCCAGCACGCGGCGTGAGCGTGATCTGGGTCGCTTCATCGGCAACCATCAGGCTGCGCTTGCGCATATGTTCAACGAGCGTGCTACTGCTGACGCCGTACCCGCCGACAAGGCGCTTCGGGAGCACGAGACCCTTGTCATTCCACTGAACCGTTGCCTTCCCTGCCGCGACATCCTCGCGCAGTGCCTGGAACAACTCGCGCACGAGATTCGGCACGCCCTTGAGCACTTCATCGAAGGCCGCCGGCGGTGCCGGATCGCGACGGGCGCCGGTCGACTGCGCCGGAGCCTTCATGGCGCTCGGGTCGACGGCTGCAGGCGCGGGTGTGGCGGCGGTGACCTGTGTCGCGGGCGGGATGCCCAACGCCTCGCGTAGCGTCTGCGGCGACGAGTTCGCTTCTCCCGCTGAGACACACGTCGCTTGGGACTGCGGCTGTTGCTGCGCCGTCGGTGAGGTATCAACGGGATAAGTCGTGGGCTGCGACGCCGACGCGCTCTCTGACGTGGGATCGGGGTCAATGGACGGCGTAACGGCTGCGGCTGCCGACGGCACCGAAGGTGCGGCCGCCTGCTGCGGGGCAGGCGCTGGCGCAATCACCGGCTCCAGCTCGGCGGCCACGTGCACGGCTGACGGCACATCGAACTGCACAGGCGCGAATACGGCGCATTGCGCCTTGCGGTCGAATTCGTCGGCGGTGCTCACACCCTGGCGCACGACCTTATGAAGCACCGACTCGGCCCCCAGCGGTTGCATGTTCGGATTGATCGCGCCGAAAAGGTCCGACAGCACCTCACCGTCGAGTCCGGATAGCAGATCCGAGCCAATGAGAATCTGCGCCAGCATCCCCGTGCGCATACGCTCGACAGCCAACGGCTGCTCGCGGCGTGAAACACGATAATCGGAACCTGCCAGCCATGCGCCCGCCGCACCGTGCACCGAAGGATTCCAGGCCTGCTGGTCCCTGTCACGCTCGATCATGAAATGCCGGTACGGTTCGTCAAGCCGGGAACAGACTGCGGCTAGAAACACCGCGTAGTTATATTGCGGCTCGACGCGGCGGCGCTTTTCCGATGGCAGGCTGGTACCGAATTTCTGTCCGCCGGCGAGCCGCATCGCGTAGAAGGCGGTTTCCACTGTGCAACGGAATGCGCCGCCAGGCTCGCGATACAGGTCTGGCCGGAGCGGCAACGACGAAAACCAGCTAGCGCACGAACGCAGGACGCTCATCCATCTGCGCTCGAAATCGGCCTTGCTCACTTCGTTTGCACATTGTGCAATCAGATCGACGCGTCGTTCGTACTGCGCGATCAGCGCATCGGGGGTGATCAGGGTGTGCATCATGGCTTAGGTATGAGCTTCCCGAGAATGGCACCGCTCGCATTTGCCCCCCCACCAAACATCCCCGCGATTTTGGGAATTTCGAAGGAGACGAGAAACACAAAGAAGGCAAGATCGAACACCTGCGCAGCCGCGCCCGCCGTCGTCAGGCCTAGTTTTGCGGCGTCCTGGACCGCGTTCACCATATTGTGTGTCACGAGCCGCATCAGGATCGCGGCAACGACGATATACATGCCCGCGCTGACCATGTAGTCGAGCCACGTCTTGAAGTAGCCGCGCGTGAAGGAAGAAAAGCCGAGCGCAAACGCGATCTGGCCCATCACCACGCCCGCCGCGAACTGTAATTGCCCGATGTTGATAAAGAACACGAAGATGATGGCCGTGATCGAAAGCAACGCCCAGGCGAAAAACAGCGGGACCGTCGCAATAACCACGTCCGGAATCATTGTCAGATGGAGGCCGATCCCGGACCATGCCTGAACGGCCGAATCGAAGACCTGACCGGCCGCATTACCCATGATGCTGAGCGCACTGGTCATGTCTGCGCCGCCGATGTCGTTAGCGAGGGAGACGAACCATTTATAGAAGTTTGGAGCCCAGCTCGCGAATCCGACGTAGATCGAAGCGAAGATGCCGAGAGTGCCTAGCTCTTCAAACAAGGCGACCCACGCCATGACCGGGTCTTTCGTTGCGGCGAAGCGCACGGCTGCGAGAACGATCGTGATGACTGCCAGTCCGCTGGCGAACTTGTCCGATTCCTTCTGGATACTCTGGGAGGCCTCGACTGCGGTATTCATGATCGACGAAAACATGGCGGTGATCTTGTCGATCGCACGGGCATTGCCCGCCGCAGTTTCACCAGCGCTCACGTAGGGATTGGCGGCCGTACCACTGGTTGCCGCGGGCGCAGACGCGTCGTCAGCGAACGCCGGCGACGCGCCGATCGCAAACAGCGCCAGCAGACAGGCGACGGCCAGATGTTTGATGTCACGCAGCAACATGTCGCTTTTGCGCTCCCCTAGTAGCCGTAAGCCGCGCGCTCGGCGGCCTGTTGGTCGAGGAAAGCCTTTGCGTTGGCTGATCGCGCTTTGTCCTCGGCGTTATCCGCAGACTGCTGCTGAGCATCCTTCTGCGTCTTGTTCGCCATCATCTGAAGCATGTCGCTCATCTGGCTCGATACCACGTCGAGATAGTGCGTCGTGAGTTCCGCGGTAGCCTGCGCGGTTGGCGTCAACGACATTTGCGACTGCAACTCCTGTCGCCGCTTCGTGAGTGCCTGAATATGCTGGACTACGTTGTTACCCGTCTGCATCAACTGGGTCGCCTGATTGTCACGCTGGCTGTAAAGCGTGCCCATATCGGCGAACCATTGCGCGTTTGACTTGCCCGAACGGGAGACCATCGTCTGCACGTGCGAAAGCCATTGGTTGCCATTCTGAAGGTCGCCGTACAGGCTGGTCGCGTTATCGGCGAGTTGCTTGTACTTTGAGATATCGCCGGTGATCTGGTCGTACTGCGCCTTCATCGCAGCCGGGTCCAGGTTCGTCGCCTGGAGAAGCTGGTTCGCCATCATCTGGTACTGGTACGCGATATTGCTGTCCTGATACACCTCGGTCTTGACGGCCTTGAGAGCCGTGATCGTGGTCTGGATCAGGTTTGCAGGATCGATGACCGGTAACGTCGCGTACGCAGCGTGCGACACACACAACGTCAGCCCAGCGGTCAGGGCAAGGCGCGCAAGAGTCTTCTTCATCGTTGGTTCCTCAGTCGAGAGTCGTCATTTCGGCAAGGTAGGCCTCGCGCCAGTTCGCCGCCCCCGACTTGACGTGCCTGTCGAGCACGGCCTGAGCGCGGCCATCCGAACGCAATACGGCGAGCGTCTCCTTGGGGAAGCTCGCCTGCAGCATGCGTGTCTGGTCCGGTGTTACCCACAGGTAGTCCCGGTTGGGCGCGGCCTCGACGATCATCTGGATCTGGTCGAGCGTGAGGCCGCACTTGTCGCGATAAAGATGCAGGTTATTCTTCGCATCGGGATTGGGCAGGTAGATGATGTTCGGGATGTTTTCCTTGAGCACCTCGAAGTCCGCGATACGTGCGACCTGTGCGAGCGACTGCGTCGCCATCATCAGCGTTGCGTTCAGCTTCCGGATTGTCACTGCCCAGACCTCCAGGCGCTTGTAGAAGCGTTCGTTCTGGAAGAAGAAGCCCGCCTCCTCGACCTCAATCACCGTGTAGCGCTTGCCATCCAGCCATTGCGCGATCCGGTAGAACGCGTAATCCATGAACAGCGCGGCGGCGACCGGGAAGTTGTTGAACAGATCGCCCATCTCAATCGAGAGGTCATCGGACAGGGTGAACGCGTCTTCGACGTGATCGAAGAACCGGCCATTTTTTTCGCCCTTCGTCCAGACGGCCAACCGTTCACGCAGCTCGATGGATAGCATCGTGGTCAGATAGGACAGCGTCCAGAATTCAGCCCCGTAGCCGTCGCCGAGGGTGCTAACCGCCTCGAAAATCTCCCGCTCCTGATTCTTGCTGCAGCGGAACGTATCGTCCTCAATGGCCATCTGCACCCATTCGGCGACATAGGAATAGTGCTGCTTGTCGCACAGAAGGGACAACGGATTGACCGACGTCGCCGCCTCAAAGCGTCCGGTCGCATCAACAAAGCGCCCGCCCGCCAGGACCGTCGGAATCCGCGTCGAGCGGTCCTTGTCAAAGCGCACGCGTCGCGCGCCGTGACGTCCCGTCTGCGACATGAGGAAGTTCAGCATGATCGACTTGCCCATGCCGATCGGACCAAGGACGAGCAGGTGGGAGGCGCCGCCCGGCCGGTGCAGGTTCACACGCTGCAACGTCTTGTGGCGCGTGGGCAGCATGGTGAGCGGACCCGTCTTCTGACCCGACTGCTGCGTCAGCCATGCATTGACAGCGCTACCCTCCGCCACGCTGCGGACCGGCGCGATATCGGACACGGCAGGCGTCTCAACGAATTGCAGCCGCTTCTGCTTGTCCCAACGGCCCGGCAGCGTCGTATTCCACGCGGCCGCGAGGTTGTCCTTTTCGAGGACCACGCCGAATCCAGCGCTGCCGAACTTGCCGACGACTTCACGCGTCGCATCGTCGCATTCTTTGGAGGTGTCACCGTAGACAATGACCGATATGTTGGCAAATCCGTACTGCTGCCCCTCCGCCGTTATCTTAGCGAGCGCGTCCTCCGCCTCTTCCGCAAGCATCATCCGGCCTTTATCGTTCTTCTGCTCTTCCTTCGAGAAAAAGGCCTTGATGATCGCCATCGGATTGAACGCCGCGATCTTGTAAAAGCTGCGGATCTTGTCGATGTACTGCTTGGCCTTGGCGGTATCAAGGAAGCGGAACATCACGCAGATGTCCAGTTCTGCATCGACTTCGGAAAGCACGTCGAGCGCCGCTTCCTGGAGCCCCATCCATTCCTTGACGGCCACGATCTTCGCGAAGCGCGTACCGTGTGGCGATTCGAACATCAGGTGCTCGGCGCCATAGACGACTGTGCTTTCGGTGAGATGCGTGTCCAGCATGGTGACGGGATAACGGACACGGCGCGGCGGCACGGACGGGTTGGCCGTCTGATGCAGGTAGGACAGCGTGTTCTGCAGTTCCAGTCGCTTCACCTTGAGACGCGTTACACCGCCCTTGAATGCATCGAGGATCGACTCAAACCGCTTGATGTCCGTCGTCATGCGTTCGAGGTCGAAGACGAAGGCGCTCCGTGCGAAGAAGGTGTCTTTCGCTGTCTCAATAAGGGCGGGCAACATCGACTTCCCGCCGACCGTCATGTGATACGCAACCTTGTCGAACACCTTGTTGATGCCGGTTTCGGGCGTGTAGGCAAGCGAGAGCGAGTGAGTGTTGCGGAAATACTTTCCGCTGCTCACGTGGTTGCGGTTGATCCGGTCCACGTACTCGTCGATGTCCGCCGCAAACGCGCCATCGATGGCCCCCTGCACGCGGCGGTGCGAGAGCCTCCACCATGCGGTAATCCGGTGGTCGAAGTTCTTGCACGCGTTGTCCAGGTTGTTGCGCACCGACGAGATGTCGTCAGCGTTCGGCGAGTCAGCGTCCACCCCTTCAAACGTGTAGCAGGTAAGCAGCGACCCGTCCTTGTCGAGAACAAGCTCGGGCGTAACCATCGTCGCCCACGGCGCAATCTCCTGCACCGGTCGGCGCACAATTCGTTTCAGCATTCCAGATCCTGATCGAAGCCATAGGGCCGCTTGAACCGGGCGGAGAACTTCGCCGACGGCAGCGGCTCGTGCAGGTCGGGGTAGTGGTTGTAGACGAGCATGACGTCCCGCCACCAGGGATCGCGGTTACTCTTCCAACGCAGCACCCAATGGATGACGATGCCCACGGGTAAAAACGCGAATGTCATGCTCGAGTAGCAGAGAAGCAGCGTGAGCGTGCCGTTCGCGATCGCGAGACCGCGATCCGCACCGCCCATCTGGCGCGGCAGCGACAGGCTGCGGCTGACTTTCGTTGGCTTACGCACAGGTGTACGTGACGCCGAGGTGGTTTTTCACGATGTTGACCGCGCACGCAGCGAGGCCCAGGCCAACGAACACGGACGAGATCAGCTTGCCGATCGTGCTTTCCGAACTGGCGATCGCAACCGCGCCAACGATGATCAGCACGACACCAATCCCGTACAGCCACGGGCCGCTGATATAGGCCTGGATCAGGCAGATAACGTCCGTCGCGGAACCGAGATCGCTCAGGCTCACGGCCGACGCGAGCGGCGGGAAGAATGCGAGGCAGGCTGCGATGAGCGTCGAGCGAATTTCGCGACGGCTGAAAAAGCGACGGTGGGTAAAAGCACCCACGGCACGCAGTCGCGACTGGACAGACTTGAGGCACTTCTTCATGAACAGCTCCTGTTTGCTTAAAAAACGCGGTTGAGGACATAGTCCCCATCCTTGAACCCCTTGATCTCGACGATCTCGGAAACGTGGCGCAACTCGCCGGTACGGCGCATATGGATGACGTAGTGAAAGCAGTCGGCGATGGACTTGCGCATGTCGACAAGATCCCACCGGCTGCCGGGCGGAATACCGAGCATCGCGAGGCTCTCCAGCCGGCTGAGGCCGCCGCGCGCGTCGTTTGAGTGAATCGAACCCAGGCCGCCGTCGTGCCCGGTGCTCAGTGCCTGAATGAAGTCGAACGCCTCACCGCCGCGGACCTCGCCAACGACGATCCGGTCAGGACGGAATCGCAGACACAGCGCAACGAGGGCTTGTGTCGTCACACCCTTGTCAGGGTTCGAGAGGAACCGCACAAGATTGGGCACGCGCAGCTTTAGCTCCATCGTGTCTTCGATGGTGATAACCCGCTGGTCTTCGGGCACCTGTGCGGCGAGCGCGTTGAGGAACGTGGTCTTGCCCGTTGAAGTGCCGCCAGCCACCAGCACGTTTTTGCGGCGGACGATCAGCTCGCTGACGGCGGCCATCAGCCCTTCGTTTTCGATGCCGGGATAGAACAGCTTCTCGTCGTTGTGCTCATGCCGCGCGTTCACACGCGCGAACGCGCCCATCGCGACGTAATCGGCAAGACTGAGTTGCCGGTCGCTGTGCTTGCGGATCGACATCGCGTGGCCATCGATCGCCGTCGGACGCATGACAGCCGCAATACGCAAACCCTTATGGCCCGCGTTGATAATGCCCTGTGCCGTGCCGGCCTTCGCCGACTTCTCGACCGATGCAGCAAGGGAAAGAATCGCGCCGTTGAGCGTTGCCTGGTTCAGCGTGAGATTGAGGCGGTGCATCCCACCACGTCGCTCGATCCAGACATTGTCGAAGTTGTTGACCATGATTTCGGCGACGTCAGGCGCTTCGAAGTATTCCCGCAGCGGGGCGACGGATGCGAAAAACATCTGCACCGCGCTCTCTTCGAGCGGGCGCACCTTGAGCAGGGGATTTTCGGTAGCTTCGGACATGCTGCTATTTTTGAGGCTGCAGTGACCTGTAGCAGACCGAAAGAACGATCAAATCAATGAGCTTTTGCCGATTCGTTGCGCGTGACACTGCCCGAAGATGTCATGCAGCGCGGCGATGCCGTAATGCGTCGCCGAGCCGGCTCAGGTCACTAACCCGAAATGGTGCAGTAAAACGTATAGCTTTCAGGGTAACGCTGCACTCCTGTGTATGGTGTAGGATTCGCCCACGACGCTTTCTAATTATTGACACGATGGCCAGAACGATTCCGTTTGCACGAACCGCAGCAGCGGCGCGTGCGCGTCGAAACAAGACCCTCCTGCTACCGATGCCGCGCACCGAGGTCGATCGGCTTTGTTTGCAGGTTCACATCGCCCTGGACGTGATGCGGCGGGGAATGGGCAATGCCGGAGCGGCGCAGACCCTTTGCCAGGCAATGATCCTCACCGGGTTACTGGCAGAGGCGGGCTACGCTGAGGCCACGTTCGACCAGATGCGAAACGCCGAGGACGTCATCTCAGCGGCCTTCGATCGCGGCCGGGACTCTGGCGTGTGGTCACTGGACGAGAACGGCTTCCGGCAATTTGCTGTAATCGTCTCGACTTACGACAGGCAGTTACGTCGTGCACCGCTCGCGGCTGTTGCTGATGCAAGCGACCGGCTTGAGCGCTTTCGCGTTGGTGAGTCACTCGACCAGATGGCGCGCAAACGCGCCTAGATACTATGGAAGGGCCGCGGAAGTAAGCCTCCTGGAGTAAAACGAGGATTCCGACACCCGTTTTCCCCGAGAGGAGTACGCAAATGAATGCGCCTCGCACGGCCCTTGACGGGCAGGATACAACCATCACCGGATCGCTGTATGTCGCCTTTGAACTGGGTGACAAGAGCTGGAAGCTCTCGCTCGGCGATGGGGTGCGCTCGCCGAGCCGCTGCACAGTGGCCGCTGGCGATAC
>NZ_JBFRCH010000055.1:0-29730 GCF_040965635.1 Paraburkholderia phymatum
TATATGCGCCGACTGCGGCGCCAACGCCCCACGTCTTGTCCACTTTGGTATCCACCATAATTTGGTGGGTACCAAACTACCCAAAACCTCAATCAGCACGCTAGAACGGCCGCGGCGAGACGCTTACCCAGCTCCGCAGGCGTGCCTGGGATTAGTCTTCCTATGGCGCTAAACCCACAAGGGCTTCCGATCGGCATCGAACTCGATGCGTCCTTTGGGTGCGACCGAGATCTGCTCGCGCTGGCTCGCCGTGTAGAACAGGTCATTGGGCGTGTGCCCGGGCCAGCGGGGTTCCAGGCCGGAGCTGCGAAGGCTGCGTAAATGCGGTAAATGCGGTAAATGCGGTGACACATGGGCGTGTGGCGATTGATAACGCTTCTGATCGGCTTTGCGTCGATCAACCACGTCCATTCATTCGACCGGGGATCACGAAGCTCCTTTCTGTATAGCAACGTCTTCCCGACCTCGGCAACTTGATCGCTACCTCGGGCGGCGATCATTCACCAGTTCCCCGGACATGACGGTCAAAACCAACCGACCTTCAATCTTGCCAGCGCCGATATCAGTCAAGCCCAGATAGATTGAATTGTGACAGCAGTCTGCGTACCGACGACATGATGTGTCGCTTCGCCGGCGAGACCGGGTTGAGTCTCGCCAGAATCGCAGCGGTCACGATTCGATGTCGGCCAGACAGAAACTGCGGCCACACAATCAGCCACTTCACTGAATGCTCTGTTGGGTCGGAGCTTGAGAGGATAGCATCACATTTGGCATAAAATCCTCATCATGTGACCACCCGTCGAGGCCAATGAACCGCCGATCATCTTGAGGTTTGTTCAACCGTTCTGTCGCGGTAAGCGACTTGGGCGAACGATAGCCATATGATCATGGATTGCTTATATCACAAGCAATTCAATTCCCCTGCGGCCGATGGCTTGTTTGCGTTTTCCATCTGTCCCTTGGCGATCGTATGCATGAGTTCAATGTCACTCGACAAGATGCGGGCACAACGAAAAACCTTGAAGCCCAACATGTATCGGGTACGGCGCTTGATCGCCCGATGGTCTTGTCCCTCGATATTGTCGAGACACTTGGCCTGGCGGATTCTGATGGGCGTTTCACGGCGTACAACCATATTGGTCTGGATCCATACCCGCCCCGGAATAGACTCAAAACAGATGCCGAATCCCGATAGCGACGCCAAACTGGTTTCCGCCCGGCACACCGGCAGGCGTCGAGTTCTGCAAACCGAGTGTCGCGAGCCGATTGTTTTTCACATAGCCAACGAAAGAATAGAGTGAAGTCGCGCGTGACAGCGAATAGTTCGCGCCGAGTTTGTACAGGCTCGCGTCCCGATCATTCGTCACGCGGTCGTCCTGACGGATATACGTCGCGCTGATGGTCCAGAATGGCGTTGGAGCATACGAAAATTCAGCGGTGTAGAAGTTGTCGCTGGTGCCGCGCGCCGGGTTCTTGAAATTGGCGAAGTCGAGCATGAACTTGAATGCGTCAAAGCCGTAGTTCGCTCCGATCGTGTATGCGCGTGCTGTCGTTGAATCGACTGCTCCCGTGATGTCGCGGCCGTTGAAGTAGGCCGCAGCGGCCATGAAGTCGCCGATCTTATAGCTTGCCCCGAACGACATCGCGCTCTTCTTCTGAAAATCGCCCGCTGCACCGCCAAACGAATACATCGCCATGCCCTGAAAACCGGCGATTTCGGGACTCATGTATTCGGCCGAGTTGTCGACCCACGAGTACTGATAGCCGGTATAACCCGACAGGTTCTGATAGAGCAGGTTGTTCAGCGAGCCGAAGTTCGAATAGCCTTCGATGTCGAGACGACTCAGGATCCGCAGCAACGGCGAACGGTTCTTGCCCAGCAGTACGTTGCCAAAGGTCTTGCTGCCGATGCCGACAGTCGCGCCGCGATCGAATAATACGTTGCCCGCGCTCGCCGGCTGGCCGCCGTTGATGGATTGGCCGGTGTTGATGCGAAAGGCGCTTTCGAGTTCGAACAGTGCCTGTAGTCCACCGCCGAGATCCTCGCGTCCGGTGAGACCCCAGCGGCTCGTCGAATCGATGCCGCTCGCGACCGACCACGCCGAGCCTCCTCCTGCCGCAGCATGTGTCTTGTAGAGAATGCCGCTGTCGGCGATGCCATAAAGCGTCACTGAACTCTGAGCATGGGCAGCGGATATAGTGCCTCCTGCCAAAGCAAGCGCTGCAAAGCAAAACCTTTTCATTGAAGTCTCCATTACTTGCTGTAGTTATTGGTTTGTTATCGCACGTTGGTACGGCGAGCAGGCGAAACAGCAGAGCCTCGCTCGGCCAGCGAGCGAAACGACAGGCTATGGATTGCGAGTGATTCAGGACCGTGTCAGGCAGACACGATCCATTGACGTGAACGGGCAATGCGTACGACGCGCCCGTCCGCGGAGAAACAATGACGGCTTCGCTCTATGTACGTGTCGCGTGCCGCTTCATGTAGAGCAGGGCCAGCCCCGTTGCGAGCAGCGCGATCGAAATGATCCACGGTACGGTGCTGCGCGGGTCGGCGGCGATGGAGCCGGGCAAGAACGCGAGTCGCACCGGCGCGCCCATGTTCGCATTGAGCGACTGAATCATTTCGATGAGCAGGACGAATCCCGCGCAGGTAGCGAGCGCGCCCAACAACACGGGCAGGGTGCATCGGGCGACGTAAGCCGGTCCTTTTTGCCGCCATGTTTTGGGCGCGATACGCAACAGGTCTGTGAGACCGCCCGTTAGCCCGTAGCGCCATGAGATCGTCACTGTGACGAAGAACACGCCGAGGTACAACGGCCATGCATCGGTGAGCGTAGACAGGTGTGCCGTAGCGAGCGTGATCAGGAGCGCGCCGACCACCGGCCCAAAATACGACGTGTAGCCGCCGACATACGCGTGAAGCATGCCTGCCGTACTCTGGGCGAGACTCAGTGTGTCGAGCGTAACGACCTGAAAGCCCAACGCGTAGAGTGAACCCGCAATGCCCGCGAATCCCGCCGACAGCGTCAACGCGAACCCGCGAATCACAACGGGGTTGAAGCCAACGAAGTCCATCCGCTCCGGATTGTCGCGCGTCGCGTTCATCAGCCGCCCGAGCGGTGTGAACGTCAACGCGTACATTGCGAGCGCCGCGCACCATGCCCATACGGCGATCAACAGGTACACGTTCACAGGCGAGCCGAAATCGATGCCCCATCCAGCCGCATGCGTCGGATCGGTGCGGATGCCTTCGTCGCCGCCCGAGAAGCCGGTCATGATGGTCGCCGCTGAATACGCGAGCTGGCCGACGGCGAGCGAGATCATCGCAAAGATCACTTTGCCGCTGCGCACGGTGAAGAGCGCCACGCACGCGCCGAGAACGAGCGCTGCGATGCCGCCGACCAACGGCACGAGCACGACGGGCACGGACTCGCCGAATGCGTTAAGGCAGTGCGCGGTCGTATAAGCGCCGATGCCGAAGTACAACGCGTGACCGAACGACAACAGGCCGGTGCCACCGAGCAGCATGTTGTACGCCAGCGCAAACGTGATCGCGATGCAGATTTGCGTGAGCACGGAGATCGCGAACGTGCCCGTGAACAGCAACGGCAGCGCGAGCGCCACGACGAGCACGGCGACCCAGTGCAGCGCGCGGCGCGTGCGGTTCGGGCGCGGCGGCAGATAGGCCTCCCAGTGTGACCGCTCGGCAGACGTGGCCTCGCGCAAGGGGGAGTTCCGGCGACGTGCGCCCCTTATCGTCGGCATGTCGAAGTCCATTCTGAATCCATTTAATGACGTTGGCCCATCAGGCCGCGCGGGCGGATGGCCAGCACGACGATCACGATGGCAAAGGGAACGAGTGGTGCAAAACGGCTCAATGGCTGGTTGAGCGCATCGCTAGCTGCGATGCCGTGGATCACGGACCCGAACGGGGCGAGAAGGTCGGTCCACGAAATCTGTGTCGAGACCACGAGCGTTTGCAGCACGCCGATCAGCAGCGACGACACGAAGGCGCCCGCCAGCGAACCGAGCCCGCCCACCACGATCACGATCATCAGGATCGTGCCCAGCTGGTTCGCCATGCCGGGCTCGGTGCCGATCAGATTGCCCGACAGTGCGCCTGCAAGGCCGGCGAGCGCCGCGCCGAGCGCGAAGACATTGGTGCGCAGTTGCGGCAGGTTGTGTCCGAGCGCGTTGACGACGTCGGGGTGTGACAACGACGCCCGCACCGTCGTGCCAATGCGTGTGCGCTTGAGCAGCAGAAAGAGTCCGGCGAGCACGGCGAGCGTCATCGCCAGCGTGAATGCGCGGTATGCCGAGTAGTCGATTCCGTACAGCGAGAACAGCGGGAAGTCGAGCGACGGCGGCACGGCGTACGCGACGGGCTGCTTACCCCACAGCAGGGTGACGGCTTCGACGAACACGATCTCGAGGCCGAACGTCAGCACGAGCGGCCCCAGCAGGCCGAAGCGGATCACGCGCCGCACGAACCAGCGTTCGACGATAGCGCCGAGCAACGCACAGCACAGCGGCGCGGCGACGAGCCCCCACCAGTATCCGAACCCAAGCAACTGCGAGAAGGTGTACGCGAAATACGCACCCAGCATGTAGAACGCCGGGTGCGCAAAGTTCAGGATGCCCAGCATGCTGAAAACGAGCGTCAGTCCTGCTGCCATCAAGAACAGCAGCATTCCGTAGCTGACGCCGTTGAATAAACCCAGGGCCAGAGATTGCATCGCGATCCGTCCTTTCTTGAATGCAGCCGCGCGCTCAGGCACCCGGCGGCCGTTTCATGTTGCAGCCGTCCACCGGCTCGCTCACCTGCGCGGCGGGGAAGGTCTTGATCAGCTTGAATCCCCAGGGCGTGCCGTCCTGCTTGTACTTTGCATCGCTCGTCAGCACCGACAGGTTCAACGGCAGCTGCGCCTGATGGTCGGTGGAGCGCATCGTCGCCTTGTAGTCGCCGATCGACACGGTCGTCTTTTCCATCGCTTTGGCAACCGCGAGCGGCTGGGTGGACTTCGCGTCGCGAATCGCGTCGGTCAGGAACAGGTAGCCGCGATAGATGCGCATGCCTTCGAAGTCGCCATAGCCGCCCGCGCGCGACTGATCCATCAACTGGTCGATGGCGGGGATGTTCATGCTCATGATCGAGTCAGATGCCTGATACACCTTGCCGACGCTTTTCTCGCCGATGCTGGTCACCTGGCCATGCTGCGATGCATAGACCGTGTACCACGGCGCATTCAGGCCGATATCGTTGCCCGCGCGAATCAGACGGCTCAGGTCCGTGCCGATGTTCGCCGTGAAGATTGCGTCGGGATTCGCCGCCTTGATCTTGGCGACGTACGGCGTGAAGTCCTGCACCCTGTTAGGCGGATGCAGTTCGCTGCCGACGATCTGGATATCGGGGCGGAACTGCTTGAGCAGACGCCGGAGCGCAGCGTCGGCGCTCTGACCCATCGAGTAGTCCATGTTGATCAGATACACGCGCTTGACCTTCGGGTCGAGCGACAGCACGGCGGCCTTCATCTTCATGCCGATGTGGCCGTCGGTGCGGAACTGCCAGAACGAGCAGTACTTGCCCGTCATCGCTTCATCGAGGCCGGCCCAGTTGATCAGGATGATCTCTTTGCCGGGATTGCGCGCGTTGTACTTTTCGATCGCGTCGAGCAGCGTCATCGTCACGTTCGCGCCGATGCCTTGCATCACGAAATGCACGTCGTTGCCGATCGCGCGATCGAGGCAGTTCTTGCCGTCTTTCGGGCTGAACTTGTCGTCGCAGAACTCGAGCTCGATCTTCGAGCCGAGGACGCCGCCCGCTGCGTTGTCGCGCTTGACGATGAACTGCAGGTTCTTGGCCGACGATTCCATCGTCGACGATTGCGGCCCCGACATCGGCTCGATCACCATGATCCTGATCGGCGGCGCTGCATGTGCGCTGCCCAGCAGCGCCGCGCCGGCGGTGATCGCGAGGCCGGCGCGCAGCACGTGCCGCACGGCCGCCGTCATGTACTTCATCATCTTGTGCTCCTCACTCACTGATATGTGTTGTGTTTGTCGGCGAACGGCTCGCTGGCTAATCAGACTTCGAGCCATTCCGCCCGCACGCCCGGGTTGTCGTCGAACTCGTCGACCGTCCCGTCGAATACGATCCGGCCGTGTCCCATCACATTGATCCGGTCGCACAGTCCGAGCGCGATGGTCAGTTTCTGCTCGACCAGCAGCACGGCCACGCCGCGTCTCGCGACTTCCTTCAGAAGTTCAGCAACCTGATCGACCATCGAGAGGCTCAAGCCTTCCGTCGGTTCGTCGACGAGCAGCAGCGCGGGCTGGCCCATCAGCGCGCGGCAGATCGTCAGCATCTGCTGCTCGCCTCCGGACAGCGCGCCGCCCGCGACGCTCGCGCGCCGTTTGAGATTCGGGAAGAGTTCGAAGAATTCGTCTTCGGTCCACGGCTTGAAACGTGCGGACGACGGCGTTTTCATGCGGCCCGAATGCGGCAGACCAACCGACAGGTTTTCGCGCACGGTGAGGTCGGGAAAGATCGCCCGGTCTTCCGGCACATAGCCGATTCCGGCGCGGGAGATCTCGTGCGTCCTCGCGCGCTCGAGCGGTACGCCGTTGAAGCTGATCGCACCGCGCGACGGCAACAGCTTCATCACGGCCTTGAGAAACGTCGAACGGCCGGAGCCGTTGCGCCCGAGGAGCCCGACAGTTTCGCCCGCTTCGACGCGCATGCTTGCGCCTTGCAACACCTGGCTCTGCCCATAACCGGCAACGATTCCGGATGCGTTGAAAAGCGGCCCGCAACGTGTGCACGATCCGGCGTTTGACTGTGTGTTCATCGCTTCAATGCCTTTGTGATTGCACGGCGGCTTGAGCCGCGCCCGCCGGCGTGCCCAGATACGCTTCCTGCACCGCGCGGTTCGCGCGGACTTGCGCGGGCGTATCGCACGCGATGATCTCGCCGTACACCAGCACGGAGATCCGGTCGGCGAGCTCGAACACCACATCCATGTCATGTTCGATGATGACCATCGTGCGCGAGCTGTCGGCCTCGCGCAGCCGCAGCAGCAGTTCGATGACGTTGTGGGTTTCGTGCTTGTTCATGCCCGCGGTCGGCTCGTCGAAGAGCAACACCTTCTGGTTGCCCGCAAGCGCGAGTGCTATTTCGAGCGCGCGCTGGTCCGCATACGAGAGCAACGCCGCGGGCTCATTGCGTTTGTCGAGCAGCCCGACTTCGTCGAGGATTTCGAGTGCACGGATATCGGCGGGACCGCCGCGTCGAAGGATGCTTAGGAACGACGGACCATGGCCCGCCGCGCGCAGCGCGCTGACCCGCGCGTTCTCGAACACGGTCATGCGGCCGAACAGGTTGGCCGTCTGGAAACTCCGGCCGAGTCCGCTGCGGCTGATGCGGTTTGCGCCGAAATGCGTCACGTCGATATCGTTCAGATGGATCGTTCCGCTCGATACGAGGTACCGGCCACTCATCAGATGAAACAGCGTCGACTTGCCCGCGCCGTTGGGGCCAATCAACACATGACATTCGCCCTGGCGAATCGACCAGTCCACGCCACGTATGACTTCAGTGGCGCCAAAGGCCTTTTTCACGCCTTCCAGCATGAGCGCCGACTTCGGCGGATGAGCGGCCCCGCTGTGTGTCTCTATCATTTGCACATCCTGAGCATCTCGACTAACTACTGAACCCCTTGTCCAGCCGCACCGCTTTTGTGGCACGACTGTTTGGATCGAAGCAACTTGAATTGTTACAGTGTCAAGTTTGTCAAATGATAGAAGTCGGACTATGCGCTGGCAACCGGTTTCGAATCGGGGATTTCCCTTGGTCGCCGCAAAGCCTTGGAGCATCAGGTTTGCGGGATTTCCGCACTACATAGCAGGCAGTTTTGTTGAAGGCAGGGGGCAACGGAGTAGAATGATGTGAAGGAGGCGTGTGATACCGCGCAACGAACTGCCCTGGGCGTCACATGCAATATCAGGCTTACTGTAAATTTTCCACTGAAAAGATCATGTCCACTACGACATTGACTGACATCGAGCCGACCAAAAAGGTGTCGTGGCACCACGGCAACTTGCGGGAGGAAATGCTGCAACGCGGACTCGCGCTGCTCGAGGTGCGTGGCGCCGCGGATCTGTCGCTGCGCGAAGTCGCGCGTCTGGCCGGCGTGTCGCAAACGGCGCCGACCCATCACTTCGGCGACAAGGAAGGGCTGCTCGCGGCGATCGCCACAGAAGGATTTCATGCGCTGATGAGCGACCGGTTGGCAGCGCTGAAGGACGGCATGACGAAGGAGCGGCGCCTGCGCGTGATCATGCGCGTCTATGTGGAGTTCGCGTTGAAGCGGCCCGAACTGTTCCATCTGATGTTCGGACCGCGCATCGCCGACAAGCAAAAGTATCCGTCGCTAATGGAGGCGAGCGCGGGCTCATTCCAGTTTCTGAGCAACACGATTGCCGAGTTCATGGCCGACCATTCGGAAAGCGGCCGTCCGCCGCGTTTCTCGGCAATTGCGGTGTGGTCGGGCATGCATGGTCTCGCGACCTTGCTCGCCGATCGCGACAGCGGCCTGTGCCAGGTGCCCGACGACATGATCGACGACGTTTGCACAGGCGTGATCAATCTGCTGCTCGGCGGCATGAAGTCGCCGCATGTCGAGGCAGGGGCGCCCGCTGCGCGCGGCAGCTCTCGTAGCAAGAAGTAAGCTTTCCAACCCGGCGCGGTTCGTTCGCCATTTCATGGCGCGCCGCGCTCGCGCGGCACACGCGGCGGTCGACCGCCGCGCCATCTCTCTTTCTTCCTGCCGTTCTTCCCAATTGATCATTCGACGCGCACGGCGTCGTGCAAAACAACGCTGCATCGCTTGTTGACACCCAAACTTGACGCTGTCACAATCAAATCAACCGAGCCTGCGCAGCAGAGCAATCGAATCAGCAATCAGGAGACGCGATGGTCATGGAGTCCGCATACGTGGTCAAAGACGGCGTTGCCGTCGTAAGTTTCGACAACCCGCCCGTCAACAGCCTGTCTGCCGTACAGCGCAAGAAGCTGCACGAACAGATTCTCCATTCGGCAGCTCGTCAAGAGGTGCAGGCGATCGTCGTGACAGGCGGCGAAGGGCCATTCTGCGGCGGCGCCGAAATTCGCGAGTTCAACACGCCCGCGCAGAAGGCAGCGCCGACCATGCCCGAACTGATCGAAGGGCTGGACAAGGTCGACAAGCTACTGATTGCCGCAATCGGTGGCTTCGCATACGGCGCGGGTCTCGAACTCGCGATGGCTTTGCATTATCGCATTGCAAGTGCATATGCACAATTAGGTTTACCCGAGGTCAAATTCGGTTTTCTGCCGGGCGCGGGCGGCACGCAACGTCTACCGCGACTGATGCCGATGGAACATGCTGCGCCGCTGATGCTGAGCGGCGTACCGCTCGGCGCGCAGCAAGCGTTCGACTACGGACTCGTCGATCACCTCTCGCACGGCGAGTTGCTTGAGGACGCTCTGGCCTACGTGCGCCAGCTGATTGCCGCGAGAATGCCGCTGCGCCGCACGAGCGCGCTGCCAGCCCGTATGGCGAGCGCACCACCCGAGCTGTTCGCGACGCTGCGCGCCGATATCAACAAGCGCACGCCAGGGCACAAGGGCAAGCTGTCTATCGTCGATTGCTGCGAGGCGGCGACGACGCTGCCTTTTGAAACAGGTCGCGAATTCGAGCGCGCACGCTTCCTCAAACTGCTCGCGACGCCGGAATCGAAAGCACTGCGCTACAACTTTTTCGCCGAACGCCAGGCCGCGAAAATCGCGGACGTATCGCCCGATGTGCGGCCACGCGAAATCCGCAAAGCGGCCGTGATCGGCGCGGGCACGATGGGCGCGGGAATCGCGATCTGCTTCGCGAGTGCGGGCATTCCCGTTGCGCTCGTCGATGCGCAGAGCGAAGGGCTCGAACGCGGCATGGCAACGATTCGCGGTGTGTTCGACGCACAGGTCGACAAGGGGCGCCTCACACAGGAAGCGCGCGAGCGCACATTGCAGCTCGTCACGCCGACGCTCGATTTTGCGTCAGCCGTCTCCTGCGTCGACGTGATCGTCGAAGCGGTATTCGAGCGGCTCGACCTCAAGCAGCAGATCTTCCGCGATCTCGATCGGCTCGCGCCCAAGGGCGCCATTCTCGCGACCAACACGTCGATGCTCGATATCGACCAGATCGCTGCCGTCACGCAACGCGAGGCCGACGTGATCGGCATGCACTTCTTCTCGCCCGCTCATGTGATGCGCCTGCTCGAAGTGGTGCGCTGCGCGAATACGTCTGACGATGTGCTCGTCACGGTGATGCAGCTTGCCCGCAAGCTGCAAAAGACGGCGGTGCTGTCCCGCGTATGCGATGGCTTCATCGGCAACCGGATGCTGCAGCGCTACTTGCAGCAGTCGCTCTTCCTGCTCGACGAAGGATGCAGCATCGCGCAGATCGATGGGGCGATGGAAAAGTTCGGCATGGCGATGGGGCCGTTCGCGGTCGGCGACCTGAGCGGTCTTGACATCGGCTGGTCGATCCGCAAGCGTCGCTACGTCGAGCAACCCGAGATGGTCTATTCGCGCATCGCGGACCGCATCTGCGAAGCGGGACGCCTCGGCCAGAAGACGGGGAAAGGCTGGTATCGCTACGAGCCGGGCAGCCGAAAACGGCTGCCGGACCCGGAAGCCGATCAGATCCTGCACGCGTATCGCGAGGAAACGGGCGTTGCGCAGCGCGTAGTGAGCGACGACGAAATCGTCGACCGCCTGATGCTCGCGCTCGCCAACGAGGGTGCGCGGATTCTCGACGAAGCGGTCGCGCAGCGCGCGTCGGACATCGACGTTGTCTATGCGACGGGCTACGGCTTCCCGGTCACGAAGGGCGGCCCCATGCACTACGCGAACACGCTTGGACTTGGCGAAGTGCTCGCGCGCATCCGCAAATATCAGCAGGGCTATCAGGGCGGACAGTGGCAGCCGAGCCCGCTGCTCGTGCAGCTGGCCGGGCAGGGCGCGAGCTTCGAGTGAGCACTGCCTGATCCGACGCACAGCATAGGTGCAACACCGAGAGGAACAGCCGTATGACAAGGCGTTATCTGGAAGACCTGCAGGTCGGCGAAACGTGGACGAGCGATACGGTGACGATCGAAGCCGATGATGTGATCGACTTCGGGCGCAAGTTCGATCCGCAGCCGTTTCATACGGACCCGGATGCGGCACGCGCGAGTCCGTTCGGCGGGCTCATCGCGAGCGGCTGGCATCTGGCGGCGCTCGCGATGAAGCTGTGCGTGAAAGCGCGGCTGTTCGGCGAGACGCCGATCGTCGGCGTCGGCGCGGACGAGTTGCGCTGGCTGCAGCCCGTCAGGCCCGGCGATACGGTCCACGTGAAGCGCGAGCTCGTCGAGATTCAAACGATCCCCGACAAGCCGAAGCGCGGCGTCGCGAAAGCGCGTATCGACCTGATCAACCAGCGCGGCGAAGTCGTAATGCGACTCTACGGGCTGACCAGCATTCCGCGTCGTCCGCCAGACGGCGCGCAGTGAGATTTCCCGCATCAATCACGGATAAAAGGCGTGCGCCTCTCACGATGCACGCCTTTGGAACCAGGAGAAAAGCATGAACGACGTCGTGGTGGCCGGCTTTGCGCGCTCGCCATTTCATCCCTCGCGCAAAGGCGCATTGATCGACACCCGTCCCGACGATCTCGCCGCGCAAGTAGTGATCGGCCTGCTCGAACGAACGAAAGTGGATCCGAAGCTGATCGAGGACATCGTGCTCGGCTGCTCGTATCCCGAAGCAGAGCAGGGCTATAACATCGCGCGCATCGTCAGTTTCCGTGCGGGCATCGGCGAGCACGTGCCGGGCGTGACGATCAACCGCTTCTGCGGCTCGTCGATGTCGGCGATCCATTACGCGGCTGGCCAGATCGCACTCGGCATGGGTGACGCCTTCATTTGCGGCGGTGTCGAGTCGATGACACGCGTGCCGCAGGGTGGCTTCAACAAGACGCCGAACCCGACGCTGCTCGAAGAGCACGCCGAGGTCTATACGCCGATGGGCATCACGGCAGAAAACGTCGCGCAACGTTATGAAGTGAGCCGCGCCGCGCAGGAGCAGCTCGCGGTCGTGTCGCATGCAAAGGCGGCTGCCGCGCGCGCTGAAGGCAGGCTTGCCGGCGAAATCGTACCGATCCGCACACCCGCCGGCCTCGTCACCGAAGACGGGTGCATCCGGCCCGGCACTAGCGCGCAAGCGCTCGCGGCGCTCAAGCCGTCGTTTAGCGAGGATGGCAGCGTAACGGCGGGCACCTCGTCGCCGCTGACGGATGGCGCGTCTGCCACGCTCATCTGCAGCGCCGCGTTTGCGCGCGAGCACGGGCTCGTGCCGCTCGCGAGAATCAAGTCGGCGGCTGTCGCGCCCGTCGCGCCGGAACTCATGGGCATCGGGCCGATTCCGGCGTCGCGTAAGGCGCTCGCGCGTGCAGGCATCGACGTCGGCGCACTCGACGTGATCGAAATCAATGAGGCGTTTGCGAGCCAGGCGATCGCGTGCATCCGTGAGCTTGGGCTGGACGAGGCGCGCGTGAACCTCGACGGCGGCGGCCTCGCGATCGGCCATCCGCTGGGCGCGACGGGCGCGCGGCTGGTCGGCAAGGCAGCCGCGCTGCTCCAGCGCACGGGCGGCCGCTATGCGCTCGCGACGCAGTGCATCGGCGGCGGCCAGGGCATTGCAACCGTGCTCGAAGCGATCTGATGCAAGGCGGCGCATTCCGATCGATCATTCATTTGCGCAGCGAAACGTATCAGAGGGGACAATGACATCGAATGTAGTGGAGACAATCGACCGGCCGTTTCGTGAAGTCGGATTTCGCGAGCCGGCGGTCGAGATCGAACGGCGTAATGACGGCACGCTGATCGTCAAGTCGGGCCCGCCGCTGCCGCCGACTCGCTCGTGCACGACCGACTGGCTAGAGCACTGGGCGAGCGTGCGTCCGGCGAGTCCGATGCTTGTGCAGCGCAATCGCGAGGGGGCGTGGGAGTCGTGGAGCGTCAGCGAGGTATGGCGCGCCGTCCGTGCGATCGCCACCGCGCTGCTGTCTCATGGCGCAAGTCAGAGCGCGCCGCTCGTGATCCTGTCGGAGAACTCGAGTGCGCAGGCACTGATGACGTGGGGCGCGCTGTACGCAGGCGTCCCCGTCGCGCCCGTATCGCCGGCCTATTCGCTGATGGGCAGCGACGGCAACTTCAGGCGGCTCACCGACGCAGTATCGCTCGTCAAGCCGCATCTGGTATTCGTCGAAGACGCGCGGCGTTTTGCCGACGCACTCGCTGCGCTCGGCGTGCCGCCCGAACGCGTGATTGCGGTCGAGCACGCGGCGCCCGGCATGCTGCCGTTTGCGTCGCTGGCGAGCACCGCAATCGATCCGGACGTCGAAGCGCGGCATCGCGAACTGCCTGGCAGCCTGCCCGCGAAATACATGTTCACGTCCGGATCGACGGGCATGCCGAAGGCGGTCGTGCAGTCGCGCAGCAATCTCGCCGCCGCGCAGGAAATGGCGGCGCGCGTGTTCGAGAAAGATCCCGACGAACAGCCCGTCTATCTGGAGTGGCTGCCCTGGCATCACGTGATGGGCGGCAATATCGTACTGAACCGGATTCTGCGTTTCGGCGCGACACTGTATATCGATGAGGGCAAGCCGCTTCCGGCTCGCTTCGATCAGACGCTGAAGAATCTGGGCGACGTTGCGCCGTCGCTGTATTTCAACGTGCCCGCAGGGCTCGCGATGCTGGTTGCCGCGCTCGAGCGCGACGAGCGCTTCGCGCGACACTTCTTCTCGCGGCTCAAGTACGTGTACTACGGCGGTGCGGTTCTGTCGCGCGACCTGTACGACCGCTTCCAGCAGCTTGCAGTGCGCACGACGGGCGAGCGTGTGGTGCTGACGTCGGTATTCGGCGCGACCGAGAGTTCCGGTCCTGCCGTCACGCAGTACTGGGCCGTCGACGACGTAGGCTGCATCGGGCTGCCCGTCTCCGATGTCGCGCTGAAACTGCTCGAAGATCCGAATCTGCCCGGCCGGTACGAAATGCGCATCAAGGGGCCGAACATCATCGAGCGATACCTCGATGCCCCTGAGAAGACGGCTGCCGCGTTCGACGAAGAAGGCTTCTACATGCTCGGCGACGCGGTGCGTTTCGTCGATCCCGAGCGTCCCGTTGCAGGGCTGCGCTTTGCGGGCCGCTTCGCCGAGGACTTCAAGCTCGCGAACGGGACCTGGGTGCGAACGGCCGCGCTGCGCACGCGGCTGATCGACGCGTGCAGCCCGCTCGTCAAGGAGGCCGTGATTGCGCACGACGGCGCGGACACGCTCGGTACGCTCGCGTGGCTTGATGTGGGCGCATGCGCGAAGGCGTTGCCGGAACTTGCCGGCATCGGATCCGGCGAACTGGTGCGGCATCCGGTGTTGTTGCAGGAGCTGGAGAAGCGGCTTGCGGCGGTGAATGCGGGGCAGAAGGGCGCGTCGATGCGGATCGAACGGCTGATGCTGCTGGAAGAGCCCCCGTCGATGCAGCACTATGAAGTCACCGACAAAGGCAGCATAAACCAGCGCGCGGTGATCGAGCGGCGCAGGGCACGCGTTGACGAGCTGTTCGCGGCGCCTTGCCAGAAGCATGTGGTGGTTTCGCCATCCTGACGGGTTGGAGTGAGCATTCTCCTTTGACGCTGTACGGTTGTTTTGCGCCTGGTCCCGGGTCGCATGGCTGATGTCATGTGGGCCGGGATTTTTTTTATGGTCCTTTTTTGCGGTCGGTCCGCTTGCGAAAATAGAAGCAAGCAGAAAAGCAAAACAAACAAGCCTGCGCTCCGGAAAGCGCGGGCCTCGCCAGCAGTACAGTGCGAAGCACGCAACCTTCACGCGCCTCGCATCAAACACTCATACCGACCGCGCAAGCCGATCCTTCTCGTTCTGCTCGCGAATCGAGGAGCGCGCCAATTCCCAATCACTATCGGTCCAATCCTTGAAGTGATAGAAGTTGCCGCCCGTGGCCAGCGAATTCGCGCCATCGATCGTTAGCGTCTGACCTGTCAGCCATTCGCAACCGTCGGCCATCAGGAATGTCGCGAGGTTCTGCAGCTCTTCCATCCGTCCTGCGCGGCCCATCGGGCTGCTGCCTTCGGCACGGCCGGCGTCGTCGCGTCCCGGGTACAGACGCTTGCTCATGCCCTCGGTCGGAAAGACCCCCGGCGCAATCGCGTTCAGGCGAATCCGATGACGGCCCCACTCGACAGCTAGCGATTTCGTCATCACGTTGACGCCCGCCTTCGACATCGCCGAAGGCACGACGAATGGGCCGCCGTTCATCACCCATGTGACGAGGATCGACACGACGCTGCCCGGCAGATTGCCCGCGATCCAGCGCTTGCCGACCGATTGCGTGACGTAGAACGTGCCGTGCAGCACGATGTTCGCGATCGCGTCGAAGCCGCGCGACGACAGGTCTTCCGTCCGGCTGACGAAGTTGCCCGCCGCATTGTTGACGAGCCCCGTGAGCGGCCCTTCTTTCCAGATGTCGTCGATCATCTGATCGACGGCTTCGGCGTTGCGGATATCGACGGCGACACTCTTGACGGAGCCGCCGAAGCGGCCCATCAGTTCGTCGGCGGTCTCGCGCAATACGCCATCGCGGCGGCCGCAAATGTACAGGTCCGCGCCGAGTTCGAGGTAGCGCGCGGCGATCTCCTTGCCGAGCCCGGAGCCGCCGCCGGTGATCAGAATGCGCTTGTCCTTCAGCAGGTCGTTTTTGAACATGGTGAGTCCTTTCGTCGGGTAAATGGATGAGTCGTGCGTTTCATGCGCCGGCCGCTGTGGCGGTCCCTGCGTGACTTGTGTCGCGAGGCGCGCAGGCCGCGCCTTCATCGAGCAGTTGCTTTACTTCTTCATGGGAATAGCCGGCCGACAGCAGCACCGCGACGCTGTGCTCGCCAAGGCGCGGTGTCGGCGAGAGCGAAGGTAGCGGCGTGCCGGACCAGGTGGTCGGATTGCCCAGCGTGCGGACGCGTCCCTCGGTCGGATGGAGCGCCTCGCCGATGAAGCCCGTTGCATTCAGGTGTGGATCGTTCAGCAGATCCTCGATTGAATTGACCGCCTGATACGGAATATCGGCCTGGTCGAGCAGCGCTTTCCATTGCGCCGTCGTGCGCGTGCGCATGACGCCGGCGACCCATGCGTACACCTCGCGAATGCGCCGAGAGCGGTTGCGCTGGGTCGAAAAAAGCGGATCGTCGAACAGCTCGGGCTTGCCGATCGACGTCATGAGCGCACGCCAGTGCTTGTCGTTGTAGATCAGCACGCACAGGTAGCCGTCGGCCGTCTGGTATGGCCGCCTATCGGCCGAAAGCAGGCGGTCGTATCCCACTTCGCCTTCACCGGCCTCGCCCGTGCTGACGCGCTCGCCGTGGGCGCCCGGTGCGAACGTGCGGCCCGCCATATGATCGGTCAGCACGAAGTGCGCGACGCTTTCGAACATCGACACCTCTATGTGCTGGCCACAGCCGTTTCGCTCTCGCGCAAACAGCGCAGCGCTGATCGAATAGGCGACGTGCAGTCCCGTGACACGGTCCGCCAGGGAGACAGGCGCGTACATCGGCTGCCCGGTGCCGTACTGCTGCATCAGCCACGGCAGGCCAGTCGCGCCCTGGATCAGGTCGTCGTACGCGGGACGGTCCGCGTAGGGGCCGCGCGCGCTGTAGCCGCATGCCGTCACGTACACCAGCCGGGGATTGACGGCGGCCAGCGCCTCGTAGCCCAGGCCGAGACGATCCATCGCAGCCGGGCGGATATTCGACAACAGTACGTCGGCATCTTTCGCGAGCTTCAGCAGCGCCTGACGCGCCGATGCCTTCTTCAAATCGAGCACGACGCTCTTTTTGCCGCGATTGTTGTGCATGAACACGTGGCCCATCTTCTCGTGCTCTTCGCCGTGCGCGTCGACGCGCATCGAACCTGCTTCGCGCACGTTGTCGCCTTCGGGCGCCTCGATCTTGATCACCTCGGCGCCGAGCCCCGCGAGTGTCAGCGTCGCGAGCGGTCCGAGCACAATGCTCGAAAGGTCCAGGATGCGCACGCCGGCAAGCGGCCCGCATTGAGTTTCAACGGACATCAACAGTCTCCTCCGTGAATGTGGCTGTCATCGGGTACAGGCGGCGGCGCGCGTCAGAACTCATCGACGTGCAGCGTCATCAATGCGGCCGCGCCGCTCATCACTGCCTCGAAGTGGACTTCTGCTGCGGGCAGCAGACGCCTGAAAAAGAACTCGGCCGTGCCGAGCTTGCCGTTGTAGAACGGCGTGAGCTGCGGATGACGCTCGCGGCCCTCGTGCGCCGCGCAAGCCATGCGCAGCCACAGTGCGCCCAACGCGACGAGGCCGAAGAGCTGTAGATAGTCGGTGGCGGCGCCCGCGACATCGAGCTCGTTGCCCGCGTGCCAGGCGCGCAATTTCGCGGTCGCTTCGCGCAGCCTTGCGGCCGCGATACGCTCTTGCGTGGCCATCGATGCAAGGCCTGTGATGGACGTGGCGCGCGCGGCTGTTTGATCGACATCGGCGAGCCACGACTCGAACACGCGTCCATCGTCGAGCCCGATCTTGCGCAGCACGAGATCGAGTGCCTGAATGCCATTCGTGCCTTCGTAGAGCGGTACGATGCGCGCATCGCGATAGAACTGCTCCATACCGTTCTCGTGCAGGTAGCCGTGACCGCCGTGAAGCTGCACACCAAGATCGGTCACTTTCAGCGCACAGTCGCTGAGGAAGCTCTTGAGTACGGGCGTGAGCAACGCAAGCCGGTTTTCGGCGGCTTCGCCTTCGGGGTTGCCTGCATGTGCCGCGCGCACGTCGAGCAGCAGCGCGGCGTCGATATAGAAAGCGCGCATGCCTTCGACGAGCGCTTTCATGGTCAGGAGCGAGCGGCGCACGTCCGGATGATGGATGATGGGATCGCGCCCATCGCTGCCTGCCTGCGACGTTCCTTGTGAAGTGCTTTGTGGTGAGCCGGGCGCTTTCGGCGCGACGCCCTGACGGCGCTCCCTCGCATAGGCGAGCGCGTTCTGATAACTGATCTCCGCGACACCGGCGCTTTGTACCGCAACGCCGACGCGCGAAGAGTTCATCATCGTGAACATCGCGCGCAGGCCGCCGTGCGGCTTGCCGATCAGCCAGCCGCGCGCGCCGTCGAAATTGAGCACGGCCGTGGCCTGTGCGCGGATGCCCATCTTGTGCTCGATTGAGCCTGTATTCGCACGGTTCGGCGTACCGGCTCGCGCATCGGGCAGGTCCTCGGCAAGCCGCTTGGGCACGACGAACAGGCTCAGGCCACGCGTGCCAGCCGGGGCATCGGGCAAGCGCGCAAGCACGAGATGCACGATGTTATCCGTCAGGTCGTGATCGCCGCTCGAAATGAAGATCTTCGTGCCCGTGATCCGGTAGCTTCCATCCGCGTCGGGCTCGGCGCGCGTGCGCAGCCGAGACAGGTCAGAACCGCTGTCGGGTTCGGTCAGACACATGGTGCCCGTCCACGAGCCGTCGACGAGTTTCGGCAGATAAATGAGCTTCAGTTCGTCGCTGCCATGCGCGAGGATCGCGCGATACGCGCCTTGGGACAGACCCGGATACATGCCGAACGACATCGAGCCCGACGCGACGAATTCGCGCACAATCAGCGCGACCGACGGCGGCAGTCCCTGGCCGCCCCATTCCGGCGCTGCCGCAAGAGCCGGCCAACCGTTCTGGCGATAAAGGTCATACGCTTCCCTATAACCCGTGGGCGTCGTGACCATACCGTGATCGAAGTGGCAGCCCTCGCGGTCGCCGGGTAGGTTGATGGGCAGCAGCACATCCTTCACGAATTCGGCGGCGCCGTCGAGCACGGCCATCACGACATCGAGCGTGGCCTCCTCGAAGCCGGGCAGATTGGGTGTGTTCTCGTCATAGCCGAAAACGTCTTCGAGCAGGAAACGGATTTCGCGGATGGGAGCGTCGTAGCCAGGCATATCGTGGACTCGCTAAAAAAGGGCTTGTCGTTCCGGCTCTTCACCTTGTGCGGTGAATCTTCGAGTCGGCAAACTTTAAACTTGACAGTGTTATGTTATCTGCCGATACTTGACTGCGCAAGAGGAGATGAACCTGCAATAACCCGAATGCTCAGGCATGTGGCCGGCACGGGTCGCGCATCGATCAACCGAACGAGGAGGGGGCATTATGCGAAGCCGTGGAACCCATCTTTTCCCGATGATGGATCGGGTCATTTTCGGCCGGCCTGCAGCCGCCACACTGGCGGCCGAAGCGGAGCGGCTGGGGGCGAAGCGCGTTTTTCTGATCGTCAGCCACACGCTGAACACGACCACGCCGGAGATCGGCAAGATCGCCGAAGCGCTGGGCGAGCGCTACGCGGGCGTGTTCGACGGCGTCGCGCAGCACACGACGCGCGAGGGCGCCATGCGGACCACGCGCGCGGCGCGCGAAGCGGGCGCAGACCTGATCGTCGCGATCGGCGGCGGTTCTGTAGTTGACATTGCCAAGATTACGACGCTGTGCCTCGAGCACAACCTCACTGAGGAAGACGGCCTGGATGGATTCGAGGTGCAAGTCGACGATAAAGGGCGGCGCAAGATCGCAAACTTCAAGGGTCCGACGGTGCGGATGATCGCGATCCCTTCGAGCCTGTCCGGCGGGGAGTACAACGCCGGCTGTCTCGTCACCGACACGCGCCGCAAGCTCAAGCAGACCTTCTATCACGCCAGGATGATGCCGCTCGCGATCATTCTCGATCCGCAGCTACTGCGCTACGCGCCGGAGTCTCTATTGCTGGGCTCGGGCACACGCGCGATGGATCACGCGATCGAGGCGCTGTGTTCGCCGCAGGGCAATCCGCTCGTGGACGCGTCCGTGCTGCGCGGGATCGAACTGATGCGAGAGTGGTTGCCGCGCGCGCAACGCAACCGGGATGACATCGAGGCAGCAACGCAATGCCAGGTCGCTTCGTGGCTCTGCTCGTTCGGCCTCCAGGCACGCGTGCCGATGGGCGCGAGTCATGCGATCGGCCACGTGCTCGGCGGCACCTGCGACGTGCCGCATTTCCTGTGCACGCCGGTGATGATGCCCGGCATTCTCGCGTACAACGAGCCTTTCACCGCTGACGCGCAAAAGGCCCTGGCCGCGGCGCTCGGTCAGCCCGATAGGTCTGCTGCGGAGGCGTTCAGGGCGTTTTGCAAATCACTCGGTCTGCCGACCAGCCTTCGGGAAGTGAATGTCGGCGCCGACCAGTTCGATCTGATTGCGCGCAATACGATGACCGAGTTCTTCATCTTCAGCAATCCGCGTCCTGTTCAGGAGCCGGCGGGTGTACTGGAGATTTTGAAGCTGGCCGCGTAACGCGCTAACGCCGGCGGCAGTGCGTGCTTGCTGGCCCAATTGTGTGTCGATTTCCAAAAGGAGTAGTCAAATGGCCGAACAGAGTCCCATTCTGGTCACTGGCGCTGCGGGCCGCGTCGGCGCGGTAGGGCGCACAGTCACTGAATTGCTGTTGAAGCAGGGCAAAGCGGTGCGCGCGATGGTGCGCACGGAAGACGAACGCGCGCAGGCGTTGCGTGATATGGGCGCGCAGGTCGTGGTCGGCGATTTGCTCGATCTCGATTCGATGCACAAAGCGGTTGCCGGCTGCGAGACGATGTATTTCGCCATGTCGGTTTCGGATGCCTATCTGGCTGCGACGATCAATGCGGCCGCGGTGGCGAAGCATCATGGCGTCAAGGCGTTCATCAACATGTCGCAGATGACGCTCTCGCAGATGAGCGTCACGGAGACCACCGCGAGCCCGCAGCACAAGCTCCACTGGCTTGCCGAACAGGCGTTGAACTGGTCGGGCCTGCCCGTCGTCCACGTGCGGCCGACGGTGTTTCTCGAGGGCTTCTTTCTGATGTTCTCGTCGCCTTCGGTCAGGAAGGCGGATCAGATCAGGCTGCCCTTCGGCGACGGCAAGACTTCGCCTGTTGCAGCGGAAGACGTTGCACGCGTGGTTGCCGCGCTGCTCGCCAAACCTCAGCCGCATGTCGGCAAGACCTATCACCTCACCGGACCGCAGTCGGAGAACATGCAGTTCTACGCACAGGAGTATTCGAAAGCGCTCGGCCGCACGATCACCTATCAGGACATTCCCGTCGGTCCGTGGCGGGAGAGTCTGATCGAGCGAGGCTTGCCCATCCACCTGGTGAACCACCTCGCGACGATGGCGGACCTGCATCGCGCGGGACGTTACGACCGGATGTCGGACGATGTGCTTACGCTAACGGGACAAGCACCGCTGAGCGTGCAGGAGTTCGTCAGAAAAAACGCGGCGGCGTTCACTGCGTCGTCGAACCAGACCTGACCTGTCCTTCGACGTCATTGCGGACGCAGCACTGGATGTGCAATGACGTCGCACGCCAATGAAGAGATCGATGGACGGCTCCACTGACCTGCAAGCCGTGCGGCGGTGCGCTGCCGCAACGGCAAATGCCGAAGACGCGTCGCTGTGGCGCTGGTTTTCGGGCTTGGTCGAGGAGCGCCGGATTCGCTGGTGCCTGGCGGACAGCGACTGGCTCATTAGCGTCGATCATCGGCATCTGGCGACATCGTCGAGCTTCGACCCGGCGGTGCGCGAAGCGAAGGTCAGATTGGAAGAAGGGCGCGCAAGCCGTCGATCGTCGCGCCGCGCGGTTTAATCACGCCATCAACTCCCCAACATGAACATCGGAATACCGACTGAAACGCGCGCGTATGAAACACGCGTCGCCGCGACGCCCGAGACAGTCAGGAAGTACGTGTCGCAGGGTCACAGAGTCACCGTACAGATCGGCGCCGGAACGGGAGCCAGTTATCTGGACGATGCCTATTCAGCAGCAGGGGCGGAACTCGTCGATGCGCCGACAGCGTTCGGCGCGGAGATCGTTCTCAAGGTCCAGACGCCCACCGATTCAGAACTGCCGCTTCTTAAACGCGGCGCGGTGCTGATCGGGATGCTCGAGCCTTTTAATACGGAGAATTCATCAAGGCTTGCAGCCGCGGGCATCACCGCCTTCTCGCTGGAAGCCGCGCCGCGCACGACGCGCGCGCAAAGTCTCGACGTACTGTCCTCCCAGGCCAACATCGCGGGCTACAAGGCGGTGCTGCTTGCAGCCGATCTTTATCCGCGCTTCATGCCGATGCTGATGACGGCGGCCGGCACGGTAAAGGCCGCGCGTGTGCTGATTCTCGGCGCGGGCGTTGCGGGTCTGCAGGCGATCGCGACCGCGAAGCGCCTGGGCGCCGTGATCGAAGCGTCGGACGTACGCCCTGCCGTGAAAGAGCAGATCGAATCGCTCGGGGCGAAATTCCTCGACGTGCCTTACGAAACAGATGAGGAACGCGAGGCAGCCGAAGGCGTCGGCGGCTATGCGCGGCCGATGCCGCCTTCGTGGCTCACGCGCCAGTCGGCGCTGGTCCACGAGCGCGCGAAGCAGGCGGACGTCATCATCTCGACCGCACTGATTCCGGGCCGTCCCGCGCCGACGCTGCTTTCCGTCGAAACCGTGCAGGCGATGAAGCCGGGCTCCGTGCTGATCGACCTCGCGGCAGGACGCGGCGCCGAGTACGAAGGCCAGCGCGGCGGCAACTGTCCGCTGACGGAAGCCGACAAGGTCGTCGTCAAGCACGGCGTGACGATCGCGGGCTATACGAACCTCGCGTCGATGGTCGCGTCGGATGCCTCCGCACTGTACGCGCGCAATCTGCTCGACTTCATGAAGCTGATCTTCACGAAGGAAGGCGCGCTCAATATCGATCTCGCGGACGACATCGTCGCGGCCACGCTGCTGGCACGCGACGGCGAAGTCACGCGCAAGGCATAAGAAGGAGACGGGTGATGGAAGTCATCAACCATACCGTGATCAACCTGATCATTTTCGTGCTGGCGATCTACGTCGGCTACCACGTTGTCTGGAATGTGACGCCGGCGCTTCATACACCGCTGATGGCCGTGACGAACGCGATTTCGGCGATCGTCATTGTCGGTGCGATGCTTGCGGCGGGCTTGACGGTCGGCGGTTCGGGCAAGTTCTTCGGCACGATTGCCGTGGCGCTTGCGGCCGTCAACGTGTTCGGCGGGTTCCTCGTCACACGGCGAATGCTCGAGATGTTCAAGAAGAAGGAGCCGAAGAAGATCGCGGGTCCCGGTGGTTCGAAGGAGGGCGCGTAAATGAGCATGAACGTCGTTACGCTCCTTTATCTGATCGCCTCCGTCTGCTTCATCCAGGCGCTCAAGGGGCTGTCGAATCCGAAGAGCGCCCGCGCCGGCAACGTGTTCGGCATGGTCGGCATGGCGATCGCGATTCTGACGACCGTCGCGCTGATCGCGAAGCAGGCTGCCGTGCTCGGTTCGAATCTGTCGCTTGGATTGGCGCTTGTGTTCGTCGCGCTGGTGGTGGGCGGCGGGATCGGCGCGTTCGTCGCCGCGCGTGTCGAGATGACGAAGATGCCGGAACTGGTCGCGGCAATGCACTCGCTGATCGGTATGGCGGCCGTGTGTATCGCGTATGCGGTGGTGTCGGAGCCGGCCGCATTCGGCCTCGGCGCCGAGGAAGGCATTGCGGGCTTCCTGCCGTACGGCAACCGGATCGAACTCTTCATCGGCACGTTCGTCGGCGCGATTACCTTCAGCGGCTCGGTGATCGCGTTCGGCAAGCTGTCGGGCAAGTACAGGTTCCGGCTCTTCCAGGGCGCGCCCGTCGTCTATGCGGGCCAGCATCTGATCAACCTGCTGCTCGCGCTCGCGATGATCGGCTTCGGCGTGATCTTCTTCCTCACGCAGTCGTGGCTGCCGTTCATCATCATGACGCTGATCGCGTTCGCGCTGGGCGTGCTGATCATCATCCCGATCGGCGGCGCGGACATGCCCGTGGTCGTGTCGATGCTGAACTCGTACTCGGGCTGGGCGGCGGCGGGCATCGGCTTCTCGCTGAACAACGCGATGCTGATCATCGCCGGCTCGCTGGTCGGCTCGTCCGGTGCGATTCTGTCGTACATCATGTGCAAGGCGATGAACCGCTCGTTCTTCAACGTGATTCTCGGCGGATTCGGTGCTGAACCGGGTGCGGCAGCAGCCGTCGGCACGGGCGAGCAGAAGCCGGTGAAGTCGGGCTCGGCGGAAGATGCGTCGTTCATGCTCGGCAACGCCGAGACTGTCGTGATCGTGCCGGGCTATGGTCTTGCCGTCGCGCGCGCGCAGCACGCGTTGAAGGAACTCACCGACAAGCTCATCGAAAAGGGCATCGACGTGAAGTACGCGATTCACCCTGTCGCGGGCCGCATGCCGGGTCACATGAACGTGCTGCTGGCGGAAGCCGAAGTGCCGTATGAGATCGTTCACGAGATGGAGGACATCAACGGCGAGTTCGGCCAGGTCGATGTGGTGCTGGTGCTCGGCGCGAACGACGTGGTGAACCCGGCCGCGAAGAACGATCCGAAGTCGTCGATCGCGGGCATGCCGATCATCGAGGCGTACAAGGCGCGCACGGTGATCGTCAACAAGCGTTCGATGGCGGCAGGTTACGCCGGTCTCGACAACGATCTCTTCTACATGGACAAGACCATGATGGTCTTCGGGGATGCGAAGAAGGTCATCGAAGAGATGTCGAAGGCGGCTGCATGATGCAGCTGGTTTGGCGACCGGCTCCTTGATGCCGCCTTTGTCGCTGCACTATTTTCAGGCGGTCAAACATGACACACATGGAATCATCCGACGCGGCGGCACGTGCGACTACAGCATCGATTGAAAATGCACTGCGCAAGCGTGTGGCCGAGGACGCCCCATTCGACCTTCACGCGCATCTGGCGCGCACGCTGGCCGTCTTCGGTATCGACCCGGCGAGCACGGGCGGATCGATCACGTTCGAAGGCGCCGATCCCATCGTGCCGAGCGTGTTCCGTCTCGGCGCGGCGGCGGGTCTCACACTGATGACGAAGTCCGTCGCGATTGCAGCGTTATGGGCGAAGCGCACGGGCGAAGGGCAGGATCTCCATCTCGACATCAGGAAGGCGCCGCGCCGCCTCTGTCCGTTCTGGGAGCGCAAATGGGAACTGCTGAACGGCTACGCGCCGCGCAATACGGCCGACCCGACCAATCCGTTCATGCGCGCATTCTTCGAAACCCGCGACGGTCGCTGGATGATGCCGTTCAACCTTTATCCACGGCTCAGGTCATCCGCGTTGCGGCTCTTGCAGAGCACTGACGAACCCGCAGCAGTCGCGGCGGCGTTCCGCAAATGGGATGCGCGCGAACTCGAGGAAGCGGGTTCGGCAGCGGGCGTCGTGATGCCGATGGTGCGCAGCGCGGAAGAGTTCATGCGGGAGAAGCAATACGTCGACCACCTTTCTTCGATACCTCTGGTTCAGATTGAAAAGATCGGCGACTCGGACCCCGAGCCGTTCGCGCACGACCCTGTCGCGCCGCTGGATGGCGTGCGCGTGCTCGGCATGGCGAGGGTGATCGCCGGGGCCGCGATCGGACGCGCGCTCGCGTATCACGGCGCGGATGTGCTGAACGTCTGGCGTCCGGATGATTTCGAAGTGGACACGATGTACACGACCGCGAATGTCGGCGTGCGCTCGACGCTCATCGACGTAGGCTCGAGCGAAGGCAACGCGCGTATCAAGGAGCTACTGCGGGGTGCGGATATCTTCTATGCGAACCGGCGCCATGGGTTTCTCGACAAGATCGGGCTCACTGCCGAAGAAGCAGCGCAACTGCGCCCCGGCATCATCCACGTGACAGTGAGCCTGCATGGCGAGGCGGGGCCATGGGCGCCGCGCGCGGGCTTCGACCAGACTGCGGGCGCCGTCACAGGGATCACGACGCTGGAGGGTTCTCCCGACGCGCCCCAATTGCCGCCTGTGATGGTCGTCAATGACAACATGGTTGCGTGGCTTGCGACAACGGGCGCGCTTGCTGCGCTGATGCGGCGCGCCGAAGAGGGCGGCAGCTATCGCGTGCATGTGTCGCTGTCGCGCGCATCGCTGTGGCTGTATTCGCTTGGCCTGTTCGACAAGACATACGCACACGAGACGGCCGGTTCGAGCAGCGCGCATGAGAATGCAAAGCCCGATCTCTTTACGGCTGATACACCAGCCGGCCGTTACCAGGGCGTCACCGACCAGGTCCGCATGACGCGCACGCCGGGTCACTACGCGACGGTATTGGCGCCGCGCGGCTCGTCGATGCCCGTCTGGTTGCCCAAGCGCTAGCGCAAACCGGGTTGCGGACGAGACAACGCGTTCGTCAGCTGAAGATCATTCATCGCGATGTCAGCACGTCGCGCGCATCGGCAGCATCGCGATGAATTGATCGATCGCTGCGAACAGCGCCGGCTTGCGCACCCCGTCCTGCGCCTGTATCGACAGACCCGCGAATAACGTCATGCACAGCATGGACAACGCGGGGACGTCGGTGCCTGCATCGAGTTCGCCACTTTCGACGGCCTGCGCAACCCTGTTCGCGACGATGCTCGCCACCCTGCGCCGACGCTTCTGCAATTCAGCGCGCAATCGCCCATGTTCGGCGCGGACGGACATGGCGCCGAGAAAGATCATGCAGCCGCGCGGATTCGCGGTGCCCGTGAAAAGCTCGACGCTCGTGCGGAACATCGCGCGAAGTCCGTCGCGCACGGACTGATGCGCCTGCAGATCGCGTAGCGCCGCACCGCCTTCTGCGCACGCGTACAGATTAACGGCCTCCCGATACAGCTCTTCCTTACTGCCGAACGCAGCGTAAAGACTCGGCGAGTTGATGCCCATCGCGTCGACGAGATCGGACATCGAGCACGTGTCGTAGCCCTTTGCCCAGAACACGTCCATTGCACGCCTGAGCGCCGCCTCGCGATCGAATGCGCGTGGGCGGCCGCGTGCCCTACGACGCTCCTCGTGCCTCAGCGCCGACATGTTTCCCTCCTGTGCTTACACGAGTTGCCGTGCCAGTTACTGATGCTCACGGCGCAATTCAGAATTATATGTTGATCGTCACAAAATATCTGGACGGTGTCCTGTATGGGCATTTAAATTATCTGTGTCGTGTGTTACAGAAATCTAACCAGCTTCAGGAGTGTGTTGTCATGAAAACGCCTCTGTTCGCGCTTGCCGCCGCATTGATGATGGCAAATCCGTTTTTGGCGGTTGGTCAAACCAGTGCGCCAGCCGGGTCGCTCGCGCCTTATGCGGTGTTCGTAGATCAACCGACCGGATTTACGTTCATTAACTTGCCGAGCGGCTGGAAATTCGTCGGCGCAGTGTCAAAAGAAGAGGCGCAGCATGTGCCTGCGAACGTTCTGACGTCGGTGCTGCCTGCAGGTTCCGAACGGACAACGAACACGGCACCCGTCAAGTAAGTGGCTTGATGCAAATCGGAGCAAGGGATGGGTGTTGCCCTTACGTCCTTTGCGAATTCGGAGCGGACAACGAGGCTGCCGCTAGCTGCGGTTGATCGATGAGAGCGTGAAGGTTGCGCTCTCAAGAGCATGGACGATCTGCTGAGACGTCGATTCGATTGCCGGTTTCCGCCGCAGGTTGCCTGTTTGCATTTGACACCAGTTACAGGCCTTAACAAAATGACGTTTTCAGTCTTCTCCAGCAGATGATGCAGCATGCGATTTTCATGAAGGCTTCGTGGATGAATGCAAGACGTTCGAAGCGGATGCGCAGCCGTCGGAAGTTGTGAAGCCAGGAGATGGTGCGCTCGACGACCCAGCGGGTTTTGCCCAGTCCGCTGCCGTGAGGTTCGCCTCGTCGGGCGATTTCAGTGTCGATGCCGGCAGCGTGTAGTGGACGGCGGTATTTGTCGTGATCGTAACCTCGGTCGCCTTGAACGATCCGGGGTTTCGAAAGCGGGCGGCCAGGTTTGCCCGCGATGCGCGGGATGGCGTCAACCAGCGCGTGAAGCTGGGTGACATCGTGGCGGTTGGCGCCAGTGAGGATTACCGCGAGCGGGATGCCTTGCGCTTCGGTGATGAGGTGGTGCTTTGAACCTGGTCGCGCACGGTCGGTGGGATTGGGTCCCGTTTTTGACCCGCACCCACCGCGCGGATCGAGGAGGAGTCGACGACCACGCGCGACCAGTCTATGCGGTCAGCTTCGCGTAGCTTTGCAAGAAGCAGTTCGTGCAGTCGGTCCCAGACGCCGGCGGCCTGCCAGTCGCGCAGACGGCGCCAGCAGCTCATGCCGCTGCCGCAACCCATCTCGCGCGGTAGCAGGTCCCAGCGCAGGCCCGTCTGCAGGATGAACAGGATGCCGGTGAGCACTGACCGGTCATCGAGTGGTTTGCGTCCGGGGTAGCGTGAACGGCGTGGTTTGGGTGGGGGCAGCAAGGGTTCAATGAGTGTCCACAACTCATCATCGAGTATCGGCTTGGCCATGTCCTTTCCGTTACCGAAACAACGATGAAGTTAACATCAATCGCTGCGAGTTAACAGCCCCCGTGCATCATTTTGTTAAAGGTTTTTAGTCGAGCAATCGCAAGGAGATTGAGATGAGCAATGGACGGACGCGCAGCGAGGCTGCGACGCAGACGGCCAGAAGAGCAGGAACGGTCGACATGAAGCTGGAGGTCATTGCCATTCCCGTATCGGACGTCGTGAGCGAGATCTTCCACGACGTCGGCGGCGTATTCCACCGTGCGGGTGTAGAAGGGCGCTTGAGCGGCCCCCATCCAGAAAGGAGAACTACGGTTCATTCGCTTCATTCAGCGATCCAGATGGAAATGGCTGGGTCTTTCAGGAGGTGACCACACGGCTGCCCGGAAGAGTGGAGACGCACGAAACGACATTCGCATCGTCGATGGAGCTTGCGGACGCGCTTCGCCGTGCTGCAGCGGCACACGGCGAGCACGAGAAGCTAACCAGCCAGCGCGATGAAGACTGGCCGGACTTGTATGCCGAATTCATCGTCGGTGAGCAGGCTGCGACGAAGTAAGTCTCGTATCCGCGCATCCAGTTGCGCGACCTGCCGTCTCAGGCGCTCACGTGGAGCGCCGGTGCGCGCCTTGCGCACTGCCTCTTCACCGACGAGCAGCAGCGAGAATCGCGTTGGCGACGACTTCGGGCTGGCTCAGCATCGCAACGTGGCTTGCGTTGACGTGCGTCACCCGCGCATTGATGTTCCGCGCCATCTGGTCTTGCAGATGGGGATCGATCATCCGGTCGCGGGCGGCGATGACGAAGTACGACGGCTTCTCATGCCACGCGGCCTGCGTCACCCTGTCGTTGATGCAACCGGAGAACCACAGTCCTTACGTCGCGGCGACGAGGCGCTGCTGCGCGGTGGGCAAATCAAGTGCGAAGTCTTCCTTCACCGCCTTGTCGGACAGGGTCAGAAAGCCGGTTGCATCCTTCTGCAATTCGTTCGCCCATGCGAGCGGCTTCATGCCATGCGTTATGTCGGGAATCGATTGTCCGCCGTCCGGTGCGAACGCCGCGACATACACGAGGGATTTGACTTTATCGTCTTTGCCTGGAGCCTGTCAGATTTTTAGTGTGCCGAGGTCATGAGACGATAACGGAAATAACGTCCTATGACCGAAGCAACAGTGACCAAGAAGAGCAAGAACCCGAAGGCGCCGAAGCTGTTCCCCGATGAGCT
>NZ_JBFRCH010000056.1:0-28626 GCF_040965635.1 Paraburkholderia phymatum
GGTTGCAGCATTCTGCCGCAACCAGCCCTCTGCCAGCTTGCTTGCGCCACGCGCGTCAAGCGTTCGCTTCGCCGGGCTGACGCCCGCACTTGACCCGGCAACCACCCACTCGAGATTCGAAAGAAGCTTCAAATTCAATCCACGGGTCCTCTGAGCCTCGTTGCTGGCCTCTTGACATTACAACGATGGGAAGCTGGATAGTTCCAACATCTCATCAACAAGACCCATCAGGAGAAAGCTCATGATTGTCTTTGAAGTAGATGATATGACGTGTGGACACTGCGCCGGTGCGATTACCGAAGCACTGAAAGCTGTGGACGGTGGTGCTCAGATTACCGTCGATCCGGGCAAGCATCGGGTGACGATCGAGTCGACCGATGTCGATCCGAACAGGTTGCGCGATGCCATTGCGGATGCCGGCTACACGCCCGTGCAAATCGTTGGCGACAGTGCCAACACATGTACTACTCAAACGAAGAGCTGCTGTGGACCGCAGCACTATGGGTTGCTCGCTCACGGCGTCGGCCGCTCGCGGTGAGCACCAGGATTGCGATACGGCGTCTAGCGGCGCCTACTGCACCCGTTGGTTCACCCATTTTTAAATCTGAAACGTTCATTCTCGAACATCAAACAAAAGGATCAACATGAAACTTCGACAACTTGTTCTGAACAGCGGCCTTGCATTTGCTGTTGCGGCTATGACTTATACGACGGCGTTCGCTGCAGACGCGGCGGTGTCGGCGTCGGACGCCACCGGCGTCACGACGAGCAAGCAGTCAGCTACGACGAAGAAGGCGGTTCGCGCAGCCAACCGCTCATTCTCCAAGACCGTTCATAAGGCTCTCTCCGAAACCAAGGGCCTCGATGCAACGTCGATCACCGTGTTCGGTGATGCGAAGACGGGGCACGTGACGCTGGCTGGCCATACTGAGGAAGAGCAGCAGAACGATCTGGCAGTCCATGCGGCGCAGAAAGTGCAAGGCGTCACCTCAGTTAGCAGCAAGCTGGCGGTGCGTCAGGAAGGCGGACATTAAAGCCGTCGGCGCGGCAGTCGAATTGGACCGCCGCGCACATGAACGTGCTTGTGCTTTCGCACCATGTCCGCGGAAGCTACTGGAGATGGATCGATGGCCGAACTATCCGAAGACAATCGCGTACTCCGCACGTTGTTGAATGTTCTTAGTCCGTCTGCCGAGCAGCTCAATGCGTCTGCGAAAGATCAATCGGTGATGCTCGAGAAACGTCGCAACAGGGTATGTCGACCTCTCGCTGAAGATCATCGGCATCCAGCCAAGCGGCCTTCCAACATTATGGTCGTGGACCGGTTGTCGCCATTCACGATTAGCGTGTCGTGGAGCGATCCGTGTGTCGGTCGATACACAGAGCAGATTTGGTGCAGCGGCCGCGCGCCCGTCGCCGCGATCTGCGCACTGACGGGGCGCACCATCAATCGCGGCGACCGGGTGTTTCGCCCCCGAACACGCGATATGCGCGTGCCGGCCGATTGTTACCAGATGATTCTGGCGGAAACGATCGGAGATTGCTCCGACTTGACGATCACTGACGCATGATATTCCGCTTCGTACTTAGTCGGTGACCGTTGTGGCGTTCGACAAGACGGGCACGCTGACCGAGGGTAAGCTCGTCGGCAATGAACTGATGCTGCCTCGTTGGCGGCGGCGGTGACACCGCTGGCACGTTCGGCCAGATGAAAGGAGGTTGTCTATGAACATCGGCGAAGTGGCGTCCGCATCTGGCGTCTCGACCAAGATGATTCGTCACTATGAAGGTCTGGGGCTATTGCCTCAAGCGAGCCGCTCAATGAGCGGTTACCGCCAATACAGCGACAAGGATGTGAGCAGGCTGCGGTTCATCCGCAACGGCCGGGGCCTCGGTTTTTCGCTGGGTCGGATCGCAGAACTCCTCGACCTATGGCAGAACCGCAAGCGCTCCAGTCGGCAGGTGAAGACACTGGCGCAGGCGCACCTCGCGGAACTCGACGAAAAACTGAGAGAGCTTGACGAGATGAAGGCGGCGCTTGAACAGTTGCTGCACAGCTGTAACGGAGACGACAGGCCCGACTGTCCGATCATCGAGTCGCTCGCATCCGAAGCGGTGGTGGGTGACAGGGCTGCCAGCGCTCCCCGCCAAAAAGCGTTGCCTGACAAACGGCGACAGTCAGGTCATTGATCACGAACCGTGAAAAGAAAAACGCGATCGGCGCGTCTGGGAATGAACGTCTCCGTCGCGGGTAAACGATACGTCCTTAACGCGTCATCACTTTACGTCGACCAGACTCCCGTCTGGCGCGCCATTTGCGATGGGGCCCTTTAAAAAAATCAATGGGAAGGGCGCGGCATGAAAAAAAGTTCATTTCGCAGCGCAATTCAGATTCCTTTCTTCAAATCGCAATGCATACCATGAGCGTCATACCCCTAAGGTCCACCTTGATGTGCATGAGAGCGTCGGTGATCGAGGGCCACGTTCAACGAGGAGACTGGAGACCGACCGACCATGAAGATCAACCGATTTACTTCTGCTTTGATTGCAACGCTGGCCGCAGTGCCATCATTTGCAGCGTTCGCGGGTACAACTGTCAAGAGTGGACAGGTTTCGCCACTCACGGGTGAACTGGCGCATATCGGCAAGGATGACGAAAACGGCGTGCGGCTCGCGATCGAGGATCTGAACAGCAGAAAGTTGAAAATCGGCGGACAGCCCATCACGTTTGTTCTGGATTCGCAGGACGACGCGGCGGACCCGAAGACTGCTGTGACGGTTGCCCAGAAGCTGATCGACGATCGTGTGGCGGGTGGTAGGGCACGCCAATTCCGGTACGTCGATTCCGGCGTCGCGAATCTACGCGGCCGCTGGGATTCCCATGATCACGGAGTCGGCGACCAATCCTCTCTTGACCGAGCAGGGATTCAAGAGTCTGTTTCGCATGGTTGCCAACGATGTGCGACAGGGCTCGGTGATCGGCACGTATCTCGTTCGTGATTTAAAAGCGGGCAAGGTCGCCATTGTTGATGATCGTACGGCATACGGGCAAGGTCTTGCGGACCAGATCGAGAAGGCCGTCAAGGCGGCAGGCGGAACAGTCGTGGATCGGGAGTTCGGCACGGATAAGACGACCGACTGGAAGGCGGTCTTGACGACAATCAAGAGCCATCAACCGGACGCGATCGCGTTTACAGGGGGAGACACGCAGGCCGCGGCCTTCGTCCAGCAAATGCAGAAGCTCGCGTTGAAGGCGACGTTCATTGCAGGCGATGAGTCCTGCACGCCGCAGTTCATCACACTCGCAGGGTCGTCGATGAGCGCCAATACATTCTGCACGCTGGCGGGTGTACCGCCATCGCGCATGCCACAGGGGCCTGCGTTCTTCAAGCGGTTCCAGCAGCGCTTCGGCGTGCCGGTGCAACTCTACGCTCCGTATGCGTACGACGCGGTGATGGCGATGGCGACTGCTATGCAGACAGCAGACTCGACGGATCCGAAGATATACATGCAGAAGCTTCAGGCGGTGAAGTTCGACGGCGTAACCGGGCCTATCCAGTTTGACGAGAACGGAGATATCCGCAATGGGGCGATCACCGTGCGTCAGTTCGGCCAGGGAGTATGGAAGGACAGCTCGGTGGTTCGCTAGTGGGCCCGCGATGGGTGGGGGCTTCGAATGATGCGCCGCGTCTCCGTTACACCACTTAATTTATAAATCGATGAGATTGTCCTGATGAGTTTGTCTTGGGCGCAGTAAGGGTAGGCCCGAGAGCCATTGAAAGATTTTTCAAGTTGAGAAAGCAGCTACGCCGCAACTGAACCTGTCGCGGCGTAGCTGCCTCTTCTTGCGATTTCGCACTCGGCTGGTTTAGTCTATGGCTGCGGATGGGTGTGGCTTCATGCCGTTATCGCGCCCGCCACTCGCGTTTCGTGTCTTGCCGAATCGCAGCAGACGCAAGGCGTTGAGCGTGACTAGCGCCGTTGCACCGGTGTCGGCCAGGACCGCAACCCAAAGGCCCGTCATACCCAGCACGGTGGTGACGAGAAACAGTGCTTTAAGGCCGAGCGCGAACGTAACGTTCTGCCGAATATTCGTCATGGTCGCGCGCGAGATTGCGACAAGGTGAGCGACATCGATGACTCGGCTCTTAAGCAACGCAGCGTCAGCCGTCTCGATCGCGACGTCAGTGCCGCCCCCCATGGCGATGCCGACGTCTGCAGTTGCCAGTGCCGGCGCATCGTTGATGCCGTCGCCGACCATGGCCACCTTGGCGTCGTGCTTCATCTGGGTAATGTGGCGCAACTTGTCCTCAGGCAGCAATTCGGCTTGCCATTCGATACGGAGCTGAGAAGCGATGGCACGCGCAGTCCTGCCGTTGTCGCCCGTCAGCATGACTGACCTTATTCCCATTTGCTTCAGGCGTGCCACGCCTTCGAGTGCATCGGGTCGAGGTTCGTCGCGCAGAGAAAGCAGGCCGATGATTTCGCTGTTCTGTTCGTCGAGCAATACGGCCACCGTATTTCCGCCATCTTCCAATGCTTCGATGCGCTGGCGCGTTTCGGCTGAAAGATTTCCTGCCTGGGCAGCGTACGAAGGCGACCCTACCGTCAACTTCCGGCCATTCACGGTTGCATGAACGGCCTTGCCCGGCGTCGCCGAGGCGTTCGAAGCCGTGGGGATGGCAATGTCAGTCTCTTCGGCGTGCGCGACGATCGCTTTGGCGAGCGGATGGCTGGAGCCCGATTCGACCGCTGCCGCGAGAGCACGAACTTCACGGTCGCTGCTTCTGCAGAGGGACACAACATTTGTCACACGTGGCTTGCCCTCGGTTAGCGTACCGGTTTTGTCGAATGCAACGGCGCGTACGCGTCCAATCGTTTCCAGCGCGTTGCCGCCCTTGATCAACAGCCCCCGGCGCGTTGCAACGGCGAGCCCTGAGGCGATAGCGGCGGGCGTCGACAGGACGAGCGCGCACGGGCAGGCGATGAGCAGCAGCGACAAGCCGCGATAGAGCCACGTTTCCCAGTTGCCGCCGATCACGAGCGGGGGGAGGACGACAACGGCGGCCGCAATCGCCATCACTGCCGGCGTGTAATACCGGCTGAACTTCTCGATGAATCGGGCGGTGGGGGCCTTGGAGGTTTGCGCCCGTTCCACGAGTTGAATGATTCTCGAGATGGTATTGTCGGCAGTCGTTTTTTCGACTCGCACCTGGAGCACGCCTTCAACGTTGATTGATCCGGCGAAGACGCTTTCACCGGACGTTTTGGGGCGCGGGACCGATTCTCCCGTCACAGGAGACTCGTCGATGCTCGACGCTCCGTGGAGAACGACACCGTCCGCGGGAACGCGATCGCCCGGGCGAACCAGGACAACGTCGCCCATCTGCAAATCCGCTGCCGCCACGGTGCGCTGCTTTCCCTGCGGATCAAGCAGGATGGCGGTCTTCGGCACCAGCGTTGCGAGTGCCTTGATCCCTGCTCGTGCACGGCCGGCCGCTACGCTTTCGAACAACTCGCCGATTGCGAACAGCAACACGACGGCAGCGGCTTCCTCCGATTGCCCAATCGCGAGTGCGCCCAGCGAAGCCACGGTCATCAACATTTCGATTGAGAAAGGCGAGCCGGAGCTTGCCAGCGCCCAAGCCTTGCGCGCGAAAGGGAAAACGCCGACGACTACCGCGGCTGTGAAGATCCAGCCTGCATATTCCGGGATCAAGTGGGCTACGGCGTAGGCCGCTCCCATCAACACGCCGAGGCCGACAACCTGTTTCCCTTTCTTTGTTTGCCACCAGCGCCGAGTGCGGGAGCGGGCCTCTTCTTCACGCGGTGTATCGGCTGGCGTGCTGTCGTGCCGGGCGTCAGATACGCCAAAGCCCATGCTCTTGATCGTCTTTTCGATGTCTGCGACCTGCGTGAAAGCGCCTGAGACGAGGGAAAGCCCCAACGTTTCCGCACTGAAATTGATCTTGACATCAGAGACGCCAGGCATGCGCGAAAGGGCCGTCTCGATCTTGCCTATGCAACTTGCGCAGTCCATGCCCTCGACGCGCATCGTGACACTCGGCGTGGCCGATGAGCGTTCCGATGGATTTTGGCTGGACGCTGGATGGATGTCGCACGCCTTGTGCTCGTGCTCGTGCTCATGGTCATGCGCTTCGCCTTGACCGGGATGACCGTCGCAAGTTTGTCCGTGGTCATGTTTGTTGTCGTGTCTCTCTTTATGATCATGTGCGCCGTGATCGTGTGCATCGCTGCACGACCCGCTCTGGTGTGTGCCGGCATCGTGACTGTGTACTCGAGCGTCATTCGATTGCGCAGCATTGACGGCAGCCGAACTCGAAACCGCATTCGCCGGTAGCGGCGTCGCATCGAAACCAAGCGCTCGGATCTTTTGTACGATGTCCGGAGTCGTCGTTTTATCCGACCGGCTTCGATTAACTGACAAGGTCTCGCTGGTGAATTGGACACTGATGTCGGATACCCCGTCCATACGACCTAGCGCTGTCTCGATCTTGCCCACGCAACTTGCGCAGTCCATTCCTTCGACGCGAAGGACGCACTGTTCGTCATCCGAAGAGGTGTTGCAAACTGCTTTTAAAGACATGTAGACCTCCTGAATTGATGTTACAGCCAACGCGGGCAAGTACGTTCGAATTGGAGCGCTCGTTCTCAGCCAACTGATGGCAGTTCGTTCACCGTGTTGGGTAGGCTAGACATTGCTACCGTGGCAAAGTCAAGCGCAGATCATTAAAGGCATAAGATAAAGATTTTCTTTTTATTGAGGACACTTTTGCTCATTTGCACATAGAACGGAATCAGAGAAGAATGTCAAAAAGCAGGTGGAATAGCGTGTCAAAACATGAATGGAAAGCGCGACGCGGGATCGTCTTCGTGATCACGATAATCAATAGTTTTCCTTTCTGTGTTTGCTGATTTGCTGGGTGATCCTTTCACCGTAACGAGATGCGGCCGTCCGCCGAGCGGCGGTAACGTCAACCTGCTTTCCTTCAACCGGATCCTGCCAGTTAGCAGGTGGAGAGACTAAGATGAGCAATCAATTCAAAGGCAGGAAGCTGCTAGTCGTCGGCGGTACCAGCGGAATTGGCCTGCAAACGGCCAGAATGGTTCTTGCCGAAGGCGGCAGTGCGGTCATCGTCGGACATCGTGCGGATAAGGCCGAGGAGGCGCGCAAGGAACTGACCGCAGTGGGCGCGGTTGCGGCGCTGGCCGCGGATCTGTCCAACGATGAAGGACTGGCGGCGCTGCTCAAGACCATCGATGAGCAGCATCCGGATATCGACCTGCTGGTCAACGCGGCTGGCGTGTTCTTCCCGAAGCCGTTCCTTGAGCATCAGGCTGCGGATTACGACCAGTATCTGACGCTGAACAAATCATTCTTCTTTATCACGCAGAAGGTAGCCGCGAATCTCGTCGCGATAGGTCTTCCTGGCGCGATCGTCAACATCGGTTCGGTCGGCGCCCAGCAGGCCATCGCCGCGATGCCGGCGTCGGCATACGCCATGGCGAAGGCCGGCCTGCATTCGCTCACTCAGCACTTAGCCATGGAGTTGGCGCCAAAACGCATTCGAGTCAACACGGTGTCGCCAGCGGTAGTGCAAACGCCGATCTACGAGAAGTTCATGCCGAAAGACGAGGTGAATAGCGCCCTGCAGGGCTTCGACAGCTTCCACCCGATCGGCCGTATCGGTACCCCGCAGGACGTCGCCGAAGTCGTCGCCTTCTTGCTCTCGGATAAAGCGAGCTGGGTCACCGGGGCGACTTGGGACGTGGACGGTGGCGTGATGGCCGGCCGCAACTGATCCTGGCGGGCAAGCGTCACGCGCGTGCCTTTATCCGGCGCTCGTTTCGTCATCGCATACCGCTTTGGAACCCGCGGATGCTTTGAGACGCGACAATGTCGGACTCGACAATGCCGCGTCGATACCCTCGAGTCTCCGGGGTGCCGACCTACTCTCCGGTGATCCAGCCCCAGCGGGCGAAAATTGCCGCACCCGCTTTGGAACGAAGGAAATCAACGAACTGCTGGGCAGCCGGATTCGCTGTTCCGCGTTTGGTCACCGCCACGCCCGTATCGCGATAGATCGCGTAGCGCGGCTCGATCGGCACTGTCTCGGCAAGCGAGGGGTTCGATACCTGCCAGATGTTCCAGATAAGCCACGCGTCGATGTCGGGCTGTGCGATCCAAGTCTGTCGCGCAGCCGCACTATTACTCGCATAGCTCACGATATTGCTGCGCATCGCCGCGACGGTGCGAATATCTCCAAGTCGACCTGCAACGTCTTCCCATACGCCATTCTGCCCCGCGCCGTTGACCACCAGGATCTTCACGCCTAGCTTGAGCAAGTCCGCCAGGCCATGGATATGGCGAGGATTGCCGGGGCGAACGAGGATCGACATTGGACGAAGATACAGCGGCACCGGTGCTTGAGGCGTGAGTTGGTCGCCCATTGCAACGACGAAGTCCGACATCATCGTTTCCGAGCCGCTGTAGATCAGGTCGGCGTCGGTGCGTGCGTGATCGATCCACGATGGCGTTGGGCCGGCCGTGACGTCGACGTGCGTACCCGTCTGCTTCTCGAACGCCGTGGCTGCTTCCTTCATTGAAGGAGCCGGACCTCCAGGTCCATAGACATGCAGCGTGGATTGAGCCAATGCGTGGACTGACGACATGGACAATGCCAGCACGGCGGCAAGGCGCGCGCAAGCGCGCAGGGCGAACTTCGGATAGAAACTATTCACAGATACTCCTTAAATACCGCGTCGTGGGTGTAGCTCGCTGGTCGACTTGCTCTTTCCTTCTGCGCCGACATTGTTCGATGACTTCGCAGGCTGTCACAAATGAGATGTTCTGCTGATGATCGAAAGAAAATCTTGACCGCGTGTTCGTGCCACCTCGGAGCCGCGCATTACCGGTGCGGGAGTTTGCAGGTCACAGCCCCCACAAGGCGCCATGCTTATGTGAAGCTCACGCAGCACGGAGTGCAGGCAGGCTTGAATCCACCTTAAAGATGGAGATGGCGGTGCGCAGTTCGATCGCCTGCTCCTCCAGCGATCGCGCGGCTGCAGCCGACTCCTCCACGAGGGTGGCGTTCTGTTGGGTCACACGATCAAGCTGATTGACAGCGGTATGGACCTGTTCGATACCATCCGTCTGCTGGTCGGATGCAGTCGAAATTTCGTCGACGATCTCCAGCACCTTGCGCACCGCCTGTTTGATCTGCTCAACACTGGCGCTGGCTTCGCCGGCCTGGCGGGCGCTATCTTGGATCATGCCGACCGATGTCTCGATGATTTCCTTGATTTCCTTGGCCGCCGCCGATGAACGCTGTGCCAACGAGCGCACCTCGCTCGCCACCACGGCGAAGCCGCGCCCCTGCTCGCCGGCGCGCGCAGCCTCAACCGCGGCGTTGAGCGCCAAGATGTTGGTCTGGAACGCGATGCCTTCGATGAGGCTGGTAATCTCCGAGATCTCGGCCGCGCTTTTGTTGACCCGCCCGATCGTTCCGAGCATCTCCTGCACCGCCGAGTGGCCCGTATCCGCAATGTCGCTCGCATTCACTGCGAGTGCCTTCGCCTCGTGTGCATTGTCCGCGTTCTGTTTCACTGTTTCGGTCAATTGCGTCATGCTCGCTGCGGTTTGCTCTAATGAGGCGGCTTGCTGTTCAGTGCGGTTAGCCAGCGAAGCGTTCTCCGAGGCAATTTGACTCGCTGCCGAATTGATAGTCTCAACGCTCGTCCGCACGCCACCGATAATCTGCGCCAGGCTTCCGTTCATTTTCTGCAAGGCTTGCATTAGCTGTCCCATCTCATCGTCTGTCCTCGCTTCGATGCGCGCCGTCAAATCGCCGTCTGCGACGCGATTGGCTGATTCGACGGCCTCGCGCGCCGGACCAACCACCGAGCGGGTGATCGCCCAACTGCACATAATGCCAAGCACAATTGCGACGAGGGCGGTCGCTACAATTATCAGTGTGGCGCCACGGGCGGCCGCCGCGGCGTCGTTGCCGCTTTCCGCCATCAGATCGGTCTGAAATGTCACGAGATTGTCGACCGCGCCGAAGTATGTTTGCTGCTCCTTGCGTAGATCGCCAAACATGAGATCGATGGCCTGGTCTTTTTGTCCCTGCCTGATGAGATCAACGACCTTGTCGCGCGTGTGCCGGTAACGCAACTGTACTGCCCTCATCTCCTCGAAGAGCTTGCGTCCTTCCGTAAAGCGAATGAGCGCATCTAGCCGTTTGACCACTGGGTCGTACTTGCTGCGCGTTTGCTCGACTTGCTCCAGGTCCTTCGTGACCTCGTCCGCGTCGCGGGCAAGTATCGCACTACGTATCTGGCGCGCCGTGAAGTTCGCATAATCTTTGAGTTGATGGGCAAGCTCAACCTTGAGATAGGTTTCGTTGACCAGCTCTTGGGTGCGTTGGCTTGCCGCACGGAGTTGAACTGCCGCGAGGACCGAGATCCCGATCAGGAGCACGATCAAAAGAGCAAAGGCTACGGAAAGACGAACGCCGATTTTGAGGTTATTCAATTTTTTCATGAGAAATCGAACGCAAAAAATTCCCGCTCCTGAAATCGTGCTGACGGATGCTTTGCGGTGCGATGGTGTGGAAACGGATTAGGGCTATATCCGTTCACCTAGCAGTCGCTACCAACAAAAAAAGGTGCCGTGCTGGCACGGCACCCAAACGATCCCGGAGACAGGGGAAGGAGGTCCGGGATCCCAACGAGGTGGCGCGACCTACCGGAAGAACCTAGCTACCTCGGCATAACGCGTTTTGTCTCCAGGGCGATCAAGAGGACGTTGGTCTGACTCAGAGTGCTTCATGGTACGCGGCAGGAAACGCTAAGTCATCCCCGAATGACCCACGTTATCAATGCCGTGGCGGAAGCGGTAAAGCAATGCTGACCACAAAGCCTGCACCCAGAATGACGAAAGCGCCGCCCAGCCGCTGGGCGATCGTCAGTTTCTCTAACATGTGCTCGCTAAAGAATGGAACGAGAGGGACGGTATGGGCGTTCGTCAACCCGGGCGCGTCCCCCGGACGATGATCGGTGCATGCGATCGATTTAGGCCGGGGGCAGGGCGCTTCGTATCGATCTAGTGCGATAGCTTGCCTTTAATCTTTGCTACCGCCGCCAGCGCGCAGGCTTCATCTTTGTCCCCGCCCGGCGAACCGCCCACGCCAATGCCGGCGACGATTTCATCCCCAACTTTGATGGCGACGCCACCCGGCAACGTCGTCACATTCGGCGTGGATGCTAGGGACTGAGCAGCAAGTGGTGGGAACTTCGAGATAAGTAAATCTAGGAACTGGCTGGTGCGCTCAAAATGGAAAACTGGCCCCATCGAAGCTGCGGTGTATGCCTTCCGATAAGAGGAGTCCTTGGTATGGATCGCCGCGTGATCGCCCCGTAAGACAGCTTGAGGCGTTCCGGCTACGTCGACCACGGTTGCTGTCACGGCGTAGCCCTTCGCGCTGCACGTTTGCACAGCTTCGAGCGCTGCTTCGAACGCGAGATTCATCGGCAGGACGTAGCCGCTAGTCGAAACTTGGGCGTGCGCCGTCGATAGCGAAGTGAGGCTTGCGACCGCGAACGCGCCGAGCGTGATCGCATTTTTTGCTTTTGGCATCTGATTTCTCAAGAGGAGTGTTGGCCGGTCGAGCGCTCTCGCGGCGTCGGCCGGGCAAAACATAATTTCTTTGCGGCGCGAACCCGCTTCCATAAAATTAAGCTATTGTTCAACTTACAACGGCTGCCCGCAAACGAGATATTCTGTTCTTAGTATAAAGAAAAAGTTTAGATTGGGTCACGTGAGATGCGGCACATTGCGCCAGATGCATCCTCGCTTGTACGCGCCCGCTTTGGCCAAGACGACTCGATAAGAGGCAACAGTCCTAAGCGCCAGCTCTTTCTAGGTTGACGGCTTGGAGCGGACCTGCCTGCACACCTCGCCAGCGATGGGATGCAGCACATGAAGCGCTTCGGCGCCAACCACGCTGTAGCCGAGTCCACGAGCGGCCCAAGTGACCCCTCCGACGTCGCCCGCAGTCTGTTCCATCGTGGGCGCCTGCTTCTTATGGATCATCGGCCTGATCATGACGGCCATGCGTGTCCCATCGGCGCTGTCGTAGAAGAACGGACCGGCGGAACCGTGAACCGTTGCAACCAAATCTACCGCCCACATACCCGTAGCCGCTCGACTGAGGACCGGAATCTCGACCGGCCGCCGCAGTTTGTCCGACGCCAACTTGAGCAATTCCGCCTTATCGGTTTCCTCGGCGGGATCGGTTGCGTACGCCATGTAGCTGTCGAAGGGCGTGAACTGCGCCGATACTCGAGTAGTGAGTGCACTCGCAACCGTTCCGGAATAGGTTCGTCCGCAATAGGCGCAAGCGCGGACCTCAAGAGTTGCCGCTGAGCACCGAACATTGCGACGGTGGCCGCGGCCTCCGAATCGCGATCCAGATGATGCTGAACTTCCTTGCAACGACCGGCATCGAGCGCAGCTCAACGAAAGACTGGAGACCTTCCTCCACGATAGGAGCCGGGGTCCGAGGCTTGTCCACTTACTTCATCTTCCTGAAGAACGGTTCGTCTCGGGGGCGTGCCGCCAGCTTCTAGTCGCCGTCGAGTGCGTGTTGAAGGCGCTCCCGTCTTCGGGCCAGACGGGACATCACGGTTCCAATCAGAATGTTGAGCGTCTTGGCGGCTTCCGCATAGGTGAGGTCCTCCACCGACACCAGCGATAGCAGGTTGCGCTGATCCTCGGGGAGGGCGGCCAGTGCTGCCATGGCGGATTCGGTGCTCATGAGGCGTTGTTGCATAAATCGGGTTTGAAGACAAAGGTGCTTCTGTGGTCGTGAATTCAGGAAATGCGAACGGATTGCGGGCGTGCGAGTGCCGTCATTCGGTTAAGTACGCCCACACGAATTGCGACCTCGGTCGCTTGCGAGCCGATCGCGCGCGCCCACAGACGATTGCCGGTGAGCGTCTTGAATCGATACATGAGGTTCTCGACCAGCGAGCGCCGGTGATAGCCGCTACGCTTCTTCCATTCTCGTCGGCCGTCTCGCGCTATTGCACCGATGGCCTCGTTGCGCCAAGCCGAGCCGGGCGTGTTCCCCGACCAGGGCCTTGCCCCTTCGCGCGGCGGAATCGCCGGTTGTGCATCGCGCGCGGCAATCGCCCCGTGGCATTGCTTTGTGTCGTATGCACCGTCTCCACCGACGGTATCGATCGCGTCGTCCAGGGGGATCTGGTCGAGCAGCCCGGGCAGGATGTCGGCATCGGCGACGTCCTGATGCGTCATCAGCGCAGCGCAGACTTGGCCGGTCTTCGCATCCAGCGCCAGATGCACCTTGCGCCACGTGCGACGCTTCGCGTAACCGTGCTTGCGCACCTTCCATTCGCCTTCACCGTAAAGCTTCACCTCTGTGCTATCGACAAGCAGATGCAGCGACTCGCCGTTGCGCATCGCAGGCAACGCGACTTTCAGCTCCTGCGAGCGACGGCTCAGTGTCGTGTAGTTGGGTACCGGCAGCCCGGCGAAGGCGAGTGCGCGCAGACTTTGAGCAAAGCCCTGAAGTGCCCGCAGCGGCAAGCGAAACACCTGTTTCAATCCGAGCAACATCTGAATCACTGCGTCGGCGTAGATGCATGGCCGCCCGCGTCTGGATGAACCCGTCGCGGGCGCGTGCGTCAGGACGCTCTCGTCGATCCACATCGTCACGTCACCTCTCGCGATCAAGCCCGCGTTGTACTCAGCCCAGTTACTGACTCGATAAACCCCTTTGGACTCCTGCCTCTTGCGATCGTCTTTGCGCATCTTCCCGGGCAAAAATCGAGAATGTACGCAGTTCAACCAGAAGTTAACAGGGGTGCCGTCACTACCGTTGCGCGTAAACGTCAGAGCGGTGTGCGGCAGACCGATTTATGCAACAACGCCTGCTCATGAGGCGCAGGGATGGCGAAGGCACCCTCATGACATCCGCGATGTCGAGATGCAACCCGCGCCGCTTACGCTGCCGCAACTTGTTGACGATGAGATTGTGAGCGATAGCGAAAACTCACTGCCGCGTGTTCTCCGCTCGCCGCCGCGTAAGGTTCGCCCAAAGCGAATTGCATCGCGGCGATCTCTTGCTGCTGTTCAACAATGATTTCTCGGGCGATGCGCCGCAACTGCTCGTTGCTTCCGTAGCGCAGCTACGCCAGAGCGATATCGATAGCGCCTTGGTGATGAGGAATCGTCATGGCCGCAAAATCTCGATCGATGTCGCAAGAGGGCTTGATCACCACGAGGTCATCATTTTGTTCATCGCCACGTCGCTTTCTGCGCGGAACCTCTCTTGAGGCGTCACAGCACCCGCTGCGGTTGCCATTGCAGTGGCGGCCAGCAGCACCGGCCAACGAAAACCGCGCCATCGATTTGCCGCCATAGTTTTGTTTGTGATCCAGTTCATACGTGGTCCCTGTAGCGGGGGTATATCCCCATCTTCCAGTGGACACCGCAAGATCTGGTTTATTCCCTTCCTTCGGCGCGACCCAATGCCCGAGGGTGGGGCAAGTCTTGGTCAGAAAAATCCTCAGGGCAAGCGAGATAAAGTTCCCTAGATCGAAAGGAAAACTCTGTGGGAATGCGCGTGCCAACCCGCGCAGTTACCAGCGCGCTAGCGGACGGGCTCCGCTCGTCGCGCCCGATCGAGCATTTCATGCTGGTGGTCAGGTTGGCGGAACTTCTGGGCTCTTTCGCTCAGTTTGAACATCTGGCGCGCTCGCTTCGGCTCGACAAATTTCCATGCGATCTCTCGTAAGTCTCGATAGCGGGACTCACGAGGCAAGGACGGTAAAGATTTTCTATTTGTTCGACAAAGTAGGTCTGCCTTGTCGGTCCGTCCTTGTCGCTTTACTTTTGTTAACGAGCTCTCGTATGCGCTCACTTAACGCTGATATCCAACATAGGGATTATTAAAAATGAGCTATCAAGAAAGATCCGACCTCAACTTGTCAGAAGAACTATTTCGACTCGCGGGTCCCGATGGAGAGACGTTCAAAGCTTTTCATCATGACGCCATCGCGCGCACGGATGGTCAAATTCCCAATAAGTATCGGGAGCTTGTCGCACTCGGCGTCGCCTTTACAACCCAATGCCCGCTCTGCGTTGATTTGCATACAGCGGGTGCCAAACGGCACGGTGCCAGTCGTGAGGAAATTGCAGAGGTGTGCATGATTGCAGCTGCCATGCGTGCCGGCGCTGCATATGGGCAAGGATTGCTTGCGTTGAAGCTGTATGACGCGCGATAGGATCCACTGAGGCTGCAAATTTGCGAAGCGAGGCGTCCGCGGAGCCCCAGGATTGCTCCGGGACCATCTGGCACCGGTTGGTTCGGTCACCAGGGACTGGATCATAGCCGTCCTGTGCGCGCTGGCTTCGATGAGAGGTGTCGACGGAAACTGGCGCGGCCATACAAGCAGCGGGTAGCACGCTGATGCTTTGCGGCGCACGTCAAAAGGCAGACGTCTTTCGACGTCTTGCGTCGTACGATGGCAGGCTGGGTCGAGCGAGCTTTGGAACTCCTCGGAAATGGGTATAGCCATGGACAATCAGGTTGAAGTATTGGTCATAGGGAGTGGGTTTGGCGAGGGCCATTGCCGCGAAAAGACTCGCAGAAGCGGCGAGAAATGTATCGATGCTTGAGCGCGGTCCGTGGCGAGATACGGTTCCGATGCAGTCGACTGACATCGTAGATTTGGCTCCTCTCCCACAAGGCCGGCATGCATTTACCTATGGTTTGAGATCTATCAGGGCCAGCCCTTTTAAAGGCGAGATGGTTCTTAAGAAAAGAGGGTTTGTCGAGGTATACCTCGGTGACGGCATCAATGTGATTAGCTCTTCGAATGTCGGAGGGGGTAGTCATATCTATGCGGCAGTGCTGGGTAGACCTTTCGATCCTGAGTACTGGGATAATCGGCATCCGCAGATTTCTCAAGAGAACATGGAAAGCTACTATGACGAGATTCTCGTGCTGCTCAATGCAAGGCCCATATTTCCCGACGATATGGTCCCAAACAGCATCGATCAAACCAATTACAACGGCGAGCTGTCGAATGCAGGGCTGAGAAACGCTCCCATTGGCATCCTGTTGCCAAAGAAACATGGACAGGCGACCAAGGTCGAGGCGGGGTACGGGGTCGAGCGGTGGGAGTGCGACATGCGGAATAATAGCTTTCTCGGATCTCCTTCCGGGGCCAAGACAACTCTGGATTTCTCGGTCATTTGGCCGGCAATGCAGCATGGCTTAGTTGTGCGCGATCTGTGTGAGGTCAAGTCGATTCACAAACTAAGAAGGGAAGACGAACGCAAGATGCGATATGAAGTCCGTTATCGAAACCATCGAAGCGGGCTGGACGAACGAATTTTTGCGGAAAACGTCATCTTGGCCGCTGGCGGGGTGAATACTGTACGCTTGCTAATGAAGAGCCGCGATGTTGAGCATGGCTTGGATGGCATGCCACGGTTGGGCTATCGATTTGGTACGAATGGCGGGTTTTTTGGGTTTTGGAAGGAGAATAGCGAGAAAGATCTTACTGTGGGTACGCCGCTCTGCGGACCTTTTCGGACAAAAAGCTCACCAAGCAAGTCTGCGCAAATGCTTCGCGCGAGCATTCAGGGTATGGATGATATTCCACTTCCATCGTTTATAAAAAAATGGTTGCGTAAAAATTCCTTTATCGTTGCCATTGGGGGCGATGAAGGCAACGGCTCGATGATGATGCGGCGTGGCAGATTTAAGATTCGATATAGTAAAGATGACAATGGTGTTTATCGGGAAATTTACGATGAAATTAGGGCTATAGAAGCCTCAACTAAAACAAAAGTCTACGCTACTGGTGCTCCCGTAACTGTTCAGCCCATTGGGGGCGCTTGTTTGGGTACGTCGAATTTGGATGGTGTTGTCGATGCAAATGGAGAGGTTTTTGACAATCCGGGCCTATATATTACAGATGCTGCAGCCCTTCCAGAACCTCCTGGAGCCCCACCGAGTCTTTCGATTGCAGCATGGTCCGCCCACGTCGCTGATAAGTTGTTGGAATCACTGCAAAGTCACGCTAGTGAGCCGCGACGGGGTATTTGAAAGTGCAGGTGTCTATAGCGCTCGCCTGTGGATGCGCCCGCACGGTTGATTTGATTAGAGGCGGTGTCGTGGCGATTCTCCCGAATCGGACGACGCTCGCCATGCCGTTCGAGATTGCACAAAGGGATTGTTTGTTCGATGTGCCAGATCGGAGCGAGCGGGACTTTCTCGCGAAGGTCTTGCGATGGGCGTCTCGGCAGTTCAGTCCTGCCTGTAGCATGCCCAGGAGGAAAGGCGGCCTGGGCGTGCTACACGACGTGTGACTGCGTGCTTCTTAACCGTCCGTGCAGCGCCGCTATTCTTGAGTGTCGACGGGCAGATCCAGCCCGGTCTTGACTCGGCTCATGCTGACCAGCGTCTTGAAGCGCTTCACATTGTTGTTCGAGAAGAACAGTTGGCGCGTAAGGTCGTTGTATTGCTCCATGTTCTTCACCGTCAACACCAACGCAAAGTCCCATTCGCCCGCGAGGTAATAGCTCTGCTGCACCTGCGGGCATTGCGCGAACGAAGCGCTTCATCGCGTCGAGCTGATCGATCTGCTCGCTCTCGACCTCGACCATCGCGATCATCGTCAGGCCGTAGCCGACATTTTCCTGTGCAATCACCGCGACGTAGCGGTCGATGACGCCGAGTTCCGCCAGGCGACGCAGCCTGCGATTCACTGCGGCCATAGACAGACTGACGCGCGAGCCCAAACTCGTTCTGAGGGGTGTTGGCGTTGCGCTGCACTTCCGCGAGCAGCTTCCGGTCGAAGCTATCAAGTTCGACGTGCATGGTTTTTCGAAATCCGCGGGAGAAAGTGAAAGATTTTTGCGGACGGACGAACCAAAGCCCAGGATCGCATTGCGGTGCGAACGCAATATCATTTTTCTGAACATGTCTCACGGAGACAAGTGATCCATCTGATCCGATCGACGAGGATGCGATCGCGGCGATCCGCTCGCTTGCGCGCGGCTCCGAGCGGGATGCACTGCTTGTGGTGGGGGAGTCGGGCGCCGCGGGATATGCTGGATTGGCCGCGTTGATGAAAAGCCGCGACCTTGCGCATTCGGCGGGGCTCGGCCCGACATCGCGCGTGCTGGTCATCAACACCGAGGGGGCGACGGCACCCTCCGTCTACCGGCAACTGGTTGGCGAATCCGCCGAGGCGATTACCGAACGCCAAACTGCTTGGAAACTGCGAGTGGATTAGTAGGCGACGCACGGCAAACAGAGAGGAGTGCATCATGGAACGCTCGCTGCAAGAACAATTGAAGAACTGGCGTCACCAATTTCATCAGCATCCGGAAACGGGACTCGAGGAGGTGAAGACGTCGGACTACGTCGCGAGACGGTGCAACTCGTTGGCTTCGGCTCGTTTTCCACGGGAGCGCGTGCCGAGCGTGCAGGCCGCAATCCGTCGACGGGCGAAACGATCACGATCCCCGCCGCCAAAACCGTCAGGTTCACGGCGGGCAAAGCGATCAAGGACGCGGTCAATGCCGCGTAAGAGGTCGGTCAACCAGCAATAGTTGGGCGGTCGCTTGCACACGCGCCGTCAGGGCGACGGGAGCCGGGAACGGCGAAAGGCGGGGACGTATTTCGTTCGCGCAAACGCTTTCTTTCGGAAGGGCGAAGTCATCCGGGGTAAGTTCAAGCGTCGTCGCTGGATGTGCCAGCAACCTTCGTTCGGCGATTGCGCGGATGCGGCGATAGCCGTCATTGAACCGTTTCAGGATCCGCGCATCGTCCGCGCGTGACTCTAGCCAGAAGCAGGCTTCGAGCGCGGCGAGTGTAATCACGCACTCGACGGTGGTGCCCCGGTGCACAACAGAAAAGGCCACGCCGCGACGGTTCGCGAGGACCTGCGGTTCGAGTTCGACGGTTTCCATGGTCTGACGTTGCGCGTTCTGACAGGTCTTCGGGGAGGTGCCGGGACTGACTGCCGCATGATTGATACCGGGCTGCCATGCTGCAGCGGTGGCCTCACTCCGGCCGGGCGACGACGCACCAGCCTTCACTTTACCAGTCGATGCGATGCTTTTCGTCGGTGTCGCGATGACGGCGATCATCGTCGACGTGCAGGTAAATATTGGTCGTCGTCAGTGAGGCATGGCCGAAATTATCGCGTACATGTCGCAGATCGACCTGCCGGTCGGCCATGTGCGAGCCCGCGCTGTGCCGCAGCCAGTGGGCTGAGGCCTGCTCAAGCAGCGCTGCACGGGCGGCGTCCTCTCCACCGCGTTCGCGCAGCCGTTGCGCGGCCTGCGCGAACACCGACTTGACGATCGTGTGCAGGGCGGCCCGGGTTAGCGGGCGGGACGTGTCACCTGCCTTCGCGCCTGTGGGAGTGCTTGCCGTGCTGCCTGCTGTTTTTCCGATCGGCAGCACGAGCGGCGTGGCCTCATGCGGTGAGGGCAGGGCGGTCATCCCCAGCGACTGCCGGTAGCGGGACAGTTCCGTCATCAGTTCGCGCGTCGCTGGAACCAGTCGTTCCTTATCCCCCTTGCCGAGCACCGCCAGCCACCAGCGCATCGTGCCGCCGACGTCACGCCGCACGAAGAACTGGCCCATCGTGTTGCCGCCGGCCTCGGCGATGCGCAGACCGCCCAGATACAGCAGCGTAAACAGCCATCGCGCGCGGTGGTAGTGCGCGCGAGCGCGCGGGCTGTCCTGCGGCATGGCCGCGATGCTGTCCTTCACTTCCTGCCAGAGCCCTGGCTCCAGATATCGCGTAATGCGGGGCGCAACCTTGCGGGTGTGCTGGCTAGAGAGCGCAAGCGGTTGCCCGCCAGATACCCGGCCTGCACCAGCCCAGAACAACACGTTGAGGATCACGGTTGCCTGGCGAATGCTGGCAGGCGAAAGGGGGCCGTAGAACGGGCGCCAGCGTGCATCGCCGCGCGGATGCTTGCGGCCACGGCCTGAGCCGGCGTGGGCGACCCCGCCGGTGACCCAGACCGCCGCCGGCTGCGGATCGCCAAGAAAGTGCTGGTAACGCAGACAGTCCTCGTGCGTGAGCGACGAGAGCGGCTTCCCCAGTTGCACGAGCGACCAGAGCAGCAGCCGTTCCGCCTCCTTGCGGTAGCTGTCGAAGGTGGCCGGTCTGTCGGCAAAGCGCGCGAGCCACGCGCGGATCGCATCGAGATCATTGGCGGCGGCGATCTGTGCGACACCGCCCGGGGCGCGGTTCGAGCCCGCGCGGCCGTCGAGCGCGGCCGGAATGACGAGGGTTTCGAGCGGGGCGGGGTGCAGCGCGACAACGCTGTTTGACGGCGGCTTCGACATGAAGGTGAGCTTTTTCGGGATGGGGCGGGGGATGACCTGTGTCGCGCGGCCAGAACCGACGATTCACTTCATTATTTCGACATTATGGGCGTAATGTCATATAGCAGGAAAATAGCGTCAATTATTAATCGTTTTACGTTGTATTATTAGCCACCAATTCCCAGTTTCCCGTCCGATGACCGACGTTCTTTCCGACGAAGTCCGCCTCGCGGCCGAGATCGACCGCCTGAAGGCCGCTTTCCCGAAAACCCGCGAGCTGTACCGCGAGGTGTGCGCGCTGCTGTTCTTCCGCTTCGGGCAGACGCCCACCGCCAACCGCCTGTACCAGCTCGTCAGGCGCGGCAGCATGGGCACGCCCGCGGCGGTGCTCGGCGAGTTCTGGGCGGAGCTGCGCGAGAAGAGCCGCGTGCGCATCGAGCACCCGGACCTGCCGGCCGATCTCGGTGCCGCGGCGGGGGAACTGGTCGCGACGCTGTGGACGCGGGCGACGGCCTCGGCGCAGGCGGAACTCGACGCGCTGCGCGCGGACGTGGAGGGCGAGCGCACGGCGGCGGAGCAGCGCGTCGCCGCGGCGCGCGACGAACTGGGCCGCACCGAAACGGCGCTCGAGCAGCGCACCGCGGCGCTGCTGGCCGCGCAGGTCGAGGTCCGCGAACTCGAAAAGGCGCAGGCCGAAGGGCACGCGGCGCGGCAGGCGCTGGAGGCGGAGATCACGCGCCTGAAAAGCGAGGCGCTCGCGCGCGACCGCGAACTGGAGAAGGTGCGCGACGGCTTCTCGCGCGATCTGGAGAAGCTGCGCGAGACGGCGGCGCAGTCCGGTGAGCGCCTGCGCGCCACGGAAAAGCGCGCGCTGCTCGAGATCGACCGCGAGCGCGGCGCGGCCGCAAAGCTGCAGAAGGAAGTCGACGAGACGACGAAGCGCGCGGAAAAACGGGACGCGGACCATCGCCGCGCCATCGAGGCGCTGCAGGCACAGCTCGGTGACGCCCGTCATCAGGCGGGCGTGCTGCAGGGGCGCCTGGAGGCCGTGCAGGCGACGAACGCAACGCTGCAGCAACAGCTGGCCGCCCTGCGCGAGCCGGACGTCCGCGAGACCCGCCCGGCCCGGCCGGCCCGTGCCAGGGGCGCCCCTGCCGGGACTACCGCGGTGCGTCCGGCGGCGACCCGGCCCGCGCGTGCAGCGCGCGCCGCGTCCGCGCCCGCCAGCAAGACGGCGGTGCGCCGCAAGCGGGGCAAGAGCGATGACAGGTAGCCCCCGCCCGCGCAGGCGACCCAAGGCTCCGGCCTGTCCGCCGATCGGCGCGCTGATGCGCTATGGCGAGCGGACCGTGCGCGTGATCGCCGAAGCGAGCGGCCAGCGCGTGATCATCGAGTCGGTCGACGAGGACGGCCGCACCTTCCGCAGCGTCGTGAAGTGGGCTAATCTGGCCGCTCTTGAAGGGCAGCTTTTCTGAGGGCGATGACGATGCAGCCGACCATGCAGCAGCTCGATATCTTTGCCGACAGCCGTGATGTGATGAATGTTGCGGCAGTCGCTGAAGTTCCGCCCGTCCTCGCCGGCGCTACCAGCGCGACGTTCAATGCATCATTCAATGGGTTTTTAAGGCAGGACAGTCCGAATCAAACGAGGGGTTTCACGCGGTAGCACTGCAGGTCGCTCGAGATCACCCACCCCTTTTGACGTCGCCACAGTGGGCTGATCTGGCGCAGTATGTCGCCACCTATGGGAAGCATTGAACGGGTCGGAAGTCAATCTATAGTAGTGCAAACCGTTGACGGGCCATCGTCGGCCTTTGCTGACGTTCGGGTATTGGCTTTGGTCAGTCGGCTCCGCAAAGCTCTCCGGCTGTTCGAACCTCGGCGGTCGTGAGTGACGCGTCTTACCACCGTCAACACGTGTACTCACGGCCCTGAATCCGTCACTCGACCCAGCAGCGCGTCGATGGCAGCCACGTGGGCTACCATGGGCTGTTCGCGCGGCTACGTCGGCAGACTGCGACAGGCGCTCGACAAAACGAGCCGATCGAACTCGCGTTGAGCGATGCTCCTGCGCACGACTGCTTCCGCGAGAATTGAATGCCCGGACCCGACAAATCCGTTCCTTAGGCGCCGCCTTGAGTATGCGCCTTCGAAGCCCGGGCGGTCCTGCCGATGGTGTAGTGGCTAACCGTACCTCGGCCGACACCACTGGCGCAAGACTCGCATCTCCGCGCTTGGCTCAGCTACCGCTGCGCCGAGTAGGCTCGCACCCCGGCCTCAACAGTTATGCGTCTTCGACTTCACTCGATCTCTTGATCGTCGCACTTATAGCCTCAATGCGATCCGCGAGGGTTAACTGGGCAACCGGCTTGGGGTGAGGGAAGAGCGTGTAGAAGCCACGTGCATGTCCCAAGGCCATCAAAATCCGTGCAAGGGTTTCGATGCTACCCGCGCCGCTTAGCTCAAATCGCTTGTACGTTCTCAAGGGAATGCCCGCTTTTTCGGCGAACGCCGATTGAGAGAATCCGTTTCGGACTCGCTCCCCGCGCACACGCATGGCTAGGTACTTGGCGATGTCCCGCTCGGTCGCAGACTGCAAGAATTCGAGTTGTTGTTCCGGCGTCATGATCGAGTGCCATATTTGGCACCATCTGTGGATAAGCAGCGCTCAAGCTTAAGGGATCTGGCACAATAAGTCATCCGCCAAACCAACGTCGACGAGAAATTTTTCAACCAAATCGGTGTATTTATTTTTTGATTCTGGTTGCGCAGTCAGGTCGGCTCCTGCTACACTCCCGTCGAAGTACTTTGTTATACAAACGGGAGCATGAGATGGCACTCACCGCATTCGGCAAGGCCGTGCGGAAAGCGCGGGTCGATATTGGGCAAACGCTGTTGTCGATGGCTGCAGAGTTGGATACCACGGCGTCGTTCCTAAGCGCCATGGAAACGGGACGCAAAAAAATCAGCGCCCAATGGGTGGGTAAGATCGGCAAGTTTTTCGAAGAGAAAGGGCATCCGATTGCAGACCTTGGCCAGCTGGCCGCCGTGTCCAACGAGGCGGTTCCGGTCGATGGTCTGCCGCTGCAACAACAGATGCTGGTGGCAGGTTTCGCGAAGTCGAGTTTTACGGCCGAGGAGCTGAAGCAGATTGCTCAGTTGCTCGAGAAGATCAACAAACGAAAAAAAGAGTAATCATGTCGGACGCAGACAAACCACCGTATGCGATGCGAGGAAATCGAGTGGTACACCGAACCGCCGGCGAAATCGTTCACAGCGCGGCGACGTTCTGCCGGATGTTCCGCGTGAACAGGAAGACGCGCTTGAATATCGCGCAGTTCTTCGAGTCGTTGTCGACGCGTTCGATCTGCATCGACCCGATCGAGGATAGCGAGTGGTTGTTGTTCACCGATGCGATCTGTTCACCGGAAACGTTCACGATCCTCGTCCCCGAGAGCACATATGTCAAAGCATGCAACGGGGACGAGACAGCGATCAGTACGATTTGTCACGAGATCGGGCACTTAGTATTGGCGCATAAGGCTGTCCTGCACAACGAAAAAAGTGCAAAGCCGTCTCAAGGAGAGGACGCCGAATGGCAGGCCGATGAGTTCGCGGAATACCTGATGTCGCGGATGGGCATCACATCGAGCAAGCAGCTGACGCTGAATTTTCGCGACGAATAAAAAGGCCTCAAGCGTTGGCGCGCTGGAGGCCTCGAGGAAAACTTTCGAAAACGCGACACTCAACGATCTCATGAGTGAAGCGTCTTGCTGTTGCTCTGTGTGAGAGCAGATATAGTATGCCTTGTCAGGCAGGCTTGTCAACATCAAGTTCCATGCTGAGATCGCTGAAATAGGAGCCAAAAGTGGCTACGAACGACAGCGAAGAACAGGTCATCTACCGGATGACCATCACGGTCAAGGGTCGAGTAATTCGTCGACCGAATGGCCAACCCTTCCGCATCGTACTTCGCAACCCCAAAGCGAAGTAACGACGTTAAACCAGCGTAGGACTCAGAGGAGGCTTTCTTCGGAGCTCCTCTGATCTGATGACTTGACTTGGAACCTGACATGTCAAAAAAGATCTTTGCTGAGCGTCGCCCGGAGGGCGACTATGCGGTGCGCCGCCCAAATTCACAACGGGCCAGTGATGTGTTGCCCACTCAGCGAGAAGCGATCGAGCGGGCAAGGCAGCTGAACGACGGTAACCCTCCGCTCGTCGAGCGCGTGCGGCACACAGACAAAGGTGGCCCCGATAAGTGGCGCAAGCCGTAGCCAACGGCCGACTTGCAACGCCGTCCGTTATGGCGGCGCTTCTAACTGAACGGCGTATGGGGTTGCATCGGCTGATTACCCGGCGCTCTCGTCTGCGGTCGGCATGATCTGTAATCGCCGCGTCGATTTGCTGACGCGGCGAAACATATTCCGCAGTGAATGAAGTCGATCGGCCCGACGGGTGTCTTGTCGGGAATTGCTTTGACCTTCAATAACAGTGCCATCGTAAAGTTTAGACTAATGGTCGCTCCGCAAGAACACGAATACTCGGTGATGGGGGGAGTCAATCGGGCAAACGTCGGCCGACTCTTGAGCTTGGCAGCGAGTGCTATCTCGGGAGGACTGGTGTTCACGCTCCTGACCGTGGTTGACCTAGCAAAAAGGTTCGGGTGGAACGTCAACGCACCGCCTACTTTGATGTCGTTGCTCGGCGCCGGTGCAATTTTCGGCTTCCTCTACTGGGTGTTGAACAAGTGGGCGTGGAAGTGGCCGGGTATCGGCTTGGCACTGAAGGTCCCCGACATCTCCGGTACGTGGGGCTGCACCGGCGAGACGCTCGACAGCAACGGTTCCGCCAAGTATGAATGGCAGGCCGAAGTTACTATCGTCCAGTCTTGGGACAAGCTGCGCATTCGCCTCACCACCGAGACGTCGGGATCCAGCAGCATCTCCGCGGCACTTGCCCATGACAGTGTTGACGGATTCGTGCTGCTCTATCACTACAGAAACGACCCTAAGGCCGGCGCACTCAACCTAGCGTCGCACACCGGCTGCGCCGTCATGACCATCGCGAAGGACCTGAAGTCGGCGAGTGGCGATTACTTCAATGGCCGTGGCCGGATGACCTTCGGCACGATGAACTGGACGAAGAGGAACTAATGGCTTCCGATATCGACGCTCGCCTCTCACAACTACGGGCACGCCGTAAGGGTGAGCCCTCTGCGGGCGCTTTCCTCAAGGCTGACTCAGCCTCAGGCGGACACTTTGCCATGGATGCCGCGGAAATCGAGGAGTGGGAGAAGCGCGGCACCTCAAACCAACGCTGGACTCGATACGCCATTGGTGCTATGCAGGCCGTCGGGAAGAAGTACACTGAGGTCAGCGAACGGACCGGCGAGCGGGTGGCCAGCCAGTTGCGAGACCGGCTGACCTTAGCGGGCATCAATGCCGAATTCAAGTTGCAGGGATCAGTGCCTTTAGATGTCCACATCAAGCGGGTCAGCGACGTCGATGTGCTGGCCATCACAAAGGACTTCTATACTTATAACACAGCTGGCGTGCAGGCTTTGCAGGGCGGATACACGAGCCCTTCTCACAGAACGTCGGGTGGTGTCCTGAGCAGCCTTCGGCAGCAGGTTGAGGTTGATCTCGATGACGCGTTTCCAGCAGCCAAGGTCGACAAAACTGGCGCTAAGGCGGTAAAGGTCTCGGGTGGATCGCTTCAGCGATCCGTCGACGTGGTGCCCGCTCACTGGTACGACACCAAGGAATTTCAGGCGAGTGGCCGGCAGGCCGATCGGGCGGTGACGATCTACAACAAGAAGACTGGCGAGACGATCGACAACTTGCCATTCCTTCACATCCAGCGCGTAGGCAGCCGATGCGATAGCATCAACGGCGGCCTTCGCAAGGCAATTCGCCTTTGCAAGAGTGTCAAGGCGGACTCCACCCGCGACATTCAACTCTCCAGCTATGACATGGCTGCCATCATGTATCACGCGGACATGAGTGCATTGCGCCTAGGCCAGTATAGCGACCTTGCGATTCTCTCGGAGACGCAGCGTCACCTCGACGCCCTCTATCGCGACCCGATCGCCGCTGGCAGGCTGTGGGTTCCCGATGGGAGCCGCGTGATCTTCGACACATCCGAGAAGCGCGACTGGTTGCTTTACCTTTCCGTTGAGATGGATGAGCTTCTGAAAAACGTTTATCAGGAGAACTTCTCCAGCCTGCTCTCGTTAGGCTTGTCGCACGACGTGCAGCGCAACCTAGTCAAGACGTTGCAGGTGTAGACACCTGAATCACCTCGTGGGACGCGACGACTGTCGACGGGATCGGCATGTCGGATGCACAAGATAACAGGCAAACGTCGAGCCGCTTGCGCCCGATGCACGCGGACGGCTCTAACGTCCCGTCGGAAGAAGGAGTCGTTCCGGGCGTCCGCGGCTGCATCGCATGATGGTCGTGCAAATTCGTGAGTCACGGTGATAACCGTTTCCCGTCTCACTGGGGCCTCATGCATTCCGGCGCAAATCCAGACGGCCTGGCGCTCACGACGGATCGCTCGATCGACGCCACCATCGACTTACAACAGGACCGCCTGCTGTAGAAGTTCCAGGGCTTTCAATTCGTCCAGTCGACCCGTGCGTGCCTTACCCGCCAGCGTCTTGATCAACGCTTCCGCTATCGGTGCAATACCGTGAAGATTGTCCAGGCTGGTCACGGTAGCGAAGGGGAGTGGAGCCGGACTTTGCTGCGGGTGCGCGGAGACGGGCAACGACTCAGGCATCGACCCGGAAGGTGCAGATGTGACTGCCGGGACCGCTTCATCCTTTTCATTGAATGAACGGCTGGCAAGGTCGTCGGGGGAATCATTGACATCCGCTCGCGGGCTGACGACGATCGTCTCCCTGTCTTCCCCAGCGTCCGCCGAAACAGGTGCGGGGCTTCCCGAAGCATCCAGAGCGGTCGCACGTCGCCTCGTGCGCACCTTCCCGTCGACGAGTTTCCCCTGTACGCCATCGTTCGTTGCTGGCGCAGGCGACTCCTGTTGTTGAACGGATGCGCGACCGCGTGGAGCAGGCGCAAGCATACGCGACACCGACTCTGGAATGTCGGCTTCCGTGCGCGGACTGTCTAACCAGCCAACTGGCAATCCGAGTCGCTCCGTGAACCGGTTTGTTTCCACATTGTCCATGCGCTTCTTGCCATGTAGCCGATCGGCGATGTTGAATCCACTCATCTCCATGACCACACCGAGTCTGACTTTCGATCCGTTGCGACGGGTGAGAAGGTGGAGGTTCGCGCGTCGGATGTTCTCCACCTCGGCGCTGTCGCTCAATGCCAGCGGTTGCTGTTGCGGCGTCTTGGGAGACGGCTTGTCTTTCGAACGCGCAGCGTTGTGCGGCGCACGAGCTTTAGGCTGCTCAGGCATGTCGCTTCGACGATTCTTGACGGCTCTCGGCGAACCGCCAGCTACTTTCTTTGGCATTTGCGCTTCCTCGGACAAACTATCTTCAGGAACTGGTTGCTGGTCGACGGTCCTGGCAGGAGCCGGCTCAAGTGCTTCGGGCTCTGCGTCGATTCCTTCGTCGATCTGGACGAAGTCGAGCGGTGACTTCAGACGGGCGATAATCTCGTCCGCGAGCGCAGGATTGGGTTGGTCAAAAAAGCCATGCGGTAATCCAAGCGTGGTTTCCATGTGAAAGGCGGTCTCGGGCGTGAACCGCTCGCCTTTCATCAGTTCGGCCACGCGCGCCATGTTCGATTCGAGTGCGATGGCGATATTCTCTGCGCCTACCGCGTCGACCAGAAACTGAAACGATCGTGTTTTGAAGATGGAGGCAGTCTGGGCGGAGTCTCGGGGAGGCACCTTCACATACGGAGGTCCCGGCCGTTGGGGCGGAGGCTTTTTCTCGTGGTGAGGTTGACGCTCGCCGTTGCGCCGGGATCCCGCATATCGCCCGCGGGCTTGACTCATATAGTAGGACTCCATGCGACGTTGATTCTGGCAGTGATTATAGATGAGGCGATGTCGGTATTTAACGCCGTCCTCATGCTGTCACATTCCGGGATTAAGCTTTTCGCCCTCGGTAGTGAGCGTGAGCACGTAAATCGATGGGGCAATGATCAAGATAAATGATGTTGAAGGAATCAAGTAAAACGGGGGCGATGATGCCCCCGTTGTCGTTTCAGAACGGCTCGTCGGCCGGCCGGTGCGG
>NZ_JBFRCH010000057.1:0-27156 GCF_040965635.1 Paraburkholderia phymatum
CTCATCGGGGAACAGCTTCGGCGCCTTCGGGTTCTTGCTCTTCTTGGTCACTGTTGCTTCGGTCATAGGACGTTATTTCCGTTATCGTCTCATGACCTCGGCACACTAAAAATCTGACAGGCTCGCATTCAGCCGCCTGCACCTAAGCCGCCGCTCGAAAACAGTCCCCTAGGCCAGTGACCGCTTTGCGGAGTCATTGCTCAGCAGGTACAACCGGTAGAGTCGAGTTGTGGCGCGGTAGCATTAGGTTCGGTTTGTCTGTTGCCGCCCCTTTCGTTTGGCGGCGCCCGAGTATCCTTGCCTTAACCCCGTTTCCACAACCCGCTCATCGAACCGGACAGGCAGATCTCCCGCATCAAATGTGATCGAACTCATTTGATGCGATATGTGGTGCCGGCTCAAATGTGGCCTTGCGGCGCCCGAGCCGCGATCCTCACAGGATCCGGCCGGCTGAACGCCACATAAAAAGCCTGCTGCAAGGACCTGAGAAACGCCATCAGCGCGGGATCATTGGCCCACCGCCTGTTCGCCATTCGATCGCTGGGGATAGTAAGCCGTGCCAGGGCGTTAGCCTTCGTTTCCAAATCAATTTCGGCGTAAACGTTGGTCGTGTCGATGGAAACATGACCAAGCCACGCCCGTACGGTGTTGATATCGACACCGGATCGAAGCAAGTGGGTCGCAGTTGAATGTCTAATGCTGTGCGGGCTGACGCGTTTGGATGCAAGCGAGGGCATCTTGGATCGCGCCTTGACAGCGTAACGCTCTACGACCGCGTGAATGCCGAAACGCGTCAGTGGTTGTCCACAGCGATTGAGGAATACCCGTTCCTGCGGTGGACGTTGGCCAGCGAGGTTGCACAACTCTTGTACGGTATCGGGCCACAACGGACACCGGCGCGGTTTCCGTCCCTTGCCTAGAACGCTCACGCTGCTGGAGATCGCATCGACGTTGCCGATGGTCAGGTGGGCCACCTCGTCCGCCCGAGCGCCGGCATTGTAGAGAAACAGCAACAGGGCGTAGTCACGGCGACCTTGAGACGTACGTCGATCTGGACAAGCGAGGAGCGCATCCATTTCAGGTTTGTCGAGATAGGGTACCACCTGTCTTGTAGTCTTCTTGTAGGGGATGCAGCGCAGCTGGGCGCACCATTGAACATGTTCCGGGCTGTGCTCGCCGACGAATCGGGCTAAGGCATGGATAGCCGCCAGGCGCTGATTCCGCGTCGCGACGCTGCATCCGCGACAGACTTCGATGTCTGAGAGGAAGTCCCGGACGATCTCGGCCGATACATCTGTCATTGCCAGCCGGTCAACCGGTTTGTGGGCTCGAGTTGAAACGAAAGGGATCAGTTGGCACAGGGTGTCACGGTAGCTCTGCTGGGTGTTGCGAGCGAGGTTCCGCTCGTCGATCAGGTGCTCGAGCAGGAAGCGCCGGACCCAAGGTCCAAGAAGGGTTGTGTCACGCATGATCGTCGCCTCCCCGGGCGTAGCGCTCGAAACGTAAGCTCGCCTCCCGCAGCAGCTCTGGCGTCATGGTCAGGTAGTGCTGGGTGGCACCAATATGCACGTGACCAAGATAGGTTGCCAGCTGAGGTAGCAGGCGTTGCACATCGGCGCCTTCGCGATACCAGGAGACCAGCCGGGTAACCGTATAGGTATGCCGAAGGTCATGAAGTCGTGGTTGATACCGCGCGCCATCGTTACGACGTACCTGTGCGCGTTCACGCAATTGTTTGAAGGCATACTCGGCGCCGGCTCTGGACAGGCGCTGTCCGCGTTTGGTCAGCAGGAAGGCAGCGTCGGGGTTGAGCGGCGGCCATTTGTTGCGTTCGGCGGCATACTGAACCAGCACCGATGTCAGATCTGATCCGGTCGGCACCAGCCGTGTCCTGTAGAACTTGGTTTCACGGATGCAAAGGATTCCAGAGTCCAGATCCACATCCGCCATATTCAGACCGACAGCCTCGCCGATGCGAAGCCCGGTACCATAGAGCAGTAGTAGGAGCGTCCGGCAGGTTAGCGATGACAGATTGCAGCGCTCACGATCCGCCGTCGCCGCCAGTAGACGCTTCATCTCTTCTCGCGAATAGATGTACGGCACGAAGGTTCGGGGTTCCCTTGGTACCGTTAATGGTAATGGCGAACTGTTGGTGTAACTGCGAGCAATGGCAAAGCGGTAGAAGCCGCGCAGCGCACTGAGCTTGCGATGCCAGAAAGCCGTGAGGGGACCCTTGCCGGCAAGGAACGTATAGACACGATCTGCGTCGACCTCGCACATATCGATGTCGCCGAGCGTTCGATAAAAGGACTTCAAGGTACGCGCCTCAGTGGCAAAGCGCATCCCCAGTGACTGTTTGTAGGCCACGTACGCGGCGACCGCCTCAGTCAGTTTCATAGCAGGTCTCCCAGGGCAAAGTTTGCAACCTGCCTCAGGCCAGGCAGATCGACCTTGGCATAGGTGCGCGTTGCATAGGCGCTGCGATGACCCAGGTGGTCACCGATTTCCTTGAGTGAGAGCCCTTCGGCCACGAGGCGGGTCGCGCACGCGTGTCGAAGTGAATGCGGTCCACTACGACGGCAATTGATATTCAGAACCCGCAATCGTCGGTTGACCAGGTAGTGCAGACTAGTAGGCGCGAGCGGACGGAACGGGGCCCGTATGGTGAGAAACAACGAGCGCGAGACAATATGAGGTCGCACCAGTTCCAGATACCGCAGAATTGCTTCACCTACCTCGGCTGCAAGCGGGTAGTCCTGCTTGCTCCGCTGCTTGGGATGGCTGACGTGAAGGATGTCATGTTCCCAGTCCACATCGTCAAGGGTCAGGGCAACGACTTCCCCCCTTCTCAGTCCGTAGACCGCCAGGAGCAACAGGATGGCGCGGTCCCGGATATCATGGGGACTGTCTGTGTCGGCGCTGCGAATGAGTCGCTGCACGTCTTCCCACTTCGGACCGACTGGAAGCGTCTCGTGGCTGAACAGACGCGGTCCCTCGATACCGGCGGCGAGTGTCTTCGAGCACCAGGTTTGCTCACCGGCGTAGCGGAGGAAACTTCGCAGCGCGCCCGCAAGGCTGGCCATCGATACCCGGGACCAGCCCTGCATTCGTCTCAGTGCAAAAAAGGCGTCGACCTGTTCGAGCCGCATGTCGCCGATGCTGCTTCCTTGTTCGCTGAGCCAGCACAAAAATGCCTGAACGTGCCAGCATCGATTGTGGATCGTGTGTGACGACAGACCGCGCTCCTCGCGCAGGTAGCTGTCAAACTGTTGAACCAGATCGGCAAAAGGTGGCGTGTCCGATTGTTGCTCCTGTAGTCGATTCAGGAAGCGAAGCCAGACTGTGGCGGTCTGGATAAACCGTTCCCTACTGAGCCTTCCCTTCAGGATTCGCTGATGCCGTCGCTGGTAACGAACCCAGCGGCCGGCTGCCATCTCAACCTCCGCAGACGTAATCAACCGTCCATCGTCGAGCGTGATACGCCGCGAGATTGCCAGGAGTTCAGGGGCAAGGCCCAACAGTGTTGAATGGGCCGCACCACCCTGTGCGCAGTGTGCGAGATAGCGTTCTCGATCATCGGCCGATGGACCATTGCGATGACGAGCCAGTACACGAGGGTAATGAAACAACGTACCGAACATGATCGGATCTCCGAGTAAACCTTCGGATCTCCCACGCTACGCCGGCGATAATTTATGTGGCCTTCAATCGGCATACAACGATGACGAACCTCGTCCCGTCCCCGCAAGACCACATTTGAGCCGGCACCACATATCGCATCCGGCTCTCGGACAAGACATCACGCCTTCGTACACGGCTAGTCACTGCCAAGGCCCCTGTAGACGAACGAGACCAAAGTACCCGTAGAGGTGCGAGGGTGGATAGCTCCCGCCCCTGCGACGTCTTACTTTGTGCTTGGTACGTAACCACCGACGCAACCGCGCGCTGGTGTAGCTATCGAGCGCCCGATATGCGCGACTGACTGTCCCTACCTTGAAGAAGAATGACGACGATTGCGGTTATAGAACACTTCGATGTATTCGAACTCTTTGGGTCGAGTTTATATGCGACCTGCTGGAAGGCGAAATTTCAGGGGAAGTATGCCCGAGGCACGCCATCGCGTCGTCGCTGTAGGGATTGCTGGACGCGGCACTGATGTCGCGCCGCCACATTGACCATGCCATCACATGCTCATTGGAGTGGAGCGTTCGCCGTCTCCGTCGACACAGTAGCCGGCGGATCTCCTGAACGCTGAATGGCGGTAGACCGCCACAGGCCGAACCTTCGTCGGTGACACGCGCCACAAGGTGCGCAACCATGGTTCAATACGCTCCCAGCAACCGGTTGACGCATCAGCGCAAAAAGGAGCTGATGGCGCACCCCGCCGATAAAGCGTTGGACGACGTCCGCCAGCCCGGCAAGAAGTTGCAAATCGGCCGGCCCAGTGCAGTAGCGAAGAAAGCGGTGACCTGGCTGCTGGCAATACCTCGGCACCTTCCCGGTTTTTGACAGGGCTGGCCGTCGATCTGCCCGACGCATACAAAAGAATGCGCCGGTGACGCAATGGAAGTCGTCGGGTCCGATGCTTGCTGAGCAGCCGTCACAGTCCGGCGCGTCGATGCGGGCTCGGTCAACGTTGCTGGCGTTGCACGCGCATTCAGCGTGGCCATTGTTGACGGCGTACCGCTAGCCGGACCAACCAGGGAGTGACAAATGGAGACGACCAGAACGGAAGGCATGCTGGGCGAAACTGCGGGAAACTTGGAGGAAACGATTAGCTCACTCGCAGGCGACGTTGGGATGCAGCTTAAAGGCAAGGCGGGCGAGTTGCGCGGCAAGGCGCAGCAGATCTGCGCGGATACGAGCGACCTCGCGCGCGATGCAATGTCGTCCAGCCCGCTTGCGGTGCTGGCCGCGGCGGCTGCGATCGGCTTCGTACTTGGCGCGCTATGGGCATCTAACCGCGACGTATGAACCCGCACGTGCGTGACGCTTGAAGCCGCAGGCTGTGCATGGGGGCGCTACGATGTCGATTCGATCCAAAGTGAACCAGTGGGCCGCCGTGAGCCGGTTCTGCACGCACCGGATGGCGGACTACGGGGAACTCATCCCGATTGAACTGGCGCAGGCCCGCGCCCAGCTCGTGCGCGAACTGATTGCGCTCGTCGCGCTCGCGGTCGCGGGACTGTTCGCGCTATCGTTCTTCTGCATCGCGATCATCGCGACGGCATTGAACACGCCGTACTTTCTGCATGTGTCGTGGGCGATCGCGGGGATGTGGCTGTTGCTATGCGTGATTTCCTTCATCGCCGTTCAGGCACAAAAGCCGGCACGCTCTTTCCGCGTATTGGAGGACGAAATCCGCCGGGACCTGCAAACGATCAGGGAGGCATTGAAATGACTTCGCGGCTGGCGGCGCTCGCGGAGGCCGAATCCGTCGTGCTGGAACGGATGGCCGTATCGCGCTCGAATCTGCTGGATGCACGCAAAACGGCACTCGTGCATGAGATTCGCAGCAGGCCTTCGTTGCTGATGCGCATAAAAGATCTGGTATCGACCGCGCCGAACGTCACGCTGCTCGCAGCGGTACTTGTCGGATCACTGGTAATTGGTCCTCGCACGATCGCGCGGGTCGTTGTGCGCAACGGGCTGCTTGCGTGGATCGCGAAAACGGTGCGGCGCATCGCGGGGAGCTGAGCGTCGCGCGCGACCTGTCCGATGCGGGCCCGCCGGGCTCATGAACCGGACGGAGGCTCATGTGAGCGCGACCGACGATCCGCGCCCGATGTACCGGCCACCGTCTTCGATCCGCTGCGTCGCACTGCGCAGACTACGTCGGCCGGCCGGGTCGGCAAAGGCGTCGGGCTGGGACTGTACATCGTGCGCGAGATCGTACGGGCGCACGGTGGCTGCGTTGAAATGCAATCCTGCGGGGGGCTCACCACCGTACGCAGCTGGTTACCGGCAGACGACGCACTGCACTCCCTGACCCCGTGTCCGCCAAAGCCGCGAAACAACCAGCCAGAAGCTTGGTGCCCGGCGGGCACACGCAGGATGCCGCCGCCGTTGCCACAGACGCTTCGTTTGCCGCGACAACCGGCAAGGCGAAAGCCGCGGACGCGACTCTGCGGCATTGTCCTGCAAACACACGTCACTGCTGATTTTTTTGTCCCGATGGCCCACGCACTTGTAGTCGATGACGAGATACCCGCGATGCGCTTGCGGCGATCATCGCGGAAGACGGGCTGACGACGGCCACGGCGGGTGATCTGCGCGAGACGCGCATGCAACTCGTGCGGCAGATGCCCGATGTCGTGTTCACCGATCTGAAGCTGCCCGATGGCACGGGCGTCGATCTGTTCGAGGAACTCGGTCCGCGCTCGGGCGTCGAGTTCGTCATGATCACGGGTCACGCGACGGTCGAATCGGCCGTGAGCGCGCTGAAGATGGGCGCCGCCGACTACCTGGTGAAGCCGATCAACATGCAGCGCGTAAAGTCGATCCTGAACCGCCTGCCGCGCGCCGGCGATCTGAAGGCCGAGATCGCGGCACGCTGCGCGGCGAGCTGCGCCGCATGGGCCGCTTCGGCCTGATGCTCGGCAATTCGCCTGTCATGCAGCAGGTGTACGACCAGATCAGCCGCGTCGCGCCGACGGCGGCCTCCGTGATGCTCGTCGGCGAATCGGGCACGGGCAAGGAAGTGGCCGCGCAGACGCTGCATCAGCTGAGCCTGCGCCGCAAGCATGCGTTTCTCGCGGTGAATTGCGGCGCGATCTCGCCGAACCTGATCGAATCGGAGATGTTCGGCCACGAGCGCGGCGCGTTCACGGGCGCAGACCGGCAGCACAAGGGCTATTTCGAACGCGCGAACGGCGGCACGCTGTTCCTCGACGAAATCACCGAAATGCCGATCGAATTGCAGGTGAAGCTGCTGCGCGTGCTGGAGACGGGCATGTTCATGCGCGTCGGCACGACGAAGGAAATCGAAACGGATGTGCGCCTGATCGCCGCGACCAACCGTGATCCCGAGCAGGCGGTGCTGGAAGGCAAGCTGCGGCTCGACCTGTATCACCGGCTCAACGTGTTTCCGATCAGCCGGCCGCCGCTGCGCGAGCGCGGCAAGGACGTCGAACTGCTCGCGCAATCGTTCCTCGACGACCTCAACGAGCAGCACGGCACGAAGAAGCATTTCCCGCCCGCCGTGCGCGAGATGCTGATGTCGTATCCGTGGCCGGGCAACGTGCGCGAGCTGAAGAATTACGTGCAGCGCGCGCACATCATGTCGAGCGCCGATTCGGACAGCACGGCGACCGTGCCGCTGCAGATCTCGCTGTCGAAGCCGACGGCGGGCACGGCGATCACGATTCCGTTCGGCACGTCGCTGGCGGAAGCCGACCGTCAGCTGATTCTCGCCACGCTCGAGCAGTGCAGCGGCGTGAAGACGCGCGCCGCCGAGATTCTCTGCATCAGCCTGAAGACGCTGTACAACCGGCTCTCCGGATACAGGCGTGTGGGAAAACTGGAAGCCGATAGCGTCGACTGAGCGGATGCTGTACGCAGGACCTGGACGGTGAGCCTGACAAGCGATCCTGCTGACTGCCGTATGGCAATCGAACTTGCTCGGCGCCCTGCCGTCACAGCCCACGAAAGGCCGGCACAGCCACCAGCAATGCGCTTTTGCGTTATACCGGCGTCAGGATTCAGAGATGACTTGTGACAGATGTTAGCGCGTGACGATCGGTGCGATTTCACGGCCAAACGGCTGATCGAAATCTCGACAGACGATGAGCGCGGTTCCAGGAACGCTGCGGGACCGAGGCGACGCCGGACAAAAGAGGCCAGGCGCCCCAGGCGCCTGGCCTGTCAAATCGGTTCCGACGGGGAAATGCCCGATACCGCCAGAACCGGCTGCCATCCTGGCCAGGCAGCAATGGGCATACCTGCAATTCGTCAGTATGCGCCACGATCCAGCATCAGTGCCGAACGCCGCTCCGCGGGAACCTCCAAAACACCGTCAATATCAGTGTCGTGCTGGAACCAGAGACCCCATAGCGTGTTCCAGTGCGATCCTTCGCGATGCGCGTACAGCGCTGAACGCCGATTTCCCGCCGTTGCGTTCGCCGGACGGCGACAGGAGTCGCACACGGCTGTAGTACAAAACTAAACGGACGAATACCCCAATTGGTCGCAGCCGGCCGGGATCGGGTCCCGCCGAGCGAGCGAGGCGTCCTGACCACATGCCCCTCACCCGCCGCCTGACTCGCCAACTCTATTTTCCCCGGCGAACAATCAGAACGTTTGCCATTCGTGCTCCGCTCCGGCGTGAGCTGAGCGGGTTGCGGCCGGTTCCGTCGCGGTGCCGTGCACGCGAGGCGCCTGCAGCGGTTTTGCAGGCGTCCCCGCCGTCGCTCTCGCGGCCGCCCGACCTGCTGTCATGGCGGACCATTCGCCGGCTGATCCGGTGCCGCCAACCTGGAACACTGCGACTGCTTCGCGGAGTACCTGCGCCTGCTGAGCCATCGACTGAGCCGCGGCTGACGCTTCTTCGACCAGGGCGGCATTCTGCTGGGTGACCTCATCCATCTGCGTGACAGCCTGGTTGACCTGCTCGATGCCAGTGCTCTGTTCTTCGGATGCCGACGAGATTTCACCCATGATGTCGGTCACACGTTTCACCGACTGAACAATTTCGCGTATTGTGCCACCCGCCTCTTCAACGAGCCGTGAGCCTGCTTCGACCCGCGTGACCGATTCGCCAATCAGCTCCTTGATCTCCTTCGCCGCCGTAGCGCTGCGCTGGGCAAGCGTGCGAACTTCACCTGCCACTACTGCAAATCCGCGCCCCTGTTCGCCAGCGCGAGCTGCCTCGACGGCGGCGTTAAGCGCGAGGATGTTGGTCTGAAAGGCAATACCCTCGATCACGCCGATAATCTCGGTGATCTTGCTGGAGCTGTCCGAGATACCGTGCATGGTTTCGACCACGCGCCCGACCACCTCACCGCCACGTTGCGCGATTGCCGATGCGGTGGTGGCGAGCACGGTCGCCTGCTTCGCATTGTCGGCGTTCTGGCGGACCGTGGCGGTCAATTCCTGCATGCTCGATGCGGTTTCCTCGAGGGATGCCGCCTGTTCTTCCGTGCGCTGCGACAGATCGGTGTTGCCCTGCGCAATCTCGCCCGCAGCAACAGAGATCGACTCGCTGGACGTCTTGATGCCCTGCACGATGACAGTCAGCTGGTCCTTCATGGTTCCCAGCGAGAACATCAGGCTGGAGCGGTCCCCCACCTTCAAGGGAACCCCGATGCGCAGGTTGCCGCCCGCAATCTCGCCGGCGAGACTCGCTGCATTCCGAGGCTCGCCGCCGAGCTGTCTCGCCAGACCGCGCGCAATGAACAGCGCCACACCGAGCGCCACTATCGCAGCCGCGATGATCAACCCGATCGCGAGAGCAATTGTCCGCGAGTACGCGTTGCTCGCTGCCTCCCCCTCGCGTGCAGCCCCCGCCACATTGACCTCCACTATCGTCCTGACGTCCTTTTCTAGGGCGTCGCGAACTGTAGACGACCTGCCAGTCAGCAGGGCCATCGCTTCCGTCGCCTTGCCCTCTCTGGCCAGCGCTCGCACCTGTCGATCAAGGTCGACGTATTGCGGCATCAGTGTCTGGATATTGGCGTAGGCGGTTTTTTCGTCTGGCTCACTGACGAGCTTTTCATATTCGGCGGCAGCACTGCGGTATTCTGCCAGGCCGGCGTCAATCCGCGCCTCGGCCTCCTGGATGGACGCCGGACTCTGGCTGCTGGCTGCACGGTATTCATTGATCCGTGTCTGTCGCAGGCCGGCCTGCATCTGCAGGCTGCTGCGCACACTTGGCAACCAGTTGTCGCGGAACTCTGCGACACGCGCATTTTCACCGCTCATCTCGATCAGGCAGAAGACACCGAGCCCGACCATCAGAACGATAACAGCGGCAAAACCCAGTACGAGCTGGGAAACTACCTTCAGATTTTTCAGAAATTGCACGACCGGCCCTTTTTGTTATTGACGCAGTTATGATTAAAAATCGCGCAGCGATAACGCGGAAATGGAGTAAATGCCACTAATATTCTTATCGGCGAAAAGAATGCGATCTTTAAAAGGAAATTAATCGGATTCGCATGATTCCTACCGTCACGATGATGCATTACCATTTCATCAAAACCGCGAACTGAATTCCCACGCCGTCAAGCCTGTTTAGAACGATCCGAAGCGGACGGCAACAATAATGCGTCGATTTGTCGGCCAGCGAATGCTGGTGCCGTTAGCGCATTCAAAAGTGACACGTCCGCGACGGAATATGCTGATCAGCGTGGGCATACGTCAACCGCTATACGGTAAAGGACCAGGCGCCAGATTGTTTGCACATCATCAATTGAATAACGTCAGAAGTGGTACCTACCGATCAAACTCGCGAACAACATTACGCTGGCTCCTTTTGCTCGAGCCGAACTTGAATATCCTCATCCATGGGGTAGGAAAGGACAGACCGGTCGACCGATTATTCCAGTGCGGCCACCGCGCTGGAGCCTTGCTTGTTCAAGAGATGCTACGTCCATCAGGTAGAGCGATTCAATCCGCTCGGTCGGTATCGCGAAGCCACCTTGCCCACCGCGTTCATCAGTTCATGGCGGTGAAGGCATTCCTGCACTGTCACTGGGGGTGCCGGCGCACTTCCTGTTTTTTCGTTTTCCGTACCACCCCGTCCAGCCCCAGATTGTTGTTGGCGACCAGCCGCCCAGCCTTCTTTCAAATCACCGAACTGGCATCGGTTCCGCCTACTTTTTGAGGTAATGCATCGCCGGGGAGTCGTGTAGTCTCGTTGCAATTTCCGCTACCACTTCGACGTGGGCCGTCCGGACGATCACCATTCCGTGCGCCGCCCAGAAACTTCAACGAGAGAGTCCTCGACCATGGCCACTGCGACGTCACGCACCGGCGACACCATCTTGCCCGATCCAAAGCACGCAGACCGCTTCACGCTCGGCAACCGGATCCTGCTGAGCTTCGGCGCGCTGTTCGTGCTGATGCTGGTGATGGCCGCGCTCTCCTGGACGCGGCTGCGCGTAATGGACGACGAAGCGCTCAGCATGGGCCGTGACTCCGTGCCCGGCCTCTATCTCGCGACCACGCTGCGCGCGACGGCCAACGAGAGCTATACGACGCTCGAACGCGCGCTCTTCGTCGAGAGCAGCGAAGACGCGATGACGCGCGATCTCGAGCGAGTGCCACAGTTGCTGCGCCAGCTCGATCAGGTGTCGGCCGAGTACCAGAGCACCCTCTTTCGCGACGAGGACCGCGCGCACTTTCGTACCTTCAAGGCTGCATGGGACCAATACCAGCTGCAACTGAACGAGGCGATGCGCATCGCGCCGACCTCGAAGTCCGAGGGACAGGCCGCGTTCGTCAAGCTCTTGCCGGCGTGGGACGGCGTCATGCGCGCGGCGAACGAACTCGTCAGCGAGAACCGGACACAGGCGGACGACTCCGCCAAAGCGATCCGCGATTCGGTGACGGGCACCGAAATCACGCTCGCGACGGCACTCGGCATCACGCTGCTCGTCGCGCTGCTCACGGGCTATGCGCTGCATCGCGCGATCACCGTGCCCATGGCGAGCCTCGTCGAAGTGCATAACGTAATGCGCACGGGCAATCTGACGCAGCGCCTGAAGCTCGGCCGCCGCGACGAATTCGGCACGCTCGAGGCCGGCTTCAACCGGATGGCCGAGGAACTGAACAGCCTCGTCGCCCAGGCGCAGAAGTCGTCGCTGCAGGTGACGACTTCCGTCGCCGAGATTGCGGCGACGTCGAAGGAACAGCAGGCGACCGCCACCGAAACAGCCGCGACGACGACGGAGATCGGCGCGACCTCGCGTGAGATTTTCGCGACCTCGCGGGATCTGCTGCGCACGATGAATGAAGTATCGGCTGTCGCGGACCAGTCGGCGACGCTCGCGGGCGCGAGCCAGAGCGGGCTCACTCGCATGGAAGACACGATGCGCAGCGTGATGGACGCGGCGGGCTCCGTGAATGCGAAGCTCGCGATCCTCAACGAAAAGGCTGTCAACATCAATCAGGTGGTCGCGACGATCACGAAGGTCGCGGACCAGACGAACCTGCTGTCGCTGAACGCGGCGATCGAGGCCGAAAAGGCGGGCGAATATGGCCGCGGCTTTGCCGTCGTCGCAACGGAAATCCGCCGCCTCGCGGACCAGACGGCCGTCGCCACCTACGACATCGAACAGACCGTAAAGGAGATCCAGTCGGCCGTCTCGGCGGGCGTGATGGGCATGGACAAGTTCTCCGAAGAAGTGCGGCGCGGCATGCGCGACGTGCAGCAGGTGAGCGAGCAGCTGTCGCAGATCATCCAGGAAGTGCAGACACTGGCGCCGCGCTTCCAGCTCGTCAACGAAGGCATGCACACGCAGGCGACGAGCGCCGAGCAGATCACACAGGCACTGTCTCAGCTGTCGGAAGCCGCGCAGCAGACGGCGGACTCGCTGCGCCAGTCGTCGCAGGCCATCGACGATCTGACGCTCGTTGCGAACCAACTGCGCACGGGCGTCTCGCGCTTCAAGATCGAAGCGTGACGACATCTGCTCACGCGCGCGCGGCACGTCTGATACGGTGATCGCGATGCTCTTCCTTCTCTTCGAACTCGACCGCGACCGCTATGCGCTCGATGCCGCCGACGTTGTCGAAGTGCAGGCGCTGACGGCCGCCAAGGCGATCCCGGGCGCGCCCGCGTGGGTCGCGGGCGTGATCGAGCGGCATGGCGAGCCCGTACCCGTCATCGATCTCGCGCAGCTTGCGCTCGGCCGGCCATCGCAGCAATGGCGCTCGACGCGGCTCGTGCTGGTCCGCTACCGCGATGCGCGGGAATGCGACGCCGACACGCCGTCGCGGCTGCTGGGCCTGATCGTCGAACACGCGACGCAGACGCGCCGCATCGAATGCGAGCGCTTCGCCGACAGCGGCATCGCGACGCCGCACGCACGCTGGCTCGGCCCCGTGGTCAGCGACGAGCTCGGCATGATCCAGTGGGTCGACGTGCAGCAGATGCTCGACGACGACGTGAAGGCCCTTCTCTTCCCGCAACCAGAAACTCAAACGCGATGAATGCCGCGAATGCCGTTGTGCCGCGCTTCGAATCCTGGCTGTTGCGGGAGACGGGTATCGACGCATCGTCGCTGGGCGTCAATGCGCTCGAGCGCGGCGTGCTCGAACGCGTGCGGGTAACGCGTCTGGGCACAGCGGCGCACGACACGAGCGTGTCCGTCGATCCCGCCGAAATCGAAGCATACTGGCAGCAGCTGACGATGTCGCCCGACGAGCGCCAGGCTCTGATCGAAGCGCTCGTCGTGCCGGAGACATGGTTCTATCGCGATCGCGAAGCGTACTTCGCGCTCGCGCGGCTCGCGAACGAACGGCTCGTGCGCGACCCGATGCATGTGCTGCGCGTGTTAAGCCTGCCGTGTTCGACGGGCGAAGAGCCGTACACGATCGCGATGACATTGCTCGACGACGGCATCGGCGAAAACCGCTTCATGATCGACGCGTTCGACATCAGCGCGCGCGTGATCGAGTATGCGCGCGCCGGCATCTATGGGCGCAATTCGTTTCGCGGCCATCCGCTCGCGTATCGCGACCGGCATTTCGCCGCGTTGGAAGACGGGTGGCAACTGAACGAGCGCATGCGTCAGACGGTGCGCTTCTCGCAGGCGAATCTCTTCGAGTTGCCCGCGATTACACAGGCGCCCTACGACTTCATTTTCTGCCGCAACGTCCTGATCTATTTCGACCGCGAAGCGCAGGACCGCGCGATCCGTCTGCTCGACGCAAACCTCTCCGACGGCGGCACGATCTTCGTCGGCCCAGCGGAAACGGGACTGATGATGCGGCACGCGATGACATCGGCACACATTCCGCTCGCCTTTGCTTTCCGGCGCAGCACGCCTGAGGAAACAGGCGCGGTGCGCGCGGTCAGGCAGACTGCGCCGAAGGCGGCCAACGCCGCGCCGCGCGCCGTGCCGCCGTTCGGCGCACCGCTACGGCAGCATGCGCCCGCGTACGGCGCCGCACGGCGCGACGCCGCGAAACAGCCTCGTGCGCGTCACGCGTCCGCGTCACCCGCTGCGCGTCCATCGCAAGCTTCACACGCGACGCAAGCGGTGCAACCCGCCAGACCCACCGCCGACAGATCGCTCGACGCCGCACGCCGTCACGCCGACGCAGGCGAGTTCGACGAAGCGGAGCGTCTCGCGCACAAGCACGCGGTCCTGCATGGTCCGGATCTCGACGCGTTTTATCTGCTGGGCCTGATCGCCGATGCGCGCGGCCGCAGCGCCGACGCCGCCGACTTCTATCGCAAGGCGCTGTATCTGGACCCGGCGCATTACGAAGCGCTCACGCATCTGGCCGCGTTGCTCGCGATCGGCGGCGACCAGGCGGGCGCGCACAACCTGATGCTGCGCGCGCAACGCTCGGCGGCCCGCGCGTCGCAAGTGGCGCAAGCGGCAGCCGACGAGCCGCAACCTTCACGAGGATTCCATGCTTCACGGCGCTCCTGATATCGCAAGTCTGCCGTTGCGCGTCGACGACTGCTGGAACCGCATCGGCACGCGCGGCGACAAGAGCTGTCCGCGCCTCGCCGAGCATGCGCGCTGCCTGAACTGTCCCGTCTTCGAGCAAGGCGCCGCGCGACTGCTCGACCGGCCCTTGAGCGCCGAGCTCGCACAGCGTGCTCACGCGGGCACGCCGACGGACGACGAAACGAGCCGCGTGCACGCATCGCGCGAAGACGCGGCGACGCAGTCCGCCCTCGCCTTTCGCATCGCGGGCGAATGGCTCGCGCTGCCGACATCCGTGCTGCGCGAGGTCGACGTCATCCGTGCGATCCATTCGCTGCCGCACCGGCGCACACGCGCGGTGCTCGGCGTCGTCAACGTACGCGGTGCGCTGACCATTGCCGTCTCGCTCGGGGAACTGCTGAACATGGACCACGCCGCCGATGCAAGACAATCCGCTCGCAATGGCTATGCGCGCATGCTGGTCGCGGCGCGCGACAGCGAGCCCGTTGCGTTTCCCGTCGATGAAGTCGAGGGCGTCGTCCGCTATGCGGAGGCCGCGCTGCTTCCCGTGCCCGCGACGCTTGCGCGTGCAACGGCCGCGCACGCGCGCGGCGTGCTCGCACGGCGTGACAGGACCATCGGCCTGCTCGATCCCGCGCGGCTTTTCGATTCGATCGCCCGGAGCCTGCGATGACGGATGACGACCTGAGTCGCCAGTCGCTGCTCGAACTGTTCCGCGAAGAGGCGGGCACGCAGACGCGTGTGCTCTCCGACGGGCTGCTCGCGCTCGAACAGCGGCCCACCGACGCCCCCGCGCTCGAAACATGCATGCGCGCCGCGCATTCGCTCAAGGGCGCGGCCCGCATCATCGGCTTGCAGGATGGCGTCGATATCGCGCATCTGATGGAAGAGTGCTTCGTCGGCGCGCAACGCGGTGAACTCACGCTGACGCCCGCGCATATCGACGTGCTGCTGCGCGGGGTCGACCTGCTGTTGCGCGTGGGCGAAGCGAAACGGGACGCACCCGTCACGCGCGCGGATATCGACGCGTTCGTGAGGCGGCTATCGTCGCCCGGAAGCGCCGCGCGCGAACAAACGGGCGGCGACAAAGTGCAAGCGGGCGACGGCGTCGATACCTATGCGCAACTCCAGGCCCAGTTGCAGGCCGAAGCGCTCGCGCAACAGCAGGATGCCGCGACGCCGGAGTTGTCGGAGACCCCGCAGACAACCGACGAACCCGACACACCACATGCCGCCGACGAAGACGACGCGCCACCGCCACATGCGGCCACACACGCGGCCACGCACGCCGCCGCGCGCCACCCCGACCGCATGCTGCGCGTGCGCGCCGCGAACCTCGATCGCGTGCTCGGCCTGTCCGGCGAGGTGCTCGTCGAATCGCGCTGGCTCAAGCCGTTCGCGGCGTCGATGCTGCGCATGAAGCGCACGCAGCGCGACACGTCGCTCGCGCTCGATGCGCTCTATGACACGCTCGCCGGGCATCTCGACGACACCGCGCTGTCCGCGCTCGCAGACGTGTGCACCGCGCTCCACCGGATGCAGCATGCGCTCGGCGCGCGCATCGACGAACTCGACCATTACGAGCGCAGCAGCGCCAACCTTGCGCAGCTGCTCTACGACGAAGCGCTGCAATGCCGGATGCGTCCGTTCGGCGATGCGACGCATGCGTATCCACGCGTCGTGCGCGATCTCGCGCGTTCGCTTGGCAAGCGCATGAGGTTCGAGATCGTCGGAACGTCGACTCAGGTGGACCGCGACATTCTCGATCTGCTCGACGCGCCGCTCGGCCATCTGCTGCGCAATGCGATCGATCACGGCATCGAGACGCCCGACGAACGTCTCGCGCGCGGCAAGCCCGCCGAAGCCATCGTGACGCTGGAAGCGCGCCACAGCGCAGGCAGGCTGCTGATCAGCGTCAGCGACGATGGCGCGGGCATCGATCTCGACAACGTCCGTGCGTCGGTGATCCGGCGCAAGCTCGCCGATGCAGAGACAGCCGCGCGCCTGTCCGAACAGGAACTGCTCGACTTCCTGCTGCTACCGGGCTTTTCGATGCGCGAGCACGTGACGGACCTATCGGGGCGCGGCGTGGGACTCGACGCCGTGCACGAAATGCTCAAGAGCGTGCGCGGCACCGTGCGCATCTTCAATGAATCGGGCCGCGGCTCGCGGTTCGTGATGCAGTTGCCGCTCACGCTGTCGGTGGTGCGCAGCCTCCTCGTCGAAGTGGGCGGCGAGGCGTACGCGTTTCCGCTCGCGCATGTGCGCCGCACGCGCGAACTCGCGCGAGCCGACATCGACATGCTCGAAGGCCAGCAGCATTTCGCATTCGATGGCAAGCCCATCGGGCTCGTCACCGCGCATCAGCTGCTCGGCACGCCGACCCCGGATCAGGCGCGCGAGTCAGTGGCCGTGGTCGTGATCGGCGACGAGCACGAGACCTATGGAATTGCCGTCGACCGCTTGCTTGGCGAGCGGATGCTCGTCGTGCAGCCGCTTGACTCGCGCCTCGGCAAGATCAGGGACATCGCCGCAGGCGCGCTGATGGAAAACGGTGACGCCGTGCTGATCGTCGATGTCGACGACCTGCTGCGCTCCGTCGACAAGCTCGTGCGCGGCGGCCAGCTCGACAGGATCGGCCGCGCGCACAACGTCGCCGTGCGGCAGCGAAAGCATGTGCTCGTCGTCGAAGATTCGTTGACGGTGCGCGAACTCGAACGCAAGCTGCTGGAAAAGCGCGGCTACGCCGTCACCGTGGCCGTCGACGGCATGGACGGCTGGAACGCGCTGCATAACGTGACAAATGGCACGTTCGATCTCGTCGTCACCGATATCGACATGCCGCGCATGGACGGCATCGAGCTCGTCACGCTGATCAAGCGCGACCCCGTATTCAAGCCCGTGCCCGTGATGATCGTGTCGTACAAGGACCGTGACGAGGACCGGCGACGCGGACTCGAAGCCGGCGCGGACTACTATCTCGCGAAGGGCTCCTTTCATGACGAAGCGCTGCTCGATGCCGTACGCGACCTGATCGGCGAGGCGAACGCATGAGAAACCCGGCATGAACATCGGCATCGCCAACGACCTGCCACTCGCCGTCGACGCGCTACGCCGCGTGATCGCGCTGCGCCCGGAGCATCGCGTGCTTTGGGTCGCCGCCGATGGCGAAGAGGCCGTCGATTTCTGCGCCGCGCACACGCCCGACGTCGTGCTGATGGATCTCATCATGCCGAAGCTCGATGGCGTTGAGGCGACGCGCCGCATCATGGCGCGCACGCCCTGCCCGATCCTGATCGTGACGAGCAGCGTCGGCGCGAATACCTGGCGCGTCTACGAGGCAATGGGCGCGGGTGCGCTCGACGCCGTCGATACGCCGACGCTGACCGAGCGCGGCGTGAACGATAGCGCGCAGTTGCTGCTGCAGAAGATCGACCAGATCGGCCGGCTGATGGACAAGCCGACGGCGCCGCTGCACACGGCTCGCGCGCCGCTCAGGCACGATGCGCAGCGGCTCGTCGCGATCGGCGCGTCGGCGGGCGGCCCCGCCGCGCTCGCGACCGTGCTGGGCAGTCTGCCCGCATCGTTCGCGGCGCCCATCGTGATCGTCCAGCATGTCGACAAGGTGTTCGCCGACGGCATGGCGCAGTGGCTCGACGGACAGACCCCGCTCACCGTGCGCACGGCACGCGAGGGTGATGTCCCGTGCGCGGGCGTCGCGCTGCTCGCGGCAACGAATGATCACATGCTGCTGACACAACACGGCGCGCTGCACTACACTCGCGAACCTGCCGATCTGCCCTATCGTCCTTCCGTCGACGTGTTCTTTCACAGCGTCGTCGAGCATTGGCCCGGCGAGTCACTCGGCGTACTGCTGACGGGCATGGGCCGCGACGGGGCAATCGGACTGAAGGCGATGCGCGCGAAGGGCTACGACACGATTGCGCAAGACGAAGCGACGAGTGCTGTCTACGGCATGCCGAAGGCCGCCACGGCGCTCGGCGCGGCCCTGCGGATCGTGCCGCTCGGCGGCATCGCCGACCATCTGGCAACGTTCGCACGAGGCTGACACTGGCGATGACAGCAGCGAATCCAGAACAGGGGCGGCACGCAGCCAAGGACAGAGACGGGGCATGGCAGGCTATTCCAACAGGGGGACACACATGGACTTCGATCAAATCGGGGCACGGGACCAGGGGGGAACCACATCGACGTCGGCTGATCGCGCGAACGCCGCGCTCGACGCCGCGCGCGCCGCGCTGGAAACAGCTGCGCTATCGGACGTGCCCATCATGGTGTTGCTCGTCGACGACCAGGCGATCGTCGCGGAAGCCGTACGCCGCGCGTTCGCGAACGAGGACGGCATCGACCTGCACTATTGCGCGAGCGCCGACGACGCGATCCGCGCGGCGACCGACACGCGACCCACGGTGATCCTGCAGGATCTGGTGATGCCGGGCATCGACGGCCTCACGCTCGTCAAGGCGTACCGTTCGAACGCGAGGCTGCGCGACGTGCCCATCATCGTGCTGTCGACGAAAGAGGAGCCCGCCATCAAGAGCGCGGCCTTCGCGGCAGGCGCGAACGATTACCTCGTCAAGCTGCCCGATCGTATCGAACTCGTCGCGCGCATCCGCTATCACTCGCGCTCGTACGTGAATCTGCTGCAACGTGACCAGGCCTATCGCGCGCTGCGCGAATCGCAGCAGCAATTGCTCGAAGCCAATCTCGAACTGCGCAAGCTCACGCAATCGGATGGTTTGACGGGCCTGTCGAACCGCCGTTATCTGGACGACTATCTGAACGCCGAATGGCGGCGCGGAATACGGGCGCAAACCGAAGTCTCGATGCTGATGATCGACGTCGACAGCTTCAAGCCTTATAACGACACGTACGGCCACGTGGCGGGCGACGAAGTGCTCAAGCAGATCGCGTCGACCGTGGAAAGCTGCCTCGGGCGGCCCGGCGATCTCGCGGCGCGTTTCGGCGGCGAAGAGTTCGCGGTCGTGCTGCCGGGTACGTCGGCGGGCGGCACGCGCCTGCTCGCCGAGAAAATCCGGCTTCATGTGGAGGCATTGCGTATTCCGCACGCGGGCTCGTCGTCGGGCCAGCAAGTGACGATCAGCGTCGGCTGTGCGACGCAGGTTCCTGCGCTCGACGCGCCGATGACGACGCTGATCGAGGCCGCCGACCTCGCGCTCTATCGCGCCAAACGCGACGGGAAGAACCGCGTGGTCGCGATGGAAAGCGGCAGAAGCGATGCACGCGGCGCCACGTGAGTCGTTTTGCGTTGCGGTGGTGCTGCCGCGTATGAAGCCACGGCACGCTAACCCGGCTTGCCGTCCGAGCCCAACGGCACCTCAGGCTTCCTCGGAGCCGCTCTCGAAGATACGCCAACGAAACTGGCAAAGTGTTGCGCAGGATATGTATGGATACGGAAAGCGAATGATCGCAACGAGCCACGGCGATCCGATGCAAGCATGCAGTGCCACAGGGACCCCGCTGCCGGGGTCTCGCTGCCGGACAGGCACCGCCCAGATAGCGCGATCGACAGTGAGCAATTATGATCACGTGAAACCTTGTCGCTCACGACTTTGAGTTCCCGGCATGCGATCCAAAATGCATCGGATTATCGCGCTCGTTCTGCTGGTGACGCTGGTCGCACTGGCGGTGCTATCAGTTGGCCTGCCCCACCCGCAGATGCATGCATGGATCTTTCTTGCATTGTTCGGGCTGCTCGCCTGCGTGCAAACGCCCAGAACGCGCCCCGTGCTGCTCGTCTTCAGCAGCTTCGTGATCATCCGTTACATCGCGTGGCGCTTTGAGGCATTTCCGATTCACGGCGGCCTGCCTTCGAAGCTCGCGGCGGCAGCGCTGCTTTTGGCTGAACTGTACTGCATGGGCGTCGTGCTGCTGGGCTATTTCGTCAGTGTCCGGCCGCTCGAGCGTCGGCCGCTTCCACTGCCCGCCCATGACGCGCTCCCCTTTGTCGATGTATTCATTCCGACTTACTCGGAACCGCTCTGGGTCGTTGCCCCCACGGTGTGCGGCGCATTGGAGATCGATTACCCGAAAGAGCGCCTTCGCGTCTACGTGCTCGACGACGGCTTCCCACGATCCAGAACCGCAAAAAGTGAGGAGCAGCGCCGGGCACTCGCGGAACGCTCCGAGCAGCTGAAGGCACTGTGCAAAAGACACGGTGCCGTCTATCTGACGCGCGATTCAAACGAGCACGCAAAAAGCGGTAATCTGAATGCAGCAATGCAACGCACGTCTGGCGATCTGATGGCAATCCTCGATGCAGATCACGTGCCGACGCGTGACTTCCTGCGTTCCACGGTGGGCTTTTTTGTCCATGACGCGAAGACCGCTTTGGTGCAAACCCCGCATTTCTTTACCAACCCTGACCCGCTCGAAAAGAATCTCGGACTCTTCAACCAGATGCCAGCGGAGAACGACCTGTTTTACCGCGCAGTTCAACCGGGCCTCGACACCTGGAATACGTCGTTCTTCTGCGGCTCGGGTGCGCTGGTCCGGCGCGCGGCCATCGAGGAAATTGGTGGCTTTTCGACCGAGTCGATCACCGAGGACGCTTCGACGTCAGTCAAGCTGCATCAGCGAAGCTGGCGTTCGGTGTATCTGGGTCGGCCGATGGTGGCGGGTTTGCAGCCCGAGACAGTTGCCGGGTTTCTCGTCCAGCGCATCCGCTGGGGCGTTGGCATGATGCAGATACTCATGAGGCAGAATCCATGGCTCGTCCGCGGTCTGTCGCTGACTCAAAGGCTCTGCTATTTTTCCATCGGGCTCTTCTGGTTCTTCCCGTTCGCTCGCCTGGTCACATTCGCAGTTCCGGTTTTTGGCATTGTGTTCAAGCTGCAGATGTACCCGGGTGGCACCGAAAATCTCGTCGGCTACACACTTCCATATCTCGTCGTCGCGCTACTGACGGCTGAACGGCTGAACGGACGATTCCGGCGCATCTTTTCGTCCGAGCTCTACGAGACGCTCCAGGCGTTCTACATGCTGCCCGCGCTGGTGGGTGCACTCTTGCGCCCCAATACGCCGACGTTCGCCGTCACGCCCAAGGGCGAACAGAGCCAAAGCGACGTCATCAGTGAGTTCCGTCTGCCGTACTACGGCATGTTCACCGTCAGCGTGATCGGCCTGGTCTGGGGCATCGTCAGGATCATCCTCGAACCTGATGCCCGCCCCATCCTCACGGCAGCCGTGCTATGGATAGGCTTCAACCTCTTCCTCAGCCTCGGTGCACTCGGCGCGTTACTGGAAAAGGCGCAGCGTCGTACCAGGCCACGGATCGAAATCGACGAGACGATCACTATCGTAGGGGAATTCGGCGAGACGCAGGTACGCCTCCTCGATGTCAACGAGTTGGGCATGCGAATACGCGTGCCTGAAGGGCTGACGCTGGATCGCTTTGAAGTCCGGCTCCAGCGACATCTGCTGGCAGCGCACGTGATCGCCCCCGTCGATAAGACGACTGGCGTTTATGTCGCGCTGTACGCGCCAAGGACACCCGAAGAGGAACGGGCCGCCGTTGTCCTCGCGTACGGAGATAGCGAGCGATGGCTGCGGCTCTGGAAGCAGCGGGAGGCATCGGCAAACCTCGTGCGGTCCTTGTTGGGCATGCTCGCTATTTCGCTGAGAGGCGCTCATGCACATGCCCGTCATGTGGGCCGCAAGGGCTTCCGTGGTTAGTCGGCTCGTGCGCGCTACCGTTGTTGCCTGGCTGCTAGGCCTCGGCGCACTGTCTGCAACAGCGCAGACCGTCACAAGACCGCTTTCCTCACTCCCGTCGCCAGACGGTGCCGCGTCAGCAGCGCATGCGCTTGTCGTTGAACTGTCTGCGCGAGAAGCACTGAGCGGCGTTCACCTACAGCTGGCGTCGGACGTTGCACCCGAGACGGGAGCGCGCTATGTCGTGTGGGTCAACGGCACGCAGGTGGCACAGGTCGATGCGAAGGGCCAGGTCCAGACCATTCCGCTTTCGCCACAAGCTTTCGTGCCGGGGATTAACAGCATTCAACTGGCCCGTGTGTCGCACTCCGCACCGATCACCGCAGAGACGGCGTACTCCGATATCGCGCCCATTGACAATGCGCGCTCATCCATCTCGCTGGACTTTGCGGGGCTGCGCCCAAACCCGGCGCCGATCCTGGCGCAGCTGCCGCTGGCGTTCGATGCCCGGTCATGGATGCCGCGCAACGTTACCGTCGCGTTGGGAAGCGAGTTGCCGTCGCCTCAGCGACTACGGGCAGCCACGCTCGCCGTCGAAAGCATCGCCGCGCGCATGAGGCAGGTCGATGTCACGGTCACGTACAAAGGCACCGACCCGATCATCAAACGCGGCGACTCGGGTTCATGGGATATCGACAAGGACACTGCTCGCGCAGGCGACGTGCTGCTCGTGGGCACGCGCAGCGCGCTGCAGGATGCGTTTCCCGCCACCTTTGCCGAGGGCATCAACGGCCCGTTTCTCGGCATCTACGCCGCCAACGAGGGCAAGTCGGTTGTCGTGGTACTTTCGGGCGTTACCGAGGCCGATTGCCTGCGTGCCGCGCGCGCTTTCGCCGACACCTCGATGGCACTCCCATCGCGCGCGGACATGACGCTCGACACCACGGCCGCGATTCACGCTCCCCCGGAGCATGTCGCCATCGCGCTCGGACATCCGGACACCGCGCTCGTGCGTGCCGCGCTGAATTTCGCTGCGGTCCATGTCCGTACAACGGGTGTGCTGGCGGACTTCACATTTGCGTTACCGGGTGACTTCGCGAGCACCGATTTCTTTTTCGACGCGGCCACGTCGCTCGACGCGCCGCAGCTTCGTCAATTGCCCTCGCTTCCGACCTTGCAGCCGGGACAGGCCGTGTCCTTGACTGGCCACGCCAGCGGGCACCCGTTCGTTGCCATCCTTGGCAGCAACGAAGCGTCGGTGCCGCGTGCCATCGAGATGTTGCGCCAGCCCGCAGTCTGGTCGCAGTTTGCGCAAGGGGCAACGCTCTTCGACTCCGCGACTGGATCGGCAAAGCCGCTCGCAGTTGCCGGCCGGTCGAGCATCGCGCATCTGCGCCTGCTCCTGGCCGATCCCCTGGTGTTCTGGGGCGTGCTGACGACACTGCTTGCGCTTTCGTACATCTTTCTGAATATGACGCTCAAGGAACAGCTGAAGAAGCGATTCGACCAATCCTCCTTTTCCGATCCATCGCCAAAACGATGACCAGGAATCGCACGCTGATTGCGCTAGCTGCCGTCATTCTGTTCACATGGCACGGTCCTGTCCGTGCAGAGCAAGCTGACTCATCGAAGTCCCCAGGTCCCGCGTCCGCCACGCCCGGCCGGGAATCTGACGCATGGGGCAATTCGCCCGCAGCGCGAGATACTGTCAAGCTGGTCCAGCCACAGACGCCGGAAATTGCCATCACGCCTGGCAAGCCGCAGGCAGCAAAGCCCCTGAACTCCCGCCCTCAAGTAAGCGGTCAAGCTGCGCACAGGGCGACGAAAGACCCGGTGTGCTCGAATCTGCCCGCGAAATGGGATCGCGCGCAGACGCTTGCGGAGACAGGACGGGCCGAGCAGGCCTATGGCGTCTATCTGGAGCTGATTCGCGCCTGCACCAATCCCGGCGAGCTTTCGGGCACAGCATGGAAGGCGGCAAAAGCACTGCCGCCCGCAGACGTGGACCGCCTCATCGCGAACCCCGTGTTCGAGAAGCCCTCGCTAAAGCAGGTCCGTAACGATCTAAGGCTGCAGCGCATGTATGCGGAGAACGAAGCAGGCCACGATGTGAACGCGCTTGCCTACTCGAGAGCGCTTCGCGCAGATCCATCTGTCCATCTGGATGTGTCGGCACTGGAAGTATCCGGCTGGCTCGAAGACCGCGCTCACGACGACAAGGCCGCAGAGGCGCTGTTTCGCGAGGCACTGAAGACGGCCAGTGACCCGTCTTCAGCACGGCTCGGGCTCACGCTGTCGCTGATGCATCAACAGCGGCTTGCGGAAGCAGCAGCCGAGTCGCGTGAACTGACCACGCAACAGGGCATGCGCCTGCACGCCGCGATCGAACTCGCTCTGGCCAAGGACTCGCACGACCCTGCACAGGTCGACGCCGCGCTCAAGCTGGTCGAAGAGACCGGCGACGCGACGGAGCCGTCTACGCGCGCGCTCGCGGGCTGGGCGCTGCTCAACAGTGGTCGTCCCGCGCAAGCCGAGCAGATATTCTCAAAGCTTCATGAAGCAGCGCCCGGGAACGACGAATACATACAGGGTCTGGTGTTTGCCGCGGCCGCCAACCGCGACTATGGAACGCTCGGCACGCTCGTAGGCGAAAGCCCCGGAACCATCTCGCCGATTGCCCGCCAGACGCTGGCCGATCACGACGAGCGGCTGGGACTCTACGACCACGCGCGAGCCCTGACAGGTCGTCCTTCCGAAGGGCAGGAGCCTTCGCTGCGGTCGCTGTTCACGCTGGATCGGAAATCCGGCACGACCGGACAGGACAAGCTGACTGTCTGGACCATTCCGCAACTTTCGATCACGATGCTGGCGTCTCCATCGTTGACCGTGCGCATCGACGGCACTGCGCTTCGGCTGGACGACGGTGTGCAGCATGCGTGGGGAAAGCAGTTGGGCGCCACGGTGCGTACCGAGGTTGGTCGAGGCGTGCTGTTTGCCGGTGCGGAACTCGAAAAGCCCGGCGAAGGACCCGTTCAGGTACTTGGCAAGGTTCAATATCAGCGAATAGCCGAAAGCGAAGACGAGTTCTTGCGGCTGACCTTCAGCCGGGACAGCATCTACGATTCGCTTCGCGCATTCGAGGGCGCGCCCTCCTCCGGAACCGGGCCGGCCATTTCATCCTCCCTCGAGGTCGCCGCGCGGCAGGCAATGGGAGGCAGTGCGTTCCATTTCGGCGAAACACTGTCCAGCGGTGCTGTCACGGCAAGTGGAACTGCCGTCAATCCTTTCTTTGCCCTCAGCCTTTCGCTTACCAGGGACTTCCGCGCGAAAGGATGGAGCTGGCTCAACGCAGGGCCGGAAATACGCCTGAGCTCTTATCGCTATGACGCCAACCGGTTCGATGGTCCGTATGGCGGCTACTGGAGCCCTAAATCGAATCGCGAGGCTGGCCTCGTCTTTTACGCGCAGTCGGATGAAGGCGGCCGGTTTCTGTTCAAGACGGGAGGCCGGTTCGGTTACGCAACGCGCGAACTCTTCACGGGTCGCGCGTCCGGCGCATTCGGCGAAGACACGACGACGATAGCCGGGCTCCTTGCCCGTCACCTTATCGCCGGTACCGGCATCGGATATCGCGCTTCGCCCGGCTACCACGACATGAGCGTCTTTGCCTGGCTGAAGATTCCATTCGAGCCGCGCGGGCACCTGCACGCGGCCGATCTTTTGACGCCGCGGGGCTTCTAGTGTGCTTTCGCTCCATCCCGATGTAATCTGTCCTTGGACTCTGCAGTCCGATTCAGACCAGGCGAAAGTGAGCGCAAGGGGGTAATTTCTGATGGAAATGGAATTCCGAACTCACTGTTTGTCGTTGTTATCGACGACGATGTCCATAATCTTGAGTGACTACGCGTTTTGATATGTACTCCATATCCCTGTCAATTCGCGCTGAACGAGCGCGGTCAATCTTCCGAACCGCCAGCCAGGCATCGCGCAGTAATTCAATCAGGCTCACCCAGTCGTGAAAGCCACGGTTCTGCCAGTGCGGACTGATGGACGGCTAATCCCAGTGCGAACGGTCGCTGTGATCATCCGCTTCGCCCAACTCGCGTAGCAAGTCCAACGCATCACGCAGGAGCTGCTGGAAGTCCTCAAGTAGCAGGGGCAAGGCAGATGCCCAATGCTCGTCGGCAAGATCGCGGAGAGCTGAATGCACGTGATCGGCGGCTAACGTCGCACGGATCTGGTTGATTTGTGCCGTACGCGCTTTTACCAGTCCGTCACGCATCGAATGAAGTGCAAGCACCGCCTGCTGATGTTCTGTCTTCACAGGAACAAAGCGCATGCCGGGTAGCTGGCCAGCTTCCCAGATAGCCTCGGCATCTGACGCATCGGTCTTGTTGCCCTTCACAAAAGGCCTGACGAACTTGGTCGCGATGAGCCGAACTTCATGCCCGAATTCACGTATCGTGCGGGCCCAATAATGGGAACTACCGCACGCCTCCATCACAACCACACTGTGCTCGCGACGACAAAAGAAGTCTGCCATCTCTGACCTGCGAAGCTTCATGCGCACGATCTCGCCGGTCTCCGAATTCACCGGGTGGATCTGGAAAATGCGCTTTGCGATATCAAGTCTGATAACGTCAGGCATGGTTCTCTCCTCAGTCGGGTGACTGCGTCATCTTGCCCCGAAGGGCCGGGAGGCGTCCATGCTGAGCGTGAGCACGTAAATCGATGGGGCAATGATCAAGATAAATGATGTTGAAGGAATCAAGTAAAACGGGGGCGATGATGCCCCCGTTGTCGTTTCAGAACGGCTCGTCGGCCGGCCGGTGCGGCG
>NZ_JBFRCH010000058.1:0-26188 GCF_040965635.1 Paraburkholderia phymatum
CATGGAACGTCGCGAAGCATCTCCCCCTATCTACATCTGCCTCGCTTTGATCCCTGCTGGCAGCGGCCTGCCGCGTTCTTCGACGCTTGTCCAGAGAATTCTCAACGGCTCCCACGCGACGCTTACGAATGGCCCGTGGGGAGACGTACATCAGGTCATACACCGCGCCAATCACGGCCGGGCCGAGATCGCGCCCAACCGGAAAGTCTTCGACGATATTCAGTACGCGCGCAATATCGACTTCCCTCGCCGCCTGCTTCCCCGATTCGTCCGGCTCACGAAAGGCGACAACGAAATCGAGCAAATCGCCCAACATTGCCGGCATTCCCATGACTGCCTCGAATTCCTGATTACCTGCAAGGATTCCCGCCGGCCTGCTCACTCGGTGCTGCGTCATTTCGTTCTATAACTTCGCTACTGCAAACGCCTTGAGCGCTGCATCGCCGTTGAAGGCGCACCACTCCTTCGGTCCGGAGGGAACCTCGATGATTTCAGGCTGAATGACATCGTCTTCCGGCAATGCGGCGCCCAATTCCCGCAGCCATTTCTTGACCGTTTCCTTCAACCTTTACGTCCCGGACAACCTGTCGTATTCCTTTCCGTTCACATACAAATTCAGTGACTGGACGCTACGCATTCCAAAATAATCGAAGACGTTCATGCCTTCATCCACTTTCAGTTTCACCACTTTGATCTTCCCGGAACCGCCCGGTGTTCGGCGAAGTAGTTGTCGTACCGCGGCGTGACTACCGTCCTGTCCTTCCGGCCGCCGCGACGTCTATGCCGATCGCCTTCTGGGGCGTAGCTGGCTTCAGTACCCGGCCGTGCTGCCCCAGAGCCGCAAGCACGGCGTCCATCGTGCCGTTCTGCTGCCAGCGCCTGGAGTTGCGCCGGGCGGTAATGTGGGGCGGGTAGCCAAGGTTCTGCGGCAGATGCACCCACAGGCATTTCGTGGTGAACACGTGCAGGATGGGGTTCAGCCCGCAAACCGGCGACGCGCGGACGGCCAAGGCCAGGTGTCTGCGGGCCGAAGAGCGGCTCGACCACCGCCCATTCGTCGTCAGAGAGCGGCTGGTAGGTCACAGTTTGCGTACCTTTTCTTCGTTCGATCATTGAAGGGTCTGGCCGTCCAGCACTTCTATCCGGAACGGGCCACGGACGCCCACTGAAAATTCGGCCGCCGCGGCCAGGGCGCGTTCGAGTTTGATTTCTGGCCGCATCGGCATGCCGGCGGTGGTATGCAGCGAGCCCAGCGCCGCCTGTTCGCCGCTACCACAGGCATTGAAGTTCACGGCGTTTTCACCAACCTGATAATCGCCGTCAATCCGGAAGATGCGCCCCTCGTGTCCAACCAGAAAAGTGCCAGCCGATTCCCGTTCGCCGTCCTTCCGCGCGTATCCGCCGCGGGTAAAGCACGCGCGTACCGCCTCAACGAACGTCGTGCACATGAAGACGAACACATCGGTACCTTCAGGGCGCGGCGCGACGGTCAGACTATGGCCCAGAAGCTGCCCCATCCTGAAGGACGAAGTGAAGCCGATCAGGAACGGCCCCACCCGATAAATCTTGGGGTCGGCGCGCACCGTCATGTACGAACCACCCGCTCCGGCCGAATCGGCACCCATGTAGACCTTCTTGCCATCCGTCAGCGCCACAATGCAGGTCATGCTGCCTCCGTAGGTGTTGCCCAACAGAACGCGACGTGCATGCCATCGCACGGCTCAGCCGTAGTCCAGCCGAATCCATGCAGTTCGTCCATTGCCGTCCAGAACTGCCTCGCGCCCGCCTCGCGGTTCCATGACCTCTCGCCGGCGGTCGTCACGACCTCCCTGATACGCGCCTTCTCGCCAGGCAACTTCATCAGCAGGAGCGCGGCAATCTTGTGCCACTGATTCTCAGTGGCCCGCATTACCCGGTGATTGGCGTTGAGAACGCTCATTCGCGACCCTCGGTAAGCCAGCGATGTCCGTTGCCGCGATCCATTCGAACGCGAGGTGGCGGCAGTCCTCGCGCGTGTACGCAGTCCCGCCCGTGATTCCGTCCAGACAACGGCAGCGCCGTGAGATTTGATTTCGTGTTCGGTCGTCATTAAATCCACTCGTAATGGGTCCGCGAAAAGCAAATGCAATAGTTGGGCCAACGCGACGACATGTGCATCGATCGGTAAGAGCTTCAAGCGCGGCGCAGTCGAACTCAATGCCCTGCGATGGTTTGAGCTTTGCGATGGGGGGCGGTAAGCGCTCAACCAGATCGCAGCAGGTTCGCGCGGTGGCCATCCGGTGAGCATGTGCACGAGGTAGGCGTACGACTGAAGGTCGCTGGCGTTGCATGCGAGTACGACTCTGCCAACGGAGCCTGGCCATCTCGGTGTGGTGTGACGCATTTCTTCCAATCGTGCCGACGGATGTGGGAGATGTGGGGTTCCGGACAAACGGTGCAAGGGGCCAGAAAAGCTGACGGCACAGGATTGAGTCTTTGCCCCATGTTCAAGAAATGGAGGGCAACTCTCAGCGACGTCGGCTCTTGCGGTGACCTCGTTGTCAAGCGCATTTGAAATCTGAGCCACTTAGCGCGTCGGCGTGGAGTGCCCCCCTGAGGCTGGACAAGGAGTCGGCCGTGAAGTGATACGCTTGCTGGGCCTTGATCGAAAGATGCCTTATCGCCATCGTTCACCTGAGCTTTGCGAATCATATGCATGGTCTCGATTCCACCCAGAATGATGCGCGCGCAACGAAACTTCTTGAATCCCATTATTGGGCGGGTTCGACGGTTGATGGCTCGGTGATCCTGTTCGACAATGTTATTCAGATACTTTTTCTGGCGGACCCTGATCGGCATATCCCGCCTGGCGTTGATCGCTTGCAAGGCAGCCAGATTCGATCCGCTCTTATCGATCGTCACGATCTCGGGTTCGCCATTCTGGTCGATTGCCTTTTCGAAAAGGCCCGGGCCACAGCCTTGTTCCGTCGGGCTCGCAGCAGAAAATCAACGGTGTTGCCTGCCTTGCCGACAGCCCGGTAGAGATACGCCACTCACCCCTGATTCGATGTAGGTCTCGTCCATCCTCCAGCTCTTGCCGACTGTCCGTTTGCACCGTCGAAACGCCTTCTCCAGGACCGGCAACAGTTTGAGTGCCCAACGATGAACCGTCGAATGATCGACCGCGACCCCGCGCTCGGCCATCATCTGTTCGAGATGACGCAGGCTCTGCGGATAGGCCACGTACCACCGAACGCACAGCAACATCACGTCTAGCGGGTAATGCAACCGTTTGAGTACTTTTGTCACAGACGGACTCAGCTTTTCGGTCATCGATCAGGTCACGCCTTAAAGCCCGTCAGCATAGCAGACCGCCTTATCGCGACAGATCCAAGATAGTTGCTAGAGTTCCGCAACGAAAATGGTGACGTAAAATACTCGTATTTACCCGTTAAAATGCTCTGTGTGAATTGAAGTCCGTGTTTCCCAAAAATCCAGTCTTCAACCACATAGTTGCCCGTCAGCTCCGTAGGAGACGTCATGTTCCACCCTGGCATTTCAATCCGATTGACGTGTCTCGGACGAACACCCATCGACTTGACTGCGGTAGCGTCGGCTCCAAGGGGTATACTGTCGAACAAGATTAAAGGAAGACTGTCGCTGTTCGAAAGGTCGACCTTCGTCAACCCGAACCGCTCGACCGAGTTTGCTTTCCTCGAGAGAAACTTCTCAACGGCATGTACATGCGTCGGAATACCCGGATGGGAATCCCACTTCGCGTAGAAATCGGAACGAAGAATCTGCCAGTCCGCGTATTGCGAGTCGAGATCGCCTCGGTCAAAAGAATTGGCATGTCGGCACTCGTGCGGAACTGGGTAGCGAGGAATTCCAATAATCGATGTGAAGTTGTGAAATCCGCCCGGCTTTGTCCGTTGCCTCATTTCCCGAAGCAAGGGAATCCACACGTCTTTCGTTACGAAATGTAACGACGAGTGCGCCAAAGCTAGGTCATAATTTTCATCCGGTACGAAATCCTCGATCCGTCCCTCGATCACATCGACGTTCAACGAATAACGGTCAGCAATCGAACGAAATTTCTTTACGGCGCTCGAGGAAAGTTCCAAGGCGGTCACCTTGTGTCCCCTGAGGGCAAGAAAGAGCGCATTTCTGCCTTCACCGCAGCCGATGTCTATAACAGTCGAGTTTCGTGGTAGAAACTGTTCAATTTCAAATACCTCAACACTCGGTCCGCCCATCGTCCACGCTTTCGCGTCCGAATAACCTTTCTCCCAAAATCGCTCACTGTTACTCATCGTGGAACATACCTCTCTTCCAAGGTTTTCACATGGTTCGAGAAAAGATGGTGCGCGACCAAATTACTGTATTTGTAACCCTTCTTGGTCAATCGAATCTTGTCATTGGACGGTGGCTCGATGCACCCCTCAACCTCGAGCGCATCAATTACGTCCGAAAAATCAGAATACAGATTCCGGACAAACAGTGATGAATAGTATGTCCCAGAAAGTTGGTTTAACGTAAGATTGAGAATGAAATATCTCAAGCGTTCTTCGTAAGCATCAAGAACAATTCCATACCTCACCATGCTATGTTCGGTGATTTCGAGGTTCAAATAATCTTCAATGGCCTTGCCGACCTCCTTGGGGTCGACCGCATAGTCGAAGCTGTAGTGGTATTTTCCGTTGTAGCTTCTTGCGCCTGCTCCAATTCCGATCATCGGAACGCCGAGAAAGTCGGAGGTCTCTTGAGCGTACGCGCTGGTATTCTCTGGCAGACGGGTGAACCTAGTGAAGGACTCTTGTCGGTATCCATTCATTTGCATGAACTCGACATTGCTATCGTAAATCGCATACTTGTTTTGGTCATCGATGTATCGCTCCGGATGCAATCGCTGCTGCTTATGAATCGCTGTGAGAGGTCGGCTAACTGCGGGATACAGTGAGATAGTCAATGGACCTGATGAAACGATGTGGCGGAGCGAATTTCCCCAGCTTTCGTAGGTCTGACCTGAAAGGCCGTAGATCAGATCCAGATTGAAATTTTCGAAACGCTTTCGGATATTTTCTACCGCAGAGATCGTTGTCGAGACCGGGTATGGGCGACCGCTGGCCTTCAGCTCTGCGGAATCCATAGTTTGGATACCCATACTGATTCGGTTCACGCCTTGGCTTTTCAAGAAATCGAGAAGTTCCTCGGACATCGAGTCGGGAGAACCTTCGACACATAGCTCAGCAGAGGACGCAATATTCGGGAATCCACGTTGAATCGATGAAAAAATCTGTCCGAATTGTTTTTCGTTTAGAATAGTCGGGGTTCCGCCACCAAAATACACAGATACAACAGTCTTGCTTCCGGTGTATTTCGCATAAAATTTGATTTGGTTACATATCTTATCAACATAATTTTGTATTAGGTCCTGTGTATGTTGGGTCGTTAGAAATAACGTACAATATGTACACTTGTATCTGCAAAACGGTATATGAATATATATTGAAACTGGCCCGCGATCACCCGGATGCCATACTTCCGTAATGCCAATATTATGTAGATCTTTATACGATCTTTTCGAAGGATAACTATATACATACGACTTTAAGTGATTGTTACTTATAGAATGTCGAATTGAATCCGCGATTTTCTGCATGCTTTTCTCCAGTCACTTCTGTATTTTGCAGGGGTTGGATGTGACGCGAAACTTGAAGTTAAGTGACTAAAACGATTTTGATGGCGAGAGAATGTCCTCGCGCGGCGAGGCAGGTATACCTGTTAGTGGACCGGCCAAGATCCGGTCGAATTGCTATCGTAAGCTCGCCGATTATGGAATCGTCGTCACTTATTCGATGACGACATAAAGCTTTCAGGGCGCGCGATGCCGCCCCGAATTGCCGTGCTCGCTTGACGTGGCTCATATGATCACCAAGGGGCAGATGAAAGCCAGCGGCGCCGACAAACTTTCGCTGATCAGTTTTATTCATTGGTTAAATAAGCAATCCTATTCAAATCAGGATTTGTTCAACTTGGGGTCGTTATCGCGACAAAAAACCACCTCAACTTGTTCGGGGATTGGCCAGCGTATCGAAGAAAAAGTTGTCGGTCGCCGCATAGCGCTTCTGGCGTCGTGCCCAGTCGTACTGGCCGCGCATCAGTGTACCCATATCGTGAAGGAAACGCTGAAGCCCGTCACCCGCCCAAGACCTAATTCTCGCCTCCAGCTCCAGATACTCGCGAACCAAATCATTGTGGATGCGAACCGTATCGTTGACAGCTTCCTGTTGCGACATGCCTTGTGCGATCAGAATGTTCGGCAGGTTCCATATCATGCCGATTTCGCGCGGAAACGACATGAGATCGTTACACAGACTGGCGATAATGCCGACGAGGGTCCGAAGCCGCCTTACTTCGACATGCTGATAATCGTTCGGCGGTACCTCGTACCCGGCGACGACATCGGCCAGCGCACAGGTAGGAGCTCCGCCACCAAAGCTGCTCCGTCCAAGCAAATATTCCTTCACGCTTGGCGGCGGACTATTAATGCTGACGCCCACCTGCCAGATCGTGCCAAGGAAATAATAGGTCATGCCTTCCACCCATCGCAGGTATTGCGTCGAGCTGCTCACCTTCTCGATGCGACGCGCCATGTCGAGAGTCGCCTCTCCTGTTCTGACGCAAAGATCTGTATATTCAACAGGGAGGCGACGGATTATCGCCTGACAAATCGGATGCCAATCGTATCCGTGAGAATCGGTCATGATCTCGCGCAGCCAGAGATGGAATTGCGCCAGTCCCTCCGGCGATCCGTGGTACGCACCGGCCTCACAAAAGTGATCTTCCATAAGGAACATCCAGGCGCTCCAGATCGATGCGGCCAGGAACGCTTCGCGATCCATGCGGTGAAACATCCTCCCAACTAGGTCGGCCGGACCAAGGCTGCGCAACACGGCTTCGCCCCTACCGCCGCGCTCAACGAATGCGTGGCGGACCGCCCACTCCACAACCTCCGCTTCCACTACGTCGGTGTTCGAATCACGCCCCTCCGGAAACGGATAGTTGAGCGCCGGAAGATGCAGTTTGTCGGCAAGCAGCGTGCTACCCGGACGTAGCTTTATTTCGGGATTGCATGAATGAATCGGTCGGTTCATGTCCGATCTCCGGAAAGACTCGCTCTTATTCAAGTCCGCGGGCGGCGCCTTCGGCCGGGACACCCTGCAGCCGCGCCCCGCCAATACGATGAGGTAAAGCGCATTCACGACGGGCGTTCCGGATTGCGAGGTGATGTCATTGTCCAAAGCGGCGATGCCGCGACCGATAGATCCTGAGGGCCTCATCGAAATCCGCGCGGCTGAAATCTGGCCAGCACACAGGCGTGAAATGAAACTCAGAGTACGCGCTCTGCCACAGCATAAAATCAGACAACCGCTGCTCACCGGAAGTCCGGATGATAAGGTCAGGATCGGGTTGCCCTGCCGTATAGAGGTGGCTCGCGATCAACTCAGGACCGAGGCCAGTCAGCAGCGTGTCTAGCGTGCCGGCCGCGAGGTGGTTCGCGATGAGCGTCCTGATGGCATACAGCAATTCGAGGCGGCCGTTGTACGCGACCCCAATGTTTACGGTGATCCCATCGATGCCAGCTGTACGGCGCTCAGCATTCTGAATACGGTGCGCCGCACCACGGGGAAGGCGGGACAGGTCGCCGATTACGCGCAGACGCCAGCGGTGGCTGCCCGCAAGTTCCTCGAAGACCTCGACAATGACGGTCAGCAATGCGCGCAGTTCTTCCTGATCGCGACTCAAGTTTTCCGCAGACAATGGCCACAGCGTTACTAGCGGGATACCCGCCTCGCTGCACCATGACAGCAGTGCATGAACCTTACGCCCCCCTGCCCGGTAGCCATCGATAGACTGCAGTCTCAACCGTTGGGCCCATCGTCGATTGCCGTCGAGTATGACCGCAAGGTGTCGAACCGGAACTGACTGATCGGACAACGTTGCATCACCCAAGGTCGCCACGCGTGCGTCTGAACTTGACAAAGCCAAAGCTTGAACCATCACCGCTTCCTCAATATGGGCGCTGATTGATCAAAAAGCCACGCGGCAGGGGACGGAACTGACCCAGCCAGCTCCTTATCCGATGACCTGCCGGTTTTCCGCATCTTGAACGCGCTCTTGCTTTGGGTGGATCGCGACGCCTTAGGCATGGATCGTCCGCATCTGACACGGAAGAAATTCGGTGCGCTGGTCGCCGCGAGCTCCTCCGATGCGCTTAGAACCAAAAAGCATGCCATATACCGAATTGCCTGCACCAACCAAACATGCGATCGGTGACATCGGAAACTCAACGAAGCCGACAAAGCATGTGCACCCATCCGGCACTTCTGACAACCATTTCTAGGACCCGTCGACTGTCTCCTGAGCGATTGATTCTTCGCCGTAGTCCGAGCCACTGCCGACACGTTGACAGTGCCCTGACGCTGCATAGCTTGGAGATCGCGTGGGCAAGCTAATAAGGATACCGGACTGCCTACCGGCAATCCGCTATGAGCTGGATCGGAAACCAGCGTTTTATTGCTTGGCACGGCACCCGGTTTCCCCTGCTTCTTCCCGCACCATATCGCCGCTCGTGCGCCAGAATTCGCGAAACAGCTTGATCCATCGGGTGACTCTTTCCTGAACGCCTCGTACCGCTCGCACTTCCCGATCGCTTCGGCGATTTCCTGGCCGATCGTGAGGAAAGCGACCCAATGCTGAGCCGAATCAAAGCATCAATTCACCCGTGCAATGAAGCGTTCGTCGGTCACCTTACCTTTTCCCGTTGGATTGCGTTGCAATATCTCCGGCATTGTTCGATGTACGACAAATGTTGGACATTTGCGACAGGCGGTTCAGTCGATGGGTTGTGTCTGCATGACGGTCCGTCCGGCGTAAAAATTGCACTAGTCAGTTGCACACGTCCAACTCACACGAAAGTCAGGATATGAGTACAAGCGATTTCGGTTGATTGGGAAGATCCGGCGGATCGCCGTTCCGCGAAGATGGCACCGTCGGCGAGGCACCGGAGAAGATCGGCATATGGGGCGACGCAGGAGCGATCCATGCCGTCAGGATGTGGCGGACAGGTCACAACGGCATGACTTTCGGCGAGCCACGCGGTCCAAACAGCGAGTTCACGGCTCTGGTGCAAATAGCGCGGGGGCGAATCGGGTTACGGTGTCGGGCTGAACGAATTGAGAACCGACGATGAGCAAGCTGAAGAGCCTGGGCGAACTGTTCAGGCCGTCACTTTGACCGCGATGTCATCATCCTGTGTGTTCGCTGGCACCCTGCGCTACAAGCTTAGCTTGCGCGATCTGGTCGAAATGATGGCGGAACGAGGCCTGTCGCTGGCCCACGCGACGATCCTGCTGGGTGCGGCGCTTTACGCCGGAGTTCGTCAAACGGTGGAACCGCTTCGGCAGGCCCACCGGCCAGTCCTGGCGCGTCGACGAGACTTACCTCAAGCTGCGCGGCAAGTGGATCTATCTTTATCGGGCGGTGGATCGGGTGGGCCAGACGGTAGACCTCATGCTCAGTGCCAGGCGCGACGCGTGAAGGCGGCAAAAGCCTTTTTCAGGAAGGCAATCAGACATCAGGGCCAGCCACGGAAGACCATCACGCTTGATGGCTATGCAGCCTCGCACCGCGCCGTGCGCGAGATGAAGGCCGATGGCTTGCTGCCTAGGACACGAAGGGTCCGATCCTCGAAATATCTCAATAATCTGGTCGGGCAGGATCACCGCAACATCAAGTCCCGGACGTCATGCTCGTTGACGGCGCGCCACAATAGATATGGCTCGCCGCGAGCGTCACGAACATCCCATCCAGATGCCCAAGTGCTGCCTGGCATGCGCCGCACGGCTTTGGCGAACAGGACGAATTCGGCGCCGAACTTTTCGCACCAGCAACGGATCGTCTCTATGTAACCACGACGCCACGCTATTCAGGGGATAGGCGTACTGGCAACTATGGAGAGTTCTTGATCTGCCCACGTCGTGAGGGAGGCCGTTGCCAGTGCGGGCATGAGAATGTTGCCTGCCTTTGAGAGAGATAGAGAGATCTGATCTCGGTCAAATGCGACTAAGGCTTCTGCTCGTATCCTATGCTTGCAGTGAGCGGTTGTCCTCGGTCCGCTTACTGCTAGGGCTTTTTGGCGGACCGTCAGGGTTTAGGTGGCTCTGACGGTTTTTTTTGCGAGATTTTGGATCGAATGCGGCAGGGGAATTAGCTTGTAGCTGTCCGTTACCGGCATGTGATGCATCTGCCGGTGAGCGCACCAGGCTCCGGAACATCCCCGCTTTTCCGATGGGTGTTCGGTAAACGCGGCAACTTTCACAGGTTCAAAACACGAGATTGCCCCCTTTCATGTTATTGCGTAACCCAATGGCTTCTCTGACAAACGGGTCGGTACTGACGGTGCAGCATCCCACCGCGGCCATTCTGGCACGTACATTGTCAGACTCGACGGAGGTCGCACTTTGGCTACACGTGCTGGCGGTACGCTGTATGTCGTCCAGGCACGTCCCCGGCAATCATCACCTTATCCCAAGCGCTCAACGCCGAACGTGAGACGCCGATCAAGGTCCGCTAGAACAAATACCTGAACAAATACCTGAACAACGTTGCAGAGCAGGACCACCGTGCCATCAAGCGTCGCACCCGTCCCATGCTGGGATTCAAAGATTTTCGCTGTGCCAGCATCATTCTGGGTGGCATCGAAGTCATGCGTACGATCGTCAAGGGGCAGATGAAATGCATTCGCGGCACTCAACCATCTGCCGCTGAGCAATTTTACTCGCTGGCGAAATAAGCAATCCTATGCTATCGCGCTTTGCTATGACCGTTGCCCTTATCGCGACAAAATCCGAAATCCTTTTAAACAGTGCCGCGGTTGTCACAACGAGGCGATTTTCAACAGCCTGTTAGGTCCTCGACCTCGCATCAAGCTAGGAAGCAGTTCATGGACAGCAATGTAGTACCGACGTTCCTACGCGCTCAACTCAAGCGGGGACTGCTCGAGGTCAAAGTCGACGCCGCCGCCTTGCCCGCGGCTAACCTGTTCGGTTTCGCAGAGCGCCGGAATCCAAAGCGGGCATTCCTCTTCGTGTCCAAAGTTCTGGGACGCCACATACCGGCGCGCCCATCGATCATGGCTGCCAGTTTCGAGAGCCTCGTCAGCGAGATCCCAGCGGACATGCCCGGCCCAGTGCTGGTAATCGGCATGGCCGAAACCGCAGTTGGCCTCGGTGCCGGCGTGCACCGTGCTTACAGTGCAACGCGTTCCGACAGCGTGTACCTCACCAGTACCCGTCATCCTTTGGGTACCGACCTCTTTGCTCGATTCGAGGAAGAGCACAGTCATGCCAGCACCCACTTAATCCACCTGCCGGTCGATCCCGAGCTTCGTGATTTGATGCTTCAGGCCCGATCTTTAGTCTTGGTGGACGATGAGGCTTCTACCGGCAAGACCTTTCTCAACCTGCACCGCGCACTAATCGAAGCCGGCCTGAAGAAGATCGAGCGAGTGGTCACGTGCGTCCTGACGGACTGGTCTGCGGGTGCTGTGCGTAAGGCCATCGGAGAGTCGACCACCGCCGTATCCTTGCTGAGCGGCTCGTATCAGTTCCACGAAGATCAGTCCGCGCCCCTGCCGGATATGCTACGCGTCGGCGCCGTTTCTATAGGTGAATGGCCTCTCTCACCCCGCAATGACTGGGGGCGCTTGGGCGTTCGCCACGTGGACGACACGCTCGCACCGGACATTCAGATCCAGCCCGGCGAGAAAGTCGTCGTAGTGGGTACCGGTGAGTTCGTCTGGCGTCCCTTCCTGCTGGCGGAGCGCGCGGAGCGAGCCGGGGCGGATGTCTACTTCAGCTCCACCACCAGGTCCCCTATAGCCCTAGGCCACGCCATCGAGCACGCGCTGTCGTTTTCTGACAACTATGGCCTCGGTATTCCGAACTTCCTCTACAACGTGAAGCCCGGCCAGTTCGACCGAGTTCTTATCTGCACCGAAACCCCGGCGCAAGCGCTCCCTGCAGAACTGGTTGATGTCCTGAATGCGGAGATAATTTTCGATGAGCAGTAATCGTCCGCTGATATTCGTCGACCTCGACGACACCCTGTTCCAGACCGCAGGCAAGATGGCGGAGGCCACCCCACGAATCATCGTCACCCTGGACGTGCATGGGCAGCCCAACGGGTACATGAACCCGGTCCAGAAATTCTTCATCAACTGGCTGCTGGCCTCGGCCGACGTCGTTCCGGTTACCGCACGTAGCGTGGAGGCCTACAACCGCGTCAAGCTTCCTTTCACCGAAGGTGCAATTTGCTCCCATGGTGGCGTGATGCTCCGCCCTGACGGATCGCTTGACCAGACCTGGCACGGACAGATGGCAGAGTCGCTCCGGACCTTTCAAGACCGGCTGTCGACACTGAGCGAGGCCACCCTGCAGATCGGCAAAGAACTGGGCTACTCCCTGCGCAGTTGGGTAGTTGGAGAGAAAGGTCTGCGCCACTACGTGGTGACCAAGCACAACGAGTCCGACGACTCGGTGCTCACTGAGTTGCTGACCGAAGTTCAATCTCGAAGCATGTTGGAATGCATGCACATCCACGTTAACGGCAACAACCTCGCCTTCCTGCCTGCGGGTTTGGAAAAATGCTTCGCCGTTCAAGAATGGTTGCGCCGCGACCGTGAGATCCACGGCGAGCGGCCAGTCCTGGGCTTCGGTGACAGCATCTCCGACCTGGGGTTCATGGACCTCTGTCACATGTGGTCGACGCCGGCGCGCAGTCAACTGGCAACAGTAGTGAAGGCGCTCATCAATGAGTAATCTTCTCGCCACCCTGAGCACCGTCGGCAGCGGCAGCTACGCCCCTGAAGATGTACATTTCCTTTTGCAACGCGTGCAGATGAGCGTCACTAACGTTGAGGAAAAGGAGCGTCTGATTCAGACGAATCAGAAGCATTACTCTGAGATGATAAGCTTGGAGCAGGCTCCTACCGACGTGCACAAGGGTCTCTACACCCATGCCCTGGCGCAGAACGGTGCTCGTATGGCTTCCAATGTTCAGTCCCTGGCCTTGGCATTGAGTGCCGCTTACACCGGGCCGAGCATCGCCCTGGTTTCATTTGTTCGCGCAGGCGTGCCCCTCGGCGTCCTGCTGCGCCGGGCACTCGTCGAAATGGGCCGCGATGCTCACCACTACGGTGTCAGCATCATTCGTGATCGCGGGATCGACACGGTGGCTCTGGAAGCCATCATCCAGTTGCACGGTGCCGAAAAGATCGTCTTCGTGGATGGCTGGACCGGCAAAGGCGCAATCTCCGGTGAGCTCAGGCGGACCTTGGACGACGACAAGCGCTTCCCAGAAGATCCTCGCCTCGTTGTTCTAGCAGACCCCTGCGGCCGCGCTTGGCTGGCTGGCTCTGCAGAGGACTGGGTAATTCCGTCCGGCACCCTCGGTGCAACCGTGTCCGGCCTCGTATCCCGCACCATCTGGCCGACTCAAGGTGGGCTTCATGGTTGCGTGACATACGACCACCTGCCTAAGCATGATGTAACCCGAGAGTTCATCGATAAGATCGAGGCCGAACGTGGGGCGCTGGGCGAAGTTTATCCCGCAACTCCATGGACCAACGAACAGCGATTGGAACTCCAAGCGTCCGCTGATGACGTGGTGTCCTCGCTGGCAACTCGTTTTGGCATCTTCAACTTGAATCGCGTGAAGCCGGGTATCGCTGAGGCAACCCGAGCGGTTCTGCGTCGTGTGCCTGATCAGGTTCTGGTACGTGATCGCAGCGACAGCCACGTGCAGTTGTTAATGCATCTCACTGACCGCGCGGGCGTGACCGTAGAGGAAGCTGGCGCTGACCTGGGGCCGTATCGTGCCGCGACAATCATACGGAGTCCGATCTGATTGGCGCCACTTCTCCATTCGCCTTGGGGGCGACTCTGTACATGCCGGCTACCCGCGGTGACATCCTGGACGTGGTTTTCGGCACCAAGATCTCAGAATTGCGCTCACTTGTGGTGTGCCTGGAAGACGCGGTGGCGGCGATCGACGTCGAAAGCGCGCTCGCGAACCTGCGGGCGCTCCTCATGGATGTTGAGGCTAGGGGCGGCCGCCCTGAACATGGTCCCCTGCTGTTCGTTTTGCGTGGAATACGCAGGCCGCGCGATGCTGCGATGGCAGCGGTGCTGAGTGACTGGCCCCTGATGAAGCACGTCGATGGGTTCGTCGTACCCAAGTTGACCCTGAAATCCCTCCAATCTTGGGAATACGCGGTGAGCAACCCGGATCTGTGCCTGATGCCCACACTGGAGACAGTCGACGTGTTCGACCCTGGCGCAATGGTGGAGCTTGGCCAGGCTCTGAAGGCCAACCTGAACCAGCGCATCATCACGCTGCGGATAGGCGGAAACGACCTCATGGGTTGTCTTGGTCTGCGGCGCAATCCGGCCACCACGCTCTACAACACGCCGATGAACTACGTGATCCCTATGCTTGCTGGGATCATGGGGGCTCAGGGCTTTGCTCTGACCGCTCCTGTATTCGAGCAGCTCGCCACTCCTCATCTCCTGAAGGAGGAGTTGGAGCTGGACATCGCTCATGGGCTGGTAGGGAAGACGGCTATTCATCCGAGCCAGATCAGCGTCATCCACGATACCCTCCGAGTGAGCGTCGCGGACCTCAACTGCGCCAAGTTTATCCTCAACGATGTAGCTCCTGCCGTTTTCAAGCACAACGACGCGATGTGTGAACCCGCAACTCACTACAAGTGGGCGGTCAACATCCTTGAGCGCGCTAAGTGGCACGGAGTGAAGGCCGCTGATCTGGGTAGTGGGGAGCACAGCGTCCGACTGGCAGAGGCCAACTGATGAGCGTGGAAATGCTTGAGGCTAACCCGAAAGGAGTGAAGGTGCTCTCGGTGTTCGATTTCGATGGACCCCTCATCCGGCACAATAGTTTTGTTCCGTTCCTGCGGTTCGCCTTCGGCAAGCGTGAGTTCGCTCGCCGAGTCCAATGTACGTTTCGTCCATACGCCAACTCCTGGCGACCGCCCGCTTGCAGCGCCGAAACGCCTTCTCCAGAACCGGCAACAGTTTGAGTGCGCAGCGATTCGCGGTGGAATGGTCAACCGAAATTCCTCGCTCGCCCATCATCTGCTCGAGGTGACGCAGACTCAGCGGATACGCAACGTACCAGCGCACGCAGAGAACGATTACGTCAAGGGGATAATGCAGGCGCTTGAGCACCTTCGCCACCGCGGGATTCAGGTTCTGCTTCATCGGTCAGATCGTCCGTCTTCGGGACTTCAGCATAGCAGGTCCCTTATTGCGACAAAGCCGATGCGCACGGGGTAGGCAATATTTGATCTGAAATCAGTAACTAGACGGGTAAAAAATGGGACGTTTATCTTTTGCGAAGCATTTTGGCCATCGACTACCGTTAATCAAAGCCAGCAATCTTGGAGCGGCCATCATCGCCGCCGGTCTTATGAGTGCCTGTAGCGCTGGAGACGATGGTTCCGTTTCCACAACATCAACCGCAGTACCGTCCTCAAGCTCAGCCCCTTCCCCATTGACAATTCGGCCAACTTCGGCCACCACGCCTGCAACTCTGTCCTTGCCACCGTTAGCAGCTGATCAACCCTACATCGACAATACGGCCTACGACACTACCGCCGGCGGTTCGCTTTCCTCTGCAATCGAGGGGGCTGCTGTGACACACCATCGTATTACCGTCAACGGTCAAACGCTGACCTATACGGCAACTGCAGGGCATCTGACCGTACGGGATGAGCGCACCAATGCCCCAACGGCTTCGATCTTCTACACCGCCTACACGTTGGACGGGGCGGACGTAACGCAACGTCCGATTACCTTCTTTTTCAACGGCGGGCCAGGTGCGTCGTCGAATTATCTTCGCATGGGCTCTTATGGGCCGATGCGGGTATTTTCCGAACAGGGTTCCACGGTGACCGGCCCTAATGACGTGACCCTCGGCGATAACCCGCAGACGTTGATCGACAAGACCGATATGGTCTTTGTCGACCCTCCGGGAACCGGTTATTCCGAAGCGATCGCACCAAAGAAGAATCAGGATTTGTGGGCGGTCGATGCGGATGAGACGGTCAACGCTGCGCTGATCTATCGATACCTTAACGTCAACAATCGCGGCCAGTCGCCGCTGATGCTCTACGGTGAATCCTACGGCGGACCACGCGTCGGGATCATGTCGTACACGCTGCACAATACGTATGGGATCAAACTGAGCGGCCTTCTGATGCAGGCGCCAGCGTTAAATTACTACGAAGAAGCAACTTATAATCTTTATCCGGATGGCTCCGTAAAGCCAGCTCGACGGTATCCCCTTCCGGCGTTTTTGCTTCCCACTGTTACGATGGCGGCAAGATACTGGGGGGCAATTACAGATCCAGCGCTAATAAACGTCGATTCCTCACAGCTTTTTCAAAAATCGGAGGATTTCGCCTTTAATGACCTTATTAATCTAACGCCCTCTGTAGATCTCGTCAACAAACAAATTGATGCTTTCACACGTCCGTATCCGCAAGTATGGAAAACCACGACAAGTTCCCCCGAACGCCCCTCAATTGCCAGCATAAATCAAATGGGCAAATTAATTCAATCGATGGGAAATGCGCTATCTTCTGATGTCCCCATCCAATTCGCCTCAAATTATGCCGCGTCAATTGTTCCAACAATGGCATATTCATTTTTTAATTCACCTACGGCGCAGTCAGGCGGCGCATTGAATTTCATTCTTGGCGTCGACTTAAGCGGCTATAAAGCGGATTACGTTTCGTGGATTTCATCCGATAGCGTCGAGGATGCAGCAAAAAAATATACCGGCACCCTAAACTCTCTAATGGGAAATGGGGTATACGCGACCGCAAATAAAAGTCCATATCTATTCGATTCGTCTTCAACAGGGTCACCAGCAAATTCATCCGTGCTTGCACAGACAATTAAATTTGCCAACGATTCGGGTGCACAAATCGCCGCTGATAATTTACAACTGATGCGAAAAAACGCCATCGTTACGACAAACGCCATGGTGAACGGGAAAACATTGGGGCTGTATGATTTAAGAAAAAGTCTGATTGGGGGTGATATTTCGCAAGCCATGAACAATTATTTGACATGGGATCCGGCGCTTGACGACCTGTCAGCATACACGCCGATTTTCGCGTCGTATGTCTATAACACCCTAAAATACCAGGCCGTGTCCGGATATCAAGGACTGAATTCGATAATCGCTCCCGCCTGGAACCATATCACAAGTTATCCAGATGGTTCTCAGCTTCCATTTCCGGACGCAACCATTTTCATTGCGGATGAAATGGCAATCAATCCGAAGATGCAAGTGTTGACTGCTGCCGGGTATTACGATGCCGTCGTTCCGGCGGCAAAGGTCGATTGGGACATGCAATATGTTTCGGATCCCAAGGGCGGCCGGGTCCCGCAATCGCAAATGCAAGCGAGCTATACTCGAATCCTGTACCCTGGCGGTCACATGGCGTATGCAGACGATGTGAGTCGTCAGCAGATGCATGACTCGCTGGTCAGTTTCTATGCAAAGGCGACGAGTACGTCAATTCCATCCATGACGAGACAGCTAGACTGATGTCCCCCGCCGCAGAATAGTGGTCGTCCGGATAGAGCTCGGATCTTTTGTACATTCAAGGGCAATGTCAAGTTTGATGTGCGCAGTAAGATGTGGGCATGAAGAAGATGGCTCTGGTGCAAATAGCGCGGGGGCGAATCGGTTAAGGTGTCGGGCTGAACGAATTGAGAACCGACGATGAGCAAGCTGAAGAGCCTGGGCGAACTGTTCGCAGGCCGTCACTTTGACCGCGATGTGATCATTCTGTGTGTTCGCTGGTACCTGCGCTACAAGCTTAGCTTGCGCGATCTGGTCGAAATGATGGCGGAACGAGGCCTGTCGCTGGCCCACACGACGATCCTGCGCTGGGTGCCGCGCTTTACGACGGAGTTCGTCAAACGGTGGAACCGCTTCGGCAGGCCCACCGGCCAGTCCTGGCGCGTCGACGAGACCTACCTCAAGCTGCGCGGCAAGCGGATCTATCTTTATCGGGCGGTGGATCGGGTGGGCCAGACGGTAGACTTCATGCTAGTGCCAGGCGCGACGTGAAGGCGGCAAAAGCCTTTTTCAGGAAGGCAATCAGACTTCAGGGCCAGCCACCGAAGACCATCACGCTTGATGGCTATGCAGCCTCGCACCGCGCCGTGCGCGAGATGAAGGCCGATGGCTTGCTGCCTGAGGACACGAAGGTCCGATCCTCGAAATATCTCAATAATCTGGTCGGGCAGGATCACCGCAACATCAAGTCCCGGACGAAAGTCATGCTCGGGAACGCAGCGATCACGCTCTCAGATATTGAGTTGGTACATCGTATTCGCAAGGGCCAATTCGGCCTCGCGAAGCTCGGCCTCAAAGATACCACTGCGCCCGCAGTCTGGGAGGCCGCCCTGTCTGCTTGATTAGACATCCTCTATATAACAACAATCTCGTACAGACCGCCTATTTGCACCAGAGCCTTGCGCACCGACTCGTAGGTGACACACTCACCCCGCGCTCGAGCAGCAGTTCCCTCGATGTCGCGCAGGCTCAGGGGTTGAGCCGCTGATACCAGTGTACCGCGAAGCTGATGACCGCTGCCGGAAAACGAAAACCGTGATCGGGCGACTCGATCTTCTTCATGCCCACATTTTACTGCACGCATCAACTTGACATTGCCCTTGACAGATCCCCTTGCATGGGTCGAACCGAAGACAGGGTCCCGACCTGTCCGTGCGGCCTTCGGGCGCCTCGTACCAACATCAATATATTTGATGCTCTTCTTCTGGCAGCGATACTCGACCGCGTGGCATCATCAAGTCCATGCACAGAGTAAAGAGGATGCTTTACGGCGGGCTGCTGACCGCTATGCTAAAGGGGGTTGCCGCACAGACTGCTGCCGCAGGCGACTATTGCACGTACCAGAGAATGAAGAAGCTTCTCCGTCCCGAGGCTGCGGCGGAAGCCGCGTGTGCCGCGCGATCAAAATAGCGACGTAAGGCGCGCAACTAACCACCGCCGCACTGCATCTGTCACAGGCAGACGGCATGTGCACTCCTTAAATAATTAGACACATGCAGAAACTGATGAAGCAAAGTGATGCTTTACACGGGCCAAATCGTCCGGCGCACAGGGGACATCAAACGGCAACTCAACCTCCCTCTGGCAAAGAGAGCCCGGGGCGTTCGGCTGTTGCAGCCGGGCGGATCCTCGACGCGATTCGCGATCTTGCTCCTGCCGTTGTCGCGCGTGCAGCCGAGATCGAAGCGGAACGCCGCATGCCGTCCGACCTTATCGAGAAGTTGCGATTGATCGGAGTGTTCCGCATGTTCGCGCCGCACAGCCGTGGCGGACTAGAGCTAGATTTACCTTGGGGAATGGAGGTGATCAGCGCGTTGGCTCGGATCGACGGCTCAGTCGGCTGGACCGCGATGATCGGCAGTTCATCTGCCATTATCAGTCCTCGATTGCCGAGACAGACTTACGATCTGATGTACCAGGACAAGTCGGACGTCATCATAGCTGGTGTCACCACGCCAGGAGGCACCGCCGAGAGAGTGGCAGGTGGGTGGCGGGTCAGCGGCCGTTGGCCGTTCGCCAGTTGTTGCCACAACGCCGACTGGATGATGGCTCTCTGTGTCATGTCGGAAGCCGGAAAACCACTCTTTGGACCGGCAGGGGATGCCGGCCCACCGTTGGTCCGGTGTGTCGCCTTGCCGGCATCGGCTTGGCAGATTGAAGACACTTGGCACGCCTCCGGCCTCAGAGGTACCGGCAGTCACCACATAGCCCTTCAGAACGTACTCGCGCCGGAGACCAATTTCTTCGACTTTCCAGCTGGAGCATCATGCGAACCGGGACCACTATATCAAGCTTGGCGGCACCTTCAGTCGGTGCTTCTCGGGGCTGTCTGCGTGGGCATCGCCGAGGGTGCGTTATCGGATGTTACCGACCTCGCCCGCAGCGGCCGGCAACAACTTCGAGCGCCGGCTCCTATGCGCGACTCAGAAATGGTCCAGGCCGAGTTGGGTCGAATTGAAGCAGATGTGCGTGCAGCGCGGGCGGCCATGCAGGTTCAGGCGGAGAGTCATTGGCGGCACGCCTTGGCCGACACGCTGAATGGCCAGGCTCTGTACACCCACGGCATACAGACCGGAATCTGGATTGCGACGATCTGTGCCAGCGCAGCACATGCCTGCTTTACCCTTGCCGGCGGTGCCGCAGTGTATGAATCTTCACCTCTTCAGCGGCGGCTGCGCGATCTGCAGGCGGCGGCGCAACACGCCATGGTCCAGCAGCGGCACTATGCGGAAGCTGGCCGTCTGCTGCTGGAACGGGTCGTATGAACATCAAGATCGGACACATGGCCATAGAGCGGGGCGGGAACCGCAGGAAGCTTAGAAGTGTCGTGCGTATCACGCGCCTTCCGCATCGTTATGCTCAGCGGATTCTATGCGCACCAACCTGCAGATCGGCCTCCTATATGCTTAGTTTTCCGATCGGAATAGTCCGTTCCGGTTTAGCCGCTTCGCAACCATAGCGGGACCGCACCATGATGACTGTTATAAGGCATAGTAAAGATGCAGAGATTCCAGCTTGCTCCAAACTACGAGATCTCGCGTGTGATCCACGGCGGCTGGCAACTCGCGAGCGGCCACTGCACGGCCCGAAGCGAAGACCCCGTAGCCGACTTGGTGGCCTTCGCGGATGCGGGAATAACCACCTTCGACTGTGCCGACATCTATACCGGGGTCGAAGAGCTGATCGGCCATTTCAGAAGGCGCTATCGCGATCTGCGCGGGGAGCAGGCGCTCACCCGGATCAAGGTCCATACCAAATTTGTGCCGCACTTCGACATACTGCCGCGCATCAGCAAGTCTTATGTCGAGAGGGTGATCGACCAGTCGCTGCGACGCCTCAACCAGGAGCGGCTCGACCTCGTACAACTCCACTGGTGGGAATACCGAGAGCCTCGTTGGCTCGAGGCAGCGCTGCGGCTCGACGATCTTCGGCGCACCGGCAAGATTGATAAGATCGGCGGCACGAATTTCGACACTTACCATATGCTGGAGATCGTGAATGCAGGCGTGCCGCTTTCCTGCATGCAGGTGCAGTATTCGCTACTCGACCGCCGTCCGGCGCGGCGAATGGCTGCGGCGGCGGTCGAGTACGGTATCCCGCTCCTGTGCTATGGCACCGTGGCTGGCGGCTTCCTCGGGGACAGATGGTTCGGCGCACCGGAACCGACAGAGCAGCTTGAGAACCGTTCGTTGGTCAAATACAAGCGGATTATCGACGACGTCGGCGGCTGGGACCTGTTCCAGGCCCTTCTGACCATCCTGCGCCAGATCGCGGACCGGCACGGGACCGACATCGCCACGGTCGCCAGCGCTGCGATGCTCGAACGACCGGGTGTGGCGGCCGTCATCATCGGCGCGCGCGACCGCTCTCATCTGACCTCGAACGTCGCCATCTCCGGTCTCGCCCTGACCGCCAAGGATCTCGACCTCATCACCGGAATGCTGGCGGAAGCGAAGGAGCTTGAGGGGGATGTCTATGGGCTGGAGCGAGACGACCACAATGGAAATCGCACCCGCAAATCGTGATTAACTTCAATCAAGGCCGGCACCCGGATGTAAGTTGGAGAAAGTTGAGTGAAAAACTTCTTATCTTCTAAGAGGCCAGTTCAAAAAGCCGACGCCGCTCGTATGAATATGTTCCAGCAGACGAGCGAGCAAGCAAATTTGAGGAATGCCTCGTGAATGTCGCTACGATGATCGAATCGGATACGAAGACGCCGGAAGTTATGGAGCCACGAGTGAGTCCGTTCTACTACCCAGCGGAATTTGCCCAGACCACTGCCATGTTCAGTTCGACGTCGTGCGATCACCGGTCTGATGCCACGATTACGCAAGCGCTGGCGATGTGTGTCGGAGTCGTAGCCGCGATCGCCGTAAATGACCTTGGGCTTGCGAAGTGGTCTGCCGCGTGTGCCGCGAATCGGGTGGATGGCATCGACCAATGGCAGCAATTGGGTGACGTCGTGACGGTTTGCGCCGGTCAATGTCACACTGACCGGCACACCGTTGGCGTCTACGAGAATGTGGTGCTTCGAACCCGGTCGCGCACGATCCGTCGGGTTTGGCCCGGTTTTTCGCCCGCCCCAACAGTTCGCATGGAGGAAGAATCGACGGCAGCATACGAAAGGTCCAGTCGCCCGGATTCGCGCAGCTTGTCGAGCAGCAGCGCATGCAGCCTGTTCCAGACGCCCGCCTTCTGCCATGCGTCCAGACGACGCCAGCAAGTCGCGCCCGAGCCAAACCCCAGTGCGCTCGGCAAGTGGTTCTATCGCATCCCGGTGCGTAACACGAACAGGACGCCGTTGAGCGCTGCCCGGTCCGACACACGAGGTCGGCCTCGACGTTCGTTGTTTCGACGCTTCGGCTTCGGCAATAACGGTTCGATCAGTGTCCACAATTCGTTGTCAATGATCGGCGCCTGCATCCCCTCGGTCTCCGTTGTCTGGACGGCAGAGGTTAACATCGCGCCAGGAAAGTAAACAGCCCCTCACAGCGATTTTTTTGAACTGGCCTCTAAGCTAGCCTTCGGCATTTTCGTTCATTTGGACGAGGACGGTAGCGTCATTGGACGATAATACCCGGGTCGCCTCAGGTTGGCAGAAGCCTGTGGCCGGCTCGGCTTTTACGCTTCCCACCTGGCAGAACACCATTGTTCGCCGCATGGAAGGGGGCCCATCGCCGAACCTGTTCTTGTCGAGCGTCGCACAGAGCACCGGGAAACTTCGTCTCTGCCCCTTGGTCATGCTGCTTAGCCTTCATCATCCGCACAAATATCGCATCTGTTGGACCCGCGTCGTTTGTCCGCAAGATTACTGACGCGTACCGTGCCGAGGAACGATACAACACAGCACCGACGGCCAACCATCAGTTGCTGGATTGCTTCGGATGATTGTGGTCGGCCAATCTGCAAGCCACGCATATTCGCTCGCGGCATCAGTTTTCGAGCCAGGGCTTAAAAGCTTCAACTAATTGTACGACCCAATGCAATTCCCCTTCCGCCAAATCTGCCCCCTGACCTTAGACGCAGCAATAGAGAGTGGATTGTGCGTAGTAGGAACAGCGTCTCCTGTGCGACGAACTCTGCTTGATCAACTGGAGCAGGCAGGGGGCCAATTATCTTCTTTGCCAGATCGCGTTTGGCGATTTGTCCTTGGATGCCTCACTTTTCACAGCAATGACCAACTAATCCGAATTGATGGGCCGAACTGCGTAAATGTGAACGTCCCCGAACTGGGCAACACTAGGGCGTGAGCGCTGCAACAATGCAGTAGCACTCAATCGAAATGAAGCACTCTCAAGGAGAGAGAAAATGGGTTACATCATAAAAACAGATGACAATGCCAGACTAAGACTCGGCATCCAAAGCCGGTTATACGAACAGTCAAGTGTTGACCTTATCAGCCGAGCCGGCACGCTCCGCGGCGGGAAAATCCTTGAAGTTGGCTGCGGCAGTGGCGCGATGACACTGCATCTGGCACGCGCAGCCGGACCTCAAGGAACGGTGACGGCTATAGATAGCAGTCAGGCGCAGCTAGATGCATCCCGCCAATTCGTAACAGAAAGTGGTTTCGAGAATGTTACATTTATGGAAGGGGACGTTAATTGTCTGGATCATTTGGATAACTCATATGACCTAGTCTATTGTCGGATGGTGCTCCATCATGTGGCGGATGCAGATCATGCAATCCGCGAAATGGTGAATGTCCTCGGCCCAGATGGCCATTTGCTATGCGAGGAACCGGTGATTCATGACGGCTCATTCTCGTTTCCACCGTCCGAAGCGATCGATGAGTTTATAAGAATCTTAAGATCTTGTTTTCGCATGAGTAACCGTGATTATAAAATCGCCTTCCGTATGGAGACTGTGATAAGGAATCTCGGTCTGGAAATTGAACATGGCCGCTTGTATCATCCGTTACTGAATTCACCCGAGGAGAAATTGCTTTACGCGATGAGCTTGAGGGACCTCGCGCCTCAGATGATCAAAAACGGGATAATCGACCCCTCGTCAGTTTCTACCTTGCATGAGAGACTATCGGATCTGGCGAATTCTGAGACCACAATGACTTGGGCGAGGATGCACAGCGTTTTGGCACGGAAGCCTCATGATATAGAGCCGCACTGATCAAATGCTGGAGCTAGCGTCAAGAGTGGTGTATGGGCAGCCTGATGGCCGTCGGTTTCAAGCGGCGGGTTTCTGCTGACCCGATCGATCGTCTCCCACCGGTTCGCCGTCCTCGAAGGGGATGCCTTCGAGGAACAGCTTGATTTTTTCCGGGCCGTTGATGCGGCGCCAGGTTTTCTCCGCCTCTTCAATCAGCTTGAATGCCAGACCACGGGACTTCGGCAGCGACACGCAGTTGCGCGTACGCGTCGTGCGATGACGTACCGTCGCGACCGTCGGCTGGATCCACAAGGAGGGCGCTGGTGAGTTCACGCTGTCAGGTTTTCTGAAGATCAGCATTCAGCAGGTACCGGTGAGGAAGCGCCGTTTCGGTAAAAGGCCGTTTGCCGGCGAAGAGCGCTGTTCGAGGCAAAGCCAGCAAGGATTCGGATCAAGGCGCGTGCGCTGAAAAAACTGAAGGATGCCTCGGCTCAAAGTAGACTTCGTGCCTGTTGCCTTCAGGAGGCTCCTGACAGGTGCCAGCTGGCTTTGCCTTTATACAAGTTCGCGACTTGCTCGTTGGGCGTGTCGGTCCCCGCAGTTACCCTTTTCCCCGAATTTCGATTTCGAGCCGATTCTCGCTGCACGACCGGCAGCTCGCACAAGCCATAACCACTCAGGCACGCCTTCTTCCATCTGCAGTCATCTGGCAGACTCGTAGCGAACGCGCTTTCCAGCCAAGGAGAGTTCGACACGCCTCGCATCGGACACCATCAACGTCTGTCTATCAAAGCCCGCCTGGGGATTTTACGAAAGCCGACGGCGTTATAGCCTCGGTGGTATTTATATCGATACAATTTACCGGATCGGCGTTTGCGCTTAGGCATCTGCTGCGGAATCGAAGGCTTGCGTCGAACCACAGCCTAAATGCCGCTACCTAATGTTGATGAACCTGTGTGTCTGCAACGAGAGACGCCATCCTTAGCTGTGCGCCGCCTTCATGCAGATGCCTATGGTATAGGACGACAGACTCAACGGCTGCAACCAGATCGGTGTGCCGCGCGCGTGATGGATCGGGTCAACTCCTCGATGTCGCGAAGGACTCAGGCTGAACCGATACCACCGGACCGCGCAGCCGGTGACGATGGCGGGAAAGCGGTGAACGTGATAAAAGGCGTTTGCTTTCTTCACCGTTTCATTCTACCGTCGCGTTCTACCAACATGACAAAGCCGTCGGCCTAGTTGCGGCGCATCTGGTCGAGATCGAACAGATTCAGGGGCGAACCGCCCTGACTCGGGCCGACCGGCTTTGGCGGCACTATCGGATCGTCGTTGTCCTTCATCAGGTTGTTGTCCTGATGGTACGCGCCCTGCACACCTTGGATATAGTCGTAGCGGTTCGATGTGACAGCCTGCGCCGTATCACGATCGTTGATGATGACGGGACGCAGGAACACCATCAGATTCGTCTTCGTGCGCGCCTTGTTTTCCGAGCGGAACAGTTGGCCGAGCCACGGGATGTCGCCGAGCAGCGGCACCTTGCTGTTGCCGTTCGAGTACTTGTCCTCCATCAGGCCGCCGAGCACGATGATCTCGCCATCGTCGGACAGCACCGTCGACTGCACCGAGCGCGTGGAGATCGTCACGCCGCCCGGATTGTTCGTCGAGGTCGGATCGATGGACGAATCTTCCGAGTAGATTTGCAGCTTGATGATGCCGCCGTCGGTGATCTGCGGCTTCACGTGCAGCACGATACCGACGTCCTGACGATCGAATGTATTGAACGCGGTCACGGACGTCGCGGCGTTGGCGGTCGGCGTCGCGTACGAACCCGTCACGACAGGCACGTTCGAGCCGACGACGATCT
>NZ_JBFRCH010000059.1:0-25672 GCF_040965635.1 Paraburkholderia phymatum
TCCGATGTTCCTGGTGAACGCATCGAGAGTCGGTTTCGAATCGGCCGGCACCTGGTCCGGCTTTAGAGCGGTACTTCTTGGCATCGTAGTCGTCCTTGAGTTACTGGTTTCACTAATTGAGGAAAGTCCGTGTGAGAACCATCCCCCGGCTTGCTTCCTGCCCACGTCCTGGATCGAAGCGGGTCAGGCCTTCGAGTGGGAGGTACCTTGCGGTTGCCTCTCGCGCGGCATCCGCCTGGTTGTTCGGCGCGGTCATTGCCGCGGCGACGCGCCTATACGAGATCCAGCACATCGGCCAGCGGACGGCGCGGCTTCTGCGCCCAGTTTCCCGGACGCTCGGCCCCGATGGACAACAGCATGACGGGCACTTCGTCCCTGGCCAGTCCGAATTCGCGGTGCACCGCTTCGGCGTCGAAACCGATCATCGGCGTCGAACCGAGACCCAGCGAGCGGGCCGCGTAGATCATCGCCGCCGCGCCGAAGGTGCCGGTGCGTACGGCCTCGTCGCGCTGGCGCTGCGGGTACTCCATGTACAGATCACGTGCGGGGATTTCCCATTCCGGCACCATCGCGGCCGGCATGACGCCCGCTTCCACCAGCGGAGCCAGGCGCGCCGGTATCACGCTGGAATCGGCCAGCTGGCCGCAGACGATGAAGGTAACGGCTGCTTCCGTGATCGCGGGCTGGTTCCAGGCGATCGGACTCAGCCGGGCCTTGGCTTCGGGCGTGCGTACGGCGATGAAGCGCCAGTTCTGCAAATGGAAGGATGTCGGCGCGGTGGTGCCGATTTGCACCAGCTCGCGGATCTGGTCGTCGCTCAGGGTGGCGGCAGGGTCGTAGTACTTCGCGGCGCTGCGGCTCAGGATACATTCGATGACGGCGTTGCTCGTCGTAGTTTCGTTGATCATGCTTAATCCTATTGGTGAAAGGACAGGTTGAGGGACAAGAGTGCTTTCGCTCTAACGAGTACCGGCTTTCGTTCAAGATGTAGGGCGACGTTTTCTCCTCTGCTTCTGGCGGTTGCTGAATGGATGAGTCTCTTGCAGTCGGCCCGCGGTACTTCGGCAAGCGCGGATCGGCGCATACAGATTCACTAATGCCCGCTCATCGAGCATTGCGAATAGATGGTTCGTCATCCTGAGTAGATGGCACGTCGAGGTCATGGAAACAGTTGTTGATCTGTGAGACACGAGGCTAGTCAGTTCGATGAGAACAGGCGAAAGGCCGCTCTGCATGACGCTCCGGGCACAAGTAAGCACGCTCGCCCGAACATGCAGGTTTGAGAGCCCGGTCCAACCGGGACTCTCGACCGAGCTTAAGCCCGGAACAGATGTGACGCGTGCGTGACGGCGCCGCCTGCACGAATGGCCGCCGCCACGAGTGCGGCTTCCGACAGTTGCGCTTCGCTGGCGCCTGTGTCGCGCGCGGCTTTAGTGTGCAGTTCAATGCAGTAGGGACACTGCGTCGTCAATGCGACGGCGACGGCAATAAGTTGCTTCTGTTGCACGCTCAACGCGCCTTCTTCAAAGACCGCCTTGTCAAATGCCCAGAAGGTTTTCATCGCTTCCGGTGCGTTTTCGTCCAGCTTCCTGAGTCGGCTAAGATGCTTCATATCGAACATGGGCTTCTCCTGTAATCAATGGTCTGCACGCTTATAGTAGAGAGTTGCCCGTTCCATTTGGTCTCGATCTGGTTCGAATTCGTCCATGACTAGTCGCGCTATCTTTGAGCTTCCCGTCCTCGAACGCTTTCTCGCCGCACTTGACATCGGCGTGGCGAATTTCACCCTGTGCGACATTCGCGACGGCTGGAGCGCCCGCTTCGACGCCTGCGCAACGACAAGCCTTCACTACTGCATGGAAGGCAGAGGCGCACTCGTGACGCAAACGGGCGAGCGCGTCGCGCTGAGTTCGCACAGTTTTGTGCTGTTACCGCCTGGCGTTGCTTACGCGATCGAAAGCGGTCATCCGTCGACCAGCAACGAAACGAACCACGGACGTATCACAGATTGGCCTTCGCGAGAAACCGTGCCGACAATCCAGGCGGGTGACGGCGCGGCCGGCATCGCCACGGCATGCGGTGAATTGAAGCTCGACACGAATCACGGCATGGACCCATTCAGCGCGATGCGTCGGCCGCTGATCGCGCAGTTCGATGGGCAGTCGGGTTTGAAGAACCAGTTCGTCATGCTGCTGGCAGAATGCGCACAGCCGGGGCTCGGCTCGCGCGCACTGGTGGAAGCACTGCTCAAGCAGTGCCTGATCATGGTGATGCGGCGGCAGATCGACTCTGGGGAAATAGAGCTGCCGTGGGCGGCAGGCTTTGCCGACAAGCGGCTCGCAGGGACGCTCGAAGCAATCTTCGAGCGCCCGTCATCGCCGTGGACCGTGGAGCGGTTAGCCGATATCGCCGGCATGAGCCGTTCCGCGTTTGCCGCCCAGTTCATGAAGGCATTCGGGCAGCCGCCGATGAGCATGTTGAAGCTCGTGCGGCTACGAAAAGCGGCCGAATTGCTGGCGACGACCACGCGCCCGGTCGCTGAGGTCGCGAGGATGGTCGGCTTCACGAGTCGAAGCAACTTCTCGCAGGCGTTCCACGCGATGCACGGCATGGACCCGACCGCTTTCAGGCGCCGTCCGGGCGCGGGGAACTCATCGCGATGAGTTCCTGAAGCGACGGGTCAAGCCATGAGTTAAACGACGGCAGGGATGATTTGTCTAATAGACGCCTCGCGTAGCCACTGCCCCGCCTTCGTCTCCACGACGGAAAGCGGTTCGTCCGCAAATGCGAGGCCCGTGGCGTGCATGAACGTGACGTCCTCGAGTCCGATCACGCCGAGCGCCGCTTTCAGATAAGGACGAAAGAAGTCGGGCTGTAGCGCGGGCTCGCGAAACATGGCGCCGCCGGAAGTCACCGCGACGAATGTCGGCCGGTCGCGCAACAGGCCGACCTTGCCGTTCTCGGTCGTCTTGAACGTCACGTCACGACGAACTACGAGATCGATCCAGTTCTTCAGCACGGCGGGCACCGTGAAGTTGTGTACGGGCGCCGAGATCCAGAGCATGTCGGCGTCATCGAGCTCCTGAATCAAATGGTCTGAAAGAGCGAGTGCCGCACCGAAGCGCGCCTTCGCTTCGGCAATGGGCAACACCAGCGACTCCGCGTACTCGGCCGTAATCGGCGGCAGTGGCTCCGCGCCGAGGTCGCGCCGGATGACCTGAATGTCTCGCCCGAAACGCTCAGCCATCGCGGGTAGCAAATGATGGGTGAAATGCCGGCTCGTCGAGTTCTCGCGCCGTGGGCTGCAATCGAGTTGCAGCAACTTGAGACTGTTCATTGCAGATCCATGCTGAAGTGAAGACCGCTGGCCAACAAGCCAAAGCGGAAATAGAAACGTTGCGCCAGTGCATTGGCGAGCGCCGTGTCGAGCACCATCCGGTTGCAGTTGTCCGCGCGGCCAAGCGTGCGCAATTCGCCCAGCAAGCGCTCGCCATGCCCTCGGCCGCGCCCCGCTGCATCCGTGATCAGATCGTCGACGTAGATGAAACGGCCGTGAATCAGGTTGTCGATGCGTCGGTAGCCGGCGAGCGCCACGGGCTTGTCGCCTTCCCAAACGGCAAGCAGCCGATAACCCTGTGCGCGTTGCAACGCGACACGGGCGAGCCACTCTTCGGATGATTGCAAACGCGGACGCAATTGCTGGATGACGCCGAAACACGCCATCACGTCGGCGTCTGTTTCGGCATGTCGGAGAATCGGTGCGTCTGTCATGATGCCGATGAACGAGGGTTGGTGTAGGCTTCAGTGTCGTCGTTCGGTGACATAGTTGACAGGGACATTTTCTTTGCTTTGGACCAGGCCATGACCCAGCCAATGGCCCGTGCGGCCGCGCCCATTCACGAGCAGATCTACGCGCGCTTTCGCTCGATGATCGAGCAGGGACAGCTGAGTCCCGGCCAGAAGGTGTCGTCGTTGCGAGCGCTGGCCACCGAGCTCGGTGTCGCGCGCGGCACGGTGCAGGTCGCCTACGACCGCCTGCTCGGAGAGGGCTACCTCGTTGCCCGAGGGCCCGCGGGGACATTCGTTTCGGAGCACACAGCTCCCGCCAAACCCGCTCACGCGAAGAAAGCGCCCGTCGCCGCACGCCCATTCGTACGCCCGTCGGCGCCCGAAGCGATCGTCGATACGGACGGCGGCAATCCCGCGCCGTTGCAGATGGGCCTGCCTGCGCTCGACGAATTTCCGAGGAAGCTCTGGGCGAGGCTGATGACGCGGCAGGCGCGCAAGGTGGGATCGCTGAACAAGCCACCGCCAGCGGGATACATGCCGTTGCGCGAAGCGCTGGCGGCCTATCTGCACCGCTCGCGCGGCATCGACGCGCACGCCGCGCAGGTCTTTATCGTTCCCGCCTACACCGCGAGCCTTGCCTTGATCGTCGATGCACTCGGACTGGCAGGCGAGAGCGCGTGGATCGAACATCCGTGCTATCCGCCGACCGCGCAAACGCTAAAGCGCATGGGTCTACGAGTCTGCAACGTGCCCGTCGACGAACATGGGCTCGACGTCGGTTTTGGGCGAAAGCGATTCAGGAACGCAAGGCTCGCTGTCGTGACACCATCGCATCAGAGTCCAACGGGCGTTGCGATGCCGCTGCAACGGCGCGTCGAACTTCTCGACTGGGCGGACGAGCACGATGCATGGATCGTCGAGGACGACTATGACGGCGAATATCGTTATCGCGGCCATCCGTTGCCCGCGTTGAAAAGCATGGACGCATGCGGTCGCGTGATCTATTGCGGGACGCTCAGCAAAGTGTTGTTCCCTGGACTTCGGCTGTCATATGTGGTCGTCGCGCCGAACCTCGTGCCGCGGTTCGAACTGGCGTGCAGGCGTACCGTGCATGGCGGTTGTCCCGAACTCATGCAGGCGGTGGTAGCCGATTTCATCGCCGAAGGCCATTTTTCCAGGCATATCAAGCGAATGCGGACGCTTTACGCGCGCCGGCGCGCGATGCTCGCCGAATCGCTCGCGCCTTATGCAGCAGATGGCTTTGTCGTTCATCTGCAGGATGGCGGCATGCATCTGCTGGTCGACGTGCGCGAAGATCTCGACGACGTCGCTCTTGCCAGCAGGGCGCGCGACGCAGGCTTCGGCGTGCGTGCACTGACGACATGGCGCAACGGCTCGCCCGGGCGTCGCGGCCTGTTGATGGGATTCACGAACATCAGTAGTCAGGCCCAGGCGCAGCGTCTGGTGACGGAGCTGTTTCGAGCATTCGACCTCCGAACCAGATAGCAAGGCTCATCGGTAAAGTAGGCGCTTCGCCGCACGCCAACGGCTTGCGGTTGCAGCGGTTCACGGCCGTCAGCCGAAGGCCATCGTGGCGCGGGAACACAACGCAATTCCGCCTATCCTTTCGTCTGGTTGAGCCACGCTAGGCCGCGCCCACTGCCTGTCGAGCCGACACAGCGGTGCGGCAAAAATCATTCACGACACAAGCAAGGATCATCCGGTTGTATTCAGGAGAGAGATAGCGTTGCTGCGTCAGAGGTCGAAAGACCTGGTCGCCATATCGAATCCGTCTGCCCGTCAACAGGCAATACGAATCGATACGCGCGCGTCCCAGTCGCCATGTCTGTTCGGAGTAACGACCCAATGTCGCGTCGCTCCAGCAGACGCTGAGCGTTTGCGAGGTAAGCCGCTCGACAATCGAAACGCGAGCGGGGACGGGTTCGGCAACCACAGGCTCAAATGTCCTGGTTGCAGCGCGACCGCTTCGACGATACTTCTTCTTGCGGATGTCCGTGTTTGCAGTGACCCCCGACGCAAACGCGTTCGGTGCCAAAAGAGCAATCAGTGCACGTCGAACGATATTGTCCTCATTTCGACAGGTCATAGATTCACCTTTTCAGAAGTACTCTGCCCATCGGAGGCAGGGCAGTCGTCGTGGAAAGTTACGATGAAGCCGACGCCGATAGACGCATGTTCGTCGGCGCGAATCTCACACCATGAGCTGGAAATTCATCGCGCCGCGTGGATCACTCGCCGATGGTTCGACCGACATTCGGCACATCTGCCGATGCGTACGTCGCATTTCCTCTCGCGCCCGGACCGTGCGCATGCAGACGAGCCGCTCACGGTGTCGTTTCTCCGGGCGCCTGTCTGCCCGTGACCAATCTCGGTGACAGCGACCCTATGTGCCGCATCTGTTGACGATGCCGTCCCGATCGATGCGTTCTCGAAGCCGAATTTCGCTTGCGCGAACTCTTTTCAGGGATGTGTCGCCGCAACGCGATTCATTGAGTACCTCACGGCCCGCCCTGCCGGGCGGCGAGACGAGTCGCGACACGATCAGTGGTGGCGCATCTCAGCGGCCTGCACTTTGCCCGCCGTCGACGTGCAGGATCTCTCCAGTAACGAACGGCGCCGAGTCGAGAAAGAGGATGGCGTTGGCAATATCGCTTGTTTCACCCATGCGTCCGATAGGGTGGAAAGCTCCCAGCGCTTCGTGAGTTTCAGGCGCGTGCATCGGCGTCTTTATGATCCCCGGAGCGACGGCGTTCACGCGAATGCCCTTCTTGGCGTACTCGATCGCCAGTGACTTCGTGGCAGCGTTGAGGCCGCCCTTCGTCAGAGCCGCCAGGACCGAGTAGATCCCGCTGATTGCAGCGTGGTCTATGCTGGCCGTGACGCTCACTACATGGCCACTCGAATGTTTTTCCATTTCGGCGATCGCGAGTTGCGTGATGTGATAGAAGCCCGCCATGTTCACATTCATCACGGCGGCGTAGTCTTCGGCGGTGTGTTCGGTGAAAGGCTTTCCGATGTAGATGCCCGCGTTGTTCACCAGCGTATCGATCCGGCCAAATCGTGCGACGCCTTCGGAAATGACACGTTGGGCAGTTGCGGGATCGCCGATGTCACCGGCGATGCTCAGGATATTCTCGTCGTCCGACAGTTTGATCGACCGCGAGGTCGCGACAATGCGGTAATCGAGCTTTCGGAATGCCTTTACGACTTCAGCGCCGATGCCTTGTGACGCGCCAGTGACGACAACAACCTTCTGTGATTTGTTCATGCTTTACCCAGGAAAATATTGTTCCGTTTCAATGCCGATCGAGCCGACGTCTCCGACCGAAGCAAATGCACCACGCGTGACGATCCCGTCACAGTGGAATCTTGATTTTGGTGTGAACGTGTCCTGACCTTGTCGGCACCGAAAAGCCCGAACACGTTCCCAAAGGTCTTTCCAGGGTCCATCCGGGCGTTGGCGTTGCTCGCATGGCATGACACTTTCCAGGCCCCTCTGAGATGCTCGATGCGAGCGGATCGGGTTCAGATCGAGCCAGCCGGCGTAACGGCGGGAAAGTCCTTCTCGGGATCGAACACGTTATTGAAGAAGTTCGTCAGGGAGTACATGGCCACCAGCGCGACGATCTCCATGACGTTCGCATCCGTGTAGCCGGCATCGCGGACGGCTTGCAGATCGGCGTCACTGACCTGGCCTCGGGCCTCGATGACCTTGCGTGCGAACTGGACGGCGGCGTCGCGCTTCGGGTCGCCGGCATGGCCTTTCCGGGCGAGAATGATTTCATCGGCCGGCAGCTGGGCCATCTGTTTGGCCGTAAAGCTGTGAACCGTCAGGCAGTAGTTGCAGCCATTCACTTCGGAGACGGCAAGGGCGATGCTGTCACGCGTCTTCACGTCGAGCGCCTTGCTCAAGGAGCCGAGCAGGGTGGCCCATGCGTTGAACGCGATCGGGCTTTGCGCGAAGGTCGCCATCATGTTCGGGGTGAATCCGATGTTCCTGGTGAACGCATCGAGAGTCGGTTTCGAATCGGCCGGCACCTGGTCCGGCTTTAGAGCGGTACTTCTTGGCATCGTAGTCGTCCTTGAGTTACTGGTTTCACTAATTGAGGAAAGTATTCGGCGCGGTCATTGCCGCGGCGACGCGCCTATACCAGATCCAGCACATCGGCCAGCGGACGGCGCGGCTTCTGCGCCCAGTTTCCCGGACGCTCGGCCCCGATGGACAACAGCATGACGGGCACTTCGTCCCTGGCCAGTCCGAATTCGCGGTGCACCGCTTCGGCGTCGAAACCGATCATCGGCGTCGAACCGAGACCCAGCGAGCGGGCCGCGTAGATCATCGCCGCCGCGCCGAAGGTGCCGGTGCGTACGGCCTCGTCGCGCTGGCGCTGCGGGTACTCCATGTACAGATCACGTGCGGGGATTTCCCATTCCGGCACCATCGCGGCCGGCATGACGCCCGCTTCCACCAGCGGAGCCAGGCGCGCCGGTATCACGCTGGAATCGGCCAGCTGGCCGCAGACGATGAAGGTAACGGCTGCTTCCGTGATCGCGGGCTGGTTCCAGGCGATCGGACTCAGCCGGGCCTTGGCTTCGGGCGTGCGTACGGCGATGAAGCGCCAGTTCTGCAAATGGAAGGATGTCGGCGCGGTGGTGCCGATTTGCACCAGCTCGCGGATCTGGTCGTCGCTCAGGGTGGCGGCGGGGTCGTAGTACTTCGCGGCGCTGCGGCTCAGGATACATTCGATGACGGCGTTGCTCGTCGTAGTTTCGTTGATCATGCTTAATCCTATTGGTGAAAGGACAGGTTGAGGGACAAGAGTGCTTTCGCTCTAACGAGTACCGGCTTTCGTTCAAGATGTAGGGCGACGTTTTCTCCTCTGCTTCTGGCGGTTGCTGAACGGATGAGTCTCTTGCAGTCGGCCCGCGGTACTTCGGCAAGCGCGGATCGGCGCATACAGATCTACGAGTTCAACCTCATCGAACATTGCGAATAGATGGTTCGTCATCCTTATCATGAGCGCCGGTCTGCGCAACACGAATTACCGACTCGACTCACGCAAGGGCAGCACGCTCACGTTCGTCAATCAGAACGCGGGCTTCGGCCCATGCCTGTACCAACGCCAGTTTTCGACCTTCACGCCTTTCTTCAGCTGGTCGCGCGTATGGATGTCGAGGCAGTAAGCACAGTTGTTGATCCGTGAGACACGAGGCTAAGCCAGTTCGACGAGAACAGGCGAAAGGCCGCTCTGCATGACGTGGCCGTAGACACCGCTAAACGCCTTGATGCCTGTGGTCGCGATCTGGTTGCAGCCGGAACGCTTGCTCATGTGTTTACGTCGTGATGTGCCCGATTTACTTGACCGGTGTGGTCAGCGGCCTGTCGTTGGAATCAACCACGAACACTGCCAGCAGTTTCGCGGGCCTGGTCTTGCTCGCATTACGGCTCACACGATGAAGGGAGCCCGGCTCCTCGAAGAAGCTTTCACCTGCGTGATAGGTTCGCTTCGGGCCGTCGTTCACTTGTGACTCGATGGCACCCGAGACGACATAGGCATAGATGAAAGCCGACTTTGCGTGTTCGTGTGACGGCGACGCTCCACCAGGGGCATAGTCAATGACGACGGCGGTCAACGACTTGCCAGGAATGTTGGGGATGACATGCTCGAAGTCGGGCGTAACGGTTTCACCCGTCTCATGTGCGGTAGCAGGCATTGCGACGGCGAAGGCGACGGATGCGCATGCAGCACCGAGGACAGATCGAATGTTCATGAGGATGCTTCTCCTTATGGCCCTTGCATTGTGTCTGCGCTCTGGGCCACAAGTAAGAACCAGGAATGAACATTTTTTATGTACCATGACCGGATGACCAAGCCACTGCAAATACAACTCGATCGGTCTGCGAAGACGCCATTGGCCGAGCAGATCCGCAAAGCAATCAGCACTGCAATCGAGAGCGGCGTGCTTGCGCCGGGGGCACGTCTGCCATCGTGGTTGGACCTCGCGGCCCAACTTGGCGTTGCCCGGGGCACGGTGCGCCTGGCATACGACCGACTTGCCGACGCGCAACTTATCATTGCTTCCCGGGCGACGGGAACTCGGGTGGCGGATCGGCCGCCCGCTCCCGTTCACGTGGAAGAACGGCCTGATCCGGGCTCGTTCATGGAGATGTACGGGGAACTCACTGCAGGGCCAGCGCTTTTCCAGATGGGCGTGCCTGCACAGGAAACGCTACCCGCCCGACTTTTCACAAAAGTTCGGTCATTCGCTCTACGCGCGGAGTCCTGCGCGTCAGTCGTTTATCCCGATCCTCGGGGCGAACGGGAACTGCGGCGCGAGATAGCTGCCTACCTCGCTATTTCGCGCGGCCTCACGTGCTCACCCGCCCAGATCATTATCACGAGCGGGTTTAGCGGCGGGCTCGGACTGACATTACGTGTACTGCGCCTCGAGGGCAAAAGGGCGTGGGTGGAGAACCCGGGTTTTCCGTTCACTCGACACGGGTTGGAACTCGCGGGTATGTCACTTTCGCCGATACCCGTCGATGCGGAAGGGCTCAATATCGATTACGGCCTCCAACATGAGCCGAATACCGATCTGGTCGTCGTCACTCCCGGGCAGCAGGCACCGCTCGGTCCCACGCTCTCGCTCGCCAGGCGTTTGCGCCTTCTCGACTGGGCCGCGAAAGAAGGAGTCTGGGTCCTTGAAGACGACTACCTGAGCGAGCTGCAACTGACCGCTCGCGCCGCGCCGGCGCTCGCGTCGCTTGATCGTGGCCAGCGCGTCATTCATATTGGCTCCTTCAGTAAAACGATCAGTCCTGCACTGCGATTGGGATTCGTCGTCGCCCCCTTGCCGCTTGTGTCCCGGTTCTCGGAAGTGGCAGCATGCCTGGCTCCGGCGCCTTGGCTGTCCGTGCAACTGGCGACGGCGCAGTTCATGCGCGACGGACACTACATGCGTCATCTTCGACGCATGAAGCGGCTTTATATCGGTCAACGCGACGCGTTGCTGAAATGCCTCGGCGAGCGTGCTTTCGAAACAACGACTGCCGGCTTGGCCGTACTTGTGCGGTTGTCCGACGGCATCTCGGACGTCTCCATCGCGAGAGCATTGTTAGCGTTCGGATTGGGTCCCGCACCCCTGTCGCCCTGGTATGCGTCGCGGGCCTCCGCGAGGTCAGGACTCTTGTTGGGTGTCGCGACCTCACCGGAGAGAAAGCTCGCCAGATCCTGTGACCGGCTGCATGAGGTCATAAGACGCTATACATGAAGCAGCCCAATGCTACGTCAGAGCCTGGTCCGCCAGCGGCCGCGGTCGAAATGGCGCCGGCGCGCATCGTCAGGCAGGCGGAGCACGGCGATATCGATCTGGCTTTTCACACCAGCGACGACTTGCCCTCGGGGCCGCGTCGCCGGGTACTATTCGCCGAGCGAATGTTCGGGCTGGCCGCGCGGGGGCATCCGCGTATGAAACAGTGTCCGACGCTTGCGCAGTTTTGCAAGCTGGAGCATGTGACCGTTGCCGGATGGCGGCGGATTTCGTGGGTGGTTGCGCGAGCACATCGAGTTCCGTCTGACACCTCACAGCGTCGCCCGGACCCCAATCTCGAACGCCCGTACGCGAAAAACTGCCGATGCTATGGCATGTTAGCTGCGGTCGCCGCTAAGCTGCCGATGGCTGCTTAAAAGCGCTTGTCTTGACGCCGACATACACTGATGGCCGGCTGATCCGCCGACACGCATCGTGACGTGCAGATGACACGCGTTCATTCCAATGCATGAAGCGGAGATTGTCCGAATCAATAACGCAAGCTGTTCTCTGGTGGAGCACCCCATGAGCGAGCAGACGCTTGATACATTCGACGTCGAACAGATGATTCCGGACTTCACTGCGCCGGCACTGGCGCAGTGCACGCCCGTCCGGCAAATGGTCGATGCCGCCGAAATCAACACGCGAAACTGGACGAGCCACGTCGCGGGCCCGTTCAAGCCAGGTTCAGAAATCCACTTGCGCGAAACGTGCCGGATGTTTCGCGAAACGTTCAATCCCTATCGACCGTCGGTGCTGGACTGGCCGAAGCTCGAGCCGGATGCGCTCGAACGGATCGTCTCGCTGCCGATCTGGGACATCGCCGTGCAGACGGAAGGCAAAGCGAGACTGCGCATGGCAGCCTACGCCGCGACCATCGACGAACCCGAGATGCGCAGCGCGCTCGCGTTGAACGCGTGGGAAGAAAACCGTCACAAGGAGGTCTTGTCGCGGATGGTTGCCGCGTACGTGATTCCGCTTGCAAGCGAGGCGCTCTATGTATTCCCAAAAGACGCCGAATGGGATTATCTCGTCACGGGCTATAGCGAATGCATCGACAGCTTTTTCGCATTCGGCCTGTTCAAAGTCGCGCATCGCTCCGGACTCTTTCCACCTGAGCTGATCGATACGTTCGAGCCGGTGATGCAGGAAGAATGCCGCCATATTCTTCTGTTTGCGAACTGGGTGGCGTGGCATCGCGCGAAGCTGTCATGGTGGCAGCGCATCCGATTCGAGCTGAAAGTGGCGGCCGTATGGGTGTTTCTCGGCTGGGAGCGCATCGGTCTTGCGCGCACGTTCGACGCGGAAGGAAACGAACAGAAGCAGGATAACAATTTCACCGTGAACGGCGCACAGGCCGTATCCGGCGCGAAAATCGACGTGCGTGAACTGATGATGTTGTGCCTCGAAGAGAACGACCGGCGATTCTCAGGTTACGACGAGCGCCTGCTTCGTCCGCACACGATGCCATCGCTCGTGCGCTTCGCATTGCGCTTCATGCGCGAGAAGAAGGCGAAATGAACAGCGCGCACGTCTTTTCCTTCGCGAAGAACGGCGATGGCTTTGTGCTCGACGGCAAGCCTTTTCAGATCCGCAGCGGGGAAATGCACCCGGCGCGCATTCCCGTCGAATACTGGCGACACCGCATTCAGATGGTAAAGGCAATGGGGATGAATACCATCGCTCTGTACATCATGTGGAATTGCCACGAGCCGAGCGAGGGCGCATTCGACTTTCACACCGGCAACCGCGATATCGAGGCGTTTATTCGCCTCTGCCAGAGCGAAGGCATGTGGGTGCTGCTCAGGCCGGGTCCGTATGTCTGCGCCGAATGGGATCTTGGTGGAATTCCGTCTTATCTGCTGCGTTATACGGATATCCAGCTGCGCACCGATTCGGCGAGCGACTCGCGCTACATGTCGGCTGTCGCGCGTTACATTGGCGAACTCGTCCCACGCGTCAAGCCGCTAATGGCAATTCACGGCGGCCCGATTCTGATGATCCAGATCGAAAACGAATTTGGATCGTATGCGAGTAATGCTGCCTACCTCGAAGAAATCAGGCAGCTTTGGATTCGCGGCGGAATCGAAGGGCCTTTCTATACCGAAGACGGTCTGGTGCAAGTCGAACAGAACCGTACGTATGTCGTCGATGGCGCAATCGCGTTGAGCAACGGCGATGCGGCGCAAATCGAAGCGGCGAGCAAGATGTTTCCCGCAGTGCCCGTCATGGCGGGCGAGGTCTATCCGGGCTGGCTCACACATTGGGGCGACAGCGCGCTGCAAGGTACGGCCGTCGATCTCTCCGCGACCCTCGACGAACTGATGCGAAAGAACTTGTCGTTCAACCTGTATGTGATTCATGGCGGCACGAGCTTCGGCTTCCATGCCGGTGCGAATGTGGATGCCGATACGGGCGAATATCAGCCGGATATTACGAGCTACGACTACTCGGCGCCGATCAGCGAGCAAGGCGTGGCGACCGCGAAGTACATGAAGTATCGCGAGATCGTTTCCCGCTATCTTGCGAGGCCACTGCCTGACGTGCCTGAGCCCGTCGCCACGCTCGCTACGGATATTCGCTCCTTGATTCCGCAGCGATTCGCGTCCGTCTGGGACAACCTTCCGCCCTCTCTGCCCGCTGGGCAGACCGTCGATCCGCAGCCGTTCGAGATGTACGGCCAGGTGTCCGGCTTCGTCGTGTACCGGAAGCGACTTGAACATTATCGAGGCGGCAGGCTGGATATCGGCGATGTTCACGACTATGCATGCGTTTTCATCGGCGGTGAATACGTGGGCGGCGCGTCACGCGCTCGCATGCCGCGAGCTCGCGCGAAATCGCTGAATATCAGGCATCGCGAGCCGCTTGCGCTTGCGTCGTCTGGATCGAATGAGGCAGCGGTACTGGACCTGCTCGTCGAAGGCATGGGCCGTGTGAACTATGGGCACGCGATGATCGACCGCAAAGGACTTGTCGAGCCTGTTGCGTTGCGCGACGAGTCGGGAGTGACCGGGGTTTTGACGGGTTGGGAAGTTTTTCTTCTTCCGATGGACGCTTCGTTTATCGAGAATATTCGCCCTATGTGCTCCTACCCGAACAGAGCGGGGCTATTCTTCCGCGCGGCGCTGTCGCTGGATACGGTGGGCGATGTGTATCTGGACATGAGCCAATGGACGAAAGGCGTGGTTTGGGTCAATGGAAACAATCTCGGACGATACTGGAATATCGGCCCCCAAATGCGGCTCTATTGTCCCGCTCCGTGGCTCAAGCCCGGCGACAACACGATTACCGTCTTCGATCTGCACCAGACGGAAGCGAAGCCGATCGAGCTGGCGTCTACGCTGACGTAGGCGTTGCCGGTGAAAACTCAAGCGTGAGTACCTGGAACGGATCGAGTCGAATCGCCTGAGGATGGCAGACGTCCCATAGCAATGGAAGATTCGCGGCAGAGTCGATAAACGGAAAGCGTGCATTGAATCTGCACGCAATACCCTGCGGCAGTTCGAGATGCTCTCTCAGGTCAAGCGAAAAGCTCTGCACACGATCACTCGGATTGCGTAGCGTGACGATCGCTTTCGAAAGCGTCCATGCGGCCCAACCGTAAATTTCGAGTTCATCCGGCGCGCCGCCGATCCAATGAGAATCGCGCAGCACATCGGCATTGTCGCGCGCCCATTTTGCGGCCTCCGCGAGAACATCCCAATCGCGTTCCTTTAGCAGCGACGGCGTGACATAAAGCTCTTGCAATTGCGTGCCACTGCCGAAGTAAGAACGCGCTTCGCTTGCGAACGCATGCGCGGGATCGGAGTTGAGCCGAGCGTTTTCCTGCGCGTAAATGATGCCGTGTAGCATCAGCGAATTGAGCGGAAAGAGCGGGCTCTTGCATACGACATTGCGATAAGTCTGGGTGTCGCGATAGGTGATCCATTGTTCGCGATCCGCGCCCGGGCCAGCGAAGCCGCAATCGGCGCCGTCTCGCCATATCGAGTCGACATAGCGCAGCCAGAATGGCGACGGCAGCGTTCCCGTGGAGAGATTGACGAATACATCACGCTTCGCGCAGCGCATATCCTCGATGAGTTCTATCGCGGCATCCCAATCGCTGTTGAAGCGGCTGCCGGGCACGACGACGTTCGCGTTGCCTGTGCCGTCCAGCTTGAAGTAATTGACGCCGTGTCGTGTCAACATGTCTATCGCGGCTTCGTGAAAGCGCTGATAGTACCTGGGCCCGGACAGTGCGAATCCATCGCCGACAGTTTCGTATCCGGCAGCACGGCCGCGCGTCACGCGTTCTTTTCGAGGCGGGCCGTAGCCACCCCACGGCGACAGCCACACGCCTGGCGCAGCGCCATAACGCGCGGCGGCCTTCTTCAAAGGCACGAAACCGTCGGGAAACGCGCGATTGAATCGCCAGGCGCCGCTGTAGTCGTCCCATCCGTCGTCGAACAGATATGAGTCGAGTTGTACGCCGCGCTTGTCATGCAGTTCACGGCCCACGGCGTGAATGCGTTCTATCGCCTGATCCTGCGTGTAGGCGGTGAGAAAGCCGATGTCGTACCACGAGTTGTAGTGAAGAAATGGACGATAAGGGTGCGCTCGCTCCTGCTCGACGTAGGCGGCGAAATCGCGGCGCAATTGACCTTCGCGAAACACACCTGCCACGGCGGAATAAGCGAGAGTCTTCCCTTTGTCGAGCGGCAACTCGCGCGTGACCGTGAAGCTGGCCACGCCGTCGCGCACGTTGCTTTCGGCCATTGGAAGCTCGAAGCCCAGATAGACATTGCCCTCGACAATGGGCACCGCTTCGAGTTCGCCGATCTTTTGTGCGGAGGGCGCGCGCGTCTGCAAGAGCGAAACGGAGACTATGCGCTCGTCCTGCACGAGTGCGGTAATCGACAGACACTGCCGCAAATAAAGCGCGTTCTCGCGCTGCTCGATACCCCATTCGATTCGCACACGCCGTTGTACGTCGCGAAGTATGGCGATCACGCGTCGTCCGGCGCTGCGCTCTGCTTTTCCTGGTGCGTCGGCATTCGCGATCAGCGTTTCTTCGCGCAACGGCTCGATCATCTGCAATTCGCCGATGCTCAACGAACGTCCGTCAGCCAGTGCGATTGCAAACGGCGCATCGACCGAAAGAGTTTTCGCATGCGCGCGATCGACGATACGAAATTCGCCGAGAGATCGATCTGCAATCGTCCAGGTCAACGCGATGACCGAATTGCCGAACACGCATTCGCTGCCATTCGACTGAAAGACGGGTGCGCCCGTACGATCGAGTGCGGAGCGATTCGCAAGCATTTGAGCCCGCCATCACTTCACGGTCTGGATGACCTCGAATCCCTCGAATTCCGGATGGCCGAGATAAAGCGCGCGAGCTTCATTTCCGGCGTTCCGATGCGCGGCGCGAAATGCTTCAGACTGGGTCCATGCCTCGAAGGCCGCGCGATTCGACCAGATCGTGTAGCTCGAATACAGCACGTGGTCGTCGCGTTGCGGGCCTTTCAGAAGATGAAACTCGATGAAGCCTGGGACGTCCTTGAGGTGCGTGTCGCGCGTCGTCCACACTTCTTCGAACGTCTTTTCCGAACCCAAGGCCACCTTGAAACGGTTCATGGCAATGAACATGACTTCACTCCCGAGCAGTTGCGATGTTCGGTAAATCGGTCGATTCCCACAAAGAACATCGAAAGTCTACGGACGAAGTATAGGCACAACACAGCATGCGCGTTATCGTCCGCGCGCCCACTGAGCGAACGCAGCACACGCGACCAGCAGCGAGCCGGTAGCGAAGAACACCGAATGCAGTCCGAGGTGCACGGCAATCTGACCGCCGATCACGGGGCCGAGCACCTGTCCGCTGAATTGCGCGGACTGGAGATAGCCGAGCATTTGACCCGTCTTGCTCTCGTCGACGGCGTGCCGCGCGAGCTTCGCGATGGCGGGCAGAAGCCCCGCAAGGGACATGCCCATCAATGCGCGCAGTGCGGCCAGTTGCCACCATTGATGGACGTACGCTTGCGGAATCATCAGCAGTCCCGTCGCCACGAGACAACCGACGATCACGTTCCATGCGCCGATGCGATCCGCGAGCGCGCCGAGACGCGCCGCCGTCAACATGCTGCCGAACGCGGAGCACGCCATCACGACGCCTGCAATGCGGGCCAGTCGATCCGGCTCGACACCGAGGCTGCCGACATACACGGTAATCACGGGCTCGATCGACATGTTGGCGAGCAGGACCATCATCGCCGTGACGAGCAACGCGCCGATCACTGCGTATCGCGTGCGCGACTCTTGGGCCGAGGCGGCGACGCTCGCGGCGCGCTTCGCATCGGTGGCGGGCTGGAAGTCTTCTCTGACGACGAAGATCGTGAGCAGTGCGGCCACGGCGATTACCGCGCCGCCCGCGAAGAACGTGCCGCGAATGCCGATCACGCCAGGCAGCAGACCGCCGATCAGCGGCCCGACCAGATTGCCCGCGAGCGCGCCCGTCGACAGCAGGCCCAGTGCCCATCCGGCGCGCTCGCGCGGTGCCTGCGTGCCGACCATCACGGTCGACGCCGACGCATAACCGCCGACGAGCCCCGCAATCAGGCGCAGCGCGACCAGTTCGTAGACGCTGTGTGCGATGCCGATCAGCGACATCACGACGGCCATGCCGACGGCTGCGCGAATCAACATCGGCTTGCGCCCGTAGCGGTCGGCGAGCCTGCCCCAGATGGGCGCCGTCACGGCCGTGCCGAGAAACGTCGCGCCGAACGCCACCCCCGACCATTGGATGACGTCGGCCTGCGATTCGACGCCGAGCTGCTTCACGTAAAGCGGCAGAAACGGCAACAGCATGCTGAGACTGACGAGCGTCGTGAACGAACCGAATACGCAGACGAACAGATTGCGTTTCCAGTACTTCCCGTTGCGTTGCGCGTAGGTGAGCGCCGACGTATCGGGTGTTGCGCGCATCTCGAGTGTAGTGGGCTGGCTCATGCCGGATATCCTTCAATGACTCGCTTATTGCGCCGCGTGTTGCCGCGTTCGGCCGCGCAGTGCGGTGAACAGGTCGATGCCCAGCGCGAGTGCGATCGATGTGGCGCCGATCGCGAAGAGCATCCGGTAATTGCCGCCGCTTTGCGTGAAGAGAAACGACAGGCCGTACGCGGCGCTTGCCTGCAAGATCGCGAAGCCGGTGGTCGCCGTGCTCCATGCGCCTTTTTGCATGGACGGCTGATGTGCGAGCAGCTCGTTGACGCGGCCAAGCGCGAGCGGCACGATGCCCGGCACGGCGGCGCCCATCAGTACGCTCGATGCGATCAACGCAATGGGCTCCGTGCTGATCAACGGCAACAGCACGGCGACGATCTGGATCACGAAGCCCACGCGCAACGCGGAACCGAAGCCCGTGCGGTCCGCGAGATGGCCGCTCAGCAACGGGCCGGCGATCGCGCCGAGACCGAACAGAACCCAATATTGCGCGCCCGTATCGAGACCTTTGCCGAGTCCGCGCGATACGAAGTCGACCAGAAACAGCATGTGCGGAACGAGACCGACCGCGTTCAGCGCGTACTCGGCATACAGCGCGCGCAGCGTGAAACCCGAGTGATTCGCGCGCTTTGCATGATGTGTCTGTGGATGATGCGCGGGCGCGTCGTGCCTCGGCCACCCGTTCCATGCGGAGACCGTCAGCAGCAGTGCGATCACGCCGAGTCCGAGCCATGTCTCCTTGACGCCCTCGCGCAGCAGCAGTGGCACGATCGTGCCCGATGCGGCGATGCCAAGACCGATGCCCGCAAAGATCGCGCCGCTCACGAGCCCACGGCGCGAAGGCGGCACATGCGCGAGGATGGTCGGCGCGGCCAGCACCATCAGCGTGCCGCCCGCAAGCCCCGACGCGAAGCGCCACACGAAGAACCAAAGGAACGACAGCGGAAATGCGCAGGCGACGAATGCAACCGTTGCGAGCAGCATCATCGCGCGCAGCACGTGAGTCGTGTTCGCGCGCTTTGCAAAGTAGCCGCCGAGCAGCGCGCCCGCCAGATAGCCGCCGAGATTCGCGGCACCGAGATACGCGGCCGTCGATGCGGCGAACCAGTGTGCGTCGATGATCGCGGGCAATAGCGGCGTGTAGGCGAAGCGCGCGAGGCCGATGCCGACAAGACTCGCGCTCGCTCCCGACACGGTACCGCGCCATACGCTGAATGCGGGCTGTGTCGATGCGTTGAGAACTGCGGGCTGCATTGTTTTCTCCGTTCTTCGTTGTGCGAAAACGAAATGTCGTGTGGTACGTGCAATGAAAAGAATCGGCTCACGCTCCGACATTGCTGCCGCCGTCCACGTGCAGAATCTCGCCCGTCACGAAGGCCGCCGATTCCAGATACAGCACCGCTTCGGCGATATCGGCGACTTCGCCGAGATGGCCGAGCGGAAGCAGTCGCGCAAGTGCGTCGTGCTTCTCGCGCGGATGCATCGGCGTCTTGATGATGCCGGGAGCGACGGCGTTCACGCGAATGCCGCGCGACGCGTATTCGATCGACTGCGAGCGCGTCACGGCATTCAGGCCGCCTTTCGTCAGCGCCGCCATCGCAGCGGGCCGCGCGGCGAGCGGGCGATCGACGAGGCTCGCTGTGATGTTGACGACATGACCGCTGCGCTTCCTGCTCATCTCGGCGAGCGCGCGCTGCGTGATATGAAAGAAGCCGTGCACGTTGATCGACATGACGGCTTCGTAGTCTTCGGGTGTGTACGTTTCGAAAGGCTTCGCGATGAAGATGCCCGCATTGTTGACCAGCGTATCGATCCGGCCGAAGCGTTCGAGCGCGGCGGCGATCACCGTTTGCGCGGTCTCCGGGTCTGCGATATTGCCTTGCACCGTGGCGATATCCGGATCATCGCTCGCGCGGATCGTGCGCGAGGTCGCGATGACGCGATAGTTGCGGTCGCGAAACGCGTCCACCAGTGCCGCGCCGATGCCTTGCGACGCGCCCGTGACGATCACCACTTTCTGTTCGGCACCCATGGCCTGCTCCTTGAACGAGTTGGGCCGCGCACGGCCCGTTTCGATGGAGCAAGTCTAGATTCAACCGTCAGCAGAGAGAATCCACGAGGCGCGGCAGACATTCTTTCGCCGCACGGTTCAATGAGTGGATCAGCGCGCGTCGGTGATGCGCTGGAGTTGCTTGAAGTGCCGGCGCAAACGCGGCGCGGCGAAGTCGACGAACGCGCGCACCTTCGGCACCGACAGGCGGCCGTGCGGCGTGAGCAGATGAACGGGCAAGGGCGCGTGTTCGCTGTCGCTCAGGACGATTGCGAGCTTGCCGTCCTTCACCTGCTGCGCGACGTGATAGGAAAAAATGCGCGTGACGCCGCGCCCTTCGACGGCAGAGGACACGGCTGCATCGATGCTGTTGACGATCAGGCGCGGCGAGAAGCGCACGACCTGCGCGACGCTTGAGCCTTCCGTCGGCGGAAAGCTCCACGAGTCGAGACCGAAGTGCGTCATCGAGATGATCTGGTGCTGCTCCAGATCGGCAGGCTCGCGAATCTTCGGGTGTGTCGCGAGATAGCGCGGCGATGCCGCCACGACGCGCCGCACTTCGCCGACAGGAATCGCGATGAGCGTCGAATCGGGCAGATGCGCGATGCGCAGCGCGACATCGATGCCCTCGTCGATCAGGCTGACGGGACGGTCGAGCATGTGAAGGCGGACAGAGACGGCGGGGTATTGATCGATGAAGGCATCGAGGACGGGCCGCAGCAAATCCTGGCCCGCAGCAACAGGTGCCGTGACGGTGAGCAGGCCGCGCGGCGCGGCGCGCTCGCTTGCCACCAGCAAGTCGGCTTCTTCGAGATCGGTCAGGATGCGCCGGCATGCAGCGGCATAGCGCTCGCCGGCTTCGCTGAGCTTGATGGTGCGCGTCGTGCGATGCAAGAGCGGGGACCCGACGTGCTCTTCGAGAAACGCAATGGCGCGGCTCACGGCAGCGGGAGAACGGCCGAGGCGCCGGCTTGCGCCCGCAAGGCTCCCTTCGTCCAGCGTCGCGACGAACACTTTCATTGCATCGATCCGGTCCATGGTGCATCGCTCAGGAAGCGTCGGCGGGGCGGCGACGTTGCCCGGAAGTGTACAGCGGCGTGTATTATCGCGAGGCTAGAGGGGCCGTCATGATCTTGTCTCCTGGCTGTTCTCGTGCAAGAGGATGGCCGTTATCGAAAGTCCGGCATCGACGCCTCTTACGCCGCTTCACCATGCTCATCCGCGCCGATCACGAGGCTGTCCGCGCTCTCGTAGCGATAGCGCGGCACGTCGAGATTCTGCGGCGCGGGCTTGTCCTTGAACACGCGACCCGCAAGGTCATAAGTCGAGCCGTGACATGGACAGAGAAATCCGCCGGGCCAGTCGTCGGGCAGATTGGGCTGCGGGCCCGGCTGAAAGCGCGGACTCGGCGTGCATCCGAGATGCGTGCAGACGCCCACCACGACGAGCAGTTTCTTGCGTTCCGCGCGCGAACGGTACGCGTTGTTGCAATACGCGGGCAACGGCATCGAGAACGGCCGCTCGCTATGAGGGTCGGCGACGAAATGATCGGCGGCGCGTACGGCGGCCATCATCGAATCGGTGCGATTGACGATGAAGACGGGCTTGCCGCGCCACGCGACCGTCAGCATGTCGCCGGGCTGAAGACGGCTGAGATCGACCGTCACGGGCGCGCCCGCGGCCAGCGCGGATGCGGGAGGCCGGAACGAATCGACGAAGGGCGTCAGGACTGCTACGCCTGCAATGCCGCCGGCTACTGTCGTCGCGATCATCCATCGGCGTCGTGCCTCGTCGGGTGGCGCATCGGTGACTGCATTCACGTCGTGCTCCCATTCGCTTGCGCTGCTTGTGTCGTTTGCGTCGTTTGCATGGGCCACAGGAACAGCGTGCGAACATGCGTCGACGGTTTGACGTCGACCACGCGCTGCTGCGTCTTGCCTTCATAGCTGACGGTGATCCTGTAGCGTCCGTCCGGCAGCGACGCGAGCATGAACGGGCCATGCGAAGTGGCGTTCAGCAAGGTCATGCCGTGCATGTCGGTGATATGAACGGGGATGTCCGCGAGATATTCATTACCCTGATGTGTCTTGCCCGCGAATTCGAGCACGAGCGGGTACTTATGCATTTCGTCTTTGAGCGCGGCCGACTGATCGCTGCCAACGCCGCCCGACAGATACGCAACGTTGCCCTGATGCTGAAGCGGCGGCAGGTTCGGCGTCGCGGCGAACGCGACATTCGCGGACTGCGCAAGCACGAGCGTAATGGCAAGAAGCCCTGTTTTGGCGAATGCGTTCATGACGATCTCCATCGAGAAGATAAGCGCGTCGATTACGCGGCATTGGTGTTCGACGCGCGCGATTTGAGCGAGCGGTTCAAACGGATTACCGTTGATGGTCGCAACTTCGTGGCGATTTCAATCTAGGCGGGGCGGATTAAACGAGACTTAAACGATGGGGAGATGCGCTTGATCATCAAGCGGGAGTTTTGCACTGACAGAAAGCTTTCTTATCGGCTTGATAGAATGGCCCGACAAGAACAGCACTGGTTTTATCGACTCATGGACAATCGCAATTGCCCGGCACGCTCGCGTCGTTGCACTATTCACGCAGCAGCGGCTGAACCTGCAAGAGCCCGCTTCGCGAATACGGCACGCTGATATGGAAAGATCGCATGTCCTGCTGGGCGTTCTCGCGTGGGCGTTTTTCATCGGCGCACTCTCGCTGATGTGGATCACCGTCAACGCGGGTTCGTTCTATTCCCGATACGCGCGCTGGTGCCGCGCGTGCAACATCACGCCGCCGGCCCAAAGCGTCGCGTTCTGGCTGAACTTCGCGGCGAGCGCGATCACGCTGATCGCGGCCCTGTTCTTCGCGGCGATGTATCTCGCGGCCAGCTAGCTTCATCGGCGCCGTGCCATCTGACCGAGCAGTGATCCCACATTGAACCCCTGATGCAAACTCCGACACGACTCAGTACGCTTCGACAGATACCCAGCAGCGTCTGGGTGCTCGGCTGTGTCAGCCTGTTGATGGACATTTCGTCCGAGATCATCCATAGCTTGCTGCCGATGTTCATGATGGCGAGCCTCGGCGCGAGCGCGGCGACGATCGGCATCATCGAAGGTGTTGCCGAGGCGACGGCGCCCGTCGTCAAGGTGTTCTCCGGCGCGCTCAGCGACTATCTCGGCAACCGCAAATGGCTCGCCGTCGCGGGCTACGGGCTCGGCGCGCTGAGCAAGCCGCTGTTCGCGATTGCGCCGACGCTCGGCTTCGTCGTGACCGCCCGCGTGATGGACAGAATCGGCAAGGGCATACGCGGCGCGCCGCGCGATGCGCTCGTCGCCGATGTCACGCCGCCGCATCTGCGCGGCGCCGCGTTCGGGCTGCGGCAGTCGCTCGACACGGTAGGCGCTTTTCTCGGCCCGCTGCTCGCCGTCGTCATCATGCTGATGTGGGCGGACGATTTCAGGCTCGCGTTCTGGCTCGCCGTGATTCCCGGCGTGATGGCCGTCGTGCTGCTGACGCTCGGCATCGACGAGCCGTTGCGGCATGCGGGCGCAAAGCGTGTCAATCCGATTCGCCGGGACAACATCCGTCAACTTGGACGGGACTACTGGTGGGTCGTCGCCGTCGGCGCCGTGTTCGCGCTCGCGCGTTTCAGCGAGGCCTTTCTCGTGTTGCGCGCGATGAACAGCGGCGTGCCCATTGCGCTCGTACCGCTCGTGATGGTCGCGATGAATGTCGTCTATTCGCTGTCCGCGTATCCGCTCGGCAAGCTTGCCGATTCGACGAGCCATATCCGCTTGCTGATCGTCGGGCTCGCGATTCTTTGCGCAGCCGATGTCGTGCTCGCGCACGCAGTTCACTGGGGCGTTCTGCTCGTGGGCGTCGCGTTGTGGGGTCTGCACATGGGCATGACGCAAGGGCTGCTCGCGGCGATGGTGTCGCATAGCGCGCCCGCGCACTTGCGTGGCACGGCATTCGGCATCTTCAATCTGTCGAGCGGGATCGTGACGCTGATATCCAGTGTGATCGCGGGCGCGCTGTGGGACCGGATCGGCGCGGCTGCTACGTTCTACGCGGGCGCGGCATTCTGCGTGATGACGATCGCGCTGCTCGTGGCCAGTCCCGCGCGGCGTATCGCGCAACTGCGCTAGGCGGACCGGCTGCCGTCGTTCGCTTCGCCGATCGAGTGAACTTGCAGCGCCGCGGCGCTCGATGAGCGCGCGACCACACGACCGACGCTTGATGCCTGCAAACCGGCTGCGCTTCGAGTCGCTAACTGGCCGCGAGATACATCGACGCGAAGAACATCGACGCGAAGAACATCGACGCGAAGAACGGCGAGGCGAAGAACATCGACGCGACGAACGTCGACGCGACGAACGTCGAGGCGAAGAACATCGCCGCGAAGAACGTCGACGCGAAGAACATCGACGCGAAGAACGGCGATGTAATCCGCGTGATCGCGCTCGCCGCGAAGTTAAGCCAGAACGTGACACTCGTGCGCCGGCATCACGGCGAGATGAACGATAATATGGCATTCCAGCCGGTCGCGTTTCGACGCAGCTTCGACGCACGAAGTGCGCAGTGGGACGTCGTCCTTTTTCCTCTTTGCCGCCTATGTCAGATCTCAAAATCGACCGCAACGCCAAGACCCTGCGGGAACTCACGCTAGACAAGCTGCGCGGCGCAATCGTGCAAGGCTATTTCCGGCCGGGCGCGCGGCTGGTCGAGCGTACGCTGTGCGACGAGCTGGGCGTGAGCCGCACAGTCGTACGTGAAGTGCTCCGGCATCTTGAGACGGAAGGACTCGTCGAGATCGTCGCGCAGAAGGGGCCGATCGTGGCGCGGCTCGATCCCGAGCAGGTCGGCGAGATCTACGAATTGCGCGGACTGCTGGAGGCAAATGCCGCGCGCGCGTGCGCCGAACAATCGACGCCTGAACTCGTCCGGCAATTGCGCGAAATCCGCAAAACCATCGAGGATGCCTTCGTACAACGCGATATGCCGCGCGTGCTCGAATACACCGAGCGCTTCTACGAGGCGATGTTCGAGGGCGCGCAAAAACGCGTGTCGCTGACCGTCGTCAAGACGCTGAACGCGCGCATCAACCGGCTGCGCGCGTTGACCATCGCGACGCCGGGCCGAGGCGACGAATCGAACCGCGAGATGAACAAGCTGCTCGACGCGATCGAGCGGCGCGACGGCGACGCGGCATCGGCGGCGTCCTTCGCGCATATCGGGCGCACGGCGGAGCTGGCTTTGAGCGCTTTAGCGCAGCTACAGGAAACGGCCGACAACGGCTGATCCTTTTCCCCACGAACGCGTACGAACCAAAGGCCGCCGGCGCTCCTGGCGGCCTTTTTCGTTTGACCCTGACGTTCCAGACGCCTGCTGACCGCAGCCTGCTGACCGCAGCCGGCTGCACTCTCGTCCGGCCGAACTCGCGCTTCGCCGCCCCGTCGCGCGCCGAACCGTCGCCCGTCGCCCCGTCGCCCCGTCGCCCACCGCCCACCGC
>NZ_JBFRCH010000060.1:0-23358 GCF_040965635.1 Paraburkholderia phymatum
AGCCTGTCATCGGACAGGCATGTTCGTCTCTCGGCCACACGCTTTCGCAGGACGAGCGACAGCACGCACGAGCGTACAGGCATGAACGCGACCGCATTAACTTTGTCGCCCGACGGGGCATGCTCCGCTGGCTGATCGGCGTCTATCTGCGCAGCAGACCCGAATCGCTGCGCTTCGACGTGACCAGGCTCGGCAAGCCCACGTTGCAGTGGCCACGCGGTACGAGGCTCGCATTCAATGTTTCCCATACCGACGGGGTCGCTCTGCTTGCTTTTGCGTTGAATTGCCGAATCGGCATCGACGTCGAGCGACGGATTGGCGGCATCGACTTTGTGAACGTCGGACGCGGAATCTTTTCTCCAGTAGAAGAACGCGTGCTTGCGGCGGCACGACCCGATTCGGCCACGGCCTTCCTTAGCCTCTGGACACGAAAAGAAGCTCTGCTCAAGGCACTCGGCAGCGGCCTTCTGGTCGAGCCAACTTCCTATACGACAGAAGATGCTCCTGCACTCGGCGAGGGCCGCTGGCACGCATCGAAAAAAGGCACACGCATTGCGGGCTGGACGTGCCTGGACCTGGGCCTCGGACCAGAAGTCCAGGGCGCTTTGGCCGTGTCGCTCGATGACGCACGCGTCACACTTTGTCGTTGCTCGCCTTCGACCTGGGCGAACAAATACTCACTCGCGGCAATGCTGCCTTGACGGTTCGTTGCTAGCGCGAGCGCTTCATGCACTCCTTTTGAAACCAGTCTGCTTTCAGTTATCTAACACTGCGCAAATATCGAATTTCTAATTCAACGCTTCATGAACGGGAGTTAAAACCGCTACAAAACACACGCGAAAATTGCATGAGGTTTGTCGCCTTTTCCTCGCGATCTGGCACAAGAAAAATAATTTGACGGAGGCCTACGGTTTCAGAAATCGGTGCCGATAAGAGCGCTCATAAGTCCCCTGCAGACGAGGCTCCCCATGTCATTCGCATTTGATCTGATCGCCCACCCCACGCCCCGATTGAAGCGTACTGTCGTTATCCTGGCTGGCTGCGCGGGCGTACTTGCCAGCCTGTCGATTTGGAGCCGTGTGCCCGCCGATGCACTCGCCGACGCCGACAGAGAAGTCGCACATTACGGCCCCGTGCTAACAGGCTCCGCGTGCGCGGTCGAAGGCGCCGTATCGAGGGACGCTCGCGGTACGTTCCTCATGTGCTGGAAACAGGTCTGGAGCAAGCCGTAGCCGATTCCCATATCGCCGCAGCGTCCTGTTGGAAGGCAAAAAATGACGAATGAAAGACCTGTAGCGATCGCCGCTTCGTAACCGACATAAGCACTAGCGGCTGAACAGCAGCCGCCTGCGATCGCAAACGCACGGCTGCTACAATTGCCGCTGTCGGGCTGTCGATGCACCCGGGTGTGGAAACGGGCGTTGCGCAAAAAACGCTGACGCACTGCTTCGATGTGCCCGTACGACAAGCCATCAAACTCGACAAGGACTCTGGCGGCGTGCGAATCGATCCATACAGCCTGGAGCTGTTCATCTCCGTCGTGCAGGAGGGCTCCATTGCTCGCGCGGCAGGCCGCAATCACATCGCCCCTTCGGCGCTCAGCCGGCGCATCGCGGATCTCGAAACCGCGATGGGCCTTACGTTGCTGATCCGCTCCCCGTCGGGAGTCGAACTGACGGAGGCGGGCCGTCACGCCTTCGCGCGCGCCGTGTCACTGCATGATCAGTTGCAATCGCTGGCACGCGAGGTACAGTCGCTCAGCGGCCAGGTCGCCGGCGTGGTGCGGCTGTATGCGAACGCATCGGCGATCGTCGGCTTCCTCCCCGAGCGGCTGAAAGCGTTTCAGGCCCGATACCCGCTTGTTCAGATCGCATTGACGGAACAGATCAGCGATGAGGTGATCCGCGCGTGCGTCGACGACCGCGCCGACGTCGGCATCTGCGCGAGCGGCAAGATTCCGGGCGGCCTCGATTCGTGGCACTTCGCCGATGATCCGCTGATGGTCGTGCTGCCGCTCGATCATGAACTTGCCGCGCTCGATGCGCCGACTTTCAGCGATGTCATCCGCTTTCCACTCGTCGCGCTTCAGGCAGGCGGCTCGCTGGACCAGATCATCAACGAGCGCGCCGACGCCATTCGCACGCCGCTCAAGCTGGCCGTGACGGTCAACAGTTTCGACGCACAGTGCCGGATGGTCGAAGCAGGACTCGGCATCGGCATCGTGCCGACGAGTGCCGCGTCCGCGTTCGCCGGATCGCACGGCTTCGTGCGCCGCCCGCTCGACGAGCCGTGGGCGGCCCGTCGCAGCCTGCGGGTTCATGCGCTCAGGAAGTCTTCGCGTCTGAAGGCCGTGCAGGCATTGATCGACTCGCTGACACACGTCGAGGGTTAACGAGGACATCGCGGTTTGCGATGCCCCCTTTGCTCATCGAGCACTTCTTGCCCGTTCGCGCCGCCGTCTAGATTTCCGTTCAAGGAGAAATCGGATGGCGAAACTGGATTTGACGGGCCGGATATTGTTTCTTTGCCAGGACCCGGAACGAGTCGAGCGGCAACTCGACGGCCTCGATCTAAACGAGGCGGCAGCGGGCACGCTGAGAGACGACGTCTCGACCGACGAGATCACGCCGATGAGCGTGCTCACCCGCTTCGACGAGCGTCTCGGGCGCTTCCCCTATCTCGGTTTTCGCACGGGAGGACGCAATCCCATCGGCGCCGACGCGATCCGCAACGGCGGTTTCTGCGTGACAGTCGCGGGCAACCGGTACGGCAAAGGATCGTCGCGCGAGCATAGTCCGCTCGCGGAATATCGCGCGGGCATCCGGCTCGTGATCGCGAAGAGCTTCGAACGGATCTATCGTCAGAACGCGGACAACCTCGGACTTTTCACGTCGACCGATTTTGGGCTGATCGAGCGCATCCGGCGCGGCGAGCCGATCGACATCGAGGAACTCGTTGCATCACGCGACGCGCTATCGGCGGCGATTCTCAGAAGCGGCGGCTTGCTGCGCTATGGCGCGGAAAACATGCGGCATATCGCGGTCGCAGATCGTGCCGTCAATGACGAGCCGCGCACGCTCGCGCAGAAAATCATCGAGCGTCACGCGCTGCGCACAGACGGAACGGGCGCGTCGCTCGCGCCCGGCTCGGGCATTTTCGTGCGCGCAGACTGGCGTTTCATCCACGAGTACTACACCGGCATGGCGACACACATGCTGCATGCGACGTTCGGCAAGCCGTTGTCGCTGCATCAGCTGGAGACCATTCTTGCCTTCGAAGACCACCTCTCGTATTCGCACAAGAGCGAGCTTCATATCAGAAACGGTCTGCTGCCTGACATCGACGAACTGTCCGCGGCGCACAGGCAATTCGCTCGGGATCACGGGCTGAAGAATCACGGCTATCTCAGCGAGCTCGATGGGCGCTCAAGCGAAGGCTCCGAAGGCATCTCGCACGCGATGATGGCCGAGCGCTACGCGCTGCCCGGCCAGCTGGTCGTCGGCACGGATTCGCACACGCCGCATAGCGGCGCGCTCGGGTGCGTGGCGTTCGGCGTCGGCACGACCGACATGGCGAATGCGTTCGTCACGGGCGCGGTACGCATGACCGTGCCGCACTCGCTGCGTATCGATTTCAACGGCTTCATTCCAGCCGGCGTCACGGCGAAGGATCTCGTGCTGCATCTGCTCGCCGACCCGAGAATTCGCGCGGGAGCGGGCGTCGGAAAAGTGTTCGAGTTCGCGGGCTCCGCGATCGCGCAACTGACGACGGATGAACGCACGACGCTGACGAACATGACGGCCGAACTCGGCGGCTTGACCGGCATCGTCGCGCCCGATGAAGAAACCGTACGTTTTCTCAAGGCGCGTCGCGGACTCGACTTCGTGATCGAACCGTGGATGCGCAGCGATGCGGGCGCAAGTTACACCGAGGTGATCGAGATCGACTGTGCGGGCATCACGCCGATGCTCGCCTCACCCGGCGATCCGGGCAACGGCGTCGCGCTGCGCGATCTCGCGGAACGCCCGCGCGTCGATATCGCTTATGGCGGCTCGTGCACCGCTGGCAAGCGCGAAGACTTCGACCACTATCACGAAGTCCTCGCATGGGCCGCTGCGCGTGGCCTGCGCGTCCCGTCGAGCGTAAAGCTGTATCTTCAGTTCGGCACGTCGGACGTCAGGGACTACTGCGTGCAACGTGGCTACATCGAGGCATTCGAGCAAGCCGGCGCCATCCTTCTGCAACCGTCATGCGGGGCCTGCGCCAATTGCGGTCCGGGCGCTTCCGTGGATGCGAGCCAGGTCACGATCAGCGCGATCAACCGCAATTTTCCGGGCCGCTCGGGTCCGGGCCAGGTCTGGCTCGCGAGTCCGCCGACCGTGGTGGCGAGCGCGCTTGCAGGCCATATCGCTTCGTTCGATGAATTGAAGGCACGCGCGCAGCGGGCCTGACGTTCGCTCGCAAGACATACAACTACGATACTGGAGACAAACATGGCCATGCTGGAGGGCGCGTCACAACTGCGCGCCGCAGATCATCCCGCGCTAGGCGAAACAGCTTCCGCCGTCGACACCGGCGCAATTTCCGCACGTCTGGACAGGCTGCCTGCAACACGTGCCGTCTGGAAGCTGATCGTGCTGCTCAGCCTCGGCTTCTTCTTCGAGCTATACGATCTTCTCTTTACCGGCTACGTCGCGCCGGGCCTCGTCAAGAGCGGCATTCTCACGTCGACGACGTCAGGCCTGTTCGGCACATCGGGCGTCGCGAGCTTCATCGCCGCGCTCTTTTGCGGACTGTTTCTCGGCACCGTCGCATGCGGCTTTCTTGCCGACCGTTTCGGCCGCCGGGCGATCTTCACGTGGTCTTTGTTGTGGTACGTGGCGGCCAACACCGTGATGGCCTTCCAGGACACCGCGAGTGGCCTGAATTTCTGGCGCTTCGTTTCGGGCATGGGCATCGGCGTCGAGCTGGTGACGATCGGCACTTACATGTCCGAGCTTGCTCCAAAGCATCTGCGCGGCAGGGCTTTCGCCATATGTCAGACACTCGGCTTCTCGGCCGTGCCCGTCGTCGCGTTTCTTTCCTATCTGCTTGTACCGAATGCGCCTTTCGGCGTCGATGGCTGGCGATGGGTCGTGTTGCTCGGTGGTATCAGCGCGCTATTTATCTGGTACTTCCGGCGCAACCTGCCGGAAAGTCCGCGCTGGCTGGCAAACAAAGGACGAGTTCGCGAAGCCGACGAGGTGCTCTCCCGTCTCGAAGCAAAAGTCGCGAGCGAATGTGGACAGCCGCTGCCCGAACCGGGACCATCCGACCCCGTGCCCCGCAAGGCAGGCTTCGCGGATATGTGGAAACCACCCTACCGCAAGCGCACGGTGATGCTCATCGTCTTCCACATCTTCCAGACGGTCGGCTTCTATGGTTTTGCGAACTGGGTGCCGACGCTGCTCGTCAAGCAAGGCATCACGGTTACGTCGAGCCTGCTGTACACGACGGTCATCGGCCTTGCGGCGCCGCTCGGGCCGCTGCTCGGGTACTGGATCGCGGACCGCTTCGAGCGCAAGCATGTGATCGTCTGCATGGCTGCGCTGAATATCGTCAGCGGCCTGCTGTTCAGCCAGGTCGCGTCGGCGGTCGCGATCGTGACGCTCGGTGTTTTGCTGACATTGGCGGGCAACATCATCTCGCTCACCTATCACACGTATCAGCAGGAACTCTATCCGACTGCGATCCGCGCACGCGCAGTGGGCTTCGTCTATTCGTGGAGCCGACTCTCGGCCGTATTCAGTTCTTTCGTTATCGCGTTCACGCTGAAGGAATTCGGCGTGACAGGGGTGTTCGTTTTCATCGCGGGCGCGATGACGCTCGTCATCGTCGCGATCGGCCTGATGGGTCCGCGAACGCTCGGCAAATCGCTCGAGAGCATTTCACACTGAGCGGCGCGTCGCCGTTCATCCGCCGCATGCGTGGATCAGAAACTGCTGTAGCGCAGTCGCTGGTCCACTCAATCGCGCACCCTTCGGCCAGATCATGCCCGCATCCATTTGCGGAACGGCGTCCAGAATCGGACGTGCCTCGATACGCTTGCCCTCCAGCGACCACGGTCGGAAAACCATATCCGAGAGGACGGTCACGCCGAAGCCGTGGGCAACCAGCCCGCGAAGCGCTTCCATCGAACTCGTGCGAAACGCGATATTCGGCTCGATGCGTTTCTTCTTCCAGTAGCGCAGCGTCGATTGCTCGCCTTCGTCGACCGTGATGAGGATGTACGGATGCGCCGCAATGTCCTTCAGCGACGGCGCATCGAGTTGCGCGAGCGGGTGCGTCGGCGCGACCCATAGCTGCCGCCGCGAGCGGATCAGTACCTGCTTGCCAAAGCGGTTGAGGTTCTCGACATTCGAAAGCAGCACCACGCCGATCTCGATGTCGCCGGCGAGTACCGCACTTTCGATATCCGCTCGCTCCATGTCACGCAGATCGAACTCGATGAACGGATAGGTCGCGCGAAAACGCGCGAGCAGTTCGGGCAGAAAGTAGCCCAGCACGGTATACGACGCGGCGATCCGCACGGTGCCCCGCATGTCGTGTGAACGGAACGGTGGCTTGTGGATCGCATCGCGCGCCGCGTCCAGCACGCGCCGCGCGTGGTTGTAAAAGTCCTGGCCATCCGGTGTGAGCGCGACGCCCTGCGGCAGCCGCTCGAACAGGCGCGTGCCAAGACCGCTCTCCAGCGCGAGAACAGCATTGGTAATCGCCGATTGCGACACGTGCTCGTTGGCAGCCGCCATCGAGAACTGGCCCGTTTGCGCCGCCGCCACGAAGTAGCGCAATTGCCGGAGTGTGAGATCGAACGCCATCTGATTTTCGGATACCGGAATTGTCTATTTGTGATTTTACGATAGCAATCCGGCTTTCTATACTCGACGGAAAAATCACGATTCCGCCGGAGACAGCCCCCATGAATGCGCCCGATCTAGCCGCTACGTCCGACCAATCCGACCTGGCGATCGAAACACCCGCCGCGCCTGTGACGCTCGACGACAAGTACACGCTTGAAAAAGGCCGCGTATATATCAGCGGCACGCAGGCGCTCGTGCGTCTTCCGATGCTGCAGAAGGCTCGCGACCTCAAAGCGGGCCTGAACACGGCCGGCTTCATTTCGGGCTATCGCGGCTCGCCTCTCGGCGCGCTCGATCAGTCGCTGTGGAAAGCGAAAAAGCATCTGCAGGCAAACGACATCGTCTTTCAGCCCGGCGTCAACGAGGACCTGGCCGCGACGTCCGTATGGGGCACGCAGCAGATCAACCTGTGGCCGGGCGCGACGCGCGACGGCGTGTTCGGCATGTGGTATGGCAAGGGTCCGGGCGTCGACCGCACGGGCGATGTGTTCAAGCACGCGAACTCCGCAGGCTGCGACGCGCGCGGCGGCGTGCTCGTGCTGGCAGGCGACGACCACGCCGCGAAATCGTCATCCGTTGCACACCAATCCGAACATGCGTTCATCGCGGCGGGCATTCCCGTGCTCTATCCGGCGAACGTGCAGGAATATCTGGACTACGGCCTGCACGGATGGGCGATGAGCCGCTACTCGGGCCTATGGGTCGCAATGAAGTGCGTGACGGATGTGATCGAATCCACCGCGTCGATCGATCTCGATCCGGAACGCGTCGAGATCGTCACGCCGACCGACTACACGATGCCTGCTGGCGGCCTCAACATCCGATGGCCCGATGCGCCGCTCGCGCAGGAAGCCCGGCTGCTGGACGAGAAGTGGTATGCCGCCCTCGCCTACGTGCGCGCGAACAAGCTGAACCGCGTGGTCATCGATTCGCCGAAGCCGCGCTTTGGCATCATCACGGCGGGCAAGGCCTATCTCGACGTGCGCCAGGCGCTGAGCGACCTTGGTCTCGATGACGACACGTGTGCGCAGATCGGCTTGCGTCTGTTGAAAGTGGGTTGCGTGTGGCCGCTCGACGCACAGGACGCGCGCGCTTTCGCCACGGGGCTCGAAGAGATACTGGTCGTCGAAGAAAAGCGCCAGATTCTCGAATACGCGCTGAAAGAAGAGCTGTACAACTGGCGCGAGGATGTTCGCCCGAAGATCTACGGCAAGTTCGACGAGCGTGACAACGAAGGCGGCGAATGGTCCGTGCCGCGCGGCGACTGGCTGTTGCCCGCGCATTACGAGCTATCGCCCGCGCTGATCGCGAAAGCCATTGCGCGCCGCCTTGCCCGCGCGTATCTGCCCGATGACGTGCGCGCGCGCATGCTCGCACGCGTTGCGATCATCGAAGCGAAAGAACGCGAAGCCGCGAAGCCCCGCGTGTCCGTCGAGCGAAAGCCGTGGTTCTGCTCGGGCTGCCCGCACAACACGTCCACGAATGTGCCCGAAGGCTCGCGCGCGCTCGCGGGCATCGGTTGCCACTACATGTCGATGTGGATGGACCGCAAGACGGAAACCTTTAGCCAGATGGGCGGCGAAGGCGTGGCGTGGCTCGGGCAGATGCATTTCTCCGGCGACAAGCACGTATTCGTCAATCTCGGCGACGGCACCTACTTCCATTCGGGCCTGCTCGCGATCCGCGCGGCGATCGCGTCGAATGCAAACATCACGTACAAGATCCTCTATAACGATGCCGTCGCGATGACGGGCGGCCAGCCTGTCGACGGCGTGCTCACGGTGCCGCAGATCGCGCATCAGGTCCACGCGGAAGGCGCGAAGCGGATCGTCATCGTCACCGACGAGCCGCAGAAGTATCACTCGGGCGTCGGGCTGCCCACGGGTGTCGACGTTCACCATCGCGATCAGCTGGACTCCGTTCAGCGCACGTTGCGCGACATGCCCGGCACGACCGTGCTGATCTACGACCAGACTTGCGCAACCGAAAAGCGGCGCCGCCGCAAACGCGGCACGTATCCCGATCCGGCGCGCCGTGCGTTCATCAACGATGCCGTCTGCGAAGGCTGCGGCGATTGCTCGGTGCAGTCCAACTGCCTGTCCGTCGAGCCGCTCGACACGCCGCTGGGCACCAAGCGGAAGATCAACCAGTCGTCGTGCAACAAGGACTTTTCGTGCGTGAAGGGCTTTTGTCCGAGCTTCGTGACGGCTGAAGGCGCGCAGCTTCGCAAGCCTCAAGCCGCGCTCGCTGCCGGCACGGGAAGCGGCATGCCCGACTTCGATGCGTTGCCGCTGCCATCGTTGCCCGCGCTCGCGAGGCCGTATGGCATTCTCGTGACGGGCGTAGGCGGAACGGGCGTCGTGACGATTGGCGGATTGATCGGCATGGCGGCGCATATCGAACGCAAGGGCGTCACCGTGCTCGATATGGCGGGACTCGCGCAAAAAGGCGGCGCTGTTCTCAGCCATGTGCAGGTCGCGTCCGCGCCCCAAGCGCTGCACGCGACGCGCATTGCAACAGGCGAAGCGCGGCTCGTGATCGGTTGCGACGCGATCGTTTCGGCTTCGAACGATGTGCTGTCTCGCACGCAGCATGGTGTGACGTTCGCCGCGATCAACAGCGGCGCGACGCCGACAGCGGACGTCATCAAGAACCCGAAGTGGACCTTCCCCGGAACACAAACCGAAGCGGAACTACGCGAGAGCATGGGAGACGGCTGCGCGTTCATCGATGCGAACGCACTTGCGCTCACGCTGCTCGGCGACACGATCTACAGCAATCCGCTGCTGCTCGGCTTTGCGTGGCAGAAAGGCTGGCTGCCGCTGGAACTGACGAGTCTCGTACGTGCGATCGAACTCAATGGAGTTTCGGTCGAGAAGAACCGACAGGCGTTCAACTGGGGACGCTATGTCGCGCATCACGGCGCTGCCGCCGTTCAGGCGATGATCAAGCCGGCTGTCGCGCTTCAGCGAATCGTCGTGCAGATGCCCGAATCGCTCGACACGCTGATCTCCGTGCGAGAAGCGTTGTTGACCGCCTATCAGAACGAAGCGTACGCGCGAAGCTATCGCCGCGTGATCGACAGGATTCGGGCAAAGGAAACGGAGATCGCCGGCAACTCGAAACTGCCGCTTACGCGAGCGGTCGCCGTGAACCTCGCGAAGCTCATGGCGTACAAGGACGAATACGAAGTCGCTCGTCTTTACGCCGATCCCGCTTATATGGAGAAACTGCGTCAGCAGTTCGACGGTGTACCGGGACGCGACTACAAGCTGAGCTTCTATCTTGCTCCGCCTTTGCTCGCGAAGCGCGATGAGCACGGCCATTTGCAGAAGAAGCGATTCGGCCCATGGGTACTGCCCGTCTTTCGCGTGCTCGCACGGATGAAGGGACTTCGCGGCACGGCGCTCGATGTGTTCGGACGAACCGCTGAGCGGCGCGGTGAGCGTCAGCTGATCGCCGAATACATCGCGCTCGTCGATGAGTTCTGCGCGACGCTCGATGCCAGGCGTCTTCCTGTGGCGCTGCAACTGGCCAACCTGCCCGATGACATACGCGGGTTCGGTCACGTCAAGGAGCGCAATGTCCGCGCAGCGGCGAACAAGAAGGAGCGTTTGCTGCGCGAATACCTGATGCAGGAACAATCGACCGCATACGCATGACGGGTATATGTCCGGATGCAAGGACGCGAGAGAACAAAGCGGCCCCCGTCGGGCCGCTTTAGCGCAGTCCACCTCGTGCGAGCGGCTCTGTCGAACTGGCTACGCGGGCCGCACGCTGAAAATAAAATCCACTTCCACCGACGCGCCTTTCGGCAATTGCAACACGCCAACCGACGTGCGAGTGTGTATGCCGGCATCGCCGAGCACCGCATACAAGACGTCGGATGCGCCATCGGCGACTTCGCTTTGCATCGTGAAGTCCGGCGCGCTTCGCACGAAAACGGTGATGCGCGGCACCGCCAATATGGCGTCGAGCGTTCCGCAACTCTTCTTGATGAGAGACAGCGCGCGGAGCGTCGAAGTCCCTGCTGCACGACGCGCGTCGTCCAGCGATACGGATTCGCCCACCACGCCGACGAAGCGCACCACGTCCCCCACTCGCGGAATCTGGCCAGCAATGTAGGCCGCGTTCCCGTCGATCAAAACAGGCGTGTACTTTCCGCCTTTCTTGAGTTCCTCGTCCGGATCGAATCCGAATTCGGCCGCGACCTGTCGCAGCTTGTCGTCTCTCGTCATGGCATCACCGACGCTGTCGAAAGCGTAAGGATAGTTGAGCGCTTTGAATTTGTCCCACACGACGTGTGTCGCAATCCGCCATATCCGCGTCGCCTGAACGCAAAACCTTCGCATCCGAGCGGTCGTTAATTCGTTCGCAACCCAGGATCGCCACGCGTTGCGAGACGACATCCGTGTTTCGTGATCCGGAAATCACATCCGCCAATGGCCGCGCCCGGCCGCCGGCCAAGGGACCTCTCGTGCGAAAACAACTGACTATCCGCGGCGGACTCGTCGCGACAATCGCCGGCTATACCGTGCTGCTCGTGCTGGTGGTCGGTGCGTGCATCGCTGGCCTCTATGTGGGCAATGCTTCGCTGGAGGCAATGTACCGCGACGACACCGCTTCGCTGCTGCACCTGAAGACAAGCTCCGAGCGCATGCTCGTCCTGCGCGAGCGCCTGAGCGACGTCGCGCGGATCATCAGTGCCGGCCAGCCCGCCAAGGAGGAGATCGCGCAAGTCCACGCGCTTCTCACGCAGAGCAACGACGAACTGGCGGCCTACTCGCGCCTGCACCAGCGCGCCGCCGACGAGCAATCCCTTTTTGACACGCTCCAGCACAATCGCCAGGCCTTGCTCGACCAGGTCTTCCTGAAGGCGCTGTCCCAACTCGACCACGACGATGCGTTCAATTTCCTGAGCACGCAGCGTGACGCGCCGCCCGCGCTGTTCGCCGCATACCAGAGCGCGATCGGCGCGCTCGAAGCGTTCCAGGTCGCACGCGAAAAGGCCCGCTACGACGCGGCCGCCGCGCGTTTCCACCAGGTCGTCTGGGCGATGGGCGCCGTGGCCGCGTTCGCGCTCGTCGTCGGCTTCTTCGCGCAGCGCGCGCTTGCGAAGGCGATCGTCGAGCCAATCAATCTGGCCGTCGATCACTTCGAGAAGATCGCGAAAGGCGACCTGACAGGCACGGTCGTCATTTCCCGCAAAAACGAAATGGCCTGGCTGCTGAACGCACTCGCGCAGATGCAGGCGGGCCTCGTCGATACCGTGAAGCAGGTGCGCGCGAGCACGGAAACGATCGTCGGCGACGTCCGCGCGATTGCGAGCGGCAACGTCGACCTGTCGGCGCGCACCGAGCAGCAAGCCGTGTCGCTACAGCAGGCAGCGGCGAGCGTGGAGCAACTGACGGCGGCCGTGCGCCAGAATGCGGACAACGCTCGCGATGCACGCACCTACGTCGAGGGCGCCGCCGACATCGCGTCGCGTGGCGGCGAGGCGATGCAGCGCGTCGTCCAAACGATGTCCGCGATCACCGAAAGCTCCGCGCGGATTTCGGGCATCGTCGGCGTCATCGAGAGCATTGCGTTCCAGACGAACATCCTCGCGTTGAACGCGGCCGTCGAAGCCGCGCGCGCAGGCGAGCAGGGACGCGGCTTCGCGGTCGTCGCGACCGAGGTTCGCGGACTCGCGCAGCGCTGCGCGTCGGCCGCGAGGGAAATCAAGGAGCTGATCGGCGATTCGGCGCGACGCGTCGACGACGGCAGCGGCCTCGTCGCGCTGGCGGGCTCGACGATGGGCGAACTCGTCGGCGCGGTCGAGCGCGTCAACACGATCATGAGCGAAATCAGCATCGCGTCCGATGAGCAGTCTTCGGGCATCGAGCAGGTGAACACCACGGTCACGCAAATGGAGCAGACGATGCAGCGCAATGCCGCGCTCGTCGAGGAGGCGGCGGCCGTGGCGCTCTCGCTCGAAGAACAGAGCGCGCGGCTCAACGATGCGGTGGCGCAGTTCAGGCTTCGCGAAGAGGCGTTCGCCTGACGCTGTGCGGCCAACGCGGCTTCCCGCTGTGGTTTATCCCGCTTGCCTCCATGACGCTTTTTCCTGCCCCTCGTGTAGCAAATGACGCGCGATCTCGGCCACTCTTTCGACGTGCGCAATCGCGGCCTCGCGTGCCTCCATCGGCTTGCGCGCGCGAATGGCCGCGAGCATCCGGCGCATTTCCTGGACCGCCTGGCGCCCGCGATCGTCGGATGCGATCGTCAATGCTCTTAGCCGGTTGATACGCGCGGTCAGCGACTGCACGATATCCCACGCTACCGCCTTCTTCCCACCCGTGAACATGCGCTCGTAGAACGCCGTCGTGAATGCGCGCACAGCTTGATGATCTTGCGTATCGAACGCGTGCTGGATCTTGTCGATGCAAGCCGCCAACTCCGCAAGCGTGCTTTCGTCGGCGTGCCGTGCACAGGCCATCGCGGCCTCGCCCTCCAGTAACGCGCGTATTTCGTAGATCTCCGCTGCGGTATCGAGATCGAGTATCGCGACAATCGGCCCCTGGTTCGGAATCGAATCCACCAGACCTTCCGTCTCCAGGTGGCGCAATACTTCGCGCACTACCGTCCTGCTCACGCCGAGTTCCTCGCATAGCGCACGCTCGACGAGCCGCTCGCCCGGATGAAAATGCGCATCGAGAATCGCGGTGCGCATCTTCTCCAGCGCGAGTTCGCGCAACGTCGTCGTGCGGCGTTCGACTCTCAGCGAAGGCAGCGCGTCACTCATCGCAATCGTCAAGCCTGAGCAAACAGACGCACATCGCGTGCATCCCAGTCGACGAGCGCCTGTGTGCCGATCGCGAGGCCGCTGTCATGGCGATGCGCCGCCGGCATGCGAATCGAAATCTCCTGCTGCCACGGGGTCGCAACGGCGTAATGCATCGCATCGCCGAGATACGTGATGTCGCGCACGGTGACGGGCAGACCCGCCGCGCTTGCCGCGCTACGCGTTTCATGCAGCGAGCGAATGCGCATCTGCTCGGGGCGAATCATCAGCGTGCCATCGTCGCCCGGCGTCAGCGCGGGATTGAACGCACCCGACGCCACTTCGTGGCCATTCGGAAACACGCCGTTCATTACGCCATCCGTGTTCGACTTCATGCGCACCGGCAGGAAATTCGAATTGCCGATAAAGCTCGCGACGAAGCGCGACGCAGGGTTCGCATACAGTTCTTCGCCCGTGCCGACCTGCTCGATGCGCCCCTTGTTGAACACGGCGATGCGATCCGACAGGCGCAGCGCCTCTTCCTGATCGTGCGTCACATAGAGAATCGTGACACCCGTCTCCTGATGGATGCGGCGCAGTTCGAGCTGGATTTCCTCGCGCAGCTTCTTGTCGAGCGCGGAAAGCGGCTCGTCCATCAACAGCACGGGCGGATCGTAGGCGAGCGCGCGCGCAATCGCGACGCGCTGCTGCTGTCCGCCCGACAGTTGCGCGGGCATCCGGTCGCGGCACTCGGACAGATGCACGAGCGCGAGCATCTTGTCGACTTTCGCCTTCACCTCGGCATCGGGACGGCGGCGCACGCGCAGCGGAAACGCGACGTTCTCGCCGACGGTCAGATGCGGAAACAGCGTATAGCGCTGAAACACCATGCCGATATTGCGTTTGTTCGGCGCGACGGAAAGCAGCGGCTTGCCATCGAGCAGCACGCGCCCTTCGCTCGGCTCCTGAAAGCCCGCGACGATATAGAGCGTCGTGCTCTTGCCCGAGCCCGACGGCCCGAGAAAGGTCATGAACTCGCCCTTGCGCACATCGAGCGACACCTGATCGATGGCAACGACATCGTCGTATGTTTTGCGCAGGCGCTGGATTTGCAGGAATGCAGTCATGTCTGGTTCACCTCGCGGTTTACATCGATTAGCGCGCGCGGCGCAGCAAAGCGCCCGCCAGCATCAAAACAGTCGTCAGGCCGACGAGTAACGAAGACGCCGCCGCGACGACGGGCGTCAAGTCTTGTCGCAGCGTCGCCCAGATACGCACGGGCAGCGTCTGCAGTGTCGGGCTCGCCATGAAGATCGACACCACCACTTCGTCCCACGACGCAAGAAAAGAGAAGATCGCAGCAGCGAAGAGCCCGAGCCGGATCGCGGGCAGCGTGACGCGCAGCTTCACTTCGAGCGGCGACGCACCGCACACCATCGCGGCGTCTTCGAGCGCCGTGTCGAAGCTCGCGAGTGAGTTGCTGATCGAGATGATCGAGAACGGCAACGCGATGATCAGATGGCCGATCACGAAGCCCGTCATCGTGCCGTTCAGCCCGATACGCAGGAAGAACGCATACAGCGCGACGGCGAGCACGACGACGGGCAGCACCATCGGCGTGAGAAAGAACGCCTGCACCGCGTTGCGTCCGCGAAACTTGCCGCGCACGAGTGCAAGCGACGCGAGAAAGCCGATCAGCACCGACAGCACCGTGACGATCACCGCGAGCTTCGCGCTCGTCAGCAGCGAGTCGAGCCAGCCTGCATCGGTGAACAGCTGGCGATACCACTCCAGCGTCCAGCCCGGCGGCGGAAAGATGAGCCACTGCGAATCGCCGAACGACAGCGCGACGATGAACAGTATCGGCAGCAGAAGAAAGAGCGCGACGGCCGCGCCAACGGCGAGCAGCACCCAGCGCAGCGAGCCCAGACGATCGAAATCGAGCAGCATCTCAGCGTCCTCCAATGCTTGCGCGCGCACCGCTCGTAAAGCGCAGTTGCAACGCGTAGAGCGCAAGCGTCACGGCGAGCAGCACGAATGCGGCAGCGCCAGCAAGGCCCCAGTTCAGCAGTTCCTGCACGAGCTGCGCGACGAGTTCGGCGAGCATCATGTACGACGGGCCGCCGAGCAGCGCAGGCGTGACGAAGTAACCGAGCGCCATCACGAACACCATCAGCGCGCCCGACGCGACGCCCGGCATCGCGAGCGGCACCAGCACGCGCCAGAACGCCTGCCAGCGGCTCGCGCCGCAGATCGCGGCCGCGCGCAACGTCGAAGCGTCGATGCTGCGCAACGTCGCGTGCAGCGGCATCACGAGGAACGGCAGCATGATGTACGTCATGCCGACCGTCACGCCGACGAGGTTGTTCACGAGCGTCAGCGGCTCGCTGATGATGCCGAGCGCCATCAGCATGCGGTTGATCGGTCCCGTCTGCTGCAGCAGCACCATCCATGCGAACGTCCGCGCGAGCAGGTTGGTCCACATCGACAGCAGCAGGATCGCGAACAAAAACGAACTCAGCTTGCGCGGCGCAATGGCGAGCAGCCACGCAGTCGGAAAGCCGATCGCGAGCGTCACGACCGTCACGACTGTCGCCACCAGGAAGGTATTGCCGAATACGCGCAGATAGGTCGTCGAGCCGAGCAGTTGCTCGTAGTTGTGCAGACCCGGCGTCGGCTCGATCACGCTGCGCAACAGCAGCGACAGCACCGGCAGCAGAAAGAAGATCACGAGCAGCAACAGCGCGGGCACGAGCAGGCGAATGCTGCGCCAGTCGCGCCGCCGGCGCGTGGCCGTCGCGGGCGGATGCGCGACGGTACTCAGAACATTAGGCATGGTGTCTCCCATCCACTCCGATGACTATGCGGCGCTCATGTCGACGCTTATGTCGACGCTCAGGCAAGCGCGCTTATTTCGACTGCCACGCATACCAGCGCTTCGCGATGGCGTCGCGGTTCTCGGCCCAGTACTTCATGTCGAGATTGATCTGCGAGCTCTTGTACTGATCAGGCAGCGTCTTCGCGATCGCGGGCGACATCAGCGCGGCCGATTTGACGTTGATCGGTGCATAGCCCGTATCGGTTGCGAACTTCGCCTGGGCCTGCGGGCTCGTCGCGGCGGCGAGGTACTTCATCGCCTCGGCCTTGTGCTTTGCGCCCTTCGGGATCACGAGCATGTCGGCGGCCGTCAGGTTCTGGTTCCATGAAATGCCCACAGGCACGCCCGTCTGTTCGAGCGCATGCAGGCGTCCGTTCCAGAACATGCCGATGGGCGCCTCGCCCGATGCGAGCAGTTGCTGCGATTGCGCGCCGCCGCTCCACCAGACGATCTGGCTCTTGATCGTGTCGAGCTTCTTGAACGCGCGGTCGAGATCGAGCGGATAGAGCTTGTTCGGCGGCACGCCATCGGCGAGCAGCGCGATTTCGAGCACGCCGGGCGCCGACCATTTGTAAAGCGTGCGCTTGCCGGGAAATTTGTTCGTATCGAACAGGTCGGCCCACGTCGACGGCTGCGCGCCCGCGTATTTCGCCTTGTTGTAGCCGAGCACGAACGAGTAGTAGAAGCTGCCCACTGCGGCCTGCGTCGCGAAACGCGGGTCGAGATCGTCCTTCTTCACGACGGAATAGTCGATCGGCTCGATCAGCCCTGCCTGCTGCGCGGCGTACGCGAAGTCGCCTTCGACGTCGACGACATCCCAGTTCACGTTGCCGCTGTCGACCATCGCTTTCAGCTTGCCGTAGTCGGTCGGGCCGTCCATCAGCACGTTGATGCCGGTCGCCTGCGTGAACGGCTGCGCCCAGTTCTTCTGTTGCGAAGATTGCGTAGTGCCGCCCCAACTCGTGAAAACGATCGGGTCCGCGGCGAGGACGGGCGCGGACACCAGCGTCGCCGCGCAGAGCGCGACCAGCGGCGCGATAAAGGAAGTGCTTCTGCTGCTCATGTCTGTCTCCATGGAATACGTTTTGTATCGGGGCAACGTGTACGGCGGCCAGCCGGACGCTCTCTCTCAGGTTCTCAGGTCAGCGGCGAGAAACGAGCCGGCTTCATGATCTTGTTTTCCATCTCTTCCATCAGCGCCTGAATCTTCGGCGCAAAGGCCTGCCATGCACGGTCTTCGGCGAGCGCGGCGCGGCGGCGCTCGCGTTCGTCGAGGCTCGGATAGGCCCAGATATGCACGATTTGATTCAACGGACCCACCTCCGAAAAGAAATAGCCGACCAGTTGACCCAGATACCGCTTCTGCAACTCGATGCCCTCCTCCTCGACGAGCTTCAGATAGGCGGGCACGGCGCCCGTCTTGATGCGGTACGTGCGGATTTCGTAGAACATGCGGGCTCCTGTGCGAGCGTTGACGGGTTAGCGCATCACGAACGGATCGGCGATCGGTTCATCCGATGTGCGAATCCAGACGGATTTCGTGCGCGTGTAGTCGAGCACCGCTTCGAGTCCGCCTTCGCGTCCGAGGCCGCTCAAGCCGTAGCCGCCGAACGGCACGATCGGCGACACCGCGCGATACGTGTTGACCCACACGATGCCCGCGCGCAACGCACGCGTCAGACGATGCGCGCGCGTCAGATCGCGCGTGAATACGCCGGAGGCGAGGCCATAGCGCGTGTCGTTGGCGAGCGCAATCGCGTCGGCTTCCGTGTCGAATGTGACGACACTGAGCACCGGCCCGAACAGTTCTTCCATCACGCTCGGCACTTGCGCATTCGGACAATCGACGATGGTCGGCATGAAGTAGTTGCCCTTGCCGACGCCATCAGGCCGCTTGCCGCCCGTGACGATGCGCCCGCCCGCTTCGACGCTCGCGCGCAGTACGCGCTCGATGTGTTCGAGTTGACGGCGCGTCGCGAGCGGTCCCATTTCGGTCGCCATGTCCTGCGGATTGCCGATGCGAACGGCCTGCGCCTTTGCGACAAGACGCTCGACAAGCGCATCGTGAAGGCCGCGCTGCACGACGAGACGCGAGCCCGCGACACAGCTTTGCCCCGTCGCCGCGAAGATGCCCGCGACGACGGCGTTGCATGTGCTGTCGAGGTCGGCATCGTCAAAGACCAGCACGGGCGACTTGCCGCCCAGTTCCAGCGACATCGCCGCGAGGTTCTCCGCCGAATTGCGCACGACATGGCGCGCCGTTTCGGGGCCGCCTGTGAAAGCGATCTTCGACACCAGCGGATGACTCGTCAGCGTGCGGCCGCAATCGTTGCCGAAGCCCGTCACGATGTTGACGACGCCCTTCGGAAAACCTGCCTCATGCACGAGCCGTGCGAATTCGAGCAGCGGCGCGGGACCGTCTTCGGATGCCTTGAGGACGATCGTGCAACCGGCCGCGAGTGCGGGCCCGACCTTGACCGCCGAGAGAAAGAGCTGCGAATTCCACGGCACGATGCCCGCGACGACGCCGACGGGCTCGCGGCGCAACGTCACTTCCATATCGGGCTTGTCGACGGGCAGCCACGCGCCCTGGATCTTGTCGGCGACGCCCGCGTAATAGCGGTAGTACTCGGCGACATAGCCGATCTGCGCGCTCGTCTCGCGAATGATCTTGCCCGTGTCCTGCGTTTCGAGTTCCGCGAGACGCGGCGCATGTTGCGCGACGAGATCGGCGAGTTTGTACAGCAGCTTGCCGCGCGCGCTCGCCGTCAGATTCGCCCACGCCGGGTCGTTCAGCGCGCGATGCGAGGCGCGCACCGCGCGGTCGACATCTTCGGCGCTCGCGGCAGGCATGCGCGCCCACACGTCGCCCGTCGATGGATCGACACTGTCGAAATGCTCGCGCGCATCTTCGAATGCACCGTCGATGTATTGCTGGAACCGCTGGACCATGTCAGCCACTCCGTTGAATGTTGAGGCTTCGTGTCAGCTTGCGGCGAATGCCGGCATCACGTCGGAGATGAACAGCTCCAGTGACTTGCGCTTGCGCTCGAAGCTCATGTGACTGTCGAGCCAGAAGCTGTACTGGTCGTAGCCCAGCTCCTCATAGCCCTTGAGCCGCGCGATTACCTGCTTCGGTTCGCCGATCACGAGGTTCTTGCGGATCGATTCGGGCGAGTATTGCGGGAACATCTCGACGTCGGCATCCGTCAGCGGCTCGATGAAGCCCTGCGTGACGGGGCGCTCGTTCTTGAACCATTTGCTGAAGTAGCGATAGAAGCGCGCGAGGTCCTCGACGGCCGCATCCACTTCCGAGGCATTCGCGCCGACGAATGTGTGCATCAGCATCATCACCTGCGGACGCGGCACGTCAGGATGCGCGGCGCACGCGGCGTTGAAGCGCTCCATCAGGCTCACGACTTCGGCATCGCCGGAAGCCAGCGACGTCACCTGCACGTTGCAGCCGTTCGCGACCGCGAACGCATGCGAGTTCGGATCGCGCGCGGCGAGCCACATCGGCGGATGAGGCTGCTGGATAGGACGCGGCACGGGCGTCGATTTGGGCCACGACCAGAACTCGCCTTCGTGCGCGTAGTCGCCCTCGAAGAGCTTGCGCAGCGCGGGCACCAGTTCGCGCATGCGAGCACCGGCGCTCATCGCATCGAGACCGGGAAGCAGGCGCTCGTATTCGAAGTTATAAGCACCGCGCGCGATGCCGAGATCGAGCCGCCCATTGCTCGCGACGTCGACCATGCCCGCTTCGCCCGCGAGCGCAACCGGATGCCAGAACGGCGCGATGACCGTGCCCGTACCCAGACGAATGCGCTCCGTCTTTGCGGCGAGATACGACAGATTGACGAACGGGTTCGGCGCGATCGTGAACTCCATCGCGTGATGCTCGCCGATCCATGCCGTCTCGAACCCGCCGCGCTCGGCGATCTGCACGAGCTCGGTCATCTGGTCGAACAGCTCGCGATGCGACGTCGTGTCGTCGTATCGCTCCATGTGCAGAAACAACGAAAATTTCATGATGTCTGTTCTCTCTTAGTGAGCAAGTGCAAGCGTCTGCACCGTGCCGGCTTCCGTATCGCCGACATAGATGCCGAATGCGTCTTCGCTGCGTTCGCGCACGTAGCGTTCGAGCATCGAGCGCACGGCTTCGTCGCGCAATTCATCCCACGGAATCCGCGACAACGGGACGATGCGGATCGAGCTATCGATCCACGCAGCGCCGCTGTCGATCACACGGCCGCGATAATAGACTTGTACACTCGGCGTTTGTCCGCTGCCCGATTCGAATACGGCAAAAATGAAGTCGAGATGCGCGTCGAGACCGAGCTTCGCGAGCACGCCGCGCAGACTCGCCTGATCGCTCGCCGGTTCGAGCTTGATGCCTGCCGGCAACTGCAATCCCTTCGGCGTATCGAGCAGCACGAGTCCGTCGCGATGTTCGAGAATCGCGCCCACTTGCGCGCGCGAACCGGCAGCCGCCAACGCATCCTGCGACAGGCTGAAGTTCACATACGCGCCCCGGCAATAGCCGAGCGGCGACGAACTGGTATGAACAAAATCGACGACACGTCCGATCAATATGATGTGATCGCCGGCATCGACAACTTCATGCGTCGTGCAGTCGAAACTCGCGGCCGCATCGTCCATCACGGGCGCGCCCGTCGTGCGCGCGTGCCACGCGACTTGCTCGAACTTGTCGGCGGCCTTGGATGCGAACACGCCGGACACTGCTTTCTGATCTTCGGCAAGCACGCTGACTGCGAAGCGGCGCGTCTGCGAAAACACCGCGTAGCTCGATGCCGTCTTCGCGATGCACACGAGAATCAACGGCGGATCGAGCGACACCGACGTGAACGAATTCGCCGTGAAGCCGCGTGGCGAACCGTCCGGCTGGATCGTCGTGACGACCGTCACGCCCGTCACGAATGCGCCGAGCGCGCGGCGAAAATCGGCGATGTCGAAAGCCTGTTCCGCGATTTCCCCGGTGGTCGGCGCATTGGTGGGCTCATTGGTCCGCTCAGTCATGGCGTTCTCCAGGAATCGTTCGATGCTTCGGGTTGAAAGCTCGCGCCGGGTTCGCCGCCGATGCTTCCGCGAGAAACGCGAGCAGCTTTTCGTTCACGCGCGCCGGATCGGTGACGTTCATCATGTGGCGCTCGTTCGCGATGATCTCCGCGCGGCCGAACGGCGCTGCCGCCGCCATCGCAAGCGACATCGACGGGCTCGAGTTCGGATCGCATTCGCCTGTGAGAAAGAGCGAGGGCACGGCGAGACTCGCGAGGCGGCCGACGTGCGCATCGTCCGAACTGGCAAAGAGCCGATAGGTGCGCGCATAGCCGACGGGATCGACGGACAGCAGCAGCTCGCGCACGGCCTGCGCCGCCTGCGTCAGATGAACGGGAATCGGATCGCCGAACCAGCGCGACAGCGTTGCGTCGACACCTGCATCGGCGGGCGCGTCGTTCAGCGTCGCGGCGCGCGTCATGACGGCTTCGCGCTGCGCGGGCGTGCGGTCGTACACCGCGTTCAGCGCCACGACGCTCAGCGTGCGCTGCGGATGCGTCAGCGCGAATTCGAGCGCGACGAGCGCACCCATCGAATGCCCGACGATATGCGCGCGCCCGATTCGCATCGTGTCGAGCAGCGCTTCGAGTTGCGCCGCGTATTCATCGAGCGTCGGCGCGGGCGTCGGCAGCGCGCTGTCGCCATGACCGAGCATGTCGTACACGACGACCTGAAACGACGCCGTCAACGCGTCGATCTGCGGCGCCCATACGCTCCGGTTCATGCCCACGCCGTGGATCAGCACGACCGTCTCGCCACCTTCGTCGGAGCGCGGCGCATAGACGCTATAGCACGTGCCCGCGGTCTCGCCGTGCGACACCGCCCGCTCGGGCGCCAGGTCAGCCTTCATTGGATTCGAGTTCCTTCAGATCCTGGTAACGGTCGCCGATACGGTGATGCGGACGGCCTCCAATCGATGCGCCCAGTGCGATCACGAGTTCATCGGGCGCGGGCGCATCGACGATCGAAAACTGCACGGTCAGATAGTGCGAGCGCATGCCTTCGTCGTGCTTGTGCATCAGCGGAATCGAGATCGGGCAATTCGGGCCGCCGCGCAGATTCGTGAAGCTCAGATAGCTCTTCGCGCCGACGGCCTTGCGATAGTGGTTGCCGAAACGCAGCGTGTGAATCAGCGCGGACGCGTGCTCGATCTCGCCCGACGTGCCGACGATGGCCGCCTTGCCGTAGCCTTCGATCGCGTCGCCGGAACCCGCGACGCGCAGCATTTCCGCCGTCAGCATTTCGCCGAGCTGCGGCGCGAGCGCGTGAATCTCCGGCTTCAGATCTTCGACGAAGCCGCGCCCCGCCCACGGATTGCGCAGCACGGCCGCCGCGCCGAACAGTTTCAACGGCCGGGCCGCTTCCTTGCCGCCTTCGATAAAGGTCTCTTCGATGTAAGTGACCAGCTTGCGCACTTCCAGCTTCATATCGTTCTCTCCTGAGTGGGCCCGAGGCCGTGATCTGTGGTTCGTTGAGATTATGGTATGCCATCTTATGGACTACACCAGTGCGAAAGTATTATGGAATACCATGATATGAGTCGTGTGATTGCAGGCATGATTTTCGGCGCGTGGATTGCGGGCGTGGGTTGCGGGCGTGGGTTGCGGGCGTGGGTTGCGGGCGTGGTGCGGGCGGGAGTTCGGGGGGCGGCGGTTCGGCGGTTCGGCGGTTCGGCGGGCGGCGGTTCGGCGGTTCGGCGGTTCGGCGGTTCGGCGGTTCGGCGGTTCGGCGGTTCGGCGGTT
>NZ_JBFRCH010000061.1:0-20767 GCF_040965635.1 Paraburkholderia phymatum
TATATGCGCCGACTGCGGCGCCAACGCCCCACGTCTTGTCCACTTTGGTATCCACCATAATTTGGTGGGTACCAAACTACCCAAAACCTCAATCAGCACGCTAGAACGGCCGCGGCGAGACGCTTACGTTCCACCATCCTGTTTTGCCCGGAAATAGATTGACTTGGACCCGTCAAGCTCACGGGCTGAAAACTCGCGGATCTGGACGACACTACCATCCAGATCACGAATAGTAAGGCGAAGACTATCGTCGGGGGCCAAGTTGGGCAACTCAACGCGGTATGCCGATTTGGGATTACGTGTCGCGGGCCTGAGTATCCGCTCTCTTTCAAAGACGGCCATCGTGGATTCCTTGACGGGATTACCGGCCACATTCTTGCGTGCCCAGACAGTAAACACAATTATTGTCCAAGAGCGCGACGTTTGCGTAATTCCCACCGACATGCTGAGGCCCGAGTTCGTGATGCGTGCCGCCATCGAGGTGCCGCGCTATGACGTTCCGGGTCTGACCGTCAGATCGAGCGCATGGCGTCCTTTGTAAGACAGATGATAGAGACGCGCAAATGCCGGGCGGACCGAGCCGCAGATTCTTTATCGATTAAGGTGGGCCAGCGCACAGACAGGGGAAAACGCGTGGGTTCGTCGCCTACACTGGTTGCGACCAGGACGAAGGGAAGAAAAACATGCCCGCCACCACGCCGGTAGCCGACTTTCAGAGGCAAGTTAGGGGCATCGGTGACGTTTACAGTCGACTGAAGGCCGCGGCCGATGTACTTAGTCGTGGTGTCCATCAGCTTCGTCCACGGCCGCCCGCAACACAGCCTCCCGTGGACCCGACGCTGGTAGACGCATTTAAAGGCAAGGTTGCGGACATTCAAAACCAGGTCGATCAATTGGTGAGCGAGGCCGTTGCACGTCGTGCGGTGACGACCACCGCACGGGGTCCCTTAGACCGCCAGCTAGTAAGGGATTTTCGAGACAAGGTTAGCGCCATTTCGAGCGATTTCGAATCATTGAAGTCTGCGGCCACCGCACTTCGGGCATTTCCCACTAGACCTAAGCCCGTAGCCGACTTTCGAAAAAAGGTTCTTAAAGACGTTGGACCCGATGTCAGACGATTTAAGGACGCGGCCGTTGCACTTGATCAGTTGCAGCGGGTAGAGGAATTTAGACACCAGCTTGAGGGTGTTCAAACCGCTGTGCGTGATTTGGAGCCACAGGAGGTTAGAGTCGCTGTTGGTGCATTGGTGCTAGCGACCGATGCAGCACGTGGTCTGGCCGTAACGCCCGACCCAGCTCGCTTCGATATTTATCCGGCGTTGGGGATTTGGGCGTGGCTAACTCGCACTTGGGGGCAGTGGACGCTTCTGCGACGTGGGTTTGCGGCGGTTGCGTTTGTCCTTGCCATTTATATTATTTGGCTGCTGGCTTCTGGGATTTGGCCGAACTTGCGCCAAGCGCAGTGGTTTTTGCTTTTGGCTGTTGGGCTTGTCCTTTTGATTTTGGCGCTGTGGCGCTGGGCGCCGCGGGTTTTGCTTTGGGCCGGTGGGGTTGTCTCAGTGGTCCTCCTCATAATGACTGTGTGGGATGCGTCGTACGCCCCACCGTGCACTCGGCCCGTCGGGCTGTTCAAATGGGCAGTTTTTTGGGGGATGGCGCCTCCGCTATTCTGGTGGTGGCAATGGTTTTATGTGTTCCCCAGTCATCGAAACGCGGATAATCTTGAGACCTTCAAATATGGAGCGCAGCAGGCGCTCGCCATCTGGGCGGCTGTGGTAGTTGGGCTTGCCACTTATGCGACGAGCGACTACTTCAAGCCGCCGCCGCTCGGTACGGATGGTAAGCCGGGTACGTGCCTTTACGAGAAACGCGATGCTCCCGTTTCGGCGCCTGTGGCCGGTCCAGTTTCAGCGCCTGCGCCCGGACCACTTCTTGTGTACCCGTTCTGTCTGGCGCTTCCACTTCCATCTGCTCGCGTTTCAACGCTCGAGCCCGGTGTACTTCTTGTGTACCCGTTCTGTCTGGCGTCGGCTTCCGATGCAGCTTCGGGTTCGGGTGCAGCTTCGGGTTCCGATGCGGCGTCTCGACTTCCAGTGCAACGTCGGCAATAGTCACCACGCCACAATGAAGCCATTTTCGGCAGCAGATCCCAACCAGGCATTCTAGCTGAGGCGAATCTTGCTCAGTCGAATCCCATTTGCGCCAGCAGATCACCGCCCTGTGACTGGTCCTGCAACACGTCCGCCCTGCCTTGCGGGTTGATTCATCAGCAATTTGGAACTGCTTTCGCTGGCGAGCGCGGCATCTTGGGCGGCGAACTGCTCGCGCCGCTCAGGCGCAATGTTCTCCGTCAATACGCTGAGCAGTTGCTGCTCGATCGACGAGACGATGTCGGTGATCTTCTTGATGACCTGTCCGGTCAGATCCTGGAAGTCCTCTGCAAGCGTGATGATCTCGAGCAGGCCGGTTAGCGTGCGGTCGCTGACGGCCCAGACTGTGTCAAAACACCATTTCGTAGTGCTAAAATTATTCATCGTAGAACGGGGAGAAGCGAGATGAAGCGGTTCGTCCAAGGCGAAGATCGTACGCAAAGCTTCCTCCTTCCCGAAGCGCTTGATGACTACGTGACAAACACCAATCCGGTGCGCGTGGTGGATGTTTTTGTGGATGAGTTGGATCTTCAGAAGCTCGGGTTTGAAGGCGTTGAGCCAGCGCTAACGGGTCGGCCTTCGTATCATCCGGCGGTGATGCTCAAAATCTACATCTATGGTTACCTGAACCGTATTCAATCCAGCCGTCGCCTTGAACGCGAGGCTCAGCGCAACGTCGAACTGATGTGGCTCACGAGTCGCCTGACGCCGGACTTCAAGACCATTGCGCGATTCCGTAAAGACAACGGCAAAGCGATCCGCAGCGTCTGTCGCCAGTTCGTCGCGCTATGCCAGCGTCTGGACCTCTTCGCCGAAGCGTTCGTGGCAATCGACGGGAGCAAGTTCAAGGCAGTGAACCATCGCGACCGCAACTTCACGAGCGCCAAACTCGAACGACGCATGCGCGACATCGAGTCAAGTATCGCCCGCTATCTCGAGGCGATGGACACAGCGGATCGTCAGGAGCCTGCTATTGCGAAAGCCAGAACAGAGCGGTTGCAAGACAAGATTGCAGCCCTGAAGGAACAGATGCGAAGCCTCAAGGAGATCGAGGTCAAGTTGAAGGAAGCACCGGACGGACAGATATCGCTTACGGATCCGGATGCACGTTCGATGAAGACCCGAGGAACCGGAGTCGTGGGCTACAACGTCCAGACGGCGGTTGACACGAAGCACCATCTGATCGTCGCGCACATCGTTACCAATAATGGCATTGATCGTGATCAGTTGACGTCGATGGCGAAGCTCGCCCGTACCGCGATGGGCATCGACAAGCTCACCGCGGTTGCGGATCGCGGCTACTACAAGAGCGAGGAGATACTCGCATGTCACGAGGCTGGAATAACCGTGTTCGTTCCGAAGACAGTGACGTCGAGCGCAACGGCCGATGGTCGCTTTGGCAAGGAAGACTTCATCTACAACGCAAAGATGAACGAATATCGATGCCCGGCAGGCGAGCGCCTCATCTGGCGATTCTCGACCGTTGAGCGCGGCCTGAAGATCAGCAAGTATTGGAGTTCGAATTGCCAGCAATGTTCGCTAAAGGCGCACTGCACGCCGGGCCCTCAACGCCGGGTGGCACGCTGGGAGCACGAAGGGGTGCTCGAAGAGATGCAGACGCGACTTGACCATAACCCCGACATGATGCGGATCCGAAGACAGACTGTCGAACATCCCTTCGGCACGTTCAAGGCGTGGATGGGTGCAACCCACTTTCTGACAAGAACGATTGAGCGGGTAAGTACCGAAATGAGCCTGCACGTGCTCGCGTACAACATGAAGCGGGTGATCAAGCTGCTTGGCGCAGAAATGGTGGTAAAGGCAATGCGGGCGTAAGCCTCGCGCGGTGGTCGAACCGCGGCAGCAGTTCGACGTAGCTGTTTCATGCAACTTCACGTTTATGTTCCCGCAGTTCGCCGTCGAAACCTGTTCCGGGAGAGAAGGTCTCGTCAATTTCCAGCAGCCGGGCGTTTTGACACGGTCTGGGCCAGAAAGAGCCGTTCGCTTGTGTCCGAGCGCGGGCGTCCGATCGTCCGGTCGGCACGGGCAAGCGGACAATCCAACGACGTCACGTTCTGCAGCAGGCGCGCATCCCCCAAAGCCTCCTTACGGGAACCAATCCAACTCCTTCGAAATATAGACGTCACTATTCACACGGGGACGTTCTGTGCCTTTGAGCGGGTCGACAATCTCCAATACGCCTAATTCCTCATTTCTCTCATCGGCTGTCAGTTCCATTGCTCCAAGACAATCTGGCGACATAAACCAAGTTCTCGCTTCATGAGCCAGGAGGGTGGACCGAACACGGTAGGAGAAGTTTCGCGCGGTTGCCCTGTCGTCGCAGACCATCCTCTTGAACGTAGCGGAGATCCCGCGGGCAAACTCATCTTGTTCTTCGCTGCTGTCTTGACTGAATCTGTGCTTACAGGCGACTGAACTCGAAATGGGGCTTCCGTATAGACAATAATCGAATGGGAAAACCGCAGGATGGCCGACCGCCTTATCGATTTTTTCCAGGATACCACCTACCGCATGCCTTGGCACAGTCATCTTTGCTATCCTACTCAGCTCAGCCCCCGAGCGTGAATCGAGGACAGAGGATTTCAGAAAACGTACATCAATATAATACGGACTGTATAGCCCGCCCCAGTCGAGGATGTCAATCGTCGCCCCGGTCAAGTTGGCGCCTCCGAATGAAGCTCCCTGCAGTAGAGCGGTTTCAAAAGACGCGCCCGACAGCTCTGAGTTGTCAAACACCGTGCCAGTCATGTTTCCAGCGAAGAGCGCTACACGCAGATCAGCGTCCGCAAAGTGCGCCATTTCGAGTGCCGCTCCCGTAAAGTCTGCCCCTCTCGCTTTCGCCCATTTGAAATTGTCACCTGCAAGCACGGAATCGTTGAAGCTGGCCCCGTCAACACGCGCGAAACGAAAGTCTGCTTCACTGCCATTCGCGGCAACCAGATTGGCTCCGATCAGTATCGCGTCTGACAAAATCGCTCCCGATAGGTCCGCATGCTGAAGATTCGCGCCTACCAGGAACGCCCGCTTGAAAACAGCATGTCGTAGTTTTCGTCCTTCAAGATTAACCGGGCTCACATGACCGACTAAATCATGCACGTCAACAATATCTTCCTCCTTGGCTTCGGCGATGGTGTCGGGCGCCACCGGTTTTGCCTCGACGACAGCATCGCTCAGTTCAAAATTCCGGTGAAGCGACCTGTTGAAGAACGTTTGCCCAAAAACGCTCGTTTCCAGCTCCTCCCCATCGACGGTCAGGGCCAGCGGCATGGGGAGAATCACTAGCATAGACACAATGTACGGAACTACGCCGCGAGTCGACAATACGGTCGTCGCGCTCCGCTGTGCATCCGCTCGCCAAGTTTTTGTTTTTTTCCGGAGCCGCCTTAATATATAAAACAACGCATTAACGACGACATATACCAAATAAAATACGCTGAAGATGAAAACCGCGACAATAAGTTCGAGTTGCCAATCCCACGGAAGCTGACTTTGGTTTTGTGAAAAATAGATGGTTAATACGGTAAACATTAACCCGGATAGTAGCCATAAGCTTTTAGGGTTCTTCAATGATGCCGCCGCCCTGCGATGAAAAGCCTTCCAGTCATCCTGCGGATCCATGATGACCGGCCAAAGACTTAATATTACCGCGCAATCGATCCATATCGCTAACCTATGCGACCATGTAATCGCTTCGGATTGGTAGCAAAGAAAGCGCAGAGCAATCGCGAGTATCGTGATCAACGGAAGTAAGAGGATAGTTACAGTCACCATGCATGCCAATAGCGCGCGTATCGATTGCCCGCTAGGTGCAACTAGATACCAACTGTAGGGGAAGATATCTAACTGGTCATAGAATTTGTATGTCTTGCTATCGTCTTTTTGCAGCTTTGTCCTGAATCTTTGCGTGTATTCCTGGACTGTTTTATCGAAAACAAAAAGTTTGCGAGACAACAGTTGCAGCTGCAGGAGAAAATTGAAATGAACCAGTATCACAAGAAGAGGTGCCAGCACAAAGAAGGCGGTGATAGGAACCTCAACATCGACGACCGGCAGCCTTATTCCTCCTCCAATCAAAAGATTTAAATCGGTCGTTGAAAGGGTAACTATCAATAAATAACTGCACGTGATCATTAAGGTAATGTGCAGGACGGCGACTCGCGACGAGGCGGAATTTGCCGACTCTAACATCGGTCTAATTGCTTCTTCAGCCGATTTTTGAATGGCCGTTTTCTTATTTTCCCGTTCTGTCCAGACCCTCTTCTTCTCCAAGGCGGCCTCCAAAATCGAGCTATTTGAGGAAGGTCTGTTCGGCCATCGCTACTTAATATAGGACGCGTTTGCGAGGCAACGCAAATGCGTTTCTACCTCGGGTCTTGTCGTGGTTGTTCTCGACATATCACGGCGAGCAACGACCAAAACTCGCTGCCGCCGGTGCAAGCCAATGCGTTCGAACGTCCGGGATGGGGTCGCCTTCTGCCTGACGCATTGCGCCAAAGCGGCCATTCGCCGACCACAGGGCCGGGTGCATGTGGATAACCGCAAAGCCCGAGTAAGAAGCGTTCGCCTTCGAACCGTACGGTCCGTCGCAGGACATAGCCAGCGTCAGAACGTTCTCGCACGGCCACGTGCGACTTGCGCTTGTCGAACGTTGAACGTTCCGGAAGGTGTCATTTTCCGGCCCTATTGCTATAACGGAACACTCGAGGTACCACGATGATCGATCACACCGGAATTGGAGTCGCGGACGTCCATCGTTCCGCCACGTTTTACGACGCCGCCTTGAGCGCGCTTGGCATGCGTCGCGTGATGCAAATGCCGGGCAACAGCGGGACCGATGGCATCGGCTACGGCCTCGATTACCCGGTTTTCTGGATTGACCGCTTTCGCCCGCATGGCGTGAAACAGCACACTGCCTTTGTAGCGAGGAGTTGCGCCGAGGTAGACGCATTCTATCAGGCAGCCCTCAAAGCCGGCGGCACCGATAACGGCGCACCCGGCTACCGTGACACCCAGCATGGCTATCCGCCAGGTTACTACGCTGCCTTCGCGCTCGACCCGGACGGCAACAACATCGAGGCTGTTTTTCGTGGGCGGTAGCGAGAAAAGCACATCACCCCGCCGGCATCGCATCACACCTCGATCCGCGGACCGCGTCGGGCAGTAGGCGGCCAGGAACTGTCGTGCGCCAGCGCGCACAGGTGGACTACGCATCAGGTACCGGCCTTTGAGGTACAGGCTCAGGGCGGGTCTGGTCAGCTTCGCCGACCTCGGACCCGCAACTATATGAAAATGCGCTGGTGAAACAGTCTTTGTGCCGGTTGCTCGACTTCATCACCCAGTGTCGGACTAGGCACTGGGCAGGCATGCTTTCGACGTTGTTAGAAAAGTGTCCCCTAAAAACAGCCCAGATGTCCTAGGATGTCCAGATCAGGAGTGTTTAATTTACCGACTAACGTCGCCCGATACCCCGATACTGATACACGAAGGCTTCCCTTGCGAAAAGTCGAAACGCTCATAAATAGGGTCAATTCAAAGGGGCAGGATCGTGAGCTTCCATATGCTACATACTGGGCGACTAGCGAAGAGGTGGCAGGGGTCTAGAGCAATTTGGGCATTGGACCCAATTGGTTGCGCCATTGTATTTGTACACGGTTTCGCCGGGGCAGCAATCGAAACGTGGTCAGCCTTCCCATCGGAGCTAAAAGCAACACCTGAACTCGCAGGGTGGGATTTTTTCTTTTTTAGTTACGACGGCAAACACACGCAAGCCCTGTCCAGCGCGAATCAGCTCCGGTGTTTCTTGGGTGAACTCTGCAAGGATCCCGCAGCAGTATTTAACGATAGCGATTCAAGTCTCACAATGACGCGACGACATCCAAAAGAGTATCACAGAATAATTTTAGTTGCCCACTCGCTCGGGGCGATAATTGCGCGACGGGCAATGTTAGACGCGCTCAATCGCGCCGTTCCAGCGTCTTGGCCAAAACATACTGAACTAGTTCTCTTTGCGCCAGCTCATAACGGTGCAAGGATCCTTGCGCTGGCTATTGACACATTTGGGCCTATACGTGGTGTCTTGTCGAGTGCAAATTTATCAAACGTGTTCACAGTATTAGAAGATCTCCGCGAGGGGTCGAGGACTCTCACCGATTTACGTGACGAGTTAAAAACCAGATTTGACGCAGGTGCGCAGGAACTCAGGGCCCGCCTTGTTATTACAGCTAAAAACGACAAAATTGTCCGGAACGCAAGGCTTTATCCAGACTTCGCACCGGACGAGCTAGATGCATCTCATCAATCCATATGCAAGCCTTGCGATGGCTTTCGCGATCCGTTCACGCACTTGCTTCCACTGTTGACGGCGCCGGAAAGAAATGTCCTCTAGTGATTCCATATCATGAATGATCCGTTCTTTGAGGAAACGCTGCAGCAATTCTACCTTCGGTTACCACGGAATATTTTTCTCGAGAAGGGTTATCCGGGGTCGGATCTCGCTAAGCTAAACGAACTTTGCGCCCGGAAGCCGTGGATGAGAAACGCAAAACAATGGCAGAGTGCCGTAGAGTGGCTTTTCGGGACTTTAGAGATCTTGATTTCCGCAACGGCAATCGGCACTGTTACAGAGCCCCGTCTCGACCTATTGGCCTCGGTGTGCAGGCAATTGCCAAACAGCGATCCGTCTTGGAGACTCGGCCTTGTCAGGAATTTCCTCGAAAGAGCGAGGGCCGAGATCGCGACTTCAGTCGAATCAGATTGGGAGCGATCGGCTTTTCTTGCGATAGAGTTCTGTGAAATTGTTCAGGAATTTGAAGAAAGTGCTGCTGGAACAGGCTTCCTAACCTGGTGTAAAAAAAATTTCTCCGAATTGAAAGACGAACCTCTCCTCGATTCTAAGGTTCTCGTCTCGTTTTATGCCCAAGAGGAGATGATCCTAAGCGGTGCGGTTCATCTTTCTATGGTGTTAGCTCGGTGTCACGCTCGACTTCTCGACTTTCGATCCAACCGCGCGCTTATGTCGGCGTGTTGGGCGTTCAACGCAGATTCGATATTTCACGCGGCTATTCTGCGCGGTCTCATTGCACTCCGTGAGGCTTCCCCCGGAAGCGTGATGTTGCCGGGAGATGGTCCAGCGGAGATTATTGAGTTGCCAACCGAGAGCGCTCCTCCAGAGTATGAGGCGTTGTTTAACACGGGGCTTTGGCGAGGGAATCGCGAAAAATGCGATTTACGGAAGATACAAGTTGATATATTCAACTATGTGCCGCCTCGCATCAGGGGAGACGAGCAATTCAATACGGATAGCTACGATAAATCGTCGCGCTGGAACTCGCTCCCGCTCTATAGGGCTAATTGGGAAACGGTCGACTTAAGCGCTCGGGAGGAAATTATAAAAAAGATCACACCGGCCCTCGGGAAATATCGAGAGCTGACTCATTATTTTGACACGAGGGTGTCTATAAGCAATCGAATTCGCGTGCATAACCCCAGCTTCCTTCCTAATTCGTATTTAGCGGAGGTTTCTTTAGAAAGTGAACTCGATCAACGCTCAGTCATCGCCCTAATAAGCGGATTTGATATCGTTCATGTCGATGGTACAGCTGAAGCGCTTGAGAAGATCTTATCCCTGGGACTGGCATTAAACTGTTCTGAACATCTTGAAGAATATATTCGCTTTGTCTGCAGCGGGGTTCAGGTTAAGCGAAAAGAAATCATAATTGTGGATGATCCCTCATCCTTCTCCGATGAGAAAAATTATGTCGGGCAATCAGACAGAAGAAAACCTTTTCAGGATGCTGACAATAAATTTGGCAGTTGGAAATGGGACATCAATGTGATACACGGGAGGGATCTTTTTGCCGCGAGAATTATCGTCGAACTTGGTAGTCGGGATGTCCGGGTACTTCGCGGAGAGTCTTTTGGGGAATTGGAATCAACTTACGGCAGGCGCTTTGAGGAGGGTGTGTGGATAACGCCGGAAAAAACTCTAGTTCCTGCTTTGGCGAGTTATGTTTAAATCTTTGGACGCAGTTATTGCTAACTTTTATGGTTAAACAGGTACCGCCGTGGCCGTTCGAATGACCGGTGGACCTTGGAACCTGCCCTTTACGTGATGTCGAGACGGACGACGGCAATGGGTCGCAAGTACGCATTCGCTAGCAGTGAACGCTGACGTTCCTCGCCGCCGAACTGCGACTGTCGGCAAAGCGACTCATTGCCGCCTGACGGACGCGATACATGAAGGTCAGGTATGGCCGAAATGCACTCATAGGCATCACCGATCGCCTCACAGCCATACTTCGCCCGAAATCAACCGTGACGAACTCTGTTCGCTTTCATGGCGCAAGAATCGTTGGCAAACCCAATCGATTGTCAATCGGGCGCTGAGACTCGTCGAGGCGTGAGAGAGCGACCCACCGCATGAGAAAGCGCCCTTCAGTCGATCGGCCGCCCTGCCCTCTCGCGAATAAACGGCAGCGCCAGCAGCGACACCAGCCCGCAACCGATCAGGTACCACGCCGGCGCCAGTGTGTTGCCCGACAGTTGAATCAGCCATGTCGCAAAGAACTGCGCGAAGCCGCCGAAGATCGACACGCCGAGGCAATAAACAATCGACATCCCGGTTGCGCGAATCTCACGCGGAAACATCTCGGGCAGCATGACGATATTGGGCACAGCCGTGAATGCAACCAGGACGCCCAGCGCAGCAACCACAGCCAGCAACACAGGCACAGTCGGCACGGAATTGATGACCATGAACGGCGGGATACACCGCCGCAATCAGCAACGCGCGCGAGATCCACAGCACGCGCTTGCGTCCATAGCGATCCCGACAGCGAGCCAGCGAACGGCGAGCAGATCACCGTGACGAACGCCGCCGTCCACGACGCCCACAACGCAAGCGACATCGGCAGATGCAGGATCTTGATCGCGTACGTCGACAGATAGAACAGTACGATGTAGTTCGCCGCCGTGCCCCCGATCGTCGTCACGACGCCCGTCGCGATCACGCCCAGGTGCGTGCCGAAGATCTCGCGCACAGGCCTCGCGACCGTCGATGCCTCGATGGCTGGCGGCTCTTGCGACGATGCAGGCAACGGCAGAGTTTCGTCGAGATGTCGCCGGATGTACACGCCGATCGGCCCCATCGCCATGCCGATCACGAACGGCACGCGCCAGCCCCAGCTTTCCAGCGCATGGGTCGACAGCATCGCCGCGAGCGCGACGCCCAGCAGCGAGCCAACCACCGTGTTCAAGCCCTGGCTCACGAACTGCCAGCTGCCGTAGAAACCGCGCGTGCGGTCGCTGCCATATTCCATCAATAGCGACGTCGATGCGCCGATTTCGCCGCCCAACGCGAAGCCCTGAATCAGCCGCGCGAGGATCACGAGCGCAGGCGCCGCGAGTCCGATCGATGCATACGTCGGCGCGAACGCGATGATCGCGGAGCCGAGCGTCATCAGCCAGAGCGTGAGACTCATCGCCGCCTTGCGCCCTGCCCGGTCAGCATACGCGCCGAGCACCACGCCGCCCACGGGCCGCATGATGAAACCGACGCCGAACGTACCGACCGCGAGCATCAGTTGTGCAAGCTGCCCTTCGACCGGGAAATACAGTTTGCCGATAATCGTCGCGAAGAAGCTATAAATCGTGAAGTCGAAAAATTCGAGGCCGTTGCCGAGCGTGATTGCGGCAATCGCTTTCGCGTGGCTCACGTGCTGCGGTTGAGCGTCGCTCGTCGACGCGTTGCTGTTTGGCGTGGGAGCCGATGCGGCTGTGTACGTCATGTCTGTCTCCCGAACGCGTCAGCCCAGAAACGCCTGCACAAGACGCACCCAGTATGCGGCGCCCGTCGCGAGGCAATCGTCGTTGAAGTCGTAGCCGGGGTTGTGGACCATGCAGCCGCCCTCGCCGTCCCCGTTGCCGATGATCAGATACGCACCCGCACACTGTTCGAGCATGAACGCGAAGTCTTCGCTGCCCGTCAACGGCTGCATGTTCGCGATCAGGCCATCGTCGCCGACCCACTCGCGCGCGACCTGCGTGGCGAAGGCCGTCATCTGCGCATCGTTGACGAGCACCGGATAACGGCGCTGATAGTCGATCTCGGCGCGCGCGTCGTACACGGACGCCTGTCCGTGTACGACTTCCTGAATACGCGTCTCCAGATAGCCGCGCACTTCGGGCTTCAGAGCGCGCACGGAGAGGCGCATTTCCGCCGTTTCGGGAATCACGTTCGGCGCGTCGCCTGCGTGAATCGCGCCGACGGTGATGATCGCCATGTCGAGCGGCGCGACGTTGCGCGACACTATGGTTTGCAGCGCCAGCACGATCTGCGAACACACGACGACGGGGTCGACGGCCCTGTGCGGCACGGCTCCATGACCGCCGCGCCCCGTCACCTTGATGATGACGGTATCCGACGACGCCATGAACGGCCCCGGCAAAAAGCCGAACTTGCCCGTCGGATGACCGGGCATGTTGTGCATTGCGAACACGGCGTCGCAGGGAAACTTGTCGAACAGGCCGTCTTTGATCATTTTCTTCGCGCCCGCGAGGCCTTCTTCGGCGGGCTGGAAAATCACGTTCAGCATGCCGTCGAACGAGCGCTCCTGCGCGAGGTGCTTTGCTGCTGCGAGCAGCATCGCCGTGTGGCCGTCGTGGCCGCATGCGTGCATCTTGCCGGGCAGCTTGCTCGCGTACGGCAGGCCCGTCTGTTCGTGGATCGGCAACGCATCCATGTCGGCGCGCAGACCCAGCTTTCGTGCGCCGCTGCCAACCTTCAGTTGCCCGACGACGCCAGTCTTGCCCAGCCCGCGCGTCACGGTGTAGCCCCATTCGGTGAGCTTCGCGGCGACCAGATCCCCCGTGACGTGCTCTTCGTAAGCAAGCTCGGGATGCGCGTGAATCTGGCGGCGCAAGGCAATCATTTCTTCTTCGAGACCGGCGATGCCGGCGGGGACGACCATCTTGTTCACGCTGCTGTCTCCTTGGTAATGTGAGACCAGCATAGCCAACCGTTTTTTTGACGGGCAGGCAGGAAACGGTTACGGTGACAACCGGCAGTTGTCGCCCGCGATGCCATCCAGGGTTACTTCTTACACATGAAACTGCATCAACTTCGCACCCTCGCCGCCATCGCCGAAACGGGCAGCATCCGCGCGGCGGCCCGTCAGCTCGATCTGTCGCCCGCTGCCGTAACCAAGTCGGTGCGCGAACTCGAAGCCGACCTGCGTGCGCCGCTCGTGATTCGCGGCACATCGGGCGTCGCGTTCACCGAGTATGGACGCGCGCTCGTCGTGCACGCGCGGCTCGTGCTCGGGCAACTGGCGCGCGCGGAAGCGGAACTGGAAGCGATGCGCGGCGCGGCCGCGGGCAAGCTGTCGGTCGGTGTGACCCCGTGGCTTGCGCTGACGTTTCTGCCGGAGACGGTCAACCGCTTCAAGCAGAAGATGCCCGACGTGCAACTGGAATTCTTCGAAGGGTTATTGGCTGTCGCGCAGCCGCGTCTGCGCGACGGCAGCCTCGACTTTTCGATCGGCCGCCCGCCGCCTGCGTCGCCCCAATCGGAGTTTCATAATGTGCCGCTTTTTTCGACGCATTCAGCTGTCGTCGCGCGGCGCGGGCATCCGCTTGCCGAGTGCCGTACGCTGCATGAACTGCAGGATGCTGAGTGGGTGTTGAACTGGGACCCGGCGAGCCGGGAGTCGATGGCCGACAATCTGTTCCGCAAGCTTGGGATGAAAGTGCCCCATACGATTCATCTCGCGCATTCGTTCGCGATCGTGTTGGGTCTGCTTCAGCAGACCGACTTCCTCAGCATCTTTCCGTGGCCGCTCGTTGAAGTGAACATCGCGAAAGAGAATCTGCGCGCGTTGCCATTGCGCGAGATAGTCGATGAGACGATCGTGAGCATCACCTCGCGGCGCGGCGTGCCCGTGAGTCCCGCAGGCGCCTGTTTTATCGAATGCCTGCGGGAAGTGATCGATGCGGGCGCGCGGTCGCAGGATGCCGACCGCCGCCGCCTGTTTCACTCGATTGAGCTGCTGTTTTAGTTTTAGATACGGCACCTGGTCAGTGACCGTCGCCAGACATCAGCCTCAGTCAGGGCGATATACACCAGCCCGGCCTTGATAAGTAATCGCGTTTTCGACAAATGCGCCATTTTTTGCACGATCCGGACGATTACCCCACACTACCGATTGGCTGCCGACGCGTTCAATGCTTCCCATAGGTGGCAACGTACTGCGCCAGATCAGCCCACTGTGGCGACGTCAAAAGGTGTGGATGATCTCGTGCGACCTGCAGCGCTACCGCATGAAACCCCTGGTTTGATTCGGACTGTCCTGCCTTCAAAAGCCCATCGAAGGATGCATTGAACGTCGCGCCGGTATCGCCGGCGAGGGCGGGCGCAGCTTCAGGGACTGCGGCGACATTCAGCGCACTGCTCAGCCTGTCAAGGTGATTGTTGCGCGCCGAGACGGCGGGTAAATACGCCCTGCCCCGATCAAGCTTTTCCGCGAGAAGCTGCAAAATGGCCGTATGGTCGAGCTTCCCCGAGAAGACACCGCCCGGCGTCACGTAGGGCGAGACAAGCAAGGCGGGCACGCGCAGTCCCGTCGTTTCAAACGGGAATCCCGCGACATTGGCCGCAATGGGGAGCGGTGAAACATGGTCAAAAAACCCGCCGTGCTCGTCGTACGTCACGATCAGGAGCGTGTTCTTCCAGCGATCCGGATTGGACGTCAACGTCCGGTAAACATCCGCGACAAAAGCCTGCCCCGCCGCGATGCCTGTCGGGCAATGGTCGTCGTTGGCGTTGAAGTGTGGACCGTCCGTATATGCCGGCTCGATAAATATCACCTTGGGCATGATTGCGTCGCTCTGCCAGTCGGCGGCGAACCGGGTGTACCGACGGAAACTCCCGCCGACATCATCATGCGGCAAGGCGAGTGACGTGATGATCTCCGGCAGCCATTTCTTCATCAGACTGAAAAACGGAAAGAAGCTGCCCGACTGATAAACGCACCATGGAATGCCGCGCTCGCGCAACCAGTCATAAACAAGCGGCTGATCGGGGATGAAATTGAGTCCTTGCACGTTGTCACTGATGGCGCTCTCTCCTGCCATTGCCATCAGCCGGTTCGCCTGCGTACCGGAAGGGAGCGGCGCAAACCAGTTATCACAAACCGCGTAATGTCGCGCCAGGAAGTCAAAAGTCGGCAGTGAGGCAGCGTCGTAGTACCCCATCACGTGCGCAAGATCATGTGCAGGCGTGGCGCGACTCGCATAACTCTGCACGAACCCACCGAGCTCGGGACAGCCACCCGGCGTGCAAGGCGTATTGATCTGGGTTGCGATAGGCGTGCGGTCGTGTGGGGGATCGGGAATTGAAGCGACGTCGGCGCCGAGACGGTGAACGGGATAAGACTGCCCCGCGTTCACATTCGTAAAGTTATTCAGCCATGCCGGATCGGACGAGAGACCGTTGACGTTACCTCCCGTCAGGCTCAGGTAACCGAGCATATGATCGAATGACCTGTTCTCCAGCATCAACACTACAAAGGTATCGATATTATCGAGCGCTGGCATGTGCCGCTCCTTCGAAAGGGATGTCGCCTCATGTCACGGGCATTTCCGCATCGCTTGTGGCCAATCGCAATGCGCGCTGCATCTTTGCTCGTCCGACCACGTTGGATATTCGCCCGCCAGCCGTTCGAGGGCCGTTCGCGCGGCCGCCGCCTCACGGCGCTGCAGCGGCTCCAGCACGTTGTTGCGCAACACCACATCATGAACTGTCGGCAAAGATATCGAAGCTGCTGCATGGTCGGCTGCATCCTCATCGCCCTCAGAAAAGCTGCTCTTCAAGAGCGGCCAGACTAGCCCATTTGACCGTGCTGCGGAAGGTGCGGCCGTCCTCGTCCACGGATTCGATGATTGCGCGCTGGCCGCTTGCCTCGGCGATCACGCGCACGGTCCGCTCGCCGTAGCGCATCAGCGCACCGATCGGCGGGCAGGCCGGGGCGTTCCGTCGCCTGCGCGGGCGGGGGCTACCTGTCATCGGTCTTGCCCCGCTTGCGGCGCGCCGCCGTCTTGCTGGCGGGCGCGGACGCGGCGCGCGCCGCACCTGCGGGACGTGCGGGGCGTGTCGCCACGGGACGCGCCGCGGTGGACCCGGCAGGTGCGCCCTTGGCACGGCCCGGCCGGGCGGGCCCGGCCTCGCGCGCGTCCGCCCGGCGCACGGCTGCCAGCTGCTGCTGCAGCGTCACGTTCGTCGCCTGCACGGCCTCCAGGCGCCCCTGCAGCACACCGGCCTGATGACGGGCATTCGTGAGTCGCGCACTGCAGTGCCCCCGACCGCACGGCGGTGATCGGCCTCGCGCCATTCAGCCCGCCTGGAGGCCTAATCGACTTCCTTGTGCAGCTTCGCGGACGCGCTCCGCACCCGGACGATCTCAAGCATCGCGCGCTCTTCCGTGGCCTGCAGGCGCTCGCGTCGGACCACGCGCTATTCTCCCGGCGGGAGGGACATTCCTTGCTTTAGTTGTCACCTGATGATAACATATGGCCATGACAGATCGAGACCCAGGCATGGACACCCTCCTCGTGATGCACGGGGAGGTATTCACCCTCGACGCCACCGGGCAGCTTTGGGTGAAGTTCGAAGCAACACGATGCGCAGTCACGGCGGAACGCCCCCACGGGCTGAGGTATTCGCTGACGCTGCACGATGAAACGGGTGCTCGCCTGTTGGGGTTTGATAATGCGCATCCGATCCGGGAGGGTTCAGGTCCGGGCGCACGGACGCGCATTCAGTACGACCACAAGCACACCGGGGAGCGCACGCGGTTCTACGATTATGCGGATGCCGCGACGTTACTCGCAGACTTCTGGAAAGAGGTCGACATCGTTATGCAAGAAAGGAGCAGTGGCCCATGAATAGCGAACACGGAATCCTGAAGGTCGGGATCGCGTCGGTCGAGCAGTACAAGGCGCGGACGATGGCAATCGCTCGGGGCGAATACAAGCCTTCCCCGGACGAACCGAAGATCTGGTTCTCCTCGCCTGAGTCGTTCGCACAGGTGCTGTCGGGCAAGAATCAGGCGCTGCTGGCACTGATCGCCAGGACAAACCCGTCGTCATTGACAGAGCTGGCCGAGACGTCTGGACGTGAAAAGTCCAACCTCTCCCGCACGCTCAAGACGATGGAGCGATATGGACTGGTGCATTTTGAGAAGGGCGAAGGTCGTGAGGTCGCGCCACGGGTCAACTATTCCGGCATCAGTCTGGAAATGTCGTTCGCGTAACGCCTTATCACCCAGTATTAAGCCCGCGCACGCCGACGGCATCGCGGGCTTCTTCACTTGAACCACACATGGCAAAAGCAAAAGGATTCGATAGTCAGCGTCAAGCAGCATGGCGCTAAACGGCGCGTGTTCTGTTTGTCGTGGCTTGCGGCGCCTGTAGCTTTCGATGAGTTCGAAAATTTGTCGAGTGATGTACAAGCCGGTCGATGGCGGCGACCGTCATGCCGGGGTCCAGGAACACATCATTCCCCAGCCGGAAAACGGCGGGTTGGCCGTAATCAGAAGGCTCTTGCGTACGCCCCTGCGAAGCTCAGCGAGCTCCTGCGCCACGCCAGGGCCACGCGGCATCCGGTCCGACTGTTCGATAGCGCGCTTGATCGTCCGTCTGCGCGTGACTCAAAGCTCGTCGGCCGGATCGGCGATGTCCAGCCTGAATTGCCAGCCCTCGAACGCCATCAGCATCCGGCCGAAGTCGTCCCACGCAATTTCTTTTCCGTCGACAACAACGACAGGCATATTTTCGAACCCGGACATATCCGATGAAATTCTTCCTTGCACGGTTCGGTCGCGGATTCGCTGTCGATGGTTTTCGGCGCAGAGAAATCGGACCGACAGAGCTCGCCTCATCTTTTCGACAAGACGGCCAAGCAATGTCAGCACATCATCTTCAGGTTCGCCCATGGTCCGGAATTCGTAACCGGCACGGACGTCTTCGCGAAGTTCGAACGCGTCCAGGACGATCATGTCTGGGCCCAGCAAACGCATCTGGCAATGAAACCGATGGGAGTCGCCCGCGGAATCGATCATGTCGATCGGATCCAGGCGCACGTTTTCGAGATCGGTCATGCCATATCGCCGTGCCACCTCGGCATTGAAGCATTGGGTGCAGAGCAGTCGGTGACCAGTTTCCGTGGAGCCGTAATGGATCACATCGTAAGCTGCCGTGGGTTGGGAGCACTGTTCGCATCTTTCCTGAGTCATGCAGAATTCTCCCGTCGACGAACCTGCTTTCCAGGGTTGGGCATGGGTACGTAGGCGATGCAGTTTAGAAGGTTGATGACCACCAGCATGACATATCTGTCACTGTCTTCCGGGACAATGCGTCTCAGCCAGTTTGCGGTTTCTGACCATACATAGGCACAAAGATTCTTCTCGGGATGGTTCTCGACATATTGCTGCATCAGTCGATCCCGTAGTGAGGGACTCAGGTCTTCGCCAAGCCGAACGGTGGTCGTATAAAGCTGCAATTGCAGCTCCTGGTCGTCCTCCGTGATGACGGGCCATGTGAGACCGGATTCTTTCATCGCCACAAAACATACGATGAGCAGTTCGATGGCGAACTCCATTTTTTCCATGGAAACACCGAATTTCTGGAGAACGAGGACAGAGCCGAGCATGTGAGGTTGGGCATGGAATATCTCGTCGGCGATCTTCTCCTTTTGCGCGAGGTTCATTGCCTTGGCGGATTTCATGGCCTGCGCCATTGCGATCAGCGAAATACGGCACATTCCGTTTCCCTGTCAAAAAAGTATGGGAGGGACAACCAACCCGGACTACACATCCCGCGCGATCATGTTCAGCCGGGTTGCGCGAAGAGAACGGAAGCGTCACGGACTGTCACTGTGGATTGAGCCCGCGAGGCCTCATGACAGGCGGTGCGACGCCGACGCTCCTCTCTTCCGCACGGAAGATCCCATTGCCCTGGCTTATGCCGGCGGCCCCGTGCATCGGTTGCGGAAAACCGCAGACCGCCTTACCCGATGATCTCGCCGCTCCACCGGTCACGGTTGCGCCAGAATGGACACAGCGGACAGGCTTCGCCTTCCGGATAGTCGATGCCTTCCTCATGCGGACACCCGATGATGCGATTAACGGTTGCGACCGATCGGGCACCCTGCTGGTCGATGAAGCGCACGACTGCCTCGATGGTTTCCGGATCGGTCCTTGCGTCGGCAGTTCCACAGAACCATCGCTCAACAGGATCGGCATCCGCATCTTCGTGCGCGACGATGCCAACCGACACCTTTGTCGCCCGCGTGTCGTCGGGCCCATAGAAGGCAACGGTTGCGACCGGGTAGCCACAGAAACCCCTGCGCGCTTTTTTCGCAAGCCTGTCGCGGTACCACTGGGCCTTCAATGTCATGTCGCCTCCGTGCCCTGCCCGGCTCACCGGTGCGACAACGGAACCGGCGACGATCCCGGTCGCTGATCGTCATGCTCACTGGTGCTGCACTTTCCGCGTCGCCATGTACACCTCGAACAGGCCAGCATGCAGGCGGCTGAACTCCTGGCGCAGGATGACCAGTTCGTGCTGGTCGCCTTCATGCTCGCGGCGCAGGATTTCCCCCAGCAGGGCTGTCGCGCGTGATGCCGCCTGCTCGCGCCGCACGCGCGCTTCGCGCAGTCTGCCCTCGAGTGCCGGCTTGGCCACCAGCAGCCACGCGGCGAACCAGGCGTAATCGTCGACTTCGCCGGTGCCGGGAAACTCCGCATCGAAGCGCCGGCGCAGCGCCGTCAACGACGCGTCGCCCAGGACGGAGAGCAACGCCGCGAACCGCTCGGGCGTCAGCCACGCCAGCTCCGCGAGCAGCGGCCACGCCGCATCCAGTCCGCCCGTCCGGTAGCGCACCTCGGTCATCCACGCGAGGGGCGCCGGGATGCGCCACCAGGACTCAATGTGTTCGACCGCATCGCCTGCGGCCACCCACTCGCCCGCCAGCAGCCATAGCGGCGCAGCGTGGTTCCCGGCATCGGCGCCGCGAAAGGTCAGGGTCTCTGCGATACGCATTCGAGTTCGCTAACCAGCACGCCCATCGCGGACAGCACACTATCGTCCGGGTATTCCCCGCCAGCCGTTCCAGTGCCGTCCGTGCGGCCACCGCCTCGCGCCGCTGCAGTCGCTCCAGCACATCGTTGCGCAACATCACATCATGGCTGTCGGCAAAGATATCGAGCTGCTGCATGGTCGGCTGCATCGTCATCGCCCTCAGAAAAGCTGCTCTTCAAGAGCGGTCAGACTAGCCCATTTGACCGTGCTGCGGAAGGTGCGGCCGTCCTCGTCCACGGATTCGATGATTGCGCGCTGGCCGCTCGCTTCGGCGATCACGCGCACGGTCCGCTCGCCGTAGCGCATCAGCGCACCGATCGGCGGGCAGGCCGGGGCCTTCCGTCGCCTGCGCGGGCGGGGGCTACCTGTCATCGGTCTTGCCCCGCTTGCGGCGCGCCGCCGTCTTGCTGGCGGGCGCGGACGCGGCGCGCGCCGCACCTGCGGGACGTGCGGGGCGTGTCGCC
>NZ_JBFRCH010000062.1:0-20186 GCF_040965635.1 Paraburkholderia phymatum
CCTCGACCGCCTCATGCATCACTGCCACCTGCTCGAGTTCGACGGTCGCAGCTATCGACTTAAAGAGGCCGCTGAAACCCTTGCGCGAAAAACAAAAGAGAGCTAAATAACGTCCACGTCCTGCTTCTATCCAGTTCGCGAAGACTTACGCGGCGAACGTCATCGTCGAAGGCGTCGAGCCAGCTGCGCGTCGCCCTCGTTCGAGAGCGGGGCGACGTGTCTTCAAGGCTATCTCTATTCAAGTCTCTTTCTGCATCAAACATTGGTGGGGAACGTGGATGAAGCGGGCTTTCATAAAAGTGAAGGCGATGTTGAACATGATCGAGCTGGAGACGTTTGCCGCGGTGGTCGAACGTCGCAGTTTCACGCAGGCCGCGGCTGCACTGAAAATCTCCTCCGCATCGGCGACACGCCGGGTCAAGCGGCTCGAACAGTCGATTGGGGCGCTGCTCCTCTTGCGCGAACCGATCGTGCTGCCGACGAAAGCGGGAGAAGAGGTCTTTCGTCATTTCATGACTGTCCGGCTGCAGGAGGATGACCTGCTTCGGCGTGTCATGCCGGGGAAAGTCGCGACGACAGCGGAACCGGTTGTCGACCGTTTTCTGGCCGCGCCGGTCGGACAAATGCGCTATCAGTGTGTCACCACACCCGGATTCGCCCGCGAACATTTCGCCGGTGGCCTGACGTTGCCCGGCTTGCTCGAGGCCACAACCATCCTGTTCGACCGGAAGGACACCCTGCACGATACGTTTTTCGAGTCGCATTTCGGTGTGACGGTCGGCCGGTACCCGAAGCACTATTTTCCTTCGCCGGTAGCGTTGCTCAATGCGATCCTAGCGATCTCGGCTACGGGCTGTGCCCGCGATGCGGGCCGGGCCGCTGATCGATCGCGGCAGAACGATTGCGCTGGCGCCTCAGCACGACCTGATGATCGATCTGTACTGGCATCATTGGGAGCAGGAGCCCGAGCCGCTCGCGACGATCAGTGCACTGGTCATGAACGCAGCGCGGCGGAGCCTCGTTCAGCCGGTCCCGAAGGAGGAGGGCACCAGTTGACGGATCGTTGCGACGCGCCGCGGCGATGCTTCCCGTCGACTCTTCCGACCACCGGTATCACGCCGCTCATCGTCGCGGGAATTCGGCTCAGATACGTGGGCATACCTACGTTTCCGATAGGACGAGTTTGACGCGGTCCGCACTGAAACAGCTTATGTCGATCCATACCGGATGACCGTTCGGATCGACCATTGTCAGCGTTGCCTCCACTATAGGTCGCGTTTTTGGTTGCTGCAGAAGATGCGCTTCATCGTCCGTCGGTAATCTCGAAACGAGTTCCGTTTTTGATCTGCGCTTTTCGTTCTGGTCATATTTGCGGAAGGTCTCATTGATGGAGCCGCACCGCCGATAGGTATCGGCGAAACCAGGGAACCGATCTTCAGATACGAAGTTCTCGGAAATAACAATCGGCCATCCGTCAGCCGAAGCGATGGTCTTGATGCAATCGACCCTTGCTGTTGGCGGAAGGCGCAGCGCCTCTGCGATTTCCGGGCACGCACGTGCTACACCCACAGAAAGCACCCTCGTCTGGGCGTCAACGGACAGCGAGGTGAGAAAGTGACAAAATCTTGTTGCTCCCGATAGTTCGTACGGGAAAACAGGTCCCTGGACAAATGTCCCTCGTCCCGGCTCGATCCTGATAAGGCCACTGCTCTGCAGGCTCGCGAGTGCTTTTCGGGCTGTCGCCCGCGTGACAGCGAACCGTTCCGAAATGTCTCCCTCCGGAGGCAGCTGCGCCCCCGGTTTCAACGCTCCGGACGCGATCTCGCCCTTCAAAGTCGCCTCGATCTGCCGCCACATGGGGACTCTGCTCGAGCGCTCCCGCACCCGTTCGCCAGGTAATTTCATCATTTATCGATGACTCCAGCGGAGACACCTGCTGACACACGTCATCAGAATGACACAGGAAGATGTCAAAGTTGTATACGTTTGATATGAAAACAACGGAGTCGAAAATATGCGCATCGCCATTATCGGTGCCGGCATTGTTGGGTCGAGCTTAGCTTATCACCTCGCTACGCGTGGAGCAAACGTCTACATCTTTGATACCAGACGTGCGGGTAGCGTGACGTCACTCGCAACCTTTTCATACCTGAACGCTGTCCGATTTGGCGGACAGTATGGCGAGCTTCGCGTAAAAGCAATCAGCTACTGGACAGAGCTGAGCACTCAGTTGAGGGCTGAGCAGCTCGTTCATCGGGACGGAAGCGTCTACTACGTTGACAACGACGCGGATGCCGAAAAAATGGAGGCACATCTTGCCGCCTCGTCTGTCGCTGGTCTTGAATTTGAACGCATGAAGGCAGCAGATTTCGTTGCCAGGTTCGAGCCAAATCTTGTCCTTCCGGAAAGCCGTTTCCCCGTATACCGCATGCCGGGTGAAGGATGGCTTGAGTCGGTCCCGATGATTGGCAGACTGTTGCGTGGCGCCGAGGACGCAGGTGCGACGCTTTGCGCAGGCGAGCAGATCACGCGGATCGAACGTCGTGATGGCGAGTATCGTCTGCGCGGCACCCGGACGGATATCACTGTGGACAAGGTCGTTTCGTGCAGTGGCGCCGAGACTGCGAACGTCCTCGATATGTTTGGTGTGAAACTGCCGGTCACAACGCGCGCGGGCGTGACAATCGTGACCAAGCCACTGCCCACGGGCCTGCGGCACGTCGTATACGCGGGCAAGGTCCATTTCAAGCCGGACGGTAGTGGGCGACTTGTCGCCGGTCGAACCGATTACCGAGCCTCGGTACCCACACTCGATGACGCTCATGCGGCCGCTGAGGAAACGGCCGCACTCGTACGGCCCTGGCTCCGCGGATTTGGAGAGGGTGAGATCGAATCCGTGCGCATCGGGATTCGACCTATTCCCGCTGACGGCCTGCCCGTAGTCGGGGAGATCCCAGGCCACCCTGGCCTGTCTGTGGCGGTGATGCACAGCGGCATTTCGCTGTCCGGACTGGTAGGACGGGAACACGCCAGCGAAATCCTGACGGACAACGAATCCGAGCTGCTTCGTTCATATCGTCCAGAGCGGCTCATTGACCATGTTGACAAGCGCCGAGAGTTCGCACCCTGGGCTCCGGGCGATCTGGCAACGGCTGAAACCGGCCACTCCGGGATCCTCAGCATCGGCGCCGCGCCCACGGACGGGGAGCCTGCAAAGTGACGACCTCAACGAAGAATGCCATTCCGTCAGACGCCGGACGGCCCGCTAGGTCTGCATCAATCGAGCTTCGTGGGGTTGAGCACAGCTACGCAAATGGCAAGAAGATTCTTCATGGTATGGACCTGTCACTCGACGGCAGGGGACTAATTTCGCTGATTGGGCCGTCCGGCGCAGGGAAATCCACTGTACTCCGGTTGCTCAATGGGCTGTTAAGGCCGACGAGAGGAACCGTAGTCGTGAACGGGTCTGTCGTGTCGGCGGCGCGCGGCGCGGAACTCCGGCACATCCGCCGCAATACCGGCATGATCTTCCAGACGTTCAATCTGGTGCGCAGGTTGACCGCGATCGAAAATGTATTGCTCGGTCGACTTGGCTACCAGTCAACGCTACGGACTGTGATTCGCATGTACAGGTCTGAAGACGTTGAACTCGCAATGAGCCTGCTGGAGCGCGTCGGTCTGAGCGGCCATGCGCACCAGCGCGTCGATACCATGTCCGGTGGACAGCAGCAGCGCGTTGCAATAGCCAGAGCGCTTGCTCAACGCCCGACCCTGTTGCTTGCAGACGAGCCCATTTCTGCGCTCGATCCAAAGAGCGCAAACCGCGTTATGGAAATCCTCCAGTCGATTGCGGCGACCGACGGAATTTCAGTGATTGCAAGCCTTCACTCCGTGTCGGCGGTGCGCGACTTCGCCTCATTTGTCGTCGGAATGAAATCCGGTCGTCTCCAGTTCAGTCTACCGGTTGGCAAACTCGGGACGTGTGAGATCTCCGGTCTCTACGAAACCATGGAATCGTAGGCATTTGACTCTTTTGGAGGAACAGCAGAATGACTCTGTCAAGACGGTCGGTTCTTGCGTTGATCGGTACAAGTCTGTTATCGGCAACAGTGCGGGCGGCACAGTCTAATGCTTGGCCCAAACAGCTACGTTACGCGATTGTGCCCAACGAAGGAGATGGGGCCCAAGCCGCGTATACCCGGCTCCTCAGGCACGTTGAAGCAAGGATGGGTATCCCCGTTGTTTCGTACCGCGTAAGCGACGTCACCTCCGTGATCGTCGCGTTGACCAACGGTCAGGTTGACGCGGCCCGGATTGGAGGGGAGTCCTACGTGATAGCGCGACGGCAGGGCGATGTGGACGCCGTCGCCATGGAGAAAACGCATCAGGGGACCGGATATCTCGGTGGCCTGTGGGTCCGTGCCGATTCCGGCATCTCCTCCATTGCCATGGCCAAAGGGAGACGGCTCGCGTTCAGCGAGCCAAATTCGACGAGCGGCTACCTCGCGCCAATGACCTACTTTCTCGATGATCTCAAGGTCGATCCAAAACGCTTCTTCTCTGAAATCACCTTTGCGGGCGGAGCCATTCCTGCCGTACTTGCCCTTAAGAACAGGCAAGTCGACGTTGCTGCCGTCTCCTTCCCCTATGTCGGCCTCGCGGTAACGCAAGGCATGATCAGGAAGGGTGAACTGGTTCCCGTCTGGAAATCCGATCCTATTCCCAATCCGGCCTACGTCGTTCGGGGCGGTCTTCCAGCGGACTTCCGGAAGGCGTACCAGGACGCGTTGATCACCTTCCAGGATCCTGAGAGTCTGGCGGGTCTGCCGGGAGGCGTCGAGCGCATCGTCACGGCTTCAGACAGCGATTACGACTACGTCCGGCAACTTGAACATGTCAAGCAGCAGCTCGACTTCAAGGAAAGACAGTGACAAAGCATTCCTGCGATCTGATCGAGCTTTCCACATCTGACAGGCCCTCCATGTCTGTAATGGTCCCGCGTAAGTGGATCTTTACGATGGTGATTATTGCGGCACTTGTTTGGTCCTACCATGACGCTGGTGTGAACCCCGGACACTTGGCCGACGGCCTGGGCAGCGCTTGGCAATACGTTATCGGCTCTTCGGACCTGCCGCAATCAGGGTTCTTTCCGCCGAATACATCAAAACTCGGCATTTACATCGCCGAGATGATTCTCACCATCAAGATGGCGATCTGGGGAACCGTGCTCTCCGTACCATTCGCGCTCGCTCTGGCCTTTCTGGGGGCGCGCACTGTCTCTGGATCTGGGGTAATTTACTGGTTATCGAGAAGGGCAATGGACGTTCTTCGATCCCTCAATGAGCTTGTCGTTGCCCTGGTATTCGTCGCAGCAGTAGGACTCGGGCCTTTTAGCGGAGTAATGGCTCTTACCGTGAGTGGAGTCGGCTCACTCGGAAAGTTGTTGAGCGAAGCGATCGAGGGCATCGACATGGGGCAGGTAGAGGCAGTCAAATCCACGGGAGCAACGCCATTGGCCGTTATCCTGCGAGGATTCGTTCCGCAGATCCTACCGGGGTTCGTGTCGTTCGTGTTGTACCGTTTCGAGGCGAATGTTCGGGCAGCTACCGTACTGGGAGTAGTGGGCGCGGGTGGTATTGGCTACTCCCTTCAGGAGTCGATGAGAGTGTTTGACAATCGAAGCGTGTCCTCCATTCTTCTGCTCATCGTCTTCACAGTGGTGCTCATCGATAACCTGTCAGCGATCATCCGGCGTCGAATCGCTTAAAGCTTTCGTCTCCATGCTTTATTCAGGCAGTCTCACTGCCCGCAGCTTCCCACTATCCGGTTCTCAGCGATAACCGTCTCTGCGTGAGTGCCGGCGTGAACTGCTGCTCGCGCTACTGCCCGCGCGCTGCGTTACACGAACAACCAGTTCGGAGCCTTAACCGCAATACATTTGGATATATTTTTCCCGATCTAATACGTAGTACTAATGTATGAGAATGGATATGGAAAATTCACTTCGCTACGCACTCTCGCTCGCACTGCTTGGTGTCGCCAGCTCCTCGAACGCACAAAGTTCGGTTTCGCTGTATGGGATGATCGACGCTGGCCTCGTCTACACCAACAACTCCGGCGGTCACAGCAATTACCAGCTGGGTAACGGTCTGCTGTCTGGCCCCCGGTGGGGACTCCTCGGCTCGGAGGATCTTGGCAGCGGACTCAAGGCAATCTTCACCCTCGAAAATGGCTTCAATCCGTCGAACGGGAAGATGGGCCAGAACGCTCGTGAATTTGGTCGCCAGGCGTTCGTCGGCATATCGGACAGCCACTTCGGCACAGCCACTCTTGGACGTCAATACCAGAGTAACTTCTTTGCTCTTGATTCGCTAGCCCAAGGATCACTGGCGACGCACCCGTACGATAACGACAACCTCGGCGCGTCGATCCGCCTTAACAATTCTGTCAAATATCAAAGCGTCAACTACGCTGGTTTCCAGTTCGGCGGACTTTATGGTTTCTCGAACGCCACGGGAAGCTTCGCTGACAGCCGCGCGTACGACGTCAGCGCCTCGTATACGAACGAAGGACTAACTCTTGCGTCCAGCTACCTGCAAATAAATAACGTCGGCTCGACGACTAACCCAAACGGTTCAGTAGTAGCGGGTGATTCCCCGTTTTACGCAGCGCGTCAGCGCACATATGGCGCAGGCGCCCGCTACGCGTTCGACGCGTCAACCGTTGGCATTGTCTTTACCCAAACACAGCTCGGCGACGCCACCGCTATCGGATCTGGCTACGCTGGCACCTCGAGCAATCTGCGTCTGGCGGGAAATGCACGCTTCACAAACTATGAGTTAAATGGCAGCCACCGGTTTACACCGGCGTGGACTCTGTCGGGCGCGTACACCTTTACAGACTCGCACCTCAATGGCGAACACCCGAAGTACCAGCAGATTACCCTTCAGGCTGCCTACGCACTATCAAAACGCACCCTTTTGATCATGCAAGCAGCATACGAGCATGTCGGCAACGCAGGGAAGTCAGGCATCACGGCTGACATCTCTGGCGTAAGCAGCTCTTCGACGAGTTCTCAGCTTGTTACCGAATTCGGTATACACCACTCCTTCTAACTGGTCCATATCGAGACCCGGAAGAGGCTTATCGCGTCGGTACATACAGGTGCCTATCAGGGCCGGTGCTGGCAGTCTAGCCAGATATTTGCGGGCACAAGGTGAGAATCGATTAGCTAAACGTGTCCAGCAGGGTAAGAAACCGTATTTCTTACTGGCGTCGGTGCATTGCACAATTCTCTCTGAATGAACGCTCGGATTGACTTATTTGACGGAACAATCATGACCGACATCACAACCATTACATCGACAATTACCGCGTCCTTCCTTGCCTCGACGGTCGAGGTGGTGGAAGCCTTCACCATCGTACTGGCCGTTGGCGTTACCCAAAGTTGGCGGTCGGCCTTCGTCGGCACCGGCATCGCCTTTACTGTACTTGCTGCGCTCGTGTTTTTCATTGGTCCCCTGCTGACACTGATCCCGCTGCAGCTGCTTCAATATGTCATCGGCATCCTGCTGCTGCTGTTTGGCATGCGCTGGCTGAGGAAGGCGGTGCTTCGGGCTTCAGGCCATCTCGCACTTCACGACGAGGAAAAAGCTTTCGCCAAAGAGACCGAAACGCTTTCTAGGCGGAGTGACGACAAACGCGCCAGCTATCTTGCGGGGATCGCGGCATTCAAGGCTGTGCTGCTTGAGGGAGTTGAGGTAGTTTTCATCGTGATTGCAGTCGGCGCAGCCCGTGGAGCGACACTCTACGCTGCCCTAGGTGCTGTGGCCGCATTCGTCGCAGTGCTACTCATCGGACTGCTGGTTCATAGGCCGCTATCGCGAGTACCGGAAAACACTCTGAAATTTATTGTTGGTCTGATGCTGACTAGTTTCGGTGTTTTCTGGACCGGTGAGGGATTCGGCGCGGAGTGGCCGGGGGGTGATCTGATGTTAATCGGCATCTTCATTGTATTCGCTGTCTTTTCGTTGTCCGCCGTGCGCTGGCTGCGGGGCGCCCACTACCTTGCCTAAGGAGGCCATCGTCATGAACGTAATTCGCATTGGGCTTGCTGAACTTGTTGGGATGTTCGTCGACGACGGCATGCTGGCCTTACTCACTATCCTTCTTATCGGCGCGATTACCGTTTTGGTAAAGTTCGTGGGCGTTTCGGGCGTAGTCGGTGGTGCGCTGCTTTTTATCGGCACGATCGCGGTCCTTGCTGAGAGCGTGATGCGCGCTTCCAGTCGATGACTGGAGCCTGGTTGTTTGGAAGTAGGTATGACTTCCGTGGACTGCCGAAGTGCTCGCCGCCACGCTGGGGCTAGGCGCATGTGAACGTCTTTGAGACGAATCCCGGAGATTGTTAGGCGGTTTCCAGCCCCGGCATTTTACATAAAGACGCAAAAGCTAATCCAGTGATCGAACGAACTGTTCGATGATTTATTTTTGTTCGAATATTGCTGCCAATCAGAGTATTGATTCCCACTGGAAAAAGCAGCGTCGGAGTTCGCCTATGAATGAACGGTCGTCAGGCACGAATATGCTGTCGGTAGTTGTACCTCTTTCGCTGGGGCAGGCTGCACTCTGGGGAGCGTTGTACTACGCGTTCGCAGTTATCCTGGAGCCGATGTGCAGTGAACTACGATGGAGCACCACGGCGGCTGCAGCAATATTTTCCGCTTCGCTGCTCATTTCAGGCTTATTTGCTGTACCGATCGGCCGGGCGGCCGATCGGTACGGAGCTCGATTATTTCTGATCTTGGGCACGCTTCTATCGGCCCTTGCGCTAGCGCTATGGAGTCGAACCAGTAACTTCATCGTTTTTTCAGCACTGTGGGGATGTCTGGGGATTACCTCGGCCGCAGCACTACAAACGTCAAATGTGGTATTTGCCCAGCACTTCCCCACGGAGATGAAAAACGCAGTCGTCACATCGAGTCTGGTCACAGGTCTCTCGGCCGCGATCTTTGTCCCTCTCTGCCAGTTTCTCGTCGGCCGCGAAGGATGGCGGTGTGCCGTTGGCGTGCTTGCATTGATCTGCGTCGTATGTGCGGTCAGTTTCGCAGTCGTCGTGCCCCGAGGAAAAGGGACGTTGAAATCATCACTGACTCTGAAAAAGTCAGATCCCAAAGCCCTTCAGAACTCGGACTCTCTTCGTAAGATCCTCTTCAGTGCCCGGTTTTGGGGAGTTGCCATTGGTCTGGCTTGTAATGGCGCTATATCGACGTCTTTATCAGTTCACATTGTTGGCATTCTGAATGACAAGCGATACAGTTCCGCTCAGATTTCGCTCGTTGTGGCGCTGGTCGGGCTCGCTCAAGTCGCGGTACGTGCGTTGTTAGCAATGAAAGGAAAAAGTTTGACCACTGCCTTTTGGGGGCGAGTGGCTCTCGGGCTTCAGATAGTGGCGTTGACGGCGCTCTGGTTATGTCGCCCGGGGTCGCCAGCTACCGTCCTTGTGTATCTGTTTGCCATCTGCAATGGTGTGGTCGGCGGTCTCACCCTGGTCGTCGCAGCGCTGATCACATCGGAGTTGTTTGGAACGGCCAACTACGGGGCTGTGCAGGGCGTCTTGAAGATGGTTTCCACCTTTGCGCGCTCAGCGGGTCCTGTTCTGTTCGCCTTCGCGACACTCGCAATGAGGGTAGATGGTGGCGCGATATCGCTGCTTGTCGGACTGGCTGTTCTGTCATTCGTCGCATTTTCGGCTGTGATCTGAGGGTGAGGGAAACGGATTGCGCGTTGAGGACTGTGTGTTCTTTTGCGAGGTTGTAGCGTTAATACAGAATTCAGGCGAGGTATCGAATCGGAGCAAGTAGTTGATCCATTGTGCGTCCGTCGAAACGGCTCTTTTCCCCAACCTCCATTTTGGAAAATTGAAGATGTCTGAACATGACCTGAACAAAGATTCAGCAACACTTTAGCCACGAGTCGCCATTGTCGGCGCCACAGGCGCCGTGGGTCTCGAGTTGATACGCTGTCTTGAGGACCGCAACTTTCCTCTACGCGAGCTCAAGCTGTTTGCCTCACCGAGGTCCGCAGGAAAACGACTAGGGTTTCGCGGTGAAATGCTACCCGTGCAAGAGCTGACGTCCACCAGTCTTCTCGGAGTTGACCTTGCGTTGTTCTCCGCCGGCTCAGCGATTGCAAGAGAGTTCGCTCCTGCGGCGGTCCGGAATGGTTGCACGGTGATAAGCAATTCGTCGGCATTTCGGCTTGAAAGAGATGTGCCTCTCGTGGTGCCGGAAGTGAATTCGGGAGCATTAAGCGGCCATCAGGGGATCATCGCGAACCCCAATTGCGTCGCGGCGATTGCCACGGTCGCGTTGGCTCCAATTCACCGAGTCTCGAAAATCCGCCGGCTGACCATCTCGACGTATCAGGCGGCGTCAGGTGCGGGTGCAGCGGCGATGAACGAACTACGTGAAGCCACTAGCGCCTACCTTCGCGATGAAGCCTATCAGTCGAGAGTTCTGCCACATCCGTACGCCTTTAATCTTTTTAGCCATAATGCCGAGGTCGAACTCGAAAGTGGATTTAACGGCGAAGAAATCAAGGTAATTGCTGAGACCCGAAAACTTCTCGACGCTGCAGAACTGCCCATTGGCATCACCTGCATTCGAGTACCGATACTTCGGGCACATGCGATTGCCATCACGGTTGCACTTTCCGATCCCGTGAGTCCGTGCGATGCACGCGCTATATTTTCACGAGCTGAAGGACTGAGGTTGGTTGACGATCGTCCGAATAATCATTTTCCGATGCCCTCTGAAGCGTCAGGCCAATAGTAGGACGTGTACGACAAGATCTTGGAGATCCGTCAGGTCACTCTTTAGCCCTCTTTGTTGTCGGAGATCAGCTATTGAAAGGAGCGGCATTGAATGCCGTACAAATCGCCGAGCAGCTTACCGAAGATGCACGCGGCTGGGACATTGAAGATGTGCGGAGTAGCGCCGGTACTCGATGCCGCCAGTCACCTCGGTGAGGACAATGATGGCCAAATTCTTCGAGAGCGGTTGAGGGAGAGATGGTGAAAACGAAAAAGACCGCGCCACAACTTCCTGCGCGATAAGCCGCTTCGAACGCGCGGGTCTTGCAATTCCCCAATCAACGCTTGGCGAGTGGGTTGGTGTTTGCGGCGTGCGATTGCAGCCGCTGGTCGACGCGCTGCGCGACGCGCTTCTGCAACAGGGTGTGCTGCACGCCGATGAGACGCCGGTGCAAATGCTGGTTCCGGGTAGAGGAAAGACGCAGCGCGCCTATGTATGGGCATATGCCACCACGCAGTTCGCCGACGTGCGCGCAGTGGTCTATGAATTCGCGGATAGCCGTGCTGGCGAACATGCCCGCACGTTCCTCGGCAAATGGCGGGGCAAGCTGGTATGTGACGACTACAGCGCCTATGTTACGGCCCAAGATATGTTGCCGAGGGCGAATCGAAGCCGCCGTTCTTGACGTTCCAGCGGCTTCGGATGCACATAACTTCCGGAGCGAAGCTTATAGCCGTTGCAAGAACTCCATGATGGACGGCGTAGATGATCCAACGCTTCTTGGTCGAGGTAGATCCGTAAAGTCCAGACAGGCCAATGCCCGCGCTTTCATTTCCAGATCGACCTCTGCATAAACGTTAGTCGTATCGACCGAGACGTGGCCGAGCCACGCTCGTATCGTGTTGATGTCAACGCCGGCTCTGAGCAGGTGGACCGCAGTTGTATGACGCCTATCTCTTGATAGAGATAGGAGACACACGGCCGCGATGAGTCTGATGCATCACGGCGTCGACCTAACCGTGATCGCGCTCTGGCTCGGTCACGAGTCCTCCGAGACTACTCAGATCTACTTGCACGCCGACATGCAACTCAAGGAACGCGCGCTGGCGCACGCCACGGCGAGCGGCGTCGCGCCGACACGCTACAAACCTCCAGATCCGTTGCTCGCCTTCCTGGAGGCTCTCTGATAATGCCGACAATCCGAGCGACCGGGAACAGAGATCCGCCCAACCGTTGTGTGCGTGGATTCATGACGCGGCATAATCGGGCAGTCGGCATAATTGGCTGGAAAATCAGATTCGTCCATGGGCCCTGGGAAGGGCGAACTGGCTCTCCGCGGGCTCTTTGCGTGCGGGGCAACGTGCAGCCGCAATCATGAGCCTGATTCGATCAGCGCAGCTCAACGGCCATGATCCATACGTCTACCTCAAAGACGTACTGAACCGCTTGCCCACGCATCGCGCCGACGACATCGCTCAGCTATTGCCTCATCGCTGGGCGCCGATCACCGCCTGATCGCCAGCGGGCACTCCCCGGGGTGCCATTGCCGGGCGCTTACGATGGTTCGTTCGTCTCCGACGACGTCGATGGAGTGCCATGTGCACTAGCAGACATTACAGTAAGTTTAGCGGTAAATATTCGGAGGCAGGTACGGCTCGACCAAAGACATCATCAGTTCTCGCGAAAACTACAGCGCGTCATGTAGAGGCTGCCTGACGCCTGTAAGCTGCCAACTTAGTGAGTGATATTGGAAGCGCTTCTTGCTCGTTGAAATATGCGGACGGTATGCAGAGCCCATTTATGAGATGCTCAAAGCAAGTAAGGACTGGAAGGAAATGCGACTAGAGAAAATGCTTTAGCGAACCGCATTTGCTCTACTACGTGACGCGTACGAGCCCAGTGCAAACTGTGGCTAGTCGGAATCTTTTCTCTTTACCGCGGCCGTCGCGGGGGCGCCATGACAAAGAGGTGCGCCGCACCTTGAACGGCGCATTGGGTGTTCAGCTGTCGCCTGTCTCACAAGGCGCATTGGATTCTGTGGTGCTGCAGTGACCAACCGCCTTCATCTCGTCCCGCCGCCCGCTAAAACGACCTTGTTCGCGTCGGCAGAAGATCCCGCGACGGGTCCGACTAAGTCTACGAAAGAAAGTCTGTCGTCTGTGAGTGTCTCGGGCATGCGGGGCCTTATCCATAGTAGCTTCGATTCGTAATCTTGCTCAGATTGAAAGCGCGTACGGAACCGAGGCTGCGCTGGCCTTGAGGCATATTGTGCATGAACGCGCGCGTGAGTTTTGTATGCGTGAATCTGGCATTGTAACGATATCGTCACGATTACGGTGACTTGAACGATGTGCCTGATTCTCCGGATGAAGATAGCATCGTCGAATCGGTTATCGCGGCACTCGACGCGCCAGTTCTCGACCCTACAAGACAAGGCGAGCTTGCCTTCGGCGAAGCCCATAGTGAACAGTTACTGTAACAACGGAACAGAGCGCATTTCTCGGATGGGCATGCATCAAGCTCATGTCGTCCGAACACCAAAGGCGATCTTAGTGCTTTTGTTACACGATCGCGGATGCTTTGTCGCAAAGATGACATGACGATATTCGATGTGTACACAACGAATGCAGTGGGATAAATAGAAATGAAAAGCGCTGTATAGAATGCGGGCATGCATGGCACGAAACGTGCAAGAAAGCTATTTGCACGGGCACGCTTCGGACAATGGCAACTCGACAGCAGCGATAACTCGTTGACCGCTGATCAGCCTCGTCGACGCTGATGTCAGCCAGTGGCGGATGGGAGGTCAACCTTAAGGATCGGATTCGCTGGCTCGAACGAAAGCGTTGCCGGACAACTAACGGTGTATGGAGTTCTTGGATATCTGCTGAAGACGCGACCGCGCAAAGCCTAAATCGCTGTTCATGGCTGGTAACAAAGGAGTTGAGGAACATGCACTGTGATCGACCGAACCCGCCACCGCCGATGCGTAGCCTCGCTGATATGGGTACCGGTATCATACATTTCCGTCCCCCACGCGGTGTGCCATTACCGGCCGGATTGTCATGCACGATAGTTTCATTTGAGCCCAGTGCCCGAACACACTGGCATATTCACCCGTTAGGCCAACGATTGTTCGTGACCGCGGGATGTGGGTGGATGCAGTGTGAAGGCGGACCGATCGTGGCGATGCATCCTGGAGATATGGTCTGCATTGCGCCGAACCAAAAGCACTGGCACGGTGCGTCACCATGGACCTCCGTGAGGCTGATTGCGCTCCAGAAGGAGCATGACAGCAAATGTGTCGATTGGCTGAAACCGGTTACCGACGAGCAGTACTACGCCAGACTGTCTCTCGACATCTGACGGAGCGCGATGTTAGAGAATCGAAGGCACTTCCCCCTTCCGACGTCTGCGGCGGAAGCCGCAAATCGGCATCAACTGACTGCGTCGCGATAGTGGAATCAGGATGATTAAGCACATTACGATGACGATTACCTAGATCGCCAGCAAATAGAACTGCGGACAACTATTCGATCTGTGTCGTCGAATTTGATTTGCCCCATGTGCATGGTTGTGGGCATGAAGGCAAGTGCCAGAGCCTGCATGGCACAACTGCCGCCGCATCCACTTTGAGGCTGCCCCCTTGATGGCGTCGGGCGCGTCATCGAGTTTGGCGTGATCAAGACGCTGCTATTTCAAGGACTACTAGGATCACCGGATGTTACTGTGGACCGACGACCCGTTCTATGCCTACGTGCGCGGCATCGATACGTCGATGGTCAGGGTGCCCCGTTCAATCCAACCGCCGAGAACATGACGCAGTGGCTGGTGACCGTGCTCGGCACTCGAAGTGTTGGAAGCCACCGACGTGCGGTTGGTGGAATGTCGAATTTAGGAGACACGCGAATGCAGTGCGACGTACCGTCTGTAGCCGTGCCACCCGTTGGCAGCTATCCCGTCAACGAGATTTTTGAGTCGTTACAGGGCGAAGGCAGCTTCACCGGCACACCTTCAGTGTTCGTCCGTCTGCAAGGGTGTCCGGTGGGTTGCGCGTGGTGTGACAGCAAGCACACGTGGCAGGTGATGCCGGAGCGCGAGATCAGTGTCGGGGCGATGGGCGAGAAAACCGGCCGGCCGTGCGACAGCTATGCGTGGTGTGACGTGCCGACGCTCGCGAACATTGTGCGGGCGGCAGACGCTGAGCACGTGGTCATCACGGGCGGCGAACCGTGCATGTACGACCTGCGCCCGCTGATCGCGAAGCTCGAAGCGTGGCATCACCGTGTCCAGGTCGAAACCTCGGGCACTTACGTGCCGCTCGTCACGCCCAGCACCTTCGTCACCACGAGCCCGAAGTATGGAATGCCAAGTGGACGCCCGGTGCTCGATGAGGCGCTGGCGCGTGCCAACGAGATCAAGTATCCGGTCGGCAAGCAGCGCGACATTGATATCGTGCTCGAGAGACTTGACCCGATCCAACGCGCGCGCGGCACCCCGATCTGGTTGCAGCCGTTGAGTCTGTCGTCCCGCGCCACGGGCATCTGCATGAAGGCGGCGCACCGCTACGGCTGGCGCGTCTCGTTGCAGACGAACAAGTTCATCAACATCAGGTAGCGTCATTATGCCGGTCCGAGGAAGAAAGTCCAAGCCTACGGCGCTCAAGCTGATCGAGGGCAATTGCGTCACCCTGCCCAAGTGCTGCTCCGTCCGGGCATTCTCCCGTGCTCGTGTGGACGAACACGCCCGTGCGGGATGGAATCGCATCACGCCCGAACGTGAGCGGCTCGCCTCGGCAGTTCGCCGTGGCGCTCGCGATGGGCACGCAGTACAAGATATCCATTGAATCGCTACGATTCAGATCGATATGTCGTTTCGGTTTAGGCGTGGCATGGGATTTTATCTACCTGCACGGCGCCTGATACTCGGTTGTGTAACTCCATTGAATTGCATTTGTGAAAAAAGAAGGTGTACCGATGAGAGTTTTGGCGATTTTTATTCTTCTGATAATCTATTTTCCTGGCAATGCGTGGACGGCAGTCAACGATCGCCGCGTAGTGACTTGGAATCTCCAAGGCTCCAGCGCAAGCACGGAGAGTAAATGGAATTCAAATATTCGCACGGTGCTACTTGGAAATCGGGATGACGGACCGATACCCGTTTCAAGGCACATTGATGTTATGATGATACAGGAGGCTGGATCACTACCGGCATCAATTACGTCTAATCCTCCACTTCCATTGGAAGGCCGATTAGTGAACCCGGATCTGGTTGTCGCGCCTATAAACGAATATGTCTGGAATTTGGGCACATCAAGAAGGCCAATCGATTACTACGTGTATTTTTCGCGAGTCGATACTGGTGCCAACCGAGTAAATCTGGCTATTCTCAGCAAAGAAAAGGCTGATCAAGTAATCTTGCTTAGACCGCGGGCTTGGAGTGGAGCAAGGCCAATACTGGGAATCAGACTCGGATCTGACTATTATTTCGGAATTCATGCCTTGGCAAACGGCGGGACGGATTCTGGAGCAATCGTTGCTCGAGTTTGGGAGTATTTTAATCAAAATCAGATATCGGACCAATGGTTGATTGCTGGTGATTTTAATCGCGAGCCCAATCAATTGCGCGACCTCCTTCGAAGAAGCTATCCGCAAGAATATAGAAACGTGACTTTCCAGTATGAGGATCGGCCAACCCATAGAACAAGCGGCCACAATCTAGATTATGGGATTGCTGGACAGCTGAACAATCCATCCGGCGGCCCTAATTTTGATTGCAACTTATTTACGCCGAGCCTAATTGGGCAGTTGGTATCAGATCACACTCCTGTTTTACTTTGGCCGAAGAAATAGACGAGCGAGAACGACCAAGATGATTGGCAAGGCGAACGTTGGTGTGCACGCCCAATGGTCGAGGCGATCAGGATGTGTTCGACTTTCGTTTCGCCAGCCAATGGCTGCGCAACCCGCTGCCAGACACCGTCGCGATCGGGAAAAACGTAAACGCGGTCTGTTACTGGATGAAGCCCACTGGCAGGTGGCGCCATGGGCTTCCAATACGGCCGAACGGCGATGACGCGCAGGAGAAGGAGAATCTGCCCCGAACACGCAAAGACCGCGCGCAGCAGCTACCGTGATTGCAAGAAATCTCGTCAATGGTAATGATCCGCGGTGCGGGCGATATCGACCGCCTGTTCTTTGCGATCTGCAGGATGGCGGTAGCGAACGCATACGGGGTCGCAAGCGTGATTGCACCGACGAACGCGCGATCGGTGACGAGCACGGCGTCGTAGGCACCATGATTCACTTGCGGAATGCATACTCGGCTTGGGGGCGGTCCCGTGCAGAGCAACATGACATTAGCGCCGAAGTGGTCCCCAGCGCCGGATCAGGAGCCTGCTGGACGCAGACGACGATGTGCGTGCATGGCGACCCTCCGGGCCAGGCGGTGCGACACGTCGGCAACGATGCTTGCAGATTGTCGAGAGAGATGGGCCGGTGTCCCTCGATTCCTTGGAACACCCTTGAATACGTTCTCCGCAGCGGGCGGGGACACGACGAAATTGTTGTAGGCATGTTGGCGCGGGGCTTGACAGACGGTGAGCAGGGTCGTCGCATTGTGATGCGGCACGGAGAAGCGTCTGAGGATGTGCAGGCGGCCGACGCTCGCAACCTTCTGGTCGAACGCGATGCCGAAGAATTGCAGTACATCCTCGGCCGATCAGTGCTCGCATTTCTAGCTGGAGTCCCTATTGGAAGAAGGCAAAGGCTTCGTAGGTCGAAAATGGATCGAGCACGACAAGGATATCGGCAAAGCGTGCACGTTGCGCGCCTTGTTGTTGCGCACAGGGCGTTACTCGGCCCTGCGGGCATCAAGCCCAGCGGGCGCGACTGACGGGCATCGAACTCTTCGAACCTGATCGATCGCCTTTCAATGCACGAAGCCGAAAAGCGCCATCGCGCCTTCGGCTGGCGTCAGGCCCGCCTTGAAGTACCCCTCGAGCCGGTCCGCAATCGCTTCGTCGAGTGTGAAGGGCGGATGGATGTAGCCCACATTGAACGCATGGTCGTACCAGTCGCTGAGCCATGCGCGCAGGTCGATCACATATTGCGGCAATGCATTCGAAGCGTCGTCGTGCATGTGCGTCTCCTTGGCTTGCAGAACGATCAGGCTGCCTTGCGGCCTATCCCCATCTCCGGTCGGCGCCTGTCCGGTGGAAACACATGCCATGTGCCGTCGGCATGGCGAAAGAAGAAGAGGGAGAACGAGCCAGTCGGCCGTTCGATCTGAATGCACACGCGACACGTTCCACCCGAGCGCGAGCGTTCCAGCAGGCGCACGCGCGCTGCCCGGCTTCGTGTCGAGCCGACCAGTTTTTCGACCTGAGAGCGCAGCGATCTGTTACCCGCCATGACTTTCCCCGCGATGCACGATGAATCGATGCTACGGGGAATCGGCGTGCGCGCCCAATCGGCGGCGGCGGAATGTCGTCTCAGGAAGCGCTGATTTCAGCCGTCAGGATTTCCCGACGCGGGAATCAGGATGTCACGCGACCGTTTTTGCGCGTGCGCTGACTGCGGCATAGTTTCTGATCGGAGATGATGAGCCATCAAAACGCGATGTCAAACCGATGCATCATGATGGCCTATCTGTCCGAGCGGGAGAACGTTGTCGAGCAGGTCGATTCGCTCTGTCTGCGGCTGTTCGACACCTGGTGCGAGACGGGCAGTGTGACGCCGCTCGCGTATCTGTTGCATTGCTGGCCGTTGACCGACAGTGCGCCGGGCGCTCTGCGGCGGTTGGGTGAAACGATCCGAGATTTGCGGCGCCATCACGCAGACCCGCTCGACGCGTACAGCTTTCACGCGCTGTGCGAAACGGCCGATCTGATCGACGAACTGGTAGAACGTCCGGCGCGCACGGTCCGGCTGATGGCGGTGGGCGAGGTGCCCGAATAACAATAGGACACCGCGGTCATAAACGCGCAAAGACATGCGGGCAGGGCACAGTCGCTGCGGGCGGGGGCGCGTTGTTTCATCGGATGTTTGAAACCCGGGTGGGGCGCGATAGACCGGGCTTTGGCATCGAGTGCAGAATAGGACACACACAACGGCGGCACTTACGGGAAGATATGGCTCTCGACAGGTTCGACGCATGGTGGAGCGGGCTCCGTTATGTGCGGCGCAGTGTGGTGCTGCGGCTGCTCGGTACGGTGCTCGTCTTTAGCTGCGCGATCACGCTGACCCTGACAGCGGTGCAGCTTTATCGCGACTACGAGCGCGACATCGCGCAGATTCAGAACCGTCTCGTCGATATCGACCGCCGCTATCGCGACAGTCTCGGCGAAGCGCTATGGCAGCTCGATCAGCCGCAACTGAAGCTGGAACTGGGAGGCATGCTTCGCCTCGCGGATATTCGCGCCGCCAAGTGCGCGAGTCGCCATCGGCCGGCACAGCGATGGCCGTGGCCGTGGGCGAGCGCATGACGCAGATGACGGTCGCGCGGGAGTTTCCGATCCTGTACCGCGTGCAGAACAAGGTCGTGCGCATCGGCACCCTGTATGTGGAGGCGACGCTCGCCAATCTCTATCACGAGCTTGTGCACACCGCGCTCGTGATCCTCGTGAGCCAGGGCGCGAATACATCTCTGGCCGCGCTGCGGCATCTTGCGACGATCGCGCGCACCGTGAACGATCGCGATTTTCACGAGCCGCCGCGCGAGGCGGATGAGCTCGACCGCGTGGTGTCGGCATTCGACGCGATGGGTATGCGCCTGCATTGTGCGTATCTCGACGAGCGCGAGGCGTCCATCGAGCGCGAAGCATGCCGCTTAACTGCATCCTTGGTTATGCGCAGATCCTCGGAATTTCACCAGTTCGCGCGCGACGGCAACATGCGCGGCATCATTCAGTGGGCGGAGCGCATCGCGGCAAGCGATCCGGCGCATGCGGCGTTCGCCGCGCGGCTGCATCAACTGGCGCGCGCGTATCAGTCGAAGGCGGTCCTGCAACTCGTCGAGCGGTACCTGGAGGGGAACACCGCATCATGAGCCCTCTCGCCGCCACGGTCGCACATACGGGCACGGTCCTGATCGTCGACGATACGCCCGCGAATCTTGGCATGGTCGTCGAAAGTCTCGAAGCGCGCGGCATTCGCGTGCTGGTCGCGCTCGACGGCATCGAAGCGCTGGAGCGCGCGGCCTTCGCGCAGCCCGATGTGATCCTGCTCGGCGTGGAGATGCCGGGCATCGACGGCTTCGAGACGTGTCGCCGTCTGAAGCGCGACGAACGCACGCGCGATATCGCCGTTATCTTCATGACCTCGCTGACAGGCAACGAGGATCGCGTCGAGGGCTTTTCGGCGGGCGGGGTCG
>NZ_JBFRCH010000063.1:0-17840 GCF_040965635.1 Paraburkholderia phymatum
AGATGCCGCCTATCACCTGGCGGCAAGCAGTCAATCAGTTCGCCATTCTGTTCGGCGAGCGATTCACGAGCGCCATGAGCTGAGATCTTTTAACCCGACCTCAGCACACGAAATTCCTGACACCTCCGGACGAGCCGGCACCTGTAAGTTCAACAACACTTCCCCGTCCTTCCTCTGTAGCGCGCTGCCTGCCGTTCCCGAAAGAACTCTTCGTAGCTCATCACATCCCGGTCGGGATGTATCCGCCTCATATGCGAAACGTACGTCTCGTAGTCGGGCAGTCCGACCATCAACCGTATGGTCTGGCCGAGATAGCGCCCGGCGTTACGCACGTCGTGCCTCAGTCCTGAAAACATCACGGTCTCCGCTCAGTTAGTGCCAACTGTACGCTCGTCGGTGGGCAGCATCTCGAATTGCATCTCCCGATCAGTAGCACAATCTTCGCGACGAGCACGCACGACAGCAAGCGCCCCATACACGACAACAGTGACAACCACGAAGATAAACAGTCCGGCGAGCGCCGCGTCGATATAGTCGTTGAACATGACGCGATGCATCTGCGTAACAGACTTCGCGGGCGCGACGATCTTGCCTGCACGGTCAGCTGCGCCAAGTTTCGCTGCGTGCGCGAGGAAGCCGACCTTCGGGTTGGCATCGAAGATCTTCTGCCAGCCTGCCGTCATCGTACAGATCAGCAGCCACACGGTCGGTACCAGCGTGACCCATGCGAAGCGTTCGCGCTTCATCTTGAAGAGCACCACCGTGCCGAGCACGAGTGCAATTCCCGCAAGCATCTGGTTCGAGATGCCGAAGAGCGGCCAGAGCGTATTGATGCCGCCCAACGGGTCGACGATGCCTTGATAGAGGAAGTAGCCCCACGCCGCGACGCACAGCGCAGTCGCGATCAGATTGGCGGGGAGCGAATCTATGCGCTTGAGTGCAGGGTGGAATGTGCCGAGCAGGTCCTGCAGCATGAAGCGGCCGGCGCGCGTGCCCGCATCGACGGCCGTCAGGATGAAAAGTGCCTCGAACAGGATCGCGAAGTGATACCAGAACGCCATCATCGCCTGACCACCGATCACCTGATGCAAAATCTGAGCCATACCCACAGCGAGCGTCGGTGCGCCGCCCGCGCGCGCGACGATGGTCGTTTCACCGACGGCTTTTGCAGTTTGCGTCAGCATTTCCGGGGTAAGAACGAAACCCCATTGAGACACGGTCTGCGCTACGGCTTCAGGCATGTTGCCGAGCACCGCAGCTGGTGAGTTCATCGCAAAGTACACGCCCGGCTCGATTACTGCCGCTGCGACTAGGGCCATGATGGCGACAAAGGATTCCATCAACATCGCACCATAGCCGATGAAGCGCGCGTTGGCTTCATTATCGAGCAGTTTCGGCGTCGTGCCCGATGAAATCAGTGCATGGAAGCCCGACACTGCGCCGCAAGCGATGGTGATGAACAGGAAAGGGAAGAGATTGCCCGACCAGACGGGCCCCGTGCCGTCGATGAACTTCGTCATCGCCGGCATTTTCAGTTCCGGTGCGACGATCAGAATGCCGATTGCAAGGCCGAGGATCGTGCCGATCTTCAGGAACGTCGACAGATAGTCGCGCGGCGCGAGCAACAGCCACACGGGCAGCACCGATGCGATGAAACCGTAGCCGATAAGGATCCAGGTGAGCTGTGTGCCACTGAACGTGAACCAGGCGGCCAGTGCTGCGGAATCGTGCACCTGCTGGCCGAATGCGATCGATGCCATCAGCAGCACGAAGCCGATCACCGACACTTCACCGATACAGCCCGGGCGGAGAATGCGCGTGTAGATGCCCATGAAAAGGGCAATGGGAATCGTCGCGGCGACCGTGAACGTGCCCCACGGTGAATTCGTCAGTGCCTTGACGACGATCAGCGCCAGCACGGCGAGAATTATCACCATGATCAGGAAAGCACCGAACAGCGCAATTATGCCGGGGACAGTGCCAAGCTCCATCTTCACGAGATCGCCGAGCGAACGTCCGTCGCGGCGCGTCGAGATAAAGAGCACGATGAAGTCCTGCACCGCACCTGCGAACACGGCTCCCGCGAGAATCCAGAGCATGCCGGGCATATAGCCCATCTGCGCGGCGAGCACAGGGCCGACGAGCGGACCCGCGCCCGCGATGGCCGCGAAGTGATGGCCGAACAGCACGTACTTGTTAGTCGGCACGTAGTCGAGGCCGTCGTTATGCCGCACGGCAGGCGTCATACGCTGACCGTCGAGTTGCACGACCTGATTTGCGATGAAGTGGCTGTAGAAGCGGTACGCGATTAGGTAGACACAGACGGCGGCGATCACGACCCAGAGGGCGCTGACCTTTTCGCCGTGCGTGAGCGCGATGGTGCCGAACGCGAATGCGCCCAACAGTGCGACTGCCGTCCACACCAGAAAACTGGATGCCCGGTTCATAGGAGTCTCCAATATATTTTTATGAAACGACCGTCAGCGCCGCTGGTCGGTGCGCGCGGCGCATGGTCTGGGATGAGCCATGCTTTGGGCGTGTAGTATTCGTCTTCATCGAGTGCGTCACAAGCGCACAACTACGTAAGTGTGCTACGTAGTTCTACGTAGCCCGCCCGACCGGATTGCCAACATGAAACTGAAAGCGAAGATATTTCTGCTCGCCGTCGTACCGTTTCTCGTCGCGATAGCTGGCATTGCCTTCGGCGTGCGCCATCAGGCGACGACGCTTGCGAAGGCGCAGCACGACACGACCCAGTTGGCCTATATGGGCAGCAAGAAAATTGAATTGCGCAATTATGTCGATCTCGCGACTAGCGCCATCAGGCCTCTGTACGACGAGGCCGGCAAGAATGCGCGCGACGATGCCATGCTGCGCGACCGCGCACTCGCGATGTTGCAGAAAATGGACTTTGGCCCCGACGGCTACTTTTTCGTCTACGACATGCATGGCCGTTCGTTGATGCACCCGCGCGAGCCGAATCTCGTCGGCCGTGACCTGTGGACGCTGCGCGATCCCGCAGGGGCGCCGACAATCCAACAACTGCTCGCCATGGCGGCGCAGGGAGGCGGCTATGTACGTTATGTGTGGCATCGTCCATCGACAGGCAAGCTCTCAGCGAAACTCGGCTATGTCGTGCCACTACAGCGCTGGGGCTGGATGCTCGGCACAGGCATCTATCTGGATGATGTTGATACGACTCTCGCAAGCATCGATCGGCGCGCATCGGCCGATATTGACCACACGATGATGTGGATCGGCATCATTGCGCTGGCCGGGATTTGTGTGATTGCCGTGTGCGCGCTTGTGTTGAACGTAAGCGAGCATCGCAGCGCCGATGCCAAGCTCAAGCGTCTCACACAGCAGGTGGTCGAGTCGCAGGAAAACGAACGGGCGCGGCTGTCACGGGAACTTCACGACGGCATCAGCCAGATGCTCGTGTCCGTCAAGCTGCTACTCGAATCGGCGCTTGCGCGTTTCGAACTGAGCGCAACGCGCGTCCCGCCGGCAGAAGCAGCGCTGTCCATGGGGATCACGCGTCTCGCCGATGCGCTACGCGAGGTGCGCCGCATCTCGCATGCACTGCGTCCTTCGATGCTTGACGATCTGGGCCTCGCGGCGGCGCTCGAACAGCTGACGCGCGAGTTGAGCGCGCAGAGTCAACTGGCGATTGGGTTCACGCAGAATTGCCACGATCACGCCGCGCACTTGCCCGATACTGTGAAAACGACGCTCTTTCGTATCGCGCAGGAAGCATTGATCAATATTCTCCGGCACGCACATGCGAGTCGGGCGGCGTTGGCGCTCGAAGTATCGGGGAGCGAGATCACTCTCTCTATCAGCGACGACGGACGGGGCTTCAATGTCGAACGCGTACAGTCCGGTCTTTTTGGCGGCGTCGGTCTACGCAACATCCGTGAGCGGCTGGAGGCTCTCAACGGCAGCCTGCAACTAGACTCACGCGCGGGCCATACAATAGTCACGGCGACCGTGCCGCTTTTCATGCGCGGCCCGCTTCCGGAAGAACTGCAGGCAAACCATTCATGAGCTATCCAACGGGCGCGGCGCGCCTCATCCTTGTCGATGATCATCCGCTTGTGCGCGACGGCTTGCGCGCGCGTCTTGAAGCTGTGCCAGGCTTTGCTGTCGTCGGCGAAGCGGGGAATGCGGAACAAGCGATGACGCTCGCTGCAGCGCAGGAGCCCGACCTCGTGCTGATGGATGTCGGCATGAAGGGGATCAATGGAATAACGCTCGCCGCGCTGTTTCATGAGCGCTTTCCTGACATACGCGTGCTCATGCTGTCGATGCACGACAACGTTGAGTATGTGACCAACGCCGTTCGCGCCGGTGCGCGCGGCTATATTTTGAAGGATTCACCGGGAGCGGAAATCATTCGCGCGATCGGTGCGGTTCTTGATGGGAAGACGTTCTTCAGCGAAGAACTTGGCGCGCGGCTTATCCAGGCGTCGACCCTTCGTGATCCTAGGGAGCGTTTGACACCGCGAGAGCGTGACATTCTTGATCAACTGGCCGAAGGTCTGTCGAGCAAGCAGATCGCACACCGCAGCGGTCTGTCAGTGAGAACCGTTGAAACGCATCGGCAGAATCTGAAGCGCAAACTCGAAATTGATGGTCAGGCCGAGCTGATCAAGTTCGCCGTGGAGCACCGGCGCTCAGGTTAGGTCGACTGCCCGGAAAATCGGTGTTGCGCGAATCGGAAAGCGGCGATGCGTGTGCGTTTCAGCGCATCCAGCCGTGCAGCGCGCACTTCTGCCCGCCGATCTCGAGACCCGCCTCCCGCGACGGCGCGACAACCGACCACGACTTCAGCCGAACGCGCTTGCCTTCGAGGCGCTCGGCGCCGCGATGCGAACGCATGCGCCGCTGATCTGACCGCACCGTGCGAAGCCTGCGCCGAACGTGTTGCACCAACGTCGAATGATTGCGTAGCGGACGACAACGTTGGACGCGGTGGAATGGTTTGGCTACATGCGGCGACGCCCCGAAACTCCGGTTTCTCGCGACGGTGCTCGCCATTAGTTGCGCGATCACGCTGGATCCTGATGGTGTAACAAGACTATCTTATGCGCCGAGTGAAGGCTGATATCCAGTGGATTGGCATGAGGTAACGGTGTCGAATCTCCATTGCTACTTCGCCGCACCGCGCTCGTCATTCTGGTCGATGCGTTGTTTCTCACGGTCTCCAGGCGCTGCTTTCATTCGCGGCTTGTCGCGCGGCATCTCGCGACTGTCGCGCGCTGCTAATCGGCGGATCGTTTCCGATCGGCAGCAGGCCGGGCGCGCGGACCATGGTTTCCATTCACATTCCGCTCGATGGCGGACCTCGAACATGATCAGGATACTCATTGCGGACGATCACGCGATTGTTCGTGGCGGACTCAGGCAGATCATCGCAACCACGAGCGATATCATCGTCGTGGCGGAAGCGATGCAAGGGACAGAAGTGATCGACAGGCTGCGCAGTTGCGTCGTGGATCTGCTGCTGCTCGACATGACAATGCCCGGCATCAGTGGCGTCGATCTGATCCGCAGAGTGCGGGTGGAGCAACCGTCGCTGCCCGTACTCGTGCTGAGCATTCACGATGAACCACAGGTGGCCTCGCGCGCATTGCTCGCGGGCGCAACAGGCTATCTGACCAAGGACAGCGACCCGGACGTGCTGCTCGCGGCGATCCGCAAGCTCGCGGAAGGCGGCCGCTTCATCGACCCGAAACTCGTCGATGCCATGGTCTTCGAAACACGGCGCGGCGACGTGCCACCGCATGAGGTGCTGTCGGACCGCGAGTTTCAGGTGCTGCAGATGCTCGCGGCGGGCCGGAGCATCAACGAAATCGCCGACGCGTGCTCGCTCAGCGCGAAAACAATCAGTACATACAAGACGCGCTTAATGCAGAAGCTCGGACTTTCCAACAATGCGGGGGTGATACGGTATGCCATCCGGCATGGGTTGATCGTCGAATAAGCGGAGGTGAATGGCGCGCACGCTCTTTCTGTCAGAAGGGCGTCGGACCTAACGCAGTGTTAGCTTTCGTAGTGGCGCATCTGCCGTTCGCACTAGTGCGCAGCAAACCGTCTGTCGGCGGCCCGCCGGGGTGCAGAAGTATTCTTTGCGACGGGTACGCCGTTCGTCCAGGTGCAATGATGGCGGATAGAACCTACTTGGCCTGAAGTGGTCTCCGAGTTCAGGCCGGCGTTCACGGACGGTAGAGCTAACCGGAACAAGGGCTCCAGTACACGTTCCCCGGCGCAGTGGGCGAGCTTCTGTTCGATGGTGGCTTCCTGGCATGACGCAGCAGATCGTCATTGTTGACCGTGAGCTCGGTGGTACCCGGCGCATGGGCGCAACTGATGACGATCGTCGGGACCGGCGGCCGCGATAAAGCGAGCTGTTCTTTGCCAGCTGGCCATGTTGCCCAACCGCTCTTGCCAATGTAACGACGCCGGTGGGTGCAATCGTATAAGTGTGGCTCTTCTCGTGGAAGGCGTTTGTGCGCTTTGTTGCAACACCGACAGAGAGTCCCTGTGCATCTGTCGGATAAGTGCCTGCGAGCTAGAGCGAAAAAGCACTGGTGACTTACTGCGCGTTCAGCCATCGTTACGGTGCGCTGAGCCATTAGATCAGCCAGTGCGGCGAGAAGATTAAGTTCAAACTTTTTTTGAAACGTTTTTTCTAGCCAATCCCCAACTGTAGGGCGAGTGTCGGGTCAGTCAATTGTGCGGAGGCGGCCTGACGCGTTATGCGCCAACGGCTGACAGGTTTTACGCTCAGAACGTTCTGGCTCACATCGCCGACCACAAAGCAATCGCATCGACGACCTGCTGCCCTGGAACGTGGCCGAAAAGTTGCCCACGCAACCCGTGTCTCTCCATCTATTTGCAGACTCCGGCGGTCTTCCGGAAGCTATCTGTTACTATGAGCGCGCTTTCACTGTTGGCCCTTACATGCGCGAAACATCGCAAACGTCACACACGACGCGCTTATGCTCGTCTCGACCGCCTTATCGCGACACAGCCCGGGTCGATGCGTTCCAGTGTCTTCCGCCACAACCGTAAAGACTTTCTCTTTGCTCTGGTGTATCGACCCCGAGCCGATGCTGGCAAAAATTGATTTCACTGTCACAGTCAAGCTCGGTGCCGCGCGACGCCATTGATTTCAATCATGCCGCCTATTTGCAAGCTCTTTTGCGATGAAAGGTGCAACGGTACACTTATGTCATGATCGATAGGTCGACCGCATCGCTGTATGGCCAGTTCCTTCGCGCAAAGCAACTCACCGACATATTGTCGGCCGCATTCGCTACGCTCGGTTCCCTCGGCCTGAGAGCAGGGGCGAATACCTTAATCAGCTTACGGTCGTTGCCTTCATGATCGCAAGAAAGCGTAAGATTTTCACTTATGATCTTTACCCAAAACGGTGAACGCGCAAAGTGAGAATTTGTGTATTCACTGCAAAAGTCAAGAGGAATACTATCGATAACATAATCGAATGAAAGAGCACGAAGCCCGCGAAATCGGCGCAGATATCGACGCAATTGCACCGTCCGCGGCGCGCCGAGCCAGCTACTTGACAAGCTCACGATACTCTACGCGCATCCAGGTCATCATTCGGGGCACGCGTGATCATCGACTGCGCGAACGTCGCAGCAAGTGGTGGCCGTGAAGTGCGTGCATTACGGCGTATTGGTCCCGGTCTCGGAAAGTTTCGCGGGACGATCGGGCGAACGCAATTCTGTCCCAACAACTTCAGTGCTTTTTGCGTGTGGTTATAGGCCACGTCGATTTCACGACGCATTTTAAACCGTCCTACCGTCATAAACATGTCAAATTTCGACCTGCCAAAAGACATGGCAAACCATCTGGTTGATCCGCATTACTATACCAACCCTGATCGTCTCCATGAAACGTATGCTTGGGCGCGCGCTAACAACCCTGTCGGGCGTGCAATGGCGGACGGGCATGATCCGTTCTGGGTGGTCACGAAACACGCCGACGTCTCCATGATTTCACGAGATACCGTCTCGTTTTGCAACGGCGAGTATTCTGTCGTCTGCCGGCCGAAAGCGTCGATCGAGCATGTTATTTCCGCAACTGGTAGTCCGAACATTGTCCGCTCGCTTGTGCATGTCGATGGGGACGAGCACAAGAATCTACGTGCGCTGACACAGTCATGGTTCATGCCGAACAGCATCATCAAGCTTGACGGCCGCATTCGATCGCTGGCACGTGCGATGACCGCGAAACTGCTGCAGCAAAGTGGGCAAGTGATCGATTTTGCGAACGACGTTGCATCCCACTACCCGCTGAACGTGATCATGGATATTCTCGGAGTTCCGCAGGAGGATTCGCTGCGGCTTTTGACGCTGACTCATGAGATGTTCGGAAGCGAGGATGCGGAATACAAGCGCGAGATGCAGCGCCAAGGCGGCTCAAGCAGCGCAATGGGCAAGGCCCTGCTGTCCGTTGTGGCCGACTTCAAGGACTACTTCAAGCGCCTCACCGAAGACCGTCGGGCGAACGCGCGTAACGATATCGCGAGCGTACTAGCCAACGCGGTGGTCAACGGCCAGCCTATCGATGAAGCAACCCTTCTTGGCTATTACGTGATCATCGCCGCGGCGGGGCACGATACGGTTTCATCGTCCACCTCAGTCGCGATGTGGGCGTTGAGTCGCTTCCCTGAGCTGCTGCCGCGACTTCAGGCGGACCATTCGCTGATTCCGCAGTTTATCGACGAAACCCTTCGTTACGCATCGCCAGTGCGACATTTCATGCGTACGGCAACTGCCGACACCGACGTCCGAGGACGAACAATCCGAAAGGGCGATTGGCTGATGCTCTGCTACGGTTCAGCAAATTGTGACGAGGAAGTCTTTCCTGAGCCGTTCAATTTCAATATCGACCGCAAACCGAACCGGCATCTCGCATTCGGCGTTGGCGCTCACGTGTGCCTTGGTCAGCATCTCGCAAACATGGAGATGCGCATCCTGTTTGAGGAACTGATCCCGAGGTTGCGGCTTGTCGAGCCGGCGGGGGAAATTGAATTCATCGCGTCCAACTTCGTCGGTGGTCCAAAGCATCTTCCGGTGCGCTGTGTGATGCAATGATTGCACCAAAAACAGCGAAGGAATGCTGCCACGAAGCCGAGGACATGATTGGTGTAACGATCGTGAATGGCTCAAACGCTTCTAATATTCTGAGAATCAGGTATCGGCAAGTCCGCCAATCTTGGCCGTTTTGATGAAAAATATTCGAAGTGCATCGCGCCCAGTGCCTTGTAATTTGAGCACGTAATTTTAAATCTTGACGCTTTTGAAAGCAAACGACCGGGAAAATACGAGACCGGTCATCTGCTGGGAAATAAATATTTAGTTATTTGGTCCCTTGTTTGTTCTATCTTAATAACGTCAGTGATCAGTCCGCTAATTTTTAATAACCTTGGATCTTCAATTTCTTTGGATAGTGTTTGCACCGTGGTCCTGGCGTCCTCATCAAGGCTAGATAAAACCTTGTTCATCGTATCCGGACTGAAAACGCCAATGTGCGCATGCGGATATGCCAGCACTGCTACCGGGTCGAACCCGGGTCCACACATGGCGTAAACACCGCCTGTGTAAGCTTTTCGCGCAACGAGGAGTAACTTCGGCACCTTACATTGAATATGCGATCGAAACAATTCTGCTGCCGCCGAGAATATGCCGCTACGTTCCGCTTCTTTGCCTATCATGAATCCGGGGACATCTGCAACAAATATAATCGGAGTTTTTGTTTTTGCGGCAATGTTTATCATTTTGACCATTTTAGACGCAGATTTCCGATGAATTATGCCTCCGTTGTGTCGAGGGTTGTTGGCGATAACCGCGATCAGATTCCTTCTGATGGTTGCATAGCCGGTCAATACCTCCTGTGCGTATAGTGCGCTTATTTCGGTCAGGCTGCCTTTATCGATAAAAGAATATAGCAAATCATGCATGTCATATGGTGTTCGGTGATTCGATGGAATCAATTTTTCAAAATCGATCGGATCGGGATCTTGATATTCAAAAACACTGCGTGAGTTGCCTTTAAAAATATCATTAACCAATTTTTTTAAGCATCGGAACAAGCTTCCTTCGTCATCAAATACCAGTTGAACCGAGCCTGAGTCCTTGCTGTGAACGTTTGTTCCGCCTAGTGAATAGAGGTCGGACTCCTGCGCCAGCATGGCCTTCACCATATCCGGCCGACCCATACATAAAGCGCCATTCTTAGTCATCAGTACCAAATCTGCGAGCATCAGCGGTAAAGCAAGTGGGCCTGAAGTAGGACCGAGTATGGCGGAAATCAGCAGATTAGTTTCTGAGAATTCCGCGATAGATGCGCTTACCCGACCCATTCCCGAGGGAGACAAAAGCAGTCTGGACATGTCTCGCGAAAGCACCTTTGCCGTGTCGAAACTGCCTGTCCCTCCAGACTGATCCTGAATGTAGATCAGCGGGGCACCGTTATTCTGAGCCTGACTTACCGTGCTTATGATTTGGCGGGCAGTGCGCCACTGGCCACTTCCTCGGAACTCACAGTCTTGCCCGCGATTCATGACCAGAAACGTCCTTACTGAATTTACCAATCCTTCACCGCAGATGAAATGACCCCTCTCATCCTGGTGGTGATCAACAAAACTGCTAGGGTCAAAGAGCGCATTTATCCGCTTCAGGGAAATTTGCATTTACGTTTGCCCCTCCCGGCAGTGCGTGTGAGACCAGCTACTGCTGGCGCTGTTGCTCTGAGCGGTGCTATACGGTAGCCCACTTTTACGAAATCAGAATTTCTTCAATACATGTTGCCGCGGCCAGAAGGCGGCGATCTTGACCTCGCGCAGCGTCCAGACTCAATCCCACCGGCAGTGACTTATTGGGCGCGACAGGAAGGGTGATGGAAGGCATCGCGGCGTTGCTCGCCAAATCAGTGTTGCGAATCACGTCCGCAAATAGTCCAGGCCGCCCGGCATCGATCAGACGCGGTACGGAACGCGGAACGGTTGGGTAAGCGAGAAAATCGATGTCCCAGTTGTTAAACAACGTATTCATTTCCATGCGTAAGGCGGCTATACTCTGGATAGCTGATGAATAGTCTCGGGAGGAGATAAGCTTTCCGGCCAGATTGGTGTGAATGATATCGCGGACATCAGTGTCACGAATGTTATCGAACACGGTATTTATCCTGTTTGCCCACCCCAGCGAAAGCAATGCCCGCGGGAAGTCCGTGAAAAATTCATAAATCGGAACGGTAAACGTTCCGACCTTGTTTAGCCCGGCAACAGCCGAATCATCCAGATCGATGCACTGGAAACCTGCACGAGTCAGTCGTCTGACGGCGTGCCCGCAGTACTTTCGGACATCATCGTCCAGTTCCGTCCACATCGACGCCGGAAGGCCGATTCGGCGTCGGGTACTTTTCATTTTTGTCGGAAGCCGATCTTCCGGGGACAGCAACTCATATAGAAACTGCGCATCTTTTGCTGTCTTCGTCAGCAGGCCCGGGGAATCCTTGGTTCGAGAAACGGGGATGATGCCGGCTGAAGACCACCGACCGCTTGTGGGCCTAAAGCCGGTAATGCCACAGAAGGCGGCCGGTATCCTTACCGAGCCGCCGGTGTCCGTCCCGATTGCGATGGGAACGATGCCGGCTGCCACAGCCGCAGCGCAACCGCCACTGCTGCCTCCGGCCAGATGCTCGGGAGCTGCTGGATTCACCACAGTCCCCCATTGAGGGTTGACCGATGTGATGCCAAAGCTAAGTTCATGCATATTGTTCTTGCCGGCGACGACAGCGCCGAGCGATTTCAGCTTCCTGACGATAGAAGCATCGTGCTTGGCAATACAATCTTCCATTCCCGGTGTTCCCGCAGTGACAGGGAGACCTTTAACACAAATATTATCCTTTAATGAAAAAGGAATGCCAAATAGTGGTGCACCTTTTAAAGCGTCGTTTGCTCTAGCAAAGTACGTCTCTGCGTCGCATGTACGAATGAAGCAGTTGAGCGTTGCCGCACGTACATCCGCGCCAAGTATGCGCTCCCGTATTTCAGTTGCTGACAGTGCACCAGTCCGTATGCGATCGCAGAGTGATTGCAGTGTGTTTTCAAAATGCATAGGGCCTCAAATGCCTGGGAACGTGCGGTATCAGTAACGGTAAGCGATGCGTACTTCGTCAAGCGGGTTACCCGGCAGAAGCTTCCCTCCTGTGCTGCGTATCACGGCGCATGCACTGTTCACAGCCGTCTGCACAGCTCCCTCAATCCATCCTCCGGTGAAAGAACAGCCACATCCAGCCAGATAGAGGCCGGTATCCCTTGAGGGATCATTTGCGGTCTTGTACTGAAAGAAGAGTCGTTGTGAATAGACATCCTCGCCGGGATAGTTGAGCTTAAACGCTCCGGAGGAGTGCGGGTCGGTCAGCCAGTCGTGGTGAAGGACACTAGTATCATAATCATCGCCGGCCGGAACCAAGTGACGCGCAAGTTCTGGATGGAATGTTGCAAGTTCCTCAACAAAGCGATCACACCGCTGCTTTTTGTCGGCGACGCTGAGCAGCTTGTGGGCGTCGTCTTCCCACGTGTAACTGAGTAAAACCACGCCCGGCCCATCTGAGTTATCAGGTTCGTAATCGAGACAATATACGCCCCGGGCGAAACCATCCGACTGGATGGCGACTGGCAGCCCGTTTGTCATCCAGAATTTCTCGCGGGTCAGCATAAACAGTTTTGACGACCCTGTGAGATGTGTTTCCCGCACGGCTCGGGATACGTCGCGGCTTAGAAACGTTTCGTCGTCTGTCAGACAGTGAGCGATTTGCATTGCTCTGTTGTTGCTGGTAACGATTACGCGGTCGACGCCCACTATCCCATCTCTATCCGTTAAGAGTTTTATCTTCCCATCCTCTTTGTAGATACGCCCCACGTTGCTAAAGCGAACCCGTTCGCTAACAGTGCTTCCTCCGATCTCCTGTTCGGCCAGCCGTTCAACCAATGTGGCAGTTCCGCTCGAGATCAGGCGCTGATCATCGAGATAGCCGTTAATGACGAGACGCAGGATCTCAGTGAATCCCGCTTGATAGACAGGCAGAAAGCCGCCGGAACCTATCCCTAAAGAGCCGAACAGCTCGAAGTCGTCAGGTCTCTTCCATGGGACGCTGCCGGGTGGATTCGGCCCAGTGAAAATCGTCACAATGGCGGAATAAAACGAACTGTCCCGAAATGCGTCGAGCCAGGCCTGCCATGCTGTACGTGCTTCTTCGAGTTGATGTGACCTCAACATGGCCGTAATTTTTGTTGGCGCTACGAGAGAGACGCCGTTTAGCACACACCCGTGACGTAATAAGGCTGTCCAGCCTGCATGAACGCGTCTGAATAATGGCGGTGGAGGGTCTCCCGCAGGCCAAACATGACGAGCGCCGCGATAATGCAGTGCGGTATCGACCACTCCTGGGTCAGGGAAAGACGCTGTCGTGCAGATGTTATGTTTGTTTAGATAGTGAAAAAGGCCGGTCGCACTAGGAGGAAATCGCATTGCGCCCATTTCAGCAATAAGATGTGGATGCTTTGGATCAAATGTTTGGGACCAAATTCTTCCTCCAATGCGATCGCGAGCCTCAAATAATGTAATGTCGCTTACACCTGCTCGCAATAGTTCTGTGGCAGCCACAAGGCCGCTGATACCGGCTCCAACGATGGCAACTCGGGGAGTGGGGATACCGGACGGAAAGTAGCCAATTCCTCCTTCAGACTCTGAAAGTTGGAGGAAGGGAGCGTAGTCATACAGCAGGTCAACAGTCGGCGATGAACTTTGTGAAAATTCGACACGGTTCTTCATGGATTGTCTCCGTTGTGACAATGCATCCGCCTAGGGAACGATGGTTGATGTGAATGCTGCAGCGGCCTTCGTTCGCAAAGATCGGATACTGATCTATTCCGTAGTCGAAGCCTATACAGCATGCCGCCAAAAAATTCCATTCATTGAAGTCACGGTGAATGTGACCATATCAAAAGCACCGGACCCATATCAAACAAATAATATTGATACTCGTACCAGGCTATTGGAGCTTCTTTGACGCTTTGCATTACGACACGCTAGCTGGCAATCGGTGCCTCAAAATCGCTAGGCACTCACACCGACTGATGTTGCGAGCAAACCCCGGTGCCGCGCAGGATTGGCGCCGATTCAGACTGCGGAGCTATCCGGAAGACGAAAGCAGCCCTTCCAGAACGAGCCCACGTGATGAAAATCTTCCTCGGAGCAGTCGCACGTATGGACGCCGCGAGGAGAACATCCATCGGCCAACATGTAGGCGCGAGCGCGAAGTTGCGGGTTTTGCGACGGGTGCGCACAGGTATGCCTTTCGCGCTTGCTTTCCCTTGAATCGGCGACATTTTTCGCTGGATTAGACGACAGATGCACGCGGAAAGGCGTCGGGCGCGTAGATGGCGCATCGCTATATGTCGCCTGTGGAATGGCTGCGTCGCTATCACACTGTAATCAATAATTAGGATGTCTAGACGTGTGTGTTTACGCCATCCACAGTTGGTCAAGCCCATTGAAAGTCAGTAGCATACTCCGTCATGGAGTAGCGTTAACCATTTAAAGATCAAATGGTTCCTATCCAAACAATCGATTTTCGGAATTTTTGGAAATGCCGCATAGTAGGTCACGCACCGTTCTGACGGCACGGTAATTCACGGTGACCGTATGAATGCGGCGTGAAGATAAAATTTGTATGGCCTTACCGGGTGCGGATCTCGACGCCGAACCGGACTTACCAGGCCGCGCTGAAGATCAATAACCGTTGTGCCGGTGATCCTCGGTGAAGAAAGTCGGCTGTGTCGACGCAAGAATTGCGCCGACCGAGGCGGCACGTTCGGTCGATTTTCTCGGAGCGAAACAGATGCATATTCTCGATGTTAATCAGATGGCCGAGTTTTTTGTGAAATCGTTTAGGCTCGTTGCGATCTTCGCTTCATTGTGCGTCGTGCTTGAGTTGATCTTTCCGGCTTATCGATACAGTTTTGCGTCTTACGTTCGCGGCGTGCGGAATTGGATCATTCGCATTGGGCTCGGTGCCGTAGTCTGGCACGGCTACGCCGTCGGTTTGGAATGGTTAGGCGTCGAGCCGCTCCTAACGGTCAATTTCGCGACATTGATTCACTCAGACAACGCAATCATTAACGTGGGCTTGGCCGTCCTTTCTGGAGTCATGGTGGCGATCGCCGGCGACTTTTTTTACTACTGGATGCATCGAGCTCAGCATGCTATTCCATTCATGTGGCGCATGCACGCTACTCATCACTCGATTCGCGAGCTGACAGCGTGGAATTGCAATCATCACGTTTCCGAACCGCTTATTTATGCAGTGTTTGTGGCACTACCACTCACGCTGATTCACTTTGAATCTGGCGTGGTGCCCGCTGTTGCGATGACACTGATTGCCTTTCAGGCGCATCTTTCGCACTCTAGCACCCGCATCAATCTTGGTCCGCTTCGATACGTCATCGGCGACAATAAATTCCACCGTATTCACCACTCGTTGGAACTGCATCACCGACGCCGAAACTACGGGTTCTTCACGACTATCTGGGACACGGTTTTTCGTACAGCGTACTGGCCGAAAAGGGATGAGTGGCCGGAAGTTGGTCTTCGAGACCAGTCTGAACCGCTCACCGTGATTGACTACGTTATGTTTCCGTTTGATCGTAGCCGCTGGTGCAAGGCTAGTGCTGGCGCCGGTGTACGGCAGAGTTGAGGCTGGGATTGAGCGCTGCAAAGGTTTACGCTGAGAATCAGATTGTCGAACACAGAAGGATGTATAGCTGAAAACTCGACGAAGATGCACTGGGCGGGCGTGTCCCGCCCCGCTTGATGTGATCCAGGCGTGCGTGCGCTGGGTGCCAGCGAAACTTCGAAGAATTGATGGGGGCGAGGCGTCTCAGTGGATCGGTTAACCGTGCATCGTTGGGCGCTTACAGTAAGTTGCTGCCGTTGCGGGAGAAGCGTTTTATCACCAACGCACTTTCGGCCGGGGTTGGTGCGTCAGTGAGATCTATACCAGAACCAAGAGCCAAAGGAAGGATCAGTATCACACAGTCGGCAAGGCCGGGCATACCATTCGTTCCGAGCTCGCCATTCTGGGCGATTTATTTTTCAAAATGCTGCCGTGCCGCCGCCTTATTCCAATGGACCTGCAACAGAAATCGATACGGCTGCGCAGGAAGTCAAGTTCGTGCGAACAGGATGCGCCGCTCGATCGCGCGGCGTCAGCGGCGATGTTTGAATTCAGGAATGTCTGCTGTGCTTGCGTCCTGCTCGATTGCATTCAGTGGCTCACATGGTCGCGGGGGAGATGTGGACAACAGCGTCACGAAAACTTTCTCCCACGCAGTGTTTCTATTTGGATTGGATTGCTGCTTAAGCCGCTCGCCCCCACTGATTCCGACAGATCCATCCACTTGACAGGAGGCAGCAATACCATGCCCCGAATCTCGATCCTAGCAAGCTACGCCGCCACCGCCACACTGATGCTTGGCGTCAGCAGCGCGCAGGCCGCGACTTGGTCTGCATCTTCCCCCGAAACCTCGTCCTGCTTCTCGACCAATCTATTCGCCTCGTGGATCTACGGCAGCTACACCCTCAACAACGACGTCTGGTCTCCCTGCCGCAATGTGGAAGCGGGTGCGCAGAGCATCTGGGCCAACACGAACCTCGACTGGGGCGTAACTTCAGATCAGCCCAACACCAGCGGCATCAAATCCTATCCGCACATCGGTTACTTGATCAACAAGACCATCAGTTCGCTGAACACGCTGACCGCGGCGGTATCGGCTACTACGCCTTCCGGCGGTGCATGGGAATCGACCCTCGATATATGGGCTAGCAACAATGCGCACGAGATTATGGTCTGGCTGAACTACACTGGAACCTCGGAGGGTTGCGGTAATGTCAAGCCGATCTCCTATAACTGGACGTCCGCTGGCTGCGCGATACCGCTGCACAGCAACGTCTCGCTAGCCGGTGGGACTTGGAACGTCTACGTGGGCAGCAACGGTAGCAACCCGGTTTATTCGTTCGTGCGCACAACTAAGACCAACGACACGACGATCGATGTACTCGCGATCATGAAGTACCTGAAGTCACTTAACTATTTCGACGACGTTATGATCGGCGAACTCCAGTATGGCTTCGAGATCACGTCATCGCCGGGCGGCCTGAGTTTCGCGTCCAAGAACTTCACCGTTACCGCCGAGTGATTCCACCGCCTAGCGTCGCGGACTGCCGTCTGCACGCCGGGCGTGCCGGGTTGTTTCATCGCGCGGCGCAGCGCGCGGGATACGTCACGCTCGATGAACCTGAAGCCAAGTTCTCTGTGCCGGGCAGTCATCTCGTTTTGTCGTAACAGCGACAGGCCTGGCTCCAGTTGTCGGGTTTGAATGTCGGCGTAGCGAGACAAGATGAACTAAGAGTTCGCTGCACTTGCGCCATAGGCCACCGCGCGCGAGTGGCACGGATCTCGCTCCTGCCTACTGCGCAACCGCCGTCGGTTGCTACGAGCCATCTATGGATGGATAGCGTGAGCGACAGCATGCTGCCCTCGACTGCCTGTAGCGGCGTCGTACAGATAACGCGCTTGGGTGCACCGGCGAAGCGCGCCTGCCGCCGCCTAGGCAGCAGGCAGGATAGTCATGCCTGTCTCACCGGGCGTACACCGATCATCATTGCAAGGAGTGTCGCATGGCCCTGAAGATCATTGCGTCGACGTGCACCGGCTGCTCGGCCTGCGAGCCGCAGTGCCCC
>NZ_JBFRCH010000064.1:0-14601 GCF_040965635.1 Paraburkholderia phymatum
GACCTGCGCCTCTCGCGAAAGCGAGTCCAATGTCAATTAGACTATGCCGATCATGTTTTGTTCGTTGTGCTTGAATTTGAGACTCATTCTGTCTGGATCGAGCATAGTTTACAAGGCGGCATAGTTGTGACTACGCCGCTAGCGGCGTAGCTGCAAATCGAGGACATTGCCGGTTCCCAACAGTGTCGTGGCTGCACTGCGCGACTACCTACATGCTCGGCGACTGGCGGGCGGCCCACAGCAGGCAGAGACAGGGCTTTTCTGGCATCAGCAACGGGCCGGGCGCTACTCTTATGTGATGACCGAGAAGCTTCTGATACGTGTCCTGCGCCTCTCTGGTGTAAAGCCTGACAGAGGCGGGCTCGGGCCACGCATTCATGATATTCGGCACACATTCGTCGCAAATCGAATGCTTGAGTGGTACCGCGAGGGGATCAACCCTCAGGCTCGCCTTCCTTATCTTGCCACGTATCTCGGCCACAAGGACATTAACTCGACTCTCGCCTATTTGACCATCACCGATGAACTGCTGCAACTGGCAGGCGCGCGCTTCCGTGCTTTCGGCGCGCACAGCCTGCACGTCGCCGAAGGAGTGGACAATGAGACCCATTGATCCTTTGCCCAGATTGCTCCAGGAATTTTTTTACACACACATGCTGGAGCAGCGCAATCTCTCAGCACATACGGTGCGATCCTATCGCGATACCTGGAGACTATTCCTGCGGTTTTCGGCTACGAGGCGCAAACGGTCCGTAGCCGCACTCGTGCTCGGCGACCTTACCGCAGCCATGGTAGGAGCCTTCTTGCAGCAATGCGAGCAAGCGCGCAAGGTCACGATCGGCACTCGAAACTGCCGACTCGCCGCGCTGCACAGCTTCTTCTCTTTTGTCGCTGAACGGGAGCCCATATACGCAGCGCAGTGCGCCGAAGTGCTGCGGATTCCAACCAAACGTGAAGCCGTTCGCGCGCCAATCTATCTTGAGCCAGACGAAGTTGATGCCATTATGCTGCAGCCGGATCGCACAAGTCTTGAGGGTCTACGCGATCACGCGCTGCTTTGTTTTCTCTACAACACCGGCGCACGAATCCAGGAAGCGCTCGATGTTAGCCCACAACGTATCCGCTTTGATCCGCCGTCTTACGTGCGATTGGTCGGCAAGGGTAAAAAAGAGCGGGTTTGTCCTCTATGGCCAGAAACCATTCTCGTGCTTAAGGCACTACTCAAGCGGCAACCGCGTGCGGGCAACGATCCCATTTTTGTCAATCGCTATGGCGTACCTCTGGGAGCGTCCGGAGTGCGCTATAAGCTCGCACAGTACGTTCAGGCGGCCGCAAAGACCGTCCCTACCTTGTCTTTGAAGCGCGTTTCTCCGCACAGTTTCCGGCACGCGGCCGCCGTCCACCTCGTGGCAGTGGGCGTAGACGTCACCGTGATCCGCAGCTGGCTCGGCCACGTGAGCCTGGACACGACCAATCACTATGCCCAGGCGAATCTCGCTACGAAGCGCGCGGCACTCGAGCGTCTCGAACCGACCTCGAAGAGAAAGAGACCACCGCGATGGAAACGCGACGATGATCTGCTTGCGTGGCTTGATTCACTTTGAGCCCTGCATAATGTGAAGGAGCCGGCGACCTGATGCCAGCAACGGTGCCGGCTCCGCCGCGCTCCTGCGGATTACCTGAACCTGCTGATTAGTCAGCAAATCACCAGCTGGTGATTTCTCGCATGTGCCACCGAAGTACCGGAAGGCTTCTTCGTGCAGTTGTGCCCAGACCTGTTTGCTCGACTTCCAGACCACGCGCCGGAAGCTGCGCCGTGAGTATCGCAGTGTCATCACGAACAGCCGTGGGCGCCGGAAGCGGCCCGTCTTCGGATCGCGCGTAAGCGCGCCTTCGCCGTAATCAACCTGGGCTTCTTCGCCGGGCGCGAACTCGAGGCGGTCAAACTGCTCGGGTTCGACGTGACGAAGGGCGCGCACGAAACGCTTGACGCTGTCGTAACTGGCGGTAAAGCCGAACTGGTCGACCAGATCCTGGTAAATGGCCTGGGCGTTGCGCCTCAGGCGCACCTGCTGCTCGATCCACTCGCGATGGGGTTCGCTCGCCGAGCGGGCGAAATTGAAGGGTTTGGCTGGCGCGGCAGCATCAGAAGCCGGTGGGCGCGGGGGTGGAGGAGTTTGAGGTGGAGGAGTTTGCGCGCCCACCGGCTGTACCGGGCCGGCGGGCACCGTGGGGGAATTTGCTGTCGCTGCACGCTGGGACTCGAAGATCGCCTGGTAGCGACGGATCGTCTTGCGATCAACGCCCGTGAGCTCATGGATCCTGCGTTGGCTCACCTCGCGTTCGAGCAACGTGAATATCGCGCTTTGCAGATGTTGCTTCAAGACGTTCACTCCCTGATCTCCTTCTTGTTCGAAGGAGAAGAAAATAGACGTCCTGCAACATCGTTAGCCGCCCGCTCAAAAGCTCAGCCGGGGGTTCTCAGGTGGAGGAGTTTGAACTGCCCAAACCCGGAGGAGTTTGGGTGCCCTCCGGGGGCGATCACAGGCAGAATATCGTACTGCGCTGCTGTCGGCGACGCGCAGCCCGCTCTCGCGCGCCTTTCGTTCAAGGGTAACCGCAAGGTAATTTATGCTCTGCAGAGCATAATTACGAACCCTGTTCGCCCACAGCGGACAGATAAAATAACAGCATGGTTGAACCTGTTGTTGCATCGGCGGGGCAAGGCCTGCCCTCGCCGCCCGCAGACCTGAACATTCTCGCCAAACGCACGCCGTGGACCAGGTCTCGCCCGATCCATCCGTTGCCAGCGCCGTCTGGAAGCGTTGCGGTGAACCCGCCTACCCGGCCGTTCGGATCGAGCGGGCGGAGCTTGGCATCGTTGCTTTGGCATCGCTGCTGCGCCGCGCCACATTGACCATACACTTGCCGGGCAACCGCGATGGAAGCGGTGGCTGAAGGCCGTGGTCCACTTGCGTCTGGCGAGTCAATGTTGTGCGACTCTTCGGACATGGTTTCCGTATTGGATAGTACGACCACGCGGCCCTCGGGCAACGCAACTCTCCGAGCTGGCGACGTTCACCTTTCTGCTCTGAGACGGTCTGGCTTTCGACCAAGGCTGGCTCGTGTGCTTGTGTTTCGATCTGGAAGAAGGCGCCGACTCCGGCGTTCTGCGCGGTGCGCAGCCAGTCTGGCATGTCGCCGAGGCCGTTCTTCCATTCGTTGTCGCGCGCGTCGCGATACAGCGGTGGATGGTCTTTATCGTGCTGGGTCGATTCGGCGAGCGCTTCCGGGGTGCTGCCGAATTTCTTCCATCCTGCGGCGGATCCGGACGATCAGTCGGTCGCGGGCTTCACCATCAGCGATTCTTCCCTTCATGAACAAGCATTTCTCGTAGGGGTCGAGCCGTGCAGTATACCGGCGGCTCGAAAACAAAAAACCCGCAACGGGTTGAAGCCAGATCGAGACAGATACGGACGTGCTGCGTCGTAGAAGTCGGTTACGCGTGCCTGCGCGCCATCTGGTCGAACGATTTACCAGCACGGAAACGCTCCAGACGGTCACCCGCGTCGGTGATTATCGCGAGCGGCGCGCGCTGCATCTGATAGTCGTATGTCGCGACGATCACGGCGAATTGCCGAAATCCTTCTTCGTCGAGTGCCCATACATGGAAATTGCGACCATGATCGAAAGCGGCGGAAAGAATGCTTTCAGCGTCCCGCATCTGTTCGAATGTCGCCTCGCCATATCCCGCTTCGGCCAGCAGGCCAGTCAGGATCATCACCTGGCATAGCGTCTGTGCAGCATTGACGTTGCCGCTGCCCCGCCGCATGGCATCAAGCGCGACGTGTACCTGCAGACAGACACGGTCAACCTCGGCGCGCGGCATCGGTAACAGCATTGCCTTGCTCCGGCGCGTGCCTGCCGCCTGGGTGATTCTTGCAAACGGGATCGTTCTGGTCATCAGGTGAATGAGGCGTGGTTTCGAAAGACCTTGCGCTCGAATGCTACACCAAGCCGTGATATACGCTCCGGGCTGTTGGCTATGACTTGGCGACGCGGCCGCCCTGTTTTGCTTGTATTCAGATGGTAGAGGGATCTTTTTCGGCGGTCAGGGAAGCGGCGACGCGCCGACAGTCGCTCGTTAAAGAAACCCGAACTGTTCGAGCAGGACGAAGACGTCCTGCTCATACCAAACACTTTGCGACATATGAATTGCGGAAATCAGGCCGAGACCGCTTCCGAAGCCATGTCGCTGGTCAGTGCAACCGCCTCTGGACTGTGCGGTGCCTTTTTCGCCGGCGCTTTCTTCGTCACAGACTTCTTCGCCACGGCATTTTTGACTGCGGCCTTCTTCGCCGGCGCAGATTGAGCTAATACTGTCTTGCCCTTCTTTGCGACCAGCTTTTTCCTCGCGGCTTTCTTCACCGCTGCCTTCGTGGCCGAAGCTGATTTCGAGGCCGGGAGTCCCTCTTCCGCGCCAGCAATCAGAAACTTCGAACGATCCTTGGCTCCAGCCAGCCATGCCGGTGCCCGACCGCGCCCACTCCAGGTCGCGCCACTTTTGGGATCGCGATATTTCGGAGCCTGGGGTCCGCGCACGTAGTTGCCGGGTTTTGCCGTCTTCCTGGCGATAGAAGCCGGTTGTGCGACGCTGTCGTCAATCAGAAACCTGGTACGGTCCCTGGCACTCGCAATCCATGCTGGAGCGCGGCCGTGTCCCGTCCAGGTAGCGCCCGTCTTCGGATCGCGGTACCTCGCAGGAGCTGTGGGTTTGGTGATCGCCGCGGCGCCTGGCTTACGACCGCGTTTCTTGCTGCCTAAGTGTGCATCGATGTCCGCGATGGTCAGGCCATGCTTCTCCATCAGGTCACGAATCTTGGCGATGGCGGTCGACGACTGACTCCTGATGAGCGCATCAGCTTGCGCCTGAAGCTTTGTGATTCGTGCCTGCACTTTTTCGAGCGTTGCCATTTGTCCCCCTTCGGTATAGCGATGGCCGCACTATGCCACACAGCATTGAGCAAACGCTAGTGTCGACCTCTCCAGCTGCGGCCGACCTACGAGCTGGATGTCCGTAACGGGTGGTTGATGACGTCGGTGAAAGCCGATCGTCCGGCACTCGGCGTCGCGAGCACGCTGATTCAACCCGGGATAGGAGTGGAAGTTAGATGACCCGACTCCTGGAGAGCCTCACCTTTTCGCCGACCTGAGAGGACAAAAAACGGCAGTGCCTGCCACCCTCGGAATGCACCGAGCCTGGCGTCGTTGCGGGAAGTTCATTTCAGTGCATGTCTTAAGGCATTTTCCTGACACAGCAATCGTGCCGCGTCACAGAATGCACCTGCTCACTCCATGAACAGAATAGCAAGCGCCTCCTAACTCGAGAGTGAATCAACCACGACCATGGCAAAGAAGATCAGCGTTCAGCAGGTACCGGCGAAAAAGCGCCGTTCGGCGATGCCTGTGCCCGAGCAGCACGTGGACCACGCGGATATCCTCCTTTTGTTCGAGCAGGTGCGTCGCGAGACTGTGGCGCCTATGTTTAAGACATAGTCGTCGTAAATGCGCGCCTCACGGGTGCGCTCGCAACTGGGCGGGGACGGTCACCCATGACGATTTTAAGCCTCGCCGAAAATTTCCTCGAAGCCTTCCTGGCACAGCTTTAGCAGCTGGGCGGGATCGTTGCCCCGAATTTCCGCAGCTGCGCGGATGACGTCGTTCATCTCCCAAAACAGTTCTTTGACGCCATTGCGAACGGATTTCTGCTGGTTGGGATGCAGCGTGCCATCGAGCTCCTTCCAGATCGGGACGAGGTCGGTCTCAATCGCCGCGTAGAAGATCTGCAGGGTGTCGTGGATGTACACCACATCCTGCGCGAGTTTGTTTTGTTCGTCTCTCTTCTTGCGGATCAGCAGCTTCTGGATCATGAAGCTTACCGGGTTCGGCACGCGAACGGCTTCCACTGCCTCGCCCAACCCGGAATCATCCTCGGGGATGGTCACAACCCAAGGCTTGTACAGCAGCACTTCGAGGTAACGAAGCTTTTGCGCGACCACTCCAGCCTTCAATTCGGTCGCGTCATCTTTCAATCTCCCTTGCCGGTCGCGCTTCTTCCCGCTGTTCGTGAGAGGGGTGAGAAACTCCGCATAGAAACCTTTCGCGTCGCCGCCCATGGTGTAGCGCATTGCTGGCGGCTTGTAGTCACCAGTAAAGTTGGGCTCTTCCGTGAACCCCGCCGCAACCAGCGCCTGCTTGATATCGCCTTCGAGCAGCTCGCGCTCCGCGTAGGCCACGTCTGCATCCTGCGTGAAGATCGGATTATAGTCGGCCGTGTAGGCGCGCGGCTCGTAGTGGTAGAGCCGAAACGCCCAGCCGCCGACAAATACGATCTGCTTGCGCCAGGGTTCGAGGGTTAGCGCGAGCGTGCTGAATTCCGTCAGATCGCTCACGCGCGCGCTCCTACTACGTTCGCCAGAACGCCGTGCTCGAACTCGGCCGCCTGCTCGGCACCGCGCGACGGATCAGCTGATACGTCAAGCCATGTCTGGATGATGTCGGACACCCACTTCCCCTCATGAAGCACGCGCCCCCGGCCTAGCGATTGCGGATACGGGTGCTGCCGCAAAACCACATCGGCCCGCTCGCCGTCATGCATGAGTCGCAGGCCCCGCCAATGCTCGGCGGCTGCGAGGTCGGGCACCCAGAGGGTTGTTATGAAGCCACGTACGTGCCCCACGCCAAGCGCGTCCGCCGCAGCGAACTGGCCAAGCGTCACCTCTTCCCCTTCCCGCTTGAGAAGCTTTCGCAGTTGCTGATCCTCAGGCACGCCTGGCGCGAGATATTTCATGGGCAGCCCCACAGCTGGCTTCAGGTACGCGGCTTTCCATCGTTGTGCCAGTTTGCGTCGCTGCACGACTCGCAAGTATGGCGCGGACTCGATGAAATTCTCTTCTTTCAGGGCATTGATGAGGCGTGTGGCAGACATGACAGATACACGAGCTTCGCGCGCGAGGTCGGTCGCCGTGAGGTAGGTCCTGCCCGGGGCGTTGATCATCCCTTCACGGCTGATGTCTGCCGCGAGCAGGAGTTTGAGCATCCACTGGGCGAGATCCGAGAACACGAGCGGCGGCGCAGAATGGCTTCTGCGCCGCACGCTGGTAACGGAACGTTCATCAGCCACATGGTCCAGTCCGGGAAAGTCAGCGTACAACGGCTCGCCCGCCAGTATGGCGAAGGGCTCACCCTGCCCATACTGGCGATGAAAATCCATGAGCTTTTTGACGAGCGCCGTCGAAGCGGTTCCCACCCAGATGAGAACGGCCGGGCGGACGCCATTTTGCTGCGATCGAAGGCGTGCCTCCAACAGAGCCTGCGAGAAAAGTGGTATCACGCGGTCGGAGCGCCCTTCCGTCGACGTCTTCAATACGGCGTAATACGTCCGACCGTGAGGGTCGGTCAGAACGAAATCTCCGATCCAACCCGTCTCACGGTCCTCCTCGACCTGCCAGCCATTACCTTCGAACAGCGAATCCAGGGAGCTTCGTGCCAGACGGTCAGCCGCTCCGAGAGAAAGGTATCGATCGCTCATGTTTCACTCGGCCACGTTAACTAACATGGCCATCTGAAATAACACGGCCATGTTACTACCGCGCAGCCGGGTTCGCAAGGGTATCCGGTTGCCGGAAAAAAACGGGACGCCGAGCGTCGACGGCGATACCGATGATCGCGCGCACGAAACGTGGCTTTTTCCGCCGCGCGAGTTGAGACGTTGGAGTATCAAGTGCAGGCACTGCCGAAAAGTTCGATCGTTGGGCACACGTAAGAAGCTCCTTTAACTTTGGTTAGCAAGGTTGGGCTGAACCGCACCTAGAACCGTGAAGCCAATTGGCTTGCTATAAGCTAGTCCATTGAACCGGATGAATTGCACCGGATGCGTCGAGTTGAATCGGAATACCTGCTACTCGACGAAGGGGCCTCGCGCGGGGCGATCATGAACGAGTTGCGATGCGATTCGCGTTTCATCACGACATGGCAAACCCGCTTCGCCAGTGAGCGTCTTGCGGGCCTGTACGGCAGGCACCCAGGTCGTGCGCCGCGCCGTGACCTGGCGCGTCTTGAGGCGAGAGTGCTCGACTATACGCTGCGACGCAAACCGGCCAATGGCTCGACGCACTGGAGCAGCCGCAAGTTGGCCGCGCAGTTGGGCGTGCCCTTCATGACGGTGCAACGTATCTGGCGAAAGCACGACATTCGGCCGCATCGTCTCGATACCCACATGGTGTCCAACGATCCCGACTTTGAGGCCAAGGCTGCCGATGTAATCGGCCTGTATCTGAACCCGCCGATGCATGCGGTGGTGTTCTGCGTGGACGAGAAAACGGCCATTCAGGCGCTTGATCGCAAAGACCGGATGTTGCCGCTCTCGCCCGGGCGCGCGGAGAGTCATGGCTTCGAATACAAACGCAACGGGACCCTTGAGCCTGTTTGCTGCGTTGAATGTCGCCACCGGCAAAGTGTTGGGCAAGACTGCCCCACGCCATACCAGCGCCCAATTCGTCGCGTTCCTCACCGAGGTGATATCGGCACAGCCTGCCAGAAGGGAGATTCACGTGATCTGCGACAACGGTTTGAACGGCGTCGGTTTTGTGGCTGCTCACGCCCATGCGCCTTTAGATCGGTGCAATTTCATTGGTTCAATGGACTAGTGTATAGATCTGTCACCAACCTTCGCTGCACATCTGCGACGGATGCGCCTCAATTCGGATACACAGCCGGCTGCGCTCTATAGTGCGGCCGCTCCTATGGGCCGTAACGATGTCCCGACCTTCGCCCGAAGGAACTCGAAAATGGTCGCTGCAGCACGAGCCTTCGCCTCCGGTTCGACGCCAGCGCCATGGCCACCGTCGCTGTGTTCCACGTACCAGACTTCGTCGTGTCCGAGCGCCTGCATCTTTGCGACCATCTTGCGCGCGTGGCCGGGGTGTGCACAGGATCGTCTGTCGACGACGAAGCGCGATCGTACCGCGGATAGATCAGCGTGAATCCGTCTAAAACCCACCGGATATGGCCACCCTCCTCCTGGTTCAGGTCAAGCACATTGATGTCAAGCACTGTCTCCCATTGAGGGTGTCCCGCGATCAAAGCGTCCCATGGTGTGCGCCGAATAAAGCCGAGAGGATGCTGTTCGTCGCCCCAGATATTGCAGCCCCATCACCATAGCGCCCGCATATAGTGATGCGATCTTGCGCCATCATGTCGTCGAGAATCCGTTTGGTTAGCGTGTCAGCGCGTGGTGAATTTCCATACATCGCCATGGTTCTTACGGGTGTGCACGGGCCCGTGAATCCACAGAATTGTGCAACGGCGTCCATATCATTTCCGACTGCGAATTTACCATGAATATAAATCACCATTGAAAAGTAGCTTCGACAGTTGAAGGCTGGCGGTCGTTTGCGTTTTCGAAACGCCATTTCAAACAGCAGCACGAGCCTGATAACTCACCGACTCACGTGCGAATGATCGACCTCGATTCCGCGCTCGGCAATCATCGTTTTCCAAATTGCGCGGACCAAACGAATATGTAACATACCACCCCCTTCGCATCACGACCTTGTCAGACGGTTAATGCAGGCGCTAGAGCACCTTCGTCATGACCGGATTCACGTTTCATTGATCAAAATTTTCGCCTTCATGTGCGAGCATTAAGGCTCGTCGCGCCACGAAAAGGCATTAGAGATCTATGGGTAAACGGGTGAACATTCATACGGCGAAGGAAACCATTTACCCACTTCACAAGCAAAACTTGGATCGGTTTTATGTAGTTTATCGAAAGTATCCGTTGGTGTCGTGCCTTTATGAACGCAATCTGCTGCATTGAACCATGCCTGAACCCCTACTGCCCAATATTCGCCGGGATTTTGCCCGGCGTATGAATTTCCCAGATACTTCTCCTTCGCATCTTTATACAACGCATTCAAACGGTCATCAAACCCTGGGTCATGAACAAGTATGCCCGCGTCCATGACAGCATGTGCGAACTCATGGATACAGATAGATTCACGTGGATATCTGTCCAAAGGGCGTCCTACTTTGAGCAAATTCGCTTCACTGCAACTTACATATGGAAGGCAAGAAATCCAGCCGCATCCCTGTGCTCTTTTATCCCATTTTTCGTCGCATGGTAGTGGGAATCGTCTATCCATATCCACATACGCTGGAAGCGTCGTCATCTCTCTATTCTTTGGGATAATGAGAAAACCCTTTACGTTATTTGCCAGCAGCCTCCGGATCGGGTCATGTTTTGATACCATTACCTCGATGATGCGTTTTGCCTTAAGAAGCGCAAAACTATCGACTTCTGCCGCTGCGACAACCGGGATTCCACTAGCGTCAACGTATTTTTTGTAGTAGTTCCTGTCGAACTCCAAGCTATCAGGAACGGGCGAAATAAAATCGACATGCGTCTCCATTCTCATTTCCTTCGAAAAATAGTTTAGAGCCCGCACCTTGCATGTGATACATGCATCGAATGCGGAAATGACAGAGTTGGTGACATCCGCTTAGCTTTTTTAAATCCGATAACCTACGCATTCGAGGGATGCTTGAAGCCAAAAATGTGACTCTTGTTTTTCAAACCGGACTTCTTCGTACTGTTGCTGCGAGTAGCACTGGCATACACGAACGCCACGAATCACTCCAACAACTCGTTTGGCCAATACCTCCGCATGAACACGCATAAGTGGCGCGCATCCCTTTAAACACCAACAATACCAAGCTACGTTAGTTCCATGAGTCTGGCATTCTTCATAGAACATTCGTGGTTTGGCGCGTTTGACAAAAGACAACGGGATTGCATCGGTCGAAGCAGATCGCGTCGTTCAGCTGTTAATAGGCACGTAACTTCCCACTCTCCATGGTCCGCTTGACCGCTTCCCAGACGCAAAATGTGCGCCAACTCGTGCATGTACATGAAAACAGCGCTCGCCTCCAACGTTTCGTGTCTCAAATCCGACAATCACAACAAACCGCAAGTGTCGGTCGAAAACAGTGCCCATCAACTTGAGCTATAGTTTTTTATGGAAAGGCTTTACCTAGTTTTTCATATCAAGTGGATTTCGTAATCCCTTATATCCTCGCGCCTGGCAGAATCTGAACCAACATGGGTTAAGAAGATGAGTTCTTCAGTTTTCACCAGCAGATGATGCAACAGGCGTTTTTCATGAAGGCTTCATGGATGAATGCAAGACGTTCGAAGCGGATGCGCAGTCGTCGAAAGTTGTGAAGCCATGAGATGGTGCACTCGACACGAACTGCTCAATCAGGAACGGCCGCACGAGATCCTGCTCGCAAAGCTGCGCGAGGCCGACCGGATTGAGTGATCCCGTGTAGTCGTCGATTTCCGCGCGGTGGGCGCAGGCCAAAAACGGGACCGAATCCCACCGACCGTGCGCGACCAGGTTCAAAGCACCACCTCATTACCGAAGCGTCCCGCTCGCGGCAATTCTCACCGGCGCCAACCGCCACGATGTCACCCAGCTTCACGCGCTGGTTGACACCATCCCGCCCATTGCTGGCGAGCGAGGCCCGCCACTTTCGACGCCCCGGATCGCCATTTGCTCACCACTCGCAGGCTCACACTGTAAATGTTCGCCGCCGCAGTCTGCATCTCATCGCGCAACGCACCGCTTGCACGATCATTTTCCTCACGTGCGCCTGCGTGGCTCCATCCAGCTTTCTGGCATCGTTTTTCTCTTCATGCTCGTACAACGCATTGCGCACTATTTGGTGCACACTTCAGTGACTGGGCGAATCCTTACGCAATATTCAGGATTGGATGACGGTAGTTTTTTGAGAGATTGGCCGATATCAGTGATCGTGTTCTGCGTCGTAAGCGAAGCTGAAGATGTGCGGTTCGATACCTTGTAACTTTCGTTAGCTCTGTAGAGTCGGCCGCGCAGTCGGCACGAGGTAGAGCTCCGCGACGTGGAAGCACTTGCTTACGACCACATTGACGAACAAGCCGACGAGTCCGACGCTGCATCCGATGGCGAAGGAAGGGGTGTCTCCAATAAACGGAAAAGAGGCCTACGCCATGACTCTCAACAGAAAACTCACCTCGACGATCGTCATCCTGTGGGTGGGCATCATCATGATTATCTTGTTCGGCGCGTGGCAACACCGATCGACGACGATCGTGGATCGTCAAGAACAGCTTTCGTTGCTAATCGAAGAAGCCAACTCGATCGTAAGCCATTATTACCAGCTTTCGCAGCAGCATACGATCTCGGAGGATGATGCGAAGAAGCAGGCCTTGGAAGTGCTTTCGTCGATTCGGTATGGCACCGACGGATACCTTACTGTGATCAATTCTCAGTCGGTGGCGTTAATGCACCCATTCAAGCCTGAACTCGTCGGCAAGAACATGTCAAACTTCACCGACAAGGCTGGCAAGCACCTCTTCGTCGATTTGGCGAACGTGGCTAGCCAGAGTAAAGGCGGGTTCGTCGAATATCTGTGGACCAAACCGGGGAGTGAGGCATCTGTACCAAAAACCAGCTACGCGCTTCGCTTCGAGTCTTGGGATTGGATTCTCATCACCGGCATGTACATGGATGACGTCCAAAAAGCGTTCTTCAACGACATTGTCCGCTGGATTGGAATCACTGTTGCCCTAGGAGTCGCCTGCACTGTTGTGATGTTACTCGTCTTGCGAAGCATAAAGCACTCTCTCGGCGGCGACCTAGAAGTGGCGGTCGCGACGACACAACGCATGGCGCGTGGTGATCTTGCCACTCCCATCCCGGTCATGCATCGCGAAGGAGAGAGCTTGTTGCGTGCGCTGAACGTGATGCAGATAGGTCTCATCGATGCCATCTCGCGAGTGGCCGACAGTGCTGAGAATATCAATGTCGGAGCAGTCGAAATCGCAGCTGGCAACACGGATCTATCGCAACGCACGGAAGAACAAGCGGCTGCGTTAACGCAGACTGCATCGAGCATGGACGAGATGACCGTGAATGTGAAGCACAACGCCGACAGCGCGGTCATGGCCGCCATTCTGGCGAGCCAAGCCACAGACATTGCGACCCGCGGCAGCAGCGTCGTCGACGACGTGATCCGTAAAATGGGCGACATCACGAACAGTTCAAGGCAGATCGGCGACATCATTGGAGTAATCGACGGAATCGCATTCCAGACCAACATCCTCGCGTTAAACGCAGCCGTCGAAGCTGCGCGTGCGGGTGAGCAGGGGCGCGGCTTCGCGGTCGTTGCGGCAGAAGTGCGAAGCCTCGCGCAACGCTCAGCAACGGCGGCGAAGGAAATCAAGGCGCTAATTGGGACGTCGACAGTCAGCGTCGAAGAAGGCGCTGCGCTCGTCGCCAACGCCGGCTCCACGATGACGGAAATCGTCGCATCGGTAGGGCGCGTGAATAAAATCCTGGAAGAGATCAGTCATGCGTCTCGCGGACAGAGTGCAGGCATAGAACAGGTGAACCGTGCCATAGGAGAGATGGACCAGGTGACCCAGCAGAATGCTGCACTGGTCGAGCAGGCCGCCGCGGCTGCGCACTCGCTCAGGGATCAGGTCGCCATCCTTCGCGAAGCAGTCTCGTCTTTCGCACTGCCTGACTGAGCTTCCCCCGAAATTTCGACTTCCAGCGGATCGCGTGTAAACTCGATCTGAAGGAAGGAAAAAAACAATGTTCAAGGTACCAAACTAGGCATATACGGCGGAGTTCAGGGCGGCCGCCGTACAACGGGTCAAAGATGGACAAAGCATCCGTGCCGTGTGTGTCCACGATCGAAAAGACAGTACATGCGCCCAACACGAGCCACGAACGCCACGCACGCGGTCGCGTCCAATATGGACGCGCCAATCCGAGGAAGCGCCGGAAGAATCGGCGGTTGATGCTGTAGTCCTTTGGATCCTGAATCGTTGCAGTAGGCAGCATGGAAATTCCTACGTATTCAGGCAACAACGCCGCCGCCCGTCATCTTGTCGATCCGCAGGGTCGGCTGGCCGACGCCGACCGGCACGCTCTGGCCTTCCTTGCCGCATACGCCGACGCCCGTGTCGAGCGACATGTCGTTGCCGATCATGCTCACGTACTTCACCGATTCCGGGCCGCTGCCGATCAGCGTCGCGCCCTTCACCGAGCAGATGATCTTGCCGTTCTCGATCATGTACGCCTCGGACTCCGAGAACACGAACTTGCCGTTCGTGGTGTCGACCTGGCCGCCGCCGAAGTTCACCGCATACAGGCCGTTCTTCACCGACGCGATGATTCCTGCGGATCCTTGTCGCCATTGAGCATGTAGGTGTTTGGTCATGCGCGGCATGGGCAGCGCCGGGTACGACTCGCGCCGCGCGTTCTCCGCCACAACGCCCCCGCGCATTCCCGACCATGAACGCGTGCAAGCTCGGCAATCAAATCGGCCCCCTCAGCGCTATCGAGATACCTCGGAATGGCCGTAAGCGTCTCGCCGCGGCCGTTCTAGCGTGCTGATTGAGGTTTTGGGTAGTTTGGTACCCACCAAATTATGGTGGATACCAAAGTGGACAAGACGTGGGGCGTTGGCGCCGCAGTCGGCGCATAT
>NZ_JBFRCH010000065.1:0-13899 GCF_040965635.1 Paraburkholderia phymatum
ACCTTTCAAACAGAGACTTCACGTTATTTATGCATGCATATACACACTTATGCATAAAAATGCACGTATGCATACGATGATCAACGCGATGATGAGGTCATCATTCGCGTGCGTTTTGCAGAAAGCCGAGCATTGTCTGCGTGACCAGCTCGGGTTGTTCCTCCTGGATAAAGTGCCCGCTGTTCTCTATGTCGACGGCGCTCATATTGACCGCTTTTTGTCCGACGACCATCTTCATCCACTTGTATGCGGGACCGCCCATCACGAGAACGGGCATTTGCAACTGGCCATAATCCTTGTTGTCGCTGACGTCCTGAGGGAAGGCCTGATACCAGCCGTTACCTGCGCGGATCGCGGGGGCGCTGTCATAGGCGTGCTCGTACACGGCGCGGTCGCGTGCGTCGACTGCTTTCTCATTCACAAGAAAGTAGTGGAAGAGCCAGTCCTGTTCAAGTCGGACGCGACCCGCCAGCAGCTTCTCCGGCAAACCTCTGACCTGGTTGAATGCGAACCACCACAGGTTCGGGCGCGCCGAACCGAGCCTGTCACCGTATGCGCCTTGTGCGGGTAGAAGGGGGAACGTCTGCAGGCTCTCGTCGGGATGCGGAAACTCCATCATCACCAGCTTGTCGGTGGCCTCCGGATAGTTCTCCGCATAGGCGAACGCCACAGCCGAGCCGATGTCGTGTCCCGCGATCGCAACCTTGTCGTAGCCAAGCGATTGCGTCAGTTCATGGATATCGGCGGCCATCGTCTTCTTGTCATAGCCGTCAGCAGGTTTCGACGATGCACCCATACCGCGAAGATCCACCACGATCACGGTGTAATGCCCGGCAAGCGTCGGCATGATCTTGTGGAAGGTCCACCACGTTTCGGGCCAACCGGGCAGCAATACGAGCGGCTCGCCCTTGCCGCCGACGACATAGTGCAACCGCACGCCGTTCACCGTTGCATAGCCATTTCTGAATCCGGGCAGCGACTTCACCAGCGTACCGTCTGATACGTCGTTCTTTGCGCTCACAGGCTTGCGCGCATGCGTTGCGACGTGCGACTCCGTTGCAGACGGCTGTGCGTAGCCGAGGGAAGCAGTTGTGATCAGCGCCGCAACGACGATGCTCGCGGAGCCGGTCCTGATCATTGCTTTCAAAACAAGTTCTCCTTCGATACAGGGGCAGTTCGAGATTCGCGGGATCACGCAGCCTGCGTGCGCAGATCGTCGGAACCCTGGTCGTTGACGGCCATTGGGCGCGAAGCGCGTTCGTGAACATGCGCGGTCGGCGTACGGTCGATCATCAGGCTCAGCAGTTCAGGGCGGTTGTAGTGGCCGGCCGAGTCCATCAGCATCTTGCGGCGGTCGATCTGCGTGAAGTCGAGATCGACGATGACTTCGCCCTCGCCTGAACGAAGCGGCTCGGCCATCAGCATGCCGTCAGGAGAGACGATCGTCGTGAAGCAGCCGCCCGAGATCGGACCGATTCCACAACCGGTGTCCTTCATGATCTGCGCCTGCTGGTCGGCGTCGAGCCACGCCGTTGCGTTGACGACGAAGGCGCCGGACTCGAGCGCATGCTGGCGGATGTTGATTTCCATCCGCTGTGCGAAGCCCTCGCCAAACGCCGAACCCGGGTACATCGCCGAATGGATCTGCTCGCCGTCGGCGATCATCGCGTAGCGGGCGAGCGGGTTGTTGTGCTCGAAGCAGGCGAGTTGGCCGATTCGGCCGATTGCGCTATCGACGGCACGCAGGCCCGAGCCGTCTCCCTGGCCCCAGATCATGCGTTCGAAATGCGTTGGCGTGATCTTGCGGCGGCGCTGGATCAGCGTGCCGTCGGCATCGAAAAGCAATTGTGTGTTGTACAGCGTGCCGCCGTCGCGTTCATTGACGCCAATGGACACAACCATGCCGGCGTTTCGCGCGGCTTCTCCGATCGCGTCGGTCGCGGAGGAAGGCACGGTCACGGCCTGCTCGAGCAGGCGCAGATGTTCGGTGCCCGACAGAAGCTCGATGCCCGTCTGGACAGCCGCAAAGTAAGGGTAATAAGGCACGACCGTTTCGGGGAAGGTGGCGAACTGCACGCCCTTCTGGCCCAGTTCGTGGATCTTTTGCACGACCTTGGCGACGGTTGCTTCACGACTGTAGAGCACCGGGCTGAACTGGACGGCGGCGGCTTTGACGACTTTCATGACAGACTCCTTGACGAGGGGGCAGGGGTACCTGGCGTTGGTCGATCTTGCATATGCAACATCGACCGAAAAATTTCAGACCATGCGCAGCGGCAAATCGCGCGCGATATTCATGAGCTCATGGGCACCGGTTTCTCCCAGAAGTCGCGTCGCGTGGCGCTGTGCAGCCGACCACGCGCTCGCGGCGCTTTTGAGCAGCACCTCGCCTTCATGCGTGAGCGAGAGAGGACGGCTGCGACCATCGCTAGCAGGGACGCCTTCGGCAACCCAGCCCTGCGCGATCAGCGGCTGCAGATTCCTTGTCAGCGTCGATCGCTCGTGATGGTTCCTCCGGCCGAGATCTGAGCGGCTAATGGGTTCGAACTCCGCGATGAGCACGAGCAATGAGAACTGCGGCGCCACGATGCCGAACGGCCGCAACGCATCGTAATAGACGGAGGTCAAGACGCGGGAGATCTGCCGGGCGCGCGTCACCAGACAATTGCGCGCGATCTGGCTGCTCAGCGGTTGACCCGCAATTCGGTCCAGCTCAACGGTTCCGCTCGGCTCGTGTTGCATATGCACTACCTCGGTAAGTCCAGTTTTTGCGGCGCGGCCTTCTGCTCGCGATGGGCGTATTTGAGCGGACGAACGTATCCCGCTCGTGTCCTGAAGTTGGTCGTGTGTAAGCGCGCGTATCCCTATCTGTTTGCAGATACGTTGGGATACAAAGGGAAGGTGCGGGGCGAGAGGAAGGGAAATGACGAGGGCGGTGGCGTGATGCCGCGAGCCTCAGCCGTTGCTGCCTGGCTCGACTTCTACGCTCTCCGCCGCCGCGGGACGCGAAAACCGCATTTGATATTCACTCGGGGACAATCCTGTCTTGCGTTTGAACAACTGCCGGAATGTGCTGATATCGCCATAACCGACGCGTTGACTCACTGCCTCGAGTCCAATAGGCCGCGTTTCCAGTAAGCGTTTCGCGACCTCAATGCGCAGATTCTGCAGATACGTCAACGGCGCGAGCCCGACGGCTTCCTTGAAACGGCGATTGAGCGTGCGTTCGCTGACAGCAAGCGATGCCGCCAGATCGCTCAACCGGAATCCCTGCTGCAACGTAACCTCCATCTGCTGCTGGGCGCGCGCGACGAGCGTGTCGGTGTGCCCATGTTCATCGAGAAGCGTTGCGTAGGAAGCCTGCGAAATCCGGTTCATGTCGATCAACAGGGCCTTCGCCGTCATCGCGGCGAGTTCTTCGCCGGCGAATGTTCCGACGAGCCGCACCGCAAGATTCAGATATGACGTCACAGAACCGCCCGAGATGATGCCGTCTTGCTCGATCAGCAGTTCCTGTGCGCGAACTTCGACACGTGGATAGCGGCGCGCGAAGTCCGCGGCTCTCGCCCAGTGCGTCGTTGCGGCGCGGCCATCCAGCAGGCCGGCCTCGGCGAGCAGGTAATTGGCCGTGCAATAAGCCGCCAGCACGGCGCCTGCCTTGCCTTGGCGCCTCAGCGCGGAAGATAGTTCGTTCAACTGCTCGCGGTGCCCGATGAACTCGTCGGTGTTCGAGAAGAACGGTGCCGTCAGCAGAACGGCGTCGGCCCGTTTGCGCGGGTCGATCTTGCCGTCGACGTGAATGCTCTGGCCGGACGCAGCCGTGACGGGCCGCCCGTCGAGCGATTCCACCCGCCACACAAACACGGGCGCGGAACTGGAGCCTTGGGCAGCCTTGTTGGCTGCGCTGAAGACGTCAACAGGGCCCGCGACGCCAGACGCGAGGATTCCGTCATAAACCCAGATGCGGACGATGGCCATTGTGTGTCTGAAATTCCTCTAATAACGGCGATACTGCCACTTCCGTCCGCCCGAGTAAACCCCGATCATGGCTGCATCCGATGAACCGAGAGCAGGAGCAACACCATGCCAATGATCGATGCACTGTGGCCCGAAGATGCCTTGACGCCCGAGGCGGAAGCACGCCTCGTCAAGGAACTGACCGATATCCTCATCGAGGCGGAAGGCTACGATCCCGCCAGTCCGATGGCACAGCGCGTTACCGTATTCCATCTTCATCGGCCTGCTGCGATCTACATCGGCGGTGAACGCACGGACGCGATACGCTACCGGATCATTCCGTCTGTACCAGAAGGGCAATACACCGACGAATCGCGTCGCTCGCTCGTCAGAAGCGTCACGGAAGCGGTGGCGCGCGCGGAAAACCGGCCGTTTGATGACGTCGCGCCGCGCGTCTGGGTCTTCCCGACCGAGATTCCGGATGGCGCATGGGGGACGCGCGGCACGATCTGGACGCTGCCCGACATTCATGCGCTGCTGGCGGGCGAGTCAGAGCGCGGCGCGGGCGTTGAACGCCTCGCGCGACGCCGCCGCGAGAAGGCGCGCATCACGCTCGAAGCAGTGCTCGATGCCGCTCGCGCGGGCATCACGAGCAAACCGTAACCGGAGTACCCAGCGTGAAATTCAACGACACAGCCCCCGTGCTAGCGCCCGCAGACGGTCCGGCGCTCTGGCTGGCGAGGCTCGCCGAAAACGCGACGCTCGAAGCCACTGTCCTGAAGCGTCCGATCCAGGGCAGAGCCGATATCCTCTCCGTGATCAAACACGCGGTCTCGCTCTACGAATTCCAGCATCACAGCTACAAGGGTGTGATCGGCAACGATTTGTACATGGAATCCTATCGCTCGCAGATCCAGGGCGTGCCAATCGAGACGGTAGTCGTCGCGCATCTGAACGAACAGGGCGAGACGGATTCCGTGGTCATCAATCATCGCCCGCTCAATGCAGTGCTGCTGTCTTCGAAACTGATGTGGGAGCGCGTCGACGAGCGCTTCCGCGATTGCTATCTGACGGGACCGGAAGCCGCGGCGCTAAATGCGGCATCCGGTGCAGCCTGACGCCAGGCTGGTTGCATGGAAGAGTTGCCGTAACGAAGGATCTATCGATCGAAGTAATGAGGATTTTGCAATGACTGATGCGCTTAATGGCCTACGCGGACACTATTGCGCGACCGGCCCGGCCTGACCGAGCGGCTGAAGATCGCACTCACGGTCCTTGGTCCGGAGGATCAGCCGCTCCGACTCGGCATTCTCACCGCGGTATTCGAGGCCCGCATGATGAAACGCTTTCTTCTTAATTTGACAACAGCCTCTGTGCTGGTCGCTTCCACTGGAGTCTCCATGGCGCACACTACTCCGATGCCCGCCACGCCAACTACGAAGATACTGGCGATTGGCACCTTTCCGCCGGGCACGGACATGCAACTTGTCCAACACATTCTTCCGACCGAAATTCGCGAGACGGCGCAGCTCTACCTCGAGGGCAAGATTGACCAGTGGTATTCGCTGCAAGACCGGGCTGGGGTGGCGTTCATCCTGAACGTTACGGATGTAAGTCAAGCGCATGAAATGCTTGAGGCACTTCCCTTGGGGAAAGCGCACTTGATGACATTCTCGCTCCTCCCAATCGGCCCACTGAAGCCGTTGAGTAAGCTTTTGAATCCGCCTTCCCCCCAGTAGAGAGCGCTAGAGCATACTGGGCTTGCTGCGCCGCTGGTTTTAGAGAGGCAGGTAACGCGGGCAGCCTATCTACAGTCAACGTCGTGACGCGCAAATCCGAGGCCACGAACTCAATGACGGGCCCTCAGTAGGTCACCTGTGCAAGTCCACCACGAAGCTGGTCTTGTGTGATGACCGCGAAGTCGAACGGCTTCCCATTGAGACTCCGCAGCCAACACTTTCGCACGAGAAGCGTCCGCGATCGAGTTGCAGAGCGGATGTCCGCTGAGTATTCGACGAGTCAGTTGAAAGGCAAGCCTGCGCTAGTCGGCGAAGACCACTCAGGGGCCGTTGCAACGCGACAGGATCATCCGCGGGAACAGGACTCGAACGCGCCACATCCTTCAATCGCCTTTCAATCAAACCAACAGGCCTATCTTCCACGGGGAAGTTCCACTTTCTCAATAAAACACTGAAACAGTGAAATGCAATTTTTCAACGCAGTTTCTCTTGATCATATGGTGTAGATACACTAATAGTGTATATGCACGATATGCATCCACACACTGCGTATAGAGCCGTTTACCGTCGTGGCAGATCCGAACCACAAGAGTCTGATCGCCGAAAAGGTCAACGTAGCTGTGGCGGATACCAAGAGCGGCAGGCCACCGAGTACGAAACGAGAACCACGATCATGTTCAAACTTTTAGCGAAGGCGACAGTCTTCTCCGCGGTAACTATGAGCCTTTCCGCATGCTCGAATCTGTCGGTGTCATCCTTGTCGGCGGCGAAGATTGAAGTCGGCGAGGTGCAGGTCAATCCTGACATCAAGCTGCGTCATATGGTCTATCGGCCTGCGCATCCTAAGGGTACGGTACTGTTCCTGCACGGCTTCCCGGAAACGATGTATGCGTGGAAACCGATTGCCGAATCCCTGTCCAGCGACTACGAGGTGCATGCGTTTGACTGGCCGGGCTACGGACAGTCCTCACGTCCAGGCGCCGATCGCTTCTCCTATGCGCCGTTGGATTACGCCCATGTGCTGGAAGACTATATCCACATGTCTGGCATCGACAGTTCGAAGCTGGTGATCTACGCCACCGATATCGGGGCGTTACCGGCGCTGTTGGCCGCATTGGAACAACCGAATATCGCCAGGGAGATCATCGTTGGCGACTTTGCGCCGTTCAACCGCCCACAGTACATGTACGAAAGCCTGCAGGGCCTGAAGTCTAGTCCTTCGTCCGACGCCGTGCGCACCGCGATGAACAGGAACCATGACGAAATCCTGGCAAACACATTCTTCCGCGGCATGCCGGCGGAGGAACGCTACGCATTGCCCCAGGAGTTCAGGGACGATATCGCGAAAGGATGGGGCGGTGATATCACAGTGGCAGACGCCTTCTACCACTACTACTCCTACTTCACCCGCGACCAGGACTACTTCGAAGCCAATATGGCAAAGCTGAAGGTCCCCGTGAAGGTGGTGTGGGGCGAGCGGGATATCTACATTGAGAAGGAGATGGGCGTTGAGTACGCGAACCGTAACGGTGTGAAGCTTACGATTCTTCCGAAACTCGGCCATTATCCGCATCTGCAAGCGCCTAAACAGACGGTGGACGAAGTTCGGGCCGCGTTTAGCGCGGGCGGCAATCCTGAGAGTGACTGAGCGAGTGCGCAGTCGGTGGCATACATTGACCTTGGATGCAACTACACTATGACGCAGCGTACGACCACCAAATCACTGAACGAGCAGGAATTCCAGCCTGACCTGATCGAGGAGGTAACGCGGTACTGCTTGCTCACGAGAACGCGGTCCATTTCACGTGTTGTCACCAGCATATACGATCAAGCACTACGTCCATACGACGTCAATTCTTCGCAATTTTCCATGCTCGTCCTGATCGCCAGAATGAACGGCGGTAGCCGTGCTGAATTAGGCCGTGCCAATCATCTTGAGCGATCGACTTCAACGCGCAATCTTCAGCTGCTGCTGGACCAGGGATGGATTAAGGAGTTGGCTCCGACGCATGGGCGCAGTCGTCCCATCGTGCTGTCCGATGCTGGACGTGAATTGCTGGTGACCGCCATGCCGGCCTGGCGTTCAGCTCAGCAGACGGCGAAAAGGATGTTGGGTAAAGACGGTGCATCTGCCTTGTCGTCGATCGCGAACAGGCTGCCAGCGGATGGATTAGCTTGCCTTGATGAGGTACCTGCTTTGCAATCGCGTGCACGATTGAGTTGACGACCTCTAATGAAACGTTCCTCGTACGACTCTTCTCGTCGGTGTGCATATGCACGCTAGAATGCGCCCGACAAAGCTTCCTCATGCAACTAATTTGATTTCGATCCACGCCAGGATCGCTCCGGAGTTCTTGATGGACAAACGCCTTCTCGTTCTCGCCAGCGGCATGTTTGCGATCGGCACCGACAGTTTCGTTGTTGCCGGTGTACTGCCCCAGGTATCCGCGTCGTTGGCCGTGCCCGTCGCGCTGGCCGGGCAAATGGTGACGCTGTACGCGCTGAGCCTTGCGCTGCTGTCACCGGTCATTGCCGCCACGGTCGCGCACTGGCCGCGCAAGCAGTTGCTGCTCACCGGCCTCGTGATTTTCGTGCTTGCCAATGCCGTCACTGCGTTGGCACCGAACATCGGGATTGTGCTGGCGAGCCGGCTGCTGGCCGGCCTGGGCGCGGCCATGTTCAGCCCGACGGCGACGGCCACCGGTGCGTCGCTGGTGGCGCCCGAGCAACGTGGAAAGGCGCTCGCCATCGTCATCGCGGGCATGTCCAGCGCGACAGCGCTTGGTGCGCCGCTGGGTACGTTCATCGGAGGCTGGCTGGGCTGGCGCGCGACGATGTGGTTCGTCGCCGTCGTCGCCACGCTGGCCGCGATCGGCGTGGCCCAGCTCCTGCGAGACGTCCCGACGCCACCGTCCCTCAGTCTCGCGCGCCGGCTCGCGCCGCTCGGCGATGTACGCGTCCTGCTGACCCTGACAACGACCTGGCTGGCGTATGCGGGCGCGTTCGTCGTCTACACCTACATCGGCTTGAGCTTCGATCGCGCCACCGGCGGCGACGCGCGCGTGCTGGCCGGCTTGCTAGTGCTCTGGGGCGTGGCCGCAACCGCTGGCAATCTGGCCGCCGGTCGCTTGACTGACCGCCTTGGTAGCCGCCGCATTATCAACGCGGCCATCGCCATCGTCGCCATCGACTTCGCGCTTTTGCCCTGGACCTCGGCCTCGCTCGGGACCGCCGTGCCCGCCCTCGTCGTTTGGGGCGTGTGCGGCTGGGGACTGCTTGTGCCACAGCAGCACCGACTGATCAGCATCGCGCCCACTGCGGCGCCAGTGTTGCTTGGGCTGAACTCGGCCGCCATCTCGATCGGGGTAGCGATGTCGGGGGTCATCGGCGGAGCGGCCATCAGCTGGTTCGACCGCCATACTCTCGGACTCGTCGGTGCGGCCTTCATCACGGTGTCGCTGCTCGTCGCTGAATGGGCACACAGGAGCATTGCGCAACCGGATCGTCAATCGGCTGACACGGTCACCGCTCCATAAAAAGCGATTTCTACCGCCGCCTCGAAGTGTATCCCTTCGTCGGACTCGCGAGCATGTATGCATATGCATGGTTGGTCTATGACGACGTAGTACCTCGTTTGCCTATCGGCGCTTGAATGACGTGATATCGGCGATCTCGGGCCGGGTAGGCATATCGCAAGTCACGCCAAGCACGTATGTGCAGACGAGCCAGGCGACGCTGATGGCCGCGATCCAGCAGCTGGACCCGATGTAGATGGACGTGACGCAATCGAGTCTCGATGGACTGCGATTGCGCCGCGAATTCGACGAAGGAAAGCTTCGAGCGCTGGATTTCAACCGGCAGGCGATGGACCAGTTAGTCGAATATCAAGATTGAGCCGATCGAGCAGGTTTTCATTCCGTATGCGCATGTCGTCTCGCCCCGCGCACGAATATCGTATTGCGCAGTCCTTTACTCCTTGGGCCCTTTGGCCTACACACGACTTCATGACACAACGCGCCCGCACGCTGTTCGCCCTGAGCCTGACGGCTATCGCAACCTTCTTTGTCTCGCATCACGCACTCGCCGGTTCACCGCAACAGCTAGCGTTCGAAACGCACGCCGCGTTCTTCTCGGCGGAAACGCAATTGCCCGCTGTGCTCGATCAGCAGGTTTTCGTCGCGGATGCTTCGTCGCCCGCCGCCGTCGGTCCGCAGGGCATTGCGCACGTCGCTGGCGTGCGCAATGCGCACCTGAGCGATCCGCCTTCGATACCGCTCTACGACGCACGACATCATCCGCTGCATATCACGCTTGGCCATTGGCTCGGCGCGAACGGCGACGTCTCGTTAGCTGAGCAACCGGATGGACGCGAGCGCTTGTCAATCGAACTGAAAGGTCTCGTGCCTGACGGGCTCTATAGCTTGTTCGAAAATCACTTCGATCAGCCTCCCGTCGGCTTTACACCGCTGGACGGCAGTGCTGAACGCAACACATTCCGCGCGGACAGGTTGGGTCGTGCATTGCTGCAACTCGATGCGCCCAGCGTGCTGACACACGACAATGCGGTGCTGGTGGTCTATCATGCGGACGGCCGATCGTGGGGCATGCAGCGCGGCGCGATCGGCGTGACAGCACAACATCAACTGATCGCGCGTCTGCCGTGACCGTTTTGCTCGCTAGCACCATGAACCTCGGCAAACTGGCTTTACCCGTTGCACCGTTAATCTTTTTCGCGAGCGTCGGCGTCGCGTTGCTCGTCAGTCACCTTGTGAGCCGTGCGGGGCGTGGCGATCGTGCCCGTCTTGAATCGCGCGATGCGCCCGTGTTCGGGATCGTGCTGATTTCGCTGACCGTTGCACGTCTTTGGTTCGTCGGCAGCTATCTGCCCGCGTATCAATCGAACTTGTGGAGCATTGTCGACTTCCGCGATCTGGGGTTCGACGTGCGCGCGGGTCTCGTCACGGGCATCGCGTTGTCGATCGTCATGTTTGTCCGGCGTCCGCCGATGCGCCGTGCGATTGCGCTTGCCGTGGTAGCGGGCATGTCGTGCTGGGCGATAGCGACGGCGGCAGCCGGTAATAGCGGCGAACACGAAACGCTGCCCGCCGTAACACTGCTCGATCTGGACAGCCATATGCGCATATTGTCGCGCACGAACGGCAAGCCGCTCGTCGTGAATCTGTGGGCAAGCTGGTGCGGACCGTGCCGCGCCGAGATGCCGATGCTCACTGCCGTGCAGCGCGACATGCCTTCCGTCGATATCGCGCTCGTCAATCAGGGCGAAACGCCGCAAACGGTGCGTGCATTTCTCGAGACGCAGCAGTTGAGCGCCGATAGCGTGCTGCTCGATCCGGCGCTCGCATGGGCCAAAGCGTCACGCAAGCGAGGCTTTCCGACCACGCTGTTCTACGGCGCCGACGGCACATTGCTCGCTGCGCATCTCGGATCTTTCTCACGCGCCACGTTCGAACGCGCGATCGAAAACCTTTATCCAGCAGCGATCACGGCGAGCGCTCATTGATGTGGGATTAGCGAGGTCGGCTACTTTCCCGTCGCATAGCGCCGGCAATGCTCGAGATACCTCGCTTCATGGCTGCTCATCAGTTGCACGATGCTGCTCCAGAGCCACAGCGGCGCATCGATGGTTTCCAAGCGGTTGCGGCGCAGCCCGCCTAGCCAGCTCTGGCGCGTCGTCCTTGTCGAGCTGGTCTATCTCAGCTTCAGATCCTGCGGCAGCAATTCACGAATCCACAACCGCGCGCGATCCAGCAGACGCGGGGCGCGCATGCGCCGGCCGAGAAACGCCGACAGGTGCCACGCACCTCACACCACGCGTTGCGCGTTGTCGCATGGCATCATCACGCTGTCATAGTGCGGCGCGGCCGCCTTGACGGGGTGACCTTCATTTCCACGCAACTTCCGGTTGGAACGATCAAGACTACACGCGACCTAACGAACTGCCCTCAACAAATATAGGCTTTAAAATCAACGAATTGCTGTTTGGGTGCTGCCACCCTCGTGCTTCCGGGCTTACCATCAGACCAACAAGGGAAATAAATCGAACTGTCAACCATTTATAAGGAACACATACTGTCTGTACGGATGTTTGCAACGCGCGGAGTCTGCCAGCCAATCTAGTGATCGCACCACACGCTGACGCCGCTATCACCGATTCGCGTCTCCTGCGCCGGAGTTCGCTAGCCTCGCGCTGCCAACGTTGATGGCAGCATTTCACCTGCTAGCACGAAGTGGCGAGGCGGATGCGATGGTTCGGACGACTACTGCGCCACGAATCCCCCATTTCCCAAGCACCTAAACGAACAGGAGCTTGGAGGCGAAACGCCCGGAATCAATGCGCGCCGCGGGGGCGTGCAAGTCGACACTAGCCCTCCGCACGGATTGCAATGCTGGGCAACCTTCATTTGGCACAACATCAAGCTTTTGCTGCATTAGAAATTAGGTTGTTGTTGAAAACCGGCTTTTTTGAATTGGGATTTTCTCTCTATTTGCAGGCTCACAAGCACGCTTACGTTGTATCCGTTGTTGACACCTTAACTTGACACTGACACACTAGACGACATCAAGCATCTGCTGTGCGGCGGCCCCGGACCGCGCATCATACGATCCTGCGTTACTACGGTCGCTGTGTTGCAAGTGCATACGCACTGTTATCGGAAATTCAATGTCGATATAACCACTCAACAGGAGACGGGTACGTGTCAAAACATTTAATCAACCGGCGGGACTTTCTAAAGGTTGCCGCCGCAGCGACAGTGGCTGGGCCGGGGCTGGTCATGGCCAACACGCGTTCGGATAGCGTTGCCGACTTGCACGAACTCGGGCTCGCTGCCGCAGCACGTGCAATTCGAAACGGAGAAATATCCTCGGAGGCTCTCGTCGGGGCGCTGTTGGAGCGCTCGCGTGTCCACGCCGACCTGAAGGCATTTATCACGATCGATGAAACCTCCGCGCTAGAGGCGGCGAGACAGGCCGATCGATCGATTCGTGCGGGACACAAGGCTCCGTTGCTTGGCGTGCCGCTCGCGGTCAAGGACAGCTACCTCACGGAGGGCCTTACCACCACCTTGGGCACCTCCGTGCTGGCCGGCTTCAGGCCAACGCGCGATGCGGTGGCGGTTGCGGGTGTTAAGGATGCGGGGGCGATCGTCTTCGGTAAGAACAACCTCGTGGAGATGTCGTACGGCGTGACGGGGTTCAATGCACACCATGGCCAGGTGAAGAACCCATACGACACGGCCCACGTCACTGGCGGGTCCTCCAGCGGAGCGGGTGCGTCGGTGGCTGCGCGCATCGTTCCCGCAGCGCTCGGCGGCGACACGGTCGGCTCGATCCGCGTTCCGGCTTCGTTGTGCGGCGTGGTGGGATACAAACCCACGCCCGGCCGCTGGCCGAACCAGGGCGTGGCACCGATCTCCGAAACCCTTGATACGACGGGTTTTCTTGCGCGCAGCGTTGAAGACTGCGAGCTAGTGGACGCGATACTTACCAAAAGCCATCTTCAACGCCCGCACGCAACCGGCAACCTGAGAGGGGTCAAGCTCGCCTATGCGCCCCGGCAGCATCTGGCGGGCGTGGACGGGGCGGTCGAGAGCGCTTTCCGTGAGACACTCCGTAAGCTCAAAGATGCGGGGGCCGAGCTTGCGGAGATCGATCTGGGCGGAGATTTCCTTTCCCTGACCAATCGCACCACATGGCCCATTTTCTTTCACGAGACGATGCCCGCAGTTCGGGAATTTCTCGCCGCCAATGAGGTGCCCGTGTCCTTCGAGCAGATCTACGCGGGCCTGGGACCGGACGTCATGGCCAGTTGGACCCGTGCCGTCTTGCCGTCGGGCGCAGGCTACTTCTCCGACGAGCAGTACCTCACGGCACTGCACACATCCAGGCAGGAGCTGCGCGCACGGCTTGCGACGCTTGCTTTCGCGCGTGCCGATGCGCTGCTTTTCCCGACCACTCCATGCGCAGCACCCCGAATCGAGAACCAGTGGAGCTTTCAGGTCGCCGGCAACGCGGTCACCGATCTCTTCCTCTGCAGGAACACGCATCCCTCCAGCTCCGTAAGCGTCGCGTGGGAGCCGTTGAGAATTCTCTGGACAAGCGTCGAAGAACGCGGCAGGCCGCTGCCAGCAGGGATCAAAGCGAGGCAGATGTAGATAGGGGGAGATGCTTCGCGACGTTCCAT
>NZ_JBFRCH010000066.1:0-13783 GCF_040965635.1 Paraburkholderia phymatum
CGGTTTTACATCTACGCGGTTCATTTCGTTGAAACAGACCGCAAGGTCGGCATGCGGGCGAAGGAACTGTGCACGCTCGACCATCTTCCCGATGACGTGCTCGCCTGTCTGGGCGAGCGGGCCAAGGGCTCGTCGCTCGCATTTCACTCCCTGCCGGCGTATCGGTGGCGAATATACGTCGCTGCTCTGGACGACCTCCACAACTATGGCGGATATCCCGACCGGAGCGAAGGTGAGTGTCTCGTGACGGCCGGATCGCTCGGAGAAATCGTCGCGTTCGACGGGGATTGCCCGTTGCACTGACGAAGAAATCGCGCTTGCATCAACATGGCTGTTATCCGATGAAGGCTAGCTAGGTCCATGACTGTCGATGAGTTGCTGCGTGGCACGGCACACGTGCCCGAGAGCTTCGACGTCCGCTCTCCTTGTTACTCGAAGACCATGGGGCATGCAGCATAAGTTTGCCACACAGACTGAGGAGCTTCAGACGTGAAAGTGACGATCCGGAGGGATAGACGAGGAGCATTGACCGCTTACGTCCCGAAGAAAGATCTTGAGGAGCCGATCGTTTCTGTTGCGCGCGCACATATATGGGGTGGGATCATTACGCTGGCCAATGGCTGGCAGCTGGAGCTGCCCGAAATGGCACCTGATACCGCGCTCCCCGTCACTGTAGAAGCCCGGCGCGTGACGGGGAAGACGGACTGATATGACGCTCGCTTCTGCTTAGTCAATGTCACAACTACTTTGATATTGCCTTGCGGTATTCAGGCGGACGTCAGAGTAAGTGGTAATGGAACAGAAATCGGTCGACGGATCCTCGCTCGCTTAATGAACAAATGCGATGTGGCAAAGCGTTGACCGAATTTCTTGCAATAGAGCGAAACGCGCAGCAGGTGCCGGTTGAGCGAGAAGTACTGTCAACGTTTGTAAGTAAAGCAAGCTCGCGCTTGAGGTCTCGCAATCCGCGGGATGCGCCGCTTTCTTAGTTGACGGCTGTTCCCGGCCCGGTGAAACAGATACTCGGCGACTGCTTCACCGCGGACACGCTACCAGCTCCCGACATCTTCCGAAGTCGTCAATGGTCACACTCTCTACCATCAATTCGACCACGAGCGAAAAATGAGGGAGTGGGCATGCAACACGTTAGAGAAAAATTCATCTGTCAAGTAGTCCTATAGAAATATGCATTTCAATGCAAAAACCGAGTCCAGTTGTGCATGAGTTTTGCGCCGAGAAAATTCACTCAATCTGTGCGTCATCATGTGGATAAAGAAATCGGATTAAGGTTGGTTTCATATTTGGAATCGTATGTAATTTTTGTGTAACGGTAACTACTCCATCAATGATTGATAATGAGTGTGGCTATTAAAAATCGTTAGAACTGCATCAGAAATATTCATGTTAACAACGTGTCTCGCTGTGGCAAGATGAGCAACAACGGATATGGGGCGGGTCAAGATGGTAGGTGATGGCGGCGCTTGCGGGTTCTGTGCGCGTTTCGTCGGCGCGCCGTTTGCGGCAACTGATGATAAGTAGTTTGGTTTGGTTCGGATGAGTTCATCGCATGTCGTTGGCTCAAATTGCATTTCGCCCCGCATGGCGGAACACTGATCTTCGCGCGAATGACATGACTTTTGAAGGACCCGCAATGAACAGAGTCGACGATGACCGTAACTCAGCGTAGAAGCGAACGCACCGAATATGTATCTGGCTGGGGTAACGCGTGGAAGGTGGCGTATCGATAAATCAAACGGTCTCGTGAAGGCTGAGACACGGCCAATACGGTAACAAATGCGGTGGAATATGTGTCACGTGGCATGCACTTAAGAATGCCTGAATATACCGTTCACGCCTTCACATAATCATCTTCGATCGCGGAGTGTTATACATGACTGTAAAGCATCATTTCTTGCTGACGCCGGGACCATTGACGTTGAGCGATGAGGTCAGGGCGCAGATGCAATATGACGTCGGCTCGCGTGACGGGTGTTTCAAGACGATAACGGATCAGGTAAGAAATATAATAGTTGATTTAGTTGACGGTAAAGACGCCTACTCGGTGATCCCGATGCAAGGCGGTGGATCCTACGGCATCGAAGCCGCGTTGGCTTCCTTTGTTGCGCCTTCCGATCGGCCTCTCGTCTGCATCAATGGAATTTACGGTGAGCGGATTCTAAAAATGCTGCAACTCCGTGGTGTACATGTTGTCAGCATGACTGCTCCCTGTGATGAGCCACTTTCAACATCCCAAATTGCTGAATATCTGAGAAGGAATCCCACGATAACGCATTTGTGCTTCGTGCATTGCGAAACCACCACAGGCGTCATTAATCCGATCGGACCGATAGTAGAACTAGCAAAGAAGCGCGGCGTAAGAACGATCATAGATGCAATGAGTTCCTTCGGTGCGGTGGAGATTAACGCCAAGCAGGTGCAATTTGACGTCCTTGTCACTTCTAGCAATAAATGCATTGAAGGTCCACCGGGTGTGTCGTTTGTAATCGCTTCATTGGAGTTGCTTAATAGCAACGTTAAACATATGAATTCTTTCGTGCTGGATGTTCGAGACCAATGGAATAGTTTTGAGAAATCCGGTGAATGGCGCTCCACTCCTCCAACACATGTCATCCAGGCTTGCGCCAAAGCACTTGAGCGACTGACCATCGAGGGCGTCTTTCGCCGCGGTGAGCGTTACCGCTCTGTACGTGACGCGATCATCGGCGCAACCGCGCCGTACGCCTCTCCTCTTTTAAACGCGAGTATACGGTCGCCGGTATGCCTTGCCCTTACCGCACCTAATGTCATTCGTACCCAAAAAGACCTCGACGCGCTGTACGCCCATCTGGTGGACTACAACCTCTACATCTATACAAAGTTGCATTCTCAGACCCGCAGTTTCAGGATTGGTTGTATGGGATGCATCGATCCGATGTGGATTCGCCTGTTGGAAATCGCGTTTCAGGATTTCTTCGATGCCAATCGAGACATTAGAAAACACTTGCCGGCGTCAAAAAAACGAGTTTTGGAAAAGGTCTTGTGATATGTCGAGAAGCAATGCCAGTGAACAGATGTCCAGAGAAACAGCACTTCTTTATGCTAGCTATCGCCATGATCCGGTGACAAAGGCTGTTTCGGTGCCCATTTACCAATCAACAGCCTATGAGCTTGAAGGTGATCTGGAAAAGATTGCCGGAATTTACAACGCCAAGGAAGATGGGTTTACGTATAGCAGGATCATCAACCCGACGACGCGTATTCTCGAAAAGCGATTTGCCGCAGTGGAGAGTGCAAGCGACTCTCTTGCGGTAGCTTCTGGACAGGCCGCAACCTTTCTTGCCATCGCCAACCTGTGCAGCGGAAAGCCAGGCGATAACGTAGTTGCATCGAAGTATTTGTATGGCAATTCGTGGAATCTCCTCTTCAATACATTTAAACGGTTGGGTATCGAGGCGCGATGCGCAGATCCAAAGAATATATCGTCTTTCGAATTGCTGACCGATGACAGAACCATTGCAATATTCGGAGAGGCGTTTTCGAACCCGTGTCTTGTCCCTTTGCCTATCCCGGCGCTCGCGGAGATTGGAAAACGGCATGGGGTTCCTATCATCGTTGACAATACCACAACTCCTTTGCTCTGCCGTCCCGCCTCTTTGGGCGCGAGCATCTCCACATATTCCGCGACGAAGTATCTATGCGGCCACGGGACGACGCTTGGCGGATTGATCGTTGATAACGGGCGCTTCGCGTTCGATGATACAGTCCGATTCCCGTTGTTTAACGAACCGGACGAAGCGCATGGCGGCATCCTCTGGAAAGAGGCTGTTCTTAAACTTGGCGATCTTGGCGCAAGTCCCTATTTGCTGAAGGCGCGGATGACGTGGCTCCGTGACACCGGTGCCGCGATTAGTCCGTTCTCCAGTTTTCAGTTGATTCAAGGGCTCGAGACACTTCATCTTCGCATGCAACGGCATTGTGAGAATGCGTTGGCCGTTGCCGGGTTCTTGATAAAGCATCCGAAGGTCAAGCGTGTGTCATATCCATCGCTAACCTGTGGATACGAACGCGAGCTTGTTGACGAGTTGATTGACACGCGTGTCGGTTATGGCGCAATCATCATGTTCGAACTGGCCGATGAAGCAGCCGGACGCAGATTCATCACCAACATCGAGCTCATGTACCACGTATCAAACGTGGGTGATGCGCGAACATTGGTCACACATCCAGTCTCGACAACTCACACGACTGTGCCAAAAGAGCAGCGTGAGGCCGCCGGTATTTTCGATGGGTCCATCCGCCTGTGTGTCGGCATCGAGAACGTAGACGATATCGTCGCGGATATTCAACAAGGACTGGACGCCGTCTGACATCGATCTTTCACGGAGGGAGATTTAATCATGGAAATTTGTGAAGCGTGGCAACTGCGAGGCAAACGATTCAGGACCTCTCGCTTCTCGCGCGACATTACCCGTGAGTTGTCTGAATTGAAGCCTGATAACATCACTGGCGCACTTTATATTCTGAAGGACTATTTGGTCATTCTGGCGTGTGCTTACGCGACTGTACGAATTACGTGGTGGCTGTACCCTATCGCAGTGCTAATAATTGGCGCGCAACAACGTGGGCTGACGACGATCGCCCATGACGCAGCACATCGGACACTCGCAAAAAACACCCGCTGGAACTATTTTCTCGGAATTGTTTTTGCAGCATATCCTCTTCTTCAGCGTCATTGGGCATATCGCTACTCTCATGTTCATCTGCATCATCCTCATCTCGGCGACCCGGAGAAAGATCCTGACCTGAAGTTCTTCATATCGTCGGGCGTATATGACGTCCGCCATCCACGCAAATACGCGTTTTCCGTTATCTGGAAGGCGATGCTGGGCGGTGCGACGTTACGCTACCTAAAATATCTATGGAACAACCGGTTTCTCATTTCACGCGAAGGTCAGAAGGACATCGATAGGCTGGGATCTGCCATCGATACTTACGGATTCGCACTGTTCTGGCTGGTCGTTATTCTCGGCTTCATTCAGGCGAAATCGGTTGGTATGCTCGTGTTGTTCTGGCTGGTTCCTTATCTGACCACCTTTCAGGCATTGGGCTGGTTCATCGAACTTGCGGAACATTCTCCAATGTGCGAGACCGAAACCGACGATGTCTATCTGACACGCAATCGCAAAGGCAACCTGATCGAGCGGCTGCTGTTCGGCGCCAACCTTGATGAATATCATCTGGAACATCACCTCTCGCCGGGCATCCCCTTCTGGCACCTGAAGCGGGCACAAAAGATCAGGCTACGCGATCCGCAATATGCCGAGATTGCCGATTCATGGGGAGGACTCTTCGCTCGCGGCCCCAATGGGCAGCCAAGTGTCATCAGTCAACTGCTTGAGCGGAACCGGCGGCTGTACGAGGCTCAGCTTGAGCGCCTGCCGGGCGAGGAGCGAGCGTAACGATGGATAAGCATCGTCCTATGGGTTGCGCCGTTGTTGGGGTTACCGCAAATCGCCACCTTTGCGACGGAGTCCATCGCGACTGGTTACGGCGGCGCTATATCGAGGCGCTGACGGAGTACGCTTCGGTCGAGTGCGTCATTTTACCGACGATAGACGGAGATCGTCCATCGGAGGCGACTATTCGCACATTTCGTGAAGCGATGCGCCGTCTCGACGGGCTTGTGCTGACGGGCGACGAATCCGATCTCGATCCCGATATCTTGTGCATGAACGAGCGCGTATGGGCGCGCACCGAAGACGATGTTGTCCCCGGCGAGATCGATCGTCCGCGAGACCGGTTGTCGTGGGTCGCATTGACGGTAGCCGGAGAGCTTCAGATGCCCGTATTGGGGATCTGCCGTGGCTTGCAGGAGATGAACGTTTATAGAAACGGCACGCTGCACGAAGATTTGTCGTCGTCACACAAGGGAATCACGCATTCAGAAAACGCAAACCTGCCTCGCGACGAGCAGTATCTACCTGTTCACTCCGTGAAAATCGCTCCCGGTGGATTGCTGTCGTCGGTTGTCAAGAACGGGGAGCTACAAGTTAATTCGCTGCATAAGCAAGGCATTGCCACGCTGGGAAAAGGTATTCAAGTGGAAGCAGTCGCAGATGATGATATTGTAGAGGCGCTTTCATATAGAAATTCACCAACATTTCAACTCGGGCTTCAGTGGCATCCTGAATGGCACGCTACTAGGGATAACGCGAGCCAAAATATTTTCGAAGCATTCGGGCGCGCCTGCGACGCCTACATGGCGCAGCGATGCAAAAAATAGCGATCGAGGTCAGATCCTCAGGCCGCTGTTCCTTCCATTCGGCAATATTTAAACAGAATTGGCGGTGTCAATGGATTTTCATTTGTTCGCTTTGTTTCTCCTCGCGTTTACTGCTGCAGTAGTTTTGCCGGGACCGAACGTCGCGTTTGCGGTCGCGCAAACTCTTAAACACGGATTAAAAATTGCAATTCCAGGAGCCGTCGGATTCGGAATCGGTGCGGCAATTCATGCGGCAGTCGTGTTATCGGGCGTGGGCTTTTTTATCCGCGATAACCAATGGGTGTTGAAATATTTACGGTGGATGGGTGCGATATATCTTGTATATCTAGCCATTATTACTTTCTGTGGAAATTCGACTTCAAGCGATGAAGAAACGACGAATTGGAACTCGAAACAGATGTTTGCCGATTCACTCGTAGTCTCTTTGGCCAACCCTAAAGGGTGGATAGCCACACTGCTTACATATCCGAGCTTTATCAACCCGTATGGCTCGTACTCCACTCAAGCAGTTTCGATGGGTGTTGCCGCGACCATCATCTCGGTTGCGGTCTATAGTACTTATATGTTTATTGCGCATCGAGCGAGCATCGCCTTCAAGAACAAATCCTTGTTGGAAAAAATAACAGGTGCACTGTACGCATGCATCGCACTTGGTTTGCTCCTTTAATCTCGCTCAGGATTCCGCATGCCTCTGTCTGAGTGCTATTTACAATTCCGCGCGCCGTCTAGATTGAAAGGGAGACTGTAGATCCATGCCTATTAAAGTGCCGAAAGGATTGCCCGCTGGGACTGTGCTGCAGACAGAAGGCATCACAGTGATGGAGGGCGACAGTATATTGCGCCCGCGCGACCGGCCTTTGCACGTTGGTTTACTAAATCTCATGCCCAACAAAATCGAGACGGAGATTCAGATTGCACGCCTGCTCGGCGCAACACCTATACTGGTCGACCTTACGCTTATAAAAATCACCAGTCACTCGCCAAAAAATACACCCGTGAGCCATCTGACGACCTTCTATAGAGATTGGATCGACGTAATGGAACAGGTCTTTGATGGGTTCATCATTACAGGCGCGCCGGTTGAGTCGATTCCGTTCGAGCAAGTCGCATACTGGAAGGAATTTATCGAAATTCTAAACTGGACACAAACCAACGCTCGCAGTTGCTTTAACATTTGCTGGGCAGCGCAAGCGGCGTTGCATCATTTTCACGGTTTGCCGAAGTACGCTCTGACGGAGAAGGCTTTCGGCATTTTCAGACACCATAGCTTGGAGTCCACGTCACCTTATCTGCAGGGTTTTTCCGATGATTTGTGTATTCCGGTTTCTCGGTGGACAGAAATGAGAAGCACGGACATTCCTTCGAGCAGTGGTATATCCGTACTCATCGAATCGCCAGAGACGGGGCTGTGCCTTCTTGATGACCCGAAGCATCATTCACTACACATCTTCAATCATATCGAGTACGACTCACAGACTCTAGCGGATGAATATTTTCGTGATCGATCAATCGGTCGGCACACAAATTTACCAAAGAATTATTTTCCAGACGATTGTGAAACCCTGCGACCAAAAAATTGCTGGCGCAGTCATGCGCATCTCTTATTCGGAAATTGGATTAGCCAGATATACAAGGCTGGTTTTAATACGCTTCGCTGAGATTTTTTGATGATCGATTTTCTATTTCGATGAAATTGATTTGCGCGGAAAAATTACTAAGGATGTGAAGTATGGGTCTTAAATTTGACGCATTGAAACAGGCGATTGCTTCTGGTGTTATTGATACTGTGCTCGTCTGCATGGTTGACATGCAAGGTCGTCTTATTGGGAAGCGATTTCACGGCGACTTTTTTGTTAAAAGCGGCTACCTGGAAACGCACGCCTGCAATTACTTGTTGGCCAACGATATGGAGATGGAACCGGTCGCCGGCTACGCCAGCGCCAGTTGGGCAGCGGGGTATGGCGATTTCGTGCTAAAGCCTGATCTTTCGACGTTACGGCGGCTTCCATGGCTGGAAGGAACTGCATTGGTAATTTGCGATGTTCTAGATCAGAGCGGCCAGCCGGTTGCGCATTCGCCGAGGCAGATCCTGCAGAAACAGCTTAACCGCCTGACGGAGAGGGGAATGAGTGCCTGTTTCGCATCGGAGCTTGAGTTCTACCTGTTCAATGAGACCTACGAGGAAACGTCGGTAAAGAAATACCGCGACCTGACGACATGTGGAACATACAGTCATGATTACCATATCTTGTCGACGACGCGCCAAGAATCTGTCATGCGCCCGATAAGGAATGGATTGCATGAAGCAGGAATTGCAATCGAATGCTCAAAAGGAGAATGGGGCGCTGGTCAAGGAGAGATTAACGTACATTATGCCGACCCTTTGATGATGGCAGATCAACATACACTCATCAAGCACGGCAGCAAAGAGATTGCTTCGCAGCAGAAGAAAGCGATTACGTATATGGCGAAGTGGAACTACGGGCTTGCGGGATCGTCGTGCCATATTCATTCGTCCCTGTGGACACTGGAGGGAACGCCGCTTTTTTTTGAGAAGAGTTCGCCTTATGGCATGTCGGATCTTATGCGTTATTATCTCGCGGGGCTTTTGAGGTATTCAAGAGACATTACGCTGTTTCTAGCACCGTACGTTAACTCGTATAAGCGATTTCAAAAAGGGAGCTTCGCCCCGACGAGAACAGTATGGAGTCCTGATAACAGAACTGCTGGTTTTCGCGTTTGCGGCGAAGGCTCTAATGCCGTCCGGGTCGAATGTCGAATTGGAGGCGCGGATCTCAATCCATATCTCGCCTTCGCTGGACTAATCGCGGCTGGCCTCGCGGGCATCGATCACAAACTTGAACTACCGGGTCCACTGATCGGCGACGCGTATCTCGATGGCGAGTTGCCTGAAATTCCCAAAACATTGCGAGAAGCAATCACTGCAGCGTCAAACTCGACATGGCTACGCGAGGTTTTTGGCGACACTGTCATCAATCATTACGTGCATGCGGCTCAGTGGGAGCAACTCGAATATGATCGCCGTATAACGGATTGGGAGTTGACCAGAGGATTCGAGAGAAGCTAACCGCGTCGAGGCGCCCTGAACTGCGCAGCGGTGGAATCGCACGCTTCCTTCATAGCTTCGATTGGACACGGGGGTGGGTAGGTCGGCTTGCTGAATCGGGAAAGCCTTGCGCGGTGGGCACATTCAGCTGAAATGGCATTGTAGCAATTGCAGCGACCTGGCATATTAACGCCTAAATCCTGCGAACCCTGATGAGGTGCGGATGGGTCCCAAGACGCCTGTGACGGAGGGAGATTTCTACCGGCAGCCGCTGCGTAAGCAGATCAATTTGAAGCATCTGCTGGTTCGCCTAGCCGAGTTGGTCAACTGGGATCGACTGGGCGTGGCGATGAGCGAAAGCTTCGTGTCGCGTAAGGGGCGGCGGCCCGCGACTTCCCCCCGGTTGATCGCGGGCCTGCTGTATCTGCAGCACGCGTTCGACCTGTCTGACGAAGGGATCGTCCGGCTATGGGTGGAGAACCCGAGGTGTAGGTGGTGAGAGTCCACTACTATGAAGGCATCCGAGCCACATCGCCCCCGAGCCGTGCGCGGGCGTCCGCGAGGAGGTCGGCGAAGCGTCGGCAGGGGAATGTGTAGGCCAGCCATGGAGCCACGAAATCGTTTTACCCCGGATGCCGACGCGCTCCACAGTAGGTGGAAGGCAATACGAGCGGGCGCGACATCGCGAGTGCATGCCGATCCGGCGTGGTCGTAGAACCTGGCATGCACGCGAGCGCCTTGCAAAGGAACAGGGAGAACTCACGTCTGACCTGGCGCTGTAGCGGTATTGGTCAGGTACGCGTCGGGGAAGATGAGGAGCCGAAGCCGAGAATGTACGGACGTGAGAGTCAGACTCCGCCGTAGTAGCGAAGAAGCCTACGAACAAGGTCGGGAAACCGGCTGCGGAGTGGGTGGAGCCAAGGGCGGTGACCGAGGGAACGCTACGGATTTTTTGCGTCTTCCGTCCTTCTCGCGTTGTTCGTTCCTGTCGATCAGACACGCCCGTCGTCTAACGACGACAACGGACAAAACGTTTTATTCAGCGCCGACTCGAATAGGGTATCCATTCAAATGGGCGTTTGTGCGTTTTCAGATTCGTCGGAAAGTCAAGATTTGACACATACCCGTGCGACCGAACGATCGAGCGCCGCGCGATGAAGGACATCAAGCGACGCTTGTTGAGCTACTTGCCCCACTGCCGATGCAACCTGTGCATGGCAATCTGCAATGCTGCGCAGAGGTGCCACGCTCTGCAGATTCTCCATGATAGAGACTTGTAGCTTATCTAGAATTGGTCGGATGACACTTGGTAAGCTCTGGCGCGGCGTTGCGGGAGCATTGCCTTGACGTCTCCAGTTGTTGAGCAGCGCGTACTGGACTTCTTTGTTGGCTTCAATCTGGTCCGAGAAAATGTTTATCGCATCCTCCGGAGTTAGCCCGTGCTCAGACGCGATCGTCGCCGCATTTGTAATAACTTGCGCTTCCCGCTGACGGTCGTAGACGGGTTGATCAGTGTCCCACTTGCTAAGAGCGACCTGGTCAGCGGTGTTAAGGCGGTCCGCCATGCTACGCACAAGCGGCACGAACGCATCCTGCTGCGCTCCAATGCCGGGGGAGCAGCCTGCCACGAGGCATATAGCTAATGCAAGTGTCACGGCATGCCGAGTCACAACGGGCCCAATATTCTTCTTCATTTCCAATTCTGCTACTCCTATTGGTTGACTTCCGCCAACGACATTGAGACTGGAGACGACGGCCCCAGCATCGGTTCGCCAGTGAGCAAACGACATGAGGTCACAGTCCCAGATTGGTAGCACATGCCCTGAGCCGAAACGTCGAGCGTAGCACGTCCCATACGCGTCCCAGCGCCAGCTCTCGCCGCCAGCCGACACTGTGCACAACAGGGGCGGCATGGGACTGCAAAGTCCTCAAGTCGCTCCTCGGTGCCCGATACCGGTCGAGCGACCAGGGAAATCTCCGTCAATGCGCCCGTCACCTAACACTGGGCGTACCGGCCGAATTGGGAAGGAAGAACGTGAGAGCGCCGAGATGGTTCGTCTCCTACGACGCCTTTCCAGAAGGAAAGGCGTCACCCCGGCTTCGGACGATGGTGAATTTGCAACCCGAAGCGGTTGGGGCAGTGCATTCATAGTAGATAACGTCAAACGGGCCTTCTTTCCGATGCCACACGGTATTACCCTCCAACGCGACAACCGGTTCCGTAAGCGAATTAGGTTTATATCGTAAGTCTACCGTACCTTTGTCAAGTTCATAGGAGCACTTGGCTAATGATCCTCGCGGTACGTCATCATCTTGCGCTGGATAAAACGTGGCGGCGTTAAATTGCCTGATATTACCTCCGCCACCTGCTGGCGCAATACCCAGCCATTCATCTTCGTTATCACCGGTTCGCGCCGAGTACAGGCCCGCTGTCATCTTGATCCGGGCCGGAGAAGGGCAGCTTTCGACCGTTGCCGCCAACGTATGAACTGATACGCCAAGCGCAAGTATAAAAATCAAAAAACTTTTCTTCTGTATCATTAGGTTAGTTCGTAATATTGATTAACAAGGCCGAAATTACCCATCGATAAACATCACCGATGTGCCTTGCGATAGCTTTGCATATGGGCTTATCTATCATAGAAAATACGCATTTCATATTAATTCTCAAGCCAAGCTCTCACGCCCGTCCAATCCTCCGATGCGAGCAAACGTTGGAGCGTCTGCGTTGACCGCAGGTAGCTGCGGTGACGATCTTGTGGGGGCGGACTGGAGCGAGACACCTGCTTGAAGAAAGGCGCGGCTGCAGCGTTGTCGCGCCGCTTTTGCAGCAACACGTCCAGTTCGGTGTTCGTCCATGGCATGCCACAGCACGTACGGCTCGCCACGCAGGTCGTCCATCGGGAGATTCGCAGTCACACGCGACTCCGTGGAGGCGAGTGAGCACGGATACCGCCTACCACTGCACCGATGCATGCGCCAACAACGCACAACGTTCCAATGAACTGGGATCTGCCTATCGGCTGTGCAAGTACGAGGCAGCCGATCGCCGCCGCGATCGCAGGCTCGGTGCACATCACGACACCGAATGCGGATGCGTTCATCCGACGCAGTGCGATTAGTTTAAGTACGTAGGGGACGATCGGCACCAAGACTGCAATGTACGCGGCATTGACGAGTTGCCCCATAGGCAAATGGCCACCGCTCAACAGAATACCGAATGGTCCGGTAACGACAGCAGCGGCGATCAGGGACGCAGAAAGCCCTTCCAGCTCGTCAAACAGCATGCCGACGCGCTTCTTTAACACGATGTGTACGACCCAGCCGAGTGCCGATCCAATCGGGAAGACCAAGTCAATGGGGCTCACTACCCACATGCCGTCCTGCCGAGCTAGCAATAGCACGCCAGCGACTGCGAACACCGGCCACATCAACCTTCTGAGTCTGCGCTCGCCGAATGTCGCGACCGCGACCGGCCCAAGGAAGCTGACTGCCACTGCAAACACAAGCGGCACACGCCGCACTGCCTCGAAGAAGCATAGCGTCATACACGCGGCCGCACTGCCAAGCGCGGCCGCGGCTCCCCAGTGCTGGCGAGAATACGTGTGCAGCGGCGGTCGCGCGATGACCGCGAGCACTACCGCTGCGAAGCACAGCCGCAACCAAGTTATGCTAATGGTACTGTGTCTTATCGTCGTGGACAGCGATAGTGCGGCGCCGAGTTGAATGCTGCACATCGACGCGACGGCGAACATCGGCGCGATCGCGTGCGAGAACAACACGGACGCTCTCGACAACGCGTATTTGGCTTGGTTTGCGTTCAATTCCCCGCTCATCCATATTTCTCGCGTGAGTGAAGAGAGGATACTAACCGCAGGTGTATGCGTGGTATAAGCTGGAAATCTTTATGCGTGCATGAGGGAAATTGATGATTGCGGATATCAACAGCGCGCTACTGTGTACGTTCGTGACGGTGGTTGAAGCCGGCAGCGTGAGCAATGCTGCAATGGCACTTCATCGCACCTGCCCGTCAGCATGGTCCTTCTTCATCTTCAAGCGAAGTTGACCAACGCCTGCTCGAACGTTAGCCGCGCGGCATGAAGCCGACTTCCACGGGCAGGTACTACTGCCGTATGCGCACCTGCTTGCGCGCCGCTTCGTCCATGTTGGCCACGAACCAATCCCGAATGATGTTGGTGATCGTATACGCTTGAGCAAACGGCCAATTGCAACGGAATCGGACTGTTTCAATAGATGCAAGCGTGTTATCGAGTTCAGTTAGTATGCCGTCGCCCGACCATTACAGCGGGCAGCGATTTGATGTTCGATTTCACCCCACAGTCGAGCTTGCCCTGTTCAAAGGAACCCAGATGCTTGGCGCGGCGCTTGGCCATCTTTTCGGGGTATGCCTGCAGCACTTCGTCGATCAGGGC
>NZ_JBFRCH010000067.1:0-11009 GCF_040965635.1 Paraburkholderia phymatum
TGTTCCCCGATGAGCTGATCGATCAACTGCTGGCGCAGGTACAGAACAAGGATGCCGAGTCGATTCTGGGCGAATCGGGCCTGGCCGGCCAACTGAAGAAGCAACTGGCCGAGCGCATGCTCGCTGCTGAGCTGTCTCACCACCTACTGCATGGTGAAGAAACGGATGTGTACGCGGACGCCGGATATCAGGGTATTGAAAAGCGTTGTGAGGCTGACGCGGTTCGCTGGCATGTTGCAATGCGACCGGCAAAGCGCAGGAAACTGAATCTGAGCGATTCGATGGACGCGATATACGATTAGATCGAACGCCTGAAGGCGGGTATTCGAGCCAAAGTCGAACACCCGTTTCGCATCCTCAAGCGGCAGTTCGGTTAAATGAAGACCCGCTATCGTGGTTTGATGAAGAACACCGCTCAGATCAACCACGCTGTTTGCTTTGGGCAATTTATGGATGGCGCGTGGAGCTTTGCGCAAAGCGTGAAACACAGGGCGATGAAGGCCATATGTCTGCCCGGATCGCTCCGGCGCGTAAAAACCCTGGCAATCAACTTACCAACAAAGATCTGAACGCCGAGGCTGCGCTCGATGCGAAAGGTAACGCGTCAAAACCGGGTTGTGCAGATCTTCCTTAACGTGCGCGACGTCAGCTTCCCGACAAACCGCACATATTTTGCCGCAACAACACTGGAACCGCACCGGTTCAAGTGAGACTTCCGCATCCTATTCAGCCACCCGCTTAGCCGCTTCGTCGCTGGTACAGTTGTTGCGAATGTAAGTGCATGAACTCGCTCTCGATTCCCCTGTTAAAGCCAGCCCGCCCCCCATTGACCCAATTTGAATCCATTCAGCAAAAATCTAGGCGCGTCGACCGACAGATGGACACGGGACTCGAGGCGCGCAGCATTCGGACCATGCGCGACGCTGAAGTAAAGCCAATGAAGAGACGTGCTGGTTTCCGTACCCGCGCGATAATTGGCGGCCGAGACGCTGTTCGGCCGAATGGTAGCACAGGGCGGCTACGCAATCACCATGCAGCTTTTTCGAAGGGCGCCTCCCTCGAACTCGAGGCGTGACTCGACCTTATGCGCGTTCCATACACCGACAACACCCAGTTGCTGTGCAGTGCACAGATTCAAGTGTTATTGAGATTCAGATGTGATGCGCAATTACGGCAGATGTCTTGCAGCGCTTTTCCGAAGACGTACGAACCGATTCAGCATTGCAGTTGATCTCGAGGAGAGAAAACTAATGAGCACATCTGACCAGATACGTTCACACACAAGGAACTCAATGATACTGCGTTCGTCTCGATAACGAAGACGAAGACCCTCTACTGAATGCAGTATTCTGAAGATTTTTCTCCGGTAGTGATTTTCGTTAGGTATGGTCTTTCGTTAGGTGTAGACGAGGCGACGATACTCTTCGCATCATGAAAAGTGTCAAATCGCTCATTGATAAGTAATTTTTCCGTGACTGAAAAATCGTCATTGCGGAAATATTCAAGGCGAATAAATCATGACCTATTCTGTTTCGTTTGACGCAAAATTCAGGAATACCCGCGTCGGCGCGCTGAGAAATGCGCTGGAGCGGAAGCGGTGCCTGCGTGTTATGGAAGTGACAAGTCCACTTGCTGCGCTGGTCGTCGAGACAAGCCGGGCCATCGATGAGGTGGGAGCGGAACTCGAGTACGACGGCTTTTGGTCGAGTTCCCTGACCGACTCGACCATGCGGGGAAAACCGGATATCGAAATTCTCGACATGCGAAGCCGGATCATCAATATCAATGAGATATTCGAAAGCACGTGCAAACCCCTGATTATCGACGCCGATACGGGCGGGAAATCGGAGCACTTCGCGATTAACGTAGTGATGCTCGAAAACGCGGGTGTGTCTGCGGCGATCATCGAAGATAAAACCGGTCTAAAGAAGAACTCGTTGATCGGAAATCGTGTTCCGCAAGTTCAGGAAGATCCAGACAAATTCTGTGCAAAGATCGAGTGCGCTCGCAAGGCGAGACATAGCGATGAATTCATGATAATCGCTAGGATCGAAAGTCTCGTTTTGGAGAGAGGAATGCCGAATGCGACTTCCCGGGCTCAGCAATATGTCGATGCGGGTGCCGACGGCATCATGATTCACAGCAAAAGCGCGGAACCGGACGAAATACTCGAATTTGCGTCCCTGTTTAGAGCGCGAGACGAAAATACCCCGCTTGTTTGTATCCCGACAACATACAACCGAATTAAATTTGGCGAGCTGGAGCAGGCCGGCTTCAACGTAGTAATTTACGCCAATCACTTGTTGCGAGCTGCTTATCCAGCGATGGTCAAGGTTGCGATGGACATTCTGAAGAGTGGCCGCTCATACGAGGTAGAGGGTCAGCTCTTCTCGATCGAGGAGATATTGAGCCTGATTCCAGGAACGGCATGACTATCGCAATTGCGATGAACCTCGTTGACGATATCGGGCGGGGACCAGCACGCGACCAAAAACTCTTACCGTCGGGCCTCAAACGGGCGATTTCAAGAGAGTCGTCGAGATCTTCAGCGCACTGAGCAGTTCGTATACTTGCGATCCAAACTCTCCTGTCACGCAGGCGGCCTACAGGAACAACCTACGCGGCATCGAGAAAAAGGATGCCTGAGTGGACGGTTCGGTGGTTCGCGTGATGCTATTCGAGCGCTCGCCTCTGCTGTCGCGCCAACACTCGCAAATCCGTCACGACGGACTCGCCGTGGACCCAGCCTATCGCAAAGGCGGCACCGGTGTCGCGTTACTGCGAAAAGTCCTTGCCTTCAGCCGTGCGGCAGGCGCGACTAACGTCGCTGATACCGTACCAGCGCGGTTGTCCACTTATTCAACGGACGTTCGTCGAGATTCTTATTTCGTTATGCTATGTAGCATAGGAACGTCCGCTTGGAAAAAGCGATTGGTCGTGTTGTCGAAAGGGTCACGCGGTGCCAGCTCTATAGGTGATCCTGCTGGATCTCGAAATTCTCACAAGAAGGCCGGCGACCGATTGAGAGCATATGGAAGCACTTTCAGCGCCCGAGTCTGTCCGAGCGACAGCGCATATGGCAGCTCGCGTTTCCGAAATCTGCACCACTTGATGACGATTTGGATCTCGATGTTCTCGTTCATCTCGACATGACTGGGGCGGCGATCATGAGTTCAGCGCGGACTGCGGGGTTCTGTTGCAATAACGAAGGCTGGCATGATGTGGAAACTTACCGGAACGATGTGAACGCTAATGAAAGCGCTGAGTCCGGCGGCAGCCAAGTTCTGAAGCGGTGGCACTCCTATCCGCTCGAGATAGTGTTGGCGTACGTGCGTTGGCACGTGGCCTACCCGCTGAGCTTGCGCAATCTCGAGGAAATGATGGCCGAACGCTAGATCGCGGTCGATAGCCAGTCGTGACCGCCCAGAAAACCTCCGCGGCGGGTTCAACCCCAACTGGTCAGTACCCAACGAATACCTGCTCAAATTGGGGCACATGGTGAGCGTGTGTGGCTCGCTTGAATCAACGACCGCCATCGCGAGTTCAAAACTGGCCGGCTATGACTCTGCGACCGACTATGCTGGTGCAGCAACTTCCAGCAGCGCGTAGACATCGTAATCCAATTGCTTACGTTTGAGACAAAACGCGCGTGGTATGTCGGGAATACGATCTCAGTCAGCCAGCGCGATTTCCGCAATCGCACCTTGAAGCCTCTGTCTGCGGAATTTCCGAGGGTTGGGATGGCGCGGAAGCTGCTTGAGAACGGTCCCGCGCTGGCATACTTTGGCCGATGCGTGAATCGGCAGAGTTGCTTGTACATCGAAAGCTGGTAGTGGGGGCACGAGGACGTGATCGTCGCAGGAGAACGGTAACGGCGTTGCCGTCAGGTAGTAGCGACGACGAAGGGCAGACTCCCCGACGTTTGCCGTCCCTGTCGAGAGCGCCGGGTGAACATCCATTGCGGAGCCATGGGCCATGGTAACAAAAAGCGACTATGCATCACAGCCTGGCGGACCTGCTCGTCAAGGCCCTCGGCGAAAGCCTTGCGCAGCAGGTCGTCAACGGAGAAGACTTCGCCTTTGCCCGTTGACGCTGAAATCTGGCGCATCCGTTGCCCGGCATGCTCATTCGAAAGAGCAACTGACCTACATCATGCAACGAGTGCTGGTATTTCGCGTGAGCGAAGCGCTGGAGCACAAGTTCACGATGCGGACCGGCCTTCCTGTTCCACTGGGACGAACACTGCCCAGCGTCGTAACGCTGACGCTGTCCGCGATTGAGAAAGCAGTGCCTGTTCGTCGCAAAGGTACGTCGGCACTGCTCCATCGAACGTGGTATTTGGGCTCGCTAACAAAAGTGGTCTACGAACCGCGAACAGATAACTGCCCGAGCAAGAGTGAGCAACGCGACAGGAGTATCGAGACCTCGCTCAAACCTGATACGCAGCTTGCCGAATCCGACGAGCGAGGCATGAGTTCGCTCGACAACCCGGCGATGGCGACCGGGCCTCTCGCTACTCTCGACGCCACGTCGAGCGATACGTGTCGTCATGCCGCGTCGCTGCAGCGACTCCCAGCAACGCGCATAGTCGCATACCCTGTCGGCGTGCACCTTGTCAGGTCGGCGCCGTGGACGTTCGAGTATAGCTGGCACCGGCGATATCGCATCGAGTACGGTCTCGAAGACTTTCGAGTCTTACCGGTTGGTGCCCGTCACCTCAATGGCCAGCGCAATGCCCTGACGGCCTGCCGCGATATCCCACTTGCTACCGAGTTTGCCGCGGTCGGTCGGATTCGGCCCTGTCTGTTCGCCTTTCTCTTGTCATTCAACACCAAAGGTATGCGCCTTACTTTCGGATGACAGGTGTTGTTAACGAGTCTTGGTCTCGACTGAGATCTGGTACGAAATATTCATCGCCGACCGCGAAAAAGTTTTCCCAATCAGGTCGCCAAACTGGAGATTTAGATGAATTTCTCAACTACGGCTGAGTCAATACGCGGATCCAAGAACGCTGCGCTGGATGAGATTGCGAGGAAGCGGGTTTTCGATGGAAAGCGCGTAACTGACTTTTCAAAAGGTGAACTATCTATTTCTCCGCCATCAGAATTTCTAGAGAATGCCGGAAGAGCTATACGATCTGGACTACATGGTTATACTGAAGCGATCGGCGTTCGCGCACTTCGTGAACAACTTGCCGCATATGTGAACGACAGGTATAAAATTGAAGCATCTGCGGATGAGATTGCGGTAACCGCAGGTGCCAAGCCAGCACTCTACGGAGTGATGCTGTCTATAATCAATCCGGGTGATGAAGTCGTCGTGTTGACCCCATACTGGAGTACTTTTCCAGAGCAGATCATGCTCGCACGTGGCATTCCTAAAGTTGTCCGTTGTATAGAGGCTAGTGGCGCCATAGATCTTCTGGCACTAGACGAAAGCACTACCGCATCCACGAAAGCGATCGTGATCAATTCGCCAAACAACCCGACCGGCGTGGTGTACTCCGACTCCTCAGTCAAGGAAGTCATCCGCATTGCTTCAAGACACGGAGCGTTTGTAATATTTGATCAGTCATATTATTCATTGACGTTTGAAACCGATAGAACGTCATCCTTCCGGGATCTGGTTTGTGATTATGACAGGGCGGTTATTGTCGACTCGTTCTCGAAATGTTGGGCGTTAACCGGATGGCGGATAGGTTACGTATTCGCACATCCATCCCTCATAAATCTATTGAAATCAATACAGACCCATACAAACTCGAATCCGAACAGCATCACCCAGTTTGCATTGCTATGGACTCTCGAAGGATCCGGAGTAGGCAGGTACGAGATGGATCTCGTCGCTATGCTGGCGAAGAGACGTGATCGGGTCGCAACCGCCCTAAGCACTATTTCCGGCATGTCCTTTCCTCGACCAGCAGCGGGTTTTTTTGCGTTCGCTGATAGTCGATGCACAAACCGCTCGGAATCAACGGGTCAATCGGCCGACGAACTCTGCAGGGAAATGCTGAACGAAACGGGCGTGCTGGTTGTTCCGGGAAGCGCATTTGGGACATCGTACGGGTTTCGAATTTCCTACGCAGGCGATGAACAGCAGTTGGACGAAGGGCTCAACGCAATGGTGGAATATTTCCGTTAGTACATTTCGCCGCTTTAACAACTTATCAACAAAGGTATGCAATGCGCGCTATTGTATTGGCAGCTGGTGTTGGTTCTCGGCTGCGGCCGCTCACTCAAACTCGTCCCAAAGCAATGGTCAACATGCTCGGTGACGGCCCTATCTTGCATCGCTGCATCCGATGTCTTGTTGAGGTCGGTGTAAATCGGGTAACTGTGGTGGTCGGGTACAGGGCTGATACTGTCCGAGAGGAAACAGGCGATAGTTTGTTCGGTGCCGACATCTCATATGTGTACGCTCCCGACTATAAATCCACGGGAACGGCGGATTCCTTCTATCTGGCCGCGCGAGAGCTCACCGATGGAGTGCTCTTAATTGAAGGGGATGTGTTGTTCGATTCAGACATCCCGCGGCGGCTTTTGAACCGAATTGACCAATCGGATATTGCTGCAGTTGCACCTTTCCGTCCACCGCTCAATGGGACCGCAGTGACGCTGGATAATCAGGGCCAATGGATTAAAAACGTCTATCGTGACACGCCCTCTGGCGAGCGGGACGGTTACTGGAAAACGATCAACATCTACAAATTCAGCGCTCATACTATGCGGAAATTGTGCGAACTGTGGGAGAGAGCACGCTTAGACAATCCCGCGGCGTATTTTGAGGACATGTTGAAGGCATTCATTGACGGCGGACAAAAAGTGATAGCACGAGACTGTGGAGACTGCCGATGGTTCGAGGTCGATGATTTCGGAGACCTTACTACAGCCCGTCATATATTCGGTTGTCAGTCGCCTGGAGGATAAGATGCTTAAGTACCTTGTCGACGTTCCCAATGCTATCACTGCCATAGGCCTGGTTCTAGCCATCGGTGCGATGCATCTCACCGTGAACGGTCATCCCGACGTCGCGATTGGAGTCCTTATTTGGGCAGTGATGTTAGACCATCTTGATGGATTGGTAGCAAGGAGAATGAAGAATCGACCTCGAGAATATGCGCTCGTCGGTGGCGACATGGACTCAGCGACTGATATGGTTAGCGCTGCGATTGTTCCCGGTCTGCTTGCCATGCAGTTGGCTCACGGATCCATCCTCTCGCTGGTCTCTTCGGTTTTAATAGCACTGGCGGCTTGCCTAAGGGTCGGATATTTCAATAATTTCGGGCTGGTGGAAACAGGCCGCTTCTACGGTGTACCAATGACATACACGGCTCCTATCACTGGTCTGTTTTTTGTCATTGCAAAATTTTGGACAAGCTTCTCGATCGCCGCAGTTCTGCCATGGGAATTGATAGTGATGGCGGCACTTCATGTGAGCCCATATGGGCCGCCGCCGCTACGAGGAGCAGGACTCCTGTTGGTCTTCTTATATGCCTCCGTTATTAGCATGATCCTGATCCTTTTATGAGCAGAAAATGACGATTCGATTTCATTCTCACTCGACCTGTGCTATCCCATTTGCAAGAGCTGTCGCGACGAACTGCTCCTACCGGTCTGACGCCAAGCGTCCTTGATTCAGGTGCAGCCAATGTCGCGTTCTCTCCTGCTTGCACTTTCATGCCATCCTGCTGACAAGCGTTCGCGTGCGCGGCAGGTTGTAGGCCGCGTGAGTCAGCAGGAGGAGATGGTCGACTCGCGTAAGCCCTCGATACGTTGCCTGCCGAATCCTGCCGACGGTCTTGCTCCCGCCGAAGACCTGCTCAATGCATTTGCGCTTGCGCTGACTGATGGCGTAGCCGGGCCAGCGCGCCGTACGGCCGTCAATGGCCGAACCACCCGCGCGGCCATCGTTTTGCGCAACATGCGAGGTGACGCCATGTGCGCGGCACGTCGCCCCGAAGCCGGCCGTGTCGTAGTTCCTGTGAGCACCGACCGTGACAGGCATACCGGCAAACTGCGCCGCATCCGCGAGCATATCAGCCGCTGTGTCACGCTCGGCCGTGCCATTGGCCTGCGTTATCTGTGCGTTAACCACGAGACCATGCCGGTTGTTATTCAGCACGTGGCCTATGTAGCAGAGCATTGCGTCCGTGCCACGACTCTTGCGGAACAGCCGAGCCTGACTGTCCGTAGTGGATTCATGCGTACCATTCCTGCGCTTCTCGCCATGCCAGTTCTCGTGAGGGTCTGCAACTCCATCAGGTCGCATATCGTCGTCCCACGTCTTGCGCACAAAGCTCTTGTGTCCCGCCCGCGCCTGAATGAGCGTGCCGCCCACGCCGAAACGTTCGGCCGACAGGTAGCCACGCACGCGTCCCGTCTCGACCGCCTCGTTGAACAGGCTGACAATGACGTCGTGAGCCAACAGGCGGTCCCGGTTCTTTCTGAAGGTAGTGTGGTCCCACACCACATCGTCCATCGCCGATCTGACGAGCCAGCGAAACAGTATGTTGCAGGGGATTTGCTCCATCAGCATGCGTTCACTGCGAATCGAATACAGCACCCGCAGCAGCAGCGCCCGAATCAGTTTCTCCGGCTCAATGCTCGGGCGACCGCCTTTCGCGTTGATCTCGTACATACGCGAGAAGAGTGCGTCCATGCGAGTGAGTACGTCGCTCAGCCAAGGCCGAATGGGTCGCAACGGGCGATTGGCCGGAACGAAGGTCATCGAGCCTCGACATTGTGAACATTGACTCTGTATAGCCGCCCAAAGCGATTGGGCTGGACTGAGCTGGCTGCGGTTTGTATGGCAATCTGTCTTGGTTGTTTCAGTTGACGGTTCTCGATCCCTTTGATTCTGACAGGAGGCCAAGTAGTACGTGGATAATCAAGCACTTCCGGTAGTCTGGTTAATCAATCCGGTTTTCCTCGCTTGATGAAAAAGCGAAAAAAAAGTGATTGAAAATCGTGTCATTGGATATGGTATACGGTGGTCCGTTTATCACATTCACGCCAAGATTGCCACCAAAGTTTGACATAGGCAGAAAATGCGTAAAACAGATCGATATGGAGATGCAATGGAACTTGAGCTGAAAGGTAAGCGTGCGCTGGTGACGTGCGCAGGATCCGGGCTGGGAGCGGCGTGTGCCGCTCAACTTGCGGCTGAAGGGGCTACAGTTGTCGCCTTGAGCCGGAGCGTACCGACCTCGCGGCCTCAATATGAGGGTGAGGTCGAAGGAGGAACGGTGACGCATCTGGCCTGCGACATAACTGACCCGTCGCGGATACGCAATGTAATGAGGGACGTCGGCAATGTCGACATCGTTATTTTCGTTCCCGTCCGTGAGAGACAGGATTCGCTCACCGGAATCGGGGCGGACGAGTATCACATGACACTCATGCGCAATTTCTTTCCATTTCTCGAGTTGGTCCAATCGAACTTGCCGGGAATGATCGAACGAAAATTTGGGCGCGTTGTGTCTTTGCTCGGTTCATCAACAATGGCACCATTATGGGATCATTCCTTGGCGAATGTGGGGCGATCGGCTATAGCAGTGCTTGGGAGCGGCGCTGCACGAGAATTCTCGGTATACAACGTAACGTTCAACAACATAATACTGGGCATCTTCGACACCCCTGGTCTGAGGAACCTGTGGAAGGCTCGCGCAGAAGAACAGGGAATTTCTTTCGACGACTACAAAGGCGGTCGATTGGTTACGATCCCAGCGAGAACGATAGGAAATGTCAACCAGTGCGCATATTTGGTGACGCTATTGGCAAGCCCGATGATGAGTTATATGACTGGTCAGTCCATTCGCATTGACGGCGGGCAACACCTGTGCGTTTGAATTGCCCACAAGACTGATTTTTCGCGAAAATCTCGGACCGGCAGTGTGGCCGCAGCGGAGCGACGGCGCGTCTCGGTGCTGCTCGAGCGCCCCCCCCCCCGAAGTGCGCCGCGCAGCAGCTCGATGTGATGCTCGAAGCCGATGACTCGATGTGTAAGGTGACGCTCCTCAAGCGCGAACCGAAAGACTTCAACTACAAGGAACTGCAACAGAAATCTGAGCGCCAGGCGCAGGCAAGAAGGCAAGGAGAACACGAAGCGATGCCGGCAACGGCGAACTGTCGCTCAGAAATCGGGTAGACGGAGTGTACCCAAGGAAAATCAAGAATCACGATTACCGCGCGCATGGAGCCATCGCTGCCTGCAACTCATTCAGTCACCACTTTGACCGTCTTGCTTGCGTTTTGATCCAGAAACAGTGCTCCACCAGGCGTCCTGGTAGAAAGAAAGCAGTATGACAAAAAATGGTTTGGCGCCCGGCTCCAACTCCTTATCTGTCGCGTTAGCAAGTTGCGGAAATACTGTTCGTACTGGTACCGCTGTCACAATATCCAGGGCTCCTACGCGTTGAAGACCTTAGCCGTAGGTTCTCGAAACAGTGTGATCTTGCCGATGCGCCCTAGGGCCTGTTCACACTAATCGTACTTGATCGTATATTTCGGTGATGGAAATCACCGACGCCCAATATCAGCGGATTGAGCATTGCCTGCCGCGACAGCGCGGCAATGTCAGCCTGACAAACCTGCAGGTGCTGAATGCGATTCTTTATGTGGCCGAGCATGGCTGCAAATGGCGCGGACTGCCCAAGCGCTTTGGCCGATGGCACACGATCTACACGCGAATGAATCGCTGGTCCCGCAACGGCGTGCTGGATCGTGTGTTCACTGAACTGCAGCGCGAGCAGATCGTTCGCATCAGGATCGAGGCGGTCTCGCTGGATAGCACGATAGTAAAGGTTCATCCTGATGGCACCGGTGCATTAAAAAAACGGACCTCAAGCAATCGGAAAATCCCGAGGTGGATGGACCACCAAGATGGCTATTTCAAAAATGGAGTGGGTAATGCGGCTCACGAGGCATGTGGATTGAAGGCCGAGAAATCGAGCTTGCCTGCAATCAGGAACAGCACGGTTCGCATGGTTTTGAAGCTAGCGTATCCGCGCG
>NZ_JBFRCH010000068.1:0-10592 GCF_040965635.1 Paraburkholderia phymatum
CTGATATCGGGGAAGAGGCGGGTGAATTCGCGGCTGATGATGGAGTAGCATTCGCATGCGCGGGATTCGAGGCCTTTGCGGTCGAGGATGCGGATGTGCCCGCGGCTGTGATGGATGAGGCCGTCGCTGTGGAGTTTGCCGGCGGCTTCGGTGATGCCTTCGCGGCGCACGCCGAGCATGTCGGCGATGAGTTGCTGGGTGATGTTGAGCTCGGAGGAGGCGCAGCGGTCGGTCTCCAGCAGCAGCCATCGGCAGAGCTGGCGGCTCAGGGAGTGATGGCGGTTGCAGGCGGCCGTCTGGGCGACCTGGGTGAGCAGCGCGTGCATGTAGAGCAGCATGAGGCGGCGCATGAACTCGGAGCGTGCGAAGTGCTGGCGCAGGGCGTGAGCGCTCATGCGGTAGGCGAAGCCGGCGCACTGGACCTGCACGCGGTTGGGCATGGTTTCGCCGCCGGTGAGCACGGGCACGCCGGTCATGCCTTCGCGGCCGACGGAGGCGATCTCGACACAGCCGCCGTCTTCCATGGTGGAGAGCAGGGAGATGATGGCGGTGGTGGGGAAGTAGACGTGATGGATGCGTTGGGCGGTATCGCACAACAGCTGCTCGGTGCGCAGGTGAACGAGTTCGAGATGCGGCGTGAGGGCCTGCCATTCGTGGGCAGGCAGGGCGCCGAGCAGATGGTTGCCGTGCAGGTCGGATTGGAGAGTGAGCATGGTGAGTGCCGCTTGATAAAGCCGTCGTGTGCACGGCTGTGTTGGTCTTTTCCGGCTCCTGCGGGCGACGGCCAGGGCTGCCTTGCTGCAGGCAGGCTGTGTCGGGCAGGGGCTAGCCCCGTATTGCCCCGTAGCCGGTGCGGATTATGGATAGGTTGGTGATGCGCCGGCAGGCGCAGGCAGTTCAGCCAGAAGCATGCCAATGCGAGGCAGGCGAGAACTGGTGCGGGGTGCGGTGGAGGCGGGCGGCATGACAGGCATCGGGAGGGGGATTTTTGTTTCAAAAGTGTACGGCCGCGGGCGCGGGATGCTGCGCCGCGGGGGGAGGGGAAGGCGAGGCCGACGGGTGCCGGAGTGCGGCAAGGACGGGCAGAGGGCGCTGCGCAGCGGGGTGCCGTGGGGCGAGTGGGGCAGGGTGCAAGACGGTAGGAGTGCTGCGCGAGCAGCGGTGAAGGGGACGCCGGGGGCGGGAGGAGCCGGGCGTCGAAACTGTTTCAGAAATGTTGCATGGCCAGTGTGGGCAAGCGCACAGCATGACAGAAATGCAAGGGCGCCCGGAGGCGGGGGCGGGCTGCTGGCAAGAGCGGCAGCGTGAGGGTTGGTGCGGCACCGCACGGTGTGCCTGGGGCGGGCGGGGTTTGAGCGGGGATTTGCGGCGCGGCGCTGCCGTGCGGCGGCGCTGTGCCACAGATTTGTATCCGGACTGAACACACGAAGGGCAAGAGCGGCGAATCGCAGATGAATCGCCGTGACGAGCGTCTGATACGTTCGTCGCCGCATGCAACCCCGATCGTCAATCAGGCGTTGTCTAACGAACCGAAAAAATCCATCCTGGGCGCGATCATCGGCGCTACAGGAACCGGCCATTGCCCCTGCGTCGCCGTCGTCATCACGGGAGTCCTTTGAATGCGTCTCGGGACCATGCAGTCAAATCCTGCCGGCGCACCGCGCCGCGCGAGCGATCGAAACCTCCTGGCCTGCGCCGGACCGGGGAACCTGGTTTCGACGGACATTTTCGACACGATCTTGCTGCGCCGTCCTGTTTCGGAGCGGCGCCGCATGTCCATGATCGCCCGTGTCTTCGTCAGCCGCGTGTCGACAGATATCGATGGCCCGACGGCAGCAATCGTGCGTCGGGCTCGCTGGGAAGCGCAGCACTCCGCGTACAAAGAACTCGACACTTCGGGCCGGCGCGGCGAAGTCCGCATCGAGGACATTCTCGAGCGGCAGGTGATATTGCTCGGTTTGCCGCGAGACCATATTGCGGAGCTCATTCGCGCGGAGTTACTCGTCGAGCAAAAACTTCTTCACCCGAATCGCGCGTTGATCGGCAGGCTCGAGGAACTGCGTGGGCGGGGCGTGCGCGTGATTGGAATAAGCGATACGAGTCTTTCCGCCAGCCATCTCCAATCCCTCATGGAAGCCGTCATCGGTCGCAACGTACTCGACAGGCTATACACGAGTGCAGATCTGCAGCTGACCAAACGAAGCGGCGAGATCTTCACGGCGGTGCTTCGCGAAGAGGCCACGCCGTTCAGCGATCTTATTCATATCGGCGACGACAGGCATGCGGATGTCCGTATGCCGCGAAAGCTTGGAGCGGCTTGCCTGCATCTGCCGCGAAGCTCCCGTCACGTCGCGCTGCGACGTCTCGACGGGACGCTGTTCGAAGCGCTGCGCCGCCGAAGCGAATTTCCGAAAGCCCCAAGGCGCAATGACGGGCGCACGGACTACCTGAGGCGTTTCGGCGAGCGCACCCTGGGTCCGATCGTCGCCGAATTCTGCATGCGACTCTGGCTTTATCTATCGACGGCATCGACAAGCGAGCAAACCACAGTGGCATTCTGCGCACGGGGTGGTCTCAATATGCGCGTCGCCTTTGAGGCGTTCATGCGCAGTACCGGGTTGCCGCTCGACATGCGCCGAAGCGATTTGATGATTTCTCGGGTGGTTGCAGCGAGAGCGGCGATTCTTGCTGAGTCCGCCGCTGCGTCGGATGAACTCGCACGTGAGTTCTCGGGAGCGACCATGGCCGACACCGCACGAGCCGTCGCCGCCATTGACGACATTTTCGGCCCTGAATGGAATACCAGTTTCGAAGCACAGGGATTCTTCAAGCTCTTGAGGGGAACGGCTGCTGGCCGGCGCGTTCGACAGATGCTCGAGGAGCAGGACGAACTGTTCGTCAGCCACCTTCGTCACTGTATCGGGAAGGCGAAACGTATCATTCTGTGTGACACGGGCCTCTATGGAAGTACGCTCCGACTTCTCCAGGCGGGTCATCCGGAGTTCGAATGGGAATGTGTGCTGTTCGCCCGGTGCAATTACAAAGGTTTCGATGCGTCTCACTTCGCCAGAACCGCCGGGCTCTCGGTAGACAAGGACGGATATAACCCATTCGAGCCGCGCACGTCCGTGCTGCGCTACTGGCATCTGATCGAGGCGTTGTTCGAGCCGAGGCTGCCCAGTGTGCGTTTCTTTACCTGGCACGACGGGATCGCGCAGTCGAATCTGGAGCAAGCCGGCTGGCGTGAAATCCTTGAGACTGAGCGCTCCCCCGCGCTTTCCGGTGTCATCGCCTACCTGGACGCGCTTGATTCCAAAGACTGGTTCCGGCGCCTGGCCAGCGACACCGACCTGGCCTGGCCGACGATCCATGCAGCCCTCATCTTTCCCGACGCCATCGGAAGCGCAGCATTACGGGTCGTAGACCGCTCGCGCGACTTTGGTCGAGACGAGGTCGTGCACTCGCCAGATGCCGCCCCGGCAACAAGCCTCGTGAAGCGAATGGGTCAGGCCCGCACAGCCTTGTGGAAGGAAGGTGCCGTTGCCCTGATGTTTCCAGCCTTGCGCTGGCCGCTGCAGCTCGGAATCGAGAGCGCATATTGCGCGAGGAGCGCATGCCGCTTGATGAAACGTTGGATGCGATGGTGACAATGTTTTGCACGCATCTGCCGCTGTGCGGGGGAACGCAATCAGGCTGAGAATCCTGGAAAGATCAGAAACCCATCGATCCAGGCATTACGATCACCTCGATGCACTTCGACAAGATGCCGAACTGTACGGCGGGGCACCTTTTCTACGCCGGAGCACTTCCCTCGAGCATCGCCCCAAAGCCGAGATCGCTGGATGAGCCGCTCGCTCCACCTCCAGTGAGTACGCGATCGAGCAGTGACGCCAGCGGCTCGACGTTACGCCCGAGAATCATATCCACGTGACCGCCTCCCGTCTGCGAGATCTCGAGGCCGCGCCGGGCGACGTGGCGCCACGCCGGCAACGGATCGCACATGTTGGACACTCGCACGGTTGCCCGCACGTAGTGAAGCGGACTTGCCTGATACGCGTCGAGTCGGTAGGTTGCCATGGCGACGCGCATCCCCTCGCGCATCCGCAGTAATGCCGGCGGCATATGGACGATCTCCGGCTCCGGATTGTGCGCCATCTGGCCGCGCTGAAGACGAATCTTGTCGACCATGCCGGCCAGTTTTGCCGACAGGAAACGCCAGCGCTGCGATGGCTGGACTTCGCGCCATTGCTGCCATTGACGCTTCGCATAGCGCGCCTGATAACTGAGCCAGTCCCGCCACGGCAGACAGCCGTCGTTTACGTGTGTATCGAGCAGACACAGCAAGCCAATGCGCTCGCCGCTGCGATGCAGCTGCTGCGCGATCTCAAAGGCAACCAGGCCTCCGAACGAATAGCCGATCAAGGTATACGGTCCATGCGGCTGAACCTTGCGAATTTCGCGGATGTAGCTCGATGCCATTTCGCTCACGTCGCGCAGAGGCTCCTCGTCGCCGTTGACTCCCTTTGCATGCAGCCCATAGAACGGCCGTGGACTCTTCATCGCTCCCACGACGCGCAGGCACTCCATCACTGTGCCCGCGATGCTGTGAATCCAGAACACCGGCATACCGGCACCGTCGCGCATTCGCACGAGCGTCTGCGATACCGTCGAGCGCACTTCGCTGCGGATTTCCGCGGCCAGCGCCGCGATGGTTGGCGCAACCAGCAGCGTCGCAAGCGTCACCTTGCTGCCCGTCGCCTCCTCGACTTCGGACACGAGCGCCGCACCCAGCAGCGAATCTCCGCCAAGATCAAAGAAATTATCGTCTCGGCCGATCGGGTAAAAGCCGAACAGCTTCTCCCACAACGCAATCAGATATCCCTCAAGCTCAGCGGCAGTTTCCCCGACGGGGGGCAATGGCTTGGCCGGCGCGTTCGCTGCTGCCGTCACCAACCCCGGATGCTGCCTGATTGCATCGAGAGAGGCGGGGTTGCGCAATGCCGCCGTGTTCTTCACCGGTAGTCCGTTCACCGCGTTACGCACCGCCGCATCGGACAGTTTGCCGCTATGCGTCACAGGCAATTCGTCGACAGCGAGAATGACGTCCGGCACATGTGCGGGCGACGTTCGACGCGCCAGCTCGCGGCGTATCCGCGAGCTCAGCTCTCCCGTGAGAACCATGCCACGCTCCAGCGCGACGAAAAGCACCACACGCCTTTCATATGCATGGGCGTCGCCGTGCTCACGGATTCGCTGCTCCACCACCATGGACTCGCGAATCTGCGCAAAGTCGCTCAATACACGATAGATCTCGCCCGGCCCGACGTTGATGCCGCGCACGTTGAGCACGCCGTCCGAACGACCATGCAGTCGTGCGCCCCCGCGCGGCACAAACTCAATCTGGTCGCCATGTGTCCAGACGCCGGGATTCTCGCTGAAATATGCCTCATGAAAGCGTGACCCATCGGCGTCGCCATAAAAACCGAGCGGCCGCGACGGAAAGGGATTCGTGCATACCAACTCGCCGACCCCTGGTGCCGGACCTCCCGCCTCCCAAGCCTGCACATCGAGAGCGAGACTGCGGCACTGAGCCTCTCCGAGCCACACAGGAAGATTCGGATTGCCAAGCACAAAGCACCCGAGAATGTCCGTTCCGCCGGAAATCGACTGGACCTGCAGCGGCTTCACGTGCTCCAGTACCCAGCGGAATTGCGCGTCGAACAACACGGCCCCCGTCGACATCATTGCGCGCAGCGCACCAAGATCGAATTGTTGCCCGGGCTCAAGCCCCGCCTCGCTGCACATCCTGAGGTACGCGGGACTGGTGCCGAACACGGTGACGCGCTCGTCGGCCACCAGCTTCCACAACGTATCGACGTTCGCCAGCGGACCATCGTAGGTCACGATCTCGACGCCTGATGCGAGCGCGGAGAGTTGCCAATTCCACATCATCCATGCGCACGACGTATGGAAATAAAGCTTGTCGCCCGGAGCGAGGTCGCTGTGCAGGCGGTGTTCCTTCAGATGTTCGATCAGCGCGCCACCGGCACCGTGGACGATGCATTTCGGTTTGCCCGTCGTGCCCGACGAAAACATGATGAAAAGTGGATGGTTGAACGGGAAGCGCTGCCATACGAAGCTCGCGGCGCACCCGCCCTCGATCAGGCGCTCCAATGGATGAACCGGCGAGGCGCACTGGACCGTCAGCGGCCCCTCGTCGAGAACGACGACATGCTGCACCGACCCGAGCGAAGCGACGAGCTTCGTGACACCGTCCATAGGCACGCTGCCGCCATCCGGCGAAGGCGACAACGTATGGACGAACAGCATCTTCGGCGACAGTTGATCGAAGCGATCGAGCAATGCCTCGCCACCCATCTCGATGGATGCCGTGGATAGCGTTGCGCCGATCGCCGTTACCGCAAGCGCGACAATGATCGCGTGTTCGTCATTGCGCATCGCTGCCGCAACCCGGTCGCCACGCTGCAGGCCGAGTCCCTCCAGCGCTGCCGCCAGACGCGCGACGCGCTCCCGCAACTCGCCGCGCGTGAGGCGTGTCCTGCTGCCGTCGGCATGGCACGCAGTAAGCGCCGGCGCGCTAGCGGGAGCCACCTCGAGACCAAGCAGGTTATCCGCGTAACTTAGCTCCAGGTGAGGAAAGAACTCCGCCTGCTCGCATGCATCGCCAAGGCAAACGGGATCGGGATTTCCGGCATGGTTGAGCCCGGGCACCCAGTCTATGAAAAACCGCCAGAAGGTCTGGTAGTCCCGAACCGAAAAAGCATGCAGCGCAGGGTAGTCCTCCAGCGCCTCGCCCGTATGCAAGCGCAGGGCCGCCGTGAAGGCTGTCAACTGCGATGCAGTGATACGTTCCGCAGGCGGAACATAAACGGGACCCGCGGCGGGCGCGGCGTGATCGGTCAAATCGAGCAGATTGTCCATTTCCGTGGCCCTTTCCGAATAACCCGTGTCTCGCGCTGTGCGCTTGAGCGTCCGCCCACCTCGCGTCTGCGACGCGGCACTCACGCGAGCAGTTCCCCCAGGCCAAACAGGCCCGGCTCGAATTCAAACGTTAAGATCAGCATCGCGCGCAATCTGTTCGCTAGCCAACCGTTTGCGGGGGCCCCGATCAGGCAGTCCGGTCTCCGATGCTAAGGGAAGGCTTGAAAGCTGGGCCGCGATGGCGCAGCTTGCGGCACTCGTAATAGATGAGCCCCGTCACGAACGTTTCGGTCAGGACCACCGAGATGGCCGTTCCGAGCGCCCCGAGCCACATGACCAGTCCTATCGTCTGGATCGCGTGAAATGCCGCACCCATTCCATAGATACGCTTGAGCGAGCGCAGCTGTCCCTGTGCGACCAGCTGCATTTGAAGAAAGATGATTGCGAGCGCAAGGATCAGTGGCAAAAAAATCAGCACTTTCAGCATGGGCAATGCCGACATGAAGCGCATGCCGAAGAACAGCAGAATCAGCCGGTCGCCCACGAGATAGACAGCAAGAATCGCCAGCGAGTTGAACAGCGTGACAATCAGAATCAGCTTCCTGACGATACCTTCCGCGGCAACGGTTTCTCCCTGCGCGTACAACTGGCAGATTCGCGGGAACATGGTCTGGACGAGCGGCCAAAGCAACTGCCGGATCGGACTGACCAGCTTGTCCGCTGTCACGTAGTAGCCCACCTGAACGTTGCCGCAAATGAACCGGAGCACCACGGTATTCGCGTACGTATACAGGAATGTCAGTGCCGATCCGGAAAAAATGTGGAACGCTTCCACCGACTGCTCCCGGATATCGGCCCACCTGACCCGTTGCCAGGAAGCAATCAGGCCCTTCAGATGCGCTGCACCCGTCAGCCAGACGCCGGACAGCAATAACGGAATAAACAGCGTCACGGCGGCGATCAGATAGTCCCTCGGCGATCTGACGAACAGCAAAAAGGGCACAAGGCACACGATCCTCGAGAGCAGGCTGGCCAGCGCCATATAGGGCATTCTTTCGAGGCCCTGATATAGCCATAGCGGGTTGAGCACGGTGCCCACCACTGCGAGAAAACCGATCATGATTACCCATCGATCCGCGTGCAGGCCGGGCACGCATAGCAGCAGCACACCGATGATCAGGATACTCAGGGCAGCCAGCCCGCTTTTCGCTATCGTAATGGTCCAGTAGACACGGGCGAGCTCGACCGGGTTGTCGCGATTGATTGATATCTTTCGCGCGGCGGTCAGGTCGAATCCGAAGTCCGTCAGCATGATGAAGAACTGGATGAACGCCTGCGCGAAACCGATCTGGCCGAACTTCTCCGGTCCGAGCGTGCGTGAAAGCCAAGGAAGCGCCAGCAGGGGCACGAGGAAATTGCAAGCCTGTATCGCGTACAGCGCCATTGCGTTCTTCTTTGCCGACAAAGGGAACCTCGTCGTGAACGATGGGATGTTGGCTGGCTATTCAGCCTCGGCGCGCGCGTCGCTGCAGCCCCGATTGCAAACCGGTACTGCATTGGAGCAGACCTGCTGCGTATGCTCCGTTCGCATGCGCACATTACCTATCTCGCCTGGGCGCACTGAATCGCGCTCCTCATGACGGGAAATCAGCCTGTTGCGTGCGGGTTCTCACCGGCGATGCGAGCTATGCCACATACGGCAGCCAGATCTTCATGATAGAAACAACCGGGCGAGCCTATCCACGCTTTCGCCCGCGAATGGATGTTTGCTTGTCAATCGACGGACCGTAGCCGACGCAACCGCGCGCCGAGCCTACCGCAATGTAGCGCGCCCCGTTGTGTGGTCGTCATCCAGGGTTCCCACCCGACGGGATCTTCATCCTGCTGCAGGAGCTAGAGTCATGAAGTCTGTATCCGTAGCGATGGCTACCTATAACGGTGCCCGATATCTGTCCGCGCAACTCGAGAGCCTGGCGTCGCAACAGTGGCTGCCTGCGGAGTTGATCGTTACGGATGATGGTTCGACGGATGAAACGCTGGCCATCCTCGCCGGGTTCTCCCGCACCGCGCCTTTTCCGGTGTACGTTTATGAAAACGAGCAGCGGCTTGGCTATCGAGCCAATTTCATGCGGGCGGCCACCCTGTGCAGATCGGACGTCATCGCATTCTGTGATCAGGATGACGTATGGTCGCCCGTCAAGCTCCAGTGCTGCATGGAAGCGCTGGAGTCCACCGACGCGCTCATGGTCTGCCACAACGCGGTCGTGACGGACAGTGACCTGAATCCTATCGACACCCTGGCAAGAGACGCGCTCGCCGGGCCGTACAACCCACCGCTCAGCATCGATCCGATGCGGCACGCCCTGGGGTTCACACAGGTTTTCGAGCGGCGGCTCGTACAGTTTTCTGCTCTGTGGGATCGCTCAGTCGACGCCAATGATTTTCACAACCAGGAAGGCCACGACCAGTGGTTTTTCTTTCTCGCCAATGTCTTCGGCGCCGTTGTCTACATCGACTCCACCCTTGCCCGTTACCGCCGACATTCCGCTGCGGCGACATTGACACGTTGGGCCGGTGCGTCTGCGCTATCGCAGGCGGTGCACTTTCTCTTTGAATGTCTGCCTCGCTGGGAGAATCATGCGCTCGCCTTCGAGCGGCGAGCCGCGATTCTCGAGGAAATTGCGAAGTGTCCGGAAAATCCACACGCGGCCGCAGCGCTGGCCGGTGCGGACAAGTATCGTGCGATTGCGCGTCTATATCGTGAGCGCGTCGAGCTGTACAACTGCACCAGGCTCTTTCGCCGGTTCGGGCTATTCGCACGGATTTTCGCCTCGGGGGGCTACCGTAGCGGGGATGTGTGGGCAAAAGGACCAAAGAGTGCACTGAAAGATTTGCTGGCGGGCGTATTTCGCATGAGCCGCCTGATGCCTGTTGCGACGCGAACCAGGCTGCGCGGCTATTGAACAACGCCGCCGTGCGCCACCCGGGCGGAGATGCGGGTCCGTCCCGTGTCGAGTGCGATATGCGGCGTGCTTTTCGCGACACGCGACGCTGGACATCACAGCCCGACTGACAGCGTCGATCTCGCTTTTTGTAAGCGATAGGTTTAGTACCCCGAATGGCGAATGGTTTGCGTCTGACGATCGAGCGTAACAGCATCGCGCCAGCCGGGATGCGGGACAACAGGCCGAAGCAGGCACCCGCTGATGCGTCAATCGCGCGTGATCGGCTTCAGGACCCCAGACGCACTGAAGAGTTCGAGCGCGAGGCGCGACGCGCCCGCTTCGCCAATGCCCTTCAGAGGCGAGCCGGGGCGTCGCTTCGGCGCGGGCACGCTCGGCTGTCGCGTTTCTTCTTCAGCGCGGCCTGTCGCCGCCGCGCCAGCGCGAGGCGTTCGCACTCGCGCCGCGCCCGCTCACGCGGCTCGGGCGGCAGCGGCGGTCCGTCGTGACCGCACCTCGTCGCGGGCGAGCCGGCCGGCGACGGACCTCAGGCCTCGGAATCCGACGTCGCTTCGCACTCCCTGATATCGGGGAAGAGGCGGGTGAATTCGCGGCTGATGATGGAGTAGCATTCGCATGCGCGGGATTCGAGGCCTTTGCGGTCGAGGATGCGGATGTGCCCGCGGCTGTGATGGATGAGGCCGTCGC
>NZ_JBFRCH010000069.1:0-10137 GCF_040965635.1 Paraburkholderia phymatum
GGTTGCAGCATTCTGCCGCAACCAGCCCTCTGCCAGCTTGCTTGCGCCACGCGCGTCAAGCGTTCGCTTCGCCGGGCTGACGCCCGCACTTGACCCGGCAACCACCCACTCGAGATTCGAAAGAAGCGAAATTAAAGACCTGATCGGCAATTCGAATGCGCGTGTCGAGGTCGGTGCGAAGCTGGTCGACGAGGCGGGCCAGACTATGGCGGAGCTCATTGAATCCGTTTCTCGTGCCCATTCGATCATGGGCGAGATTTCCGAGGCGTCGCAGGAGCAGAGCAGGGGCTTGGATCAAGTCAATGTAGCCGTGAATGAGATGGATAGAGCGGTGCAGCAGAACGCGGCTTTGGTAGAACAAGCGGCGGCCGCCGCACATTCGCTACAGGAGCAGACAGAACTGTTGGCGGATACGGCGGCAAAGTTCCAGGTGCGTGATCGCAAGAGGGTGCCGCTTCGGGCGTCGGAACGGTGAGGAATATGGCTGTCCAAGCTGCAAAACGGTGAAGCATTTCCGATCCGCATTGCCACGAATCGTTTTATCTGCCCGCGCGACCGTCGACATCTCGAAATCTCTGCGCCGCGCAACTGCTTCGCGTTTCGGCCGGGATCTAGACGGAGTCGGGCGTTGCGCGCAACATTAATGGCGTGTGTTGTTGCCCACGGATGCATCGATTGCTTGAGCAGAATTGAAGGATGATCTCCGTGGGCATCGAAACGCATAACCGTGGCCTGCCGGGGGGAACGAATTGAGCAGGCGGAATGTGCGTCACTAGTTATTGACCACGATACGGTTCGATATTAACTAGGCACGTATGCGCCGCACATCCTTGTCCGAAGCCGGAACTCCCTTTATCCAGCGTGAGCACGTTCGGATTGCCGGCTCGATCCAGAGCATCGTCGGTATTGTCCTGCGGGTCATACCATGCACCAGTCGGAAGCATGACGACACGTGGACGGATATCATCGACCACTTTCGCGCTGGCGAGGCATTGGCCCCGCGCGTTCCACAAGCGGACGGTATCGCCATCGGCAATCCCGGAACGGCTTGCGTCGTCGGGGTGAAGCCACACCTGTTCGTGTCCGTTGCGTTTGGTGGCTTCGCTCGCAGGCGCTTCATCAAGTTGGCTATGCAGCTTTCCGACCGGCTGTCGTGAGATCAAGTGCATCTCAGTCGATGTCGCGCATCCCAACCACTCGGCCGGCTCGAGCCAGGCCGGATGCGGTAGGCAATCCTCGAGCCCACTTTGCTCGAGCGTGTCGCTCCATAGCAAGATGCGGCCAGTGCTGGTCGACAACGGATGCACTGCGGGATTCTTGCGGAATTCATCGAGATAGGTGAAGTTTGCCCGAGTGGGAACTTCGACGACACCTTGTTGCCAGAATTCCTCGAATTCTGGAAGCAAATGATCGAAACGCTCGCGGGCGTCCTTGCGTGAGATCTCGTACAGATGCCGAATCCATGCCATTTCGTCTCGGCCTTGGCTGAACGTCTCTTCGACCCCGAGCAACTCCGCGAGCCCTCGCATAATGTCGTAATCGCTGCGCGCCTGGCCCACGGGTGCGATTGCCTGTTGCATGGCGACCAGATGGCCTGAGCGCCGAGCGCCGGCAATATCGTTGCGCTCGATCGAGGTACTGGCGGGAAGAACAATATCGGCTCGACGTGCGGTTGCCGTCCACATGGGATCTTGGACGATGATTGTCTCAGGTTGCATCCACGCGCGGCGTAGCCGGTTGAGATCTTGATGATGGTGAAATGGGTTACCGCCTGCCCAGTAAATCAGGCGAGTGTCAGGGTACACGTAGGTCCCGCCCTCGTACGTGAAAGTCGCTCCGGGATTCAGCAGGAGATCGGCAATACGCGCGCAAGGGATGAAATCGCGGTTCGGCTTGGATCCTTGCGGAAACGCCGGCGAATTTGACGCCGCGAGAGGTGGGCCCATACCACCGAGTGATCCATATCCATAGCCGACACCCGTGCCGGGCAACCCGATCTGGCCAATTACGGCGGCGAGACCGAGCGCTGCCCAATAAGGCTGCTCGCCGTGATCGGCGCGTTGCAGGCTCCAGCCTACCGTCAGCATCGAGCGCGTTTCGACTAGGCGCGCGGCCAGTTCCCTGAGACGGGATGCATCGAGGTCGGCGATTGAGGCCGCCCATGCCGCGTTCTTCAGAGTACCGTCTTTCTTTCCGGACAAGTAATCAACGAAGCGATCCGCGCCGCTGCAGTATGTTGCGAGGAAATCGCGATCATGGCGCCCTGCGGCGACAATCTCTCCGGCGAGGCCGAGCATGACGGCCGTGTCAGTATTCGGTCGAATGGGCCACCACTCGGCGGGCACCCATTCGGGAAGATCGTCTCGTAGAGGAGAGATCAGGACGAAATGCACGCCGCGTGCGACCATCGCACGCAGATAGGTTTCCAACTGATGGCGGGCGATGCCGCCAGCCTCGCTTTGAGCCGTACGCGGCGACAGTCCGCCGAAAACGACGACAGTCTGTGCATGCTCGGCGACCGCGTCTAGGGTGGTGGCTCCGCCATTGCATGCTTCGGCATCGCCGAGCGTGTGACGCAAGATAACTGGCCCTGCGGCGGTGCTATAGGTGTCGACGTGCCCAGTGTAGCCGCCCATCAAATTGAGGAGCCGTTTCAGTTGCGACGACGCGTGGTGAAAACGTCCACAGCTCGTCCAGCCGTATGACCCGGCAAAGATCGAACGATTGCCAAACGTTTGGCGGACGCGATCGATCTCGTCCGCCACCAGACGCAACGCCTCGTCCCACGATACTGGAAGAAAGCGATCGTCTGGCCTGCGCTCGTTGGGTCCCTTGTTCCTGAGCCAACGCTCGCGCACCATCGGTTGCGCTATCCGGTGTCTGGAGTCGGCCCAGTATTTCACGGAATGGATGATCGGCGAAGGCGCCGGATCGCCGGCGAATGGCTCGACGCCAACCACACTTCCGTCCTCGACTAGGAGTGAATAGGCCCCCCAGTGACTGCAGTGACTGAAACGTTGCAATGCCACGACTACATCTCCCGATTGCGGTCTAGCAAAAAGATGAGCGGCCGGCTTGCCGAATTGCTCGACATAACCGGCCGCATCGGAAAGCGACTTAGGTATTGGGCAGTTGCGAGTGTGCTTCGAGCACGCGTGCCGAGTAGACCAGCGCGGGCCCGGCGTTCATCGCGATCGCAACGCTCAGTGCCTCGACAATCTCCTCTCGCGTCGCGCCATGTTCGACGGCCTTCTTGGTATGCGAGGCAATGCAGCCGTCGCAGCGCGTGGTCACGGCCACAGCGAGTGAGATCAGTTCGTGAATTTTGGGGCCCAGCGTGCCATTTTTCACGGGGGAATTTTGCATCGTAGCCAGACCTTTCATCACTTCCGGGCTAAGTTCCGCATAGTCGGCGACGCGTGCCTGCAAAGAAGCGCGGTAGTTGTTCCAGTCTTGCATCATGATGATATCTCCTCCAGGAGTGGTTAAAAGTGTGGCGCCATGTTGGTGCCGGAATCGGTAGATACAGGTGACTTGGTCGATGCGCACGTTGGGCGCGGCATCGGGCAGCCAGTCTGCCCAATTAGGAAAACTATCCTGTTCGAGCGCACATTGAACAAAACCGATCAACACGAGCCCGACGGAAAGGAAAGCTGCACACGGTCTCTTCGTCGCAAATCCCGTTAGCACATTGTGTTCGCGCTATTGCCTACATTTGAAGCGCGAATTGGGAAAAGCAGTGGTGACGAATGTTCATGAATGCGCTTGGCTCTACCGAGGCAATCGAGACGTTAAGCCTGGCGGCGCAAGGAGCAAGTCGGGAGCAACGAGCGAAAGAATTTCTTTCCTGCTGACATAGTAGAACTCGTTTGTCAGCGCGAGGCGGTGTATTCACGATGGCGACTTTCCACGGGTGGGAGTGTATCGACGGATGCCCGGGAGGAAGACATATTGCATTTGCGATGTCCGTAGGCCAGCACATTGTGTGTTGCGCAATCGCGGCGGTGCTAATGGAGGAGGAAAACATGAAGATCACGCAAATCGAGGTACTCGAGGCCGACCTGTCGGGTCGTGACAGCATGGCATCCTGGCGGGTCGTCCTCGCCCGTGTGCATACGGACGAAGGTATCAGCGGACTCGGGGAGGCCGGCGTGACGTATGGAGCCGGCAGTCCCGCAGTTGCGCCGATGATCTTGACGCTCGGAGAGCGATTCGTGCTGGGCGCGGACCCTTTCAATACCGACACCGTATGGGAAAGCCTTCTTCGACGTTCCGTGTGGGCCGATGGTGGTGGGCCCATCGTCTTCGCGGCTATGAGCGCTATCGATTGCGCGCTGTGGGACATCAAAGGCAGGGCGTTGGGCCAGCCGGTGCATCGACTGCTCGGACGCGCCACACCGGAGCCGCTGCGCTGCTATGCGAGCCAGCTTCACCTCGGCTGGGGCGAGCAGGCGCAGTGGATCGGGCAGCCGGCACAGTACCGGGAGGCTGCGGCACACGTGCGGGAGCTGGGGTACGACTGCGTGAAAGTCAACCCGATCATGATGGACGAACAGGGCAAGTACGCCGCTGGACTGCGCAGTGTGCTTACGCCGGCGCAACGCAAGCTGTTCCGCAAGCGGATGGAGGCGGTCCGCGAGGGCCTGGGAACGGATGCCGACATCATCCTCGAGCTCAACGCTTTGACCTCCACGGCAGGCGCGCTGCAGATCGCCGAACTCGTCCATGATCTAGACATCCTTTTCATCGAGGAGCCGACCCACAACAATAGCAATCATGCGCACTTGAAGATGGCTCGGAAGTCGCCTATTTCGCTTGCTATCGGCGAGCGTCTCTATACGCGGTGGGGTTTTCTGCCTTACCTCGAGGCTGGCGCGATCGACATGATCCAGCCCGACGTCTGCCTCGCGGGCGGTATTAGCGAGGCGTATCGGGTGGCGCATCTGGCGCACGCTTACGACGTGGGAGTCCAGGCGCACGTCTGCGGCTCGCCGTTGGCCACGGCCATCGCGCTGCAATTCGAGGCGGGGATTCCCAACTTCAATATTCATGAGCATCACGCCTACACGCTGCGGCGCGCGAATAGAGAACTGTTCGAAGAAGACCTACAGCCGGAGAACGGCAAGTTCATCGTACCGACGGCGCCCGGCTTCGGCATGACGCTGCGGTGTGAGGCGGAACAGCGCATGACCAAATCCAGCGTGAAGCTGCCTAAATGAACGTGCGGAAAAGGGCCGGAAATGAACATCGTTTTCTTGGGTAAGTTCGGACGGGACGCGGTAGGGCCCGCCATCGCAGCCGTGCCGGGTGCCATCTTGCGCTACGCGGACGACGTGGAGCAGCATGCGGCCGTCGTCGAACAGGCGGAGGGCGTCGTGCTTGTCGGCCCAGCTTATACGACCGCCGTCGCTGCGGCGTTGGCGGGTGCGAATAAATTGCGATGGATTCAAACGCTGTCGGCGGGTTACGAGAATCTGCAGCGATTTGGCGTTCCGCCCGGCGTTACGGTGACCAATGCAGGGGACGCGTGGTCAGTCTCGGTAGCCGAACACGCGATGGCACTTCTGCTTGCGCTCGTAAAGCGCTTGCCGGAAGCGGTCAGGCAGAAGGAGCGCCGATCTTGGGACCGGCAGTTGATGGTATACATGGGTTCACTGCAAGGCCGTACGATGGTGGTGGTCGGCTTCGGCTCCATAGGAAAAGCCGTCGCGCAGAGAGCGAGGGCGTTCGGTATGAAGATCGTCGCCGTGACGCCTACGCCGAAACCGTTGGAACTGGCAGATCACGTGTATGCGTCCACCGAATTGCATTCCGCCCTGCGGCTAGCCGACGTAGCCGTCATCGCGGTTCCGGCGCATCCCGACACCGTGAACCTGATCAACGAGCGGACACTTCAGGAATGCAGGCGGGGATGTCTCCTCGTCAATGTCGCGCGCGGGGAGGTCATCGATCAAGATGCACTGGTCAACGCGCTTCGTTCTGGTCATATCGGAGGAGCGGGCCTCGATGTGACGCTTCCTGAGCCTCTGCCTGAGGCGAGCGCATTGTGGCGGGCACCCAATCTCATCATCACTCCGCATGTCGCTGGTGGCGGCGAGCTCGTGATGACGAGGCTTGCCGAACTCGTCGCGGACAATGTGTCTAGACAATTGAGCGGGCAGGCGTTGCAATGCATCGTCATCCCGCCGCAACCCGCGCATCAAGACCGACCTGTCGATGCTTGAGTAGACCGTGCGCGGTATGCCCGCCGCGAACGCGGCGGGCGGCGTAATCGTCCTGGCGATGCTTGTCGCATTCGCGCAGGCGTCTCGTTGTCGGGGCAATGAAGCGTCGGATATTGACGTTGTTTTCGGCATCGGACATCGGAATTGATCCGAGTGCGTTGCTTCGATTTCCAGTTCACGTCGCAGCTAAAGCTGTCGACGATTTTCTAGGCTTGGCGATTTTAGAGATTTTTTAACCACGCCAGCCCCTCTAATTAAATACACTGAAGGGGCGCTGTGGGCAATCTAGATTAACTTTGTCGGTTTGAAACGAAAGCTTTTAATGCGAATTCGCGTGTCGTTCTCTAGTGATTCATCGCATGAATTGCAGTGCATTGGATATAAATGGAAAATTAGCTGTTTCGATGCCTCGAATTCGATGCGCACACACGTGTGACGCTGCGCGCGATCCAGTTTCTTGATGGCTTCCTGTGTTTTGACCATTCTTCACAAATGCCTGTACCGCACGTCATAAATTTTTAGGGTGACTACCGATAGAACCTCGGAGACCAGAAATCTAGACTAATCGCAGATGGATTGCGGTTTATTTTGAATATCGGTTTTTAATTTCGAAAAAATTAACTAGATTTGATTTTATCGTTTAATCCGGCGCGCGCGAAGTAGAGCGTTTATTCCAGCGTTGTTCAGTTCGAGAGGTGGTGAGCAAGATGGGAATTCTCGGTAGTAGTTCGATTGAACTGGAAGGTGGCTCCGTCGAGCGGATTCCGTTCACGGCATACGATGCAGGGTGGGTAGTCCTTTGCATCGGAATGGCAATCGGATCCGGCATCGTGTTCATGCCGCTCCAAATGGGAGTCAAAGGTTTTTGGGTTTCCGCGGCGGCATTGGCGATAGCGTATCCGGCAGTTCAGTTCCTCTCGAACCTTTACATTCGATCTCTTTCCGCAAGTGGTCAGTGCAAGGACTACACCGGGATCATCACGGAGTATCTGGGGAAGAATTGGGCGGCGGTGCTCAGCATTGTGTACTTCATCACGCTGACTAAGGCGATGCTGGCGTACTCTACGACGCTCACGCATGATGGTGCTTCGTATTTGCAAGTCTTTGGCGTGACCCATGAGTCATTGGCGGCTACCCATTGGTTTCCGCTCTGTGTGATCGGGGCGATGGTCGCCATAGCGTCGTGCGGGGAGAAGGTGCTGTTCCGGGTTTCCGGTCCCCTGATCGTGACCAAGCTTGCGATCGTGGTTTTCCTCGGGTTGTCAATGATGCCATACTGGAACCTGAAAAACGTAAGCTTCGTCGCGCCTGAAAACGTCTTTTCGTTCATCGAAAATGTCTTGGTGTCTCTCCCGTTTGCGGTGTTCTCGATCGTGTACATTCAGATTCTGAATCCGATGAACGTGGCGTTCAGAAAGGCGGAGTCGGATCCTGCGGTGGCGACTTACCGTGCTCTGCGTGCAAGCAGGTATGCGTATGTCATTCTCGTCGTGAGCGTGCTTTTCTTCGCCTTTTCGTTTTTGTTCTCGGTCAGTTCGCAAGATGCACGCTACGCTGTATCGCAGAACATCTCCGCGCTAGCACTATCTGCGCGCGTGATCCCTGGCAACACGGTCAAAATTCTCGCGACGACGTTGAATATTCTTGCAATGTTGTCGGCTTTCTTTGGCGCCTATCTGGGATTTCATGACGCAATGAAAGGGATCGTCGTCAACGTTCTCGATCGCTTTATGGCACGTAGCGCGCGTCTCGACCGCATCCTTCCTATGGGGATCGCCGTTGCGTCGACGCTGCTTCTTACCGTGTGGGTCTGGAGCAACATTTCTACGATGGCGCTGCTACAGTGGACCTCACCGACGTTTGGCACGGTGTCTTGCCTGATTCCTTGCTACCTGGTCTGGCGTGTTCCTGTGCTCAGAAAATTCCGCTCTGCAAGTGTGTGGTTCGTAGGATTCACTGGGCTCATGCTGATCAGCACGCCACTCTTCAAATTGCTTGGACACTGATAACGAAACTCCGAGCCGATCGCGACAACGCCCGCCGACCCGACGGGCGTTTTTGCTTCATGCCATGCGCGATCGCTTATACCGGCAGCCTCACGCCATCCTTTTCCTCGACGATGCATTGCGCAGCCTCGAAGGTGTTAAATCCTATGTATCACGGAGGTCGATTCGAAGGTGCCTAAAATCAGCGTGTCGAGGCGTGACGAAGGGCATCAAGACATCTGAGGTGTCATGCTCCGAATCCTCAGGGACACGCGGTTTGGGGATGAAGTCGCCAGGTAAGGCTCGACGGTACCTTCGCGTCAAAAAACAACATCGTCTCTACCTCGTCGTGTCTGCGCCGTGAGCGACGAGGTGCGGCTTCTGAAAGCGCTCCCTCCTGAGGTACAAGTGCGGACCCGAGGCGCCGGACAATGTTCGCCAGGATATCATTATCCTAGCGGCGCGAATCCGCGGCCGCGCTGAGAGCAATAAAGTTTTTGTTTCAATTCCAAATACTTTATCTCGTTTGTTGGAATTGTAGAACCGGCGAACAATCTTGTAACGGGCAAACGACGATGCGCGCGTCGCCTCAGGTTCCTCCCTACCTAAGTACGCTACCGATCCCATCGCTATGCGAGGAGATCGCAACTTGCTGAGCCGAGGTTCGTTCGCGTTACGATCGGTTCCGCGTAGCACAGAAAACCAGTTTTGGCGCGTGCTCGCACAAGGATGTTAAAGAGTGCACCTGATGAAACACTACGACTACATCGCGATCGGAGGTGGCAGCGGCGGCATCGCCTCGGTAAACCGTGCCGCGATGTACGGAAAATCGTGTGCGCTGGTTAAGGCAAGGCAAATCGGCGGAACCTGCGTCAACGTCGGTTGCGTGCCCAAGAAAGTGATGTGGCATGGGGCGCAGATCGCGGACGCCATCCATCGCTACGGGCCGGACTATGGGTTCGAGACAACGGGGACCAATTTCGAGTGGGCAACGCCGGTCAGGAATCGCAGCGCATATATCGACCGTATTCACGCCTTGTATCAGACAGTTCTGGACAGGAACAGGGTAGATGTGATCACGGGATGGGCCAGGTTCGTTGATGCACACACTATCGAAGTCGCAGGCGAACGTGTGACGGCAGATCATATCCTAATCGCAACCGGCTCCCGTCCCGTGCACCCGAGAATTCCCGGAGCGGAGTATGGAATCGATTCCGACAGCTTCTTTGCTTTGCCGGAGATGCCGGCTCGGGTTGCGGTCGTGGGCGGGGGCTATATCGCTGTGGAACTGGCGGGAACGTTGAACGCACTCGGCTCCCAAACGCATCTTTTCGTCCGAAAAAATGGTCCACTACGGTCCTTCGATCCACTTCCTGGCGAGACGCTGACTGAAGTGATGGCGGTCGAAGGCCCCACGCTGCACGCTCAAGCGATCCCGAAGGCTGTGGTGCGGAATGCGGACGACAGTTTGACACTACGGTTCGAAAACAATGAGGTACACACGACAGACTGCATCGTCTGGGCGATTGGCCGAGAGCCCGACACAGCTAATCTGAATTTGGAGTCGGTGGGCATCGCGATGGCAAGCGGTTATGTGGTGGTCGACAAATACCAGAACACCAGTGTGCCTTGCGTCTATGCGGTTGGGGATGTCACGGGATTGGCTGAACTGACACCGGTAGCCGTGGCTGCTGGGCGCCGCTTGTCGGAACGACTGTTTAATGGCAAAGCCGACGAGCACCTTGATTGTCACAACATTCCGACGGTGATATTTAGTCATCCACCGATTGGCACAGTAGGACTTCTATGGGGCAATGGAAGTCAAGCCCTTTCGCGATCCGTTTTTCCGTTAGTTATCTCCCATTCGAGAGTGCGGCCAGGTTATCCACGGCCGGCCGGCGGGTCGCCTGCTACGACCACGACGCTGG
>NZ_JBFRCH010000070.1:0-9948 GCF_040965635.1 Paraburkholderia phymatum
ACCGGAAAGCTTACCGTGGACAACGCTACGCGTTGCCCACCGCGCTCTCCTTCGCCCACAAGCTCCACAGCCTCCAACTACGAATGAAAAAGAGAAGGTTCAAAACCGGACTTCAAGATACAAGGTGCCAGCGCAGCACCTTGCGGTGTTGGGGATCAGGCGACTTGGTAGATACGCACGTCCGGCCCTGCTTCAAGCAGGGGTTTGAGCCCGCCGACCACATCCGCGGTGAACAACTCGCTCCCCAAGTAGGCACTCGCGTTCGCTTCGCTATCGAAACCATGCAACACCTGCACGTCCTCATCGCGCACCAGCAGCTCCTTCGACTTCGCGCCGGCGATGGTGTTGAGAAAGGGGGCCTTATATTTCTCGTAGACCGCCGCGGCAGCGGCCCGATTGGCGTTCGCGACCTTGAGAGTAATCTGCAGATAGACCATTTCGTTGCTCCTGTCCTGTTTACGCAATGGGTGACCTTCGTGTTCCGCGATCGAAGTGCGACGAATCGGTAGCACGACGTCGGTAAAGCCAGCGTACGGAAAAATCGATCGACACCAATTGGTATCGAGCCGAAGCGATGCCAGCTGCGAGTTCCTTCCGTGACGCCTGCATGTCGGCCGGAATGTGAATTCTTCGCCGATTTATTTACCCCGGCAAACTAGATTTAATATCGCGGATGGAAAGAAAAACTCTGCGGCCGGTAGCTCCACCGTTGTAGCGACGGCTGTCAGTCCTACCGAACAAAGTTTTTCTTATCGTGACAGATAGAAAATATGCGGTGTGCAGCGATGGTCCGCGCGACTACAATCGAACGCACGCCTGCCTGTTCATCGCACGCCTGCCTGTTCATCGCACGCCTGCCTGTTCATTCAACGACTGAGGTGATGCCCACTTCAGCATGGCGCAATCAAAACTATATTCCTCGGGCTGTTTTCTTTAACAACAGTTTGGTTGCGTTATGAAGAGTTTCGCGTCACTCACACAAATCACTATCTTTGTTCGGATTGCGGAGTTGGGAAGCTTGTCCGCCGCAGCTCGAGAATTGAATCTATCGCCTTCGGCAGTCAGCAAGAGCTTGGCGCAACTTGAAGTCCGGCTGGGCGTGCTTCTCGTCAAACGTACCACTCGAAGCTTGACGTTGACGGACAGTGGCCGAATCATATTCGAACGGGCAAACGACATCCTCGCCGATCTGGAAAGCACACTCGATGCGGCGCGGCAATTGAAGACTCTGCAGGGAAACCTGCGATTGACCTGCTCCATCGCGTTCGGGTCGAGGCAGCTCACACCGATCATGGGGCGATACTTAGGCGGGCAGCCGGCGGTTAGCGCATCAATCACGCTGGACGATCGGCTGACCAACTTGGTCGAGGAAAACTTCGACCTGGCGATCCGTATCACCAGCAGAACCGACTCAAACTACGCGGCCAGGAAGCTCGCGACGATACACTGGATGTACTGCGCTGCGCCAGGTTATCTCGACTCGAACGAGCCAATTTGCAAACCCGCCGACCTCGCGGGCCACAGATGCTTGGCATATCCGGCCATGACCACCAACGGGGCATGGTCCTTCCTCGGAAAGAACAAAACGCAGCAAATCGCTGTCAAGCCGGTGCTCGATTCCAACTCGAGCTTGGCGTTGTATGAGGCCGCGCTGCAGGGACACGGCGTAGCGTGTCTGCCGACGTATCTCGTCGCGTCCGATATCGTTCGAGGCGCATTGCGTATCGTCGTCCCGGACTATCGGTCTGCGACTACGCACACGCTATACGCTATGTATTACCGCTCGAAATACTCCAATGCGTTGGTGCGAAGCTTCATCGACTTCCTCGTCGACGACATCGGCGAAATCCCTCCGTGGGAAAGGGCGCTGCAAGAATTGATCGGCGTTCCGCAGCTCGAGGTCGAAACGAGATGAGCGAGCAGCATGACGCTAACAATTGTGGCTTCGAACCCTCAGCAAATTCTAGAAAACGAAGTAGGGCGATAGATTGCGGAGCATTGTGAAACTAGATAATCAGTCACGACCGCACTTCTGAGAAACTCGTGCCATTTTCGGTCCTGCTGACGTGCTTCACGGCGGGCTTCACGATCGGCGAGACTCTCGAATCCCCCAAAGATGCACGATCTCGTTCAAGTCACCGATCTTGCTCACGAAGAAGCCGATCGGTTCGCCTCGAGGGCCTGAGGCGTGGAGCGGAATGTTCGGCATGTCGACGCGGACCTTGGCTCGACACTTCGTAACCGAGGTATGAGTTTGCGTTCTTGGCGGCGGCGTATGCGATTGTTTAGGGCCATTGAGTTGCTTGGCGGCGGGTTGGGAGTGACGCGGACCGCATGGAGCTCGGATATGGCTCAACGTCAGCCTTTGTGTACGCGTTTTGCTTGGAGATGAGCACCAGTCCGCAAGCATACATGCGCGGGCGCGGGGCGAGAGCGAGTGTTCGGTTGTCATCGAAGGCTTCGGCAAAAAACCCTCCGAGTGAGCGTAGATAAAGGCAGCTGCTGCTGAATCAGTCCCGCAGAGGAGGGGATAACCGCTGAGGGGATGACCACGTTTTGACGAGCAGGCGGATTGTCCGTATCGCAAGGTAGCCAATGAACAGGTTGGCGCCGACGAATATGGGTATAGCCAGCAATTGCGCCGATCGCACGCCCGACTGCGCTAGCTTCAGGCTGCAGACTGTCGCGGCTGCGACACCAAACGTATAGGCCCAGTAGGCAGGGATGAAGGACTGCACGCCCAGCCACGATCCGAGGCGTAGGCCAAGCAGCAACTGGAAAAGTCCGTAACCCCAGAGCATGAGAAGCCAGTGGTCCGTGCTACCTGGAGACAAGGCCAGCCAAGCCATGGCGCAAACGACCGGCGGGGCGAACTGAATGCCAATGAGGGGGCGCTGACGCGCGGGTATCGCTGTCGAATGCCATAGCCGATGGATCACCAGCGACTCGAGGGCCAACCAGGAGAACAGCCCAGTACCCAAAAATAGCCAACCCCAGTCCGGACGCCCTAACGAACCAAGCGCCGCTGCGCTAGTGAAGTTGCCTGCAACGGTCGGCAGGTACAAGGTCGGCACCGTGTCCTCGGAGTTCCTCCCGCCCTGCCATAGCGTGCCTGTGTGCCAGAGTGAGAAGCCTACGTGCCACGCGATGCCGCTCATGGCCAAAAACCACGCCGCGGTAATCGAGTATTGAAGGACTGCCATGGCGACGAGCAAAGTGGACACTGACAACAACGCGGGCGTGCCGCCTTGCACAGGGTGCAAGAACTCGGCCTTGACGGCTTCGAAGTTCCGGATGGCTTGCCACAAGTAGCCGATGGTGAGTATGGCCCAGACCAACCCCGCGATGGCCATAAGCGCTTCGGCAACGGTGGGCGGCAGGCCCCATAGCCGTGCCGCCATGCGCCACGCCTGCCCGAGCCCGGAGACGCCCAGGACTGTGCCGAAGTGGGACGCCGGAATGTGAGTCCGGCATATCTGCATAAGGCGTGTCGTCGGCGTCGCCGCATCACAATGATGGCGTTCATCGCGAGCGGGCGACGCTGTGAGAGAGCAAACCTTATTGCTGTTGTCCACAGCAGGTCTTCGCCGGAGTGCATGCGTTGGCGGTCGCGTCCTCGATTTGCACGGGCGTGTAACCGGCATCCGCAATGGCGTCGCGCAACTTGTTCGGATCGACATCGGTCGACTCGATCGTCACCCGATGCTTGGCCGGATCGACGGTGATCTGCGCACCACCGTCCACAGCTTTCAGCGCTTCGGTAATCGCGCCGGCGCAGTGGCCACACGTCATGTCATTTACTTCAAAGGCAATCATAAGTTTTCTCCTAACGGGTTTTATCGATGAGACGTTGAAACTATCCGGCTTGCCATCGCCGTAATGTCAAGAGGCATTTAGCAACTAATACCAAATGCGAATGCCGGCAACCCAGTGTTGATCGAAGACGGCTTGATTAGCGTCACGGGCAAGATTAGCGGTGGCGCCGAAGCGGCGTTTCCACTCGACACCGATGTAGGGCGCGACGCGCCGATTGATCTCATAGCGCAAACGCAAGCCGAACTGGGCGTCGGAGATCCCAGCGCCGATTCCCCGGGCAGGATCCGAGCGCCCATACGCGTTGACCTCGAGGTCCGGTTGCAAGATCAGCCGCTGGGTGAAGCGCATGTCGTACTCCGCGCGCACCCGAGCAGCAGTTCGTCCTGTTGGATCGACGTAGCCGGTGGCCTCGATATCGAAGTTGTACGGTACGATGCCCTGTACGCCGAATGAAGCCCAATGGCGGGCCGGCCCATCGCCGAAATCCTGGCGTATGCCGAGTTCCGTGTCCCAATATTCCGCGAACGCATGGCTCCAGAGCGCCTCGACATCGGCATCGCCAAAGTGGCCGCCGCTACGTTCGCCTTCGCTGCGGATCCATAGCTTGTTGATGTCGTTGCCGTACCATCCGTGCATTTCCCACGCCAGTCCATTGGTGTCCTTGTCGTGGAACGCTTCCAACTGGTCGAACTGCAGCAGGCCCAGCGGCGCGGCGTCGTCCATGTCCATGCCCGGCTCGGAACTGGCGCTGACACCGTCGGAGTAGTCGGGGCTGCGCGCATTGGGCGGTGCGCTGCCGCCCTGCATGGACCCCATATGCATGCCGGCCATCGGATTATTGCCGTGCGACGCAGCACTGCCGTTTTGCATGGAGCCCTTCATCGGGGGCATCTGCATGCCGGGCATCGAATGCTCATCGTGCGGCGCAACGTTCATCGAGGGCGTGGAAGTGCCGGAGGCGGGCTGAGCCATTTGGGCGACGGATAGGGCCGGCGCGGCCAGCAGTCCCGCCGCGAGCCATAGAAAGCGCTGCGGGATCATGGCGGTAATTTGTCGGCTTTTAATCATGACACGACCACCTCGCGGAACATGCCCGCAAACATGTGATAGAGCATATGGCAGTGATAGGCCCAGTGTCCCGGCGCATCGGCCGTCACACCGTAGGCGATACGTTGCGCAGGCTGCACGTTGATGGTGTGCTTGCGCACCTGGAAACCACCGGACGGATTTTCCAACTCGCTCCACATGCCGTGCAGGTGGATCGGATGATTCATCATGGTGTCGTTGACGAGCACGACGCGCACGCGCTCCCCGGTTCTCAAGTGAACCGGCTTTGCATCGGAGTACTTCACGCCGTCGAACGACCACATGAACCGCTCCATGTTGCCGGTAAGGTGCAGTTCGATTTCGCGGTTCGGCTCGCGCGGGTCCAGAGACCCGCCGATCGTATGCAGATCGGCGTAGGTGAGGACGCGGCGGCCGTTGCCGCGCAGACCCGCGCCCGGGTCGTCGAGATTGGTGCGTGGCATATCGACGCGCATGTCGACACCAGGGCCATATTCGGTACGAGCGTGATGCGCGGGCGGCATCGCGGCCATCATCCCCATCCCGGGTTTCCCCGACATTCCGCTTTGCGCATGCATTCCGCCCATCATCATTGCGCCCATCATGTCCGCCTTGTCCAACCAGCCGACCGGGTCCATTTTCGGGATGTCCGCCTGCATGCCGAGGCGCGGCGCGAGCGTGCCGCGCGCGTAGCCGCTGCGGTCGATCGATTGGGCGAATAGGGTGTACGCGCGGTCGTCTTCGGGTTGAACGATCACGTCGAAGGTTTCAGCGATGGAAATGCGGAACTCGTCTACGCTCACCGGCTCTACATCCTGTCCGTCGGCGCTGACCACGGTCATTTTCAGGCCCGGGATGCGCACGTCGAAGATCGACATCGACGAGCCGTTGATAAAGCGCAGTCGCACCTTTTCGCCGGGCTTGAAAAGTCCCGTCCAATTGTCGGCCGGCGAGTGTCCGTTCGTCAGATAGGTATAGATCTGTCCCGACACGTCGCTGTAGTCGGTCGGATTCATACGCATCTGCTCCCACATCTTGCGCCTTGCTAGAGCACTACTCAGCCCATGCTCTCGCACGTCGCGGAAGAAATCCGGCGCTGTGGGCATGGCGTAGTTGTAGTAATCGCCCGACTTCTTCAGCGTCGCGTAGATATGCTCGGGGTCATCGTCGGACCAGTCGTTGAGCATGACGACATAGTCGCGGTCGACCGCAATGCGATCGGGCCCAGCCGGTTCGATAATCAGCGGGCCGAACACCCCCGTTTGTTCCTGAAAGCGTGAATGCGAGTGGTACCAATAGGTGCCGGCCTGCCGCACGGTGAAGCGATAGACAAAGGTCTCGCCCGGTGCGATGCCAGGAAAGCTGAGGCCAGGCACCCCGTCCATTTCAGTTGGAACAAGAATGCCGTGCCAATGAATGGAAGTTGGCACCCGTAGCCGATTAGTCACGCGCAGCGCCACTGTGGTCCCCTCCTTCCAGCGGAGTGTGGGTCCGGGAAGGCTGCCGTTGATGGTCGTGGCAAGGCGTGAATGGCCAGTGTAGTTGACGGGGGTTTCGGCGATATCCAGCGTGAAATCGGTACCGCGCAGCACGGTCGGCTGGTCGGGGCTGGTCAGCGCCCAGGTGCGCGAGGACTGGAGTAGGCCAAGTGTGGCAGCGGCACCGCCCAAGGCCACGCCTTGAACGAAGCGCCGCCGCGACGTACTGGTTGGTGGATTACGACTTTGCATGGGATTCTCCGTGATCTACGGCAGTCGGTAAGCCATGAGATTTCTCGACTGGTTTTTCGATGAGACGGCGGGACTGTAGAGCTTCCTATCGTTGGAATGTCAATAGAGCTGTTGCAACCGCTGTGACGTAATCGAAAATTTTTTTCATGCGCCGCTTGACCTTCCGATGATGGGAACGATGAAGCTGCTCTCCATCGAAACACCAACGAAACGGAGATCACCCCTCATGAGTACGACCGCTTCAACATCCAAATTCCAGGAATTCAGGCTGCCCATCGAAGGTATGACGTGCGCGAGCTGCGTCTCGCGCATTGAGAAGGCGCTGGAGGCGCTGCCGGGCGTCGAAAGCACGGCAGTCAACCTGGCGACCGAGGAAGCCACGGTTCGGGCGTCTGCCGATGTGGACGTCGGGGCGCTGGCCGACGCCGTCCGCAAGGCCGGATACGATGTCCGCTCCAGCCCGATCGAGCTCGGGATCGAAGGCATGACCTGCGCATCGTGCGTGGGCCGGGTGGAAAAGGCGTTGCTGAAGGTCCCCGGCGTCTCGGCCGCATCGGTGAACCTGGCGACCGAAAAAGCGACGATTACGGCGAATGGCGGCGTGTCGTTCGCGACGTTGGCCGCGGCTATTGAAAAAGCCGGTTACGCCGCTAAACCGGTCGAGGCCAAATCGGCGGCATCGGCCGCACCGGCTGCGGCAAGTCTTCCGCAATGGTGGCCGGTGCTCGCCGGTACGTTGCTGACGCTTCCGCTGCTGCTGCCGATGCTGCTGCAGTTGTTCGGCATCGAGTGGGAGCTGGGGGGCTGGGTGCAATTGGCGCTGGCGACCCCGGTGCAGTTCTGGCTCGGCGCTCGTTTCTACCGCGCCGGCTGGAAAGCCGTGAAGGCGGGCAGCGGCAACATGGACCTGCTGGTCGCGCTGGGCACAAGCGCGGCGTACGGGCTTTCGGTTTTCCTGTTGTGGCAGCACCGCAACGGCGATACGCCGGATCTGTATTTCGAGGCATCGGCCGCGGTCATTACTCTGGTGTTACTCGGTAAATGGCTCGAATCGCGTGCCAAGCGGCAGACGGCCGATGCAATCCGCTCACTGAATGCGCTGCGGCCGACTGTTGCTCGCGTCCTGGTGGATGGCGTCGAAGTCACGACGCCGGTCGAGCAGGTTGCCGTAGGTGACGTCGTGGTTATCCGTCCCGGCGAACGCGTACCGGTGGATGGTGAAGTCATCGACGGCCGCAGCCACATCAATGAGTCGCTCATCACCGGCGAGAGCCTGCCGGTCGCGAAGGCTGTCGGTGACAAGGTGACCGGCGGTTCCGTCAACGAGGAAGGTGTATTGCAGGTCCGCACGGTGGCCATTGGCGCCGAGACGACGCTTGCCAGAATCATCCGCATGGTGGAGTCGGCGCAGGCGGCAAAAGCTCCGATTCAGCGCATCGTCGACCGCGTGAGTGCGGTCTTCGTCCCGGTCGTCCTCGGGCTGGCGCTGTTGACCTTCGTCGGCTGGTTTATTTACAACGGCGATGTGCAGCATGCGGTGATCAGTGCGGTCGCGGTGCTCGTGATCGCTTGCCCCTGTGCGCTCGGCCTCGCCACGCCGACGGCCATCATGGCCGGCACCGGCGTTGCCGCCCGTCAGGGAATTCTGATCAAGGATGCGGAAGCACTCGAAGTGGCTCACTCGGTGACGGTCGTGGCGTTCGACAAGACGGGCACGCTGACCGAAGGCAAGCCGTCGTTGGTCGCGATCGAGGCAGCCGACGTCGGCGATTCGAAAGAGGTGCTGCAGCTTGCGGCCGCACTGCAGAAGACCAGTGACCATCCGCTCGCACATGCGGTGATGGAGAAGGTCCGCGATGAGCGTATCGCGGTGCCGCTGGCGCAGGACGCTCGGGCTCTGCCCGGCCGCGGTGTGCAGGCCGTCGTGCGCGGGCGGCAGCTTCTGTTGGGCAGCACGCGGTTGATGAAGGAGTCTGATGCGGCTCCGGGATCGCTGCTGTCTGAGGCCGAGCGCCTCGAGGGAGAGGGGCGGACTATCTCCTGGTTGCTGGCGCAAGAGGAAAGTCGGACTCGCGTGTTGGGGCTGCTGGCTTTTGGCGACACCGTCAAGCCCGCGTCGTATGCGGCCGTCAAGCGGCTGCGCGAACTGGGCATCAAGACGGTGATGCTGACCGGTGATAACCAGGGCAGTGCCAATGCCGTGGCGCGGGACCTGGGCATCGATGAAGTCCATGCCGAATTGTTGCCTGGTGACAAGGCGTCGATTGTTGAGGGCCTGCGCAAGCAAGGCCAAGTCGTGGCGATGGTCGGAGACGGATTGAACGATGCCCCGTCGTTGGTGGCGGCGGACGTTGGCTTGTCGATGTCGACAGGCACCGACGTGGCGATGGAAGCGGCAGGCATCACCTTGATGCGCGGTGATCCCCGCTTGGTGGCGGATTCGTTCGATGTCTCGCGTCGTACTTACTCGAAAATCAAACAAGGCTTGTTCTGGGCGTTCGCGTATAACGTGCTGGGTATCCCGCTGGCGGCGTTGGGCTTGCTGAACCCGGTCATTGCCGGGGCTGCTATGGCCTTCAGCAGTGTCAGCGTCGTCAGCAACGCGCTGATGCTGCGTCGTTGGCGGGGGGCGGCGACCGCCGCCGGCGCGCTTGGCCCGACGCAAGGAGCTTGACCATGAACATCGGCGAAGTAGCGGCGGCATCCGGCGTCTCGACCAAGATGATTCGGCATTATGAGGGTCTAGGGCTGTTGCCGCAGGCGATTCGCTCGATGAGCGGTTACCGGCAATACAGTGACAAGGATGTGAGCAGGCTGCGCTTTATCCGCTACTGCCGCGACCTCGGTTTTTCGCTGGAACGGATTGGTGATCTGCTCGATCTATGGCAGAACCGGGACCGTTCCAGCCGGCAGGTCAAGGCATTGGCGCAGGCGCACATCGCGGAACTCGACGAAAAACTCAAGGAGCTTCAGGAGATGAAGGCCGCGCTCGAACACTTGGTGCATGGCTGTCATGGCGACGATACGTCGGACTGCCCAATCATCGAGTCGCTCGCGACCACAGCAGCCATGCGAGACGGTACCACCAATAGCCCTGTCCGAAAAATCTTGCCCGACAAGCGACGGAAGTTCATGCGTTGAATTCGAGAATTCCGTGTATCGAACGTTGTAATGCTCAAGCGGCCGCTCGTGGAAAAATACGATTCAAATTGGCTATTTCAAAAATGGAGTGGGTAATGCGGCTCACGAGGCATGTGGATTGAAGGCCGAGAAATCGAGCTTGCCTGCAATCAGGAACAGCACGGTTCGCATGGTTTTGAAGCTAGCGTATCCGCGC
>NZ_JBFRCH010000071.1:0-9918 GCF_040965635.1 Paraburkholderia phymatum
GCCCTGATCGACGAAGTGCTGCAGGCATACCCCGAAAAGATGGCCAAGCGCCGCGCCAAGCATCTGGGTTCCTTTGAACAGGGCAAGCTCGACTGTGGGGTGAAATCGAACATCAAATCGCTGCCCGGCGTGATGACGATTCGCGGCTGCGCGTACGCCGGCTCTAAGGGTGTTGTCTGGGGGCCGATCAAAGACATGATTCACATCAGTCACGGCCCCGTCGGCTGCGGCCAGTACTCGTGGGGCTCGCGCCGCAACTACTACGTCGGCACGACGGGCATCGATACGTTCGTCACGATGCAGTTCACTTCCGATTTCCAAGAGAAGGATATCGTGTTCGGCGGCGACAAGAAGCTCGACAAGATCATCGACGAGATCCAGGAGCTCTTTCCGCTCAACAGAGGTATCTCCATCCAGACTGAGTGTCCGATCGGTCTGATCGGTGACGACATCGAGGCAGTCTCAAAGAAGAAGAGCACGCAGTACGGACGGCACACGATCGTGCCGGTACGCTGCGAGGGTTTTCGCGGTGTGTCGCAGTCACTCGGCCATCACCTTGCAAACGATGCGATCCGCGATTGCGTGTTCGACCAGGCCGATCCGAACAGGCGGCCCTCACTCGAGTCGACACCTTACGACGTCGCGATCATCGGTGACTACAACATCGGCGGCGATGCGTGGTCAAGCCGGATCCTGCTTGAGGAGATGGGTTTGCGCGTCATCGCGCAGTGGTCGGGCGATGGCACGCTTGCCGAACTCGAAAGTACGCCGAGATCCAAGCTTAACCTGCTGCACTGCTACCGGTCAATGAACTACATCAGCCGGCACATGGAAGAGAAGTATGGCACTCCGTGGGTCGAGTACAACTTTTTCGGTCCGACAATGATCGAGAAGAGTCTGCGTGAGATAGCGAGCCGATTTGATGACACGATCAAGGCGAATGCTGAAAAAGTGATCGCTAAATACCGCGCGTTGATGGATGCTGTCATAGCCAGGTATAAGCCGCGCCTGCAAGGCAAAAAGGTGATGCTGTTTGTGGGTGGCCTGCGCCCGCGTCACGTTATCGGGGCGTACGAAGACCTTGGCATGGAAGTCGTCGGCACCGGCTACGAGTTCGCTCACAACGACGACTACCAGCGCACGACGCACCACGTTAACGACGGCACACTGATCTACGACGACGTGACCGGCTATGAATTCGAGAAATTTGTTGAGCACACGCGGCCGGATCTCGTCGGTTCGGGCATCAAGGAAAAGTACGTCTTTCAGAAGATGGGCGTCCCCTTCCGGCAGATGCACAGCTGGGATTACTCCGGCCCCTATCACGGCTACGACGGCTTCGCGATCTTTGCGCGCGACATGGACATGGCGATCTCGAGTCCAGTATGGGGTCTCTCGAAGGCCCCGTGGAAAAAGGCTGCCTGAGCGCAACCGGGCGCTAATAGCACAACGGTGCCGACAGACGGCTGTTCAGATTTTCGATTCAGGAGCGTGTCATGCCCCAATCCACCGACAAAATTCTCGATCACGAACTGCTTTTTCGCGAGCCAGAGTATCAGGCGCTTCTCCGAAACAAGAGGGAAAACTTCGAGTTCAATCATCCCGATGAGGCGGTGACGCAGGTCGCCGAATGGACAAAGACTGAGGATTACAAGCAGAAGAATTTTGCCCGAGATTCGCTGACAGTGAATCCAGCAAAGGCGTGCCAGCCGCTTGGCGCTGTCTTCGTGGCCAACGGTTTTTACAAGACTTTGCCGTTCGTGCACGGCTCACAGGGCTGCGTGGCTTATTACCGCTCGCATTTCTCGCGACATTTCAAGGAGCCGACGTCGTGCGTCAGTTCGTCCATGACGGAGGACGCCGCGGTGTTCGGCGGGCTGAACAACATGATTGATGGCCTCGCGAATGCATACAACCTGTACAAGCCCGAGATGATCGCCGTCTCGACAACATGTATGGCAGAGGTGATCGGCGATGACCTCGATGCGTTCATTAAGAACAGTAAGCAGAAGGGCAGCGTACCGCAGGACTATGACGTGCCATTTGCCCATACGCCCGCGTTTGTGGGCAGCCATGTGACCGGCTACGACAATGCGCTATTGGGCATTCTGAAGTATTTTTGGGACGGCAAGGCTGGCACTACCACACCGCTCACGCGCGTGCCGGACGACACCGTTAACTTTATCGGTGGATTCGATGGATTCGTGGTCGGCAATATGAAAGAGGTTCGACGGATCTTTGATCTGTTCGGTATAAAGGTCAACATCATTTGTGATCCGTCCGAGACATGGAATACGCCAACCGATGGCGAGTTCCGAATGTACCAGGGTGGAACAACGAAAGAGGAGGTCGAGCACGCGTTGAACGCGAAGGCAACGTTTGTCTTTCAGGAGTTTTGCTGTGAGAAGACGAGCAAGTTCATCGCCGATCATGGCCAGGAAGTGATCTCGCTGAATGCGCCCGTCGGCGTTGGCGGGACCGACCACTTCCTCATGGAGATTTCTCGTGTGACCGGCAGACCAATTCCCGCAGAGCTCGAAAAGGAGCGCGGCCAACTCGTCGATGCAATGGCGGACAGTCAGGCGAATCTGCATGGCAAACGTTACGCCCTTTATGGCGATCCGGACCAGATGCTCGGGTACACGCAATTCCTGCTTGAACTCGGAGCGGAGCCGGTGCACGTGCTCGCAACGAATGGCAACGATAGCTGGGCAGAGAAGGTCAGGGCCCTATTGGATGCATCGCCATACGGTGCAGGATGCAAGGTCTACCCAAAACGCGATCTTTGGCACATGCGCTCGCTGCTATTCACGGAGCCAGTGGACTTCCTGATTGGCAACACATACGGAAAGTATCTGGAGCGCGACACTGGGACGCCCCTCGTACGGCTCGTGTTCCCCATATTCGACCGCCATCACTATCATCGCTACCCGACTTGGGGATATTCCGGCGGCTTGCGAATTCTATTGGCGCTGCTGGACGAGTTCTTCGAAACAATGGACGCGAATACCATTGATATTTCGAAGACAGATTACAGCTTTGATATTGTCCGCTGACGTCCGTGTGGTCCTCACGTAGATACCATATGGGAGGGCAGCGGCGGTGCGCCCGGCAGGAGTAAGACCGGGCTCGCACACTAGTTTTCACCGAAGGGGGACGCAAATGGATGCGCCTGACACGGTTCTCCGCGGGCAGAATTCGACGGCGGGTGGCCGTCCCTGTATATGGCCTTTAACGTCGGCGAGAAGAACTGGAAACTCTCGCTGGGTGATGGTCAGTGCGCGCCCCGCCGCTCGGCGGCCAAATTGAAATTGTCTATTGCGCCGTGCGCTGGTGTTACCGGCTTTGAGTTGCTGCTCGACATTGAGGAGTTGCTGTCCAAACGGGCTGTTATCGTCTGCACGAAATCATTCGACGCAGGTGTGAACATTTAGCGCGGGTTTCGCACACTGGGCCGCGCCCCGCGCTTCGGTACCGCATGGCATCTGGACGAACTATTTGTGACGTTGCGGCCGATCTTACGCATGGCGTGCGGCGTGCGTTTGATGAGCATCCTGCATTTTGCCATTGCGGCCTAACTATCAGGCAGACTCGCTTTTATTACAGTTCCGGCACCCGGTGAACTGACAATTTCGATTTGGCCGCCGAGCATCAGAACGCGCTCTTCCATTCCCACCAGACCAAAGGATTTCTTTCGCGCAGCCTGAACGTCGAAACCTTGGCCGTCGTCGCGTACTTCGAGAAGGTAAGCATTAGCCGTTCGCTCGAGCGTGATGACCACTATCGTGGCTCTCGCATGACGAGAGACGTTGGTCAGTGCCTCCTGAACCAGGCGAAACAGCACGATAGACCGATCCTCGTCCATTGTGATGTTCTCATCGTGCACGCGCAGGCGACACTTGATACGTCGATTGCGATTGAACTCGGCAGCGAGCCACTCGAGTGCGGCCACGATGCCTGTGTCCAGCGCAGCAGGGCGTAGCGACGTGATGACGCCCCGTACAACTTGCATTGTTTGGTCAACGAGAGAAACCAGTGCCTGCGTCTGCTCGACAAGCTTCGGACAGTCAGTGTAAAGTTTCATCTGCAAAGCCGAGAGTCTTAGGCGAAGTGCTGTGAGATGTTGCCCGAGTTCGTCGTGCATTTCACGTGCGATGCGTTTGCGCTCTTCTTCGCGAGCCGTCTCGCGACGCGAGGTGAGTTCGCGTAGCATCTCGTATGATTCCCGCAAGCGGTGCTCCACTTCTTTTCGCTCTGACAGGTCGACCACGAAGGCGACGCCTTCTTTCCGACTGGATTCGAAAGCAACTCTGCCAACCATAACAGGTACACGGCTGCCGTCCTTTCTAATGTATTCCTTTTCGGATGGCTGCACGCGCCCCGTGCGCAAAATCTGCGCCAGGGCATCTTGCGTGGTCTCTTGCCATTCCTGCGGCGTCAGGTCTCTCCAGCGTATGCGACCTGAGACGAGGTCCTCGCGCTCGTATCCCACCATTCTCAGAAATGCGTCATTGGCCTCGAGAATGTCGCCATTAGCGTTCCACACGATGATGCCGATGATGTTTGCGTCGACGAGACGACGGATTCTAGCTTCGCGCTCAGTGAGGTCCTCGTACAAGCGAGTGTTCTCAAGCGATGTTGCTGCCTGTGAGGCCAGAAGGCGAAGCACTGCAATTCGAGCAGGAGCGAATGCGCGGGTGATCAGATTGTTTTCGAGGTAGAGCACGCCCGTAAGCTTGGCCTGGTTCGTCAGAGGCAAGCAGACGATAGAACGCAGCCGATGCTCACGGATATAGCGATCCGTGCTAAATGCAGGGTCCTCTGCGGCATCGTCGAGGATGACGCTCTCCCCGGTGCGTAAGACATGGTAAAGCACTGATTCGGGCATCAACGTCGCATTAATGGGTACAGTACTCAATTGCACGCGAGCCATGTTGCCGTCCGTTGTAGCTTCAGCCGCTATCCATTGTTTGTCAACGTCTGGTAGGATGAGCATCCCCCGCTGCGCGCCCGCCTGTTCGATCGCCGTGCGCATGACCGTATCGATCAGATTGTCCAGGACAATCTCGCGCGAGATTGCCTGCGATACTTTGATCACGGTAGCGAGGTCCAATTGTTCGATGGGCGCCCCGATAGTGGTAGTTGGCGTTGGCGCTCGCTCTTTGTCCATGAGATGCGGATGAAGGTCGTCGAGTTGTCGCACCTTGCCCTCGGCCCCCCACCGTTGGTAGGCCTGTCGGGCCTCTTTGGCATATACGCGTGCGATCTTCTCAAAACCGCGTGTCGCGTAGAATCGGGACGCGAGTTCGTTCGCTACAGCTTCGTTATGGACAAAGCCGTTAGCGCGTGCTGACGCGATGGCTTCTTCAAAGAGCCGCATCGCGTCAACATCGCGATTTTCCAACCGGGCAATCTCGGCACCGACCAACGCCACGCGATCTGTGAAATTTGCGGGGCAGTTCTTCGACCAGATTTTCAGTTGCCGATGATGCGTCGCTATGGCGTCTTGGCAAATCTGCCGCTCTCCGGCCGGAACGTGCTCGCAATATGCCGCTCGGGCGAGCGCGCCGTAGAAGTGATACTCACATTCCTCCAAATGTGAGGAGGACGTCCAGAGCAATTGTTGCGCCGTTCCCGCAGCGTCAACAGCTTCCGCGTAGTCGCCGGCAATATATCGTGCCTGCAATTTCCTGACCCAGTACCAGCACGCAGCCGTCGCCAGCGCGGGATTGCCCGACAAATGATGCTCGAAGCGAGGTTCGTTCACGTTACGCTCATCGAGGCGCCCAAACCGGATTGTTGAGCCGCGAAGCATTCGAATTAGCGCGAGCTGCGTGTTCAAGTTATCGACAACCATGCCAAAGCCCGTCTTTTCGGAAAAGACTAGGCCCTGTTCGGCTTCATGCTCCACCGCGCCTAATGGCTCGCCGACAAAGAGCAGGTTGGAAATGACATGGCAGCACGTGTAGGCGGCAGACGGCAGGTCTCCGTTTCGATTCGCCGCCTTGAATGCATTATCCAGCACCTCACGGCTCATCCGCACGTGTTTCGTCCAGCGCGCGACGTAAAGCGCATAGCAAAGATACGTGACCGCCTGAAAGCGCTTGAGGCCCCGTTGTTCGACGAGCTTGTAGCCGAGATCGCCAAACTTGAACCCCTTTTGATAGTCGTTAAACCGCGGCCCCGCTATCCGTGCAAACATAACATACGCGAAAGAGGACCCGTCGCAGTTGCCATGCTCCAGGCTGAGACTGACCGCTTTGCATATCGTCAGCGAAGCCAGATTCGCGTCCGTGAACCATGCTGGGCGCAAGAGCTTGCTCAGCACTTCAGCCGTCGAAAGAGAATCGGGGTCCTTCATTAGCGGCAAGTCGATGAGGTCCTCTATCACTCGACCCTCAAGCCGGATCCAGATGCGCTCGTACTCTCGTTGTACTTCCTCTTCACTAGGATGGGCTGACCAATGGATCCCGACGCGACGGAGATGTTCGAGGCAGACAGCGACTGCACGATCGCTCTGATCAAGAGTCAGGTAAACGTCCATTTGCAGGCACATGACGAGCGCCTGTTCGATGATACGTGTTGCGCGAAGTGACAGCACCTTCAAGCGTTGCTCTGCGTTCGACAGTCGCCCGGTCAGGAATTCGCATTCGGCTCGAGTTAACTCGAGTGTGAAGATGAGTTCGTGCTTGCGGTCCCAGCAGTCGTCGGCTAGGAGTTGCGCACCCATGATGAGATAAGTGAGCGCTGATTCGTAGGCCGTCGACGTCTTGGCGCGCTGGCCGGCTATCAGGTTGAATGCAGCAAGTTGGTCGCGTTCCTCCTGATCATCCATCAGCGCTGTCCCGCGGTTGAGTTGACTGACGATATCGAATATCGCCTGCTCGCGCTTCTCGGGAGAGTTTTGTGTCGCGAGCAGGCGCCCGATACGCAGATGGACCTTTGGAAGCAAGCCTTCTGGGATCAGCGAATAGGCAGCTTCCTGCACCCGGTCGTGCGCAAACCTGTAGGCGTCTCCCAGATCATCGACAAGCTCCTTGTGTACCGCTGGTATCAGCGACGTGCGCACACTTTGCTCGGTTTTCCCCAATACTTTCGACAGAATCCCGAGCGTTGCGGTATTGCCGAGACAGGCGAGCAGTCGCAATGTCCGCCGTGTTTCGGCAGGGAGGCGGGCCAGCTTTACGACCATCAGGTCTGCCACGTTGTCCGTGTAGCCCTTTGCGCGAATTTGTGGCAGACGCCACTGCCAACAGGCCAGGTTGTGGTCGAAAGTAAGTAAATGCTCGTCGGCGAGTGCGTGTAGAAATTGAATGACGAAAAACGGATTACCGCCAGTCTTATCATGTATGAGCTGCACAAGTGGCGAGACCCGTTCCGGCGTTGTGTGGAGCGCTTCTGCAATCAATCGCTCCACGTCCTCGCGGGTGAGCGGTAGGAGCGCGATCTCGTCAACCGCCGCGGTCATGCTCCTGAATGTCCGAAGCTTATTCATCAGCGGATGATTGGTGTCTACCTCGTTGCTTCGATACGCGCCAATGATCATCAGATACTTCAGATCCGGGCAGGTTAGAAAATCCTGCAACAGGTCCAGCGTCGCGGTATCGAGCCATTGGAGGTCATCGAAAAACAGCACCAGCGGATGTTCCTGCCGGGCAAAGACACTCACGAACCGCCGAAAGGCTAGCTGGAAACGGCGTTGTGCCTGATGCAAATCCAGTTCGGGGACGGGCGGCTGGTCGCCGATGACGAGCTTAAGTTCGGGGAGTAGGTCAGTTACGAGTCGCGCGTTTGGCGTCAGTGCCTCCGTGAACGCCTCGCGCCAAATCGCCAGTTCCGTCTCTCGCAGGGTGAGAAGCCGGCGCACCAGATCACGAAAAGCGGGCAGCAGTGTCGAGTACGGTATGTCGCGCTTGTATTGGTCGAACTTACCCGATGTGTAGAGTGCTCGTGGCGGCACGAGCACCTTCTTTAGCTCATTCGCGATCGCGGACTTACCGATGCCCGAATAACCGGAAACCAGCACCAATTGCGGTGTGCCCCTAGCCATGACGCGGTCAAACGCGGCGACCATAGCGTCGATCTCACGTTGCCGACCATAAAGTTTATTGGGAATCGACAGCCGATCAGGCGTATCGTGCTCGCCGAGCGCGAAGACTTCGATGTGCCGCTGTCGCTCCCATTCTGTGAGACAACGTCGGAGGTCACGTTCCACACCAGCCGCAGTCTGATAGCGCTCCTCGGGCGTTTTAGCGAGCAGCTTCATAACTACTTCCGAGACGACGGGCAGAATTCTCCCCACCCGCGCGCTCGGCGCCATCGGCTTGCGAGCAACGTGGCAGTGCACCAATTCCAACGGATTGTCGGCGTTGAACGGCAATACACCGGTGAGCATCTGGTAGAGCACAACGCCAAATGAATAGAGGTCGCTTCGGGAATCAATCGAGCGATTCATTCGCCCTGTCTGTTCCGGCGCCATATATGCCAGCGTGCCCGCAATCGTCTCAGGTGGCACTGACGATTGACGCTCGCGGGGCAGTTCTGAGGCGATGCCGAAGCCGGTGAGCCGCAAGAAACCATCCGCACAGTTTGCCAAAATATGAGCGGGCTTGAGGTCCTTGTGGACGAAACCGCGCTGGTGAAGTTTGCCCAGGGCTTCAGCAATGCCGATGGCAACGTGTAAAACAGTTCCCATTTCCATCGGCGCGCCGATCATCCGTTCGAGCGGCTCACCGCCCGGGTCTTCGAGCACCAATACAGTCCGGCCTTCTGCGCGAATCAGATCCATCGGCCGTACCGCCCATGTGCTATTGAGTTTCTCCTTCAGCTCGAATTCATGCGTGAGACGAAGGATGGTGTCGGCTGAGGGATTCGCCGCCGTGGTCTGTACAACCAGAACGCTTTCGCTGCCGCGAGATTGACAAACCCGACAGAGGACACGGTCCGCGTCCTCCCAGAGGACTTGGCGGTTGTTTCGTTTTTCGGAAAAACGTGGAACGTTCATTTACCGCATACTCTCAGCCGTTCGAATCTACAATTATGCGCTGCACCCCGCAAGTATGGCATCTATAAAATGTAAGAAGAAGCGTGGTCGGACGAGACTGGGACTGGGCGCGCTCTAAAGAGAGCAGCAGTCACAAGGTGACCGAACATGTACCGGTGCGAACGTACGGCATTGGCTGGGTTGTGTCGCCAGCCCGTTCACTAGCTTGGTCCGCGAATCGGATACTCGTTCGGGAGGTATTGTCACGTTGCCGAGTGAGTCGGCTAAATCTGGCGATGCGGAAGGCGAAAGAATTGCGCTTCATCGACGGCAAGCGTCAACAGTCGCGCCGTGCGCATGTTCTACCGGGTTCAGTTGAGCCTGCGCGACATCGAGAAGTTGTTGTTCAAACGGGGCGTTGTCGTCCGCTTCGAAATCATTCGACGTTAGTGCGACACGTTCGGCGTGGGCCTTGCTCACCGGTCAAGGTTCTCGTCCGCAACCAGGCACCACGTGGTACCCGAATGTGTGTCACGAACACAAGTGAATCCGTGTGGCGCCGTATTGCGTGCGCCTCCCCGGAGTCGATTTGTAGCAGCAGGCTTCAAACCGCCCGGTGCTACTGCGTTAAAAGGGTATGGTGATGATCGCCCGCGGAAAGGTCATCCATCAGGGTAGCAAGTACGTGTTGAGAAGTTGTATAAAAGCAACCCGTTCGATGACCATCGTTAAGCTGCTACAGCTCTGTCAAAACTCGCGGGCGTTCGTCGCTCCAGGATGGGGCGGGACGGGAGCTGCTTGCGGACGAGCGAGCCTGTCAGATTTTTAGTGTGCCGAGGTCATGAGACGATAACGGAAATAACGTCCTATGACCGAAGCAACAGTGACCAAGAAGAGCAAGAACCCGAAGGCGCCGAAGCTGTTCCCCGATGAGC
>NZ_JBFRCH010000072.1:0-9684 GCF_040965635.1 Paraburkholderia phymatum
CGCGCTCGTGGCCTGCATGCGCAAACTGCTGACCATTCTGAACGCGATGGTCAAAGCCGGCAGGCCGTGGGACGCATCGTTTCATGGGACGGACCTCAAAAATGCTTGACCTCCAAGACAGTTGCTAACCTCTTACTACTTTTTGAGAAGATACCGACATGATGCATGACTGGAACGACTACCGTGCTTCTTTGCTGGCGCGCGTCGCTGACTACGCGGACCTTAGCCCGGAAGTGATGAAGGGCCTTCACATGATCGAAAGTTCGCCCGAAAAAAATGGCACGCTCGGTCCCAAGATTCACGAACTGATTTCGTTGGCCGTGGCGGTGACGACGCGCTGCGACGGCTGCATCTCGGTGCATACGAAGAAGGCCGTCGAACAAGGCGCGACGCGTGAGGAAATCGCCGAGGCGCTGAGCGTGGCCATCGCGATGAACGCCGGGCCTGCCCTGGTCTATACAGCGCGCGTGCTCGAAGCACACGCGCAACTTCCCAATACGAACACCTGAGTCACCTCTGGACGCGGTCGGCTACCGATGGCAGGTAAGCCGGCCGTCCATTATCGGTGTTTGCGGTAAGACATCCATGCTTGTAAATGCAGATTTTTCGCGCCAAGTCGTCATCACACCAGACCGGTACAACTGGGTCGCCTCCCCGCAGAGCGGCGTCGAGCGCGTGATGCTCGATAGGATTGGGGAGGAGCAAGCCCGGGCGACCAGCATCGTGCGGTACGCAGCCGGTTCACACTTTCCTGACCACGCACACCCGCGAGGAGAGGAGATCTTTGTCATGTCCGGCACGTTCTCCGAGCGCGACGAGCACTATCAGGCCGGCTGGTATCTGCGCAATCCGCCAGGATCCAGCCATCAGCCGTCCAGCGCCGAGGGCGCGATCATTTTCGTCAAGCTTCGGCAAATGCACCCCGGAGACCACCACCGCGTGCGCATCGACACCCGCGATCCCGCATTCTGGCAGCGCCAAGGTCGACGCGAAGTGTGCTCTCTGTTCACGTCGAATGCCGAACAAGTTTGTCTGCAACGCCTATCGCCAGGCGAAGCGTTATTTGAAGGCCCAATAGACGGTGCCGAATTGCTGCTATTGGCCGGAAATCTAGTGCTTGGGAATCGGTCCTGTGAGCGGGGCAGTTGGGTTCGACTACCCGTGGGTGAGTATCCCGAGATCGTAGCCGGCCCACAGGGGTCGACCTGCTACCTCAAGACGGGTCACTTGGTCGATCGGGCGGTGGAGGCATAGGCATGAAAGCAACGCGTATCGCCATTATCGGGGGGGGCCTAAGCGGTCTGTATGCGGCCCTTCTTCTCGAGCAACAGGGCATCGAAGACTACGTATTGTTGGAAGCCCGCTCCACGTTTGGCGGTCGCATTCTTTCCGTGTCGCCCGCCGGAATGGATGAAGCAGGCCAAGATACATCCGATACCATCGACCGCTTTGACTTAGGGCCAACGTGGTTCTGGCCAGCGCTCCAGCCTCAGCTCGATCGTCTCGTCGACGGCCTAGCCCTTGAACGGTTCGAACAACATGAAGCCGGCGGCATGATCATCGAGCGATCGCCGCACGAGGTACCTTTGCGGGTCGACTCCGGCTACGCTGCATCGCCGCCGTCGATGCGTTTGGTGGGTGGGATGAACGCACTGATCGCGGCCCTGCGCAAGAAGCTCCCGCAGGAACGGCTCGCTGCCGGTCATAGAGTCAGGCGCGTACGCCATGCCGGTCAACACATCGAAGTCGATGCCGAGGATTTGCAGGATCGGCTTGTCACGTTCCACGTGCAATTCGTGTTGCTCGCGGTACCGCCACGCTTGGCGACTTCCACAATCGACTTCACCCCCGCATTGCCGGATTCGACATCGCGCGCCTGGAGCAATACGGCCACATGGATGGCCTCGCACGCCAAATATGTGGCCGTCTACGACCGGCCATTCTGGCGCGATCGGGGACTTTCCGGTGAAGCCCGAAGCGCCGTGGGACCGCTCGCGGAAATCCACGATGCCTCCATGCCGGACGGCAGCGCTGCACTGTTCGGCTTCTTCGGCATTCCCGCCCGCACGCGCAAGCGTGTGTCGGAGAAAGAGTTGATGCTGCACAGTCGAGCGCAGTTGAAGCGGATCTTTGGCGCCGGGGCAGAGCGGCCTAAAGCAGAGCTGATCAAAGACTGGGCCGCCGATCCTCTGACCGCGACGACGGTCGACTTGGACGGCACAGCCGGACACGGCACGGCACCGAGGGCGATCGTGGCGTCAGGTCCGTGGCATGGGCGTCTGGCCGGAATCGCCAGCGAATGGTCTGCCCGATTTCCGGGCTATGTGGCGGGAGCCATCGATGCCGCAACCCTTGGCGTGCAAGAGGCGATCCATGCGGCAGCAGCGGACGGCTACGCGTCGAGGTGCAATAGCCAGGCGCCGCAACCAGGAATCGTGTAACCCCCATACTCTTCACGACATGAACATGAATAGCACCTATCGAGCAATGCAGTTGAGCCGGCCTGGATTTCTCGAGCTGGTAGAACGACCGAGACCGACTCCGGGAGCTGGCGAGGTTTTGATCGAGGTGGAGGCATGCGGCATCTGCGGCGCTGACATCGGCCAGATCGATCGAGCCGATCCCACATCGCAGCCGCGCGTACCGGGCCATGAGGCGATCGGACGAATCGCTGCCATCGGGGCCACAGTACCCGCGATCTGGAAGCTGGGTCAGCGCGTTGGCGTCGGCCGCCTCGGTGGCCACTGCAACGAATGCGACCAGTGTCGGCGCGGAGAATTTCAGCTTTGTCGGAATCAGCCGGTCGTTGGCGTAACGTCCGATGGGGGCTACGCCGAAGTGATGATCGCTCGCAGCACAGGCTTGGTTTCGATTCCCGACGAGCTCGACTCCGAGGAGGCGGCGCCCATCTTGTGCGCGGGCCTTGCCACCTTCAATGCGCTCAAGAAGTCGGGGGCCGAAGCGGGCGATCTCGTGGCCGTGCTGGGAATCGGCGGACTTGGGCACATGGCGTTGCAATACGCGCGCAAAATGGGCTTCAAAGTCGTGGCCATCGGCCGCGGGCGGGAGATTGTCGACGATGCATTGGCACTGGGGGCGCATGTCTATATCGACACGAATGAAGACGACGCCGTAGCCAAACTCAAGGAGATGGGAGGCGCGCAAGCTATCGTCACTACGATAGGCCACGCCGCCACCGTATCCGCGTGCGTTGGGGGCCTCGCGCCACAGGGCAGATTGATTGTGCTGGGCGTGGGCAAAGATCCGTTACCTATCGCGAGCGGCCAACTGGTCTCCGGAGAAAAGAGCGTCGTCGGATCGATGACAGGCACTCCCTACGAGAACGAAAAAGCCCTGAATTTCAGCGCGCTGACCGATGTTCGGCCGATGATCGAAATCATGCCACTGGAAAATGCGCTCGCCGCCTATGAGAAAGTGAAGACCGGCGATGTCAAGTTCAGGATGGTCTTGGTCATGCGAAAGAAATAACGCATGTTGGTAGGTACCGACCATGAATCGTCATGCCAGCGCTGAGCCGAGGTTCTAGCCCAGCGGTAGGCGAACATCGCCAATGGTGGCTCGCTTCGCAACGCTCGTCAGTCCGGACAATCTAGAACGAACCTATGTCACACGTCGATTCCTCCACCCCGACCGCCGCGCCACTGCCGTCCCCTTATATTCACGCGAAAAGTAATATCGCAAGGCTCACCGTCGCGCAGGCATTCGCCGGTGCAAACTCGGCAATTATCTACTCAACAGGCGCAATCGTCGGGAACGAGCTTGCCCCGAGTCACGCGCTGGCGACGCTGCCCATCTCTATCTTTGTGGTGGGGATGGCGGCTTGTTCACTACCCAGCGGGGCCATCGCGCAACGCTATGGTCGTCGAACTGCCTTTTTGATCGGCACAGGATGCGGTGTGCTTGCTGGCCTGCTTGCAGCCTCGGCGGTCATGGTGGACTCCTTCTGGCTCTTTAACGCCGCGACGTTCCTCGCCGGCGCCTATGCCGCGGTAGTGCTGTCCTTTCGCTTTGCGGCCGCGGATTGCGTGCAGTCGGACCGACGTCCGCGTGCCCTATCGTTCGTCATGGCGGGGGGCGTCTTCGCTGGCGTAATCGGGCCGCAACTCGTCACCTACACCATGAATGTGTGGGCGCCCCATACATTCGCGGTGACATTCTTGGCGCAAGCAGCAGTAGCCGCCATATCCGCATTCATCCTCTTGGGTGTGCGTCTTCCAAAGCCTTTGACGGCGGCGGCGGCCGGAGGCCGCCCGATCGGCATCATCGCACGCCAGCCCAGGTTCGTGACCGCAGTTGTCTGCGCAACTGTTTCATACCTCTTGATGAACTTTCTGATGACGGCCGCACCACTTGCGATGCAAATGTGCGGCCTGCCGCAGACGTCGTCCAACCTTGGCATTCAATGGCACATCATCGCGATGTATGGTCCCAGCTTCTTTACGGGACGTTTGATCACGCGCTTCGGGGCGCAAAGGGTCGTTATGACGGGCCTGATGCTCATCGCTCTCTCAGCCGCCGTCGGGTTGACGGGCGTCAATGTGGCGCATTTCTGGCTGACACTGATTCTGCTCGGCGTGGGGTGGAACTTCGGCTTCGTGGGCGCGTCGGCTCTCGTCCTTGAATGCCATGGACCGGAAGAAAAGGCCCGCGTGCAGTCGCTCAACGACTTCATCGTGTTCGGGACGATGACCTTCGGCTCCTTGCTGTCGGGCGACCTCCTGACCTCGTATGGTTGGAACACGGTTCTCTCGTTGTCATTCGTTCCCCTTACCTTGGCGATGTTCGCTCTCATCGTCTCGGCGACGGCACACCGACGCATCGTCAGTTGATCGGCTCCACGAGAGAGAGGCGGGTAATCGGTCAATGCGCCGATTTCGCCTCCTGGATTAACCATTCGCGAAACGCCGCAAGTTTGGGCAGAGACGCGCACTCTCCGCGGTAAACGATGTAATAAGCCAGTTCGGAAGTCCATTTCACTTTTGGGAACAATGGGACGAGTCGGCCGGCGGCCAGATCGTCGCGGGCCATGACGCTCCGCGCCAACGCCACGCCGTGGCCGTCCACCGCGGCTTGAAGCACGGCTGCCGAATTGTTGATCCGCATGCCACGCCTGGCATCGACGTTCTCAGCCCCCGCCCGCTGAAGCCAATCGTCCCACGATGCGAAGCCCAGGTGTCCGTCCACAGACAGATCGTGTATCAGAGCTTTTCCGGAGAGATCATTAGGCGTCTTGAGCTTGCCGTTCTTGGCGAGCCATGCGGGCGAGCAAACGGCACAAATTTGTTCGTCCATCAATTTTTCCGACACAAGACCGGGCCAGGATCCGCGACCGTACCTCACACCGATGTCAATGCCTTGCGCAGTGAAGTCGACCAGCTTGAGGTTGGTATCGAGCCGTACGTCGGTCTCGGGCCACATTTCGTGAAACCGCTCGATCCTCGGCAACAGCCACTTCGCTGCAAACGCTGGGCTAACAGCAACCGTTAGCACCCCACTTCTGGAGCCCTCGCGTAAGCGGCTCAATCCGACAGCAAGCCGGTCAAACCCTGCACGCAGATCCGGCAACGCACGCTCGGCCGTGTCGGTTGGAATGAGGCGGGAACGGCCGCTCGTTCCTCGATGAAACAGCGGTGTACCGAGCCACTCTTCAAGCGAGCGAACCAATTGGCCCACTGCCGCAGGCGTCACGTTCAATTCCGCTGCCGCAGACGAGAAGCTTTGGTGCCGTGCGCTCGCTTCAAACGCACGGAGCGCATTAAGATGTACGGGACCTTTCATGCAAAGATAAACTTCGGGGTGAGTTGAAGGGTAAGAGGACCGGGGACAGGTCACAGGGCCCGAATCTACTGACGTTTCCGCATAGGACCAATGCCTGGCGGCGCTCGTGGCGTGGAGGCATCAAGGTGCACCGCGTCCCAAATGGCAGGCTTTGCCTCTCTTCAGTACCGACATTGCAGTTCGAAGCGTGCAGCGCAATGGCTTGCTGTTGCACCCACGACAGAAAGTTTTTCTGTCAACCCGAAACACTTTATCTCATTTGCCCACAAAAGCAAATCAGCGAAGAATCCTCACTGGGTCGAAGGTGGTGAGGCCTGTACGTCGGCGACATCCGTTGCGCGCCAGGGACATAGTTTTTGCTTCTAGCCGTTACTGGCTTCGATGGTGTCCGTGCCACAGCGATAAAAGAGGTAGCGGTCGTCCGCACGTTGCGTAGCTCTGCCGTATCGACGCAATCGAGATCCCTTTCTTCCAGCTGTGAGCTCGGCCCAATTCTCAACCAGAGCCTGCCAAGCAGCGGGCAGAGGGATTTCAAATGAGCAATCAATTCAAGGGCAAGAAGTTGCTGGTCGTCGGTGGCACCAGTGGAATGGGCCTGGAGACAGCCCGCATGGTCCTCGCCGAGGGCGGCAGCGCGGTCATCGTCGGGCATCGTGCGGATAAGGCCGAGGAAGCGCGCAAGGAACTGGCCGCACTGGGCGAGGTAACCGCGTTGACGGCGGACCTATCCAGCAACGACGGGCTGGCTGCGCTGCTCAAGACAATCGACGAGCAGCATGCCGACATCGACCTGCTCGTCAATGCGGCCGGCATCTTCTTTCCCAAGTCGTTCCTGGAGCACCAGGATGCGGACTACGACCAGTACATGAAGCTGAACAAAGCGTTTTTCTTTATCACGCAGAAAGTCGCGACCAATTTGGTCGCCAAGGCTCGCCCCGGTGCGATCGTCAATATCGGTTCCATGTGGGCCAAGCAGGCCATCGCAGCAACCCCGTCGTCGGCATATTCCATGGCCAAGGCGGGTTTGCATTCGCTGACTCAGCACCTCGCGATGGAACTGGCTCCCAAGCACATCCGTGTCAACGCGGTGTCGCCGGCGGTCGTCCAAACCCCGATCTACGAAGGGTTCATCCCGAAGGCGGAGGTGCACAGCGCGCTTCAGGGCTTCAATAGTTTCCATCCCATCGGCCGCGTAGGCACGCCGCAGGATGTCGCCGAAGTGGTCACATTCCTGCTCTCGGACAAGGCAAGCTGGGTAACCGGCGCGATTTGGGACGTCGACGGTGGTGTGATGGCTGGCCGCAACTGATATCCACCGAGCAAGGCACTGCTTTCCTGGTTGTCCTACCGGCAACTCGACGGCATTGCTCAGCTACTTCCGGCTCACCGGCAGCCCCCCGCGACTGGCTCAACAGCAGTGTGGCCCAGGCGCCCCAACCGGGCGCCTGTCCCCACATCGTCCGGGCCTTGCCTTCGTTCCGCAGGCGCATAACGCTCGACCCGCCAGCCCGTTAGCGTACCCGTACCGAAATTTTGCTGCTTCGACATCCGCGGCAACGCATAAATTCCAATCTATAAAAAGACCTTGTACAAATACTCACAAGGTTAAAAATAACGAATTCATCTCCGCTTGATAAACTCGACGCACTCGGTACGCACCTCGGAACTCGCTCCGAAGAGAAGGCACGCGCTTAAGAAGCGCTGGGCCGCGCGGGAGCCAAGCGGGTGATCCGCCGCAAGCAAAACCCCGGCATTTGAATGCCAAAAACGACATGCCAGCCGAGGTCACCGATCAACAGCCAACGGAAATACTGTGAAGACCTATTCCGAACCATTGAACTCCGGTGCATCGAGCAGAAAACTCGCCTCTGTCTTTGACGAAGCGATCAATCGCAAGAATACGAATTCCCTGAAGTGGGAGTCCGGCGAGCGATTCCTCAAGGCCAATGAACTGGAGATGCAACCGTTGCCGATGTGGGTCGCGGACATGGATTTCAAAGCTCCGCAGCCGGTCATCGATGCCCTTCACGAGGCCGTTGAGTTCGGTGTATTCGGCTACCCACGAGGAGCTAGCAGCAGCTATGTCGACGCTGTGATAGGCTGGCAAGCGAAGCGGTTTGGGTGGGAAGTCGCTCGCGAATGGGTAATGCAGACTAGCGGCATTATCACCGCGCTCAAGACCGCCATTCAAGCGTTTTCGGCACCGGGAGACTCGGTTCTTATCCAGCCGCCCGTCTACGCTCACTTTCACGACGACGTTCTGATGAATGGACGTCGTCTGACATTGGCGCCACTCGAGCGGACGGACACCGGATACCGCTTCAACGAGAAGACGTTCGAGGCAGCGATCTTAGACAACACCAAGGTGTTCATCCTGAGCAACCCGCACAACCCGACCGGTAACGTATGGTCAGAGGACGAGCTCCGGGCCATGGGCGAGATCTGCGCTCGGCACGGTGTGCTCGTAATTTCGGACGAAATCCATCAAGACTTGATCCTTAGTCCGACCAAAAAGCACATACCGTTTGCTTCGCTCGGCGGGAAGTTTGCCGAAGGCAGCATCACCTGCACAGCGCCCAGCAAGACATTCAATTTGCCGGGCCTGCAAAGTGCGAACGTGTTCGTGCCGAATCGGCGTCTGCGCGAGGAGCTACGCCGTCAGTACGACAGGAATATGTACCCGTCGGTCAACACACTTGGAATGGTGGCCGCAGAAGCCGCCTACACCCACGGCGAGTCATGGCTCCAGGAGTTGCTGGTCTATCTGCGTGAGAATCATGCCTACTTCCGCGACGCAGTCCACCGCATCACGGCGAGGATTCAGGTTTTGCCGGCTGACTCCCTCTACCTTGCCTGGATGGACTGCCGGGCGCTCGAAATGGACGCGAACGCACTCGACAAGTTCATGCTCACCAAGGCTCGACTGTGGCTCGATAAGGGGCAGAAGTTCGGTATCGCAGGGCACGGCTACATGCGTGCAAATCTCGGTTGTCCTCGCTCTACGATCGTCGAGGCGATCAGGCGTCTTGGCGAAGCAGCGGCTGGACTATGAACGAATCGTAAGTACGTTGGGCGCTCGCAGCGAATATTTGTGCGCTCCCGATCGACACCTTGTGGCCCGTGATCCGCCTGCGCCAAAAAATACAAGGCCTTCCGCGATACGCGCAAGCTGGTCCCTCCGGATTCGATTCGGGCCCGTTGTGCTATCCTGCGATGCCGCGTTCATGCGCAACCTACATTTGCTTGCGTCTCGCCGGTGAGCACACCTAGAAAGATGTTGTCCCGCCACTAACCTCGAGCCGTCTCGTTCATCGCCGCTGATCAGCGCACGCCTTTCTACATGGAGCCACCACTCCGCGATTTCTCACCAAGTACTCGGAATCACGGCCTCACATCGGTCTGCCGCACCCCACCCCAACTATTTCCCAGTACATGCATCCGATCTACGCGGAATCCCTATGCAGCGCAAATCTTGTGGTAACCCTTCATCTCTTATCGCATCGTCACAAACTCTTCGGCTGCTGTTGGATGAATCGCCAGTGTGTCGTCGAAGTTCCGCTTTGTGGCCCCTGCAGGATTTCGTCCATACCGTAGCCAATGCCGTGAATCCCAACGATTCTCTCTTCGGGGCCCACGCACACGAGTTTCATTCGTGCCGGTTGGCGGTGCCGCGTCACCGCTGTGTACATGGCCGTGAACGCTGACTGATAAATTTTCACTGCAGCATCGCCAAACTCAGCCCGCGCCTGTGGCTCAGTTAGATACTATGGAAGGGCCGCGGAAGTAAGCCTCCTGGAGTAAAACGAGGATTCCGACACCCGTTTTCCCCGAGAGGAGTACGCAAATGAATGCGCCTCGCACGGCCCTTGACGGGCAGGATACAAC
>NZ_JBFRCH010000073.1:0-9235 GCF_040965635.1 Paraburkholderia phymatum
TTATCCGTTCTGTCACAGCCATCGATGTCTAGAGCGCCCGAAAACGGCGGGTGGCTAGCATACGACAGCATCAAAAGCGGACATTTCTATGCGGCTAAAAGCGGACATTATCATCTGGCCGCTACAACCAGCTCTGTTGATAATTCGCTTTATGTCAAATCGAGATCTGGTGGAATAGACGCTCATCTGGATTTCGTTCGGCCTAGCTTGTGCGCATTGATTTCCAATCGCTCACACAAGCGCTCATTTCGCCCGCGAAAGGATCTAGCCCAAACCAATCAATAACGCTCGCCAGGGCGTGCAGCATGACGCTGCAAGCTGTGAATAGGACGTTATCAAGCTCCTCACGCTCGGGCCTGAAGACAAAACCGGGGCCGTTTCCACCGGCATTCAGCGAATGATGGTGTCCTAGGCTCCAGACTGTGCAGTGCGCCCCGTCGCCGGACATGGTGCGGTAAGCGATGTCGTACAGATCGCCCATACCGGCTGCACTAGCCTTCTGCGCCCAGTTGATTTTCGTTGGTCCCTTAGCGCCATAGAGTTTCGCCACCTCACTAACAGTCGCGCCCAACTCCGCAATCTTCTCTTCCGTGAGGCTGTTCTTCGACTTGTTGGCCTCAAGGAGAGATTTGGCAAGTTTGCTACGGTGGAGATCGGCGTCCTCTGCGATCTGCGCAGGCATAGTGGGATCGATTCGACAGTTTGCCAGGGCGATTGCCGTCTCCGTAGCGGAGCGAACCAAAGTCCGAGCATCGGCTAGCGCACCACGCTCCGAAAGCAATATTGTCGTTTGAAACGACTGGAGAGCGCGCGCGAAACACAGATTGCCAGTGAGATGAGCTTCTGTCATGTCCTCCGCTGGAAGGGAGAACAGAACTTCCATTGCCAGCCTATTAATGCGCACGGCGGCGGCGAACTCCGGCTTGAATACGTTCCTGACCTGGTCAATCCAGCTTCCCAGGTCGTTGGAGAGGAATCCAACCTCGTTGAATTTTTCCATTTCCCAGTCTCGGCGTTGGATTGAGTCTGCAACGCTTCAGGCATTCATCAAGCCGGTCTACGAGTATGACCGGACGGTCAAGCAAAAACCGCCGCTCATGCTTGCTCGTGAGCGGTCATTCGCCGCGATACGCCCGTGAAGGAAGCTATGTAGCTAACGCATATTACCGATATAGCTGGCGGCCGCTTCAAAAACTATGGATAAGCTTGCGTCAGTTGCTAAAAAATCGGTTGTAGTCTTCTCGGGAAAATCTTCTGATTTCGCCGTCGTCATCCCAATACGTTGCAAAATTGTGGTTCGTAACAATGTCCTGCAAGTCAGCATAAGATTCGTTGAATTCATTTTTGGCATTCACCAACGCAGCTTTTCTAACCTTGAAAACTTCCACGAGTGCTGTAGCTTGGTCTAATTGCCCGCGCAATTCGTGACGTTCTTCTACAAGGTCACAAAGCACTTGGCCATCCGGGTTGTTACCGTCTAGGGCAGCAATGGCATCTTTGATTCGCTGCGCACCGTCGAGCACATTTGATAGGTAGTCGTCGATGTGTGATGCAGCGGATTGACCAGCTTTTTCACGCAGATCATCAACACTATCTTCTGAAAAGACATCTTCAGCTAGATCAAAGTCAATGCGCACTTGTCCTTTTGGTGTCACAGGGTACGTGATCTGAGGGTCGACGAAATGAAGATACATTTCAGCCTTTGACAAATCTACAAGAACCACATAGACAGGCAAGCCCAAATCTTTCCAGTACTCCACATTTTGAGGATTGACATAAACGTGGTCTTTTTCTTCTTTACTGGTGGCTTTGACTTGAAGCGCGATAAATTGACCGGTGCTGAATTGCTTCTCGTCCATCACCTCAACTTGCGCATCAATGCCAATATCAATACCGGTAAGCCTGCAAGGCCACTTCAAGACACTGGCAATCTTATAGGCGAAAAAATACTCACCAGCATCACCAGAAGCTTTCTTCAACGTATAAAGCATGGTTTTTGATTGATTGAAGTTGAGCGGCCAAAAGTACACCGGGTCGTGTGCTACTCGTCCGCCTACGGCTTTGTTCGCCCGGCCTCAGGACGATACGCGTGCCCCGACTCCACGCCCTTCTTCGCCGCCCGCGCGTCGGCTGCGTAGGACACGTCGTCAAACTGCCAGCGGTCGTAGGCACGCATGTGATGACGTGTGAACTGAGATTCACCAAAGAGACGTACCGCCTCCACTTCGATGCCCTCTATCCCGACCAGAAAACTTTTCGATTTCATCGAGCACCGGCTGCATCTGCTCTCGAAGGCCAGCATTGCTGAAGTCGTCCTCGCGGCACAACAACACGAGATCGCACGAGTAATCCTCGCCCTGTCCGAGTTCGACATAGCGCGGCTTGAGCGAAATAAACACCTCCGTGACGGCCGGCAGCTTCTCGAGCAGTTTGCGCATCTTGTCTTCGGCCTTCACCGTTGCCAGCCGACCATTGAAGGTGTCCGGCAACGCGGTGCGGACATAGCGCGTCATCAGCCAGTCCATCAGGTCGCGAATGCGTTGGGGCGCGATTGTTACCTCGAAAGCCGGGATCTGCGTCACCCATCCGCGTGGAACGAGAAAGCGATTCCACGGCTTGATGCGCAAATGTCCGTTCCCCCCTTCCAGCTCGACAGCAAATGTCCGAAAGCTCTTCTGGTAGGTGTCGGCGGGGTTCGGGGCCCCCTCCCCCCAAGTGGCGAGCAGGAACTCGACATACGGCTCTGCCTCGTCCCTGAACTGAACAATGTCACAGGTCTGGCTGACCGCAACGAAACAGACCTTCGTTGAATCCACCAACGTTACGAGATCGTCGCGCCCCGCATGCGCGAGGATTTCCTTGAAGTGCCCGTGTGTCGCTGGATCGGCGATCACGCCCTGCTGCCACCCCATGCGCGACAGCGTTGAACCAATGTTTTGCGCAACCTGATCACTCAACCTCGCGCCCCCTTCACTGACCAAACCCGCGAGCCATGAGATCGTTTACGCGCCGGAACTCGGCGACCTGCTGGCGCGAGAGCGTGGCGATCGACCGCAGCGCGGCGGCGACGCGGTCCTCGTCGATCACCTCCTGCGTCAGAAGCGAGAACAGATCGCCCCGCTGTCCGTCCGCGTGCTCAACAATCGATGCGTGAAGATGCGCCGCTAGGTTGCCCGCCTCGTAGCCGTTCCATCGCTCGGCGAGACGTTCGAGAACGGCCAGACGTGCGAGTGTATCTTCACGGACCTGTCCCGGGTACGCCTCGTCTAGCCAGTTGTAGAGTGCAGCGCGCGAGCACTGGAGCACAGCAGCCAGCTCCTTGCTCGATATGCCAAAGGCGGCCTTAACCCGGTTCAGACGGTCGCGAAGGGGCACGGCCCCCCCCGTGGCCTGCGCAGGGGCAACCGCGGGCAACTCGTCCGCGACCTGTGGCCAAGCAATCGTTGTGAACAACTCGTAGTTCATGGGAAACACGACGGTCCCCGCGTCACCATACACCGGCGTCGAGCTGTAGCCCGTGAGAATGAGAATTTGCGGATTTTCATTTTCCCGGTGGATCATGGATACGTTGCCGCCGGTTGATATCTCCGGACGGGCGAACAACGGTTGCGCCAGCATCTGGGCCCGCACTACATTCCTAATTGCAATATCAAGCATCGGAGACTCCGTCTTTCCAGATTGTCTGACCGCGCTCACTGGTGAGTGCCTTGAAAACCGCCGACTGGGACTGATGCAGAATCTTCGCACAGTCAACGAAAGTGTCGGCATCTACAATGCGTTTAATCTCCGCCGAAGCATCGACATCTAGAAACGCGATCGTGGCATCTTTCTCCCGCTGCGCAAGCGCCGTTGCTCGCTGGAGACGCTCCGATGGGGAAAGTTCGGGAACGAAGAAAAACGCCGGTGGGTATGGCTGCGCAGCAGGCACTGTCCCGGCCCTGACCACCGTGCTTTGGGTGATGGGCCCTGCAACCTCATAGACCAGTTCATGCGTGTGCCGACTCAAGCGCCCGCCCGGCCAGAGGGTCTCTATCCCTGAAAACGGCGCGGCGAAAAAATCGCCGACTGACAGGCCGCCCTCTGGAAGCACGATATCCCAGTAGCGCATGCCAAGACGCTCAACGAACGTCTTTGGCCACGCGTGCAGCCAAGCCCCCCACACCTCCCGCAGGACCTGGGCGAAGTGCGCCGAGTCAATATACGTCGTCGCGTGGACTGCGAGCGTATCGTGGCCAAGGACCACGCCTGTGCGGCCGTCCTCGGACAGGAAGTGAAACCGGGGCACCACCTGCGGGGTCATCACCTGCGCGCCGAAGTTCAACGCCACCGCCTGCCCCTTGATCAGGCGGGGGAACTGCGAAACGAGGCTTTCTTGAAGGCGGCCGGCTATCGAATCGAGGGACAGGAGACTTCCGAATCGAACTTCCGCCACGACATACGCGAGCGGCGCGTTCTTCCAAGTACCAAGAGGCTGCATGTTGGGATTTCCGAGAGTTTGAGTAATTCTAGTCCAATGAAAATCTTTTAGACAGTTTTTTGGACACGCATCATTCAACCCGATCGGGGCGATATCATGAGATTGTCCACTTCGGAGAGGCGATGGGAGGCGAAGTCTTTCTTCGCACGGATGCGAGGAATTCACGCACCCACGTGGTTGACGTCATGAAAGTCATGAACTAGCATTAAGCTATGAGAAAACACACACGCACTATCGCAGGCGCACCAGCGCCCGATAACCTGGTCGTGACGAGCCAAGCGGGCGTATATTCCGGCCGGACGGGCGGCCCAGTCGCGTCCGGGGAATTTGCCTTAGTGAAATTTGTCGCAAAGAAGCGCTCAACGAGGGCACGCAGCCGGACCGGCGCTACGGTGGTTGACCTGCTGCACGGCGCCAAGTCGGTGCGTGGCGGGGCCGCATATGTCTATGATATTGGGCGCCCGGCGCGCGAACTCGGGAAAAAGGACGACCCTGTAAAACTAATCCAGAGGATGCCGGCACCGAAACATGGCCGCCACCCCAAATTCAAGGCCGGGAAGTCGAGGATGCGGGACGTCGACTACCGCGATCTCGCTCAGAAGACGCTGGACCGAGTCACGGTCAACGTGGATCAGACAGCAGTCGATTATCTGGCGACAGTCATTCGCAAGCTATCGACCGGCAAGCCGGTCAGGTTGACAAGTGCGCGCAAGCTGCAATCGTCCGAGAGCGACGTGGTCACCGCGAGCGATCCGCTCGCGGCCGCACGGGCGCGTGGGCGCCGCTATGCGATTGAACAGTATGAGAATCCTGACAATCTTGCTCTGTTGGAGGCTCGAGACTACGCCGGGCGCAACGAGCGTGCTATCAATGAATCGCGTCAAGCTGGCGAGCTGTATGCGTTGCTCCCGCCCGGGAAAACGCGCGGCTTCCGTTACCCCAAATGGCAGTTTGACGCGCACCCGGATCGCGTGAAGGCGGCGTTGCGTCCGTTCGTCGACGCTGGCTCGAACAGCTGGGTTATTCATTCGTTCATGCTGCGCAAACGGGAAGCGCTGGCTGGCCTTTCACCTGCGGATGTAATCGTTGACGACAAGCAGGACATCGGTCGCGTCATCGGGCTGGCGGAGTCCGACCTGTGTGGCGAACAGGGAGGCCTATGACAGGCAGTCAGCGCGCGGTGGGAGCCGTTGACTGCCCTTCCCCTCCGGTCGATTTTGTAGCGGCGAAGATCCCGGTCGTCGAACTGAATCTCTCGGTCACAAACCTATACCGCGTTCATCGACGGACGTTCGACCCCGTCTTTTACAATCGGCGGTCCGCGTCATCAACCGTGTATAGGTTCGACGCGCCGGACGACGAGTATGGCGTGCTATATGCGTCCCCTTCCTTCGACGTCTGCATGGCCGAGACGATCATGCGCGATCGCTATCAAGGCCTCCGGGTCAATGTGCCGCACGTCATCGAGGAGACAGACATCACGAGCCGGTCGGTGGCAACCTTGGGGCTCGAAGATGCGAGGCCACTGCGGCTTGCAGACCTTACCGTTCCACTCTGGCGGTTTGGCTTCGACGCGCGTGTCTTGTCGGTCAACGACTACAAGGTACCAAATCTCTGGAGTCGTGCGCTCCATGACAATCATTCAAACCTTGACGGGATTTATTTCAGATCCCGCTTCGGGAACGACGTCTCTGTCGCGATATTCAGCGATCGGGCTACGCTGGTGCGGCGAGGAGAGTCCGTGCCCCTGAGCTCTCATCCGGAACTTCCAGGGTTCCTGGATCGATTCGAGATCGGAATCGCCGATCCGGACGGCGCACACTGGCATGTGTAAACTTATATCCAATAGTAGTCCTGATTTGAGCCAAACTTCGCTGATTCGCTTTAGTCAAATGACATAGGTATCCTAATTTGGATTGTCGTACTTTTGGAGCAAATTCTGGTCACTTCGAAGGCTAGGACCGCCCGCGAAGCCTTTGCCGCCCTTGCAACGTCGCGCGGCCTTGCGAATCGTAAGCCCCTGATCTTACAGCGCTCTTCAGAGCTAACCGCCACATCCAGCACGGAAAGGGACGATCGCCCCGAGTAGTCTCCCGCGCGCGGGCCCCCGTGGAACGTCGCTTCCGCGGGAACGCATCCAAGGGCGCTCGTCAGGTTCGCCCGCAACCACCCCTACCGATTTAGCACGAAACGATGGGTCCCCCCCACCAAAATCCGGCTCTACTAGCCATGTGCTTTCACGTCGCGTCCCGTGTGAAATGGCAACGGATTGTATTCAGAAATTCCTCGTATGCGGTCCCGTATTCGGCGACGCGCCTGTTCGCCTTCGCCGTTCGCCGACTGTGGTCCCTCATTGCGTACATCATGCGGAGGACACCATCTTCAACATCATCGGTGCCTGCGTCAAGCGTGGCTCTACTTCGAACACTGCCTAGCCGCTTCAACGCGTTCTGAAGCCCTCCGTCGACCGTGAGAGCCATTGTTATGTAGGGCGTTCGATTCACGGTCTGAGCACTCAGGTCACAACAAGAAATCAGCTCGACATCGCCAAGGCCTTCAACGCCATCGCCGTGAGGCTTGATCACCGAGAACGCCTTTTCCTTCGGATCCTCCATCAGTCTTCTCGCCTTCTTTTGATCGCCATTCTCGCGAAACATCTGCTTCTCAATGATGTGCATCAGCAGAAACTTCACGTAGTTTGGATCAAAATGTCGAAGCCGGACGTTCGGACATTCATCCTCAGCAACAGCAAACGGTATTCGAATTCCTAAAAGGTCTTTATCGGTAAAGTCCCGCTTCCACGACGTCGCTCGGATCTCATCGAGTGCTCGCCGAATCTGTCGCTCGTCGTGCCTAATTCGGCGGAAAATCTTCCGCAGCTCGGCTGGACGGTTGAAACCGACCGAATGCGTGCGCAAACCAATGTCAGCCAGAGCCTCCATCACTTGACTATACGCTACATCCGCCGGGCGCACGCCGCGGTATCCCGCTTCATACACGATCGCTGGGCTTACACACGCAAAGATATCAAGAAGATAGTGATCCTCAGCCACCATCAGCAACGCCAGCAACGCGTGAAATCGTGCTCGTCGACGTGGCTCCTCTTCGTGCTTGAGGACGTCTTGGAGCACGTTATTATCGATGAAGACGAGGAGGCGCTCCGATACGGTCGCGTGGTGAACCAGCGACCGATTCAAATCACCAACCGTTCGGACAAAGTCTTCCTTCGCCTGCTCTGTCGCTGACTGGAGAAACGCGGCGACACGCTTATGACGTTTCGCCCGCGCGGCCAAAATCTGTTTGTCCCATTGAGACTCTGTACCAGTGGCAAAAACTGTCGAAGTGCTCGTAGCTCTGCGCCAGCCAAATATTCTCATCCGCCGCGCTCCCGAGATTTACACGATACGAGATATAACGGCATGCATCAGCTGGTCTTTAACCTTGTTCTTACCGACAGGTATCGAATCGCCCTGCGTCGAAGGTATATGAGCGCATCGACGCAAGGCTTGCGGAGCATCTCTCCAAACGTAACGACGTCGTTCATGGCGGTAGGGAGGCACGTCGAATGTGGCTTCGGCGATACTCACTGGAACGCTTCGGAGAGGCCTCCTTCGGCGCCGCGACCTATCATTAGCGATCGACACCGTCTTCGCGCATTTGGGCTGCGACAAAGCCCGGCAAAATCTTGCGTATCATTTCGTTCACGCACACCAATCGTTGGCGTCGTCAGCAGCCTCTTTCGGGCGCTCGCCGACGGCTGAGCTTCCTTTGGCTGAAGCCGACGTTGCGCCGAGCTTTCGTGCGGATCCCGGGCGCTTATTCGAGGAATCGGGGTTGATCGGCGCGGGCCATCCTCATGTTTGGACAAAAGACGGAAAAAATGGCGCTACATCTGTCGTTCGGCCTCCTTCGCTGGATCTTGCGCGGCGTACGCAAGTTGCTCGGTTCGATCTGGGAGCGACTGACAAAATTTGTGATGCTCAGAACCTTCATGCAATCGCACTCGGTCTGGACAAAACGCAACCGACTCGGTGCCCGCTGGCCGGCAGCGCCCGGCTCGGACGGGGCATGCAGGTCGATGTGAGCCGCGCGCGCTCGCTTTACGAGCAGGCCATTGAACTGGGCCACAGGGCCGCGGCACACAATCTCGGGCTTTTCTGGGAAGGCCTGTGGGGCGCGGACGACAACGGATTCATCCCGGACCGCACGAAGGCCATGCAGAGCTATCGACGCGGTGGCGACGACAAAGTTTGCCAACGCCGCCTGGAAGCACTGCGTTGAGTTCCTACCGCCCGCCAGTCGTGCGGTTGGCAAAATTTCAGGCGGCACACGACGGATATTTCCATCAATTGATAAAGGCAAGGTTACGGAGTAGCGACTCCCCGTCCTCCGTGATGCGAGGGCGTACTGCTCCGCCCGCAAGTCGCTCCAGGGCGACAAGCTGGCGTTCAAGCAACGCACCAGGTTCTTCCCGATCCGCAATGTGATCGGCCGAGTCCTTGACCAGCATCAACGTTGCGAATTCGTGGGCGCTCAACACGGGATGCTCCTGATGCAAAGAGAGAAGCGCCGGTCGTCAGGTTGTACGGTGACGGGCGCTGCATGACGCCCACGACCGTGGGCGGACTACCTGAGCGTGAGCACGTAAATCGATGGGAATTCGGGGCGTTTTGAGCAGCTTGCGTGATGTAGCGGAGGGGATCTCCCTCAGGCATCTTGCACAAACGACGCCCAAGGGAGAGTCTCTTGTCTGCCAGA
>NZ_JBFRCH010000074.1:0-7554 GCF_040965635.1 Paraburkholderia phymatum
TGCGGGTGCGCTTCGTCGACAGATCCAGACCAAGACCAAGCTGTGTCATCTCGCCGCTCCTTGAAGTATCCCCATCCCAGGATAGTTCACGCTCACGTCAGTGCCAGGACTTTTGCAGAGATTCCCTAGTACTTTAGCAACGGATACCGGGGAGAACGCACGGTTTGTTTTGATAGGGGTATCAGCGCGAGAGATAGCTAACGGACCAAGCGGTCTTGCTGAAGAATGGAGCGCGAATGGGCCGCTATTTTCGCTCAGGCATTCATCTGAATGCGCGGATCGAAATCGAATTCGAGCCGGATGCCGCCGGGTTCGTAGAGCATCGTGTGCCGCTTGGGTCCGGTGCCGAGGTTCTCCGGCGCAAAGTCGACCTTGACGCCAGGCCATCGCGACACTCGCTCGAACACTGCGCCGAGTTCCTCTTCACTGCGAACACGAAACGCCAGATGATGCAGCCCGACATTCGCCTTGCGGTCGAATTCGACGCGGTTGGCGGAATCGGCGACTTGCCAAAGCGTCAGCATGATCTTGCCGTCCGATACGAAAGCAGCAGGGTAGTCGGGTTTTTCTCCGACCTGTGTCCAGCCGAGGCAATTGATAAAGAAGTCACGCGTCACGTTCAGATCGCGAACGGTCAGTCCGACGTGATCGATACCGTCGGTGAGCGGTTGGGTCGTCATTTTCGGGTCTTCCTATGCAGTCGGGACGATCGCGGGTTTCGGCGCGACCGATGCAATTATAGGAACGCGGACTCGCGAAGATTCTTGAGCGGCAAGAAACGGACATTTGCGAGTGGGGCATCGTGCTGGGACATGGCATGGCGATTACCGCGTCATGGCCCATGATGCAAATGCCTTGAGGTCACGCGTGGAATACGCGTCTATTGCGGCCGCGCGACCCTCATCTACACTTGATCATACTCATGGGCTCGCGGATAAGCGACAGAAGGAGCCGGCAATGACAGACAACACGACGGCGGCGGCAAATGAGCCGATCATGATCGGCGGATTGACGATCCGGTATCTGATCGACGGAACCGCGAAGGGCGGAATGGGCGTATTCGAGTTGACGGTGCCGCCTGGCTCGCGCGTGCCGCCGCCGCACAGTCATATGAACAATGAAGAGTGTGTCTATGTGCTCGAGGGCAAGCTCTGCTATGCCGTCGATGGCGACGTGCGCGATCTCGCGCCTGGTGACTGGATGCACACGCCTCGCGGATCGGTGCATGCGTTCAGCAATCCACACGGCGCAACGGCGCGCGCGCTCATCGTGCTTACACCTGACATCGGGGCGCAGTACTTCCGCGATGTCAGCGCGGTAATCGATGCGGGTGGTCCGCCTGATCGCGCGAAGCTCTTTGCCGTCATGTCCGCCTACGGTCTGGTGCCCGCCGTGCCGCAATGAGCGACAGCACGCGTGAGGACGCGAATAGCGGACCCGACCGTTTAAGGCAAGCACTTGCGCCTGCAAAAACTTGCTCGATACAAACGTTTGCGCTGTTGGTGTGAACTTCGACGTCGTGCATACTTGCATGCTGCAAGCATTCGAGAATGGGCATCTCGGCGCGGTGCAATGCAATTCGAACAAAACCACGAGAGGAGAAGACCAGTCATGCCGTTGGTGCCGCTGTCGCAACGGGAAGTCACGATCGGGGTTCCGCTGCCTTTCTCCGTCTACACGGCGGATGGCAAGCTGCTGATAGGCCGGGGACATGTCGTTCAGAGCGAAGCGCAGTACCAGAAGCTGTTTGCTTTAGGCGCATACAGGCACACATTTCCCGGTGAGCATCGCGACGATGCGAAGCCGGCACACGACGACGTGCCCATGCCCGCGGCGCGTACGCATCGCAATCACGACGAGCTGGACTTTATCGGAAGCTTTCCGACGACGGGGTGCGTGCCCGAGGATTTCGTCGTCACGCTCGCGGACGACAGCGGAATTTCCGCGCGCACGCAGTTCGTTGGCCTGCTGGAGAAGGTCAGTGTTCTTCTCACTGGCAACGACATCGATCCCGCTTTCATGCAAGGGGCAGCCGTCGACGGTCAGTTCATCGCGGGCCGTTATCGCTATTCGTTCCAGTCGGAAGTCATCGGCCGCCACGCGATGCCATTCGAAGTGCTCTATTTGCGCTATCCCGCAGAAGTCCGCTCGCGCACGCTGCGGCGGAATGTTCGCGTGGGCATCGACGTCACTGCGCGCCTTTCGAGAAACGACCGGCCGATGGCGGGCACGGAAGTGCGCGCGGTCGATCTCAGCTCGACAGGCGTGGGCCTGCTCGTTAATGCGAATTCGCCCGCGCCCGGCGAGCACTTCAAGCTCTCGTTGCCGCTCGCGCGCGCGGGCCGCGTACGCACGGCGCCGCTGAACTGCATTGCGCGCAACCGGCGCACGAAGGGCGGGGAAACCCTGATCGGCGCGGAGTTCGGCAATACGTCGGGAGAAGTGCGCGCGCTCGTGAGCGACTTCGTACTGGATGTACTGACGGGGGCCGTCGCGCGCGAACATCCCGCAGCGGGAGAAGAGCGATTCGCGTGAACCGCAACAGGACCGAAAAAAGGCCGACGTCGCCGTCGGCCAAATGGATTTCCGTGGTTGCGAGGGGTGCACGGAAACCGTGCCTGCATGATACGGACGCGCAGATGAAGGCACGCTTAAGGACCGTACGGGCATCGGCCTCGGTTTGGAGAGTGCCGCGCTCACGCAGCGCACTCACGTCCAGTACTTATAGTCGCTCACGCTGCGCTCATAGCCGTGAACTTCGTGATGTTCATGACGCTTGCGCGCAGCAGCCCGGCCGTACCCATCGGCTTTCTGCGCCTGCGCGCGCTCGCGTTCCGGAACGACTGGCGACGAGACAGGTGCAGGCCATGCCGCTTCGGCGGCAAGACGTTCAAGCGGCAATTGTGCATTCGCTCCGACGACGAGAATCGCCTGCAACAGACCAGGAGGCGCCTGACATGCGCATGTCGCGGCAAGCGCGACACTGCAAGCCGCAATGGCATAACGTACCCGAAAGTGAGGGAAGCTGATCGTGTGCATCATACGTTCTCCACTGCGCGCGCGAGACGGCCAGGAGTCTCATCGTTGTGCTCGTCCAGAAGAATGCTGTCGAGCATTTGTCTAATTTGTCTAAAGTGCGACGTCAAAAAGAGGTTTTGATCTTCGCGTCGACACGATGTCTACATGAATAGACGGCAAATACGCTGGTGTTTTGAAGGTGAGGTCACGTATGCATCGCCGCGATGCGTCTGAAGAAAGGCGGGCACGGCACGGCAATCAGCGTCGATCAATCTGCGGACATTGATCGAGTCGGGCAGCGTTGGGACCGACACACTGGAGACGTCCCATTCGGCTCTGCCGGTATCCATCACTCCCGCAGAAGTTCGATCCGGATCTGCCTCTCTCGGCAACGCCGATCTAAAAACAGCTCAAGTAACTAATCGACCCTGAAATAAGCTCTTTTCTATTGTTTTGGAAATGGCACAGGCCTGGGCATAATGAGAGTTGTACACGGCGGTTGAAAAAGGGACGTTTCTTTTTTACCGACCGTCATTGCACGAAAGAGCTGGTCCTCCCTCGCTCGCGGCTCCGCAGTAGCCCGGCCCAATTCCACCCAGTCTCGTTGCGCGCATCGCGCGCAGTGCGCTCCCTATTATTTTTTCACGTTCGTCCGTGAAGGCCGCGATTTGGCCGTTTTAGGAATCAACTGATGAAACCGGCAAAGAATACGTTCTGGTCCCGTTATGGTCGTTATGTGGTGCTTGGCGTGATCGCGACGGCCTTCGCGGCGCTCGTCACGTTTTTGCATCTACGCCACGAACAGCGCAAGGCGATGACATCGCCGGTTCTCGGAGGCGTCGCGAGCGAAATGCGCAAAGACGCGTCGCCGTGGACACATCAGGAAAGGGACGCGTCCGAAATGCTGCGCGACATTCGCGACCATAACGTAACAGCCATCGGCGTGAGCCCGAATGCGATCCTGGTGTCGACGGGTGACGGAGCAAAGTACTACGTCACTGATCACAACGCGGCCTTTTCGAATGCACTGCTCCTCGGCGAAATGAAGATGGACGCGCATTCTCCGTATCAACTCGTATGGCTGCCCGATGCGAACGTCCACACGGGCTCCGCGCGTTGGGCGGATGCGTTCGACAAGACGCGCGACGCGATCAGCCTGCTATTTCCGCTGCTGCTGATCGGCGGGCTCGCGTGGTTCATGCGACGCGAAATGACGGGCGGCGCGCGGTTGCTCGAAAAGACACCCGTACTGTCCTTCGACGACGTGATCGGCGCGGGCGAAGCAAAAGCAGCACTGGCCGACATTCAGGCCTATCTGTCGAACCCGAAGCAGTTCGCGGGCATGGGCGTGCGCGCGCCGTGCGGCATTCTGATGACGGGTGGCCCCGGCGTCGGCAAGACGCGTCTCGCGCAGGCGCTCGCGGGCGAGTGCGGCGCGAATTTCATTTCGATCACGGGCAGCTATTTCAGCGCGAAGTACTACGGCGTCGGCATTCAGAAGGTGAAGCACCTGTTCGAGCTCGCGCGCAAGAATGCGCCGACCGTCATCTTCATCGACGAAGCCGACGGCCTCGCCAAACGCACGGACACGGGCGGCGGTCCCGTCGAAGCGGAGAGCAATCGCATCATCAACCAGTTGCTCGCGGAGATGGACGGCTTCGAATCGAATGAAGGCGTGGTTATCGTCGCGGCGACGAATCACCCGGACAATCTCGACGAAGCGTTGCGTCGTCCGGGCCGTTTCGATCGCACGGTGCAGGTGCGTTTGCCCGATCTCGAAGATCGTGCGGACATCATCCGTTTCTATGCCGAGAAGCTGAAGTCGAAATCCGATGACATCGACTTCAACCAGCTTGCCCGATTGACAACGGGACTTTCCCCCGCGACGCTCGCGATGGTCGTCAATCAGGCGGGACTCGTCGCACGCAAGGCGGGTGATGACGTGATCGCATCGAAGCATTTTGTCGAAGCGATCAAGATCGCGCGTATCGGCGATGTAAATGGCGCGGAGCGCGCGCTCACGGAAGACGAGCGTACCCGTATCGCCGTTCACGAGGCCGGCCACGGGCTCGTTGCCGCGCTGCTCGATACGGGCGTACTCGAAGAGGTCACGATTTTGCCGCGAGGCGGCGCACTGGGCGTCGCGCTGATCACGAAGACGCAGGACAAGCACCTGTATCGCGAGACGGAGATGCGCAACGAAATTCAGGTGCTATTGGGCGGCCGCAATGCCGAATTGCTGATGTTCACGGAAGCATCGAGTGGCGCGGCGCAGGACTTACAGGAGGCATCGCGCATCAGTCTAGACATGGTGTCGAAATTCGGCTTCAACGCAGATGGCAATCTGTTCAGCCTTGCCGCGCTGCCTGCGCAATACGCGGGTTTGCAGATGAAGAACGCGATCGAACACGCAAACATCTTGCTCAAGGAGCTGAACGAAGCCTGCTATGCGCTGTTGAGCGACAACGAGCCAGTGCTGCGCGCGATTGCGGACAAATTGCTGGAATCGGAGACAGTGCCCGGTGAAACGGTCTATCGTCTGATCGACGAACACAAAGCTAACCGGGACGCGCTGCATCTCGCGGAGCAGCCGGCGGCGGCCTGATCGATTCGTACGCGACTGCGGCGTCCGCAGTGCGAAACGCTTGAATAGCGAAACAAAAAACAGGAACTTCCACGGAATACATTTTGTCCACGAACCTCGCGGCCCTTTATTGGGCGAACTCACAGTCAAAGCGCGAGGAGGCTTGCAGATGGACAAAAGCCGCGTTGCCGCGCTCGACGCCGGTCGGGCGCTCGCGATCGTCGGGGTTGTCGCCGTACACCTGTCGTTTCAGTTTCCCAATCTGCCGCATGCCGTGACATTGCTGGCCCGCATGGGTCAATACGGCGTGCAGCTGTTCTTCGTGATCAGCGCGATCACGATCTTCATGACGCTCGAAACCGACCACGCACGTTGCGTGGATGCGCGTCACGTCACATTGCGTTTCTATATCAAACGCTTCTTTCGCATCGCTCCACTGTATTACGTCGCGATTGCCGTCTATGGGCTGATCAGCTATGGCGCAATGGAGTCGGGATATGAGCGCGCATGGGTGCTCGGCTCGCACGGTCCCTTCGATGTTCTGCTCAACATACTGTTTCTTCACGCGCTGTCGCCGACGGCGATCAACAACGTCGTGCCTGGTGGATGGTCGATCGGCGTCGAGATGCTGTTCTATCTGATCGCGCCGCTTCTGTTCTTCGCGGCGATGAATCGCGTGCGGCTCGTGCTGGCGACGGTGGTGCTGCTGGCGCTTTCCATTGCGTCGATGTCGATCGGCGATTGCCACGGCACACTCGACTGTCACGTCAGAAACAACTCGTTCAGCTATTTCTGGCCTCCTGTGCAAGGGCCGTGCTTTATCGTCGGGATGTGGGCGTGGTATGGCTTTCGTTCGCATTTGATGGGTACGTCGAACGTCACCCGGCGCGCGGCGTGGCTCTATTTCGCGCTCGCACTGGCCTTTGCGCTTGCGACGGCGGCGCTCGGCGTATGGCTTGCAAAGGGGCATCAATTCGCGCCCGTTCTTGCTGCATGCAGCGCGGTTGCGTTCCTGTTGTTTGTGGGCTCGCAGTGCGATGCGATACGCGACCTGATGAGATCGCGCGGTGCGTTCGTCTTCCGTCGATGCGCTGCAGCGTTGGGACGCGAAAGCTATGGCATCTATCTGTGGCACTTCATCTGTGTGTACGCGACATTTCATTTCTTCGCGCACATATTCAGGCAGACCGATCAGGATATGTCGATTGCGCTCTTCATCGTGACCGTGCTGATCGCGCTCGCTGCCTCATATGGATTTTCGCGCCTCTCGGACCGACTGATCCAGGGCCGCGCGACACAACTGTCGCGCAAGCTGCTCTCGCACGTCGATGGGCGCTTTCATCCAGCACGGCGTACGTGACGCGAGTGCATTCGAATGATGGGCGCGATGCTTCGTTATCTGAAAGCTCGTTGATAGAACGTGAATGCACATCGTCAGCGATAGCGCGTTACGCGCCAATCATTCGGCAACTGCAACGCAACCCAGCACGCATGCAATCGCGCGTAGATGTCGTGCCGGTTTTCGTGTTGCGGTTCACGGACTCTGGCCGCTTCGCCTCATCACACAGGCGTTCGCGCAGCGTTATGTTTATTAGACATGACCCTCATGCACAATTTGCATTGGACGGCGCAGTGTCACTCCGGGGACTATCCGGCACTCGCTCGATGGCATGCGCTCTATCCACAACACGTCTCGCAGTGCACGTTGCGACAGCGTCGCGCTTCGCCATCGAATTACAAGGAAAGCCGGAATATTCAGCGTCGGGATGTAGTGGCCTGGCGGTTCCGTGCATCTGAGATATGAGGAAGACAATTGAATAGCTCGATTCAACGGCACATCGGCCCATTCGCGCTGATGCTGACGGGGCTCGGCTCGATCATCGGATCGGGCTGGCTGTTCGGCGCCTGGAAGGCGGCCAAGATTGCAGGTCCTGCCGCGATCTGCGCGTGGG
>NZ_JBFRCH010000075.1:0-6550 GCF_040965635.1 Paraburkholderia phymatum
CCGAATCCTCCGCATTGATCGACCGCCATCGCCAGTGTCAGTTGGTTCTTCATTTTTTTTACCGTTGCATGTCTACGCAATAACGCATGACAGCCATGAACGGTGGACTTGATCAGCATTGCCTTAGGAGAATCTTCATGCGCGCAATCGTGCTCGAAAAATTCGGCGGCCTCGATAGCCTCGTCTATACGGAACTGCCGGAACCGGAACCGCTGGAAGGCCACGTCGTCATTGAAATCAAGGCATTCGGCATCAATCACGCCGAGATGCACATGCGGCGCGGCGAGTGGGCCGAAGCCGCGAAGGTGAGCGGCATCGAATGCGTGGGCATCGTCAAGTCGTGTCCGGGCGGCGAGTTTCCCGTCGGCGCGAAGGTGGCCGCGTTGATGGGCGGCCTCGGCCGCACGATCAATGGAAGCTACGCGCAATACACGCGCGCGCCCGCTTCCAACGTCGCGCTGATCGAATCCGATCTGCCGTGGGCCGAACTCGCGGCGATTCCTGAAACGTATGCGACGGCATGGACCTGCCTGTTCCGCAACCTCGAAATCCGCGAGGGACAGACGCTGGTGATTCGCGGCGCGACGTCGTCGTTCGGACAGGCGGCCGTCAATCTCGCCGTGAACGCGGGCGCAAAAGTAATCGCGACGACGCGCAGTCCGGCGCGCTTCGCGATGCTCGAAAAGCTGGGCGCATCGCGCGTCGAACTCGAAGGCCCCGACCTGTCGAAGCGCATCGCCGAAGCGAAGCAAATCGACGCCGTGCTCGATCTCGTCGGCAACAGCACGATTCTCGATTCGCTCGCGATGTTGCGGCGAGGCGGCCGTGCGTGCCTCGCGGGCTGGCTCGGCGGCCTCGCGCCTATCGCCGATTTCAATCCGCTGTTGCAGATGTCGAGCGGCGTGCACCTCACATTTTTCGGCAGCTTTGTGTTCGGCACGCCGGGCTTTCCACTGTCCGACGTACCGCTACAAGCGATTGCCGCCGATGTCGCGGCGGGCCGTCTCAGCGCAAAGCCGTCGCGCGTGTTCGGCTTCGATGAGATTCGCGAAGCGCACCGCGTGATGGAGGCGAACGAAGCCGGCGGCAAGATGGTCGTGGTCCATTGAAACGCGATGATCGACGACACCAAGGAGACCGACATGTCCAGCAAAGTAGCGATCGTCACGGGTGCGAGCCAGGGCATCGGCCGTTCGACGGCGATCAGGCTCGCGCGGGACTTCGACGCGATCGTGCTCGTTGCGCGCAACCGCGAGAACCTGGAGCAGACGGCGGGAGCGGTCAGACAGGCAGGCGCGCAGGCGCTTGCCATCGACGTCGATCTGTCGTTACCCGAAGCGGCTCGACAGGTTGTCGACGCAACGCTTGCGTCGTTCGAACGGATCGATGCGTTGCTCAATATCGCGGGCGCCGTGCCGCAAATCGACGTGTTCGACATGACCGATGACGAATGGGATCGCGGCCTCGCGTTGAAGCTGCATGGCGCGCGGCGACTGACCGTCGCGGCGTGGCCGTCGCTGAAGGAAACGTCGGGGTCCGTCGTGATGATGTCCGGCAATTCGGCGCTCTTTCCGAAGGCGCCGTATGCGGCCGTCGGCACGATCAACGCGGCCATCGTCGCGCTCGCCAAGGCGTTTTCGGATCGCGGCATCGCCGACGGCGTGCAGGTCAACAGCGTGCTGCCCGGACGCGTGATGACGGGACGCCGCCGCTCGTATCTCGAGCATTGGGCGCCGCTGCACGAGATGACCGTCGAAGAAGCTACCGCGAAGTTTCCAATGGAGGCGGGCATCGCGCGCTACGGCACACCGGAGGAAATCGCCGAGTTGATGGCGTTCATCGTTTCGCCGGGCGCGTGGTGGATGACGGGCACGACGCTGCGGATGGACGGCGGAGAAGTGAAATCGATCTGACCTCTGAAGGCCGGCAACGCGTTGTGCGCATGCCGGCTTTCTTTTCTTTAGCGCAAGCAATAAGCCGCATCAGCCGAACGCAAACGCACGCGCGAGCATCGTCACACCCATCATCACGACGACCACGCCAATTGCTCGCGCAACGCGCTCGCCGGCAGGTGCAAGACGTTCGGCGGTGATGGCTGCCGTCACGAAGGCCATTGTGTATAGATCCATGATGCCTTCGATCAACAGCACAGCCGTCAGGCCGGCGCAGCAATAGCAGCAGTGCACGCCGAGGCGAAGGCCGTGCAACCAGGCCGCGCGGGCGTGTGCTGGTAGGGCGCGGCCGTTCATGGATATACAGCGGCAGCACGCGAGATAACGCGCCTTCCACGCACTGAACTGCACGACGCCTGCGACGAGAACGGCCACGCCCGCCGCAAAGGGAATCGCGCGAGCGAGCATCGCGAAGTGCAGCGCAAGCGCCATCGTCGCCGCGCCCAACGCAAACACGGCAACGCCCGCCACGGTCCACACGAAGAAGTAGCCGACGCTCACGAGCGCCGTCAACGGCGCGACGCGTCTACCGTCCGTTTCGCCCCTTCCGTCTGTCAGGCCGACCGCCTCGTGATAGCGCCACAGCACAGGCGCGAGAGACGGCAGCATCATCGCGATCATCATCACGAGCCACATGCCGACGAACGACACCGCGGTGCGCGGCCATTTCTGTCCGCACATCGGGACCCATGTCATCGACAGGGACCAGCCGCCGGGCATCGGCGTTTCGCCCATCGCCGGCATCGACGTGCCCCAGAGGATCGTCGATGCCGCGCAGACGGCGAAGACGAGTGCAACGATGGCGAAAAAGGCCCGCCGCGAGGACCGTCGTGAATCCCGCCGTGAAGTCCGCCGCGAAGTCCGTGAAGCAGCCGCACGCCGCGAAACGTTGCGCCCGATGACAGCGTCGATGACGTCCACGATGCGCCTCAGCGCCGCGCGTATTCGTCGTGACGGCGCCACCAGATGCCTTGCTCGTTGCGCCCTCTCGGCGCGCGATCGAGCCACTGGTACACGCCCCACAGACCGTCGAGACCGCGCGCATACGTCGAATACGTGTGATACACGACGCCGTCGTCGATGACAAACGCGCTCATGCCTGGCCGGTCGCGCGAGTAGGTCGGCGCATCGGTGCCGCATGTGGCCGCGAACTGGACGACGGGTTCGGGCGCAGGCTCCACGTCCATTGCGTGCCCGCCGCGCTCGAAGTTGTATTCGACGGCACCGGCGCGCTGCTGCTCCTCGGTGAACGACACGTTGAAGTCGAAGTTGAAGTCGCTGCCGCTCGCCGACGCCCACGGAAACGTCCAGCCCATCCGCTTCTTGTAGGCCTGCAGCTTCACGAGCGGCGCACGGGAAGCGGCCGCCAGCATCACATCGTGATTCGCGAGATGGACGGCGAAGCCGTTGAAGCCATCCGCGATCGACGAGCACGACGGGCAGCCCGCCGTATAGTCCGGCCCGAACATGAAGTGATAGACGAGCAGTTGCGAGCGTCCTTTGAACAGGTCCGCGAGCGTGGCACGCCCGTCATCCGTGTCGAACGTGTATGCCTTGTCGACGCGGACCCAGGGCAGCGCCTGACGTTGACGCGCCAGCTCGTCGCTGCGCCGCGTCAGCGCCTTTTCCGCCTCCAGCAGTTCGAGCCGTGCCGCCAGCCATTGCTGGCGTGTTCCCGTCGCATGATTGGTCATCGTGGGTTCCTCCGTTGAATGTCGCGCGCCGGGCGATGGGTCGCCGATGCGCCGTTTTCGTGAATCGACGTGTGCTAGATTAGGACCGCCCATCGGATGGATGGGAGTGACAAATGTGACGGGATTCGGATGGACTCACTCATCGCCGCTGCGGCGCGCGCGCTCGCGGCAGGTGATCCCCTCGGCGCGCTGAACCGCGTCGCGTTGCGCGACGACGCGCCCGCGCTCGCGCTGCGCGGCATTGCGATGGCGCAGCTCGGCGATCTCGTGCGCGCGAAGGCGCTGGTGCGAAGCGCGGCGCGCGCCTTCGGTCCCAAAGAGGCCGTCGCCCGCGCGCGATGCATCGTCGCCGAGGCCGAAATTGCGCTCGCTTCGCGCGACCTCGGCTGGCCCGCGAAGACGCTCGACGCCGCGCGCGCCACGCTCGAAGCGCACGGCGATCATCTCAACGCCGCGCACGCGCGGTATCTCGAAGTCAGGCGTCTGCTGCTGATCGGCCGTCTCGACGAGGCTGAACGCCTGCTCGACGGATTCGATCCCGCGCCCTTCCCGCCCGCGTCGAGCGCCGCGCACGAGCTGATCGTCGCCGGCATCGCGATGCGCCGGCTGCGCACGAAGACGGCACGCGCCGCGCTCGTCCGCGCCGGGCGCGCCGCGCGTCACGCGGGCATTCCGGGGCTCACGGCCGAAGTCGAAAGCGCAGCGCGTCTGCTCGACTCGCCCGCCGCGCGGCTGATTGCGAATGGTGAAGAGCGGCTCCTGCTGCTCGACGAAGTGGAAGCGCTGATTGCGTCCAAGGCGCTCGTCGTCGACGCATGCAGGAACGTCGTGCGCGATGCGGGCAGTGTCGTCGCGCTCGCGACGCGTCCCGTGCTGTTCAATCTCGCTCGCGTGCTCGCCGAAGCGTGGCCCGCCGACGTGCCGCGCGACACGTTGATCGCCCGCGCTTTTCGGACGAAGCACGCCGACGAGTCGCATCGCGCGCGTCTGCGCGTCGAGATGGGACGGCTTCGCACGATGCTCGGCGCGCTCGCCGACGTGACGGCGACGCGACGCGGCTTTGCGCTCGTGCCGCGGCGCGCGCCCGAAGTCGTCGTGCTGGCGAGGCCCGTCGAAGAAGAACACGCGGCGATGCTCGCTTTTCTCGCCGATGGCGAATCGTGGTCGAGCTCGGCGCTCGCGCTTGCGCTCGGCGCGAGCCAACGCACGGTGCAGCGCGCGCTCGATTCGCTTGCGGCAGCGGGCAAGGTCCAGTCGTTTGGGCGCGGACGCGCCCGCCGCTGGATGACGCCGCCGATGCCCGGATTCGCGACGGCGTTGTTACTCCCCACGCCGCTGCCGATCGACTAGCATGAGAGGCTCGACTCTTCACCGACCACCACTCTTCACCGACCAGGATGACAGCATGAATCGATCAGCCGCTGAAATCGTGCGTGAATATGGACCCTTTCCGGGCGTCGACAGCGTGCACGGCGTTACGTATGACGGCCAGAACGTCTGGTTCGCCACCGGCGATACGCTGCAGGTGCTGGACCCCGCAAGCGGAAAGACGACGCGCTCGATCGGCGTCGACGCGGACGCGGGAACGGCGTTCGACGGCCAGCACCTGTTTCAGATCGCCGACGGCCGCATCCAGAAGGTCGATCCGCAGACGGGCGACGTGCTCGCGACGATCCCCGCACCCGCCGGCAGCAACTCGGGGCTCGCGTGGGCGGAGGGCTCGCTGTGGGTCGGGCAGTATCGCGAGCGGAAGATCCATCAGGTCGATCCGCAGACAGGGGCGATTCTTCGCACGATCGAATCGAACCGCTTCGTCACGGGCGTGACGTGGGTCGACGGAGAACTGTGGCACGGCACGTGGGAAGGCGACGAGAGCGATTTGCGGCACGTCGATCCTCACACGGGCGAAGTGCTCGAGATGGTCGAGATGCCCGAAGGGGTGATGGTGTCGGGGCTCGAATCCGATGGTGCCGATCGGTTTTTCTGTGGCGGCGGGGACAGCGGGAAATTGCGCGCGGTGCGCCGGCCGAAGAGCGAGAGCGATGTTGGGGAGACGGTCGGCACGGCGGGCGTATGAATGGTAAGTGGCGATTGAAGCGCGCGTCAAAACAGGTGTGATGAGGATGTCTATTCTTTACATCAAGATCTTTGTTAGATCGCGCACCCGTACGGAATTGCTCGTAGACCGCGCAAGCACATTGCAACGATCTGTAAGCCAGCCCTTCGCTATCGCAAGAAGTCCAGCCCTCCGCACAACACCCTCGAAACAGCACTTACAGACGATTACACATTCGCCACACCCTTGCGGGACGGCCGCTCATACAATCCGTTGCATCCGAAAACGGCATCAGGGAGACAGCAATGATCCGATCGAAGACGGCCGTCGCCGCTGCGGTGTTTTTCATGGCCTGCTTGTCCGTGCCTGCATTTGCACAGGGTGGAGGCAATGGCGGCGGTAGCGGCGGCGGCAATGGCGGTGGAAACGGTGGCGGCAATGGCGGAGGCCACGGCGCCGGTGTCGGAGCCGGGATGGGCCACGCGGGCGGCATGTCGGCGAGCCACATGAGCGCAGAGGGCCTCGCCGATACCAATGGTCACGTCGCGGCCGACCGCGACAAGGGACACGAGCGCGCCGCCGATCGCGCGAGCATTCACTCGCAAACTCACATCGGCCAGCATGTCAATCGCGGCAAGCATACGGCGACGGGACGCACGGCTACACACACGTAGCGCGGCGTCGAACATGCCCTGACGGCGGCCGCTCCCGTTTCGGCCGCCGACGATCAATGAAGCTCCACCGCGAGCCCGATCGGCATCGCTTGCTGGTCAATCTCGCGCCCATGCGGTCGAGGCCGAGCTCAACCCCGAGGTCAACACCGCCCGCCCCTCACCCCCGCCCGCCCC
>NZ_JBFRCH010000076.1:0-5246 GCF_040965635.1 Paraburkholderia phymatum
TCGATCTGTCAACCATCAGCGTGTCCGTGCTCCCTTCGGGAGTGAGATGCCCGCACGTGCTGAAGCACGAGCGATCATCGCAAAACACACCGGTTATAGGATCAAGCCTTACGGGCAATTAGTATCAGTTAGCTTAACGCATTACTGCGCTTCCACACCTGACCTATCAACGTCCTGGTCTTGAACGACCCTTCAAGGGGCTCGAAGCCCCGGGGATATCTCATCTCAAGGCGAGTTTCCCGCTTAGATGCTTTCAGCGGTTATCTCTTCCGAACATAGCTACCCGGCGATGCCACTGGCGTGACAACCGGTACACCAGAGGTTCGTCCACTCCGGTCCTCTCGTACTAGGAGCAGCCCCCTTCAAATATCCAGCGCCCACGGCAGATAGGGACCAAACTGTCTCACGACGTTTTAAACCCAGCTCACGTACCTCTTTAAATGGCGAACAGCCATACCCTTGGGACCGGCTACAGCCCCAGGATGAGATGAGCCGACATCGAGGTGCCAAACACCGCCGTCGATATGAACTCTTGGGCGGTATCAGCCTGTTATCCCCAGAGTACCTTTTATCCGTTGAGCGATGGCCCTTCCATACAGAACCACCGGATCACTATGACCTGCTTTCGCACCTGCTCGACTTGTCAGTCTCGCAGTCAAGCACGCTTATGCCATTGCACTATCAGCACGATTTCCGACCGTACCTAGCGTACCTTCGTACTCCTCCGTTACACTTTGGGAGGAGACCGCCCCAGTCAAACTGCCCACCATGCACTGTCCCCGATCCGGATCACGGACCAGGGTTAGAACCTCAAACAAACCAGGGTGGTATTTCAAGGACGGCTCCACGCAAACTGGCGTTCACGCTTCTCAGCCTCCCACCTATCCTACACAAGCCGGTTCAAAGTCCAATGCAAAGCTGCAGTAAAGGTTCATGGGGTCTTTCCGTCTAGCCGCGGGGAGATTGCATCATCACAAACACTTCAACTTCGCTGAGTCTCGGGAGGAGACAGTGTGGCCATCGTTACGCCATTCGTGCAGGTCGGAACTTACCCGACAAGGAATTTCGCTACCTTAGGACCGTTATAGTTACGGCCGCCGTTTACCGGGACTTCAATCAAGAGCTTGCACCCCATCATTTAATCTTCCGGCACCGGGCAGGCGTCACACCCTATACGTCCACTTTCGTGTTTGCAGAGTGCTGTGTTTTTATTAAACAGTCGCAGCCACCAGTTTATTGCAACCCTTTCACCCTTTGCGCGCAGGCGCATCAAGCTACCAGGGCGTACCTTATCCCGAAGTTACGGTACCAGTTTGCCGAGTTCCTTCTCCCGAGTTCTCTCAAGCGCCTTAGAATACTCATCTCGCCCACCTGTGTCGGTTTGCGGTACGGTCACTATTGGACTGAAGCTTAGAGGCTTTTCCTGGAACCCCTTCCAGTTGCTTCGCTTCCGAAGAAGCTCGCGCCACACCCTTGAATTGCGTGCCCGGATTTGCCAGAGCACCTTCTCCAATGCAGCGACCGGGACTTCCAACACCCGGACAACCTTCCGCGATCCGTCCCCCCATCGCATCCAACAATGGTGCAGGAATATTGACCTGCTTCCCATCAGCTACGCATTTCTGCCTCGCCTTAGGGGCCGACTCACCCTACGCCGATGAACGTTGCGTAGGAAACCTTGGGCTTACGGCGAGGGGGCCTTTCACCCCCTTTATCGCTACTCATGTCAGCATTCGCACTTCCGATACCTCCAGCACACCTTACAGTGCACCTTCGCAGGCTTACGGAACGCTCTCCTACCATGCGTGCCAGGCACGCATCCGCAGCTTCGGTATATGGCTTAGCCCCGTTACATCTTCCGCGCAGGACGACTCGATCAGTGAGCTATTACGCTTTCTTTAAAGGGTGGCTGCTTCTAAGCCAACCTCCTGACTGTTTTAGCCTTCCCACTTCGTTTCCCACTTAGCCATATTTGGGGACCTTAGCTGGCGGTCTGGGTTGTTTCCCTCTTGACACCGGACGTTAGCACCCGATGTCTGTCTCCCGTGATTGCACTCTTCGGTATTCGGAGTTTGCTATGGCGAGGTAATCCGCAATGGACCCCTCAACCATGACAGTGCTCTACCCCCGAAGGTGATACACGAGGCACTACCTAAATAGTTTTCGGAGAGAACCAGCTATTTCCAGGTTTGTTTAGCCTTTCACCCCTATCCACAGCTCATCCCCTGACTTTTCAACGTCAGTGGGTTCGGACCTCCAGTACGTGTTACCGCACCTTCATCCTGGCCATGGATAGATCACCTGGTTTCGGGTCTACACCCAGCGACTATATCGCCCTGTTCGGACTCGCTTTCGCTACGCCTGCCCTAATCGGTTAAGCTCGCCACTGAATGTAAGTCGCTGACCCATTATACAAAAGGTACGCCGTCACCCCTTGCGAGGCTCCGACTGTTTGTATGCATGCGGTTTCAGGATCTGTTTCACTCCCCTCCCGGGGTTCTTTTCGCCTTTCCCTCACGGTACTGGTTCACTATCGGTCGATCACGAGTATTTAGCCTTGGAGGATGGTCCCCCCATCTTCAGACAGGATTTCACGTGTCCCGCCCTACTTGTCGCATACTTGGTTCTTTCTCGCTGTTTTCGCCTACGGGGCTATCACCCGCTATGGCCGCACTTTCCAGAGCGCTCGGCTAACAGCAAGAATAAAGAATGCAGGCTGCTCCCATTTCGCTCGCCACTACTCTGGGAATCTCGGTTGATTTCTTTTCCTGCGGTTACTTAGATGTTTCAGTTCACCGCGTTCGCTTCACATGACCTATGGATTCAGTCATGGATACTCCATTCGGAGTGGGTTTCCCCATTCGGACATCGGCGGATCAAAGCTCGTTTGCCAGCTCCCCGCCGCTTTTCGCAGGCTACCGCGTCCTTCATCGCCTGTGATCGCCAAGGCATCCACCACATGCACTTGTTCGCTTGACCCTATAACGGGTGTGTCTCTCACGATCCACCTCCGCTACAGGCTGAGTTTTCGCGTTGTGCCGTATTCCAAAGCCCTCTTTCGAGGAACTTAAAAATACTTCGATACAATCACAACCCTGAACAGCTACTCACGCCCATCTCTAAGCGCTTTCACCTGTTCTCTTTACTACTTCTTCCTGATTGTTAAAGAACGACAGCCGGTATCCATACTGCCCGTACCGCACTGACTGGCGCAATTGCCAATGCGAAGCCTTCTGCATCGCGCAGAACACTGTGCACTGGTAACTGGTGGAGGATGACGGGATCGAACCGACGACCCCCTGCTTGCAAAGCAGGTGCTCTCCCAGCTGAGCTAATCCCCCGCACTGACCACAACCCCGGGGCACTTCGCGCTCTCGCCGCAGACAACGTGGTGGGTCTGGTTGGATTCGAACCAACGACCCCCGCCTTATCAAGACGGTGCTCTAACCGACTGAGCTACAGACCCCTGAGCCTGTCTCTTGAACTCAACAGCCGACAGATGTGAGCGCTCAACTCTGAACGCATAAGCTCTGGAAAGGAGGTGATCCAGCCGCACCTTCCGATACGGCTACCTTGTTACGACTTCACCCCAGTCATGAATCCTACCGTGGTGACCGTCCCCCTTGCGGTTAGACTAGCCACTTCTGGTAAAACCCACTCCCATGGTGTGACGGGCGGTGTGTACAAGACCCGGGAACGTATTCACCGCGGCATGCTGATCCGCGATTACTAGCGATTCCAGCTTCACGCAGTCGAGTTGCAGACTGCGATCCGGACTACGATCGGTTTTCTGGGATTGGCTCCACCTCGCGGCTTCGCGACCCTCTGTTCCGACCATTGTATGACGTGTGAAGCCCTACCCATAAGGGCCATGAGGACTTGACGTCATCCCCACCTTCCTCCGGTTTGTCACCGGCAGTCTCCCTGGAGTGCTCTTGCGTAGCAACCAGGGACAAGGGTTGCGCTCGTTGCGGGACTTAACCCAACATCTCACGACACGAGCTGACGACAGCCATGCAGCACCTGTGTTACGGCTCCCTTTCGGGCACAACCACCTCTCGGCGGTCTTCCGTACATGTCAAGGGTAGGTAAGGTTTTTCGCGTTGCATCGAATTAATCCACATCATCCACCGCTTGTGCGGGTCCCCGTCAATTCCTTTGAGTTTTAATCTTGCGACCGTACTCCCCAGGCGGTCAACTTCACGCGTTAGCTACGTTACCAAGCCAATGAAGGCCCGACAACCAGTTGACATCGTTTAGGGCGTGGACTACCAGGGTATCTAATCCTGTTTGCTCCCCACGCTTTCGTGCATGAGCGTCAGTATTGGCCCAGGGGGCTGCCTTCGCCATCGGTGTTCCTCCACATCTCTACGCATTTCACTGCTACACGTGGAATTCCACCCCCCTCTGCCATACTCCAGCGCTGCAGTCACCAATGCAGTTCCCAGGTTAAGCCCGGGGATTTCACATCGGTCTTACAGCACCGCCTGCGCACGCTTTACGCCCAGTAATTCCGATTAACGCTCGCACCCTACGTATTACCGCGGCTGCTGGCACGTAGTTAGCCGGTGCTTATTCTTCCGGTACCGTCATCCCCCCGCCGTATTCGGGCGGAGGTTTTCTTTCCGGACAAAAGTGCTTTACAACCCGAAGGCCTTCTTCACACACGCGGCATTGCTGGATCAGGGTTGCCCCCATTGTCCAAAATTCCCCACTGCTGCCTCCCGTAGGAGTCTGGGCCGTGTCTCAGTCCCAGTGTGGCTGGTCGTCCTCTCAGACCAGCTACAGATCGTCGGCTTGGTAGGCCTTTACCCCACCAACTACCTAATCTGCCATCGGCCGCCCCTTGAGCGCGAGGCCCGAAGGTCCCCCGCTTTCCTCCACAGAGCGTATGCGGTATTAATCCGGCTTTCGCCGGGCTATCCCCCACTCCAGGACACGTTCCGATGTCTTACTCACCCGTTCGCCACTCGCCGCCAGGCCGAAGCCCGCGCTGCCGTCCGACTTGCATGTGTAAGGCATGCCGCCAGCGTTCAATCTGAGCCAGGATCAAACTCTTCAGTTCAAACCTGTTACTGTTTTCGGTTCAGTTACGAACCGGTCGCTCACTCAAAATCACTGACAGATGGTTCGAGCGGGTTTCTCAACCCCTCAAACCTTCCTCAATTTCTTTCTGTGTGAGACTCGATTACTTTTGCCTTCGGCAATTCCGGAAAATCGCCGCGCGCCGTCATCGAGCACCCACA
>NZ_JBFRCH010000077.1:0-3431 GCF_040965635.1 Paraburkholderia phymatum
CTGGCAGACAAGAGACTCTCCCTTGGGCGTCGTTTGTGCAAGATGCCTGAGGGAGATCCCCTCCGCTACATCACGCAAGCTGCTCAAAACGCCCCGAATTCCCATCGATTTACGTGCTCACGCTCAGCTAGAGCCTGGACTTGCTATGAGCAAGGGCGCGAGGCGGTAGGCGGCGAATGGACTCACCGTGTTGCCAGATACGCAACACACGGCTGACGGACACCGTAACGCCAGCGGGCAGAAAACGACCCATTGGCACGGACCAGGCCTATCACGCCTCGCGACGTGACGTGACGGCCTTCCTTGCGAAGGCCGTCAGACGATCACTCACTGCGCCTCGTCTCTTTCAGGAGGCTCGGCGCAGAGTCGAGGTGGAATCCTTCGAATGGCACACTGTTTTTGTGCTCCTGCAACTTCCACGACCTGCGTGCGTTCGGTGCGCCACCGTCTACACGAATGCAGGTGCCAGTGATGAAAGACGCCGCGGGCGAAAGAAGGAATACGATTGCTGCCGAGAGTTCCGCCACGGTTCCATAGCGCTGCGCGGGTATTGTCTTCGTGTAGTTCAGAAGCGTTCAGCTGCCTCGCCAGAATAGTTGTCGAATCCGCTCGACGCGATAAGCCCAGGTGCCACGCTGTTCACCCGGACACCTGAAGCCGCCCATTCGCATGCTGCGCTCTCGGTAAGGGAATGCATGGCGGCGCGCGCGGCTCCAGAATGTGCGACGCCGGGCAGCCCGTTCCACATGTCCGCTGTAATGTTGACGATCGCGCCGCCGTGCTTTTCCATCCAGCGGTTGTACACCTCGCGCATGAAAATAAACCCGCCCACCAGATTGTTACGCACTACCGCTTCAAAGCCTTTGGTCGGAATGGCCTTCAGGTGTGACCAAAACTGTCCACCCGCGTTGTTGACAAGCGCATCAATGCGGCCATGAGCAGCCAGCACCGACTCGATGGTTGCTATCACGGTGGCATCGTCGCGAATGTCACAAACATACGACGACACGAGGCCATCTGCGGCCTCAATTCGGCCTTTACCCGTTCGAGCTTCTCTGGATTGCGACCAACGATCACAACTCGTGCACCGAGCGCCGCCAGTTCATGCGCCGTGCAACGCCCGATGCCACTGCCGCCACCCGTCACGACAATGACCTGGCCTTCGAACAGCGCTTCCTTGAAGATCGACTGGTAGCGCGCGACACCGCCATGCGAACGATGAATCATAGGGTCCCCTGGTCTGTAGCGCGTCGCTCCTGTGTGATGGCACGCGCAGTGTTTCTGAAGCGGGATAAGCTGAGTTCCGGGAAGAAGCTCAAACGGCCAGACGACGTCTTGCCGCGTGCCGTCGTCGATCCAGGAAAGCTCGACGACCAGAATATGGCCCCACACAAACAAGGGCACCTATCCGATTGAGGGGACTCTCAACGAAGCGTGGCGCAAGAGCATCCTCACGGATCTTTGCGCGTCCCCGAATTGGCGCATTTTGATCAAACGACTCATGCGCGTCATGACGTTGCCCGTCTGTGTGTACTACCGCCTTCATCGCCACAACGGCGAGATAGTCCGCACGCGTTGCCTGCCTCTCCAAGAAAACCGGCGGCGCAGCAGCCCAGTACGCTCTACCGCTTTCTATTGGGAGGAGGGTAGATTCAAAAGCTTGCTCAACGGCTTCAGTGGGCCTATTGGGAGGAGCGAGAATGTCATCAGGTGTGCTTTCCCCAAGGGAAGTGCTTCGAGCATTTCATGTGCTTGAGCCACATACGTAACGTTCAGGATGAACTCCACCCCGGCTCGATCTTGCAGCGAATACCACTGGTCAATCTTGCCTTCGAGGTAGAGCTGCGCCGTCTCGCGAACTTCGGTGGATTCCGGTTGAGTGAGCTGGCGGCGTCGCTTGCTGTCAGCGAACGCACGCTCAATCGCCGTTTCAAGGAAGCCGTCGGGCTCGCACCATTGACGTATCTGCAGAATCTGCGCATCGAGGTCGCGAAACGGTTGCTGGAAACGCGGCCAATTGGGCTTGAGGCGGTCAGTCAGCGTGTCGGTTACGGCGATATCAGCACATTCCGGCAATTGTTCAAGCGGAAGACCGAGTTGTCGCCGAGTGAATATCAAATGCGGTTTTCGCGTGCCACGGCGGTGAATGCAGAAGGCGAGTTGCGCCGCAGTCGCGGCTGAGATCTTGCGAGTTCATCACGCCACCGCCCTCGTCATTCCCTCCAATACTGTTTCCACGTCGCCGAAGACCATCATGCTCTGGTCTATCAACGGCGATCTCGGCATCAGCCTAAACATCAACTGGCTCACTGCGCTGACTTCTCTTTCGCGCCGCACTGTCCTTTTGTATCCCAACGTATCAAGAACATAAAAGGATACGCACGCTTACACACCACCGACTTTCGGACATGAGCGGGATACGTTCTTCCGCTCAAATACGCCCATCGCGAGCAGAACGCCGTACCGCAGAAATTGGGCTTACCGAGGTAGTGCATATGCAACTCGAGAACGAAACCGTTGAACTGGACCGCACAGCGGATGAATCGCTGAGTAGCCGGATCGCGCGCAATTGTCTGCTGACACGTGCCCGACAGATTTCCCGCGTCTTGACCTCCATCTATGACGATGCGATGCGCCCGTTCGGCATTGTGGCGCCGCAGTTTTCGCTGCTCGTGCTGATCGCGGAGTTCGGGCCCATTAGCCGCTCGGACCTCAGCCGAAGGAACCACCACGAGCGATCGACGCTGACAAGGAATCTGCAGCCGCTGATCGCGCAGGGCTGGGTTGCCGAAGGTGTCCCGGCGAGCGGCGGTCGAAGACGCCCGCTCTCGCTCACGCACGAAGGCAAGACGCTGCTCAATAGCGCTGCGAGCGCGTGGTCGGCTGCACAGCGCCACGCGACGCACCTCCTCGGCGAAGGCGGCGCTCATGAGCTCGCGAATATTGCGCGCGAATTGCCACTGCGCTTGAACTGAAATTTTTCGATCGATGTTGCATATGCAACATCGACCAACGCCAGGTACCCATCCCCCTCGTCGAGGAGTCTGTCATGAAAGTCGTCAAAGCCGCCGCCGTCCAGTTCAGCCCGGTGCTCTATAGCCGTGAAGCAACCGTCGCCAAGGTCGTGCAGAAGATCCACGAACTCGGCCAGAAAGGCGTGCAGTTCGCCACCTTCCCCGAAACGGTCGTGCCTTATTACCCTTACTTTGCGGCCGTCCAGACGGGCATCGAGCTTCTGTCGGGCACCGAACATCTGCGCCTGCTCGAGCAGGCCGTGACCGTGCCGTCCGCCGCTACCGACGCAATCGGAGAAGCCGCGCGAAACGCCGGCATGGTTGTGTCCATTGGCGTCAATGAACGCGACGGCGGCACGCTGTACAACACACAATTGCTTTTCGATGCCGACGGCACGCTGATCCAGCGCCGCCGCA
>NZ_JBFRCH010000078.1:0-3423 GCF_040965635.1 Paraburkholderia phymatum
TGAGCGTGAGCACGTAAATCGATGGGAATTCGGGGCGTTTTGAGCAGCTTGCGTGATGTAGCGGAGGGGATCTCCCTCAGGCATCTTGCACAAACGACGCCCAAGGGAGAGTCTCTTGTCTGCCAGAACTCGAGACCCCCGCAGTGTGCCACGTGAGTATCCAGAACCCCAACTTTTATCGCCTGCTGCTACTTATCGATCAGGACTACGCCGAACAAACCCGCGCGCAACGTTGTCGCTGCGGTGGCGTACTCCATAGCGCCCGCTACCCGCGCAAGCCGCGCGGAATTTCACACGACGCCCGCTGCCACTGCGATTTCCGCTACAGCTTCTGCTGCGCTGATTGTCGCTGTCGCACCACGCCATTCTCGGTGCGCTTTCTCGGCCGGCGCATCTACACCGCCGCAATCATGATCGTCGTTAGCGCCACGCGTGCCAGCGCCGGTACGGCTGCGGCAATGCGCCAGCTCGATGCGCTGGGTGTACCGCCCTCGACGATTGCGCGATGGCGGCACTGGTGGACGACCGGCTTCGTCGGCACACCATTCTGGGCGCTCGGACGGGCGGCGTTCGTGCCGCCCGTCGAGACCGCACAGGTACCGGCAAGCCTGCTCGAGCGCTTCGCTACCACGCAGCCTGCCGAACCATTGCTATGCCTGCTGCGCTGGCTTTCGCCGCTCACTAGCGGTAGCGCCGTGAGCGTCCTGCGTGAGGGACGGTAACCGCCCGCAGAACTTGTTGCTCGCCCCTCTCGGACTGCGCTTGTAGTCTCGCCTCTCCCCTGAATCGCGGCGTGGTGCGCCGCATCCCTGGAGAGAGCATGACTGAACTTCACGATTTACCTGTACGGGATCGTTGGGCGCGCCTGCGCTTTGCGATCGTCGGCCCCTTGCTCGCAGCACCGCCCGAACCCGGGCAGGTGCGCGAACTCATTACTGCGCTGGCTGCCAGGCGTTGGCGCCATCCCGTCACTGGCGACGACATCCAGTTCGGCCGCTCGACCATCGAACGGTGGTTCTATCAGGCCCGCAAGGCTGTCCACGATCCGGTGGCGAGCCTGCGCAACCGCAAGCGCCCCTGCGGCGCTGGCGCAAGCCTGTCGCCCCAGACAGTACAGGCGATCCGCGTGCAGTACCGCGAACATCCCGGCTGGACGTGCCAGCTGCACTACGACAACCTGAAGGTCTCGCTCGGCGAAGCGAGCGTGCCGTCCTATACGACGCTTCGCCGTTATCTGCGGGCGCAGGGGATGTATCGCGAACGCAAGCCGCGACATACGAGCACCGGCGCAATGCTCGCGCGCGATCGCCTCGAGAAGCTCGAGGTACGCAGCTTCGAGGTCGAGCATGTCAACGCGCTCTGGCATCTCGATTTCCATCACGGCTCTCGCAAGCTGCTCACGCACGACGGCCAATGGGTCACGCCGATGCTGCTGTGTGTGCTCGATGACCGCTCGCGCGTCGTTTGCCACGCGCAATGGTTCCTCGATGAGACTGCACGCAGCCTGATCCATGGGTTGACTCAGGCGTTTCAGCGTCGCGGCCGGCCACGCGCGCTGATGACCGACAACGGCGCGGCAATGCTTGCCGAGGAGACGACCGCCGGGTTGCTCGCGCTCGGTGTGCTGCACCAGACGACCTTGCCATATTCTCCGTACCAGAACGCGAAGCAGGAAACGTTCTGGGCCCGCATCGAAGGGCGCGTGATGGCCATGCTCGAGGGCGAGCCCAATCTGACGCTCGAACTGCTCAATCAGGCCACCCACGCGTGGATCGAGCGAGAGTATCACCACGCGCATCATTCCGAGATCGGCGGCACGCCACTCAAGCGCTATCTGGCCGGTCCCGATGTGGGCCGCGAATGCCCGTCGAGTGACGCACTGCGCGCTGCATTCCGTATCGACGTGACGCGCACCCAGCGGCGCTCGGATGGCACTGTGAGTCTTGCCGGCACGCGCTTCGAGATCCCCTCGGCTTACCGGCACCTGCAGCGCGTGCGTCTGCGATACGCGCGCTGGGACCTGAGTCGCGTCGATCTTATCGACGCCGACAGTGACGCTGTACTGCGCCCGCTGCGACCGCTGGACAAGGCCGCCAATGCGGACCGGCAGCGTCGGCGACTCGATGCCATCAATGTCGAGCCGCCACCGGCCAGCGCACCCGGCATCGCGCCGCTGCTGCGCAAGATGCTGGCCGACCACGCCGCAACCGGGTTGCCGCCTGCCTGGATTCCCGCTGACTGGCAGGAGGAGGCATGAGCCAGCGTCTGCAAGCCCTCTATGGCCTGAAGTGGAACCCGTTCTCGCCGGAGCTTCCCCTCGAGGCGCTGTACGTGTCGCCGCGCGTGGAGAACTTCTGTTGGCGCATCGAGAACGCGCTCGTGCGCGAAGGCGGCTTTGCGATGATCCACGGCGAGCCCGGCACCGGCAAGAGCGTGGTCATGCGCGTGCTGGCTGAGAAGCTCGAGCGCCTGACCGATCTGACGGTCGTCTCGATCAATCATCCGCAGAGTAACCTCGCCGACTTCTATCGCGAGATGGGCGACATCTTCGGCCTTGAACTCAAACCGCACAACCGCTGGGGTGGCTTCAGGTCGCTGCGCGACCGGTGGCTGTCACACCTGCAGAGCACGCGCCGTCGTCCGATTCTGCTGATCGACGAAGCGCAGGAGATGAGCCCCGGCGTGCTCAACGAACTGCGGCTCATGGCCAGCGCCCGCTTCGATTCGCAGCCCCTGCTGTGCGTGGTGCTCGCCGGTGACACCCGCCTGACCGACAAGCTGCGGCGCGACGAACTGCTGCCACTGGGCAGTCGCATCCGTTCGCGCCTGGCGACCGAGAAGGCTTCGGCCGACGATCTGCTGGCCTGCCTCGATCATCTGCTCGCCAGTGCCGGCGCCCCACAGCTGATGACGCCGCCGCTGTGCCACACGCTATGCGAACACGCGCTGGGCAACTATCGCGTGCTCACTACGCTCGCCAACGAACTGCTCACTACCGCCGCGCAGCGCGAACTGCCCGAACTCGATGAGAAGCTGTACTTCGAGGTCTTTGCACCATCAACACAGTCCTCGCGCCGCACGCCAGCGCGTCAAACCAACGGAGCCCGATGACATGTCCCGCAAAACACCGACTCACCAACCCGATGTCTCTCGACGCCTGCCATTGCCTGAGCTCTCCGATGAAGCTGCCTACATGATGCAGTTCTTCATTGAAGATCTGTATCTATGGTTCAGCCGTGCTTATGCGACCCAGATCCGGCGCTATCGCGAGCCTTGGTACCCCGGTCCGGAACAACCGCCGCACCGGCCGGCCGACGAGCCGTTCTGAAACGACAACGGGGGCATCATCGCCCCCGTTTTACTTGATTCCTTCAACATCATTTATCTTGATCATTGCCCCATCGATTTACGTGCTCACGCTCA
>NZ_JBFRCH010000079.1:0-3396 GCF_040965635.1 Paraburkholderia phymatum
AACTATGCCGCATTTGAGGCAATGCCGATCAGGCTGGAACTGGACCACGAATATGCCAGCAGTGAGCCCAGAGGGACGATGTTAACGAGTCGTCCGGCTCGGCATAGTTTAGATGCCTAAAGACCTTGGAGAAACGTTACGAGCTTACTATCAGGCCGGTACCGTACGGTCTTACTATCATGTGGCGCGACATTGGCGAGAATTTTCTCTTTCAACTCCAGACTGGCATCCAGGTACATCTGGGTTGTCTGGGGGGATTCATGCCCCAACCACATGGCAATGTTAAATGGATCCACGCCGGCCTGCAGTAATTCCATGGCTGCCGTATGTCTCAGCACGTGCGGGGTCACGCTTTTTTTTCGCAGCGAAGGACATACCTTGGCGGCCTGGGCAGTGTACTTTTTCAGAAGGCGTTGTATGGCGTCCGAACTGAGATGTCCGCCTCGAACACTCGGAAACAGCGGATTATCGACGGGTACCCGAAGCTCTTTCATCCAGGCTTTTAGAACAACGGCGGTCTGCTTACTGAAGGGGGTGACGCGTTGTTTTCGACCTTTACCCACGACATTAACGTGCGCGCCAGTGCCAAGGGTAACATCTTCGCATGTGAGGCTGGTCATTTCCGATACACGCAATCCCGTCTCCACCGCCAATCGGAGTAAAGCATGATCGCGACGACCACACCAGGTGCGGGTATCGGGCGCAGCAAGCAGCGCCTTGACTTCCGGCCGCGTCAGGAAGTGAATGAGCCTGCGATCGTAGCGCTTTCCGGGCATCGACAGCACGCGCTGGATTTGCGCAGAATACGCGGGCGCTTCGAAGGCCGCATAGCGGAAGAACGAACGGATCGCCGTCAGGCGCAGATTCCGTGTGCGGGCACTGATGGCCCGGGTCCTTTCCAGATCATTCAGAAATGCTGTCACGAGCGGCGCCTTGATGTCCTCAAATGCCAGATGGTCCGGCGGTTTGTGCAGTCGCTTGTTGGCAAACCGAAGAAGCAGCCTGAACGTGTCCCGATACGAACCGATGGTGTGCGGGCTGGCCTGCCGCTGTTGCATGAGACGTTCCGTAAAGAACCGCTGCAATAGTGTCGGGAAACTGATCGTAGATTTCATGACACATCCTTCCAACGACGCTCCAGGCGCTTCATCGCCTGCTTCATAAGCTCTGGGTTCTGCTCTACATACCAGTATGTATCTTTCACCCATTGGTGACCGAGGAAGGTCGACAACACTGGTAACCAATGCTCAGGGTCTTTACCCGATCGGTCTAATCTCACCAGCGTCGTGACCGCGAATAGATGACGATAGTCAATCAGCCGCGGAGCATGCTTTGTTGAATCGCGAAGACCGATTTTCCGTGTGAGTGCCGTAAATGTATGGGAGATCATATCTCCACTGAGAGGCTTACCTTGCGAAGTGAGGAATAAACGGGGTTCCGGGCGACCCGCAAGAGATAGTTCACGACGTCGAAGGTAGTCTGCAAGTACATCTCGAGTGGTGGAATGGATAGGAACCAACCTCGATTTTCCGTGTTTGCTTTCCCGCACCGTCAGAACACATTGCTTCAAATCTACGTCTTCAAGCTCCAGATTGACCGCTTCACCGGGGCGCAACCCTGTGACGCTTAGGACACCGATCAGTGTAAAATAGGTCCACCTTCTGAGTCCCCATGGCGGAGGAAGGGCCACTGCGGCAGCCAGTATCTTTCTAGTTTCCTCATTGGTGTAAAGGTGGGGTGCCCGCCGGTGATACCGATGCGGAAGCAGTCCGTCCGGTGGAATCTCCGTGTGTGGATCGAAGGCGCTCAGATAGCGTGCAAAGTCACGTACTACGCCTAATCGCTGAGCCCAGATTACCGGTTGAACCGACGGGGGTTTTTTCGCCCAGGTTAACGCCAGCGACGCGTTAATGTGTGAGAACCGACGCCGTTCCATATAGCTGACGAAGTCTTCCAGCCGTTGGCCCGCTTCATGGAGTTTGAATCCCATACGACGGCGCATCGTCAGGTACTCTTCCATTGACTTGCGTAACGTACTCATGATCGACTCCCCGGCCATGGTGGCGCCAAGATTCGCAGCGAGTCCAAATCGATTTTGGTATATATTCTCGTCGAGTCGGGACTCTTGTGGCGCAAGACCTCGCTAATCTCGGCCAGCGAGGATCCTTGACGCAGCATCTGCGTCGCTAGCGCATGCCGGAATTGATGGGCTCCTTTTCTCTGCGAATCGATGCCGGCCCGCTCCAAAGCGTATTTGACTACATTGCTTACCGATTTTGACGTCCTGAAGCCACGAATCGGTGCGTTTATACGCAGGAAGACTCTCCGAATCTCAGAATGTGCACGACCGTTTTTCAGGTAGTCCGCGATCGCTTCACCCACCGGCGCCAATAATGGCAATGGCGACTCCTGACCGCCTTTTCCATGAATGTTCAGCGTACCAGCTTCCCAATCGATGTCATCCAACGTCAAGGAAGCAACCTCACCACTCCGCAAACCGAGCCGGGCAAGGAGGAGGAGAATCGCATAATCGCGGCGACCGACGGGACGACTGCGATCACAACTGGCCAACGCGCGCCGGGCATGTTCAGGAGATATCGCCTTGGGGATTGAAGTCATTGACCAGTGAGCGACCTTGGGAATCGCTGCAGCGAGGTCAAGCCTGATTAAGCCCCGATAACGCGCATACTGCAAAAAAGAGCGCAACACCTTTGCGATCGAATGCGTTCGTGTTGGATATTGAGCAGCCTCATGCTGAACAAAGTCGATGAGCTCACAGGCATGGAGTTCCGCAAGCCGCGTTGCTCCGTCACCGTATAGTTTTTTCAAGAACAAATACGCATACGATCGATATGTTCTGATCGTCGTGGCTGACAAGCCTCGTTGGTGATGCAGATACAAAGCGTATTCGCTTACCAGTTTTTCAGCTGGTGTCTGCGCAACGGGTGCCTCCCTTGCAACGATTCCATTATCTTGCAGCAATTGCACAAAGCATCTTAGCGCGTATTGTTCGCCTTTCCGTGGACATCGGTAGTATGCGCGGTAGCGCAGGTAACGAAGCGTGGTTTTGTGAGTCACTTCCTCGATCGACGTTTTCTTGCGCTTGAGCCACACGCTGAAATCGGCAACAAGACGCAAGTATCTGCGAATGGTTTCTTGCGGATAACCTTGATCATAGAGCATGCCTTGAAATGCATCGAGGTGCTCAGCAAGAGGGCCTTCGGGCGCATCGAGCGAATGCGACCGCGTTTTGGGATACGACTTCTCCATGACCTGCGCCTCTCGCGAAAGCGAGTCCAATGTCAATTAGACTATGCCGATCATGTTTTGTTCGTTGTGCTTGAATTTGAGACTCATTCTGTCTGGATCGAGCATAGTTTACAAGGCGGCATAGTT
>NZ_JBFRCH010000080.1:0-3190 GCF_040965635.1 Paraburkholderia phymatum
TCAGCTACGCGGACGGACTCGAAGCGATGGGGCCGGTTCGCAATCCAAACGAAAACAGGCCCGTCTGACGTATCATTTCAGCGTTTTCGGGCGCGCGTGACGGCGGCGCCTATCCACTGAGCCGGAGTGTCATCATGTCACTGCTCACCAACACTGTCCCATACGAAAGCGCAAGCCGCCACGATGTCACGTGGGCAACGCTCGCAACATGGCTGTCGAGCCACGACTTCCCGGACATTCACTCGCGCAGCATTGAGGGCATGACGCCGCTGATGGTGGCAGCGCTGCACGGCGAAGACAGCATAGTCGCAGCGTTGCTGGATGAAGGTGCACACGTCGGCGCGCTCGACGACGAAGGTAATCAGGCACTCTGGTACGCGTGTCTGGGCGGCGCACGCGCATCGATCCTACGGTTGGTCGGGGCCGACCTCGATATTGATCACATGAACGGGAACGACATCACGTGCCTGATGGAGGCCGCCGCCAGCGGCCGGTTCGAGGTCATGTTGCTGCTGATATCGCTCGGCGCCAGCGACAGCCTCGTTGCGCCCGACGGGCGAAATGCATTCGACATGGCAACCGATTTCGGACTGCAGCTCCTGCGTACGGTAGGCCGGCTCAGGGACGCCCGGCGCGGATCGACCTCCGCCACCGATCGGTACGTCGCGGAACTGAGGCAACCACGGTTTCCGGGTAGCGTCCTGCCAGATAACGCTTCGCGCTGAAAAGAACTCATGCCGCTCTACGACTACCTATGCCGCAACTGCGCGTTGCATTTCGAAGCGCTGGTGCGCGCTGGCACGACGCCTCTTTGCCCGCGCTGTCGCAGTACCGCGCTGGATAAACAGGTCAGTGCGCCGTGCGCTCCCGCCCGCAGCAAAGCGATCATCGCGGCGGCACGCCGTCAGGCCGCACGCGAAGGCCATTTCAGCAACTACACGGCTACAGAACGCAGCAACCTCCTGCGCCGCGGTTGAAGCGGCAGCAGCAATGGTACGGCGGCTTGTCCAGCCGGGAACTGCTGCTGCCGCCTGGAGAGATAGATAGCGGCTCCAGCGTCGAAGTTGATCGCCGTGCCCTTGAGCGCCCTGACGATGTACCTCACGGGTGCGCACGGAGCTGCGTATGTAGCTGCAATGCTGGCGCACTGTCACCGATCCGCTACGCGTTAGAAGCCACGCTCAGCTCGGATCGCGTCGGAGGCCCGCACGTTGCGAAACTGCTGGTGAAAGGATGGCTGTAGGCCGCAGTTTCCATCCCTCAAGGCTGCATGTCGTCGATCATTCTGGCACGCGCTGTGCGTGAATCGCTTGCCTAGGTGCACCACGTGAGCATCCAGCGCACTCCCTCGGCGTCCCCGGCCGGAGCCGTTCCCCAAGTCGCACCAGCTTTGCCAGACCGAGCGCCGCCGTCAATTCGCTCATCCCCGGCAACGGTGCGCTAGCACCAACCAGCACGGACTTACGGTCCGCGGTCCAGCGCCAGCTCATGTAACGCAACTCGTACGCCAGGCTTTGGCGCTGTGCCATGGCAACCTCCATGCAACCCGCTCCAGCAATTACTGACAGGGCACCAAATAGTGCGTAGTGCGCTAAGCGGGTATAAAGATGAAAACTGATGCCTGACATCTCGACGGAGCCTCGCAGGAGTACTGAGAAAAATAGTGGTGCAAGCGGTGGTTGATGGGATGACGCAGACCACGCCGGCTCACATATTCGGGGAAAGTCCGCGGGCAGTAGGCAACTGGATGATGCAGTCAGTCGCGAGAAGTCGGCCTGAGATCGCTCAGGCCGAGCAAGCGTAGCCGTCGGCCGGGACGTGGCCGGTTGGATTACCGGGAGGAAGTGAGAATCCGCAAGCTGATCATAGAACGGATGCCCAGCTGGCGTTGGCATTCAACCTGTGGACCCGCGAGTCGGTAGCGCAACTCACCGAGCGCCAGTATGGCATCAAGGTGTCTGCGTGGACGGTCGGTCGATACCTGAAGCATTGGCCCATCGCTCCAGCATGACGACTGCAATACGGCATGAACGAGTTCGTTCTCTCGTTCTCCACGGGCTGGCTCGCTAAGCGCGATTTCAATAGTATCCATCGTACGCGCCATCTTCGGCTAAGATAAGCATATCGGCCTCACTGGCTTCCGCAGTCACGGAGACGCAAACCCCTGTTGACGTCGCGAAATAGACGCGGCGACCGCGAAATTCCACCGCCGGCTCTTCATTGAGCAGTTCGACCGCGCTGATACGAATGACACGCACGTCGGGATAGCGCTTGCGCCAGCTTGCTGCGGCTTCCGACAACGTCGGCTCGTAGAGAACCAATTCGGTTATCGTATGTATCTGAGCTGCCGTAAGCGCCATGTTAGTCGTGCCCGCCCGCCAGGCGCCGTGCTTCCACAGTGACCGGAAGCACGGTGTCGGGCGCCATCTCAGGCAACTCGAACTTCCAGCCGTTCGCAAGCGTGACGAGCCCACCCCACATTCGCGCCCGCGCGATTGAAACAATTGGCTCCTCCAAATCCGTCCTCGGAATGTAGGCGCAGAGTATGCCTTTGCTATCCTTTCGGATGGTGATCTTCACAGTAAAAGCTCCTGGTTTGGTTAGGAAATTTGCGCCGTGCGAACGCACATCGTTTTGAATACGGCGCGAGCAAAAGTGGCGACGCTGGCAGCATGCGAGAAATGCCGTCGCGGCGATACATAAACCGTCACGCGTCCAAGTCGTCTCCTTGCACGATTGCCGCACTGGTGCAGAAACAGTTTTGCCCTCCCGGCAGCCGACCATAAGCCGTCAAAGAGGCAGATCGGCTCACCGGTCTCAACAACCTGCCCGACGTCGACGATCTCGCCGAGGGAGCCGGCCCTCAGGACACACTTATCTTCGCCCCGGTCGCGATATCCGCCATCGGTGTAGCTGTCGTGCAGTACAACCACGCTCATGCCTCACGAATAGGGCTAGCTCGGACTCGATTGCCCGATGCATCGCCCCGGTATTCCGCGCGCCAAAGGCTTCGCCCATCCTCCGCGGTCGCCGCCGGCAGTATCTGGTCGATCGAGCGAAGAGCCTTGGCCCGCTCGCCCAGACAGGCGAGCACGTCATCGGGAAGATGGTCGAGCGTGCACAGTTCCTTCGCCCGCATGCCGACCTTGCGGTCTGTTTCAACGAAATGAACCGCGTAGATGTAAAACCG
>NZ_JBFRCH010000081.1:0-2951 GCF_040965635.1 Paraburkholderia phymatum
CGGTGATCTTCTTCGACAGGTCGCCCGCTGCAACGGCTTTAGTTACGTCCGCGATATTGCGCACCTGTGCGGTCAGGTTGCCCGCCATGAAGTTCACGTTGTCGGTCAGATCCTTCCACGTGCCCGCGACGCCCTGCACGTCCGCCTGGCCGCCGAGCTTGCCTTCCGTGCCCACTTCGCGCGCGACGCGCGTCACTTCCGATGCGAACGAGCGCAACTGGTCGACCATCGTGTTGATCGTGTTCTTCAGTTCCAGTATTTCGCCCTTGACGTCGACGGTGATCTTCTTCGACAGATCGCCCGCCGCGACAGCAGTCGTCACTTCGGCGATATTGCGCACCTGGGCCGTCAGATTGCTGCCCATCGAGTTCACCGAGTCAGTCAGGTCTTTCCACGTGCCCGCGACGCCTTGCACGTCCGCCTGGCCGCCGAGCTTGCCTTCCGTGCCGACTTCGCGCGCGACGCGCGTTACTTCGGATGCAAATGAACTGAGCTGATCCACCATCGTATTGATCGTGTTTTTCAGCTCCAGAATTTCGCCCTTCACATCGACGGTGATCTTCTTCGACAGATCGCCCGCTGCAACAGCCGTCGTCACTTCAGCGATATTGCGCACCTGTGCCGTCAGATTGCTGCCCATCGAATTGACCGAATCGGTCAGGTCTTTCCACGTGCCCGCGACGCCCTGCACTTCGGCCTGGCCGCCGAGCTTGCCTTCCGTGCCGACTTCACGCGCGACACGCGTCACTTCCGATGCGAACGAACGCAACTGATCGACCATCGTGTTGATCGTGTTCTTCAGCCCGAGAATTTCGCCCTTCACATCGACGGTGATCTTCTTCGACAGATCGCCCGCTGCAACGGCCGTCGTCACTTCGGCGATATTGCGCACCTGTGCGGTCAGATTGCTGCCCATCGAATTGACCGAGTCGGTCAGGTCCTTCCATGTACCGGCTACGCCCTGCACTTCGGCCTGCCCGCCGAGCTTGCCTTCCGTGCCGACTTCGCGCGCGACGCGCGTCACTTCCGAGGCGAACGAGCGCAACTGATCGACCATCGTGTTGATCGTATTCTTTAGCTCGAGAATTTCGCCCTTCACGTCGACGGTGATCTTCTTCGACAGATCGCCTGTCGCAACAGCGACCGTGACTTCCGCGATGTTGCGCACCTGGCTCGTCAGATTGCCGGCCATGAAGTTCACGTTGTCGGTCAGATCTTTCCACGTGCCCGCCACGCCCTGCACGTCCGCCTGGCCGCCGAGCTTGCCCTCCGTGCCGACTTCGCGCGCGACTCGCGTCACCTCCGACGCGAACGAGCGCAACTGGTCGACCATCGTGTTGATCGTGTTCTTCAGTTCGAGTATTTCGCCTTTGACATCGACGGTGATCTTCTTCGACAGATCGCCGGCCGCGACGGCCTTCGTCACTTCGGCGATGTTGCGCACCTGGCTCGTGAGATTGCCCGCCATCGAGTTGACCGAATCGGTCAGATCTTTCCACGTGCCGGCAACGCCCTGCACGTCGGCCTGGCCACCGAGCTTGCCTTCCGTGCCGACCTCGCGCGCGACGCGCGTCACTTCGACGGCAAACGTGCCGAGCTGCTCGACCATCGTGTTGATCGTCTTGGCCGTGTGCAGGAACTCGCCTTGCAACGCCCGGCCATCGGCTTCGAGCGCCATGCTCTTCGAAAGATCGCCCTGCGCGACGGCACCGATCACCCGTGCGACTTCGCTCGTCGGATGAACGAGGTCAGCGATGAGCGAATTCACCGCATCGATCGAATCGCCCCAGAAGCCGCGCGCATAAGGCAGCGCTGCGCGCTCCTTCAGCCGCCCTTCCTTGCCGACCACCCGGCTCAAGCGGCCGAGTTCTTCCGACATGCGGATGCTCTGCTCGACCACATCGTTGAATACATGCGCGACCTTGCCGTGCATGCCCGTCCAGTCCGCCGGCAATGAGACGGCCTCTCCTTTTTGCAACGCAGCCAGCGCGGCGAGCACCGTCCTTGTGCATTCGTGAGCGGTTGTCACGCTGTCGAAGAGCTGATTCACGTGGGACGCGCTATCGAGCCAGACGCCGGCCAGCGCATCGCTACTGATGGCAACTTCCTTCGGCGGGAAGCCAGGACCGGACAGACGCATCGACATCTTGCCGATGTCCTGCGCAATGCGCCCCGACTGCGAAGACAACTGATTGAATTCGGATGCAACTTTGCCGGCATCGCCCGCCCAGTCATCAGGCAGACGATATGACGTGTCTCCCCGGCGCAGCGCATTTAGCGCGGCAGCGATATGGGCAAGCTGATCATTGGATTGCTGCGGTGACTCGACTGCGAACGTGTCCATGCGTTCCTCACCTGTCGCAAATAAGCGGCTTTATTCTGGTTTTGAATTGCGTACTTTCACAAATCTCTTTGGTCTATGTCTTTGCTCTATTGCTACCGGAGTCGCGTCTGCGCGGACGGACGTCTGCATCAGGCAGGCTAGATGCCCAGCAAGCATAGACGTTACCAGTTATGGGCATGCATCGGGAGGCACGCCGCTATTAAATTTGTCGTGAGCTTCCAGGCTGACATCGACGCACGCAACAAAGAATAGATGAATCCACGATCAAGTGTTAAAAGCGAATTGCAACCGTGATCTAGCCTAAAGAGAACCGGTACTTGTTTCCGGTTTCTTTTAAAGAACCGTATTTTTTTCTTGGGCATGTCGCATCGCCTTTGCTCAAGAATAAAAAAAGCCCGGCGATCGCCGGGCAAGCAAAGCACTCGATTCGTCGCCGCCAGACCTCGGTGGCGAGTCATCCACGTCACGTCAGATTATTGTCCCGTGTAGCCAACAGGAACCGTCGAATTGTTCTTCGCAACGGTTGCGTTGTTCGACACGATGTACTGCGGCACTTCCGTCAGCGTCAGCGACACCTGACCGTTCGAATACGGAACCGTCGTGGTAT
>NZ_JBFRCH010000082.1:0-2939 GCF_040965635.1 Paraburkholderia phymatum
ATTACCTTTCGCCAGCAGAGTTCGCGGCGATACATCGGGCAACAGCGGATGCTCCTGCCGCTTTCCAGGAGCTGGTTTAAAGGGACTTTGCTAGAAGCCGGTTGGCCCTACCGAGGGGGGCAGGTCAAGCAAAGCCTGATAGTCGGCCCGGGCATCAAGCCCGATATTTGCGTATTCCACGCCAAACCGAACGCTGATTCCACAGCAAACCGAGCACGGATTCCACAGCAAAGCGAGCGCCGATTCCACGGCAAACCGAGCAGGGATTCCACGACTGCCCGAGCGCGTATTCCATGCGTAACCGAGCAGTAAGGTGGAGGGACGGCGACGCGGATAACCATGGCACGCTCGACGATTTTGTCGGGCGGCCGAATGTCGAATAAAAGGTTATCCATGCGTCAAATCAGGGAAGTGCTGCGCCTGCGCTTCGTGTGTGAGCGCAGCCAGCGCGAGATCGCGACGACGATTGGCGCTTCGAGCGCGACGGTCTGGGACTACCTGGACCGTGCCCGGCGTGCGCAACTGGACTTCGGGAAGGCCATGTCGATGGACGACGCGGCGCTCGAGGCGCTGCTGTTTCCGCCGCCACCGTCGTTGAGTCGGACACGCCCGCTACCCAACTGGCCGCTGGTGCATCGCGAGCTTGGCAGGCGAGGCGTAACGCTGGACCTGCTCTGGAACGAGTACAAGGCCCAGGAGCCCGAAGGTTACGGCTACAGCTGGTTCTGCAAGCACTACGAGCGCTGGGCGGCGGCCCTACCGGTCACGCTGCGCCAGACACACACTCCGGGCGAGAAGCTGTTCATCGACTACTCGGGTAACAGGCTCGGTATCGTTGATCCGCACACCGGCGAGATCCGCGAGGCGGAGTTGTTCGTCGCGACGCTCGGCGCATCGAACTACACATATGCCGAAGTCACCTGGACCCAGCAGCTTGAGGACTGGATCGGCTCGCATGTGCGCGCGTTGAACTACATCGGCGGTTGTGTCGAGATCCTGGTGCCCGACAACCTGAAGTCCGGCGTACACAAGGCCGACTTCTACGATCCGGTTCTGAACCGGACCTACGGCGAGATGGCTGCCCATTACTCGATGGCGATCATCCCGGCACGCAAACGTCGGCCCCGCGACAAGGCGAAGGTCGAGCAGTCGGTGCTCCTGGCACAGCGCTGGATTCTGGCCCGGCTGCGCAACCAGCGGCTGTTCAGCCTCGACGAAGCCAACCGCGCCATCGCCGCACTGCTCGTCGACCTGAACAACAGGCCGTTCAAGAAGCTGCCCGGCTGCCGCCGCAGCGCCTTCGAGGAGCTCGATCGTCCGGCACTTCGGCCGCTGCCAGAAAGGCCTTACCAGTACGCGCAGTGGAAGATCGCCCGCGTCGGCATCGACTACCACGTCGAGCTCGATGAACACTATTACTCGGTCTCGTACTGCCACGCCCGCGAGCAGGTCGACGTGCGCCATACGAAGACAACTGTCGAGATCTTCCTGCGCGGTCAGCGTATCGCCGCGCATGCGAAGAGCGAGCGCCGCGGCCATCACACCACGATCGCTGCACATATGCCGCCGAATCATCGGGCCGCCACCACGGAGTGGAATCCACAACGGCTGATCAGCTGGGCCAACGACATCGGTCCGCACACCGCTGCGGTCATCGAACACCTGCTCGGCGGACGCCAGCATCCTCAGCAGGCTTACCGCGCCTGCCTGGGCGTGCTGCGCATGGGCAAGGACTACGGCCGTGCGCGGCTGGAAGCCGCCTGCCAGCGCGCCATTGATCTGAAGGCGCCGAGCTACCGGTTCATCGCCTCAACGTTGAAGAATGGTCTGGAGAGCAAGGCCGATGAGCCCGTCGCCCAGACCGAACTGCCGCTCGTGCACGCCAACGTGCGCGGGCCGTCCTATTACCACTGAAAGGAGAGCATTGACATGCTGCATCACCCGACCGTTGAACGGCTACACGAGCTGCGCCTGTTCGGCATGGCCGCAGCGCTGGCCGACCAGCAATCCCAGAACAGCATCGATCAGCTCGGCTTCGAGGAGCGCCTCGGACTGCTCGTCGAACGCGAAGCAAGCGAACGTCAGTCGCGACTTCTTACGGCGCGACTGCGCCGCGCGAAGCTGCGCTTCCCTGACGCGATACCGGAAGACATCAACTACCGCGTGCCCCGCGGACTCGACCGCGCATTACTCGCCCGGCTGCTCGCTGGCGAATGGATACGGGCGCATCAGAACGTGATTCTGGTCGCGCCAACCGGGCTTGGCAAAAGCTGGCTTGCATGCGCGATGGTCCACCAGGCATGCCGTCAGGGCTTCTCGGCCTGCTATCTGCGCATGCCGAAGTTCAACGAGGAGATGGCCATCGCACACGGTAGCGGCGGCTACGCGAAGCTGCTCGCGCAATGGGCAAAGACCGACATCCTCGTCATGGACGACCTCGCCATGGCGCCGCTGTCAGATCCAGCGCGGCGCGATCTGCTCGAGGTGCTCGACGACCGGCACGGCCGGCGTTCGACGATCGTCACCAGCCAAATCCCGGTCGATAGCTGGCACGCCGCCATCGGTGATCCAACGCTTGCTGACGCGATTCTCGACCGGTTGGTTCACAACGCGCATCGACTCACGCTATCAGGCGAATCGATGCGCAAGCGCCGAAATGGTTTGACCACCGAAGACGAGAAGGAGTAAAAGAACTCACCCCGCGTCGCCACGTCCGCAGCGCTCGCTTTGCTGTGGAATCTCCGCTCGGGTTCGCGTGGAATGCCCGCTCGCTTTGCCGTGGTACGGCTGCTCGATTTGCGTGGAATACGCACGATATTCAGATGAGGACCTCACCGGCGCATTCCATCAAGGCCAGGGCGATGCCCAATTAACGGGCCGAATATAAGGATGCAACCGATCTAACCGTCAGAATGCAAGCTATCCTTGGCAAACGGGTG
>NZ_JBFRCH010000083.1:0-2937 GCF_040965635.1 Paraburkholderia phymatum
AAGGATTGGAAGATGCCGCCTATCACCTGGCGGCAAGCAGTCAATCAGTTCGCCATTCTGTTCGGCGAGCGATTCACGAGCGCCATGAGCTGAGATCTTTTAACCCGACCTCAGCACACGAAATTCCCGACACCTCCCTTTGCCTGCCTCGCTGATGACGACGCCGCCCCGGGAATGACCGACGAGCACGACGCGACCATTCTGCCGATCGTGTTCGGGCCGAGCACGAGGTGAAGATCGCGCGCATGGAAGCAGTATGCGATGCGCCCGCATGCTTCGCTCACAGCCGCTTCTCCGCCGACCTTGCATTGGCCACCGAACCCCCGCTATTAAGCGGCAGCTTCGACGGAATGCTGTACGTGTCGACCATCGTCGCGGCCGACGTGACGGACTCGCCGATCCTCAACTCCCGACGCACGTGATTCAGGCGCACCTCCCGAAGGTATGCGATTGGATTCAGGCCAAGCGCTTCCTGGAAGGCAAGCCCGCCTTGCGCCGAGGGTAAAGTTTCACCTGTCTCCGTCGATATATCGACGGAGACTTCGCCTAAGTGAATTGGGTCAAGGCATGTCATTCGCCTGTCCTGGCGTCCATCTTCCTGCTCACCTGGTCCTATACAATCCAGCGGGTCTGTGGAGACCGAGGCAACAAAGTGCCTGCGGGCCCGGTCGCTTACACCTCGCTTTCCCGAGCATTCCGGTAGACCATGATTCGATTTTCGAGCTCCCTTTTTAACAGGCCGGCGCTGTTTATCTACGCTGGAATCGGAATCACACTCGCGACCACGGGAGTCACGGTCGCCTCGCTTTACGAAATGAGGCTCGACGCGATGGCGCAGGCGCGCGATGCCGCCCAGAATATGGTGATCTCGCTGCAAAACGAGATCGAGCGAAATCTCGACATCTACCAGCTCGCCATGCGCGACGTCGCGACAAGTGCCGAGACGGCCAGCATCGTACGGCTTCCCCCGGACGTCCGGCAGCTCGTCGCGTTCGGTTCGGCCACCAATGCGAAGGAACTGGGTGCCCTGTTTGCGACGGACGCAACGGGCAAGCTCGTGCTCGACTCGCGTTCGATTCAGCCGCGAAACCTGAATGTCAGCGACCGCGACTACTTCCAGGTTCAGCGGCGCCAGAAGAATGCGGGCCTCTACATCAGCGCGCCTTACGTGCCGTACACCGCCGCACCCGGACTGCCGCATATCGCGCTAAGCCGGCGGCTCGAGGACAAGGACGGCGGTTTCGCGGGCATCGTCGGCGGCACGTTGCGGCTCAGCTATTTCCGGCAACTTTTCGAAGACTCGATACTCGGCCAGCACGACACGATTACGTTACTGCGCACGGACGGAACGGTTCTCATGCGTCAACCGTTTCACGAGGGTGACATCGGCAAGTCCCTCGCGAGCGGTCACTCGTTCGGGCCGCTCGTGCAAGCCGATCACGGCACCTATATCGATATAGCCGTACTTGACCACATCGAGCGCCTATATACTTTCCGGCGGATCGGAAGCTATCCACTCGTCGTCGTCGTTGGCTTTGCGACGGACGACATCTTCGCAGGATGGCGCAAACGAGCGATTGCAATTGGTATCGTCAGCGTCATTCTCGATGCGCTTCTCATCCTGCTGTCACTGATGTTCAGCAGACAATTGCGCAAGAGACTGGCCATGGAGCGCCGCTTGAAGCGACTTGCCTGGTTCGACTCACTCACGGGTCTGCCAAACCGGACGCAACTCCAAAGAGAAGCTCTACGGATTCTGACGAACGCCAAACGGATGGGGTCGACGCTCGCGGTGCTGTTCATCGATCTGGACCGTTTCAAACGCGTGAACGACACTCAGGGCCATGCCGTCGGTGATGAGGTCCTGAGCCAAATCGCACGACGCCTCCAGAACGAGATCCAGACTGGTGACATAATCGGCCGACTTGGGGGAGACGAGTTTCTCGCCGTTCTGCAGGAGTGCGACATGCTAAAAGCCAAACGTGTCGCCGGGCGCGTTCTGCAGGCCGTGTACCAACCGATCCTCATCAACTCGAAGCAAGACACCCGCATCACGATCAGCGCCAGCATCGGTATCGCGCTCTCGCCGCACGACGGGGAAGAAACCGACATCCTGCTGCGCAACGCGGATCTGGCGATGTACAAGGCCAAGAGTGCGGGACGCAACCAGGTGCGGTTCTATGCTCCCGAGTACGAGCGTCAGGCGAAGGAGCAACTCGAACTGGAGATCGCGCTACAGCGGGCATTGCGAGGGAACGCCCTGAGTGTCGCCTACCAGCCCAAGGTCGATGCCACAGGCGTGCTACGTGGTGTCGAGGCGCTCGTGCGGTGGGACAACGCCGGGCAAAGCGGCATTGCGCCGGATCGCTTCATCGCCATCGCGGAGGAAAGCGGGCTGATCGCGGAGATGGATGCCTGGGTGATGGGCGAGGCCTGCAGGCAACTTGCCGAGTGGCGAGCCGAAGGTCTTGACGTACCCAACATGTCGGTGAACGTCTGCGCCGCAGACTTCAAGCGTCCGGATTACCCAGGCTTCGTCACCGATACACTGCAGGCTCATGGTCTGGTTGCCGCAGACCTGACGCTCGAGATGACCGAGCGGGTCTTGTTCGATGAATCGGTCGAAGATATTCGCAAATCGCTCGATGCCATCCATGCACTTGGCATCGCACTGTCGATCGACGATTTCGGCACGGGCTACTCATCCCTGAGCTACCTTCACCGATTCGCCGTCAAGGAACTAAAAATCGACCAAAGCTTCGTGCAGGGCATCGGCAGGGACAAGATGGCAGAATCGCTGGCGCAAACGATTGAGCGTGAGCACGTAAATCGATGGGGCAATGATCAAGATAAATGATGTTGAAGGAATCAAGTAAAACGGGGGCGATGATGCCCCCGTTGTCGTTTCAGAACGGCTCGTCGGCCGGCCGGTGCGGC
>NZ_JBFRCH010000084.1:0-2630 GCF_040965635.1 Paraburkholderia phymatum
GACCTGCGCCTCTCGCGAAAGCGAGTCCAATGTCAATTAGACTATGCCGATCATGTTTTGTTCGTTGTGCTTGAATTTGAGACTCATTCTGTCTGGATCGAGCATAGTTTACAAGGCGGCATAGTTACGGAACTTGCTCTGACGAATCGTGAGCAGGCTGCGTTCGAGGTTGACGTCTTCGCCCCGAAGTGCCAACGCTTCCGAGACACGCAAACCCGTGGCCGCGAGCAGACCGAAGACGGTTTCACAGGTAACTGGCCGCAGGCCACCCGTGGGCGGAAGTTGTCGGGCAGTAACCAATAACGTCTCGATTTCCTCTTCCGAATAGATATGCGGTGTCAACCGTCGGTGTCCTGGTCCACAGAGTCCGGAAGATGCAATTTCGGTGGCAGGATCGAACTGCAGGCGGTACTTGGCAAATGGGCTCAAGATCTTCAACCGACCTGCCCTGGTGGCGGCTGTGGAGCGGCTGGACGAACAGGCCCAACGCAAAGCCAGTTCCACCGTGATCGGACCGCTGTGGCCAATTTGATCGGCGAAGCGTGCAAAGCACATCAGACGCTGTTCCTCACTTTGAAGAGCAAAGCCAAGTCGCCGCCGGCGTTCAAGATAGTCCTCGACCAGAGACACCATCGTCGGGGCGGCCTTCATGTTCGTCTCCCAGGCCAGGGCAATGCAACGGCGTTGAGCCGGGGCAGATCGACTTTGAGATAAATGGTCGTCGTGTTGACGCTGCGGTGGCGTAGTAGATCGGCGATGTCCTTGAGACTCGCCCCTTCCCTGAGTAACCTCGAAGCGACAGAATGGCGGAGCACGTGGGTTCCAGTCCACCGCTCAGCCTGACCGCACCGGGCGTAGGCGCAGCGTACGGCGTTGCGCACGAGGCTCGGCCCTACCGGTTCATCGCGCGGAGCGCGGTGGCGTACAAACAGTGCGCGGCTAGCCGTGCTGGGGCGCCCGAAGCGGAGGTAGTCTGAGATCGCTCGCCCCGTCTCCAAAGGCAACGGCAGAAGTGTTGTGCGCTTTGCCTTCGCTTTGGCAATCCGGAGCGTTCCTTCTCGCCAGTTCAGGTCATCGAGCTGGATAAAAGCCACTTCGCTCGCCCGCAGGCCCAGGTCCACCAGACAGCGAATGATCGCGTAGTCACGTCGGCCGGTTGGACACCTACGATCGAAGGCATTCACAAGCCCCGCCAGTTCAGAATCGGTAAGAGAATCCGGCAACGCCGCGAGACGCCAGTAAGCGACTCTTGGGACTGCGGCAATCAGGGGTTCGGTAGGTTGTCCGTGTATGCGACGGAAACGCAAATAACTCCGCAGACAGTCGCCAATGATTCCTGCTGTCCGGGGTTGGCAGCCCGCAGCGCGATCAGTCACGAATCGACAGATCTCATCTGGCTTGAGGCATTCAAGCGCAATCGCCCCCCAGCCAAATCGGGCAATGAGGAATTCACGGACGTAGCGCAGACGGTAGAGACGCGTTGCCGGTGCAAGCCCCTGCACATCCTGAAGATACGCGTCAAAGAGCTGAAGCTCATCGTGTATGAACCTGGAAACCGGCACTGATCTCGGCGGAATGATGCCCTCCGCACGCAACATGCGAAGCAGATTACGGAGCGCGCGGCGAAGGTTTGCGGGGGTGCGGGGACTTGGCTTGCTGCAGTGGCAGACGGGAAGGTGCTCCGTAAGAAAGCGATGCAGCACCGTCTCGTCGATGTGATTGACAGCGATGCGTCGCGCAGTCAACCACCGTCCGAAGTGGGACGCGCATTGCAGATAGTTCTCTTTAGTAATGCCCGCATATCCGTGACGCCCCAAGTAGTCGGTGAAATTCCCAACGACGGGTCCAAGTGCGCCGTACCGTGCGCGATTGCTCGCGACGACTTCAGAAACGACTTGCGTGATCATGATCGCTCTCCTGAGAGATGGCGATGAAGCCATCTGAGAAGAGCAGTATCTGTTATGCAAGGTCGACCGTTGGTGAGGCACTACCCGGCATCCGGAGGAATTGAGCGTCGCACCTCAGAATGACCGACAAACCGTGCATAATTCCGGGGCGTCCATAAAACGTTGACTCCACAACCACCCCCTGCAACTCCTCGCGGTGGGGTGCCAGTGCGGCGATGACCAGTTGCAGATCGTTCACAAGTCGTTTGCGATACAGCACGTGGTCGTGATCGTCGATGATGGCGACCACCGCGTTGTTCGAATGAAGATCGATGCCGACCATGGCTGCGGTAAGCTCGCCGAGCACGAGTGCGGCTACGGACCGTTTGCGCCTCGTAGCCGAAAACCGCAGGAATAGTCTCCAGGTATCGCGATAGGAGCGCACCGTATGTGCGGAGAGATTGCGCTGCTCCAGCATGTGTGTGTAAAAAAATTCCTGGAGCAATCTGGGCAAAGGATCAATGGGTCTCATTGTCCACTCCTTCGGCGACGTGCAGGCTGTGTGCGCCGAAAGCACGGAAGCGTGCGCCAGCCAGTTGCAGCAGTTCATCGGTGACGGTCAAATAGGCGAGAGTCGAGTTAATGTCCTTGTGGCCGAGATACGTGGCAAGATAAGGAAGGCGAGCCTGAGGGTTGATCCCCTCGCGGTACCACTCAAGCATTCGATTTGCGACGAATGTGTGC
>NZ_JBFRCH010000085.1:0-2565 GCF_040965635.1 Paraburkholderia phymatum
GCCGGACGGGATCGAGCTGGGCACGCGAGGCGCGATCCGTCTCAGGAGTGCTGGCCTGTCGAAGACCGGTCCCACACAGCTGGACCTGGGCGGTGCCGCCTTTGCACCGAAGTTCGTACCGTTCAAGACTGATTGCGAAGTGTGGCGCACCAATCTCAACTCTGTTCCGCCGCCAGCAGTGGCACCAGCACCAGAAGCGACGCAGTGGCCGCAAGGCACGGCGAACTCGGGAGCAGTTCAGTCGGCGCCTCCAGCACCGGCGCCGGCCCCTGAGGGCGCGGCTACAGCAGCACCTCAAGCGCCGGGGGGGCAGCAAGACGCCGCGACCGACGCCGATACTGAATCGTCATCCTCGGCCGGTGGTTTCTTTTCGCGCCTCTTTGACCGGAGCACGATACATGTACACGAAAACGATCCAGCAAATGCGCCCAAAGATATCAAACTTCCGTCTGACAGTGACGGTAAGGACGGCAATAACTATGTGACCGATCCAATTCAGCTTGCGAATCCGTCACCTTGCAATTGGGCTATGCCTGATTTTGATCTTGTCTATCAACATCGGATGGAAATCGCACCTTATTTCCCCTGGGAGGATGAGCATACGCACTACCTCAAGCCAAACGGGGATTGGGTGTTGATGGGCTCGGATGGGAGCGCCTATCCGACGAAATTCAACGTTGAGTACGATGATCAGATGAAAACGCTAACAGCTTCTGTAAAGGTTGGCGTTTTCCTGAAAGACCTTTATGAAATTGATCCGGCAACAAGTGAGCCGAAAAAACTACCAAATGGTTCGAACAAAAGCGTCCCGTATGATAGTACCGCAAACGGCGCAAATTCGAAAAATGATCCAAACCTGCCTGGCTTTCGGACTGTCGGTCGCGATAAGACGGATTATGATTTTTTAGCAAAATCTTCAACGATCGCTGAAACATTAAATCAAAATTCCTACAAACTTATTCTCGACGGTTGCTCAAAAGGAGCGGCTTGCGGCTGCCGAATTTCAGTCAAGTTCAAGGTTGCATTTGTTGTTCTCAAATCTCAGGCCGATCCTCAGACGGCGGAGTGTAATAAGGTCATCAATCTGTATCCGTATGCGTCGAGAGATGACTCCGCCAATTGGGGGGAAGTCGGGGCGCGATTTGACCTAAAAAAGGGAGGTTATGTTGCATTCGGGGCTGACTACACTGCGGCCCACGAGTGCGGTCATCTGTTTAATCTTCCTGACGAATACTATTCTGCGGCGGGTGCCGTACATGAACAGTATGTTGTCGAGCAACAACTTCAGTTTGCCAAGGGGCATCTATTGGCTGGTGCAAGCACGTGGCAAATAGATTCACAAATCAATCTGATGGGGCACGGCGCAAGAACAAAAGTGGCGAGTGGCGTAAAGCCTACGATTCCACCTTATTACATGGAATATCTGCGTCGTTGGATGACCCAATACACCAATAAAAAATGGCGTATTGGGATTCAAGGAAAATGATTCATATTAATGTGCGCCGACCATGAAAGAGATATTCTTTCTATATTTTGTTTTGCTGTCGCCATTCCTTGGAGTTAATGTTATGGCCTCTGGAAATACTGCAAACGGGCAGCAGCCGAAGCAGTGGTCGCTTTTTTGGGGTGGTGATTGGCGGGCTGGCGATTACGTCGTTTCGGTTGATGAATCAGGATTGGCAAGGCTGACGTTGTTCGACACTGCAAACAACGAAAACGCCCACGGCGCAGGTATTCTAGAGGGCAGTGGCGATCTATACGACAGAAAGGCTGCCGAGGAAGTGAGGCAAGCACTTTGTGATCCAAATAGTCAAGCGGGTCGAGGGCTTGAGGTCACGCCAACCGATGCGCCAGCGATCTTTTCTGCATCATGTAACGTCAACGGCGAGGTGCAGGAGAGAAAAGGGCACATTGCACTGTTGCCCGAGGAACTTTTCAAAAAAGCAACGAAAAACGCTGGCCTTGTACATGCAGACCTTGTGCGATCGGGGCGCAAGAAAATATGGATCAACGCGTCAGTCCTTAAGGTAGAAAAGCAAGGCAACGACTTTATTGTCACAGTCAGAATCATTAACTGTGGAAAGGAGGCTCTTTCATTCAGACGGCCTGATATTTGGTCGGGAAAATCCCGCGAGGAAACGCTTTCAGTCGGAGCGGTCAACCTTGACCATTCGGGATACGGTGGCTGGGAATTCGACTTGGCAGGTCAGCCTTTGGAAAACAAGGCAGAGTTCAAGGACGAGGTTGTGATACTGGAGGGAGGCGGCTTCCGTGATTTCGCTTTTCGGGCGAAGCCGAAAGACCAGTCCAAGGCTGGTGATTATGCATTCTCCTTGGATGCTTGGTTATACATCGACTGGATGGAAGGTCGAGAAAAACGGCGCGCTCACGTTGACTTCTACTCAGGGACGGACGGTAGAACGATTATCAAAATGGATCGCGACTACCCGTCAACGCCAAAAGAACGTGAAGAATGGGAAGCGACACATCGCACGAGCATGTTGCTTCAGCCTGTCGGGCCAGGCGAAACGTTCGCGGAAGATGGCCTGTATCGCGCCGTGCGTC
>NZ_JBFRCH010000086.1:0-2545 GCF_040965635.1 Paraburkholderia phymatum
CGTAAGCGTCGCGTGGGAGCCGTTGAGAATTCTCTGGACAAGCGTCGAAGAACGCGGCAGGCCGCTGCCAGCAGGGATCAAAGCGAGGCAGATGTAGATAGGGGGAGATGCTTCGCGACGTTCCATGGCAACAGTTCGTCGATGCGGTTGGCCTGGTGATCCGCAATGTGCGTGAGCACGAATTCCAGGTAGGCGCGTGGATTGATGTTGTTCAATTTGCACGAGCCGATCAGGCCATACATGGCGGCAGCTCGCTCACCACCGCTGTCGGAGCCCGCGAACATAAAATTGCGCCGACCAAGGGCCACACAGCGCAAGGCATTTTCGGCAAGCACGTTGCTGATCTCGACACGGCCGTCGTCACAGAACAGTTTGAGTCCATCCCATCGGTTCAGAGAGTAGTTGATCGCTTCGACCAGTGGTGCCTTTGGCCAGAGAGTGGCCAGTTTCTCCTTCATCGACTTCTCGAGAGCCGCGAGCAACGGGCTGCTCTTTTCTTGTCTTACGCGTCGCCGCTCATCCGGTGGTTTGCCGCGGATATCGGCCTCGATTGCGTAAAACTCGCCGATCATTTCGAGCCATTGTTTCGTGGTTTCCGAAGGGGCTGTCTCATGGACGTCGAAGAGATATCGGCGCGCGTGATCCCAGCAGGATGCCAAACGAACCTTGCCGCTTTCGGTCAACTCGTTGAAGCCGGCATAGCCGTCCCCCTGAAGGACACCTTCGAATCCGGCAAGATGGGTCTGAGGGTGGATGCCTTTGCGGTCCGGCGAGTACGCGAACCAGACAGCAGCAGGATCGCTCGAACCTGAGCGACGATCATCGCGCACGTAGACCCACAACCGACCGGTCTTGGTCTTCTTGTTGCCGGGCGCGAGTACCGGGATCGGCGTGTCGTCCGCGTGGAGCTTCGCAGTCGCCATCGTGTAGCGACGCAGGGCTTCAGTCAGCAGGCGGCAGAGTTCTTCACATTGCCCGACCCAACGTGCCATGGTGGCCCGATCGAGACGCACGCCGTCGCGCGCCGCGATCTCGGATTGCCGATACAGCGGCGTGTGGTTCGCATACTTCGAAACGATGATGTCGGCCAGCAAGCTCGGATGCGCGATGCTGCGCTCAATCGGCAGCCCTGGCATGGGAGGTTGCACGATGTGGCCGCAACCGGTGCAGATCCGCTTGCGACGGATCGTGCGGATGACCTTGAACATCGCCGTGACGCGCGCGAGTTGCCCGGACACGTCCTCGCCGAGTAATTCCATGGCGTTGTTGCACTTCGGGCAGACGGAATCGGGTTCGAGCACGCGTTCTTCGCGCGGCAGATGGGGCGGCAAGGTTTCCTTCGGGGACCCAGCAGACACGCCTGAGCTCGATGCACGAGCGCGCGCACGACGAACATCGGCAACGCCGCTGCCCGCCGCCAGATCCTCAAGTTGTGTTTCGAGCCGATTGATCTGCTGATCGAGTTGCTCGGATTTGCGACCGAAGTGCATACGCCTGAGCTTGTCGATCTGGGCCTTCAGGCGCTCAAGCTCCTGGTCCCGTTCGACAATTTCCCGGTCGCGTTCGGCGATCTCCTTCTGCATCTTTGCGATCGATGCCTGCTGTTCGAGCACCAGGGCGTGGAGCTCGGCAACGGTGTCCGGAAGCGGCGCATGATTGGGCATGCGCTGCAGTTTACGAGCCTCCGACGCGGTTTACAACATCGACAATGCCGTCGTGCGACGGGGTTGTCGCCAATCGATGCCTTCCAGCAACATCGACAGCTGCGCAGCCGTCAGATAGATCTTGCCGCCATCAGCCTGGGGCCAGATAAACCGCCCGCGCGAAAGCCGTTTCGCCAGAAGCCATAGTCCGTCATCGGTTGCCCATAGAATTTTTATGAGATCGCCGCGACGCCCGCGAAAAATGAACACGTCGCCGCCGAGCGGATTCTCTTCGAGTGCCGTTTGTACCTTCGCGGCCAGAGCCGGGAAACCACTACGCATGTCGGTGACGCCTGCGGCGATCCAGATGCGAGTGCCTGGCGGCAGGCCGATCATCGGGATAGCTCCCGGATCAGCAGCCGCAGCATATCCGGTGACACGTTGCCGCGAACTCTCAAGCGTGCACGGTCGAACTCGATCTCGCAAAGATTGTCTGGCGACCTTGCTGTATCGACTGCCATCGGTGGCGTATGTTCTGCCGCCTCAGCGACGACATTCACAGGCAACAGCGACGGCACCTCCGGTGCCCGCTTCGGCGTTGCGCCCTCAGGCAGCGTCGGCAAACCGTACTCTCCTGCCAGATAAAGCCGTCGCCATTTGAACAACAGGTTCGCATTGATGTCGTTGCTGCGCGCGATTAACGCCACAGACGCGCCCGGTTCGAAAGACTGTTCAACCAGTTGCCGTTTGAACTCGGTCGGAAAGTTCGGCCGCTTATATGCGCCGACTGCGGCGCCAACGCCCCACGTCTTGTCCACTTTGGTATCCACCATAATTTGGTGGGTACCAAACTACCCAAAACCTCAATCAGCACGCTAGAACGGCCGCGGCGAGACGCTTAC
>NZ_JBFRCH010000087.1:0-2530 GCF_040965635.1 Paraburkholderia phymatum
CGCACCGGCCGGCCGACGAGCCGTTCTGAAACGACAACGGGGGCATCATCGCCCCCGTTTTACTTGATTCCTTCAACATCATTTATCTTGATCATTGCCCCATCGATTTACGTGCTCACGCTCACTCCAGTTCCTCGACCACCTCGAAGTGGCCCGCCACAATAGCATCCGTAGTCGCAACCTTCGGCTTGCCGCCATTCGCTCGTTTCTGCACTATGCTGCGTCCCGAGTACCAGAATCGCTGGGCACGATTCAGCAGGTGCTCTCGATCCCGATGAAGCGTTATGAGCGCCCGCTGGTTCGCTTCCTCTCCCGAGAAGAAATATGCGCCTTACTCGATGCACCCAGCCCCAACACGTGGTGCGGCCAGCGCGATCGCGTGATGTTGGCGACCCTCTATAACACCGGCGCTCGGGTATCCGAACTCATCGGCATACGCGTCGGCGACGTCGAACTGGATCGAAGCCCTTCTGTACGTCTTCACGGCAAGGGCCGCAAAGAACGTGCGGTCCCGCTCTGGCGCAGCACCGCAAGCCAGATCCGGCTCTGGCTTCGGCAGATTGGCGCTTCACCCGGACAGTGGCTCTTTCCAAATCGCTCAGGCGGACCGATGACGCGAACCGGAATAACCGATCGTCTCAACCTCGCCTACGAGGCTGCGGCAACTCATTGCGTGGGACTCAAGGGCCGACGCATCTCACCGCACCTGGTTCGGCACGCGACTGCCATGCACCTGCTTCAGGCTGGCGTTGACCTTACGGTCATTGCGCTGTGGCTCGGTCACGAGAACCCAGCGACCACGCACATGTACATCGAGGCGGACCTGGCAATGAAGGAGAGAGCCCTCAGTACGCTTCAATTACCTCACAGCAGGCAACACCGATACAAGCCCACTGACCGCGTACTGCAGTTTCTCGAGGGCTTGTGATTATGCACGGCCAAGAACGATGCGATCAGTGAACCCTGCATTGCTCAAGAACTCAAATACGCGCGCGGTACGGTCCATAATTCGATTTATATCGGAACCCACGCCGCGCGCTCCGCTCCCCTCAACGGCAAACCATGCATAATCCCGGGGCGTCCATAATACGTGTTATAGAAATATGTCTATAGAACCTTCAACTGGTACTGGCTTGTCGACGGCCTGATTGCGGCCGGCTTCAATGTGCGTCTGGCCAATACCGCTGCTATCAAGCAGTACGAAGGCCTGAAGTACGCGGCGATGAACACGACGCGGTATTTCTCGCGCATGTGCTGCGCCTTGGACTACTGCCTGAGGGGTACATCTATCCGCCCCAGGAGCGTACGCTGCGCGACCTCTCGCGCAAGCGCCTTCAGCTGGTGCGTCAGCGCACCGTGAACATCCTGAGTATCGAGAGTCTGCTCGCGCGTCACCTGAACTTGCGCATGAACAGCGAGGAGGTCCGGCGGCTCGAGTGCGCTGCCGTGCCGACACTGCATCTGCAGCCCTACGTGCAGCGCGCGCTTGAGGCCAAGCATGGCGGTCATCCGCGCGCTCAGCAGCGAGATCGGCGCGCTCGAACAAATCATCCACCGCGAAGTGAAGCTGCGTCCCGAATTCGCCATCTTGAAGACCGCGCCCGGTATCGGCCAGATCCTGGCGGCCACCATCATGCTCGAGACAGGCACTATCGCGCGCTTTCCCCGCCCCGGCCAGTTCAGCTCGTACTGCCGGTGCGTCGAGAGCCGGCGCGTCTCCAACGGCAGGAAGAAGGGGCAGGGTAACGCGAAGAACGGCAACCGTTATCTGGCCTGGGCCTTTATTGAGGCGGCCGCCGCGGCCGTGCGCTGCTGCCCGCAGGCCAGACGCTTTTACGAACGCAAGAAGGCCCAGCGTCTGCCCGTCGTGGCGATGAAGGCGCTCGCGCACAAGCTGGCCCGTGCGGCCTGGTACATGATGCGTGAGGGCAAGCCGTTCGATGTAAGCCGATGTTTTGTCTGACTCAGGCAAGGCGCGACGAGTCCGCATTGCGGGTTGGTTTCGAACCAGTAAGTTGATTGGATCGCCGCGTCCCTCCTGGCATGCAGGTCTGTTACCGGGACGCCCAGGCCATGAGCCCACCGGGTCTGGTGCCGCCGTAGGCGGTAACCCTGCCGGTTGACACCTGGACATGGACCTGGCACCGATGGTTCTCTGGGGCTCGATATGAGCCAGGGGTGCACGCCAGCCTGACCGGCGCGTACCTTGATCCCGATGGGTGACTGGTGCGGCCCGTTGTGGCCGTAACCTACGATTGTCGAGAAACCGGATGCGTCGTCCGTCACAGCTACATCTCGGATGCCGGGCAGGACCTTTGCATCACCCCACACAGGTACGGCCTGTGCGGAGGAGTTGTTACCCCCTTGACTTCGGCCTCTCAATGGGTGACCCGCAAAAACGGACACCTTGTATCTTGAAGTCCGGTTTTGAACCTTCTCTTTTTCATTCGTAGTTGGAGGCTGTGGAGCTTGTGGGCGAAGGAGAGCGCGGTGGGCAACGCGTAGCGTTGTCCACGGTAAGCTTTCCGGT
>NZ_JBFRCH010000088.1:0-2270 GCF_040965635.1 Paraburkholderia phymatum
GCGGCGCGCGGGCCCCACTTCCGTCATGCTTCGATGATCAGTTGAGTCCTTGCATCAGATCTTCGGCGGCCGCTCGACCTGCAAGCCCGTCGTCGGATCGAGGAAGAGCTTGCGCTGATAGCGGCCTTCGCCACGACGGTTGAAGTCGAACATGCCCATGATGCTGCCCGCCTTCTCGTCGAACGATCCGCCACCGATACGTTGCCCATCGAGCCAGTTGTCTTCAATGAAGCGCACTACCGACGACTGATCGATCTGCGTATGGTCGACGAAGTTCTCCTTCGCCCACGGCGAGATCACGACAAACGGAATGCGCGTGCCCGGACCGCAACGGCCGTTGACGGGTTTGCCCTTCACGCCATTGTCCGCCGAGCCCGTGCCACAGATTCCAGCGCCATTCAACTGGTCCGCGACGGAATCGTACGATGCACTCGTCGGCATTGCGTAAGCGTGGTCGTACCAGCCGTCGGAGTCATCCCATGCCACGATGACGGCCGTATCTTTCCAGTCCTTTTGCTGCTGCAGGAAGTTCACGACTTTCGTCACGAAAGCCTGCTCGTCGAGCGGGTCCGAATACCCAGCGTGGCCATCCTGGAAGGCCGGGGCCTTGAGGAAGCTCACTGCCGGGAAATTGCCGGCGTTCACCGCGTTGAAGAAATCGTCGGTATCGTACTGGTGGTTAGCGGGGTCTGCGCTGTGGCCGACAGCCTGGATCGAGCCCGGGCGCAAGTGTTTCGGATTGGAAGTCGACGCGTAGTACTGGAACCAGTTGTGGTGGGGAATATAGTCGGCTGTGGCGGAACCGACGACCGTCGACAGCGTGCTGCGCTTGCATCCCGTCGTGCCGTTGCTGTTGACCGTCGCAAGGTTGAAGCCGCCCATGAAGCCGCCCCACGTGATGTTGCGCGCGTTCAGCAGGTCGCCGATATTCTTGCCCGTCATCAACGCAGTATCGGTCGTGCTCGAGCAGGTGTCGTAGGCCGGGTCCACGTCATTGATCATCGTGAAGCCGCCTTGCCCGTCGTTCACGTAGTACGAACCTGACGCGGAAGGCTGCTTCGTCGTCAGCACGACCTGCATGCCGTTGGTCTGCCCTGACACGACTTCGAGCGCGCCCGGCGTCGACGGTCCGTAGGTCGACGTATAGGCGTTGTCGCTCATCGCGAATCGTTGCGCGTAGTTCCACAGCGCGGTGACCGTGTTGCCGTCGAAATAGCCCATCACCTGGCCCGTCGTGCCGAATGCACCGGCTCCGCCGCTCGATCCCTTACCCGTGTACTTCGGGAAGAGATCGGCGGCGCCGTTGTCGTACGCTTGCTGCTCGGCCGTGTACGCGTGATTCTGGTCGGCGCTCGACGCCTGCGTGCGGTCGAGACGGAACGGATTGGCGGCGCCTGTTCCGTTGGCCGTATTCGTGGAGTTCGGGTTGTTCGTGAGCAAGGCGCCCGAGAGGCCGTTCACCTGAGGCGTGCCGGGCAGCGCGTTGAAGGCAGGCTCACCAGACGGGTTGGTCGCATGCGGATAGGTCGCGAAGTAATGATCGAACGAAATGTTCTCGCCGTAGATCACCACTAGATGCTTGATCGGAGTAGCCGTATGAACTTCGTCTGGCCGGTTCTTGTCATGCTCGTCGGAGGCGCTCCACGCTACGGTCGATGCGAATGCTGCGGCTGTGAGCGAACCAAGTGCTATCTGACGCCATTGCATTTCAGGCTCCTGTTTGGATTCGTATTGGCGGGAATGACCGCGACGCCCAGGCGCAGGGAGAATCAAAGACGCATCACATCGCTGACGCCGTTGAGATGGGGGAGGCTACGCGGCAGTGGGGTTCAGGAAAGCGAAGTCATTAAAGCATCGACGTATGAATGCCAAGCGTCAGAGTCCTTACGGAATAGTTTCGTCCCAAAGATCAGGCGTCGGATTGCGTGTTCTCTTTGAGAGAAAGTCGCAGAAGCAGGCCTGTTTTTTCGTAATTCTTTGGCGCTGTGCGACAGCTGAGTGCGAGGGGTGAATAGATGCGTAGCACTATCACCTTTGAAGAGAAGATCGCCAATAGGGTCAACTATTGCGACTCACTCGATCAAACTCTAACCGTGCGAGTACTTTTTTATCGACGCGAGCGGACATACGACACAAAAGCTCCGGAATCTCTGCAAAAGTCCTGGCACTGACGTGAGCGTGAACTATCCTGGGATGGGGATACTTCAAGGAGCGGCGAGATGACACAGCTTGGTCTTGGTCTGGATCTGTCGACGAAGCGCACCCGCAAG
>NZ_JBFRCH010000089.1:0-2005 GCF_040965635.1 Paraburkholderia phymatum
TCGTTCAGCGCATCGGCGAAAAAGCGCAGCAGCGCATACGCGAGCACCAGAAACACAGGGAACACAACGGGCGATTCCGGGTGGCTCAATTCGTCGACGATATGTTTTAGCGTCAGCGGAATCGCGACGGCAGAGAGCTTCGCGAAGATCATCAGCGCGAATGACGCGGCCGTGATCGTCCGGTATCGGAGCACCGCGCGCAGCAGGTCGCCGACAATCACTCCCTGGATGCGCGAAAGAGAATGGGTAGCGTGAGTCGAATCCATCGTCCTGTGCCACTAGCATGCCGTGCGCCCGGCGCCGCCCCCAACGACCTCCCGCATTGCGAAGCGCCTTTTACACGACGCTTGTAATTCGGGGCGCGCCACAGCGGTTCGAGCGATGCGCGTTCAACGAAACGATCATGCGCCCCGGGCACAACGATGGAAACGCACGTTCTCACCCAGCGGCACATCGCATGCTGAAACGAAGGTACGCACTGCTCAACTGCTATTGCGAAGAAGCGGCGCCATTCCGATCAACCGCCCTCTGTCCATCGGCAAAGGGCCATGAAGGAACCAAAGGGATCACGATGAAGATTGCCATCATCAGCGAACACGCGTCTCCTCTTGCCGTGGCGGGTGGCGTCGACAGCGGCGGGCAAAACATCTATGTCGCGAATGTCGCAAGACAGCTTCAGCGCAGCGGTCATCAGGTCGATGTCTTTACCCGGCGCGATCGGGCGTTGCTGCCGTCCATCTCGAACATGGACGGAATCCGCGTGATCCATGTGCCGGCGGGTCCGCCGCTGCAATTGCCCAAGGAGCAACTGCTGCCGTACATGGGCGAGTTCGCCGATTTCCTGATTGGCTTCTTTCGCCGCGAAAAGACGCAGTATCACGTGATGCACGCGAACTTCTTCATGTCCGGGCTGGCGGGCCTCAAGGTCAAGCGTACGCTCGGCGTGCCGCTCGTCATGACGTTTCATGCGCTCGGCCGCGTGCGCCGCCTTCATCAGGGCATCGACGACGGCTTTCCCGACGAGCGCTTCGCGATCGAGGACGAACTCGTCCGGCGCTCGAACGCGATCATCGCCGAGTGCCCGCAAGACGAAGCCGATCTGATCGACCTGTATCACGCGGACGCCGAACGCATCGACATCGTGCCATGCGGCTTCGACGCCGACGAGTTTCATCCGATGAACCGCGACACCGCGCGCGATGCACTAGGCTGGCCACGCGACAGGTTCATCGTGTTGCAGCTCGGGCGCATCGTGCAGCGCAAGGGCATCGACAACGTGATTCGCGGCGTCGGCGTGCTCAGGATGCAGCACGGCATCGATGCGCGGCTTTACATCGTCGGCGGCAATTCCGACGCGCCGAATGAAATCGCCACGCCCGAAATTGCACGACTGCGCGGCATTGCAAACCGGGAACAGATTGCGAATGAAACGATCTTCGTCGGCCGCCGCGGACGGCGGCGTCTGAGCCTGTTCTATAGCGCGGCGAACGTGTTCGTCACGACGCCATGGTACGAGCCGTTCGGCATCACGCCCGTCGAAGCGATGGCATGCGGCACGCCCGTGATCGGCGCGGACGTCGGCGGCATCCGCTATTCGGTGAAGCACGGCGAGACCGGCTGGCTCGTGCCGCCGCGCGACCCAGCCGCGCTCGCAATGAAGCTGGCCACGTTGCAGCGCGATCCCGCACTCGCGCGCCGGATGGGCGAAGCCGGGCTCGCTCGCGCGCACGCGGAGTTCACGTGGAGCGGCGTGTCCGAATCGTTGACGGACATCTACCGGCGCGTCGCCGATGTGAACACGGTCTTTGCCCAGAGCGAATCGACAGAGGCGCTGCGCTCGGCGGCGGGAGGCGCGGCAGGATAGCGACGCTCATCGTCCGCACGCCGAGTCACATCCAATGTTCGATCCAGCCGAGGTTGCCATGCTCACGCCCTCCGTCACGCCCGCCGATACGCTTCATCAGTCGGCCGTCTTTATCGACAAGGACGGCACACTGCTCGAGGA
>NZ_JBFRCH010000090.1:0-1795 GCF_040965635.1 Paraburkholderia phymatum
GCTGGAGTCTAAAACTAAAACAAAGGAATCCAAAATATGGCAGAAGCATTTGATGGCGACGATCTGCTATCCGGAGAACAGACCGGGAAGCAGGCATATTTTCTCGACGTGCCGGGCACGGACAGCGCCCAGGCGCTATCAGTCGTGTCATTCGAGGCCACTGAGCGATTCGGCGAGCCGCATCGCATCACGATCCGCGTGACGCACCGTTTTGAGCTTCCACGTGCCGACTACCTTGGGAGGAACGCGAGGTTTTCCATCGTTCCAGATATCGGTGAAGGCCGCACTTTCGACGGTTGGATTACGGCGTTCGCGAAACTCTCGGCATCACGAGACGAGAGCACCTACGAGATTTCGCTCGAAGCGCATCTGTCCAGGCTGGCCCGTACGCATACCAGCCGCGTGTTCCAGCACGCGACGGCACCCACTATCATCGAGCAGGTGCTACGGCGGCATGGATTCAGGGGACACCAGTTCAGTTTCACGCTGCGGCGAACGTACCAGGAGCATGCGTTCCGCTTTCAGTACCAGATGAACGATCTGGCCTGGGTGCAGCTGCTGATGAAGCAGGAAGGCATCTACAGCTATATCACGCATGGCAGGCATGGCGACAGCATTGTTTTCGGAGACGACATTGACCACTATGTCTATCAGCCCCGGAAGGCAGTGCCTTACAGGGAGCCAGCCGGACTCAACGCAGCAGCGGAGTCCGCTTACTCGCTGGTCACTCGCACCTGCTCTGTGCCCGAGCTGGTACAGGTCGCTGCCTACAATCCGGATCGTGCATGGGAGCGCTTCAGGGACGAGGCGAACACCGCAAGGAACGACAGGACGACTTACGGCCAGCCTTACATTTGGGGCACGGGTCATCTGGACGCGAAAGGCGCGAAATGGGAAGCACAGCTAAGGCACGAAGCCGAAATCGCATGGCAGGTCGTCTATGAAGGCAGGAGCAATGTGCTGGGTCTGCATCCGGGGCGCATCCTGCATATTGATGAAGTCCTGCCAGACGCGCCACATGGCCAGGTGATTGTCGAGGTGGTTCATCAGGGTGCGCGTGACAGGCCCTATTCGAATACCTACAAGGCGATACCTGCCGACAGGCGTTTCCGGCTGCCTCTCGACGAGAACAGCTGGCCGAAGATTCACGGCACCCTGACCGCACGCATCACCTCTCCGGATAACTACAGGTACGCGTACGTCACGGACCAGGGGTATTACGTGGTCCGCCTCGATGTTGACTTTGACGAATGGCCGAAGGGTGGGGAGCTTGTTCCTCTGCGTCTTGCCAAGCCGTTCGCAGGTGCACGGGAGACGGGTTTCCATTTCCCGCTGATCGACGGCACGGAAGTCAACGTCGCGTTTGATGCGGGCAATCCGAACCGCCCGTACATTGCCAACGCGATGCACAACAGCCAGTCGGTTGATCTCGTCACGTCGCACCGACGCTGGATGTCCCGTAATGTCATCCGCACGCAGGCGAACAACAAGCTGCGCATGGAGGACTGGGAGGGCGAGGAAAGCATCAAGCTGTCAACCGAGCATTCGGGCAAGACGCAGCTGAACATGGGCTACCTCGTGGATGCCCAGAAACAGAGGCGCGGCGCAGGTGCAGAACTGCGCACGTCGGGTCACGCGGTCACGCGTGGCGGCGCCGGTGTGATGGTCACGGCATACGACCAGCCAGGTGCGGGCGGCAAACAGCTTGCGATGGCGGAAGTCGTTGCGCAGCTCAGGGAACTGCTGACGCTGGCTGAATCGCTGGCGCAGTCCGCAGACGCGTCAAAGGCGTCGC
>NZ_JBFRCH010000091.1:0-1533 GCF_040965635.1 Paraburkholderia phymatum
GCGATATCCCGTATGCACGCCCCAGTAATAGAACACGAGCGAGAACACGATCACGACCAGCATGTCCCAGCCATACGACAGCAGCCCCATCCCGCCGAACTGCCTGCTGCCGATCAGCGACAGGATCGCCATGCCCGGCAGATACGCGACCAGCCACCACGCCGCCTTCAGGTCCTGGTTGAAGCCCGTGAAGCCCGACTTCGCCTGGAAATAGAAGAACACCGGCAGCGCGACGATCATCAGCAGGATGATCTCGCCCGTCAGCGGCCACTTCGCCCAGTACAGGATCAGCGACGCGCACACGAATGCGAACGGCGCGATCACGCCCATGCCCGGAATATGCAGCGGCCGCTCGAGGTCCGTCGCCGAGCGGCGCAGCGACATCAGGCTGATCGGGCCCGTCAGGTACGAGATCACCGTCGCGACCGAAATCACTGCCGCCAGCGAGCTCCAGCCGCGGAAGAAGAACAGGAAGATGAACGACACCAGCAGGTTGAACCACATCGCCGGGCGCGGCACGCCGTACAGCGGATGCACGCTGCCGAACATCTTCGGCATCGTGTTGTTGCGCTCCATCGCGTAGATCATGCGCGTGGTCGTCGCCATGTAGGTCGTGCCCGTGCCGCTCGGGCTGATGAACGCGTCCACGTACAGCAGGATTGCCAGCCAGTTCAGGTTCAGCGCGATCGCCAGTTCCGCGAACGGCGACTTGAAGTTGAACTGGCTCCAGCCCTTCATCACGTCAGCCGGGCTCACCGCGCCGATGTACGCGATCTGCAGCAGCACGTAGATCACCAGCGCCAGCAGGATCGAGCCGATCACCGCGAACGGCACGCTCTTCGCCGGATTGCGCGCCTCGCCCGCCAGATTGACGGGACTCTGGAAACCGTTGAACGCGAACACGATGCCGCTCGTCGCCACGGCCGTCAGCACCGCCGACCAGCCGTACGGCGCGAAGGTACCCGCGCCGCCAAACCCGTCGCCGAGGTTTTCCTTGTGGAAGCCGCTCATCATCAGGCCCAGAATCGTCAGGCCCGGAATGATGAACTTGAAGATCGTGATCGCCGTGTTGGCGCGCGCAAAGACCTTCACGCCCCAGTAGTTCAGCAGGAAGTAGATGACCACCAGCACCGCCGAGAGCAGCAGCCCCGGTGTCGTCAGTTCGCCGTTGATGAACAGGTTGTGCGCCCACTCGTACGGCCATGTGCTCATGTACTGGATCGAGGCCTCGGCCTCGATCGGAATCACCGACACGATCGCGATCCAGTTGGCCCATGCGCTGATGAAGCCCACCAGCGCGCCGTGCGAATAGCGCGCGTAGCGCACCATGCCGCCCGACTCGGGGAACATCGAGCCCAGCTCGGCGTACGTCAGCGCGATCGCGAGAATCACCACCGCGCCGATCACCCACGCGCAGATCGCGGCAGGACCTGCAATCTTGGCCGCCTTCCAGGCGCCGAACAGCCAGCCCGATCCGATGATCGAGCCGAGCCCCGTCAGCATCAGCGCGAATGGGCCGATGTGCCGTTGAAT
>NZ_JBFRCH010000092.1:0-1482 GCF_040965635.1 Paraburkholderia phymatum
CGTGCTGCCGAACGTCTGGGTCTGACGACGAGGCAAGTACGGCGGTTGGTGGCCCGATACCGCGAGTCTGGCGCCGCTGGACTGATCTCTTGCAAGCGCGGTATGCCCGGGAATCGGAGACTGGACGGCGAACTGGCCCAACGTGCTCTGGCCATCGTCCGTGAGCGCTACGCCGATTTCGGCCCGACCCTGGCGTGCGAGAAGCTGCGCGAGTGTCACGGCATCCGGCTCGCGAAGGAAACCGTACGCAAGCTGATGACGGAAGCCGGGCTGTGGATACCGCGCCGGCAGCGCCCGCCGAAGGTCTACCAGCCGCGGGCCCGGCGCGCGTGTCTGGGCGAGCTGGTGCAGATCGACGGCAGCGACCACCGCTGGTTCGAGGACCGGGCGCCGGCCTGCACGCTGCTGGTGTATGTCGACGATGCGACGAGCCGGCTGATGGCGTTGCATTTCACGGCGACCGAATCAACTTTCAGTTATTTCGAAGCTACGCGCGCATACATCGAGCGCCATGGCAAACCCGGCGCGCTCTATAGCGACAAGTACAGCGTGTTTCGCAAAACGGGCGCGAACAAGGATGGCAATAGCGTGACCCACTTTGGACGTGCAATGTACGAACTGAACATCGACACATTTTGCGCGAACAGCAGCCCGGCCAAGGGCCGCGTCGAGCGCGCGCACCAGACGCTGCAGGACCGGCTCGTCAAGGAACTGAGGCTGCGCGGCATCAACACGGTGGCCGAAGCCAATGCGTACGCCCCGATCTTCATGGCCGCTTATAACGCCCGGTTCGCCAAGCCCCCGAAGAGCGATTTTGACGCACACCGGCCGCTGCGCGCTGATGAGAGCCTTGAGTTGGTGATGACGTGGCGCGAGACGCGCAAGGTGACAAAGTCGTTGACCGTGCAATATGACCGCGTGATGTATCTGCTGGATGACACACCGGAGAACCGGAAGCTGATCGATCGGTATGTCGAGGTCTGGGAGTACCCGGATGGGCGTATCGAGCTCAGGATGGACGGCCGAATTCTGGCGTGCAGACAGTATGACCGGCTGGCTGAGATTGATCAGGGTGCGATTGTCGAACACAAACGGCTCGCCCACGTGTTGCAGGTCTCGCAGGCGCTTCAGGCGCAACGCGATAACAGCCGCATCGGAAAGGCACCTTCCCGCACGCATCTGGGCGCTTCAACCAAAGTCCAAAGTCGGATGCCAGGCAAGAAGAAGCAACGCGAGTTCACACAGGCCGACGTCGAACATGCGATCGTGGATCTTGCCCAGCAAAGACAGATGCAACCGCAACATCACAAACCTGGCCGGAGGTCTGCAAGGGACAGGGGAACGGACGTAAGCGCGCTGCCCATTCAAACACCATCCTTCGACACTGCGTGATCTTTAACCCATGAAAAGCAACCCCTGAACCCCTTAAACCCGGACATCTCTATCTAGCCGGGAAGCGGACATCTGAATCTGGCCTCGACA
>NZ_JBFRCH010000093.1:0-1443 GCF_040965635.1 Paraburkholderia phymatum
CTTTGGTCGGCCGTTGTCCTCACGGCTGGAAGACAACAGCGATTGGGCGGTTGAGCAAAGCGATCAGAACAAGGGCGTAAAAAAGCCTCAGCTTTCTGAGGATCATCCGCAGGTTATGGCCGGCACCGCACAGCACCGCATGTATCGCATCGCCGAGCGCACCTTTGAGCCAGTTCCGATCGAGCTTGCCGTCCGCCTTCATGTGACCGATGGCCGGCTCGATCGCGCTTCGCCTGCGGATCATCGCGCGCAGGCCGCGCGTGATCCCGCGTCGCAATCCCGGGTGATAGATCTTCGCGCCATCGACAACGACGCCCTTGTAGCCGCGATCAACAATGGCCACTTCCGGCTTCACGTCGCTCAGGATCGCCGCCTGCTCCAGCGCCTCGGCCAGCGTATGGCCGTCGTATGGATTGCCCGGCATCGAGCGCGCGCCGATCACGAGCCCTTCCTTGTGGGTCGTCGTGATCGACACCTCGACGCCGAATTCGTAAGGCGTACGGGCCTTGCCTTTGGCCAGACATTCGATTTCCGGTGCATGCAAGGCGTAAAGCTTGTTCCTGTCCTTCTGCTTCTGCGACAGGATCCGCCTGGTGCGACCGATCAACTCCTGCAGCGCACTGCGCCCGGTGTCAGCAACCGATTCGAGCTGACGCTCCACGTCACGCATCACCCGGCAACGCGCGAGCGCAACGTGCGCAGGGCCTTCCTCATGCGCTTGTACTGCTTCGCATGTGCGTAGCGGCCAATCTGACGCGCCAGGTGCGGCGCCTCGCGGTTGTAGTTCTGCCGCAGCTTCAATCCGTGCCGTGCCGCAGCCTTCACCAGATGTTCGCGACACCGTTCGAGCAGGCGCGAATCGGTTGGATGGGCGATCGCCTTTTGCATGACCGTCGTGTCGACGATCACGCGTTTCGCGCTTGAGGCCTTGATCACGCCCGCGCGCTTGGCCGCTTCGATCGTCTCGGCCAGCAGTTCTTCAACACCTGCTTCTCCCAGGCGCTTGCGCCAGCGCGTCAGACTCGACGGATCGACCGGCGGCTCGGTCTGCAAGTACGTCTCACCGGTAAAGACCTGCCAATACGGGTTCTCCACCCATTGCCAGACCACTTCCTCGTCCGACAGATCGAACGCATGCTGGAGATACAACAGGCCAGCAATCAACCTCGGTGAGGTGGCCGGACGACCCTTGCGGGAAACGAAGCTCGCGCTCATCGACGTACCCAGCCGATCCCAGTTGATCAGATCGGCCAGACGTACCAGCGGGTGCTTCAGGTTGATCTGCTCGCGCAGAGGATGTCGGAACAAATCGCCTTCGCTCACCGCTGTCTTCGGACCCATCCAGACCTCGACAGAATTTGCAGGAAACTACCCATAATCTGCTAGGTTACTGCAAATGCATCAACCACTTTCCACTTCAAGCCCTTGCTGTACAAGGTGCTT
>NZ_JBFRCH010000094.1:0-1432 GCF_040965635.1 Paraburkholderia phymatum
CGGGCAGCGATTTGATGTTCGATTTCACCCCACAGTCGAGCTTGCCCTGTTCAAAGGAACCCAGATGCTTGGCGCGGCGCTTGGCCATCTTTTCGGGGTATGCCTGCAGCACTTCGTCGATCAGGGCCTTGTTCGCGGCCTTGCGTTCTTCAACCGTCGCGGTCATTGCGTATCCCATAAGTGGAGAATCTCATCGCCGGATCCGGCCGCCGTACGGCAACCGCCGTCCGGCATTCGTCAGGCGGTCAGTTCGGCCGCCGATTTTCCGACCTGCGACTCGTCGACCGGTACCATGATGCCTTTCTCCATCAGCAGGTCTTCGAGCTGGTCCATTGTGATCGGCGTCGGAACCACGCCATTGCCGCCGTTGTGATGAACCTTCTCGGCAAGCGCGCGATACTGGCCCGCCTGTGAGCTGTCCGGCGCGTACTCGATCACGGTCATTCGCCGCAGTTCCGCGTGCTGGACGATGTTGTCGCGCGGCACGAAGTGGATCAGCCTCGTGCCGAGCATCGTCGCGAGCGATTCGGCAAGCTCCAGTTCCTTGTCGGTCTTGCGCTCGTTGCAGATGAGCCCGCCCAGGCGCACGCCGCCACTGTTCGCGTATTTCAGGATGCCCTTCGAGATGTTGTTCGCTGCGTACATCGCCATCATCTCGCCTGACATGACAATGTAGATTTCCTGCGCCTTGTTCTCGCGAATGGGCATTGCGAAACCACCGCACACCACGTCGCCGAGCACGTCGTACGACACGTAGTCGACTCCGTCATACGCGCCGTTCTCCTCGAGGAAATTGATCGACGTGATGACGCCACGGCCCGCGCAGCCGACGCCCGGCTCAGGACCACCCGACTCGACGCAGCGGATGTCCTTGTAGCCGATCTTCATCACGTCATCGAGTTCCAGGTCCTCGACTGAACCCGCTTCCGCCGCGAGCGAGAGAATTGTGTCCTGCGCCTTCGCGTGCAGTATCAGGCGCGTCGAGTCAGCCTTTGGATCGCACCCTACGATGAGGATCTTCTGCCCGAGGTCGCTCAGCGCCGCAAGCGTATTTTGCGACGTGGTGGACTTGCCGATGCCGCCTTTGCCGTAGAAGGCGATTTGCCGAAGTTGAGACATTGTCGTACTCCATTGACATGGAAGGTGAAACCAGGGTTGCGAATCAGATCTGCAAAGCCGCGACCATGTCCTCAGCCTGCGGTGTCCTTATGGTCTTCTTCTGTCGAGTCACGCATCGGCCGGATTGTGTCCGCGCGGCCCCATCGACGCAGCTTTTGTGCCATGAGTGCGCAGATCGTCGAAACCCTGGCCAGGCCGGGTTTCCGCCAGATTCTCCCGAATGGCGGCCTGCGACGTTCGCGACGTCGCCTTCCCGACAAATCGCGCGCCCTTTGTCGCAAACGAAATGGGCAGCACCGGGCAGCGTGCCCGT
>NZ_JBFRCH010000095.1:0-1389 GCF_040965635.1 Paraburkholderia phymatum
CGGCGATTGCAAAGGCCAAAGCGCGCTGTCATCTGGCCACCGATGCCCCGGTGCGCAGCTGCTATGAAGCCGGGCGTGACGGCTTCTGGCTGCACCGCTGCCTGGAAGCACATCAGATCACGAACCTGGTGGTCGATTCAGCCAGTATCGAAGTCAACCGGCGCAGACGTCGCGCCAAGACCGACCGTCTCGATAGCGACAAGCTGCTGTCGATGCTGATGCGCTACTACGGTGGTGAGCGCCGGGTTTGGGCGGTCGCACGTATCCCCACCCCCGAACAGGAAGATGAGCGGCGGATACACCGTGAACTCGATCGCCTCCGGCAGGAGCGCACTGCCCATAGCAACCGCATCCGCTCGCTGCTGGTCCTCCACAACCTGCGGCCCGAGCGAATCGGTGGCCGCGCGTGGGCGCACTGGTGGGCGCAGCACACCACACAGCTGTTGCCAGCCCTGCGCGCCGAGATCGAACGCGAATTCGAACGGCTGTTGCTCGCTGCCAGGCAGATCACGGCGCTCGAGGTACAGCAGCAGCGCGAGGTGCGCAGCGGTGCGCAACCCGCGATTGCGCGGCTCGCCCGCCTTGCGGGTATCGGCACCGGCAGTGCCTGGGTCCTGATCAGGGAACTGTTCGGTTGGCGGCACTTTCACAACCGCCGTGAAGTGGCCGGCTGCCTGGGCCTGGCCCCGACGCCCTATACCAGCGGCACCAGTGAAGTTGAGCAGGGCATCAGCAAGATCGGCAACAAGCGAGCGCGATGGCTGATGGTTGAACTGGCGTGGAGCTGGTTGCGCTTCCAGCGCAGCAGCCAGCTAAGCGACTGGTTCAACGAGCGCTTTGCAGGCGGCGGCAAGCGTATGCGACGCATCGGCATTGTGGCACTTGCCAGACGTCTGGCGGTCGCGCTATGGCGCTATCTGGAATTCGGTGAGATTCCCCTCGGAGCAACCCTCAAGCCACCTGCGAAGAACGTGGCAGCGACCTGAGTAGACAACGTCGAGCGGCAACAGCGTTTGAAGGTTCGGCGCGCCCGGACAGTAAGCGGGTTACCTTCGCAGGCAACCGTAGTTCTAGATGGGGCGCGTTCATAATGGGGTAGTTCCAGCGCCTTGCGCATGCGGTATGTGGTGCCCGGTCTCGTGCCAGCACGGATAGAAGTTGGTCCGGTCAAGTGTCCGGACTTCAGACACCCCGACCTCACTGCTGTTCTCGCTTGATATGGAGGATTGCAAAACATCTGATCGGCCAGGTTATCCACCGCCGGCCAGCGTCGTGGTCGTAGCAGGCGACCCGCCGGCCGGCCGTGGATAACCTGGCCGCACTCTCGAATGGGAGATAACTAACGGAAAAACGGATCGCGAAAGGGCTTGACTTCCATTGCCCCATAGA
>NZ_JBFRCH010000096.1:0-1362 GCF_040965635.1 Paraburkholderia phymatum
GCAGCCGCCACGGCTTTTCGACGAAATGGGATTCCTCCCCTTCCGGCAGCACGTGACGGTCGCCGAGGAAGTAATCGATATCTTTGCTGCCCGTCGTCGCGAAGAAGCCCAGCCAGCTCACCTGCACGGGAGCCGGCTTCCACGCGAACAGCGGAAGACCGGAAAACTGCGTATGTCCCGCCAGATCGACGAGGATATCGATCTTGTCGGCGTAGACGCGCCGCGCCGCATCTTCTGGACGCAGGTCGTGCAACGGCTGCCAGGCGCCAAAATGACGCGTGAGCCGCGACGTTACATCGTCGCGCTCCTTGGACGTCGAGTAGGCAAAAAGCTCGAAGTGCTGCGTATCGATATGCTCCAGCACGCTTTCGAGAAAGATGCCGACGGGATGCTGCCGCAAATCACCGGACACGAACCCGACGCGCAGCCGTCGCGCGCGCTGGCCCGCATCACGTGCATGCTGGTATGGCGTCGTTCCCGCTTGCAGCAGCGCGGCGCATCGGCGCGCGTCGGCTGCGAATGCCTCGGGCGAAACAGTGTGGATGCCTGCGGCGCAGAACAGCAGGCGCTGCCAGATCGACAAAGGCTCGGCCGGACGAAGTGTGAGCGCCTCACGATAAGCACTGAGCGCGCTTTCGATATCACCCTGAGCGCGCACGATGTCACCGAAATTCACCAGCATCGACGCATTCGGCTCGCCGGACTTCAACGCTTCGCGCGCGTGGTCCAGGGCTTCGTCCGGCTGATCCTGTTTGAGCAGGACCAGCGCGAGGTTGTGATGTGTTGCGGAGTCGGCGGGGTTCAGTTCGAGCGCGCGACGATGGCTGCGAGTTGCCGCAGGTAAGTCATCCAGGCTGTGCTGGACGTTGCCCAGGCTATTCCACGCGGCTGCCATCTCAGGATCTAGCGCGACAGCACGTTGAGCCGCCGAGCGGGCATCAGCCAGCAGGCCTCGCAGGCGAAGTGTCCCGCTCAGATTGACGTATGCGTCGGTGAGGTGCGGAGCCAGCGAGACCGCCTCGCGATAGTGCGAAATCGCGTCATCGAGTTCATCGCAGTCGCGCAGAACCGTCGCATAGCTGTTGTGTGATTCGGCCGTGCCCAATGCCAGCGCGATACGCAAATGCCCGCGCGCATCGGTCAGCTCGCCGCGCATGCGCAACGCGAGACCCAGCGCCTGATGCGCCAGGTAAAGATCCGGCTGCAACGCGATCGCCTGGCGATAGCTGCCGATCGCCTCGTCCAGTTTCCCCTGCTCGCGCTGCACATGGCCCAGGTTGCTGTACGCCTGCGCGTAATCCGGCGCCAGCGCGAGCGCCTTGCCGTAGCTCTTCGCCGCCGCTTCCAGCTCGCCCAGGTCCT
>NZ_JBFRCH010000097.1:0-1353 GCF_040965635.1 Paraburkholderia phymatum
ATTGAAGGCCGAGAAATCGAGCTTGCCTGCAATCAGGAACAGCACGGTTCGCATGGTTTTGAAGCTAGCGTATCCGCGCGCCTTGCGCTTGGCAGCTTGAAACAGGCCGTTGATGGCTTCAATGAAGCCATTGGTCTGGCGCGTCTGGGCCCAGGCGACGATGCCGTCGAAATGACGAAGGATCATTCGTGCGACGTCCTTCATGGGTTCGACCTTGGAACGCATGACGTTGCTACACCACCGGCGCAACATCTTGGAGACGACGTGGATCTGCTTGCGATCGAGAATCTCGCGCAGCTGTTCGCGGTACATCCAGGCGCGGGCGGTGCGGTTGGTCGTGTACTGGCTGATCAGCACCTCGAGATCGGTCAGTTGCGCGAGATTCAGCTTGTCAGCATCTTTGAGCAGCGACCAGCGCATGCCCTTTAGTGCGGGATCGCTCCTCTGCTGCTCGCGGCGCACGCCATCAAGGGCTTTCGAGGCGTGCGCCACGACATGAAACTTGTCGAACGTCACGCGCGCATCGGGCAGATGCTCTTGCACGCCCTTGATGAAGGCGGGCGACATGTCAATGCTCACCGATTTGATCTGCGCAGGCGTTGCGTTATGTTGCTCGAGGTGATTGGCAAAGCGTTCGACCGCACCTGCATCCTTGCCTGGCGTGACAAAGACCACGCGTCTGGCGTCCATGTCGGCGACCAGCGAAACATAGTCGTGGCCCCGTCGGCACGAGGTTTCGTCAATGGACACCGCAGTGACTTCGGACAGGTCAGTCGCAGCCACCGCCAGGTCCACGTAACGGTCACAGATGGCCTTCACGCGATGCCACGACAGGTTCACCAGGCGCGCTACCGCCGCAAATGTCATCTCCCGGCACAGCGTCAGCACGAGCGCTTCAAACAGCAGCGTAAAGCCATCGAGCTTCCCCATCCAGTCAGGCTCCACGAGCCGCACCGAGCCGTCCGGCAAGCGCACACGCGGCACACGCACCTCCAGGTAACAGTCGAACTGAAAGAAATTGAGGTGACGCAGTCGTTTGATGACCGTGTCGTGCACCGGGTGTTCGCCCGGCACCCCGGGGTAGGCAAACCGGCTGCCCGCGACAAAGTCCACCGCAATCGTCAGTTCCGTGCCGAAATCGACACCTTGCACATACCACGGTGCCTTGATTCCCAGGGCGGCTTCAAACAGTTGGGTTTGGCTCGTCATAGTTCGCGTTGTCTTGCAGGGCTGGTTGCAGCATTCTGCCGCAACCAGCCCTCTGCCAGCTTGCTTGCGCCACGCGCGTCAAGCGTTCGCTTCGCCGGGCTGACGCCCGCACTTGACCCGGCAACCACCCACTCGAGATTCGAA
>NZ_JBFRCH010000098.1:0-1314 GCF_040965635.1 Paraburkholderia phymatum
CACCTTGTATCTTGAAGTCCGGTTTTGAACCTTCTCTTTTTCATTCGTAGTTGGAGGCTGTGGAGCTTGTGGGCGAAGGAGAGCGCGGTGGGCAACGCGTAGCGTTGTCCACGGTAAGCTTTCCGGTGCGCCGCAGGCGCATCGTCCACAAATCCACAGCCTTGGTTTGTGCCGGTTTGGCAAGGCTCGTGCAGCCTGATGACACCTTGGGTTTGCAGCCCGCAGGATAGCGAATGGCGCACGAGCTGAGCCGCTCATCAAAAGCCCGAACAGTTGTTTGAAAAAAATTCGCATGTACAAGGAGGGGTAGTGACGAGCTTGCCAGATCCGAAACCGATCACCGTTGGCATTGACGTTTCCAAGGCTACGCTGGATGTCGCGATTGGCGTCAAGACGACGCCGCTGAGTGTTTCCAACAAGGCGGATGGCTTCGACACTTTGCTTGAGGAGCTGGCGCGCCATCGGGTTGCGCTGATCGTCCTCGAAGCCACAGGTGGGCTTGAAATGGCAGTAGCTTGCGTATTGCAGGCCGCCGGATATGCCGTGGCAGTGATCAATCCCCGGCAGGCGCGAGACTTTGCTCGTGCGATGGGGAAACTTGCGAAGACTGATCGCATAGATGCGCGCATTCTCGCGCAGCTCGGCGAAGTGATCGAACGTCATCCCGATCGCGAGAAATTCGTCAAGACCTTGCCGACCATCGAACAGCAAGCTCTGGCGGCAATCGTTGCACGGCGTCGGCAGTTGATCACGATGCTCGTCTCCGAGCGCAACCGGCTGGCGCTGGCGCATGCCCAAACCAGAAAAAGCATCGAAACCATTATCGAGGCGCTGAAGGATGAAATTGCCCGTATCGAAAGCGAAATGGGCGGGCATATTCATTCGCACTTTGCTGACCTGTCAGCGTTGCTTCGTACCGTTAAGGGGGTGGGCGATGCAACGATCTCAGTTGTGATTGCCGAAGTCCCTGAGCTGGGCAAACTGACGCGTCGGGAAATCAGTTCGCTGATTGGCGTCGCGCCAATCAATCGCGATTCGGGCACGATGCGCGGCAAACGCACGATCTTTGGGGGCCGAGGCAGCGTGCGACGTGTCCTGTACATGGCTGCCCTGGTGGCGGCCCGTCACAACCCAGTGATCAGGCTGTTCTATCGCCGCCTCGTCGAAGCCGGAAAGCCAAAGAAGGTCGCGCTCGTGGCCTGCATGCGCAAACTGCTGACCATTCTGAACGCGATGGTCAAAGCCGGCAGGCCGTGGGACGCATCGTTTCATGGGACGGACCTCAAAAATGCTTGACCTCCAAGACAGTTGCTA
>NZ_JBFRCH010000099.1:0-1236 GCF_040965635.1 Paraburkholderia phymatum
TGACCTGCCCCCCTCGGTAGGGCCAACCGGCTTCTAGCAAAGTCCCTTTAAACCAGCTCCTGGAAAGCGGCAGGAGCATCCGCTGTTGCCCGATGTATCGCCGCGAACTCTGCTGGCGAAAGGTAATTCAGTGCGCTGTGGGGCCGGTCCTCGTTGTAGTCCTGACGCCACGCCGCGATGACCGCTCGGGCATGCGCAAGGCTCTTGAACCAGTGCTCGTTAAGGCATTCATCACGGAACTTGCCGTTGAACGATTCGATGTACGCATTCTGCGTCGGCTTGCCGGGTTGAATCAATTTCAACGTAACGCCACTGGCGTAGGCCCACTGGTCAAGCGCTCGGCTCGTAAATTCCGGTCCCTGGTCCGTTCGCAGCGCTTTGGGATAGCCCCGGAAACGCGCTGCGCGGTCCAACGCTCGAGCCACATACAAGCCCGAGATACCGTGGTCCACGACAATATCGACGGCCTCCTTGGTGAAATCGTCCACGATGGTCAGGCACTTCACACGCCGCCCGTTCGACAGCGCATCCATCACAAAATCAATTGACCAAACCTCGTTGGGCCCACTCGGCAAAGCCAACTGCTCGCGTTCAATCATGACGCCGTGGCGCCGCCGACGGCGCCGCACGGTCAACCCTGCTTTACGATAAAGGCGATGCACACGCTTGTGATTCGCGTGAATGCCCTCGCGTTCGACGAGTGCATGCAGCCGCCGATAACCGAACCGCCGACGCTCATGCGCCAGTTCCACCAGGCGCGCCGTCAGCGCTTCGTTCTCGTGGTCCGGCTTCGCTTCGTAATGCAACACGCTGCGAGATAGCCCAACAAGCCGGCAGGTGCGGCGCTCGGAGATGTCCAGCTTCTCCCGAATCGCCGCCACTGCTTCGCGCTTGGCTTGCTGGCTCAGGGCTTTCCCTTGACGACAACCTTCAGCGCTTCCATATCGAGCATCGCTTCGGCCAGTAGCTTCTTCAGCCGCGCGTTCTCGGCTTCCAGGTCTTTCAGCCGGCGCGCTTCCGATACCTCCATGCCACCGAACTTCGCGCGCCATGTGTAGAACGACGCGTCACTGAAGCCGTGTTTCCTGCACAACTCCTTGACCGGCATACCTGCCTCGGCCTCCTTCAGGAACCCGATGATTTGCTCTTCCGTAAAGCGCTTCTTCATGTTCGTCTTCTTCTCCGAAAACGAACTTTACTAGGTTCCGGCTGGCCCTGTTTGCTGGGGGCAGGTCA
>NZ_JBFRCH010000100.1:0-1233 GCF_040965635.1 Paraburkholderia phymatum
GGAATTTCGTGTGCTGAGGTCGGGTTAAAAGATCTCAGCTCATGGCGCTCGTGAATCGCTCGCCGAACAGAATGGCGAACTGATTGACTGCTTGCCGCCAGGTGATAGGCGGCATCTTCCAATCCTTTTCGATGTTGCGCAAGGCCAGATACAGCAGTTTGCTGGCCGCTTCGTCGCTGGGGAAGTGGCCGCGATTCTTGACGATCTTGCGCAACTGCATGTGCATGCTCTCGATCGCGTTGGTCGTGTATATGATTCTGCGCACTTCCGGTGGATAGGCGAAGAATGGGATGACCTGCTCCCATTGGCGCTGCCACATCGCTGTGACCGTGGTGAATTTCCTGCCCCATTCGCTCTGAGAGAACGCTTCAAGCGCCGCCGCTGCGGCTTCCGCGGTGGCGGCCTGGTAAATGGGCTTGAGAGCGGCAGCCAACGGCTTACGGTCCTTCCAGCTCGCCAGATTCAGCGAATTGCGGATCAGATGCACGATGCAGGTCTGGATCTGTGCGGCCGGATACACCGCTTCGATCGCTTCGGGGAATCCGCGCAAGCCGTCGACCACCGCGATCAGGATGTCGTGCAAGCCGCGGTTCTTCAGTTCGTTGAAGACCTTCAGCCAGAACTTGGCGCCCTCAGTTTGTTCGATCCACAGGCCCAGCACTTCCTTGCGGCCGTCGGCGCGGATGCCCAGCGCCAGGTACACCGCCTTGTTCTTGACCGTACCTTCGTCGCGGATCTTCAGTCGCAGGGCATCGAAATAGACGATCGGATACATCGCCTCGAGCGGACGTTGCTGCCATTGCTCGACTTCGGCCAGCACCTCATCGGTGACGGTTGAAATCAGATCGGGCGATACTTGCAGCCCGTACAGCTCCAGCAAATGGCCCTGGATCTCGCGCACGCTCATGCCGCGGGCGTACATGCTAATCACGTGATCGTCGAAGCCAGGCAGCCGGCGTTGATATTTGCCCACCAGTTGCGGCTCGAACGTGGCTTGCCGATCACGCGGAATGTCCAGCTTCAGTTCGCCATTGGGCGTGATCACCGTCTTGGGGCTCGTCCCGTTGCGATGATTGCCATCCTTGCCTTGCTCAGCTTCGCTCTCAAGGTGGTGAGACAGCTCAGCAGCGAGCATGCGCTCGGCCAGTTGCTTCTTCAGTTGGCCGGCCAGGCCCGATTCGCCCAGAATCGACTCGGCATCCTTGTTCTGTACCTGCGCCAGCAGTTGATCGA
>NZ_JBFRCH010000101.1:0-1231 GCF_040965635.1 Paraburkholderia phymatum
TGCTCACCGAGGTCTGACCTATATCGCCATCATGCATGCTTGCCTTGTGCAACCGTTGTGTGAGGAGAGGATTTCGAACGATTCGATACGCTGTTCATGTTGCGGTAACTGGTGAGCGGTAAGCGCGGTTACCTGCGAGCAAAGCCCATGCAATGCGCGCATTCCGGTTGGCCTGCGCCACGGCCGCTTGGTTTGGATGCTTTCGGGCCAACAAATGCTCCAACCATGGATCGATCGCGGTAGAGCCGCGTCGCTGGATTCCCTGACACATCCGGACCACCGCGCGTGCGCCGTGAATCAGCAGGGTTCGCAAATATGGGTCACCCCTTTTACTGATGTGAGCCAGACGCTGTTTGGCGCCCGAGGAATGCTGGCGGGGCACGAGGCCAAGATAGGCTGCCAGATGACGACCGCTGGTAAAGCCCTGCGCATTTGCGCCGATGTGGCCAACAAGTGCGGTCGCAGTCAGCAGGCCGATACCGGGAATCTCAGCAAGACGCTGACTGGCGTCGCTGTGCCGGTGCCATTGGCGGATCTGAGCTTCCATCACGTCGATCTTGTGATCGATCTCTCGAACGTGGTCAAACATGTCCATCAGCAACTGCCTGAGCAAGCCCGGCAGTTCGTTGGCCGCATCTTCGGCGAGTCCAGGGATATCGGCAAGATGTGAGATGCCCTGCGGGAGGATCACCCCATACTCGCCCAGCAGGCCACGCAGATGGTTGCTCACTTGGGTGCGCATCTTGACCAGCAGTTGCCGACTGACGTGCAGATGCAGAATGCTCTGCTGCTCCACTGTCTTAACCGCGACGAAGCGCATATTCGGCCGTTGCACCGCTTCGCAGATCGCTTCCGCGTCGTTCATGTCATTCTTGTTTGTCTTGACATATGGTTTGACGAAGTGCGGTGCCATCAGCTTTACCGTATGCCCCATCGCGGCCAGCCTGCGCGCCCAATAATGCGCGCTGCTACAAGCCTCCATACCGATTAGGCAGGGGGGGCAGACGGGTGAAGAACGGTACCATCTGGGACCGGCTGAGACGTTTGCGCAAGACCGTATGTCCTTGAGCATCGACCGCGTGAACTTGGAAAACGTGTTTCGCCAGATCCACGCCGATAGCGGTAATCTCCATTTCGGGTACCTCCACTTCTCAGTTGAACGCGTCGCACGTCAACTTTGGCATATCTGTGCCGCTGGGGTGGGTGGTGCCCATTCCATCTGAATAATTCG
>NZ_JBFRCH010000102.1:0-1200 GCF_040965635.1 Paraburkholderia phymatum
TTAAGGCAATGCTGATCAAGTCCACCACTCATGGCTGTCATGCGTTATAGCGTGGACATGCGACGGTAAAACCAAAAACGATGAAGCAACTGACACTGGCGATGGCGGTCGATCAATGCGCGGGATTCGGAGCGCAGCGCAAACCTACGCGACGCGAAGCGTTTCTCGATGAGATGAACAGGCTCGTGCCGTGGGCCGAACTGTGCGTGGTGATCGAGCCGTATTACCCGAAACGCGGCAACGGTCGCCCGCCGATCGCGATCGAGCGCATGTTGCGGATTCATTTTGTGCAGCACTGGTTCAACCTTGCCGACCTTGCGTGCGAAGAAACGCTGTACGACAGCCTCAGCCTGCGCCGTTTTGTGGGCATTGACCTGGGCAGCGAAACCGTTCCAGACGCGACGACGCTGCTCAAATTCCGGCACCTGCTTGAAGAGCACAAGCTGGGCGAGCGAATCTTCGCCGAGGTGGGTCGGGTGTTGCAGGCACGCGGAGCAAAGCTCAAGAGCGGCACGATTGTAGACGCCACGCTGATCGGCGCGCCTTCTTCGACGAAGAACAGGGAGAAAGCGCGGGACCCTGAAATGCATCAGACGCGTAAAGGACAGCAGTGGTATTTCGGCATGAAGCTTCATGTCGGCGTGGATAGCCAGAGCGGACTGACGCATAGCGCCGTCGTCACGGCGGCCAACATGCACGACAAACACCCACTGCCGCAGCTTCTGCATGGCCAGGAGCAGCGGGTCTATGGCGACAGCGCGTATGCAAGCCAGAAAGCGCTGATCCATGGCAAGGCCCCAAAAGCCCGCGACTTCACGAATCAGCGCACGCGCCGCAAGGACAGCGTCGATGAAGTGGCGCGTCGCAAGAACCGCAACAAGTCGAGGATTCGCGCCCGCGTCGAACATGTGTTCGCCGTGCTCAAACGGTTGTGGGGTTTCACGAAGGTGCGCTATCGGGGTCTGGCGAAGAACGCCAATCGCGCCTTCGTTGCACTCGCGCTGGCGAACCTCTACCTGTCGCGAGGCCGATTTACGGGGCAGGTGCGCCCGTAATGGGCGAAACACGGGCGAAAAGCCCGCGCAGAACGCCTGCGGCGCGGTAAAACGAAGCGGAACGACCATCTTCATTGGTTATTCAGAAAGTTTACGCATGCTCAACCGCGCTCAGTCGCGTTTACACGGCTTGATCAGCATTGCC
>NZ_JBFRCH010000103.1:0-1193 GCF_040965635.1 Paraburkholderia phymatum
GGCAATGCTGATCAAGTCCACCGTTCATGGCTGTCATGCGTTATTGCGTAGACATGCAACGGTAAAAAAAATGAAGAACCAACTGACACTGGCGATGGCGGTCGATCAATGCGGAGGATTCGGAGCGCAGCGCAAACCTACGCGACGCGAGGTGTTTCTCGATGAGATGAACCGGCTCGTGCCATGGGCGGCCTTGTGTGAAGTGGTGACCCCGTACTATCCGAAACGCGGCAATGGCCGCCCGCCGATTGCGCTGGAGCGCATGTTGCGGATTCATTTTGTGCAGCACTGGTTCAACCTTGCCGACCTTGCGTGCGAAGAGGCGCTGTACGACAGCCTCAGCCTGCGTGGTTTTGTAGGCATTGACCTTGGCAGCGAAACCGTTCCAGACGCCACGACACTGCTCAAGTTCCGGCACCTGCTTGAAGAGCACAAGCTGGGCGAGCGAATCTTCGCCGAGGTGGGTCGGGTGTTGCAGGCACGCGGTGCAAAGCTCAAGAGCGGCACGATCGTTGACGCTACGCTGATCGGCGCACCCTCTTCGACGAAGAACAGGGAGAAAGCGCGGGACCCCGAAATGCATCAGACGCGCAAGGGACAGCAGTGGTATTTCGGCATGAAGCTCCACGTCGGCGTTGATAGCCAGAGCGGGCTGGCGCATAGCGCGGTTGTCACGGCGGCCAATGTGCACGACAAGCACCCACTGCCACAGCTTCTGCACGGGCACGAGCAGCGGGTCTATGGCGACAGCGCGTACGCGAGCCAGAAAGCGCTGATCCATGGCAAGGCCCCGAAGGCTCGCGACTTCACGAATCAGCGCACGCGCCGCAAGGACAGCGTTGATGAAGTGGCGCGCCGCAGGAACCGCAACAAGTCGAAGATCCGCGCCCGCGTCGAACATGTGTTCGCCGTGGTCAAGCGGCTGTGGGGCTTCACGAAGGTACGTTATCGCGGTCTGGCGAAGAATGCCAATCGCGCCTTCGTTTCGCTCGCGCTAGCGAACCTTTACCTGTCGCGAGGTCGATTTACGGCACCGGTGCGCCCGTAGTGGGCGAAACACGGGTGAAAAGCCCGCGCAAAGCGCCTGCGGCGCGACCAAATGAACCGGAATGACCATTTTCATTGGTGATTCGGAAAGTTTACGCATGCGCCATCGCAATCAGTCGCGTTTACTCGGCTTGATCAGCATTGCC
>NZ_JBFRCH010000104.1:0-1173 GCF_040965635.1 Paraburkholderia phymatum
GGAATCTCTGCAAAAGTCCTGGCACTGACGTGAGCGTGAACTATCCTGGGATGGGGATACTTCAAGGAGCGGCGAGATGACACAGCTTGGTCTTGGTCTGGATCTGTCGACGAAGCGCACCCGCAAGCGCGAGTTTCTAGATGAGATGACCCGTGTGGTGCCGTGGCAGCAACTGATCGCGCTCATCGAGCCGCACTATCCCAAGGGCAGGACAGGCCGCCCACCGTTTCCGGTCGCGACGATGCTGCGCATTCACTTCATGCAGCAGTGGTTCAGTCTGTCGGACCCGGCGATGGAGGAGGCGCTACACGACATACCGCTGTATCGGGAGTTCGCCCTGCTGGGCACGGGCATGACGCGGCTGCCTGACGAGAGCACGATCCTTCGGTTCCGGCATCTGCTCGAGGCGCATGAACTGTCGGCCCGCATGCTGGCGACGGTCAATGAGATCCTGCAGGCGAAGGGGCTGATGCTCAAGGTGGGCTCGGCAGTCGACGCGACGCTGATATCGGCACCCAATTCGACGAAGAAGCCCGGCACGCGAGACCCCGAGATGCGCCAGACGCAAAAGGGAGGCAGCTGGTACTTCGGCATGAAGGCGCACATCGGAGTGGATGCCGAATCGGGTCTGGTGCATACCGTGAAGTGCACGGCGGCCAACGTGCACGACATCACGGTGGCGCATGAGCTGTTGCATGGCAAGGAGCAGGTTGCGTTTGCCGATGCAGGCTATGTGGGCATCGAGAAGCGAGGCGAAACGGGTGCGGTCCAATGGCACGTCGCGATGCGCCCGAGCAAGCGACGCAAGCTGGACAGAAGCAAACGGATCGACAGGATCTACGACGAGATCGAGCGGCTCAAGGCGGGCGTGAGAGCGAAGGTGGAGCACCCGTTTCGGGTGCTCAAATGTCAGTTTGGATATCTGAAAGCACGGTATCGGGGATTGGCGAAAAACATGGCGCAGATCGAAACGCAGTTCGCGCTGGCCAATCTCTGGATGGCGCGCCGGAAGCTGTGAGATGCGATGAAGGAGGAAAAAGCCGCGTACGGATGTCGAGCCGCTGGGTAAAAGACGCGACCGGTAGTGGTCTGACGCCGTGCCAGTGATACCGCGATCCCTGTCTCGGGCGCTCGGCAGAAGTGCGATAAAAAAACGGGTTGTTCAGACCTTCC
>NZ_JBFRCH010000105.1:0-1136 GCF_040965635.1 Paraburkholderia phymatum
CTCATCGGGGAACAGCTTCGGCGCCTTCGGGTTCTTGCTCTTCTTGGTCACTGTTGCTTCGGTCATAGGACGTTATTTCCGTTATCGTCTCATGACCTCGGCACACTAAAAATCTGACAGGCTCGCAGAATCACACCCTCGTGGTGTCGCTGCAGCAGTGCCATGTCGAGCGCACGCAGCATCAGTTCCGTGTACAGATGGTTCGACATCGCCCAGCCCACAATGCGCCGGCTAAACACATCGAGCACCACAGCGAGATACAGAAACCCCTCGCCGATTGGAATGTAGGTGGCATCTGCCACCCACAGCACGTTCGGCGCGTCGGCGCTAAAGTGCCGGCGTACCAGATCGGGTGCACGTCGTGCCCCCGCACGCGGCCGTGTGGTACGTGGCCAGCGCCGGCGGCTGGCGCCACACAGGCCGGCCATGCGCATCAGACGCGCTATCCGCTTGCGCCCAACGTGCATGCCTTCGCGCGCCAGTTGCGCATGGATGCGTGGCGCGCCATACGTGCCGCGCGAACTCGCATGCAGCGTACGGATGCGTGCCAGCAGTTGTGCATCACTGCCAGCATGCTGCGATGGCTCGCGTATCAGCCACGCGTAATAGCCGCTCGTCGAGACCCCGAGCAGCCGCGCCATCGTGGCTATGGGCCAGCGGGCCCGGTTCGCTTTCATGAATCCGTACCCTTCGGTGGCACGGTTCCCGTCTCCCGCGCGAACCAGGCCGCCGGTGAGAGAGGATGTCGCGCTCCATTTTTAACTGGCGATTCTCACGGCGCAGCCGCGTAAGTTCCTGCCGCTCGGCCGTGGTCAGCCCGTCATGACGCACCCCCGCATCACGATCGGCTTGCGCAACCCAGTTGGTAATGGTCTGCGCCGTCGGTTCGAACTCGCGCGCGAGTTCCTGCGGTGTGCGCCCGGCCTTGACCAGTTCCACCATCTGCGCCCGGAATTCCGCCGGGTACGGTGTGCGAGTCTTGCCCATTTCGGCACCTCCTGTAAAAGGATAGCAACTGTCTTGGAGGTCAAGCATTTTTGAGGTCCGTCCCATGAAACGATGCGTCCCACGGCCTGCCGGCTTTGACCATCGCGTTCAGAATGGTCAGCAGTTTGCGCATGCAGGCCACGAGCGCG
>NZ_JBFRCH010000106.1:0-1097 GCF_040965635.1 Paraburkholderia phymatum
CGGAGAGCGTCGCGCCGTCACAGCGGAAGAAATCAGCGCACGTAGATGGTCGGGCCGGGCGCGTTCGCGGGCAGGAACACTTCGGAGCGCGCGCCGTTGCGATCGATGATGATCGAGCGCGCGCGCACTTCGGCGAGCTTCGCGCCCTGCATGATCGCGCTGCCGAGCGAGACGGCATGCGGCGGCTCGCCGCCCGTGCTGACGATCGCGGCAGCGCCCTCGCCCAGTGCGAGGATGCCCGACAGGTGGATGTCCTGGTTCGCGGTGCGCGTGAGCTGGCCGCCGAACAGCGTCGCCGCCTGCTCCGTAGAAATGGGCGCGCGCACGGCGGCCGCGGGCACAGGCGGCGCATGCGACGTGAGCGTGACGATCCAGTAGGTGAGCGTCGCGCAGAACACCGCGAACAGTACGAGCGAAATAAGGCGGATCTGGAGTGCGTTCATGCGTGTCATTGTACGGACTCTGGTGAATTTTGCGGCGTGCCGAAAGCCTTCAGCAGCGCGACATTAAAATGACCGGCCGGACGTGCAAGGTACTGCATTTTCGATGGATCGCATGACAGGCATGACATCCGGTCGACCGATAATTTTTCCAATGAGGTAGCAAGCTATGCAAATGTGGACCAGTCGCCGCAACGAGATCGCGAACCAGCATGCGGGCCTGCGTGCGCGTCGTCAACGCGGGTTCACGCTGATCGAGATCATGGTCGTGATCGCGATCCTCGGCATTCTGGCCGCGCTGATCGTGCCGAAGATCATGAGCCGTCCCGACGAAGCGCGCCGCGTGGCCGCGAAGCAGGACATCGGCACCGTCATGCAGTCGCTCAAGCTCTATCGTCTCGACAACGGCCGCTATCCGACCCAGGAGCAGGGCCTGCGCGCGCTGATCGAAAAGCCGACCACGGACCCGATCCCGAACAACTGGAAGGAAGGCGGCTATCTCGAGCGTCTGCCGAACGATCCGTGGGGCAATACGTATCAGTACCTGAATCCGGGCGTGCACGGCGAGATCGACGTGTTCAGCTACGGCGCGGACGGCAAGCCGGGCGGCGAAGGCAACGATGCCGACGTCGGCTCGTGGCAGTAGGCGTCGTTTAA
>NZ_JBFRCH010000107.1:0-1068 GCF_040965635.1 Paraburkholderia phymatum
GCAGGCAGGATAGTCATGCCTGTCTCACCGGGCGTACACCGATCATCATTGCAAGGAGTGTCGCATGGCCCTGAAGATCATTGCGTCGACGTGCACCGGCTGCTCGGCCTGCGAGCCGCAGTGCCCCAATGTCGCCATCTGTGAGAAAAGCGGTGTCTTCGCAATCGATCCGAAGAAATGCATGGAGTGCGACGGACAGTTCGATACTCCGCAATGCGTGGCGGTGTGCCCCGTGGACGGATGCATCGTTCCGGCCTAGCCCGTTTCCCCGCGCATCGCGCCACCTGCGTCTAACGACTGCTCACTTTGACGGAATCGAAACCATGCTGCCCAACCTTACCGTTACACCCGCTGCCGAAAAGTTCATGCGCCGTGTTGTGCGCTTTTCCGGCTTGCCATCTGGTGCGGGATTTCGTCTGCTTGTGAACTCTGGCGGCTGCTCTGGATACGATGCCGGATCCAGTGCCGTAACCGGGGCGCAGCCAGGCGACGAGGCGATGGAGATCAATGGTCTGCGTCTTTTCCTGCCCGCAGAAAGCCGTCTGCTGCTGGACGGTGTGACGATCGACTTCGTCGACACACCTGACCGGTCGGGTTTCGCGTTCATGAAGGACAATCCGGGACCTGGTGTTGCCGCCAGCGAAGGCGAACCCGGTGTCAGGCGCGTTGACGTGGGTGCGATCGGACACGGGCGTCCCTTGTTGCCGCCACCAGCATCGTGAAGCGCACACCCTGGCCTTTCGCAGGAGCAAATGATGAGTGACTTCCAAAACGAGGACGCCATCGAGGTCGCGTGTGCGCCATCATTCAGCATTGGCGAGCGTGTGATCGCGCGCTCGGTAATTCGCAACGATGGCACCTACACCGGCAAGAATATGGGCGAGCTTCTCGTGAACAAGGGCGACGCAGGCTACGTCACCCGGATCGACATGTTCCTGCAGCGGTTTTACATCTACGCGGTTCATTTCGTTGAAACAGACCGCAAGGTCGGCATGCGGGCGAAGGAACTGTGCACGCTCGACCATCTTCCCGATGACGTGCTCGCCTGTCTGGGCGAGCGGGCCAAGG
>NZ_JBFRCH010000108.1:0-902 GCF_040965635.1 Paraburkholderia phymatum
CTGGCAGACAAGAGACTCTCCCTTGGGCGTCGTTTGTGCAAGATGCCTGAGGGAGATCCCCTCCGCTACATCACGCAAGCTGCTCAAAACGCCCCGAATTCCCATCGATTTACGTGCTCACGCTCAGAGAACCAGTGGTGCATCGATGTCGCTAAGTTCCAGGCGATCAGGTCTTCGATGCAATCGCTGTTCTGTAAATTGGAGAAGCAGCCTCATGGTGTCTCGGTAAGCCGCTACCGTTCGCGGGCTCGCGTTACGCTGCCGTATCAGACGTACCATAAAGAACTGCTGCAGCAGTTGTGCAAACGTCGGTGATGAGTTCAGGTCAGACATGACTGCCTCCTTGAACGAAGCGCTCGAAGCGATCGCCTGCGATGGCCATCAATTCAGGTATTGCCGTCACGTACCAGAACGTGTCGGTGACCTGGCTATGTCCGACGTAGGTGGAAAGCATCAGCATCGCATTACCTACGTCGATCCCCTCCTGATACCAGCCAATAAGACGGCGGCAGATAAAGCTGTGCCTCAGGTCGTGGATGCGTGGGTGCGGATGACCTCCCCGGGCTTGCCATCGGAGCTGTACTCGAAGACGGGCGAAGGCATATTCGATCTGACGGTAGTTCATTGGCCTTCCGCTGTCGGACAAGAAGAATGCGTCGGTCGTCCGCGTGGGCAGCTTTTCGTCCCGATTACAGGCATAGGCTCGGAGTGCCTCGGCGGTGGTTGGATGGATCGGAACCAGACGGGCTTTGTGACTACGCCGCTAGCGGCGTAGCTTTAACTATGCCGCATTTGAGGCAATGCCGATCAGGCTGGAACTGGACCACGAATATGCCAGCAGTGAGCCCAGAGGGACGATGTTAACGAGTCGTCCGGCTCGGCATAGTTTAGATGCCTAAAGA
>NZ_JBFRCH010000109.1:0-866 GCF_040965635.1 Paraburkholderia phymatum
GCTGTCTCTGAGGAAAACGATAGCAGTGCACGCACTATGGGCGTTGTCGTTCGCTGACCATATTGCATCCGCAGTTCATGTAGCGGATTGCTCGCAATCGAGCCTTCTGACTCGAGAAAATCGAGGAACCGGTCGACGAGACGTGCGCGGTGAAAGACAATGTGCAAAGGCCATTGTGCAATTCGCTCGTGCAACCACGCTTTGATCGTTTCCTGATCGAGTGATCGCCTGCGATCGTACTGCATGACAAACCGTTGGAAGCCGGACAGAATGCATCGGTAAACAACGGGCGTCTTTGCGTTGCGGGCTCCCAATTCCAGGATAAAGCGTCCGATGCAACCTCCGTCGGCATCAGGCCAGATTCGCTTCATGGCTGCCTCTCCGAGTTCGGAACGTCAAGGGCTACGCCGCGAAGATGCTCCGTAGCCAACTTCAGGTATGCGGCCGTAGACCCGGCCGAGCGGTGTCCCAATAGGTCCCCGATCCCTTTTACAGAAACCTCAGCACGAAGCAGGCTGACAGCGCGTGCATGTCGGAATGCATGCGGACCGCGTTTGCCAACTGGATATATCCCCGCTGCTTCGAGTCGCCGACGCACTGGTGTGTACAAGCTGGAACCACTTTGAAATCCGCGATAAGGTGCCCGAGCGCGAACAAATATCTCGCGCACATCTGAGGCTGGTCGTCCTCGTCGCAAGTAGTCAAGCAGAGCATCACCGACACTCGGAAGCAACGGCAAGACTGACTGCGATCCAGTCTTGGTATGGCGGACATAAAATCGATCAGCTCTCCAATCGATATCCTCCAGCCGCAGTCGCGTCACCTCTCCCGCACGCAAGCCGTACGTCGACAGCATCATCAGAATG
>NZ_JBFRCH010000110.1:0-821 GCF_040965635.1 Paraburkholderia phymatum
CTCTCCAATCGATATCCTCCAGCCGCAGTCGCGTCACCTCTCCCGCACGCAAGCCGTACGTCGACAGCATCATCAGAATGGCGTAGTCGCGTAGCCCTATCGGGGAACGGTCCTGGCGCGTGGAACCTAGGACCGCGCTGATGTCGGCGGGGCGTAACGCCGAGGGAATAGACTCGTATGCATACGTAGTTGGAACAATGATGAAACGAGAAAGGTCGCGATCGGTACGCCCCGTCTCATAGAGGTAACGAACGAAGCTGCGAAGCAATAACGCGATACTTTTACGCGATACCCGACGCAGCGACGAAACTCGGCTTTGCAGATAGCAATCAATATCCGATACCGTCAATTGCATCAACGTTTCGGCGCCTTTGCACCGTCCACCGAAGCACAGGAATCGTTGTGCTTCGGCCAGAAGGCCGTCAACCGTTTCGGCTGCCAGCCCTCGCCACTCCCGAAGCCATTGACCGTATTCCTCGCACAGTTTGCGATTAAACCTTGCGTTCACACTGGAAGGGATCGGATCGGGTGGCCACTTGCCAATAGCCAATCGCAGCAACTGATGGATGCCGGTCGTATGGGACGCTCTCCAGCCTCGTAAGGAGAGTGGAGAGTGACCGCGGTTATGCCGGAAGCGTCGAAGTTCGCATCCAAGATACGCCGATACGTCTGTTAGCGTTGCCGTCTTAACAGGTATTCGTCGCCTGTCGAGAAATCGAAGGAAGTTCGCCGCGACTGCCAGATAGCGATTGCGGATTTGGACACTATATCGCTCGACTACAAGATGCTGCTCGAGCTTGCTGAGCAGCGTTTCGTGCTTT
>NZ_JBFRCH010000111.1:0-803 GCF_040965635.1 Paraburkholderia phymatum
CGCGCGGATACGCTAGCTTCAAAACCATGCGAACCGTGCTGTTCCTGATTGCAGGCAAGCTCGATTTCTCGGCCTTCAATCCACATGCCTCGTGAGCCGCATTACCCACTCCATTTTTGAAATAGCCCGAATGTTGGGTGGGCTTGTCGCCATGCAGGACCGACTGACGGCTACCGTCGTATCGTTGCGTGAAGGTAGCCAGGCGATCGCTACGGCGACGCGCGAAATCGCCTCGGGGAATGCTGATCTGTCGGTGCGTACGGAGTCACAGGCCGCGTCGCTGGAAGAGACCGCATCGAGCACTGAAGAGCTGTCAGCTACTGTCAAGCAGAATTCGGAGAATGCACTGCGAGCAAGGGAATTATCATCGTCTGCCTCGCAGATCGCGCAACGCGGGCACGAAGTAGTTTCGCGGGTCGTGAGCACGATGACTGAGATCAGCCAAAGCTAGATCGCTGTTACGGAGATCACATCAATGATCGAAGGAATTGCTTTCCAGACCAACATTCTCGCGCTGAACGCTGCCGTAGAAGCGGCTAGGGCGGGCGAACAGGGGCGCGGCTTTCAGTCGTGGCGACGGAGGTGCGGACACTTGCGCAACGCTCGTCGGCAGCAGCTCGAGAAATTAAGGCTATTTCAAAAATGGAGTGGGTAATGCGGCTCACGAGGCATGTGAATTGAAGGCCGAGAAATCGAGCTTGCCTGCAATCAGGAACAGCACGGTTCGCATGGTTTTGAAGCTAGCGTATCCGCGCGCCTTGCGCTTGGCAGCTTGAAACAGGCCGTTGATGGCTTCAATGAAG
>NZ_JBFRCH010000112.1:0-674 GCF_040965635.1 Paraburkholderia phymatum
CCTTACGCCCGCTTCCCCGCTTTGGAAGCTTTCTCGGGCCACTCATGCTCTACCATGTCACGTTAATGCGGGCGATGGGCTACCGCTACGAGACGCCAGCAAACCGATTTTTATGCTTCGATCGCTATCTGCAGAAGAATCCGCATCTGGAGGGCCAACCTCTGGCCGTTCTTCTGCAAGAATGGCGAGCCATACCTCCGACGCCCGAGCACGCATGGCAGTGCCAGGAGTTGGGTCGTGATCTCGCCAGGGCGTGGCGACGCTTCGAGCCGATGATTCCCGTGCCCAAGCCGGACCGCCGACTCGGTCAGCAGTTGAAGCAACAGCGACGGCGTCCCCACATCTACACAGAGCAAGAGGTACAGTACCTGCTCGAAACCGCACGGCAATTCCCCTCGCCGCGTGCTCCGCTTCGCCCCCTGAGTCTGTACACAATGCTCGTTCTTGCATATTGCACCGGGCTTCGCCTGGGCGAGATCGTAGGTCTCAACCTGGGTGACGTGCATCTCGATGTGGGCGAGATCGATATTCGAGAGACGAAGTTCTTTAACTATGCCGCCTTGTAAACTATGCTCGATCCAGACAGAATGAGTCTCAAATTCAAGCACAACGAACAAAACATGATCGGCATAGTCTAATTGACATTGGACTCGCTTTCGCGAGAGGCGCAGGTC
>NZ_JBFRCH010000113.1:0-633 GCF_040965635.1 Paraburkholderia phymatum
CGCCGCCGCCGAGCGGATTGCCGCCCATCGACGATGACGACGAGCCGCCGAGCGAGCCGCCCGGCAGCGGGGGCTGGCCCGAGGTGCCCGTCGACGAGCTCGCGTTGCCCTGGTTGAACGCGTTCGCGGCATTGGCGCCGCCCGACGACGACGTTTCGCTGCCGCCCTTGCCGAGCATGCCGCGCAGCGTCTTCGCGAGACGCACGGCGTCCGCGTTGCGCAGCTGCACGACGTGCATGTTGCCGGGCTGGCCCGTTGCCGCATCGAGCTGCTTCGCGAGCGACTTCGCCGCCGCGAGGCGCGCCGCGTTCGACGCGCGCAGCAGCAGCGAATTTGTACGCGGGTCGGCCTGCACGGAGACCTTCAGCGCCGCGTCCGTATTGCCGATCGAGCCGGGGTCGAGCATCTTCGACATCTGTGTCGCGACGTCGAGCGCATTCCCGTTCTTCAGCTGCACGACCTGCACCTGCTGGCCGGCTGCCGTATCGACGCCCGCAATGATCTGTGCGATGCGGCGCACGTTATCCGCGTAGTCGGTGACGACGATCGTGTTGTTCGACGGATACGCGGCGACCGTGTTGTTCGGCGAGATGAGCGGACGCAGCACGGGCAGCAGGTTGTTCGCCGATTCGT
>NZ_JBFRCH010000114.1:0-631 GCF_040965635.1 Paraburkholderia phymatum
CGCCCTCGACACTGGTGAGGTTCAGCGTGCCGGTACTGGTGATGTGGTCGGTGGCGCTGCTGCCCGAGTCGGTCGCGAGCGCAACGCCGGGCGCGGCGGCCGAGGTGTCGAGCGTGAAGCTGAAGCTGGTGGCGCTCGAGACGTTGCCGGCGACGTCGGTCTGGCGGACCTGGACGTCGTTGACGCCTTCGGTGGCGCTGAAACTCCCGCTCCACGTGTGGCCGCCATCGGTGGAATATTCGACCGTGGCGCCGCCCTCGACACTGGTGAGGTTCAGCGTGCCGGTATTGGTGATGTGGTCTGTGGCACTGCTGCCCGAGTCGGTCGCGAGCGCAACACCGGGCGCAGCCGCCGAGGTGTCGAGCGTGAAGCTGAAGCTGGTGGCGCCCGAGACATTGCCCGCGACGTCGGTCTGGCGGACCTGGACATCGTTTACACCTTCGGTAGCACTGAAACTCCCGCTCCAGGTCTGGCCGGCATCAACCGAATACTGGACCGTGGCGCCGCCCTCGACCCCGGTGAGGTTCAGCGTGCCGGCACTGGTGATGTGGTCGGTGGCGCTGCTGCCCGAGTCGGTCGCGAGCGCAACGCCGGGCGCGGCGGCCGAGGTGTCGAGCGTGAAGCTGAAGCT
>NZ_JBFRCH010000115.1:0-593 GCF_040965635.1 Paraburkholderia phymatum
CGTGCCGCGACATTGTCGCGTTTCGAGGCGCACGGCATCGGCGGGGAGCGGCTGATACTGGAGGGCCCGTCGCCGCGCGCGGAGTATCTGGCGGCGTACGGGCGGGTGGATATCGCGCTGAGCCCGTTTCCGTATCCGGGCGGCACGACCACGGCCGAAGCGCTGTGGATGGGCGTGCCGGTGCTGGGCATGAAGGGCGACCGCTTTGTGACGCACATCTGCGAGAGCCTGCTGCATACGGCGGGCATGGGCGAGTGGATCGCGGCGGATGAGCAGGCGTATCTGCGCAAGGCGATTGCCTTTGCAAGCGATGCGCAGGCGCTGGCGCGGCTGCGCGCGGGGTTGCGCGCGCAGGTGCTGGGCTCGCCGCTGTGCGATGCGCCGCGCTTTGCGCGCCATCTGGAGGAGGCATTCGAAGGGATGTGGTCGCATTACATGGCCGAAGCGGGCCGCCCGCTGGAACAGGCATGAACGAAGTGCAACGGCTGCTGGAGCAGGCGCTGTCGCATCACCAGTCCGGACGGCTGGAGGAGGCGCAGGCGCGGTACATGGAGATACTGGATCGCGAGCCCGGGCAGGCGGATGCGCAGCAC
>NZ_JBFRCH010000116.1:0-588 GCF_040965635.1 Paraburkholderia phymatum
CTATCGCGTGCTGAACGATATCCGCGAAATTCGCGAAGCGATGGTCGTCGAACAACGGCAAAGCGGCGGCCCCGCGGATCACGCATGCGATCAAACGCCTGACCCGCGCATCGTACTGCTGCTGGTTTTGCAGGACGACGTCACGCTGACGGGCACGCTGGTCGCCCGGATACGTCGCGATCTCGCGCAGCGCGCGTCGCCCGCGCACGTTCCAGATCGGATCATCGCAGTCGATGCATTGCCCGTCACACACAACGGCAAGCTATCCGAACGATCCGCGCGTGATGCGATCAACGGCTTGCCGGCCACCAATGTCACGGCGCTGCGCAATCCCGAATGCCTCGACGCGATCCGGGACCATCCGGCGCTCAAGCTCGCGACTCAACAGCTTCCGCCAGCCGGCGAATCGCGCGAACAACTCGAACGACATTTGCAGGCACTGTGGGAGAAGCTGTTCGACCTTGCGCCGATCGGTCGCGATGACAATTTCTTCGAACTGGGTGGCAATTCGCTTCTCGGGGCAAGGCTGCTCGCCGAAGTACGTCAGTCGACGGGCTACACGATGCCACTCGCGACGCTGGTGATCGC
>NZ_JBFRCH010000117.1:0-478 GCF_040965635.1 Paraburkholderia phymatum
CCATTACGCGGATCGAACGCAACGGATGTGACTTGGGGACGAAGTCGTCCAGCTCGCGCATGGAAAACAGACTCTCGCTGAATGTGTCGGCGCCGCGCATGATCTCCGTGGGGCAAGTGGTGGTCCATCTATCAACGCTTCACGAACTCTGCGCGATGACGTGCTTCAGCGGTAATTCAGCGGCCTGCTAACCTTTATCGCCGTCCCCAATGATTGAACAGAAGACAGAACTAAACGCGTCGAACGGAACGCACTCATGTTCCAACGCGGCGGCGGCATTTTCCGCCACCCCGATTAGCATAGCAATCAGCACACCGTTACACAGCACCTTCTTCATTTTGGACATGACCGATCCTTTCCGAAAAGTTACCAGGGTTTCAGTGCTGCGACTCGCGCCACTGTCGGCAGGCAACCATGAACCGCACTTTCACTGCGCGCAACTCGTCTCCAAGCACCTTCCGGGCCATGTGTGGCGCAA
>NZ_JBFRCH010000118.1:0-456 GCF_040965635.1 Paraburkholderia phymatum
AGCGGCGCGAAGAACATGGCCGGGCCGGTGAGCTTGCCGGTCCACCCGAGCCGGTACGCAGACGAAAGCGTCAACTGGTTCGGCGAATGGTGCACGGCATGCGTGGCCCAGAAAAAGCGGATGCGGTGCGACGCGCGGTGATACCAGTAATAGCAGAATTCCTGGCCGATGAAGACCAGCAGCACGAGCGCAACCGTGTCGATATTCAGCGTGAAGAGGCGATGCTCCCACGCGAAATCCAGGATCGGCGCGGCGAGCGACAGCGGCAGGAACGCGAGAAGCGTGCGGCCCGCGAGGTCGGCGAGCGAGAGCCAAACTTCAGACCAATCGAACGCGGCATCGCCCGCTGCTTCGCGGCGTTTCCTGAAGGTGAGCACGCACGCCTCGATCAGCGAGACGGCAACGACGAACAGCGTGACATAGAACGCGAGTTTTCCTGTGGTGAGCATGATGGAT
>NZ_JBFRCH010000119.1:0-455 GCF_040965635.1 Paraburkholderia phymatum
CGTCCAGTCTCCGATTCCCGGGCATACCGCGCTTGCAAGAGATCAGTCCAGCGGCGCCAGACTCGCGGTATCGGGCCACCAACCGCCGTACTTGCCTCGTCGTCAGACCCAGACGTTCGGCAGCACGGCCGGGCTTGAGGCCCGTCTCAACGACGGCCTGTATAACCTTCAGTCTGTCCAGTTCGCGCATGCTCAAACTCACCAGCGTCGTGTCCGGCTTCATGGCAGGCCCCGCAGCGGTTGCAGCAGTCTGCCAGCTTGCCAGCGCTCAAAAACACGACATCTGTAAATAGCCAGAACACGACATTAGGACGTAGCCCCTACATTTGTGTCGAGGCCAGATTCAGATGTCCGCTTCCCGGCTAGATAGAGATGTCCGGGTTTAAGGGGTTCAGGGGTTGCTTTTCATGGGTTAAAGATCACGCAGTGTCGAAGGATGGTGTTTGAATGGGCAG
>NZ_JBFRCH010000120.1:0-411 GCF_040965635.1 Paraburkholderia phymatum
AGGACAGCAGGATGCGGGTGTGGTCGAGTGGGAATGGGTTGGGGCCTGACATGGGAACGCGCGCCCATATTCTCCAGTATGACCGGACTACCGCAGGCGGCACCGTGCTCGATGGCATGGATGACGTGACGTGGAACGATCGCAGGTTGAGTTACCTGGGGGCACGAGTCCAGTGCCCCGCCTGCAATTCAGTGGGCCGGATCACACCGAACGGTGCCCGCCCGGATGACGATCTGTCCGGCAGACAACCTGCCCTGGACGGAGACTTCTGCCAGTGCGCCTGTAATCATAGAGCGTGATTATTCAAGTGACTTGACGGGCGACGTGCTTTTCGAAGTTACCTCATGGACCCTCGCGCGCCGGGCTGTTTAGAGTGAGCCACTCTCAGCTGACCACAAATGGCTCGTTCTT
>NZ_JBFRCH010000121.1:0-411 GCF_040965635.1 Paraburkholderia phymatum
TAGAACAAGATCCTAAGACAGGTGACGTTACAGTAACACCTAAGAAACCAGATGGTTCAACATTCCCACCAGGAACTAAGGTAGAAATCCCAGGTAAAGATGGAAACCCAATCACAGTAACAATCGGTGAAGACGGTAAAGGTAAAGTACCAAACAGTGATCTACCAGACGGTAAAGTTCCAGGTACAGGTAAGATTACAGAACCAGGTCAACCAACAGTTGAAGTTCCTGATGTAACAACACCAGGTAAGGTAACACCAAATACCCCAACAACTGAAACACCAAGTGAGATTGAAATCACACGTAAACCAAATGGTGATGCGATTGTAACGCCTAAGAAACCAGATGGAAAACCATACCTACCAGGAACAACGGTAGAAATACCAAGTAAAGATAAAGATTGAAACCCAA
>NZ_JBFRCH010000122.1:0-404 GCF_040965635.1 Paraburkholderia phymatum
TGCGACGAATGTGTGCCGAATATCATGAATGCGTGGCCCGAGCCCGCCTCTGTCAGGCTTTACACCAGAGAGGCGCAGGACACGTATCAGAAGCTTCTCGGTCATCACATAAGAGTAGCGCCCGGCCAGTTGCTGATGCCAGAAAAGCCCTGACTCGGCCTGCTGTGGGCCGCCCGCCAGTCGCCGAGCATGTAGGTAGTCGCGCAGTGCAGCCACGACACTGTTGGGAACTGGCAATGTCCTCGATTTGCCGCTACGCCGCTAGCGGCGTAGCTGCAACTATGCCGCATTTGAGGCAATGCCGATCAGGCTGGAACTGGACCACGAATATGCCAGCAGTGAGCCCAGAGGGACGATGTTAACGAGTCGTCCGGCTCGGCATAGTTTAGATGCCTAAAGACCTT
>NZ_JBFRCH010000123.1:0-403 GCF_040965635.1 Paraburkholderia phymatum
TTGCCCGTGTGAAAGTAGGTAATCGTCAGGCTCCTTACACAGCACCCGGCCCCGCCCTCCAACAGGCGGGGCCGCGGTCGTTTACGGCGCCATGTTTTACCCTTCCTCCCGCCGGCGCGGCGGGTGCTGACCTGCCCCCCTCTGAAGTATCCCACTGTAAAGTTAGTGGCAAGGCCGCAGGAGAAACCTTGTCATGAAGCAGTCGCGGTTTAGCGAAGAGCAGAACATCGGGATGCTGAAGGAAGCCGATGCAGGCATGAAGGTCGCGGACCTGTGCCGCAAGCACGGCATTTCAGATGCGACGTTCTATAACTGGCGTAGCCGCTACGGCGGCATGGATGTGTCGGAAGCGCGACGTTTGAGGCAACTGGAAGAGGAAAACCAGCGACTCAAGCGGCTGGTA
>NZ_JBFRCH010000124.1:0-401 GCF_040965635.1 Paraburkholderia phymatum
TGCACCTGCGTTACGGGCCCGCGACATCGAATATCCCCGGCCCCTTCGCGGCAAACTGTGTGTAGGCCTTCGCGCCGCCCAGGACACTCTCGCTACGCGATGCCGCTACAAGTGAGGGCGGCGTCCTCTACGTCGCAGCAACCTCATTCACTACCGACACGCGGCGATGAAACGTTCGATGCCCTAGCCATGTCATGGGTATATGTCGCGGGTGAGGCATTTAACCAGTGAGTTGGCAACGCGCATTGGCCAGCACGCTGCCGCACGAAACACCGGGCCGTTGAGAGCCCGTGGGTAAGCGTCAAGCACTGGCGGTGTGAGCGGCTTTCTTCTGCCTACTCTTCTTTGCCGCGGCAAAGAAGAGTAGGTGCCGCCCCGCACAGGGGCAACGCCCGCGCCGC
>NZ_JBFRCH010000125.1:0-387 GCF_040965635.1 Paraburkholderia phymatum
TGCTGCCGGAAGGGGAGGAATCCCATTTCGTCGAAAAGCCGTGGCGGCTGCCCGACAGCTATCTCTGCTTCACGCCGCCGCGCGATGCGGTCGAAGTCGGCCCGCTGCCGATGCTCGCCGGCAAGGGTGTGACGTTCGGCTGTTTCGGCAAGTTGATCAAGATCGGTGACAACGTGATCGCTTTGTGGTCGCGGCTGCTGCATGCGATGCCCGGCGCAACGCTGTACCTCAAGGCGCACGGTCTCGAACTGACGAGCGCGCGTGCCGCGACATTGTCGCGTTTCGAGGCGCACGGCATCGGCGGGGAGCGGCTGATACTGGAGGGCCCGTCGCCGCGCGCGGAGTATCTGGCGGCGTACGGGCGGGTGGATATCGCGCTGAGCCCGT
>NZ_JBFRCH010000126.1:0-386 GCF_040965635.1 Paraburkholderia phymatum
CGCTGTCCGTGCCCGGCACGTCGAGAAAATATGCCTGCTTCCCGGTCTGTTCTCCGGATAGCAGATCGTCGCCATCAAATGCTTCTGCCATATTTTGGATTCCTTTGTTTTAGTTTTAGACTCCAGCCCATAACAATTGAACCGCAAACAGCTCGCGGGCAATATCAGAAGAATTCGAAAATTGCCCGAACGGGCGAAAGGCATGCGACCCGCATCAGCAAGCGGACAGAAAAAAGGCCCCCGCTCGCAGCGGGCCTGAGAAACCGACCACCCCGTTCTTTAAGAACGAGCCATTTGTGGTCAGCTGAGAGTGGCTCACTCTAAACAGCCCGGCGCGCGAGGGTCCATGAGGTAACTTCGAAAAGCACGTCGCCCGTCAAGTCACT
>NZ_JBFRCH010000127.1:0-379 GCF_040965635.1 Paraburkholderia phymatum
TCGAATCGAATGAAGACCTGCAGCCGCTGGCCGTGGCCAAGCTGCTGAAGGCGCTGGTCGACAGGGAGCAGCCGCAGCTGGTGATCCTCGGCAAGCAGGCCATCGACGACGATTCGAACCAGACGGGCCAGATGCTGGCCGCGCTGGCGGGCCTGCCGCAGGCTACTTTCGCATCGAAAGTGACGGTTGCAGACGGCAAGGCGACCGTATCGCGTGAAGTGGATGGCGGCGCGGAAACGCTGTCGCTGAAGTTGCCCGCCGTGGTGACGACGGATCTGCGCCTGAACGAGCCGCGCTACGTGACGCTGCCGAACATCATGAAGGCGAAGAAGAAGCCGCTCGAAACTGTGAAGCCCGAAGACCTGGGCGTCGACGTCAC
>NZ_JBFRCH010000128.1:0-373 GCF_040965635.1 Paraburkholderia phymatum
ACAACGCGCAGGGTGCATTCGGTGCGTCGAATCTGTCGCCGAAGCCTGAAGCGATGGCCTTCGCAACGATGACCCGCGCGCTCGACGGCACGAACACGCTGGGCCGCGTCAAGGGCACGCCGGGTGGTACGTTCGCGTATGCGTTCCAGCAGCTCGGCGACGGCAAGATCGTGACGGCCGCATGGGCGCACAACAACAGCCAGTGGCCGACGAGCAATGGCACGTACAGCCAGACGTATTCGACGGGCTATTCGCTGCAGGTCGACAATCCGGGTACGTCGGGCAACGTGACGAAGATCGATGGCTATGGCAATACCACGACGGTTCCGTATTCGAACGGTCAGGTGTCGCTGACGCTGACGGAAGTGCCGCA
>NZ_JBFRCH010000129.1:0-368 GCF_040965635.1 Paraburkholderia phymatum
ACTGCTGCGAACCCACGCGCGCGCCTCACTACCAGGCTCGCTCGAGCTTCCCGAGAGCGAGCGCCCGTTCAACCCGTCACGCCAGACACGGATTGCACTCGCCAGTGCCGGCGACATCGGACCGCAAACGCGCCTGCTCGACGAGTCGGGCGGGATACCTCTTCGCCAGTCCGACGATGCCCCACATGCCGCGATGGCCGACACGACCTTCGGCGTCGAACATGTGCTGGCAGAGCGCCTTCGATCACGCGCTGCGCCATCACGTCTACCGGTACCGGCAGGTGCGCGCGATTGTTGAGCGGCTGTTCGAGCAGGCCCTTGAGCGCCTCGACAGCGCGCCGCAACTCGCCTTGCCGCTGACGCAGGAG
>NZ_JBFRCH010000130.1:0-362 GCF_040965635.1 Paraburkholderia phymatum
GCGCGATCGTCGAAACCAGTCCGGTGCCGTTGTGCATCACGTCGATGCCGGATGGACACATCCTCTACACGAACGAGCCGCTGCGCGAACTGTTCGGCATGGACGAAGGCATGTCGGCCAATATCGCAGATTTTTACACCGATCCAGGCGAGCGCGACCATCTGATCCAGTATCTGCGGACGGAGGGCAGCCTGCGTAATGCAGAGGTGCAGTTCCGGCGCCCCGACGGCACGCAGTTCTGGGCGATGGCGACGGCGCGCGTCGCGACCTACGACGATTCGCCCGCGATCTATGTCGGCCTGAACGACATCACGGGGCGCAAGCGGATGGAACAGGAGCTCGTCGAATCACGCGAGCAGCAG
>NZ_JBFRCH010000131.1:0-361 GCF_040965635.1 Paraburkholderia phymatum
CGTACCTGAACAATCTGGGCAACATGCTGCGCGAGCATGGCCGCCTGGAAGAGGCGATCGCGCGGTATCGCGAGGCGGTGTCGCTGAAGGAGGCGTACCCGGAGGCGCACAACAATCTGGGCAACGCACTGCGCGAGGCGGGGCGCGCGCAGGAGGCGATGCACAGCTGCGCGCGGGCGCTGGAGCTGAACGGGGCGTACCCGCAGGCGTACAACAACCTGGGCAATGCGCTGCAGGACCTGGGCGAGCTGGAAGCGGCGGCGAAGAGCTACGGCAAGGCGCTCGCGCTGGCGCCGGATTACGCGCAGGCGTACAGCAACCTGGGCCATGTGCAGCGCGAGCAGGGGAAACTGGACGAGGC
>NZ_JBFRCH010000132.1:0-356 GCF_040965635.1 Paraburkholderia phymatum
GATTGCCCGTGTGAAAGTAGGTAATCGTCAGGCTCCTTACACAGCACCCGGCCCCGCCCTCCAACAGGCGGGGCCGCGGTCGTTTACGGCGCCATGTTTTACCCTTCCTCCCGCCGGCGCGGCGGGTACAAGCCCGACGACGGACCTGAGCCGGCAAATAATCGGCCGTTGCCGCCGTGTCGGCCGATAGCGCTTTCCTGTTGATCCCGCCCTTATCGAGTAACTCAGTAGTCGGGCCTTATATGGGCACCACCCGTTTGCCAAGGATAGCTTGCATTCTGACGGTTAGATCGGTTGCATCCTTATATTCGGCCCGTTAATTGGGCATCGCCCTGGCCTTGATGGAATGCGCCGGT
>NZ_JBFRCH010000133.1:0-353 GCF_040965635.1 Paraburkholderia phymatum
ACCGGGCAGCAATACGAGCGGCTCGCCCTTGCCGCCGACGACATAGTGCAACCGCACGCCGTTCACCGTTGCATAGCCATTTCTGAATCCGGGCAGCGACTTCACCAGCGTACCGTCTGATACGTCGTTCTTTGCGCTCACAGGCTTGCGCGCATGCGTTGCGACGTGCGACTCCGTTGCAGACGGCTGTGCGTAGCCGAGGGAAGCAGTTGTGATCAGCGCCGCAACGACGATGCTCGCGGAGCCGGTCCTGATCATTGCTTTCAAAACAAGTTCTCCTTCGATACAGGGGCAGTTCGAGATTCGCGGGATCACGCAGCCTGCGTGCGCAGATCGTCGGAACCCTGGTCGTT
>NZ_JBFRCH010000134.1:0-338 GCF_040965635.1 Paraburkholderia phymatum
AGTCGATCTCGGGCGGCACCGATATCCTCGGCTGCTTCGTGCTTGGACATCCTGACTTGCCCGTCTATGCAGGGGAAGCGCAGTGCAAGAGTCTGGCGCTCGACGTTCAGGCGTGGGATCAGGGAGCACCCACGACCGGAATCGGCGAACTCGTTTGCACCAACCCGTTTCCGTCACGTCCGCTCGGGTTTTATGGCGACATCGACGGCGTGGCCTTTCATGCGGCCTATTTTTCCCGTAACCCGGGTGTGTGGACGCACGGCGATCTGATCGAATTTTCGCCGGAAGGCACGGCCCGCCTGCATGGACGTTCCGACGGAATCCTGAATGTGCGCGGG
>NZ_JBFRCH010000135.1:0-337 GCF_040965635.1 Paraburkholderia phymatum
ACCTACTTTCACACGGGCAATCCGCACTATCATCGGCGTGGAGTCGTTTCACGGTCCTGTTCGGGATGGGAAGGGGTGGGACCGACTCGCTATGGTCATCAGGCATGACGGGTTGCCGCGTCGCTATTGAGGTTACGTTACCTTTGAGCGCCGCGGCCAATCGGGAAGAAGCGTAAAGAGGGGTGGGGTTGTGTTGTTTGTGGCACAACATCGATCTGTCAACCATCAGCGTGTCCGTGCTCCCTTCGGGAGTGAGATGCCCGCACGTGCTGAAGCACGAGCGATCATCGCAAAACACACCGGTTATAGGATCAAGCCTTACGGGCAATTAGTATCA
>NZ_JBFRCH010000136.1:0-332 GCF_040965635.1 Paraburkholderia phymatum
AGCGCGCGTCCGCGCGCCGCCGCTCGTCGATCTGCGCCTGCAGGTTCGCGTTGGCGCGCGCCAGTTCTTCGGTGCGCAACGCGACGCGCTGTTCGAGATCGTCGCGCGCCTGCGATAGCGCAGCCTCCGTTTCCTTGCGCACGGCCACTTCGGCAAGCAGTTGCCGGTTCTGTGCAAGAAGCTGCTTGTGCATCGCGCGCAGTTCGAGATGCACGCCGACACGCGCCAGCGTCTCGTCGACGCGCAACGGCTTGGTCACGTAATCGACCCCGCCCGCCGAAAAGCCCTCGACGCGATCCTCGTTGCCTGTCAGCGAGGTCATGAAGATAACG
>NZ_JBFRCH010000137.1:0-318 GCF_040965635.1 Paraburkholderia phymatum
TCGCGGCGTAAAGCCGGTTGATCTCCGGCTCGTACAGGTCGGGCGTAATAACGCCCTCGCGGAGGTTGTCGAGCACGACATAGCTGACTAATCAGCAGGTTCAGGTAATCCGCAGGAGCGCGGCGGAGCCGGCACCGTTGCTGGCATCTGGTCGCCGGTTCCTTCACATTATCTCGATAGTGCCATCCTAGAGGCGCGACCAACCGCTTAAGGAGGCGCGCCATGTCCGATCAGCAAACAAAGCACGAAACGCTGCTCAGCAAGCTCGAGCAGCATCTTGTAGTCGAGCGATATAGTGTCCAAATCCGCAATCGCTAT
>NZ_JBFRCH010000138.1:0-307 GCF_040965635.1 Paraburkholderia phymatum
TGTCGCTCGTCCTGCGAAAGCGTGTGGCCGAGAGACGAACATGCCTGTCCGATGACAGGCTCGTCCAGTACCCATACATGCACGGCTTTGTCCTGCAAAAAGAGTGGGCCCGGATCACGCAGCGAAAGGGCCCCCGCATCTCCTGCGATTCGCGCTGTAACGACATCGTGCTGCATGCGAAAAACCCCCGCCGCGTCATGCGTTCGCCAGGGCCCGGTCCAGCACCGCCGCGACGGCCTGCAGGTTCGGCTCGACCAGCATGTCGTCATGGCTGCCGGATACCTCTGCAATCGTCAGGCCGCCGCGC
>NZ_JBFRCH010000139.1:0-306 GCF_040965635.1 Paraburkholderia phymatum
CCGAGTCCTGCAGTTCAGGCGGATGCGCCGGATACGTACCCGCGTTCCAGTAGCCGTGCGTCGAGACGGCATCGATGTAGTTCCACAGGCCGAGCGCGCCGAACTTCTTCAGATAGCCCGTCGTACATGTATCGCAATTGGAGGCGAACGGATTGCCCGTGCCCATCACGATCGCGTTTGGATCGGTCGAGTGGATGCCCTGATAGGCGGCCTTGTACATCGCGACAAAGTTCGCGTCGCTATCGGCCCAGCCGAGGCTCGGCTCCCACGTGACCTGATAGTAGTTGTTCTGCTGCTTCGGATAGT
>NZ_JBFRCH010000140.1:0-305 GCF_040965635.1 Paraburkholderia phymatum
AGTCGGGCCTTATATGGGCACCACCCGTTTGCCAAGGATAGCTTGCATTCTGACGGTTAGATCGGTTGCATCCTTATATTCGGCCCGTTAATTGGGCATCGCCCTGGCCTTGATGGAATGCGCCGGTGAGGTCCTCATCTGAATATCGGGCTTGATGCCCGGGCCGACTATCAGGCTTTGCTCACCGAGGTCTGACCTATATCGCCATCATGCATGCTTGCCTTGTGCAACCGTTGTGTGAGGAGAGGATTTCGAACGATTCGATACGCTGTTCATGTTGCGGTAACTGGTGAGCGGTAAGCGCG
>NZ_JBFRCH010000141.1:0-302 GCF_040965635.1 Paraburkholderia phymatum
GAACGCGTTCAACCAGGGCAACGCGAGCTCGTCGACGGGCACCTCGGGCCAGCCCCCGCTGCCGGGCGGCTCGCTCGGCGGCTCGTCGTCATCGTCGATGGGCGGCAATCCGCTCGGCGGCGGCGGCACCTATGGCGGCCAGGGCAACAAGGAGGCTGCGTTCCTCGGCGAAAAAGAAGGCGGCGGCGAAGAGAACCAGCCCGGCGGCATGATCCAGGCCGATGCGGCGACGAACTCGCTGATCATCACCGCGTCCGACCCCGTCTACCGCAACCTGCGCAGCGTGATCGACCAGCTCGATT
>NZ_JBFRCH010000142.1:0-297 GCF_040965635.1 Paraburkholderia phymatum
ATTACCTTTCGCCAGCAGAGTTCGCGGCGATACATCGGGCAACAGCGGATGCTCCTGCCGCTTTCCAGGAGCTGGTTTAAAGGGACTTTGCTAGAAGCCGGTTGGCCCTACCGAGGGGGGCAGGTCAGATGAAGGGAAGCGCCGAGGAGAGAGAATGAGATAAAGGGGCACCGTAAACGACCGCGGCCCCGCCTGTTGGAGGGCGGGGCCGGGTGCTGTGTAAGGAGCCTGACGATTACCTACTTTCACACGGGCAATCCGCACTATCATCGGCGTGGAGTCGTTTCACGGTCCTGT
>NZ_JBFRCH010000143.1:0-295 GCF_040965635.1 Paraburkholderia phymatum
GTCGATAGCTGCGACCGTCGAACTCGAGCAGGTGGCAGTGATGCATGAGGCGGTCGAGGATTGTGGTGCTCATCGTGTTGTCGCCAAGGTAAGCGCCCCAGTCCTGGACGACGCGGTTGGACGTCACAACGACGCTGCGACGCAGCTTGTAGCGTTGGTGGATCAACATTTGCAGCAGCGCGCCGGCGTCGTCGGGAATCGTTCGTGACAGGAACAGGTCATCAAGCACGAGCAGATCGCCATCGAGGATGGCGCGCAGGCGCGTTTCCCGCTGCGCGGGTGGACTGAGAACGTA
>NZ_JBFRCH010000144.1:0-291 GCF_040965635.1 Paraburkholderia phymatum
CCGGCGTGCCCTTGACGCGGCCCAGCGTGTTCGTGCCGTCGAGCGCGCGGGTCATCGTTGCGAAGGCCATCGCTTCAGGCTTCGGCGACAGATTCGACGCACCGAATGCACCCTGCGCGTTGTTCAGGTCGAAGAACGAACCGTAGCCCACTTCGCCCGGATAGTCGGGGCCGAAGAACAGCGTCGTCATCTGCGCGCCGCCGCCCAGCACGATGATGTGCGAGCGCACGCCAACGGCAGCATGTGCGAACAGCTGGTTCTGCGACGGCGTCGTCGGGCCGTAGTTGATGC
>NZ_JBFRCH010000145.1:0-279 GCF_040965635.1 Paraburkholderia phymatum
CACGCACACAAGACTGCCGATCGGCGCGGGCCGGGCTGCGTAATTGCTGCGATCGACGCTCACTGTCGTGTCGTCCCAGACGGTGCGCACGACCTCACTGAAGTAGCGGAATCCGGTTGCCGGCAACGGCCTCAGGTGCGGCTTCTCCTCCTGGAACATGGCCTCGACCTGCCGCCGCGCGCTGCCGTGGATGCGTTTGGCTGCCCAGTTCTCCTCCCAGTGCATCAGGAATTCGTTCTGGGCCTCGAGCGACTCGAAGCGCCGGCCAGTCAGCGCCGT
>NZ_JBFRCH010000146.1:0-278 GCF_040965635.1 Paraburkholderia phymatum
CTATTCGCTCGGCGGGCTGATCGCGTTCGAGATCGCGCAACAGCTGGAGCGCGCTGGCGAACAGGTCGGCCTGCTGTGCCTGCTCGATCCCTACGTGTACGAGCGCTGGCTGCCGTGGAACGCACGGGTGCACCATTGGTATGGCCGGATGCATGGCCAGTGGCGCAAGCTGCGTACGGTGCCGGCATCGCGCATGGCCGGTTACGTGGCCGATCGGCTCATCGTTGGCGCCGATCACGTGCAAATGCGCCTCGGCCACATGAGGCTGCGGGCAGACG
>NZ_JBFRCH010000147.1:0-264 GCF_040965635.1 Paraburkholderia phymatum
TGATCGTGCCGTCGAGCGCGCGGGTCATCGTTGCGAAGGCCATCGCTTCAGGCTTCGGCGACAGATTCGACGCACCGAATGCACCCTGCGCGTTGTTCAGATCGAAGAACGAACCGTAGCCCACTTCGCCCGGATAATCGGGGCCGAAGAACAGCGTCGTCATCTGCGCGCCGCCGCCCAGCACGATGATGTGCGAGCGCACGCCAACGGCAGCATGTGCGAACAGCTGGTTCTGCGACGGCGTCGTCGGGCCGTAGTTGATGC
>NZ_JBFRCH010000148.1:0-262 GCF_040965635.1 Paraburkholderia phymatum
AGGATACAACCATCACCGGATCGCTGTATGTCGCCTTTGAACTGGGTGACAAGAGCTGGAAGCTCTCGCTCGGCGATGGGGTGCGCTCGCCGAGCCGCTGCACAGTGGCCGCTGGCGATACGGCCGCGGTCTTCGCGGCGATTGCAAAGGCCAAAGCGCGCTGTCATCTGGCCACCGATGCCCCGGTGCGCAGCTGCTATGAAGCCGGGCGTGACGGCTTCTGGCTGCACCGCTGCCTGGAAGCACATCAGATCACGAACCT
>NZ_JBFRCH010000149.1:0-259 GCF_040965635.1 Paraburkholderia phymatum
GTCGACTGCTGACGGTCGTCGATCGTCCACGTAATGCCGAGTGCGTGCAGCGCGGCGATGTTGCCGTTGAAGCCCTGCATGCCGAAGCGGTGCTGGTCCTGATGCGCGTAGTTCACGGTGCCAAGCACGGGCGTGAGGTTCGGCAGCACGCCGAACGTCGCAATGCCCGTCGGACGCGTGCCGCTGTGCGGCAGCGTGCCGCCGTTCGCGCGCAGCGTGGCCGTGAGCGCGCCGTAGCCCGACCACGTCGACGTACAGG
>NZ_JBFRCH010000150.1:0-256 GCF_040965635.1 Paraburkholderia phymatum
CGCGCTCGCGCAGTTCGCCGCGAGTCAGGCGCACACGCTTTCCATCCGCGTGACATGCGGTGATCGCGGGTGCCGTGGCCGGCGCCACCGACAGGTTAAGCAGATTGGCGGCGTAGTTGAGCTGGATTTCGGGAAAGAAGCACGCATGCTCGCACGCGTCGCCGACGCAAACCGGCTCGATGCTGCCGGACACCTCGAGCCCTTGCGACCACTCGACGAAGCATCGCCAGAAAGTGCGAAAGTCTCGCACGGAGAG
>NZ_JBFRCH010000151.1:0-256 GCF_040965635.1 Paraburkholderia phymatum
TAACCTGTCGGTGGCGCCGGCCACGGCACCCGCGATCACCGCATGTCACGCGGATGGAAAGCGTGTGCGCCTGACTCGCGGCGAACTGCGCGAGCGCGTGGCGCGTCTTGCACACGCGCTTTCGAAACTGGGGCTGCGCGATGGCGACCGCGTGGCCGCCGTCATGCGCAACGATGCTGACGCAGCGGTTGCCGCGCTGGCCGTTGCCGCGCTCGGCGCAACGTTTTCGTCCGCAGCGCCCGAAATGGGCGTCGAG
>NZ_JBFRCH010000152.1:0-255 GCF_040965635.1 Paraburkholderia phymatum
TGAACGAAGTGCAACGGCTGCTGGAGCAGGCGCTGTCGCATCACCAGTCCGGACGGCTGGAGGAGGCGCAGGCGCGGTACATGGAGATACTGGATCGCGAGCCCGGGCAGGCGGATGCGCAGCACTTTCTGGGGCTGCTGCGCTGCCAGCGGGGCGAGTACGAGGCGGGTCTCGCACTGATGGAGCACTCGGTGCGCGTGCGCGCGGAAGCGGCGTACCTGAACAATCTGGGCAACATGCTGCGCGAGCATGGCC
>NZ_JBFRCH010000153.1:0-255 GCF_040965635.1 Paraburkholderia phymatum
GGCTTTCTGCAAAACGCACGCGAATGATGACCTCATCATCGCGTTGATCATCGTATGCATACGTGCATTTTTATGCATAAGTGTGTATATGCATGCATAAATAACGTGAAGTCTCTGTTTGAAAGGTATGTGATATGACAACGAAACCTGCCCATGATGGACCCATTCTCGTGACGGGTGCGGGAGGCGCGATTGGTGGCATTGGCCGCAACGTGACAACGTCATTGCTCGCGAAGGGCTATAAAGTGCGGGCGC
>NZ_JBFRCH010000154.1:0-255 GCF_040965635.1 Paraburkholderia phymatum
TGCGTCTCGTTTCCGGCTCCAGCTACCGCAGTCTCCAGCTAAAGCCGTTCAAGGCCGGGGACATTGCCACGACCGAGGATGTGCGGCTGCACATGGAGTCCGCGAGTGGCACGGAACTGAACGGTCCGGTGCAATGGGTATGGGAGGGCAGCGCGCCGCAGCTCGTCAAGCCTTACTCGTCCGAATACGTTGAAGGCACCGAGCACGTCTGCAAGCCGGGAGTGCCGTGCCCGCGCAGCGGGCGCTGGATTGAGC
>NZ_JBFRCH010000155.1:0-255 GCF_040965635.1 Paraburkholderia phymatum
CCGTCAGGCAGTAGTTGCAGCCCTTCACTTCGGAGACGGCAAGGGCGATGCTGTCACGCGTCTTCACGTCGAGCGCCTTGCTCAAGGAGCCGAGCAGGGTGGCCCATGCGTTGAACGCGATCGGGCTCTGCGCGAAGGTCGCCATCATGTTCGGGGTGAATCCGATGTTCCTGGTGAACGCATCGAGAGTCGGTTTCGAATCGGCCGGCACCTGGTCCGGCTTTAGAGCGGTACTTCTTGGCATCGTAGTCGTCC
>NZ_JBFRCH010000156.1:0-255 GCF_040965635.1 Paraburkholderia phymatum
GGCTTTCTGCAAAACGCACGCGAATGATGACCTCATCATCGCGTTGATCATCGTATGCATACGTGCATTTTTATGCATAAGTGTGTATATGCATGCATAAATAACGTGAAGTCTCTGTTTGAAAGGTGTGTGATATGACAACGAAACCTGCCCATGATGGACCCATTCTCGTGACGGGTGCGGGAGGCGCGATTGGTGGCATTGGCCGCAACGTGACAACGTCATTGCTCGCGAAGGGCTATAAAGTGCGGGCGC
>NZ_JBFRCH010000157.1:0-255 GCF_040965635.1 Paraburkholderia phymatum
GCGACACCTGACCGTTCGAATACGCAACCGTCGTGGTATTGCCATAGCCATCGATCTTCGTCACGTTGCCCGACGTACCCGGATTGTCGACCTGCAGCGAATAGCTCGTCGAATACGTCTGGCTGTACGTGCCATTGCTCGTCGGCCACTGGCTGTTGTTGTGCGCCCATGCGGCCGTCACGATCTTGCCGTCGCCGAGCTGCTGGAACGCATACGCGAACGTGCCACCCGGCGTGCCCTTGACGCGGCCCAGCG
>NZ_JBFRCH010000158.1:0-255 GCF_040965635.1 Paraburkholderia phymatum
ACGGCATACGACCAGCCAGGTGCGGGCGGCAAACAGCTTGCGATGGCGGAAGTCGTTGCGCAGCTCAGGGAACTGCTGACGCTGGCTGAATCGCTGGCGCAGTCCGCAGACGCGTCAAAGGCGTCGCCAGCCGACACCAGTGCGCAGAAGGCAATCAATGATGCCTTGAACGAGCTGAACAAGCCGGGTGTGCTCGTCAGCGCGCCGGGACCGGTTGGTGTCGTGTCGGGCGATGGTATCGAGCTTGGAAGCGAC
>NZ_JBFRCH010000159.1:0-255 GCF_040965635.1 Paraburkholderia phymatum
CCGTCTTCGAGTTCCATGCGGGGATACCGTCGAGACGCACGATGCGCATCTGGTCGGGATTGTTCTTGTAGAACGGATCGAGGTCGCTCACGTTCGGCGTGTACGAGTTCGGACCGTTGGGCTCCATTGTCGACTGCTGACGGTCGTCGATCGTCCACGTAATGCCGAGTGCGTGCAGCGCGGCGATGTTGCCGTTGAAGCCCTGCATGCCGAAGCGGTGCTGGTCCTGATGCGCGTAGTTCACGGTGCCAAGCA
>NZ_JBFRCH010000160.1:0-255 GCF_040965635.1 Paraburkholderia phymatum
TGGCGACGGCGCGCGTCGCGACCGCCGCCGATTCGCCCGCGATCTATGTCGGCCTGAACGACATCACGGGGCGCAAGCGGATGGAACAGGAGCTCGTCGAATCACGCGAGCAGCAGCGCGAGCTGTCTGCGTACATGGAGGCGATCCGCGAAGAGGAGAGAAAGCGCATTGCGATGGAGATTCACGACGAGCTTGGCCAGTTGCTGACTGCGCTCAAAATGGACGTGTCGCTGCTCAAGATGCGCCTCACGCACG
>NZ_JBFRCH010000161.1:0-255 GCF_040965635.1 Paraburkholderia phymatum
CCGAGTACACCATTCGTAAGTTAGTGAGCTCGTCGGTTTTCGGTTGATGCAGTTGCCGGAATTGGTCCGGCACCAGTTGCCCCAGGGCACTATGCGGGCGCACCGAGTTGTAGTCCGTGCGCCACGCTTCGACTCGCTTGCGTGCATCGTCGAGACTGACGAACGCATGCTGGTTCAAACATTCTTCGCGCAGTCGGCCGTTAAAACTTTCGATGTGCGCGTTTCCACCGGCTTACCTGGGCGGATGAACTGCAG
>NZ_JBFRCH010000162.1:0-255 GCF_040965635.1 Paraburkholderia phymatum
ATTTTCTCGAGTCAGAAGGCTCGATTGCGAGCAATCCGCTACATGAACTGCGGATGCAATATGGTCAGCGAACGACAACGCCCATAGTGCGTGCACTGCTATCGTTTTCCTCAGAGACAGCGCTTGACGCCTTACGCCCGCTTCCCCGCTTTGGAAGCTTTCTCGGGCCACTCATGCTCTACCATGTCACGTTAATGCGGGCGATGGGCTACCGCTACGAGACGCCAGCAAACCGATTTTTATGCTTCGATCGCT
>NZ_JBFRCH010000163.1:0-255 GCF_040965635.1 Paraburkholderia phymatum
CGCCAGCGCGCTCCAGCGGTCGCGCGATCTCGCACGCGCTCAGCCCGCCGAGCGAATAGCCCGTCACCGAATACGGCCCGTTCGGCTGCACGGCGCGCATCTCGTCGATGTAGCAGGCAGCCATTTCCTCGACGTGCCGCTGTGTCGGCTGCTCTCCATCCAGGCCGCGTGCCTGCAATGCAAAGACCGGGCGCGGGCTGCGCAGTGCGTGGACCAGCGCCCAGCATTCCATCGCCGAGCCGCTCAGGCCGTGCA
>NZ_JBFRCH010000164.1:0-255 GCF_040965635.1 Paraburkholderia phymatum
CGGCGAGTCCGTAGAGCGTCTGCGGGCGCGTGGCCATTTCGAACGCGTAGCCGCGCTTCTTCTTGAAGTTGGCGCTCAATTGCTCGTACGCGTGCTTCTCCTCGTCCGATAAGCCGGCAGGCATCGGATCGCCCGCCGCCAGCGACTTCAGTATCTCGGCCGGAACGGAGGCAGGGAAATTCACGTGAATGCCGATCAACTCGGGCGGCGCCTGTTTGCCCATGATGTTCGTGACAATGCCGCCGAGATCGCCGC
>NZ_JBFRCH010000165.1:0-255 GCF_040965635.1 Paraburkholderia phymatum
GACCACTTCTGCCCCGTGCGCCGCTTCCGCCACGACGACGATATCGCTCGTGGTCGCGATGATCTGCCTGAGTCCGCCACGGACGATCGCATGATCGTCTGCAATGAGTATCCTGATCATGTTCGAGGTCCGCCATCGAGCGGAATGTGAATCGACACCGTGGTGCCCGCGCCCGGCGCGCTGCCGATCGAAAGCGATCCGCCGATCAGCCGCGCGCGCTCGTTCATGCCGAGCAGGCCATATCAATAATTGCGC
>NZ_JBFRCH010000166.1:0-255 GCF_040965635.1 Paraburkholderia phymatum
GCGCCGACAACTGCCAGTTCCACATCATCCATGCGCACGTGGTGTGGAAGTACATCCGGTCGCCAGGCCGCAGATCGCAGTGCAGCCGATGCTCCTTCAGATGCTCGAGCAGACTGCCGCCGGCGCCATGCACGATGCACTTCGGCCTGCCCGTCGTGCCCGATGAGAACATGATGAAAAGCGGATGATTACAGGGGAAGCGCGGCGACTCGAAGCGCGCCGCGTCGCCACCGTCGATCAGCTCGCCCAGCGAAT
>NZ_JBFRCH010000167.1:0-255 GCF_040965635.1 Paraburkholderia phymatum
ATGACAATTTCTTCGAACTGGGTGGCAATTCGCTTCTCGGGGCAAGGCTGCTCGCCGAAGTACGTCAGTCGACGGGCTACACGATGCCACTCGCGACGCTGGTGATCGCGCCGACGATCTCGCGCCTCGCCGGGATCATCGAGGATCGCACATCGTTGCCGTCGTCGCCGATTCTGGTGCCCATGCGCGCCGGGACGGGAACGCCGCTGTTCCTCGTGCACGGCCTGAGCGGCTCGGCGATGGAATGCTGGGCGC
>NZ_JBFRCH010000168.1:0-255 GCF_040965635.1 Paraburkholderia phymatum
GGGGGGGGGGGGGGGGGGGGGGGGGGGGGGGGGGGGGGGGGGGGGGGGGGGGGGGGGGGGGGGGGGGGGGGGGGGGGGGGGGGGGGGGGGGGGGGGGGGGGGGGGGGGGGGGGGGGGGGGGGGGGGGGGGGGGGGGGGGGGGGGGGGGGGGGGGGGGGGGGGGGGGGGGGGGGGGGGGGGGGGGGGGGGGGGGGGGGGGGGGGGGGGGGGGGGGGGGGGGGGGGGGGGGGGGGGGGGGGGGGGGGGGGGGGGGGG
>NZ_JBFRCH010000169.1:0-255 GCF_040965635.1 Paraburkholderia phymatum
AGAACGGCAGGTCCGGCGCACCGATGTCCGCTACGGCCATGACCTGTTCGCAGGAAAGCTCGGGCGGGCGCGCCTCGTCGGCGAGCCGCGGCCCGAAGCGTAGCGCGAGCTCGCCGCGAAAGCCGATTCGGCGAGGCGCGTTCGTATGTCCCTTGAAGACCGCGTTGAGGAGTCGGCCCTGGTGTTGCAGACGGGTCAACGGGGTTTCATCGAGTTCATGGTGGCTGATCGTGTCCGTCATTAGTAGTCCTCTTT
>NZ_JBFRCH010000170.1:0-255 GCF_040965635.1 Paraburkholderia phymatum
ATCTGATCCGTCGAGTACGGGCAGAGCAGCCTTCGCTGCCCGTACTCGTGCTGAGCATTCACGACGAGGCGCAGGTGGCGTCGCGCGCATTGCGCGCGGGCGCGACGGGCTATCTGACCAAAGACAGTGATCCGGACGTGCTGCTCGCGGCGATCCGCAAGCTCGCGGACGGTGGCCGCTTCATCGATCCGAAACTCGTCGATGCCATGGTCTTCGAAACACAGCGCGGCGACGTGCCGCCGCATGAAGTGCTGT
>NZ_JBFRCH010000171.1:0-255 GCF_040965635.1 Paraburkholderia phymatum
ATCATCGCGACCACGAGCGATATCGTCGTCGTGGCGGAAGCGGCGCAAGGGGCAGAAGTGGTCGACAAGCTGCGCAGTTGCGTCGTCGATCTGCTGCTGCTCGACATGACGATGCCCGGCATCAGCGTCGTCGATCTGATCCGTCGAGTACGGGCAGAGCAGCCTTCGCTGCCCGTACTCGTGCTGAGCATTCACGACGAGGCGCAGGTGGCGTCGCGCGCATTGCGCGCGGGCGCGACGGGCTATCTGACCAAA
>NZ_JBFRCH010000172.1:0-255 GCF_040965635.1 Paraburkholderia phymatum
TCGCTTCGAGTCCGTCCGCGTAGCTGATCGTGTCAAACGGCAGATCGAAGAGGATCGCGGCGTCGGCGACCGCGTCGAGCTTGCCAGCCGTGTCTTTCCTTTTCAGCTCGCTTTTCTCCAGATGCAGGAGCTCAAGCATCTCGTTGTAGACAGTCGATTCCACAATCGGCAGCACGTAGAACACCGCTCCGTTGTACGGCACCTGATAGCGTCTGGACAGATCGACGTTGTCGCAGAACAGGAAATACTTTCCGC
>NZ_JBFRCH010000173.1:0-254 GCF_040965635.1 Paraburkholderia phymatum
CGCGCTTACCGCTCACCAGTTACCGCAACATGAACAGCGTATCGAATCGTTCGAAATCCTCTCCTCACACAACGGTTGCACAAGGCAAGCATGCATGATGGCGATATAGGTCAGACCTCGGTGAGCATGACCTGCCCCCAGCAAACAGGGCCAGCCGGAACCTAGTAAAGTTCGTTTTCGGAGAAGAAGACGAACATGAAGAAGCGCTTTACGGAAGAGCAAATCATCGGGTTCCTGAAGGAGGCCGAGGCAGG
>NZ_JBFRCH010000174.1:0-253 GCF_040965635.1 Paraburkholderia phymatum
TATTCCTCTTTGATGGATCTTGCATGCGCGCGGACCGGGCGCTGGTTCGCACATCCTCGGCGGGATGGCCGGGAACTTTGCAACATCCGTACCAATGAATGCCAGGGTCAACGCCGGGCAGGCTATACGGGCACGCTGCCCGGTGCTGCCCATTTCGTTTGCGACAAAGGGCGCGCGATTTGTCGGGAAGGCGACGTCGCGAACGTCGCAGGCCGCCATTCGGGAGAATCTGGCGGAAACCCGGCCTGGCCAG
>NZ_JBFRCH010000175.1:0-253 GCF_040965635.1 Paraburkholderia phymatum
TGCGTTTGGCTGCCCAGTTCTCCTCCCAGTGCATCAGGAATTCGTTCTGGGCCTCGAGCGACTCGAAGCGCCGGCCAGTCAGCGCCGTGTTCTGCGTATGCTGGATCGCGTTCTCTACGGCACCCTTTCGATTCGGATCGCGTACCCGGGCAGGATCGGCGATTACGCCGTAATGCTCGAGCATCGCGGCGTAAAGCCGGTTGATCTCCGGCTCGTACAGGTCGGGCGTAATAACGCCCTCGCGGAGGTTGTC
>NZ_JBFRCH010000176.1:0-252 GCF_040965635.1 Paraburkholderia phymatum
TGGTCATGCCGACGCCCGACGGCGCAGATGAAAGCTGGGCGATGGACTTTGTTGCTGACGCGCTGGCGCACGGCCGACGCATTCGCATGTTGACCATCATCGACGCGTGGAACCGCGAGTGCCCACACATCGAGGTCGACTTCTCGCTCACGGGCGCTCGAGTCGCGCGCGTTCTGGAGCAGCTACGTCAGCGGGGACGGCGGCCTAATCTGATTCAGGTCGACAACGGGCCGGAGTTCGTCAGCAAGGCGC
>NZ_JBFRCH010000177.1:0-230 GCF_040965635.1 Paraburkholderia phymatum
AAATAATTCTGAGCCGGTTTTATAGGGGTTTCTGACGATCAATAAAGCCGTATTTGCGGAAAGAAAAATAGCGTAAACGTTTGATTTGACGGATTATTGATCTGGACTCCTCATCCGGTGATCCGTCATATCAAACAGGCTCCAAAGCCACATCACGCAACGGTTTGACGGATTACGCGATTTCCGCAAATCTTGGTCATTTCCGCAAAAATATCCGACTGACGAATCCG
>NZ_JBFRCH010000178.1:0-216 GCF_040965635.1 Paraburkholderia phymatum
TCGGGGCCGAAGAACAGCGTCGTCATCTGCGCGCCGCCGCCCAGCACGATGATGTGCGAGCGCACGCCAACGGCAGCATGTGCGAACAGCTGGTTCTGCGACGGCGTCGTCGGGCCGTAGTTGATGCCCGGGTCATAGCTCGTACCCGCTTCCGTGAAGAACAGCTTCATGTTCGGCTTGCCGGCCTGCATCACCGAGCGCAGCTGGATCATCTGG
>NZ_JBFRCH010000179.1:0-200 GCF_040965635.1 Paraburkholderia phymatum
GTGAGGTTCGGCTGCACGCCGAACGTCGCAATGCCCGTCGGACGCGTGCCGCTGTGCGGCAGCGTGCCGCAGTTCGCGCGCCGCGTGGCCGTGAGCGCGCCGTAGCCCGACCACGGCGACGTACAGGGGTTCTGGTTGGTCTGCACGCCGGCGTTCACCGGGACACTCCCCTCCGCCTTGATCGCGCCATTCGAATCGGC